>JAOATL010000015.1 GCA_030158125.1 Limnohabitans sp. | reverse complement strand
GTTTTTGCATCACTCGCTGCGATCAGCGAAGCCTTGCAGTATAGCACGCATATTTCGCATGCTTTGAAAAAATTTTCATTTATTTGAAACTTTTTTCAAACCACTTAACTGTGTTGCATCTTTTAAATTACACAACGAAGTCTTGTGATCTTAGATGCCGATGTTGTAACAACTATTCAGCAGCGAAGCCCTCGACTATAACACTACTTTTCGGATGTCCGCAAGTCTTTTGTAAAAAATTTTCATTGGGTCATTGATAATGGCCCAATGGCTTTAATCACTTTATTAGACGCGTCATTGGCTTATGGCCATGTTGCACTCTTGGATCACGCAGACTTTGCACTCGAAACGTCCGAACGCATTGGTCTGATCGGCCGCAATGGCACAGGCAAATCATCCTTCCTCAAAATTCTGGCAGGCATGGAGCATGCCGATGACGGCAACATGCATGTTCAGCAAGGCGTACGCATTGCGTATGTCGCGCAAGAACCCCTATTAGATCCTGTGGATTCCATTTTCGAAGCCGTTCAACGCGGCCTAGCACCGGTGATGAAGCTGATCGACGATTACAGCAACTGTGTGGGCGACCTTGACACCTTGCAAAGTCAAATTGAATCGTTGGATGGGTGGGGCTGGGAGCAGCGGGTCGATGAAACATTGCATCGACTGCATTTGGATCCATCCGCAAAAATTGGCACACTGTCTGGCGGCAATCGTAAACGCGTGGCACTGGCACAAGCACTTGTTACTCGGCCAGATGTCTTGCTGTTAGATGAACCTACCAACCACCTTGACTTGGACTCCATCTCTTGGTTGGAGCAATTACTGATCGACTTCAAAGGCAGTGTGGTGGCCATCACGCACGACCGCGCTTTTTTGGACCGCATTGCGACCTGCATTGTTGAGTTGGACCGTGGACGCCTACGAAGTTACCCCGGCAATTTTGCGCAATATCAAATTAACAAAGAAGAGCAACTGGCTCAAGAAGCCGTGATCAGCGCGAAAGCCGACAAGTTGTTGGCGCAAGAAGAAATTTGGATCCGCAAAGGCGTAGAGGCTCGTCGCACACGGAGCCAAAGCCGAATTGTCAGACTTGAAAGCTTAAGGGCGACTCGCAGTGCAAGAAGAGAACAAGTAGGTCGAGTTCGCATGGAAGTGGCCTCTGGCGCCCCCAGTGGCAAGTTGGTGGCGGAGATAACAGATGTATGCAAATCTTTCACTTCGCCAGAGGGTGACGTGAAGGTCATTGTTAAAGACTTTACCGCCACCTTACTGCGCGGCGACAAGATTGGTTTGCTGGGTCCGAATGGTGCTGGTAAAACAACTCTTTTAAAGATGATCTTGGGCGAACTGGAAGCCGACAGCGGAAGCATTCGTCAAGGCGCCAATTTGCAGGTGGCTTATTTTGATCAAATGCGAAACGCTTTGGACCTTGAGGCCTCGTTGGAGGACTTCATTAGCCCAGGCAGTGAGTGGATTGAAATTGGCAACAAACGTCAGCACGTGAAGAGCTATTTGGGTGACTTCTTATTTTCTCCCGCTCGCGCCACCTCACCGGTCAAATCGCTATCGGGAGGAGAGCGCAATCGTTTGCTGCTGGCCAGGCTGTTTGCGCGTCCCGCCAATGTCTTGGTACTGGATGAACCCACCAACGACTTGGACATTGACACCTTAGAGCTGCTGGAAGAGTTGCTTCAAGACTACGAAGGCACTGTGTTTTTGGTCAGCCACGATCGCGCTTTTATGGACAATGTGGTCACCAGCATCATTGCTTGCGAGGCCACGGAAGCGCAGCCTGGATTTTGGCGCGAGTACGAAGGCTCTGTTCAAGATTGGCTGACTCAATCTCAACGAAGCCAAGCAATTCAGGCTCAAAATAAGGCCGCGGCGGCTAAGCAAGCGGTGTCTTTGCAAAACACATCCACTGCCGCAAGTTCAACGGCATCTCCTTCTGTTGCATCCCAAATGGAGGGGCTGCAAGGGACCGGTCCAAGCAATGGTGCCGCGATAACTGCAAAGGGTGCCGCAAAAGCTACCGTAAAGTTGAGCTACAAAGAGCAACGCGAATTGGATGGCCTTCCAGGCTTGATTGAATCACTCGAAAAAGAACAGTTGGGCGTCCGCTTGAAGCTAGGGGACAGCAACTTGTTTGCGAAGGATCCTGGCCAGGCAACGGCGCTGTACGCACGCGATGCTGAAATTGACGCAGAATTGATGCAAGCGCTTGAGCGCTGGGAAACACTCTCTGCCAAATAAACATCCGAGAACGCAATGGCCGCACGCTTTTCCTTCGCTCGCGTCACATGAGTTTCATTTTAAATTCAGAAGAAATGACGGCGCTGCTGGTTTTGTCAACCGCGGCCAGTTTCACGCCTGGCCCCAATACAACGCTGGCCACCGCGATTGCTGCGAACCGTGGCATGCGGGTGGCGCTGAAGTTCATACTGGCAGTCCCCATCGGTTGGGGGCTTTTACTGGGCATCTGCATGGCCGGATTAGGGCATTTGGTTTTGGCCATGCCCGCGTTGCGCTGGATCATCCTGATCAGCGGTACGCTGTATTTGCTTTGGATGGCCCATCGGTTGTGGGGAACTCGGGAAATGGCAAGCGCCCATTCAGACCGTTTACACATCACATTCTTTCAGGGCGTGAGTATTCAGTTCTTAAATATCAAAGCATGGATGCTGGCACTGTCTGTGGTGGCCGGCTGGATAGCGGGCAAAGATGACGCCCTGGCGCGCAGCTTGGTGCTTCTTCCCATCATGATGGGCTTCGGTTTGGCCAGCAATTTGACCTATGCCGCCCTGGGCAGCTTGCTGCGTCAATGGCTGTCACAAGGCGATCGTTTGCTGGTGTTCAATCGCTGCATGTCCGGCGCTTTGATTCTCACAGCCGCTTGGATGTTTAAAACCAGTCTTTAAGAAAAGAAATCTCCCATGACTTCGAGGCCCTTCAAACAAGTGGATGTATTTACCTCCGAAGGCTATTTGGGCAATCCCGTTGCCGTTGTATTGGACGGATCAGGTTTAAGTGATGCCAGCATGCAAGGTTTTGCGCGCTGGACACAATTGAGTGAAACAACTTTTCTGTTGCCGCCCTCTCCACAGGCCAAAGCCAACGGTGCGGATTACAAATTGCGCATCTTCACCCCTGGGGGCGAATTGCCGTTTGCAGGTCACCCCACCTTGGGCAGTGCGCGGGCTTGGCTTCATGCGGGTTGCCTGCCTCAAAAGAAGGGGGTCATTGTCCAAGAGTGTGGTGTCGGCTTGATTCAAATCGAAGATCGCAGCGGCCGCTGGGCCTTTGCTGCGCCGCCCACGCACAAACGAGACATTCCAGAAGACAAGTTGCCTCAGTTGCTGGCGGCACTTGGCATCCGTTCTGATCAAGTTTTAGCGCATCAAATCCTAGACAACGGCCCCATGTGGTGGTCCTTTCTGCTGGACTCCACAGCGACCTTACGCGCCGTGTCCCCCAATCATTTGGCGTTGAAGCAATTGGGCATCAAAGTAGGCGTGGCGGCCATCGGCCACCAAACAACGACCCACTCAAGCCTTTTGATTTCACGCAGCAATCGCGAGTCAAGGGCCTTCATTGGTCGTGCGCCTCAAGGCTCTCGGCCAGTGACGGCTGGAGAGGGCGCGGAGTTGGAGGTTCGCGCCTTTGCAGCGGCCATTGGCATCTTGGAAGATCCTGTCACCGGCAGTTTGAACGCTTCTATGGCGCAGTGGTTGATCGGGATGGGCACAATGCCAGACAACTACATGGCAACGCAAGGCCAAGCACTGGGACGACAGGGGCGCGTGCACATTCAGCAAGATGCCAAAGGACAGGTGTGGGTCGGAGGCGACACCGTGGTCTGTATTGACGGCCATGTGGCGTTAGACTGATTGCCATGGGACAACTGATATTGGTGCGCCACGGACAAGCGTCCTTCGGCGCCGACGACTACGACCAGCTAAGCGAATTGGGCAAACGCCAAAGCATTCGCTTGGGCGCCTATTGGCAACAAGCTGCTGCGCATACACCTCAAGCCTTGGCATTTGAAGCGGTGCTGATGGGCAGTCTCAAACGGCATCGTCAAACGTGGGAGGGCATTGCAGAGGGGGCAAATCTTCACATGACGCCTGAAGTATGGCCAGCGCTGAACGAATACGACAGCCATGCACTGATTGAAACGGTCCATCCCATGCCTTTGGCCAAACCCGATACGCCAGAGATGTACAAGCATCATTTCAGGCTACTGAGAACCGCACTTCAAAAGTGGATGGCAGGCGAGACTCAACCCAAGGGCATGCCAAGCTACCTAGAGTTTGGGCAAGGCATCCAAGAGGTGCTGAACCATGTCCGAACTCGCTACCAAGGGCGTGTGCTGTTGGTCTCAAGCGGCGGCCCTATTTCAACGGCTGTAGGTCAGATACTGGGCGCGCCAGCCGACACCAGCATTGAATTGAATCTGCGGATTCGCAACACCGCTTTAACTGAATTCATTTACACACCCTCAAGGCACATGTTGCTGTCATATAACAACTTGCCGCACTTAGAAGATGAAAAATATCAAAAATGGGTGACTTTTGCCTGACATGAACACCTCTTGTCGTTTGCAAGCAGGGTTGCGCGCCTTGTTTGTGGATAGTGTTTGTACCGATAGGGTGCGATCAGATATATTGTGAAAATGATTCGAATGCAGCCAAAGCTCTCGCCACATTTACACCTCGATCGAATCCAAGGCATTCGTCTGGCTGAAGACTCCGTAGAAAACTGCCGGGCCTTCATGCTTGGACACGGCATTCGCAATGAGTTGGTGGTCGAGCAGATTGAGGGATTCACGCATTGCCATATGAGCTCTGCATGGACCGCAGGCTTTGCACCAGACAACAACACCTTGTCGTTTCAGGACCATGCCCGCGATTTAACCCAAGAAATTCTGTGGGCGTTGTTGATTTCGCCGCACCTGTTTGAATTCAAAAATTTAGAAGCCTTGGCAAGTGGCGTGCGGGTTCGCGAAAACATCGCCAATGCAGCACGCAAAACGGCTTTGGCATTCAAAACAGAAGCCGCTGAGCGTCCGGTGGCGTTTTGGCAATATGTTGAAGAAGCAGGGTTCATTTTGCAACCAGGCGCGAATTTGATCACTGCGTTGATCAGCGCGACACAACCTGAAGCCACGGGCAAACTCTACGATTTTTCGTGTTATCGCGCCAGCGAGTACGTCATCCTTTTGGGTTTGGCGCAAGAGGCGCACGCGCATCACCCCGAATTGTTCGACGCACTTCAAAAACTCAATGAAGTTCATGCGGTCCGTTCTGGTCAATTCCATGAGGTTTTTTTGCATGAATACGGCTCGCTTGCAGCGCCCTTGCCTGCTCATTTTTTTGTGCCTGGCGATCGGCTCTGGTTTCGCAATCCCGACGAGGCATCTTCAGATGTGACGGGTTACGAAGGCTCGTGGGTCATTTACATGGGCGGCGGCTTGTTCAGTAATTTCTGGAAACGCGACCAGCCTTTTACGTTGACGACCAAATGTGTTGAGATTTATCACTGGCGAGACGGACTCCAAATCAATGGCCAAGGCGAGGCTTGGATGGACGAGCGCATCGTAGAAGCTTGCGTCGCAGACACGCTGGCCAACCCTCTCAAATTGGAAAAAGTCATGGCGCTCATGATGCGCATGAGAGATGACAAAGGTATTTATGCCGAAGGTGGGTGTCTGGACGCGAGTCGCGAACATCCCCGGCAAATTGACCCCAGTGCGTGCGAACTACAGTTGCCCTTGATCAACTAAGAAGACGCAACCCAAAGGCACTACCGGCTCTTTAGCGGCGCAGGGTTCCATTGGGCAAGCGGTCTATTTCAGCCAAAAGTTGCGCCAGGGATCGGCCTGCAGCCTCTATCAATGCATGACCTTTGCTTGCAGTTGCCGCCGCCGCATTGCCTGCTGCGCCGGTGGGGTTGTAATCTTGCATTTGCCAAGCCAATTTAGCAGAGCGGCCATTGCCCAAGATGGGAAAATCTGCGGCGCGCTGTTCGGATGTTGAAGGAAAATTTTGTGCCAGCGCCATGCGCACAGCATCTGGCTGCAGCGCCAACATCGCAGATGTTTCGACATCTCCCGCATGCACCCCAAAGCGGTGTTCATGGGCTGAAAACAGGGTGTTCAAATCTTCACCCTGGGCGTTGCACAAGGGTAGCTGATACCAGCTGACACTGTAGACCAGCATGCCCAAACGTGCTCGCAAATCACGCGCCACCACATCCATGACGCCCACATGCCCACCGTGCGAATTGAGTAACACCAATTTGTTGACGCCAGCGGCTTTGACGGACTCAGCGATGTCTGTCCAAAGCCGAATCAGGGTTTCAGGCTTCAAGGTGAGCGTGCCAGGGAATGCGGAATGCTCTGGACTGAGTCCCACATTTTGCGTTGGCAAAAAATACACGGGCAAGGGGGCATCCGTTGAGGCTTGGCTGGCTTCAAGGTGGGCCAAGCTGGCTTGCACCACGCCATTGACGATGTCCGAATCGACCGACAGGGGCAGATGGGGGCCGTGTTGCTCGGTTGCAGCCAGCGGCAGAACCGCAATGGCACGGCCGAGGTCGATGCTTGCGAAATCAAGGGTGGTCAAATTTGACCAAAAATAGGTTGCGCGCGGCTTTACTGACGAACTTTTCATGTTGCCAGTTTAATAGACACACCGCATTTAAGTGAATGATTTTGAGGTGTAGAGTTCAGACATTGCGTCTTCGCTGTTTTTGGAATGCTTCTGGCCTATGTTGTTGATGAACTTTCGTCGTCTCCTGAACCTTTTGCAACACCCCTTGCTTTGGGGTGCGACGTGCCTTCTCATGGCCTTGACCGTACATGCACAGACTCTTGTACTGGGTCAATCTAAAGTCACCCATGTGGTTCAGACCCCGCAGGTCAAAGCCAGTTTGCTGGTTGAGGCGCCACAGGGCATTGCAGCGGGACAAACCATTTGGTTGGGTCTTGAGCTGAAACATCAACCGCACTGGCATACCTATTGGCGAAATCCTGGCGATTCTGGCTTGCCCACTGAGTTGACATGGCAACTGCCCGCAGGCTTGACCGCAGCGCCCCTGATTTGGCCGGCCCCTAAAAAGATTCCAATTGGCAACATGGCCAATTTTGGTTATGAAGACACCGTGCTGTTGGTCACCCCAATTCAGATCGACAAAGGCTTCAAGCCCACGCCTTTGGCAACCAGTTTGACGATTCAACTGCATGCCAACTGGCTGGTGTGCAAACAAGAATGCATTCCACAGGAGGGGGATTTCCAGCTGTCTATTCCACTCAACGGCTCGACCCGCATGGATCCCAATGCGTTTCAAAAAGCCTTGCAACTGCAAGCGAGCAATTTGCAAGGGGCCCATGCAGCACGCATCGCAACCGATGGTCGCACGCTGACGCTGACCATTGCAAACTTGCCCGCTGAACTTCAAAACGGGGAATGGACGGTGCTGCCACAAACCCCTCATGTGATACAAAACAATGCAGCGCCCGTCCTTCAGAGCAAGGCTCAAGAGGGCGAGGTCACACACCACGTAAAAGTATCTGTCTCCAGTGAAAGAATGGACAGCCCGGCCAAATTGACTTGGTTGTTGCTGCAAGGAAAAGCGGCGTCACCGACGGGCTTGCAATGGACGTTTGAAACACCGGTACAAGGCCAATGGCAAGATTTTGCAGATGACGCCAACAGCGCCGCAAGTTCGGCCAATGCAATGCCGCCCCTCAACACGCCTTTGGCAGCACCGTTTGCAACTTGGGCCTTGGCGATGCTGGGGGCTTTTGCGGGCGGTTTGTTGTTGAACTTAATGCCCTGTGTATTTCCCGTTTTGGCCATCAAGTTATTGAGCATCACGCAGCATGCTAAGAGCACCCAACAAATGAAAGCCTCGGCTTGGGCCTTCACGGTGGGTGTCTTGTTGTCTTTCTTGTTACTGGGCGGCCTGATGTTGGCATTCAGGGCGGCAGGCTCTCAAATGGGTTGGGGCTTTCAGTTGCAATCGCCTTGGGTTGTGGGTGGATTGGCCATGCTGTTTGCGGTGATGGGTCTGAACTTGGCCGGTATGTTTGAATTTGGTGCCTTTGCGCCCAGTTCTGTGGCCGGTGTGCAATGGTCCAAACCTTGGGTGAATGCCCTGTGGTCTGGCGTGTTTGCCGTGGTCATCGCCTCACCTTGTACGGCGCCCTTTATGGGTGCGTCTCTCGGACTGGCCATTGGCTTGCCGTCTTGGCAAGCTTTGCCTATTTTTGCAGCCATGGGCCTAGGCATGGCCGCCCCGTTCATGGCCATGACAGTCAGTACAGCTTGGGTGCATCGCTTACCGCGTCCTGGCGCATGGATGGTCACTTTCCGTCACTTCATGGCCTTTCCGATGTTTGCAACAGTCATTTGGCTGGTGTGGGTTTTAGGACAACAAGTGGGCTTAGAGGGGGTCACGGGCTTCCTCATTTGCTTGCTCAGCGTAGCGTTCTTGTTGTGGGCCTTGCCGCAAACAGGCAAAGTTGGTTGGGGATTGCGCGCCCTCACCGCGACTGTGTGTCTTCTTTCCTTTTGGCACTGGGGACCAAGCTGGACACAACTTGACCCCGGCCAGGCGCAAACGTCTATGACATTGGAAAAAGCGGCTCAGAGCAAGGAGGGCTTGCAGGGGCTTACCTGGGAAACGTGGTCTGAAGACAAATTGGCCAAAGCACGTGACGCAGGCCGTCCGGTCTTTGTGGACTTCACAGCCGCTTGGTGCGTCACCTGCCAATTCAACAAAAAGACCACGTTCAGTCACCCGGAAGTGTTGGCGAGTTTTGCAGAAAAGAAAGTATTGCTCCTTCGTGCTGATTGGACGCGATACGACCCTGCCATCACGCGTGCACTCAATGCCCTCGGGCGCAATGGCGTGCCGGTTTACGCTTGGTATGCCCCCGGGCAATCAGTTCATCTGCTGTCCGAGCTGCCCTCGGTGTCAGAGATCCAAACATCATTGAGCCAAGTTAAGAGTTCGCCATAATTTGAATTGACGCGCGTCAATTCAAGTGGCGGGCAGCAAGCAGTCTGCGAGAATGCGTCAAACACATTTGGAAACGCCAGATCGGCTTTGATTGCTATGACCTTTGACAGTTTTGCCCCTTTGTCCAACGACACGTTTTTACGCGCCTGCTTTCGCCAAGCCACCGATCACACGCCCGTTTGGTTGATGCGCCAAGCGGGTCGCTACCTGCCTGAATATTGCGCCACCCGCGCCAAGGCCGGCAGTTTCATGGGCTTGGCCACCAATGTTGACTTCGCCACCGAGGTCACACTCCAACCCTTAGAGCGCTATCCCTTGGATGCAGCCATTTTGTTCAGCGACATTTTGACGGTGCCCGATGCCATGGGCTTGGGGCTGAGTTTTGCGCTGGGTGAAGGCCCACGTTTCGCTAAGAGCGTCAGAGACGAAGCCGCTGTGGCCGAATTGGCCGTGCCAGACATGGCCAAGTTGCGCTATGTGTTTGACGCGGTCACCTCTATTCGCAAGGCCTTGAACGGGCGGGTGCCCTTGATTGGTTTCTCTGGCAGCCCCTGGACTTTGGCATGCTACATGGTGGAAGGCAAAGGCTCGGATGACTACCGCTTGGTCAAGTCGATGCTGTACAGCAGACCTGATTTGATGCACCGTATTTTGGACATCAACGCACAAGCGGTGGCCAACTACTTGAACACGCAAATTGAAGCAGGCGCTCAGGCCGCCATGATTTTCGACAGTTGGGGCGGTGTGCTGGCCGATTCGGCTTTCCAAGAATTCAGTTTGGCCTATACCGCCAAGGTGCTGGCACTTTTGAAGAAAGAGCACAACGGCGTTCGCATCCCAAGCATTGTGTTTACCAAAGGGGGCGGCTTGTGGCTGGCGGAAATGGGACAACTCGATTGCAATGTGCTGGGACTCGACTGGACCATGAACTTAGGCCGCGCACGCCAAATGGTCGGCGGCAATGTGAACGGTCCGGGCAAAGCTTTGCAGGGCAACATTGACCCCAATGTGCTGTTTGCACCACCCGCGCAAATTGAGAAGGAAGTCATTCGTGTGCTGAACAGTTTTGGCAAGCCGCACACAGATGCTCAAAGTACCGGTCCAACGCACATTTTCAACTTGGGCCATGGCATTAGCCAATTCACACCGCCTGAGCATGTTTCTGCGTTGGTGGCAGCGGTTCACAGCCATTCAAAAGCCTTGCGCCAATGACGCTCAAATAGCCATTTGCTTAACGCATATGCCGCATCCAAGAACCCAAAAAAAATATAAATTTTTGGGTTTTTTCTATTGACTTATGCACAAAAGCAATTTTGATCAAATCTCAAATTCAAACAACTTACATCGGCGCAATGAAGCGTTTCAAATTTAACTAAGTCATTGATTTTATTTAACTTTATGATTCTGCTCAGTTCTCGAGCAATCCAAGGAAAGCCTTATTTTTCAAGGCTTGGCGAGGCATCAGGCAGAGTTTTCAACAAAGTTATCCACAGTTTTTTGGGACTGCTTCTAAAGCCCATGAAAAACAAGGACTTACCTGCGATTTCAAGAATATTTATGAGCAAGAAAATGACAGAATGCGTGAACGGCTTCAAATTGAAGCTTCATCACAAAGGACTGGATGCAAATGTGGCTTGACGTTGCTGTGTCAGCGCCTGCCCACAGTCAAGTGGGCGGCTTGCTGACTTACAGCTGCGAACGACCTGTCCAGGTGGGGCACTTGGTGCGTGTACCTTTTGGCAAACGCGAAGTCTTGGGGGTGGTGTGGCGTGTTCATGCGCAAGCGCCGTCGCATTTGACACAAAGCGCCGTCAAGAACGTGACCGCTGTGTTGGATGGCGTGAGCCCCTTAAGTACCCATTGGCTTCAGTTGGTTCAATTTACCGCACAGTATTACCAACGCACTTTGGGAGAAGTGGCCATGGCGGCCTTGCCGCCCCAATTGCGCGACTTGACACCTGTGCAATTGGCACGGCGATTGAAGAAAACCGACGTCAGCGAAGATGCCATCAAGGCCGCGCTAGAAACGCCTTGGCCCTTGTCTGAACAACAAACCCAAGTGCTGGCCCAAATGGCCGACACATCCGGACCCTTTTTGGTCCATGGCGCAACTGGGAGTGGCAAAACGGAAGTGTATTTACAAGCCGTCGCCAGGTGTCTTGCAGAAAATCCTGAAGCGCAAGCTTTGATGATGGTGCCGGAGATCAATTTGACGCCTCAGCTAGAAGAGCGCGTCAAGGCTCGCTTTGGAGAGCATGGTGTGGTCTCGATGCACAGTGGCATGACAGGCCCGCAGCGCCTGAAGAGTTGGCTGGCCGCTCACAACGGCACGGCGCGTATTGTGCTGGGCACCCGCATGTCGATTTTTGCCTCAATGCCCCATCTGAAATGGATTGTGGTCGACGAGGAACACGACGCCAGCTACAAGCAACAAGAAGGTGCGCGCTATTCAGCTCGCGACTTGGCCGTTTACAGGGCAAGGCTGGAAGGCGCCAAAGTGATTCTGGGCTCGGCCACACCATCTTTGGAGAGTTGGCACCACAGCAGGCCGGCCGCGGAAGGTGGGCGCTATCTGCGATTGCAAATGCCTGCGCGCATTGGCGCTGGCAAGTTGCCTTTTGTTCGGCGCGTGGACATGAACCATCAACCGCGAAAAACAGTTTTGTCTGCGCCACTGATTGCCGCCATCCAAGAACGCGTGGCCAAAGGCGAACAAAGCATGTTGCTGCTCAATCGCCGGGGCTATGCACCCGTGTTGCACTGCGCCGATTGCGATTGGAAAAGCGAGTGCGCGCATTGCAGCGCATTTCGCGTGTTTCACAAAATTGATCGCACATTGCGTTGCCATCATTGCGGCTTCACAGAGCGAGTGCCAAGGGCATGCCCGGCGTGCGGTAACGCGGACATTGCGCCCATGGGTCGCGGCACCGAGCAACTCGAAGAGCATTTGGCCGAATTGCTGGCCGATGTCAAACGGCCAGATGGACAAGCCGTCCGCGTGATGCGCATTGACGCAGACAGCACCAAACTGAAAGGCGCACTGGAGGCGCAGTTGGCCGATGTCCACAGTGGTGACGTCGACGTATTGATAGGCACTCAAATGATTGCCAAGGGACATGATTTCAGGCACATCACCTTGGTTGCGGCCATCAATCCTGATGGTGCCTTATTCTCCAGTGATTTCAGGGCGCCTGAGCGATTGTTTGCATTGTTGATGCAAGCCGGTGGCCGTGCGGGTCGCGATGCGGCGCAAAGTGCGTCGAGTGAAATGTGGGTGCAAACCTTCCATCCATCACACCCACTGTTTGAAGCACTGAAGAAACACGACTACCCTGCGTTTGCAGAACAGCAGTTGAAAGAGCGCCTGGAAGCCGGCTTGCCGCCCAGCAGCTTTCAGGCTTTGATTCGATGCGATGCCCGCATGCAAACCGTGGCGCAAGCTTTTTTAAACAAAGGCAACGCACACTTGCAAAGCCTGGCGCAAGACGATGCGCAGCTTGCCGCCCTGATGGCAGAGGTCAGTGTATTTCCTGCCGTACCGATGAGCATTCAGCGGGTGGCCAACGTAGAGCGTGCGCAAATGCTGCTGGAAAGCACATCAAGGCAGTCACTGCACAAAGTCTTGGATTTGCTTCAGGCGTGTTTGCATGAAACACGCGCCAATCCTGAACACAAAGGTTTGATTCGCTGGCTGGTCGATGTCGACCCGCTGGCCATTTGACGTCTTTTGCAATTCCTCGCTTATTGAAGCAAGGTGACGGCGCCTGAGAAGGTGAGGAAAGCGGCCGAGGTAGAGACCAAAATAATGCGGGCAATGCGGCCATTGTCTGCGCCAAAGCGCTCGGCCAACATCGATACATTGCTGGCACTTGGCAGTGCGGCCACCAGCACCATCACTTTGAGTGCAAAGACGTCGATGGGCACGCCCATGGAAATGACCGCCAAGCCGACCAACAAAACCAAAATGGGATGAAGAAACAATTTGATGAGTGCCACAGGCACATAGTCTCGCCATGTGAGTGGACCATGCTGCGCATGGTGCGCAATTGTTTGAGAACGCGCCAGCACAGCGCCAATGGTGAACAATGCCACAGGCGATGCAGAATCGGCCAACAAAGAGACCGTTTTGTCGACAGGGCCAGGCAACTCCCCTTGAAATGCCGAGAACAAAGTTCCCAACAAAATCGACCAGGGCATGGGGTTCTTGAGCATGCCCCACAACGCATTTTTGGCAGCTTGGCCGACGCCTTGCTCACCTGCGCCATCTAAGCGAGACAGGGCAATGCACAAGGAGGTGGTGATGACCATGTCGATGACGATGGTGACGATGGCTGGCCCCGCAGCAGCAGACCCCAGCAGTGCCACCAACAAGGGCACGCCCATGAAACCGGTGTTGGGGAACGCACCCACCAAGGCGCCAAAAGCGCCATCATTCCAACCAATGCGCCGGTTCATGGTGACCGCCAAGACAAAGGCCACCATGACCAATGCGCAGAACAGGTACATGAAAAATGCCCCTGCATCGAGCAGTTGCGCAATAGGTGTGCTGGCGCCAAACCGAAACAACATGCATGGCAACGCAAAGAACAACACAAACCCATTGAGCCCCGGAATGGCTTCAAACGGCAGCATGTGCCGACGTGCGGCCAAATAGCCACACAAGACCAATGCAAAGAAGGGGAAAGTGACGCGCAAAACATCTAACATGGTTCACATTGTGCCTTGGAATTTGAGCTGCATTTGCCCGCTATGATCCATGACCATCCCCCTGACTTTCAGCGTGGTGTTTCTGTTCTTAAAGCATGTCATCCCCCTCCCTCGGTTTAAACCCAGCTCAGCTTGAAGCTGTCAATTACGTCAAAGGCCCTTGCCTTGTGTTGGCGGGCGCGGGCTCGGGTAAAACACGCGTGATCACCCAAAAAATTGCCCGACTGATTGAAGTCGGCCTTGAGCCCAAACGCATTGCGGCCATTACCTTTACCAACAAAGCGGCCTCTGAAATGCGCGAACGCGCACGCAAACTGATTGGCAAAGGCGCACAAGAGGTGTTGATTTGCACCTTTCACGCCTTGGGGGTGCGCATCATGCGCCAGGATGGCCATGTGTTGGGACTCAAACCTCAGTTCAGCATCTTGGATGCTGACGACGTGGTGAGTATTTTGAAAGACTGCGGTGGCGGCTCCACCGACGTCAACACTGCGCGTCAATGGCAGTGGGCCATCAGCGCATGGAAAAACAGCGGTCTGAACAGCGCGCAAGCCGAAGCCATTGCCAAGACGGACAACGAGCGAGTTCTGGCCCGCATCATGGCGCGTTATGAAGAGCGCTTGGCCGCCTATCAAAGCGTGGACTTTGATGATTTGATTGGCATGCCGCTTAAATTGTTGGCGCAATTTCCAGAAGTGCGCGAACGCTGGCAAGCCGCCATGGGCCATGTGCTGGTGGACGAATATCAAGACACCAATGCCACGCAATACGAGGTTCTGAAGAACCTGGTGGGAGAGCGTGCCCGATTCACGGCGGTGGGTGATGACGATCAATCGATTTACGGTTGGCGAGGCGCCACTTTGGACAACTTGAAACGTTTGCCACAAGATTTTCCAGCCTTGAAGGTGATCAAGCTGGAACAAAACTACCGCTCTACCAGCGCCATTTTGCGTGCCGCCAACAATGTGATTGAACCCAATCCCAAGCTTTACCCCAAAACACTGTTTTCGGAGCTGGGTGAAGGTGAACCCGTCCGCGTTGTCGACGCCGACAATGAAGAGCATGAGGCAGACCGCGTGGTGGCACGCATTCAATCCTTGCGCGCAGGCACCCTCACCACGGCAGGTGGTGCCCAATATCTTGACTACCGTGAATTTGCCATTTTGTACCGCGCCAATCACATGGCCAAGCCTTTCGAAAAAGCCTTGCGCCGCGCACAGATTCCCTACAAGGTATCGGGCGGTCAGAGCTTCTTTGACCGCGCAGAAATCAAAGACTTGTGCGCGTGGTTTCGCTTGTGGGTCAACAACGATGACGACCCCGCTTTCTTGCGCGCTGTGACCAGCCCCAAGCGCGGCATTGGTCACCAAACACTGGCCAGCTTGGGCACGCTGGCCAGCCAATACAAATTGAGCTTGTTTGAAGCGCTGTTTTCCAACAGCCTTGGCTCTTGCTTGTCTGCACGTGCCGTGGGCAGCTTGCATGAATTTGGACGCTTCATGAACGACTTGGCGTACCGCGCCAAACGGACGCATGGCGCCGAAGAAGCCAAGGCATTTCTGTTGCAATGGCTCAAAGACATTGGCTATGAAAAACATTTGTACGACGGCGAAGACAACGAGAAAGTTGCGGCAGCGCGCTGGACCAATGTGCTTGAATTTTGTGACTGGATGTCAGGTCGCTGTGGCGGCACCATCGACGATGCCGCCGGCGTGAGCGTGGCCTCTGAGACCAAGTCACTGCTGGAAGTGGCGCAAACCATCTCGCTGCTGTCCACCTTGAACGAACGCGAGCAAGATCCGAATGTGGTCACACTTTCCACTTTGCATGCGGCCAAGGGTTTGGAGTGGCCACATGTGATGTTGGTGGGTGTGAATGAAGGTTTGCTGCCTTTCAAGATGGACGAAGACAACAAAGAGTCCATCAATGCAGAAGTTCATGCAGAGGGCCAGCTCACGCGGCTGCAAGAAGAACGCCGGCTGATGTATGTGGGCATCACACGTGCGCAGCGCACCTTGTCGGTTAGCTGGACACGGCGGCGCAAAAAGGGACGCGAAACCATTGCCGCACTGCCCAGTCGTTTCATTGCAGAAATGGCACTCGACAAAGCCACCGTGAAAGAAGACCCGCGAGAAAAATTACGCGCCTTGCGTGCTGAGTTTGCGATGAAAGCGGCAGCTTCTGCGGCCAGCAAAGACTGACGCACAGCGCGATTGCTCTGCGCGTAACCTGCGCTTAAACTGCGGTTTGAGAAGAAGCACGAACCACCAAGGGGCTGTTCAATTGGCGCGGCGCTGGTTGCCGTCCTTGCATCACTTCTTGTAGGCATTGCAAGAGCGCACGCGCAGCCAAGTCCAAGGGCTGATGCACGGTGCTCAAAGGCGGAAAACTGTGACGTGCTGCATCGACGTCGTCATAGCCCACCACCGCCACATCTTCTGGCACCTTGAAGCCTCGCGCATTGAGCACGCCCATGGCATTGATGGCGATCAAATCACTGGCCGCAAAGAGTGCATCGATGGGTTGCTGCAGAGCGCAAAACTGGTGCATGGCCTGCTGTGCCTCAAGGGGCGTGAAGGGCGATGGAATGACCAACGCAGGATTGAGGGGCAGGCCCTGTTGCTGCAGTGCACGGCAATACCCGTCATATCGAAACTTGGCTTCACCAGAATGGTAATCACCCATGAAGGCGATGTGCCGACGACCCTGCTGGATGAGATGCATCGTGGCTTCGTAACCGCCTTTTAAATTGTCGCTGCCGACGCTGCAATACAGCTGATCGGGCAATTGGGCACCCCACACCACCAGAGGGACATGCCTTTTGGCCAGCGTATTGAGTTGATCGTGATGGTCCCACTGCCCCACAACCACCATGCCCGCCACGCGACCTGAGTCGTACAGCGCGGCACACTCATCCAAGTGGTCTGCATTGACCCGCGACAAAAGCAAATCGTACTGAGCCTCTGTCATGGCGTCGGCCAGATGTCCCAACATCGACAAGAAGAATGGATCGGTCACCTGCATGCGCAGCGATGTGCGGTAAGGAATGACCAAGCCCAGCGTGCGATTTTCACCGCTTCGCAAATTTTTGGCCCCCGCATGAACGGTGTATTGATGGGCCTGAGCCAATGCCATGATGCGTTCGCGCGTTTCTGGGCGAATGGCCTCGCTGCCATTGAGGGCACGCGAAACCGTGGCCGTAGAGACGCCTGCCAATTTGGCAATGTCTGACATTTGCAGTTTGCGTTTGTCCACAGGTGACGGCATCAATGCACTGAAATTGGTTGTTGAAATGACATGATGCCTCAGTTGTTGACCAACCAAGCCTTCCACAATTGCGCAATGTCGACTGCAGTGGCATCGCCCTGAACGCTGTCAAACATCGTGAGGGCTTCTGCCTTCTGTCCTGCTTTGAACAAGACAATGCCCGCATGCAAGCGCGTTTCGGCTTCACGTCGCAGGCCGCCCATGGCCAAGGCCTTGCTGTAATAAGTTTGTGCTTGTTCCCACTTTTGTTTGGAGGCGTATACATCGGCCAAGCTGGCCAAGGCATTGGCCTCTTTGGCAGACCGCTCCAAAGAAGGCATGGCTTTGTCATCTTCCGTTAAGCGCTGCTGAATTTGTTGTCGCAATTTTTGGTGGTTGGCCGCATCGCCGCCCTTGCCCAGCAGTCCAGCGGTATAGGCTTGTGCCACTGTGCGCTCAGCCTCGGCTGGCAAGCCCGCTTTGAGGGCCAAATTGGCCATGTCAATGTATTCAATGGCATCTTCTAAATTGCCAGTGAGGGCCAGCAAACGGTACAGGTCGAGGTCAAACCGGGCGTTGAAATTGGCCTGTCGGGCCAAGCGCGGAATCATCTCGCCCCAATACGCCTTGGAGGGATAGTTTTGCAGCAACAACTTCAATGTGCCGTTGTAACCCGTATCGTCTTTTAACTGACGCTGGCTGACGGCCATCATGCGCAATTCGCTTTCGGCTGTTTTGAGCTTGGCAGCTTCGTCTAGGCGCATTTTTTCTTTGACCTCTTGAATCACCTCCTCATGGCGTTTCAGGACAGACAAGGTTTGAATGAGGACCGGGCGGACCGACGGGTTACTTCCTTCTAACTTCAAATAAATGCGGGCCCAGTCAACCACCCGCTTGTGGTCTTGTGCTTGTTGGCTGGCGTTGAGGAGCGACTCGATCAAAGCTCGCTTTTGCGCAGCAGGGGCATCGGCGGGCATCTCTTGGATCAAATTCTCCAGCGTGCTAACCGCCAAAGGAAAATTCTTGGCTTGAAGGGCAGCAACGGCCAAGGTGCGCTGAATGATGGGCTTTTCGAGAGGCGTGATGCCCGGCATGGCCATGGTTTGTTGCGACAGCGCCAAGGCAGACTCAATGTGTCCTGCTTTTAAGGCGTCTTGTGCCGCCTGCAAGGTCTTGGCCACCTCTGGCCTGACGGCAACTTGAGTCTGCGTGTGACCGGCCAAACTGAAGCAGAGCAAAGCGGCAGCCATTAAATGAGATGGGTGGGAGAGTTTCATGAGAAGGTCTTCAAGAAGGAACTTCAGCAACTGTATCGACAGTCGGGCTGTAATTTTGGTACAAGAATTAGAATTTTGTGCGATTTTGGACTACGTCACGAATTGGCTAAAAGTCATTTGTAGCCTTAAAGTCCTCATTATTGCTTGGTTTTATTTGCGCAACAGCTAGGGTTTCTCCCAAGTGAAAGACCATCTAGTTTTACTACACAATCACTCCGTGCAATCGTTTACATGAAGTTCCCAAGGGCAGCACACTTCTTTTTTCAATCTAAGGTCAAAAAAAATGACACAAACCAATCAGAAATCGCGCAAAGCGGTGAGACAAAGCGGCTTCCAAGTCAGTCCCGTAGCGGCTGGCTGCGCAGTTTTGTTGATCAGCGTTGCAGGCGCTACACATGCGCAACAAGCGGCAGGTGAGCTGGTGGTGACGGGCATCCGCGCCTCCATCGAAAACGCCATTGCCACCAAACGTAACGCCGACGGCATCGTTGAAGCTTTGTCTGCGGAAGACATCGGCAAGTTGCCCGACACCACAGTGGCTGAATCTGTGTCTCGTTTGCCTGGCGTGACAGCACAGCGCAACAAGTCCACAGGTCGCGCGCAATCTGTGAGCGTTCGCGGCATGTCGCCCGACTTCAACGGCGCGTTGCTGAATGGCCGCGAGCAAGCTTCCACTGGCGACAGCCGTGGCGTAGAGTTCGACCAATTCCCCGCAGAATTGCTTGGCTCCATCGTGATCCACAAAACACCTGAAGCTTCTTTGGTCGGCCAAGGTTTGGCGTCCACCATCGATCTGCGCACGGTGCGTCCTTTGGACTTCAAAAAGCGCACTTTCTCTGCCAACGTACGCTCACAGCGCTCTGGCATTGACTCTGGCGCCGGCGAAGGCAAAGGCGATCGCCAATCTTTCTCTTATGTTGACCAATTTGCAGATCGCACATTGGGCATTGCATTGGGTTACACCAAGCTGAAAGACGAAGGCGCTGAGCAGTTGAAATTCAACTCTTGGGGCGGCTGGAACCGTGACATCACCTACAACGGTCAAGACGTCAAGATTCCTGGTGGCTTTACAGCTGACACAGAGCAAAGCACATCCAACCGCGAAGGTTTGATGGCCGTTGTTCAATACAAGCCCAACAAAGACTTTGAAACAGTTTTGGACGTGTTCTCTTCCAAAGGCACATTTGCTTTGAAGAAAACTGGTTTGGAAGGCGCATTTTTAGAAAACGCCAGCTATGACCCAGCCGGCAAATTGTTGCCAGGCGCCATCGTCAACGCTGCTGGCTTCGTGACCAACGGCACCATGGACGGCTACAAAGGCGTGGTGCGCAATCACTTGGAATCGGGTGACGACAAGCTGGACTCTTTTGGTTGGAACACCAAAATGAAAGTGGGCGACTGGAAAGCCACTGCAGACATCTCTCAGTCCAAAGTGTCACGCGTGAGCTCACGCTATGAGACAACCGCTGGCTTGCCTGGCGATGGCAACACCACGGGCAAAACAGACACCATTTCGTGGTCTGGCTTCAATGGCACCAACCTGGCAGACACACTGTTCAAAACAGGTCTGAGCTATGCCGATCGTTCACAAATCAAATTGACGGACGTGAATGGCTGGAGTGGTGGTCCTTCATCACCCCAAGCTGGCTATGTGGCCATTCCAGAAGTGTCCGACAAAGTGGACAACGTTCGCTTCTCAGGTCGTCGCAATGTGGAATATGGTCCGATTTCTTCCATTGAAATTGGTGCCAACTTCTCTGACCGCACCAAAGTTCGCACCACCCAAGAAGGCCGCTTGGTCGTCAAGGGCGGCGATCCTTACGGCGGCGCAGCCGTTCCTGGTACAGCCACCAATGTCGCTGGCACCACCGGTTTGGCCGTGGTGTCTTGGGACCCACGTGGCTCATTGGGCACGGTCTATGATTTGGCTAAAAAAGTTGACAGCGACATCTTGAACAAAGACTGGTCTGTCAGCGAGAAGGTCACCACCACTTACATCAAAGGTGATGTGGACGGCACTCTGTTTGGCATGCCCTACCGCGGCAACGTCGGTGCGCAATTGGTCAACACAGATCAAAGCGCCACAGGCTTTAACGTCAATCGCGCCACTTGCACAGGCAACACCGTTGCAACTTGCCCTGGCATCTCCATTGGCAATGGCAAAACCTACAGCGACTTCAACCCCAGCTTGAACTTGAACTTCGACGCGGGCAATGACCAAATGTTGCGTGTGGGCGTGGCCAAAGTGTTGGCGCGTCCCAACATGGGCGACATGCGCTCTAGCATGAACTTCAGCTACGACAGCACCAAGGGCACTTACACCGGCGACGGAGGCAACCCAGAGCTGGAACCTTTCCGCGCCAAGTCATTTGACGTGTCATACGAAAAATATTTCGGCAAGAAGGGTTATGTGAGCATCGCTGGTTTCTACAAAAACCTCGACACGTACATCCTGAAGACAGCCACACCCTTTGACTTCAAGGCTTACGCACCGACTGGCTTGCCTTACGGCACCATGGGCATGCTGACACGCCCCATCAACGGTCAAGGTGGCGACATCAGCGGCGTAGAAGTGGCCATCAACGTGCCCTTCTCTATGTTGACGCCTTCTTTGGACGGCTTCGGTGTGATGGCCAACATGTCCAGCACCTCCAGCAACGTGAATTTGCCCGCAGCCAGCTTCAGCACGCAAGACATTGGCCGCGACAAAATTCCATTGCCAGGCTTGTCTAAAAACGTCAACAACTTGCGCTTCTACTACGAAAAGAGTGGCTTCCAAGTTGCAGTGGCAGGTCGTCAGCGTTCCGACTTCTTGGGCGAAATCAGCGACTTCCAAGACAACCGTCAGTTGACCTTCATCAAAGGCGAAACTGTGGTCGACTTGCAAGCCGGTTACGAGTTCCAACAAGGTCCTGCCAAAGGTTTGTCTTTGATGTTCCAAGTGAACAATGCAACCAACGCACAGTTCCAACGTTACAGCAACACGCCCGACAACATCGTCGAAAAAGTTCGCTACGGCAAGATCTACTTGATGGGTGCCACCTACAAGTTCTAATTTGAACTTGTCAGTCAATTCGCCTCAAGCCTTTGGGCTTGCGGCGCGTTAAAGTAAGGGGAGGCTTGTCCTCCCCTTTTTTTATTCATGGTGTTGATGATGCAAAACCCTTTAATTCAAAACATTGTCATTGTTGGCGGCGGCACTTCGGGCTGGATGACCGCCACCGCTTTGGCCAGCGTGCTGCGCGGCAAGTACAACATCCGCTTGGTCGAGTCAGACGAAATTGGCATTGTGGGTGTGGGAGAAGCCACCATCCCCATGATTCAACGCTTCAACAAAGTTGCAGGCATTGATGAAAACGAATTTTTAAAAGCCACTTATGGCACCTTCAAATTGGCCATTGAGTTTGTCAATTGGGGCCAATTGGGTGATCGCTACATGCACGGCTTTGGCGCCATTGGCCAAGACCTTTGGACCGTGCCCTTTGAGCAGTATTGGCACAAGATGCGCGCTGCTGGCAAAGCCGCAGACCTGGGCAGCTATTCCATCACCCGTGCTGCCGCACGCGCCAACAAATTCATGCGCCCCGATTTGTCAGTGCCCAACTCACCCTTGGGCGATATCACTTACGCGTATCACTTTGATGCCAACTTGTATGCCAAGTATTTGCGCAAACTGTGTGAGGCCCGCGGCGTGGTTCGCACCGAAGGCAAAATTGTGCAAGTGTCGCAACGTGCAATCGACGGGCATGTGGATGCGGTGGTACTGGCCAGCGGTGAGCGTGTTGAAGGTGACTTGTTCATTGACTGCTCTGGCTTCAGAGGTTTGTTGATTGAAGAGACGCTGAAGACCGGCTACGAAGATTGGACGCATTGGCTGCCTTGTGACCGTGCGCTGGCAGTGCCCTGCGAATCGGCACCCAAACTATTGCCCTACACGCGCTCTACCGCGCACAAAGCAGGTTGGCAATGGCGCATTCCATTGCAGCATCGCATTGGCAATGGTCATGTGTTTTGCAGCCAACACATCAGCGAAGATGAGGCTGCAGCCACCCTGCTGTCTAACTTGGATGGCAAGCCCTTGGCAGACCCACGTTTGATCAAGTTCAACACGGGCATGCGCAAAAAAGCCTGGAACAAAAATGTGATTGCCATTGGCTTGTCCAGCGGCTTCCTAGAGCCCTTGGAGTCCACCAGCATTCACCTTATTCAAGCCGCTGTGGCGCAGTTGATTGAGTTTTTTCCGGACAAGGGCTTTAGCCAAACCGACATTGACACCTACAACGCGCAAAGTCGTTTTCAGTACGAGCGCATTCGCGACTTCATCATCTTGCACTACCACGCCAACCAACGCACCGATTCCGAGTTTTGGAAAGCCTGTGCACACATGGCCGTGCCAGCATCGCTCAAAGAAAAAATTGCCTTGTTCCAAACCCACGGCAGAATTTTCAGATTCAACGAAGAGCTGTTCTCACAAGTGGGTTGGTTGCAAGTGATGGAAGGGCAAAACCTGAAGCCAGCCCACTACAACCCCTTGGTGGACTTGCAAGACGAGAGCAGCATTCAAGCGTATTTAGAAAGCGTTCGCAACGTGATCAACAAGTGTGTGGACTTCATGCCGGATCACGCCGACTACATTGCCAAGCACTGCGCTGCAGCAGCGATGTAATGCAAGGCTAGCAGCACGCACGTGTTACTAGCCTTGGCTTAGCTGGTTTGAATTTGGTGTTCCCAGGCGCCCAGCTTGCGCGGCTTGCCGTGCAAGTTGAAGGTTTGATTTTGCCCAGTCAGGTTAACCTGCACCGACACCACATTGATGCCCTTTTGGCGACGGAAGGCCAAGACGTGATGATTTTCCACCTCAAACACTTCCACAGGCGCGCCTGACGCACCATTGTGCAAGGCAGGGTGCTTCTTCTTCATGGCAAGCAAATTGGCATACAGTTTTTCGTGTTTAAAAGTTTGCCAATCGATGGCATCTTTTTCAAAGAATTGCAGCATTTTGTTCAAGCCCGATTCCTGGCCGCTGTAAACCAACGGCATGCCAGGAAATGTTGCCGCGATCACAGCCATGGCCGCAAACGCGTCACCAAAATGCGCCGCATCGTGGTTGTGCCATGAATTGGTGTCGTGGTTGGCGGTGAAGGTCATGCGGTAAGCATCCGCAGGCAATGCGGCGGCTGACGTGGCCAGATAGGACTTGAGGTCACGCACGTCGGCATTGCCTTTGGCAATCTTTTTCAAGACGTCTTGCAAGGCCCAGTCGTAGGTCATGTCAAAGGCGTCATCGTGCAATTGCGCGTTGTCTGACTCCGCCAACATGAACATGGGCTTTTGCGTCTCCAGCTTGGCGCGGGCTTGTTGCCAAAATTTAAGCGGCAGCAGATTGGCCACGTCACAACGGAAACCGTCGATGTCGACTTCTTTGACCCAGAACTGCATGGCTTGGGTCATGGCCGTCCACAATGGCTTTTGACTGTAATCCAGTCCCACCACATCTGACCAGTCTTCCACTTCGGTACCGTTGTTGTACAGGTAGCTGTGGATTTGGCCTTTGTCGTTTTTAAGATACCACTCGGGATGCTGTTTAACCCAGACATGGTCCCATGCCGTGTGATTGGCCACCCAATCGATGATGACCTTCATGCCAAGGGCGTGTGCTTGCTGCACCAAGGATTTGAAATCTTTGAGGGTGCCAAACTCTGGATTGACCGCGGTGTAGTCGGTCACGGCGTAATAACTTCCCAGGCCGCCTTTGCGTTTGAGTTTGCCGATGGGCTGTATGGGCATCAACCACAAAATGTCCACACCCATTTGATGCAAGCGTGGCAAATGGGCGGCGAATGCATTCAGCGTGCCCTCGGGCGTGTATTGGCGGACATTGACTTCGTAAATGTTGGCACTGCGTGACCAGGAAACGTGTTGCATGAATCAAAAATACTCAAGGCTCAAGGGAAAAAATTTGCACGGATTGTGCCGGTATTGTCCCCTGCTTTGAAATTTTCTGTTCAGAGGACGGGCCGGCATAGAGCAAACGAGGCTGGCCTAAACCAGCGGGCACTTTTAAATCTGCCGGCTGCGTACTGTAATTGATCACGACCCAGGTGGTCTCAGAACCCCAACGGCGAACATAGGACAGGACCTGATTTTGACCTGATGCGTGCTCATAAGTCCCCTGTGCTAGCGACTTGCGGGCATTGCGCCATGTCAGCAGGTCTTTGTAAAAGGCGCGCAGACTGTTGGGCGTTTGCGTTTGCAAGGTTGCATGGTGCGTGGCCACGTTAACGGCCAAGGCTCGGTAGGGCTTACCGGTGGTGAAACCTGCTGTTTGCGTATCGCCCGCCCAGCTGTAAGGACCCCGAATGAAGGGGTCATCGGTCAGGCCTTGGGCACCGGACATGCCTATGTCTTCGCCGTAATAGATGAAAGGGGTGCCCGGCAACAACAAATAGGTGGCCGCGGCCAGTTTGTAATGGGTCTGGTTGCCGGCCACTTGGTCCCACAGGCGCTTGCCTGCAAATTGGTCGTGGTTTGAGGCAAAGCTGGCCAATGTGGGGGGTGCTGTTTGGTAGTACTGGGCCACCTTTTGAATGGCCTCTGCCTGGCCTTGGGCGGCTTTGGCAATTTGGTTTTCCAGCCCAAAGGCAAAAGCGCCGCCGCAAATGTCCTCGCGGGCATACACCTTGGGCTCGGCCGTGGCCTCACAGACCACGTAACGGCCCGGGTAAGACTTGATCAAGCGGGTGAAATGGCCCGTCAGCTGGCGGCTCTCCGGCTGGTCATTCCATTCTTTGGCACTGTTTTCAATAAGGTGGGGCACGGCGTCTAAGCGAAAGCCATCAATGCCGCGGTCTAACCAGAACTTCAAACTGTCTTCGTGGTATTTCACAACGGCTGGGTTGCGCATGTTGAAGTCAGGCATGGGCGCACCAAAGGTGGCCAAGTAGCTGCCATGAGGGGTGACGACCCAGGGATCACGGCCCCAAATGTCCCAGCCCACGGGTTTTTCTTGACGCCATTCGTACCAATCCCGGTAGGGGCTGCTGGGGTTTCGCAGCGCGTCCTGAAAAAAGGGGTGATCTGCGGCACTGTGGTTGAGCACGTAATCCATGATCAAGCCAATGCCCCGTGCGTGGGCGGCTTTGATCAGGTCATCAAAGTCGGCCAGACTGCCGTAGTCGGGGTCGATGTTGCGAAAGTCTGTGGTGGCGTAGCCATGGTCATGGTCTGCGCTGGTGGTAATGGGCATCAACCAAATGCCTTTCACACCCAGGTCTTGCAGGTGGTCCAGCGATTGGGTCAGCCCCTTGAGGTCGCCAACGCCATCGCCATTGCTGTCACGCCAGCTGCGCACGAAAATTTCCATGAACGCGCCGTGGTGCCACCCCGCCTGCAATGGGGCTGATGGCGACTGCGCCGCTAAGTGTGAAGACAAGAAGATCGCCAAGGCACACGCGCAGGCCTTTGATTGGAGAAAGTGTTTGAAGTTCATTGAGCAACAACCAGGATGACAAGGCAAGCCGACTTGTTAGAAATGTAGAAAAGCTACAGATTTTCAATGCATAGCTTTTTCCAATATTCAGTATTTACCCTAATTCAATCGATTACATGATGATTTTTTGTAGTTTTATTACGATAATTTCGCAACTTTTGAAAGAACCGTCATTTGATGCCCCGTTTTACGTTTGTCTCCATGCGTGCGGCACCGCGCTACCTGGCCATGGCCTTGCTGCCATTGGCCAGCGTGAGCATGGCCAATGGCACTGCGCAAGAGAAGCATTTGTCGATGTGCGATGCACCCTTGGGCCATCAACTACTGCAAGCGAATGCGCTCAAACTGCCTGCGGCTGCCGCATGGTTAAACGGCACACAGATTCAGTGGCCAGAAGGCGCGATGCCATCTGCGCAAGCCACCGGTGCATGGCGCTTGCTAGCATCGCAGAGCGGCGCCTTGCAAGTTCAAATTGGCCAGAACGCTTCAGGGCAGGACCAAGCCTGGACCTTGCAGGGTCACGCTGACACGCGCCAGTTGCCTGCACTTGCTGCCTCTGAGTTGCGGGCCATTCACACCGCGCAATTGGTACTGGTGCAAGAAGACCCCGAAGGTCGCGTGCAAAAGGCAACTCGCGTGCAAGCTGCAAACGCCTTAGACAGCTTGTTTGCGCCAGCCAGTTTGAATGCACAACTGGGTGCGAACATCACGCATGCGGCCAAGGGCAAAGCAAGCACCTACACCACTTTTGCAGTGTGGGCCCCAACGGCACACAACATCAGTGTGTGTGTGTACCCAGACGCACTGGCCAAAGCCAGTGCACGCGTCTCACTGAAACGTGACGACACCAGCGGTGTGTGGTCTGTGCAAACACCCAAGGCTCCGGCGGGCTCTTATTACCGCTATGCCGTTGAAGTGTTTGTGCCCGGCCTCGGGCGCGTGCTCAACCATGTGAACGATCCCTATGCGGTGAGCTTGAGTGCCAATTCGTTGCGCAGTTATGTGGCCGACTTGAATGCACCGCATTTAAAGCCTGCCAACTGGGACACGCACAGAGCCCCTCAAACGGTGAAGCATGCCGCCGACATGCGGATTTATGAATTGCATGTGCGTGATTTTTCAATTCAAGACATCACCGTTCCTGCAGCGCAGCGCGGCAAGTACCTGGCGTTCACGCAAAAGCAGTCACAAGGCATGCGCCATCTGAACGCTTTGGCGCAAGCCGGCATGACCGATTTGCACTTGTTACCCGTGTTTGACTTTGCCACGGTGCCAGAAAAAAACTGTCGCAGCAGCATCGATGCCAAACAGGCTTTGTCGCCCGAGAGGCGTGCACAAGATTGCTTCAACTGGGGTTACGACCCTTTGCATTTCAATGCGCCCGAAGGCAGCTACGCCAGCGATGCCAACGATGCTGCCAAGCGCATCCTTGAATTTCGCCGCATGGTCAAAGCCTTGCACGAAGCGGGTTTGCGCGTGGGCATGGACATGGTCTACAACCACACGTCTGCATCTGGGCAACATGTGCATTCCGTACTCGACCGCATCGTCCCTGGCTACTATCAGCGTTTGAATGCACAGGGCGAGGTCGAGCGCTCCACATGCTGCGACAACACCGCGACCGAGCACCTGATGATGGGCAAGCTGATGTCGGACTCGATGCTGATCTGGGCTCAACAATACAAGCTTGACTCGTTCCGTTTTGACTTGATGGGCCACCAGCCGCGACAAGTGATGGTGGACATCCAGCAGCGTGTGCAGCAAGCCACGGGCCGGCGCATTGACTTTGTGGGCGAAGGTTGGAATTTTGGTGAGGTGGCCAATGGTGCGCGCTTTGTGCAGGCGTCTCAGCTGTCTTTGAATGGCACGGGCATTGGCACCTTCAACGATCGTCTGCGCGATGCCATTCGCGGCGGTGGCGCCAGTGATGCGGTTGAAAACTTGGTCAATATGCCTGGCTTCATCAGTGGGCAAGACGCCTCTAAGCGTGTCGCAGAACAAATCCGTGCGGGCTTGGCGGGCTCGTTGCGCACATATCGCATGATGACCGCAGATGGCAGCGTGAAAGCCTTGCAAGACATTCCCTATGGCGACCAACCCACAGGTTATGCCAGCCAGCCCAGCGAAGTGGTGAACTACGCAGAGAACCACGACAACCTGACTTTGTTTGACAGCTTGGTCTACAAGTTGCCCCCAGACTTGCCAAGCGCCGAACGTGCACGCGTTCAAAATTTAGCATCCGCGCTCACGGCCTTCAGCCAAGGCGTGGCGTACTTCCATGCGGGCATGGACATCTTGCGCTCTAAGTCTTTGGATGGCAACAGCTATGACTCGGGTGATGCGTTCAATCGACTCGACTGGTCTTACACCAGCAATGGCTTTGGCGCTGCAACGCCCGAACAACAAGGCTCGGCCAGTGCCAATGCTTTGAGTTTGTCTTTGCTCCAAAACCCAAAGTTACGCCCCACGGCACAAGACATTGCTTGGACGCGTGATGCCTTTCGCGATCTGTTGAAAATTCGCCAAAGCACTGAGTTGCTGCGCTTGAAAACGGCCCAAGACGTGCAAGACCGTTTGCGTTTTCTCAACACCGAGCCAACAGCCGATCCCCGCATGGTGGTTGGCCATCTGGATGGCCACGGCTTGAAAGACTTCGCAGAATTGATTTATTTTGTCAATGCGGCACCGCAAGCGCAACACTTTCGCACGGACACATTGGCACACAAATCATTTGAGCTGCATCCCGTGCAAGCGGCCCAACAAGCGGTCGACCAACGTGTGCGTCAAGAAGCTCGCTACAACAAAACAAACGGTGATTTTGAGATTCCAGCACGCAGTGTTGTGGTCTTTGTCGTGAAAGGGCCTCAAC
Source organism: Limnohabitans sp. (assembly GCA_030158125.1). Lineage (GTDB taxonomy): Bacteria > Pseudomonadota > Gammaproteobacteria > Burkholderiales > Burkholderiaceae_C > Limnohabitans_A. The sequence goes on along the minus strand of JAOATL010000015.1, from coordinate 467,875 downwards.
CATGAACCGATCTTTCAACGGAGATGTCGCATGATGCGAAATGCCTTGCTGCACACCTTGTCCGGCCTGAGTCTGAGCCTTGCCATGGGCGGTGCGTCGCTGTCTGCCCGTGCCGTGGAGATCACCATCACGTGCGGGCCCAGCGGCAGTGACGTGGAATTTTGCTGGAAACATGCACAAGCATGGGCCACCAAAACCGGCAATACCGTGAAGAATTTTTCGCCACCCAGCAGTCCTACCGAAAAGTTGGCCTTGTACCGGCAACTGTTTGCTGCCAAGTCAAGTGACATCGATGTGGTGCAAATTGACACGGTGTGGCCTGGCTTGCTCAAAGACCATTTGGCCGACCTCAAGCCCTACAGCAAAGGCATTGAAGCAGAACATTTCCCCGCCATCATTGCCAACAACAGTGTGAACGGCAAATTGCTGGGCATGCCTTGGTACACCGATGCCGGCCTGCTGTATTACCGCTCCGACTTGCTGAAAAAGTACGGCCTGCGCGTGCCGCAAACTTGGGAAGAGTTGACCCACAGCGCAGCCAAAGTTCAGGCGGGCGAGCGCGCCAAAGGCGACAGCGATTTTCATGGCTTCGTGTTCCAAGCCAAAGCCTACGAAGGCCTCACTTGCAACGCCATCGAATGGGTGGGCGGTCAAGGTGGCGGGACGGTGGTCAACCCCGACGGCGAGATCACCATTCGCAACGCGCAAGCGGCCAAAGCCTTGAACTTGGCGGCCTCGTGGGTGGGCACCATCAGCCCCACGGGCGTTTTGAATTACGAAGAGGAAGAAGCGCGCGGTGTTTTTCAAAATGCCAATGCGCTGTTCATGCGCAACTGGCCCTATGCCTGGTCTTTGATGCAAAAAAGTGACAGCTTGGTCAAAGGCAAAGTGGGCGTGGCCAAATTGCCTGGCAATCCCAGCGCAGCCGCTTTGGGGGGCTGGCAACTGGGCGTGTCCAAGTATTCCAAACACCAAGCCGTTGCCGCCGATTTGGTGATGTACATGACCAGCGCCGCTGTGCAAAAAACACGCGCCATTGATGGCTCATTCAATCCCACCCTGCCAGCCCTTTACAAAGACAAAGACGTGATTGCCGCCAATGAATTCATGGGCTCTTTGGCAGAGGTGTTTGCCAACAGTGTGGCCAGACCCACCACCGCCACCGGCTTGAAATACCCGCAGGTGAGTCAAAGCTTTTGGAACGCTGCGCACGAGGTGATGTCCAAGCGTGCCACAGGTGAAGAGGCAGTGGCCAAACTGGATTCGCGGCTGAAGCAAATCAGACGCAAGCATTGGTAAAGGCCAGAGAGAAATCACGATGAACGCAAGAGTCAAAACCGCATGGTTATTTTTAGCGCCCATGGTGCTGCTGATGTTGGTGGTGGCCGTCTGGCCCTTGGCGCGCTCCATTTGGTTCAGCTTCACAGACATCAACATCAATGACATTTCTGCCGCAGAGTTTGTGGGTTGGGAAAACTACTTTGGTGAATACGGGTTGTTTTTCAACCCCAATGACGAAGGCGGATTTTGGGCAGGCGATTGGGGCGTGTCCATGCGCAACACCTTCAGCTTTGCGGTGGTGTCCGTCATCTTAGAAACGCTCACAGGTTTGGGCGTGGCCTTGCTGTTGAACCAAGAGTTCAAAGGTCGCGCCTTGGTCCGCACCGCCGTGCTGGTGCCTTGGGCCATTCCCACCATTGTGTCCGCCAAGATGTGGGGTTGGATGTTGAACGACCAGTTTGGGGTGATCAACAACTACCTGATGGCCTTGGGTTTGATTTCTCAAAAAGTGGCTTGGACCGCTGAGCCCGCCTATGCCTTGTGGACGGTGGTGTTGGTGGACGTTTGGAAAACAACGCCCTTCATGGCTTTGCTCATTTTGGCGGCACTGCAGACCGTGCCCAAAGATTGTTACGAAGCAGCGCGTGTGGATGGCGTTCATCCATTGCGCGTGTTTTGGCGCATCACCCTGCCCCTGATTCGCCAGCCATTGATGGTGGCCGTGGTGTTCCGTTTGCTCGACTCGCTGCGTGTGTTTGATTTGATTTATGTGCTAACCGCCAACGGTAGCACCACCATCAGCATGTCGGGCTTTGTCAGGCGCGAAATGGTGGAGTACGGCAACATGGGCTACGGCTCTGCAGCCTCCACCTCTTTGTTCTTAATCATCTTGCTCACGGCCATCGTCTTCTTGAAGTTGGCGCGCGTGAAACTGTCGGAGGATGCCAAATGAACAACCGTTCTGCATGGACCAGTGCGTTCATCTATGTGGCCTCGGCCTTGGTGGTTTTGGTCTCGGTCTATCCTTTTGTGTATGCCATCTCAACGTCCTTGAAGACAGGTACGGCGCTGTTCAATACGCAAATCTTTCCGGACCAAGCCGATCTGCGCAACTACTACGCTTTGTTTGAAGGCGTGCAACCCTTTGGCAAAAGTTTGGTCAACTCCGTCATGGTGGCGGTGCTCACCGTGAGCTTCGCCATGTTGATGGGGGTGACCGCAGCCTACGCACTTGGCCGCATTCGCTTTAAAGGCAAAGGCTTGTTGCTGGTCTGCATTTTGGGTGTGTCCATGTTCCCCCAAGTGGCCGTGCTGTCGGGCATGTTCGAACTCATTCAGTGGCTGGGCATTTACAACAAGGCATGGGGTTTGGTCTTGCCCTACACCATCTTCACACTGCCGTTTACGGTTTGGATTTTGACCACCTTCATGCGTGAGCTGCCCGGTGAATTGGAAGAGGCGGCCATTATGGATGGCTGCGGACCCCTGCGCATTATTTTTCAAGTCTTCATGCCGCTCTTATGGCCTGCACTGGTGTCCACTGGCTTACTGGCGTTCATCGGCGCCTGGAATGAATTCATGTTTGCCTTGACCTTTGTGGTCAATGACACTGAGCGCACCGTGCCTGTGGCCATTTCTTTGATTGCCGGCGCCACAGCGTTTGAAATTCCTTGGGGCACCATCATGGCGGGCTCGGTCATTGTGACTGTGCCTTTGCTGCTCTTGGTGTTCTTCTTTCAAAAACGCATCGTGTCGGGCCTCACGGCTGGCGCGGTCAAAGGTTAATTTTTTCTTTCTGTTCTATTTGCATTTTTAAATCATGAGCAAAGCACCCAACAACAACTGGTGGCGCGGTGGCGTCATTTATCAAATTTACCCTCGCTCATTTGCCGACAGCAATGGTGATGGCGTGGGCGATTTGCCTGGCATCACACAACACTTGGACTATGTGGCCAAACTGGGTGCCGATGCTGTGTGGTTGTCGCCTATTTTCAAAAGCCCCATGAAGGACTTTGGCTACGACGTGAGCGACTATTGCGACGTCGATCCTTTGTTTGGTTCGCTGGACGATTTCCGCGCGATGGTGGAAAAAGCCCACGGCTTGGGCCTGAAGGTGATGATTGACCAAGTGCTGTCGCACACCTCAGACCAACACCCATGGTTTGCTGAAAGCCGCGCCTCGCGCGACAACGCCAAAGCGGATTGGTATGTCTGGGCCGACGCCAAGGACGATGGCAACCCACCCAACAACTGGCTGTCTATTTTTGGGGGCAGCGCATGGCAGTGGGACACTCGTCGCCGTCAGTACTACCTGCACAACTTTCTCACCAGTCAACCCGACTTGAACTATCACAATCCTGACGTGGTGGAAGCCATTTTGGGCACCGTGAAGTTCTGGTTGGAATTGGGCGTCGACGGCTACCGTTTGGACACCGCCAACTTCTACTTCCACGACAAAGAATTGCGCAACAACCCCGGCCGCGGACAACCCAAGGGCAACGACCCTGCGGTGAACGATGTCAACCCCTACGGCTGGCAGTGGCACAAGTTTGACAAGACCCAACCCGAAAACTTGGGCTTCCTGAAAAAACTTCGTGCACTGTTGGACCAGTACCCCAACACCACCATGGTGGGCGAGATTGGGGACGACGATGGCTTGGCCTTGATGGCCGAGTACACCAGCGGCGGCGACAAACTGCACATGGCCTACAGCTTTGACTTGCTGGGCCCCGACAGCAGCAGCACGTACTTGCATGATTTGATGACGCGCTTTGCCGAGAAGAACGCCACTGGCTGGCCCTCATGGGCATTGTCCAACCACGATGTGGTGCGTGTGGGCTCACGTTGGGGCGGAGAGTCTGCCGATGTGCGAAAACTGCGAATTGCAGCGGCGTTTCAAATGTGCCTGCGCGGCTCACCTTGCTTGTACCAAGGTGATGAGCTGGGCTTGCCCGAAGCCCAAGTGGCTTACGAAGATTTGCAAGACCCCTATGGCATCACCATGTGGCCCGAATTCAAAGGCCGCGATGGCTGCCGCACGCCCATGCCTTGGGATGGCAAAGCCGCCGACATGGGCTTTGGCAACGGTGCCCACAAGCCTTGGCTGCCTTTGACCGAAGCCTACCGCGCGCTGGCCGTGTCTGAACAAGACAACGATCCTCAGTCTTTGCTGAACTTCTACCGCGCTTTGCTCGCGTGGCGCAAAGGCCAAGGCGTTTTGTTGCATGGCGATCAAGCTTTGCTGCCCGTGCATGCCCAAGTGATGGCCTTTGTGCGCGAACACGAAGGCAAGAAAGTTTTGTGCGCCTTCAACTTCAGCGACAGCGCCGCCAGCATGGACTTGCCTGCCAACTTCAAGTCGGCAGCGGTCTTGCCCGTACCAGGCTTGGGTGGCGGCAGCGTGGCAGGCGACAGCATGAAATTTGACGCCCATGGCGCTTTGCTGTTGGCACTTTGATCCACGCATTGACTCTGCCTTTGACCTCGCACCTTATTTGAACTGACATCGGAGACCAGCATGTCACGCATTGATTTCCAAAACGTCTGCAAACGTTACTCACCCGAGTTGCCTTTGACGATCAATAACGCCAACCTCACCATCGAACAAGGTGAGTTCTGTGTGTTTGTGGGCCCCTCGGGTTGTGGCAAGTCCACCTTGCTGCGCATGGTGGCCGGCCTGGAGGACATCACGTCCGGTGACTTGCTGATTGAAGATCAACGTGTGAATGACTTACCGCCGGCCAAACGAGGCGTGGCCATGGTGTTCCAAAGTTACGCGCTTTATCCGCACATGACGGTGGGCGAAAACATGGCCTTTGGGCTGCGCGTCTTGGGCTCTGATAAAACCGAGATCGATCGCAAAGTGAAGGCAGCCGCAGACATTTTGCAACTCACGCCTTTGCTCGATCGATTGCCCAAGGCTTTGTCAGGCGGCCAACGTCAACGTGTGGCCATTGGCCGCGCCATTGTGAAAGAGCCCAAGCTTTTTTTGTTTGACGAACCTTTGTCCAACTTGGATGCGGCTCTGCGCGTGCAAACCCGCTTGGAAATTGCCAAGTTGCACAAAGACATGAACTCCGCCAGCATGATTTATGTCACGCACGATCAGGTCGAGGCCATGACGCTGGCCAACAAGATTGTGCTGCTGCACACTGGCGCCCTCATCCAAGAGCGTGGCAGTGTGGCCCAAGTGGGCTCGCCCATGAACCTGTACCACCGCCCCGTGAGCTTGTTTGCGGCGGAGTTCATTGGTTCACCCAAAATGAATTTATTGCATGGCCATTTGGTCGATGCGCAAGAAGGCTACGCCACGGTCAAGGTGGGTGAGCAATTGATCAAAGCCGCGGTGGATGCACGCCACTTGAAAGCCGGCGAGCAGGTGCAACTCGGTATTCGACCTGAGCACATTCCATTGACCTCGTCTGGCGCAGGCAGCAACGTGGCAGGCCACTTGCAACACATTGAGCGTTTGGGCGATTCGTCTTTGCTCTATGTGCAAATGGGCGAAGGCCAAGCCGTGACCACCGTGAAAGTGGAAGGCAGTGCCATCATCAGCGCAGGCACCTCACTCAACTTGTGCATGCTGCCGGACCAACTGCATTTGTTTGACAGCCACGGCATGGCCTGCCAGCGCACCGTGGAATTGCCCAACTGACATGCCTGTAGTTCCAAACGATTGGCGCCAACAGGTCGCTTATCAAATCTACCCACGCTCGTTCGCCGACAGCAATGGCGATGGCATCGGTGACTTGCCAGGCATCACCTCGAAGCTGGATCACTTGGAGGCATTGGGCGTTGGCATTGTGTGGTTGTCGCCGGTGTACGACTCGCCAAACGATGACAACGGCTACGACATTCGCGACTATCGCAGTATCATGAAAGAGTTCGGCACCATGGCCGACTTTGACACCATGCTGGCCAGCATGACGGCCCGCGGTATTCGCTTGATGATGGACCTGGTGGTGAACCACACCTCCGATGAACATGCGTGGTTCGAGCAAGCCCGCAGTTCACGCGACAACCCGTACCACGACTACTACATTTGGCAGGACCCAGTGGAAAGCCGCGAGCCAACCAACTGGGAAGCCGCCTTCAATGGTTCGGCTTGGACCTTCAATGAGGCCACGGGCGAGTACTACCTCCACATGTTTTCCAAAAAACAGCCGGACTTGAATTGGGAAAATCCCAAAGTGCGGCAAGAGGTTTATGACCTGATGCACTTCTGGCTAAAGAAGGGCGTAGGCGGCTTTCGGATGGATGTGATCAACATGATCTCCAAGCCCTGGCAATTCGATGCGGCAGACCAACAAGCCCCTCGCCTGCCTGACGCACCTGTTGTTCAAGGCGGTTTTTTGCAACCGGCGTTTGAGATGGTGACGCATGGCCCACGCTTCATGGAGTTCATGCGCGAAATGCGGCGCGAAGTACTAGACCATCACAACTGCATCACGGTCGGTGAGTCGCCTTGCGCAAGTGTGGAACAAGCGCAGGCCATCACAGATGAAAAGACGGGCGCATTGAACATGGTGTTTCAGTTTGAACACATGGACGTCGACAGCCAACCCGGGAAAGGCAAATGGGCACTCAAGCCTTTGCACTTGCCCGATCTGAAAGCCAGCTTGAGCCATTGGCAAACTGGTTTGCATGGCAAAGGCTGGAACAGTTTGTACTGGTGCAATCACGATCAACCGCGCGCCATTTCACGTTTTGGTGACGATGACATGTTTCGCATTCGTTCAGGAAAAATGTTGGCAACATGCTTGCACCTGATGCAAGGCACACCTTTTATCTACCAAGGCGAAGAGCTGGGCATGACCAATGTGCGTTGGCCGCACATTGACGCCTACCAAGACATTGAAACGCGCAACATGTTTCATGTGGCCGTGGTTCAAAAAGGCCAACACCCAGAGCAGGTCATGAAGGCCATCCACGCCAAGGGGCGCGACAACGCCAGAACACCCATGCAGTGGTCGGATGCGCCGCAGGCGGGGTTCTCCACAGGGCAAGCTTGGCTGCCCGTGCACGACAACTACCCCCAAGTGAATGCGCAGCAAGCGCGTGCCGATGAAGACTCGCTGTTTCACTACTATCGCCACTTGATTGGCTTGCGCAAAGCATGGCCCGTGATGGTGCATGGCAACTTTGAATTGCTGTTGCCCAAACACACCGCTTTGTTTGCCTACACACGGCAACTGGGCAATGTGCGCTTATTGGTGCTGTGCAATTTCAGTGGGCAGTTTCAAGGCTTGCCTTTGAAACAGTTGCCCGACTTTTCAAAAGCCACACCGTTGATTGGCAATTTGCCACACGAAGAGTGGCCTTTGGCGCCAGACACCTTGGCCGCTTGGGAAACCCGCGTTTACGTCTTGTCTTGAAGCGACGCCAGTGGCGTCAAGGTGGCGTGTGAACTTGATGCCGCATTCTGGCGTGCGTGGCACGCGCATGGGGAATCCAACCGCGTGACAACCACCGGTGCCACATCATCAAACCGCGAATCCATTCATCGGCCGCATACGCAATCCACACCCCCGTGAGCCCCCAGCCCCAGTGCACCCCCAGCAACCAACTGCCGCCGGCCAACACCACCGCCATGGAGCCTGCACCTGCGTAAAACGGATAGCGCGAATCGCCAGTGGCACGCAAAGCCGAGATCACAATCAAGTTGAAAGTACGACCCGTCTCTAGCAAGATGGACCACCAAAACAAGCGTCGGCCTTCTTCCAAAATGAGGGGATCGCTGGTGAACCAGCCCAACAAACTTGAGCCTTGCCAGGCCATCAACACCGCCACCACCGTGGTGATGGCAAAGCCAATGGTTTGCGCGCGCTTGACCAACACATGCGCCTCGCGCAAATGCCTCGCGCCAATCAAGTGCCCCACCACCATTTCAACGGCCATGCCAATGGCCGCGCCGCTGATCAGGATCCACATGTTGAACTGCAGCACATAGGCTTGCGTGGCCAGGGCCTGGGTGCCCAGAACCCCCACCGCAGCCACACTGACCATGAAGGCCAATTCCCAAGACAGGTTTTCGGCGGCACCTGGCAAGCCAATGTGCAGGATGTGTTTCATTTGCGCCCATCGAACGCGCCAAAAATCAGACCACAGCGGATGCAAGTTCAAACGCCATTGCCACAGCAGCCAATGCAGACCCATGCCCACCCCGCGGCTCACCACCAAGGCCACAGCAAACCCTGGCAAGCCCAGTCCTTGCCATCCTGCCAAGAAAGGCAGCCACGGTGTACCGTGCATCAGTGGCCACGCCAAGCCAACGTGAACGGCGTGCATGACCACCATGACCCACAAAGTTTCACGCGTTCGCAAATGTGCACGCATGACACTGGCCATACAAGCATTCCAAGCATCCAGCAACAAAGCCAAGGACAAAGCCTGAAGCAGTGGCACGGCCAAGACCAACACATCGGGTGGCGCATTGAGCAATTGCAACAAAGGGCTTGCAAACAACAAGGCCACCACCGCCATGCTGCCGCCCATCCAAGTGCCCGCAGCCAATGCTGCGCGCGCCACACGATCGGCCTCTGCAAATTGTTTGGCGCCTAAATTTTGACTCACCACCACCCCAATGCCTGCGCCCACCAAGCGAAACACCATGAACAGCAAGCCAAACAAATGATTGGTCAGCGCAAACGCACCGCCTGCTGCGTCTGAGATGTGCGCTGCAAAGCGGGTGCCCAACATGCCCACAGCAATGCCCACACCCAACTCTAAAAACAAAGGTGCAGCGACGGCACCAAATCGCAACTTCATGGTTTCAGCTCTAGCACCACGCGGTCCATCCACAGCGGCATGTCGGCGCGCCCCCCGCCCACTTCAGAGCTGCCGCCTTGGGGCGTCAGCTTGCGATAACCATTGTCATAGTCCCACGTGTTCACGCTTAACTTAAGACCCGTCAACGACGGGACATCGGCCAACAAACTGGCGGGTAAATCGAATTGGACGGTACGCGCAGCCAGGTCGACTTGGATCTTGGCACCTTCAGGCAATGCCACGCCCTCAGCAGTCGCGTGGGCGCCATGCGCAGCAAACAGCGCGTTCGACCAGCCATGTGCGCGCAGCCGGAAGTGCCAATGTGCATCGGCAGGCAAGCTGTCTTGTTGCAAAGGCAGGACGCGCAGGCTGTTACTGGCATCGGGTTTACCAAGCAACACCGTGAAGGCCACATGGTCAAAACCGTTGGCCGGATTCCAACTTCGATTGATCGCACCCATTTTGAGTTTCAAGCGCAAGGACTTGCCTGCAGTCCAGACGTCTAATTTTTCGATGTCAAAAGTGCCTGGCACGTACGTCGGATCTTGGGGGTACACGTATTGGCCTTGGGGGCCGCGGTCATCACCGACAGGGTCGTCCACACTGGCCACCAGCTGCCATTCTTTTTTCAGATGCACTTGCTGCGCCTCACTCACCGCCACCAGCGCTTTGCTTTGTGCATGTCGCGCCAACAAGACCACGCGCTGAGTCGCCTCATCGGCCCAGCGCGCGGTGTCAACGCGCAGCCGCCACTGCGAGGTGGGTGCACCGCTTGCGGGTTGAATGACTTGCGCATGTTGCAAGTTGCCATTGACCACCCACAAAAGCTCAAGATCGGAGGTGGCGGGTAAGGGCCATTCACCAGCGATGTCAAAATCGCCAGACACTTGCGTCGGCAAGGTGTGCGGCAATTGCAACTTGAAGGCTGGCGACACGGTGTTCTGCGCAGGGCTGTCCGACTTTGCGCGGCCCACCCAAACAAGGGTGCTGCGTGGCGCCAATGACAGGCTGAACAAGTCTGTGTTGTGTGACGAGGACGGTGGGTGCGGCATCACGCGCACATCTTGCGGCAGCTTGAATTGCGCGCCCGTCACGCCCCACACACCTTGCAAGGCATGCGGCCTGTGATGTGCAGGCAAGTCTTTCATCAGGTCCAAGTTGTCCATCAGCACGGCATGCTCTGCTGTATTGAAAATCACCCAGGCCGATTGACCTGCGTAGTCCATGCGATAAGCCAACACGCCGGCGCCTGCCGCATCGTCGCGCAACACGGTTGGCACGCCACGCGAGAACACACGGTGCTGCTTGCGCAACTGGGTGAGGCTTTGGGTGAAAAGATAAAGCGGCGCTTGCGTGTCAAAGTGGTCTTTGTTTCCAGACCCGTACCCCGCAGCGAACATGGCGGCACGCTGCTCTTTGAAACCTTGCTCTGTGCCGTAGTACAAAGTGGGAATGCCGGGCAACGTCATGATCAAGGCCAGGCTTTGTCGCAAAGCCAAGTCGTTGCCACCCTTGAGGAACCGGTCGACATCGTGGTTGTCGACAAAGCTGGGCATGCGGTGAGGGTCGCTGTGCACGCGCATCATTTGCCGAATGCGCTCGCCCAGTTGCTGGGTCGGTCGGCCTCGTGCCATTGTGTCGCCCACACTGCCATACAACGGAAAATTGAGCATGCCTTGCAAAATGGGTTGACCTTGCGGGTCGCGCACATAGGATTCAATTTTGGCCATGGCCTTGGTTTCGCCCGCCTTGTCGATGGCAAAGCCTTCACCGAAGGTCAAAAAGTCTTTGCGTCCGGTTTGCTTTGCCACGATGCGCATGCCCGGATGCTGGGGATCTTTGGCGTACAAAAAATCTTGCACTGCGTTGGGCGGTACAAAAAAAGCCGTGTCCAAGCGAAAAGCATCCACCCCCACGGTGCGAATCCAATGCCCATAGCTGTCACGCAACGCACTGCGCACAAGCGGGTTGTCGGAATTCAGATCGTCCAAACCTGACATTTGAAAATTCAACTCTTGCTGGCGGTCGTTGTAATTGGTGACGTCGGGCGTCCAGTGGTAAATGCCTGCCTCACGATGCACCGGATTGCGGGGATCGTTCAGGTTGAATGGCGCTTGCGTTGGCGCGGTCATGGGGACCGATTTGGGAATGAGCTCAAAGCCCTGCGCCGGGGCTTGTGGGTTCCAGTTTTGGTAGCGGAAAAAATCGCCGGTGTGATTGAGCACAATGTCTTGCACCAGGTACATGCCTTTGCGGTGCAAGGCATCTGACAACTGCTGGTACTCTTTCACGGTACCCACATGTGCGTCCAAGCGCTTGAAGTCAGACGCCCAATAGCCGTGATAACCGCCATACACGCCATTCCACCATTGGTTGGCCACGGGGGGCGTAATCCAAACCGACGTGGCGCCAAGGCCTTGGATGTAATCTAATCTTTTTCTGACCCCCACCAAGTCGCCACCACTGTAATGAGACTCTTTCTGTGGGTTGAACTCACCCGCCCCTTGGTCGTTGTTGTGGGCATTGCCATCCTCAAAACGATCGGTCATGAGGAAGTAAATGATTTGATCGCGCCAGTCAGGCGAGGGCACATGCAACTTCAAATTGGCACCCGCACCAGCCGGCGACAGGGCACCCGCCCACAAGGCAAACACCGCCGAAACGGCTGTAGCTTTACTACGCAAGTTCAGAAACAACATGGTCACGCGATCTAGGTCTTAACTGAGAGGATGCTTATTCTGCTTGAATATTTTGGGAATTAGCCTCTCATTTGGCTTGAAATGAAAGTAACAATGCGGTTACATTTCTCATGGTTTTCAACGTAGTTACATTACAAAAACTCAAAGACTCTGCTCCATGATCGCCTTCGACTCACCTCGCCTGATCGCTGACATTGGCGGCCTGTATGCCCGCTTTGCCATCGAAACCAGTTATGGCGAGTTCGCCCAACAGCGCAGCTTGCGCTGCGCAGACTTCCCCAGCTTTGAAGCCGCCATGGCGGCGTATTTGGACAGCCTCAAATCTGCGCCTGTGGCCCACGCCGCCGTGGCCATTGCCAACCCTGTCGATGGCGACCAGGTGCGCATGACCAACTACCACTGGCAGTTTTCCATTGAAGAAACCCGGGCCAACTTGGGCTTGGAAACCTTGGTCGTTGTGAACGATTTCACCGCATTGGCCATGGCCCTGCCGCGCCTGCCGGCCTCTGACTTTCGACAAGTTGGCGCCGGACAAGCCGTCAAAAACAGCGTGATTGGCTTGATCGGATCAGGCTCAGGCCTTGGTGTTTCTGGCCTGATTCCATCGGGCGAAGGCTGGACCTCTCTGGGTTCAGAAGGTGGCCATGCCAGTTTTGCCCCCGCTGACGCCCGGGAGTCTGCCGTGCTGCAATTTGCCTGGCGGCAATTTGGGCACGTTTCTTTTGAGCGTTTGCTATCGGGGCCAGGCCTCGAATTGACCTACCTGGCACTGGCCGAGCTACAGCAACAAAGCGTCAAACCCTTGTCGGCCCCCGACATCACCCGTCTGGCGCTGGACCAGCAAGACGCCTTGTGCAGCACCACCCTCGAAGTTTTCTGCAGTGTCTTGGGCACCGCCGCCAGCAATTTGGCCGTGACCTTGGGCGCCACAGGCGGCATCTACATAGGTGGCAGCATCGTGCCCCGCTTAGGCGAGTTTTTTGACCAATCTGGTTTTCGAAAGCGGTTTGAAGAAAAGGGGCGTTTCACCAACTACGTGTCGCACATTCCCACGTTTGTCATCACAGCGCCAGAAGCCACCTTCTTGGGGGCTTCTGCCATTTTGGACAACCAGTTACGCGCGCTGATGAGCTCGCCAGGTTCCGCCATCCTGACGCAAATTCGTCGGTCCAGAGCCGAGCTTTCACCGGCAGAGCAACGGGTGGCCGATTTGGTGCTGTCAAAGCCTCGCTCGGTGTTGAGCGATCCGATTCACGACATCGCCTTGGCAGCTCAGGTGAGCCAACCCACGGTCATTCGGTTTTGCCGTTCAGTGGGCTGCAAAGGCTTGTCTGACTTCAAGTTGCGACTGGCCTCAGGCTTGAGCATGTCGGTGCCCATCACGCACTCACAGGTGACGCACGATGACTCCATGCTGGAGTTGGGGGCCAAGGTTTTGGGCAACACCGCCAATGCCATCTTGCAATTGCGCAATGAATTACAGCGCGATGCCATTGACCGCGCCATCGACTTGGTCGCAGCCGCCAAGCGTGTCGAGCTTTTTGCGGTGGGCAACTATGCGGCCGTGGCCCAAGATGCACAAACCAAATTTTTACGCCTGGGCCTGCCCTGTGGCGCACACACCGACCCCCATTTGCAAGACTTGACTGCCGCCACCATTCAAGCTGGCACGGTGGCCTTGATCATCAGCAGCGGCGGCAAATTGCCAGAATTGATGGCCTTGCAAGAGAAAATTCAACAACGCGGCGCCACCGTGATTGCCATCACAGCCAACCAATCCCCATTGGCCCGAAAAGCCGATGTGGCGCTGGTGGCCGAGCACAACGAACATGCTGCCACGCACTTGCCAATGGTGAGCCGCGTGCTGCACTTGTTGCTGATTGATATTTTGATTGTGGGACTGGAGATGCGACACGCGGCTGCACCCGACCATGCCAGCACACTGGAGTCGACAGGACATGGGCCCGCCTCTGCCCCTGGCATTCGGCTGGCCACACCTTTGAAGCCCTACATTTCTCACAGCCAATGAGGCTTCGGATAAGATCCTCAAATCAAGGGATAACCCTTATGTAATTTTTCTACGAATAACTTGCGTCGGCCTGTAACTTAATTACAATTCCGACCCAGCCAGAGTCAAAATCTGAGAACTTTGGGGTGTTGAACAAGCTCAACAGCCCGCCCACCCGAGAAGGAGTACTTGCGACATGATTGATTACGCCAGCCGGCAGCGAACACCCCGCAAACACGTTGTGGGTTTGACCGTTGTGGTGGTGTTGCACGGTCTGCTGTTTTGGGCCATCAACTCCGGACTTGCACGCAAGTTCGTCAAGGTCATCAAAGGACCGGTTGAGGCTGTTCTGTTGGAAGAAACCAAACCAGACATTCCACCACCCCCACCGCCTCCGCCACCCAAGAATTTGCCCCCCCCACCGCCTGCCTACGTGCCGCCAGTGGACATTCAAGTGGCGGCGCCCACGCCGGTCAACGCCATTGCGGCCGTGTCCAACACACCGCAACCCGTGGCGCCGCCGTCACCTTTGCCCGTTCAAAGCAATCCAGCACCGGTGGCAACACCTGCAGTGATCAGTGCCTCTAGTTGTGAAAAGCCAGAGTACCCCAGCGCCTCCAAGCGTCTGGAAGAAGAAGGCACCGTCACGCTGAAGTTCCTGGTCGGTGCGGATGGCAAGGTCTTAGAGTCGGCCGTTGAAAAGTCTTCTGGCTTTAGACGCTTGGACGAAGCTGCCCGTGCAGGCTTGTCCAAATGTCAATTCAAACCGGGCACCGTTGACGGCAAACCTCAGCAAAGCTGGGCGAGCATGAAATACACCTGGCGTTTGGAATAACTCTTTTTCAAACAGTCACACACTTCAACAAGCATCCAACACCTCGTGTTGACCTTTTTTAAATTTAATTGAATCCGTTTCACAGGAGCACCTCCATGATCAAACAACTCAAAACCCTCGTTCTCAGCATCGGCTTGGTTGCCGGCTTGAGCTTGGCCAGCGCCAGCTTTGCGGCCAAACCCAAAGAAGCAGCACCCGCACCTGCTGCGGCCACTGCGCCAGCCGCACCTGAGGTTGCTGCAGCACCTGCGGCAGTTGCCGCACCAGCAGCCGCTGAAGCAGCCGCCCACGCTGGCGAAGAAAATCCTTACGGCCTGTCCGCTTTGTGGAATCAGGGCGACATCGTGGCCAAAGGCACTTTGCTGATTTTGGTGCTGATGTCCATGGGTTCTTGGTATGTGATCATCACCAAGTTCTTTGAACAATCGAAAGCCGCTAAATTTGCAGCAGCTGCACAAGAGTCTTTCTGGAAAGCCGCCTCTTTGCGTCAAGGCGCAGACAGCTTGGCCGAAGACAGCCCGTTCCGTTTCATTGCAGAAAAAGGTTTGGAGAGCGCCAACAAGCACACGGGTCTTTTGGGTGCTGTTGACTTCAACACCTGGACCACCCAAAGCATTCAGCGCGCCATTGGCAACGTCCAAAGCCGCATGCAAGACGGCTTGGCTGTGTTGGCCACAGTCGGCTCCACATCACCTTTCGTGGGCTTGTTCGGTACCGTTTGGGGCATCTACAACGCACTCGTAAAAATCGGCATGTCTGGTCAAGCATCCATCGACAAAGTGGCGGGCCCCGTGGGCGAGTCTTTGATCATGACCGCCATCGGTTTGGCTGTGGCCGTGCCAGCGGTGCTGGGTTACAACTGGTTGGTGCGCCGTAACAAGGCTGTGATGGAAGACGTGAACGCATTTGGTTCCGACTTGCACTCTGTGTTGCTGGCTTCTAGCAACAAGTAATTCAAGTCCAGCACTTCAAACGTAGCACTTCAAACCTCAATGAACTGAGAGGCCAATCATGGCAATGAACGTAGGCTCAGAAGGCGATGACGAGATCATGAGCCAAATCAACACCACGCCCTTGGTGGACGTGATGTTGGTTTTGCTGATCATTTTCTTGATCACGATTCCGGTGGTGACAACGTCCATCAAGGTGGACTTGCCCAAAGAGAAAAACATGGTGCGGGAGACCAAGCCAGAAAACGTGATCATCTCTGTGGATGTGAAGGGCAAGATCTTCTTGTACGACACACCCATTAAAAATTCAGACGACCTGCTGCAGCGCATGAAGAAGTTTGCGGTCATGAAACCCCAGCCTGAAGTTCAGATCCGGGGCGATGGCAAAAGCGACTTTGAGTCCGTGGGCCGCGTGATGTATGCGGTACAACGCGCCGGCATCACCAAGGTCGGGTTCATCACTGAACCACAATAAAGGAACAAGATCATGGGTATGAACGTCGGTTCAGGCTCTGGCAGCGACGAGCCAGAAGTCATGATGGAAATCAACACCACGCCATTGATTGACGTGATGTTGGTGCTGCTGATCATGTTGATCATTACCATTCCAGCGCAACTGCATTCTGTGAATTTAGACATGCCAGTCTCTAGCCCGCCCACCAAAAAAGTGGAACCTGTGGTGATCAAGATTGACGTAGACGCCAACAGCGTGATCAACTGGAACGGCAAGCCCGTCACAGGACGTGCCGATTTGGAAAGCAAACTGCTGGAAGCTTCCGCCATTCAACCTCAGCCAGAACTGCACATCCGCTCGCATGCGAAGGCAAAGTACGAGTCTGTGGCTTTGGTGATGGCCAGCGCACAACGCATCGGACTGAACAAGCTGGGCATTGTGGGCTCAGAGCAGTTCGTCAATTAAGCCATTTGAAGATTTGATTTGTGACTGAAACGTTTCCGCGTTTATTGGGAGATGTGGGCGGCACCAACGCCCGGTTTGGATGGCAAGCCAGCGCGCACTCAGGCATCGAGCACGTGCTGGTCTTGCCTTGTGCGGCACACGACACGCTGGAAGCCGCCATCCGTGCTTACCTCGAATTAAAAAACTTGCCCATGCCGCGCGTCGGTGCATTGGGCATTGCCAATCCCATCACAGGTGATGTGATTCGCATGACCAATCACCATTGGTCTTTCTCCATTTCAGAGATGCAGCGCAATTTGGGTTTAAGCCAGTTGAATGTCATCAATGACTTCACCGCACTGGCGCTGGCACTGCCCTCCATTCCCAGTTCGCAATTGGTTCAAGTGGGCGGCCAAACAGCGCAGCCTTTTTCGCCTAAAGCACTGATTGGTGCGGGCACCGGCTTGGGCGTCTCAGGCTTGTTGCCCACCGATGCAGACGACCACTGGGTGCCCATTGCAGGCGAAGGTGGCCATGTGACCTTGGCTGCACAAAATGACACCGAGTACCGCGTGATCGAATTGATCCGACAACGCTACGGCCATGTGTCCGCCGAGCGCGTGTTGTCGGGTCAAGGCCTGGTCGATTTGTATTTGGCTCTGCGTCAATTGCACAAAGAAGCGCCTGTGGACGTGGCGGGTGCGGCAGAGATTACCGCGTGGGCATTGCAAGACAAAGACCCCTTGGCAATGCAAAGCATCAACATGTTTGCTGGGTTTTTGGGTTCTGTGGCAGGCGATTTGGCGCTGACTTTGGGCGCGCGTGGCGGCGTCTATTTGGGCGGTGGAATTGTGCCGCGATGGTTGGGTTGGTTTGAAACATCCAACTTCCGCGCGCGCTTTGAAGCCAAAGGCCGTTTCAAAACCTACCTTCAAGACATTCCTGTGTGGGTGATCAACGCAGCAGAGTCTCCGGCATTGTTGGGGGCGGCAAGGTCATTGCCTTAAAGTTTGGACACAAAAAAACCGCCTCGCAGCGGTTTTTTTGTGTCTGGCGTACAGCGATTAGTCTGCGTACTTGCCACTGGCGTCGACAGCCACTTTGATTTTTTGAATCTCGGCAGCCACAAACTTTTTGTGCTCAGCAGGTTCCACACGCTTGTCTGTGACCACCAACGCGCCCAAGCCTTCTTGTTTCTTGATGAACTCGGGGTCTTTGAGCGCTTTTTTCAGGGCATCGTTCAGCGCCTTGGTAATGGCAGCCGGTGTGCCTTTGGGTGCATACAGACCATGCCAGATGGTGAGGTCAAAACCTTTCATGCCCATCTCTTGCAATGAAGGGTAGTACTTCAGCAATTTGTGGTCTGACAAAGGTTTGGCCGTGGTCACAGCAAAGGCCTTCACGCGGCCAGATTCAATTTGGCCGGTGGTGTTGGTGGTCTGGTCGCACATGACGTCAACCTGACCGCCCACCAAGGCATTCATGGCTGGCGCTGTACCACCAAAGGGAATGGTGGTCATGGCATCTTTGGACTGCAGTTGTGATTGCCACAACATGCCACAGATGTGGGAGGCAGAACCCAAACCTGCGTGGGCAATGTTCAACTTACCGGCATTGGCACGGATGTAGTTTTCAAAGTCGCGGTAGGTGTTGGCTGGCAACTGGGGCTTGCCAATCAAGGTCATGGGCACATCATTGACCATGCCCAAAAATTCAAAATCTTCCAAAGGCTTGTACGACAGCTTGCGGTACAAAGCGGGGGTGGCCGCCATGCCAATGTGGAACAACAACAATGAGTGGCCATCGGGGTTGGCACGGGCAATTTTGCCTGCGCCAATGGTGCCGCCTGCGCCGGCCACGTTTTCGACCACGAAATTGCCACCCGGCAAGGTCTTGGCCATGGCAACCGCCAAGTCACGCGCCACCTTGTCGGTAGGGCCGCCTGCGGCAAAAGGCACCACGATGGAAATTGGCTTTGAGCCTGGGTAATTTTGAGCTTGCGCCACAAGGCTGAGCGCCGCAGCTGCAATCACGAGCAAACGTTTCATTCTGATCTCCTGTTCTAGACTTTCTAGTGTAGCTGGACATTGGCACGAATGCCAAGCCTCATTGATAGTTGCGTGCGTCCTCAATCACTTTGCCATCGTTGGCCAGGGTACCCGGCGCGACCAAATGGACATCGCTGCGCAGCTTGGTGATGTCGCGAATGGCCTCTGCAATTTGGGCTTTGAGTTCAGCCTCGTCCTGGCCCTGGCCTGCGGCCTGGGTTTCGACGTGCAGTGCCATGCTGTCGTTGGCCATTTCCCCTTGCACCACCAAACGCGCTTTGAGGGCCGCCGGGAAACGTTTCACCACGTCAGCAACTTGGCCGGGATGGACAAACATGCCGCGCACTTTGGTGGTTTGATCGGCACGCCCCATCCAGCCCTTGATGCGCTGGTTGGTGCGACCCGTCGGGCAGGGACCGCTCAAGATGGCCGACAAATCACCCGTACCGAATCGAATCAAGGGATAGTCAGGGTTCAGGCTGGTGATGACCAACTCACCCACTTCCCCCTCTGACACGGGATCGCCGGTACCTGGACGCACGATTTCTACGAGCACGCCCTCATCGACGATCAAGCCCTGACGGGCGCTGGTTTCGTATGCAATCAAGCCCACATCGGCGGTGGCATAGCACTGGTAGGCGTTGACACCACGCTCGGACATCCAATCGCGCAGGCTGGGCGGAAAGGCTTCGCCCGACACCAACGCCTTTTTGACTGACGGCAGGGGCACGCCCATTTCGGCGGCTTTTTCGATGATGATTTTCAAGAAGCTGGGGGTGCCGATGTAACCCGCGGGCTGCAATTCAGCCATGGCCTGAACTTGTTGCTCGGTTTGGCCAATGCCGCCGGGGAACACGGTGCAACCCAAAGCGTGGGCACCTGTTTCCATCATCGAGCCCGCAGGCGTAAAGTGGTAGCTGAAGCAGTTGTGAATCAACTCACCCGATTTGAAACCGGCGGCTGCAATGGCGCGGGCCATGCGCCAGTAATCGGCGCGCGAACCTTCTGGTTCGTAGATCGGGCCAGGGCTTGAGAAAACACGTGGCATGTTTTTGCCAAAAGCAATGGCACTGAACCCACCGAACACACTGTGACCTGCAGCACGTGAGGCTTTTTGTCTTTCCAACAGTTCGTATTTGCGAACCACTGGCAATGCGGCCAAAGCTGCGCGGGAAGTGATGTCTGCTGCGTTGATTCCTTTGAGTGCGTCCGCAAAAGCAGGTGCATTTTTTTGAGCATGCACGATTTGGGCGGGCAAGGCCGCAAACAATGCCGCTTCGCGTTCTGCAGGGGCGCGCGTTTCCAATGCATCAAGGTGCGTATTCATAAAAATCCTTTGAATGTGTTTGGAAAAATTAAGCCAACCAGCGCTTGCGACGTTTGTAGCTCTTGACGTCTTTGAAGCTCTTGCGCTCGCCACCGCCCATGCCAAGGTAAAACTCTTTAACGTCCTCATTGCTGGCCAAGTCCTGTGCAGCACCGTCCATCACAATGCGGCCACTTTCCATGATGTAGCCATAGTCTGAATATTTGAGGGCCATGTTGGTATTTTGTTCGGCCAACAAGAACGTGACTTTTTCTTTGGTGTTCAAGTCGCGCACGATGTTGAACACCTCCTCCACAATTTGTGGCGCCAAGCCCATGGACGGTTCGTCAAGCAACACCATGCTGGGGTTGGTCATGATGGCACGGCCAATCGCACACATTTGTTGCTCGCCACCGGAGGTGTAGGCAGCCTGTGAGGTGCGACGTGTTTTGAGGCGTGGGAAATAGGTGTAGACCTTGTCCAAATTGGCCGCAATCTCACCCTTGTCAGAGCGCGTGTAAGCACCCGTGAGCAAATTCTCTTCGATGGTCAAGTGCGCAAAACAGTGCCGGCCTTCCATGACCTGCACCACGCCGCGCTGGACTAAATCGGCGGGCGACAAGTTTTCAATGCGCTCGCCGCGCAGTTCAATCGAGCCCTTGGTCACGGCGCCTCGCTCACCTTGCAGCAAGTTGGACACCGCTCGCAATGTGGTGGTTTTGCCAGCGCCATTACCGCCCAGCAAAGCCACAATGCTGCCTTGCGGCACTTGCAAGGAGACACCTTTTAAAACCAAGATGACATGGTTGTAAATGACTTCAATGCCGTTGACGTTGAGAACAATATTTTTAGCGTCCATGATGACCCTGCTCAATGAATTTGAAACTCCACTTCAAACCTGCACGCAAGTTTGAAGAAGAGGGGCGGCAATGTCTCAACTGCCGCCCGATCTTGTGTCAGATTAAGACTGGCAATCCGCAGGTGTGCGACGTGTCAGTTTTTTCTCTGCCGCGTATTTGTCAGCAAACTGCTTCACGAGCGGCTTGATGATGGAGGTGTCGGCTTCGATCCAGTCAGAGCTGTAGTTCCACTTCTTGCCGTCCCAGGTGTGCAAACGGGCTGTACGTGAACCTTCGTGGTCTAAGCAAGACGTGCTCAGGGGCTTCATGACGGTGTCAAGACCCAATTTCTTCAATGCTTTGTCGTCCATGTTCAGGTTCTCCAAGCCCCAGCGGATTTGGTCACCTGTGACCACTTTGCCTTTGCCGTAACGGTCTTGGGCTGCACGCACGCCTTCAACCGCCAAGGCCGCACTGACCAATCCACGGTTGTACAAAGTGCTGCCCACTTCGTCTGCAGGACCTGTCCCTTGTTTTTTATCATGCACGTGCTTTTTGATGTCCTCGAGCACTTTACCGCCAGGGCCAGTGGCCACCAAGCCAGAGTAACCCTTGGCGGCTTCACCCACGTCTTTCACGTCGGGTTCAGCGGCAGACCACCACACGCCGTACATTTTGTCGCGGGGATAACCTGTGGCCACCGCTTCTTTCAAAGCAGCAGAGTTCATCACACCCCAGCCCCACAACAACACGTAATCGGGACGGGCTTGGCGAATTTGCAACCAGGTGGCTTTTTGCTCAACGCCTGGTGCTGTCACGGGCAACAACTGCAAGTCAAAGCCTTGCATCTTGGCGCGCTCTTGCAACAACGGAATAGGCTCTTTGCCGTAAGGGCTGTCGTGGTAAACCAAGGCAATTTTTTTGCCTTTCAAGTTGCCGTTTTCCTTTTTGGTAAGGTGCTGCATGATGATGTCAGCGCCTGACCAGTAAGTACCCATCAAGGGGAAGTTCCACTTGAACACACCACCATCACTGGACTCTGAACGACCGTAGCCGCCAGTGATCAATGGGTTTTTGTCGGTCGGTGCTTTTTCTGTCAATGCAAATGTGATGCCGGTTGACAAGGGCTGGAACACGCTGCCCTTTGCTTTGCCCTTCAGGCGCTCATAGCACTCAACGCCGCGGTCTGTGGCGTAAGCTGTGTCGCACTCTTCAAAGCTGATCTTGACACCGTTGATGCCGCCATCACGGGCGTTGATCAGTTTCAAATAATCGGCGTAACCGTTGGCCCATGGCACACCGTTGGGCGCGTAGGCACCTGTACGGTAGGGCAGCACGGGAAAGAATTGTTCTTTGGCTTGTGCGTAGGCAGCCGTGCTGACCAACGCGCTGGAAGTAGCCGCAGCCACCACCGATGCAGCAAGAACGAGTTGACGAAGCTTCATGGTTTGTCTCCTGTTGAAAAAATTAAAAGAAGCAGTGAAAAAACTTTGCAATTGAGCGCCAAAGCGATCAGTGAGGGAACGGCCAGACACGCAACTTTTGCTTGCCGACGCTCCACAACTTGGCCAAGCCATGGGGCTCGACAATCAAAAACCAAACAATCAAAGCACCAAAAATAATTTGCTCGGCATGGGTCAGGGCCGCAGTGCTGACCTCCACTCCCACCAAAGAGCCCAGCACCGGCAGAATCAAATTGATGGCAATCGGCAAAATGACAATGAATGCGGCGCCAAAGAAGCTGCCCATGATCGAGCCCATGCCACCCAGAATCACCATGAACAACAACTGGAAAGAGCGGTCAACCGAGAACGCGGCCGGCTCCCATGAGCCCAAGTGAACGAAGGCCCACAAAGCACCCGCCACGCCCACAATGAAAGAGCTCACAGCAAACGCGCTGAGCTTGGCGTACATGGGGCGAATTCCAATGACGGCAGCGGCCACGTCCATGTCGCGGATGGCCATCCATTCACGACCAATGGCACCGCGCACCAAATTTTTGGCCAACACGCCAAACACCACCAACACACTCAAGCAGAAAATATATTTTTGCAAAGGTGTGACGACGTCAAAGCCAAAGGCTGTGAGGTTGGCCACAGAAGCCGTGCCAGACGCCGAATCATTGGTGAACCATTTGATGCGAAGAAAAGCCCAGTCGCAGAAAAATTGCGCCGCCAATGTGGCCACAGACAGGTACAAGCCCTTCACACGCAAACTGGGAATGCCAAAAAAGATACCCACCAAAGTAGCAAAGAAACCACCCACCAGCAAGGCGGCCACCAAAGGAATGCCTTCAAGGCGAACCCAGCAGTTGAATGCCGCATAGGCCCCCACCGCCATGAAAGCGCCAGAGCCCAAAGAAATTTGCCCGCAATAACCGACCAATATATTCACGCCCAAAGCGGCCAATGACAAGATGAGGAAGGGGATCAAAATGGCGCGCATCATGTACTCGTCGGCCAAAAAAGGCACCGCAAGAAAAGCGAAGGCGACAATGAGCAACACGCCCCAACGGTCTTGCGCAATGGGGAAAATTTGCTGGTCAGCTTGGTAGCTGGTTTTGAATTGACCGTTTTCTCTGTAAAACATAAATTCTTTCTGCGATCGTGATTGTTAGGTGGCGGGGTCGACTTTTTGCTTCAAACGCGATCGATGATCTTTTCACCAAACAAACCTTGAGGACGGACGAGCAAGAAACCCAAGGCCAGCACATATGCAAACCAAATTTCAATGCCGCCGCCCACATAAGGGCCCAAGAAAACTTCAGACAATTTCTCGCCCACACCAATGATCAAGCCGCCAATGATGGCGCCGGGAACAGACGTCAGGCCGCCCAAAATGACCACGGGCAAGGCGCGCAAGGCCACTGTAGACAAAGAGAATTGCACGCCCAATTTAGAACCCCAAATCATGCCGGCCACCAAGGCCACAATGCCAGCGACGCACCACACAATGACCCAAATGCGGTTCAAGGGGATGCCAATCGACTGCGCAGCCTGGTGGTCATCTGCCACAGCGCGCAATGCGCGGCCGGTGGTGGTTTTTTGGAAAAAGACACTGAGGCCAGCCACCAACACAGCGGCAATGGCTGCGGCCACCATGTCTTCTTGGTTGATCATGATGCCGCCCTCAAAGGCTTTTTCAAAAGCCATTAAAGGCTCCTTGGGCATGCCAATGTCAATTTTGTAAATGTCACTGCCAAAAATAGTTTGGCCCACACCATCGAGGAAATAGGTAATGCCCAAGGTGGCCATCAGCAAGGTGGTGCCCTCTTGGTTCACCAAATGACGCAACACCAAAAACTCAATGACCCAAGCCACCACGAACATCACGGCGGCGGCAAGCGCAAACGCAATGAGGTTGCCAGCCACTGGGTTGGTGATGCCGGCATACACAGGCACCCATTCGGCAAAGCGTGCCATGGCCAATGCCGCAAACAGCACCATGGCGCCCTGCGCAAAGTTAAACACACCCGAGGCTTTGTAAATGAGCACAAAGCCCAGTGCCACCAAGGAGTACAACATGCCGGCCATCAGGCCGCCAATCAAGGTTTCTAGAAAAAATCCCATTTTGATGTCCTTGTGCTTAGTGTGACGTGCCCAAATAGGCGCTGATCACTTCTTCGTTGTTGCGAACTTCTTCGGGTGTGCCGTCGCCAATTTTTTTGCCGTAGTCGAGCACCACCACGCGATCTGAAATGTCCATCACCACGCCCATGTCGTGCTCAATCAAAACGATGGTGCAGCCAAACTCGTCATTCACATCCAAAATGAAGCGGCACATGTCTTGTTTTTCTTCGACGTTCATGCCGGCCATGGGCTCGTCGAGCAGCAACACTTGCGGCTCCATGGCCAACGCACGGCCTAAGTCGACGCGCTTTTGCAAACCGTAAGGCAACTGGCCCACGGGTGTTTTGCGGAAGGCTTGAATTTCCAAAAAGTCGATGATCTCTTCCACCCGCTCACGGTGTTTGATCTCTTCATTTTCGGCAGGGCCAATGCGCAAGGCTTGCATCAAGATGTTGCTCTTCATGCGCAAGTTGCGGCCCGTCATGATGTTGTCGATCACGCTCATGCCTTTGAACAAGGCCAAGTTTTGGAAGGTGCGGGCCACGCCCATCTCGGCCACTTGACGGCTGTTCATGTGGTCAAAAGTTTGACCGCGGAAAGTGATGCTGCCCTCTTGCGGTGTGTACACACCGTTGATGCAGTTGAGCATGGAGCTTTTACCGGCGCCGTTGGGGCCGATGATGGCGCGAATTTCGTGTTCTTTCACATTGAAAGAAATGTCGGTCAAGGCCTTCACGCCGCCAAATCGGAGGCTGATATTTTGGACGTCTAGGATCACGTCACCAATTTGTTTTGTCATGCTGCAGCCTTCACAGGGGCAAATGTTTTGGCATCTGAAATTTTGAGCGTGGCACTGACACTGCCAGTGCGACCGTCTTCAAACTTCACAACCGTTTCGATGAACTGGGTGATCAGCCCGCCATACAAAGCGTCAACCAGCGGCTGGTATTTCTCGGCAATGAAACCGCGGCGAACCTTGTTGGTGCGCGTGAGTTCGCCGTCGTCTGCGTCGAGTTCTTTGTGCAAAACCAAGAAGCGACTGACCTGGCTACCCGCCAGCAAATCATCTTCGGCCAAATCGGCATTGACTTGCTCCACGCAGTCTCTGATGAGTTCGTAGACTTCGGGCTTCTGTGCCAAGTCGGTATAGCCCGCGTAAGGCAAGTTGCGGCGCTCGGCCCAGTTGCCCACTGCATCAAAGTCGATGTTGATCATGACGCACACTTTTTCGCGCTGGTCGCCATAGGCCACCACTTCTTTGATGTGCGGGAAGAACTTGAGTTTGTTCTCGACATACTTGGGTGCAAACATGGCGCCGTTGTTGCTGCCACCTTTGATGCGGCCCACGTCTTTCACGCGGTCGATGATTTTGAGATGCCCGTGGCTGTCTAAGAAACCCGCATCGCTGGTGTGGTACCAGCCATCGGCTGTCAGCACTTCGGCTGTGGCTTCTGGGTTTTTGTAATAGCCTTTGAGCAAGCCTGGCGACTTCACCAAAATCTCGCCGTTGTCGGCCACTTTGATTTCGACACCTCGGCAAGGCACGCCCACCGTATCGGCGCGTGCTTGGTTGTCGGGTTGCAAGCACACAAACACCGCCGTTTCGGTAGAGCCGTACAACTGCTTCAAGTTCACGCCAATGGAGCGGTAGAAGGTGAACAAATCGGGACCAATGGCTTCACCAGCGGTGTAAGCGACTCGCACACGGCTAAAGCCTAGGTTGTTGCGCAATGGCCCATAGACCAACAAATTGCCCAAGCCATACATCAGGCTGTTGAACAGACCAATGGACTCGCCATCCATGCGTTTGGGGCCAACCTGTTTGGCCAAGCGCATGAAATATTTGTACAGGTTGCGCTTGAAACTGCTGGCATCTTCCATCCGAATGCTGACACTGGTCAGCATGCCTTCAAACACCCGAGGCGGTGCGAAGTAATACGTTGGGCCAATTTCTTTCAAGTCGATGGTGACAGTGGCAGCCGACTCAGGGCAATTGACCACATACCCAGCCACCAGCCACTGCGCGTAGCTGAAAATATTTTGACCAATCCAAGCGGGTGGCAAATAGGCCAGCACGTCTTCGTTGGCTGTGAGGTGATCAAACTCTGCGCCCGCTTGCGCGCGGTCAATCAAGGTGCTGTGCGTGTGCACCACGCCTTTTGGATTGCCCGTGGTGCCAGAGGTGAAAAACATGGCGGCCACATCTTCTTTGACCCCCATTGCAACCTGCTCTTTGTAAAAATCCAGGTGCTGTTTGGAGAAGACCGCGCCTGCCGCCAAGAGTTCGTCGACAGAGCCCAAGCCTGGCTCATCGTATTTGCGCAAGCCACGTGGATCGTCAAAATAGATGTGTGCCAGTGCTGGATACGACTCACGCACTTCCAGCATTTTGTCGACTTGTTCTTGGTCTTCCACCACGCACAAACGCACTTCGGCATTGGTCATGGGGAACACGCATTCGGCTGCCACCGCATCCTGGTACAAGGGCACAGGAATGGCGCCCAACGATTGCGCAGCCAGCATCGTGGCGTAAAGACGGGGGCGGTTAGAACCCACCACCACCATGTGCTCACCACGTTGCAATCCGGCTTGGTGCAGACCGCACGCCATGTGCTTGACCATGTCGGCCATGTCCTGCCAAGTGATGGATTGCCAAATGCCATATTCTTTCTCGCGCATGGCAGGCGCGTGAGGGCGCTCAGCTGCGTGCTGAAGAAGCAATCGTGGAAACGTCGTTTGCATACGGGTCCTTGAGGGTTCGCCGTCTCGTCCAAAAAAGAGAGACTTGTTGAGTTCTTGGCACGGATGCTAGACTTCCATTTGACGCCAAGTTGTCGTTTCGACGACAATTACAGGGTCGACCCACCTAGGATTTTCCCTAGGATTATCAACGTCTTACAGCAACTTGACATGAAAACTGACCTGCATCAAAGAAGACGACCGCCCACCGACGCGGAATTGGACAACATTCCTTGGTTGCCCCTGTTGCTGGCCAAGGAGCGAGAGCGTGCCATCAATGCTTTGCGAGTAGGTGATGCAGAAAAAGGCGATTTTGTGTGCCGCGTGGGGCGCCCCGTGACCTATTGGTTTGGCACGGTGTCGGGCCTGTTGAAAATGAGCAGCGACAACGAAGATGGCCAGACCATGACCTTTACGGGTGTGCCGCCTGGTGGTTGGTTTGGTGAAGGCACTGCTTTAAAACGCGAGGTCTATCGCTACAACATACAAGCCCTGCGCGCCAGTGTGGTGGCGGGTTTGCCACTGGAAACGTTTCACTGGCTCATCGACAACTCGCTGGGCTTTAACCGCTTTGTCATGAACCAGTTGAATGAGCGACTGGGTCAGTTCATCGCGGCCCGCGAGTTTGACCGCTTGAACAATCCCGATTTGCGGGTGGCGCGCAACTTGGCCGCTTTGTTCAATCCTGTGCTGTTCTCTGGCGTGGGTGATTTGCTGCGCATCACCCAACAAGAACTGGCTTACTTGGTGGGCCTGTCACGCCAGCGAGTGAACGAGGCTCTGATCCATCTGCAAGAGGAAGAGCTGATTCGAGTGGAATATGGTGGTTTGAGAATTTTGGATCTGCACGGCCTTCGAACCCGCATGATTGACCGCAGAAACAGAGACAATCAGGTCAAAGAAAAAGCTTTATGAACCAGCCACCTGCAAAACCCACTTTCACCCGAGCACCAAGGCCCGCCAACGCTGTTTCTGCAGCGCACCCCAGTGCTTCGGGCGCCACCACCGTGCGCTTGAACAAACGCATGGCCGAAATGGGTCTGTGCTCGCGCCGCGAAGCCGATGCCTGGATTGAGCAAGGCTGGGTCTTGGTCAATGGCACGGTGGCCGAAATGGGCATGCAAGTGGGCTCGGCCGATCGCATCACGGTCGAGCGGGCTGCGCAAGCTCAGCAAGAACAACAGGTGACGGTGTTGCTGCACAAACCCATGGGTTATGTCAGCGGGCAAGCTGAAGACGGCCACGAGCCCGCCATGGTGCTGTTTCAGGCGCGCAACCAATGGTCAGGTGACACCACGCGCATTCGTTTCAGTCCCACACAATTCAAAGGCCTTGCACCCGCTGGCCGCTTGGACATTGACTCGGTCGGCCTGTTGGTGATGACACAAGATGGCCGCGTGGCACGCCAATTGATTGGTGAAGACTCGGACATGGAGAAAGAGTATTTGGTACGCGTCACGTGTGCCGGCCCGCAAGGCGACATTGCCGTCAATGTGCAGGCGCACTTTCCTGCGGCACAAATGCAGAGGCTTCGGCATGGCTTGAGCCTGGATGGCAAGCCTTTGAAGCCCGCGCAAGTGGAATGGCAAAACCCAGAACAACTTCGCTTTGTCTTGAAAGAAGGCAAGAAGCGTCAAATCCGCCGCATGTGCGAACAAGTGGGTCTGAAGGTGGTTGGCCTGAAACGCATCCGCATGGGTCGCGTGCATTTGGGCGCATTGCCTGTGGGGCAATGGCGCTACCTGGGTCCCAAAGAATCTTTTTAAGTCATCTCACACAATGAAGCCCCTCATGAAACACACATTGATGCACACTTTCCAACGCGGCCTCACTTTGCTGGCAGCCGTCAGCGCGCTCGCCTGTACCGCGCAAGCCGCCACCGTCAATGCCATTTGCAGTACCGACCAAAGCTGGTGCGAGATGGCCGCACAAGCCTTCACCAAGGCCACAGGCGTGACGGTGTTGCAAACCCGCAAAGCCACTGGCGAAGCCTTGGCGCAAATTCGCGCGGAAGCGGCCAACCCCAAAACCGACATTTGGTGGGGTGGCACGGGTGATCCATTTTTGCAAGCTGCCGAAATGGGTCTGCTTACACCGTATCGCCCAAGCTACATCAATGACCTGTATGGCTGGAGCGTGCGCCAATATGCCATGACCGACAACAAAGTGGGCGGCTTCTACACCAGCGCCATTGGCTTTGGCTGGAACACCGAGCTTCTGAAAAAGAAAAATCTGCCAGTCCCTCAATGTTGGGCCGACGTGATCAAACCCATTTACAAGGGCGAGGTCGAAATTTCTCATCCCGCATCCAGTGGTACGGCCTACACCATCTTGGCGGGCTTGGTGCAGTTGATGGGTGAGGACGCGGCATTTGAATACATGAAAAAGCTGAACCAGAACGTCACGCAATACACGCGCAGTGGCACAGCCCAAGCACCCAACGTGGCCAAAGGCGAAGTGGCTGTTGGCATCAGCTTCATGTTTGGTTTTGACCTTTGGAAGCACAACAAATACCCGGTGCAATCGGGCGCACCTTGCGAGGGCACCAGCTATGAAATTGGCGGCATCGCCTTGATCAAGGGCTCGCGCAACCCCGAAGCGGCCAAACAATACTACGACTGGTTGATGAGCGCAGAGGGTCAAAAAATTGGTGGCCTTGCGGGCAGTTTGCAATTCCCTGCCAACAAAACTTTCAAACCCGACCCACGCATTCCGACGCTGGATGCTGTGCGTTTGATCAAGTACGACTTTGAAAAATACGGCAAAGCAGCCGAACGCAAACGCCTGCTCGACCGCTGGAACAAAGAAGTCGGCGCGCAGGCACGCTAAGCCGCAGCACCTCTTGAAATCTTCAACCCCATCCCCAATTTGAGGGATGGTGGGCCACCGCGGCCCTGAGCTTGCCCTTGTGGTGCGCGCGCATTTTTTCTTTTGTAATTGACTTGTGTAGATTTGAAAATGACAAAAAAGACCCATTCCTTTCAAGCCGAAGTGGCCCAACTGTTGCACTTGGTAACCCACTCGCTGTATTCCAACCCCGAAATTTTTGTCCGCGAATTGGTCTCCAATGCGTCCGATGCGTGCGATAAGTTGCGCTTTGAAGCCCTCAACAACGACGCACTGTACGAAAACCAAACCGACCTGGAAGTGCGTTTGTCTTTTGACACCGACGCCAAAACCCTGACCATTGCCGACAATGGCATTGGCATGACCGCGCAAGAGGCCATTGACAACTTGGGCACCATTGCCAAGAGCGGCACCAAAGACTTCATGAGCAAACTGTCTGGTGATCAAAAGTCAGATGCGCAACTGATTGGCCAGTTTGGTGTGGGCTTTTACTCTGGCTTCATTGTGGCCGACAAGATCACCGTTGAAACACGCCGCGCAGGCGCGCCCACCTCCGACGGCGTGCGCTGGATCAGTGGCGGCACCGGCGACTTTGAGGTCGAAAACATCGACCGTGCAAATCGCGGCACCAGTATCATCTTGCACCTGCGCGAAGACGCATTGCAATACGCCAACGCTTGGAAATTAAAAGAGATCGTTGGCAAATATTCCGACCACATCAGCTTGCCCATCTTGATGGAAAAAGAAGAGTGGCAAGATGGCGAACTGATTGGCAAAGACGAAAGCGAAGGCCGTCAACCCGGCAGCATGGTCAAGACGGGTGAATGGGAAGCCATCAACAAAGCCACTGCTTTGTGGACACGCCCCAAGAAAGACGTGACCGACGAACAGTACAAAGACTTCTACCAACAAATCAGCAAAGACTTTGCCGAGCCCCTCACTTGGACGCACAACCGTGTGGAAGGCAGCACCGAGTACACACAACTTTTGTACATTCCTTCGCAAGCGCCCCAAGACTTGTGGAACCGCGACAAAAAAGCGGGCATCAAGTTGTACGTCAAGCGCGTC
This sequence comes from Limnohabitans sp., assembly GCA_030158125.1. Lineage (GTDB taxonomy): Bacteria > Pseudomonadota > Gammaproteobacteria > Burkholderiales > Burkholderiaceae_C > Limnohabitans_A. Next base: position 437,021 of record JAOATL010000015.1, on the reverse strand, counting down.
TTTATCATGGACGATGCTGAAGCCCTCATGCCCAGCTACTTGCGCTTTGTGAAAGGCGTGGTGGACTCTGCCGATTTGCCCTTGAACGTAAGCCGCGAGTTGCTGCAAGAAAGCCGCGACGTCAAAGCCATTCGCGAAGGCTGCACCAAGCGTGTCTTGTCCATGCTCGAAGACTTGGCCAAACACAATGAAGCACCTGCGGCTTCTGAAGACGGCGTGACCGATGTGGTGAGCGAAGAGGACAAAGCCAAGCAAGGCCAGTACACCCGCTTCTACAAAGAGTTTGGTGCTGTGCTCAAAGAAGGCTTGGGTGAAGACTTTGGCAACCGCGAGCGCTTGGCCAAACTCCTGCGCTTTGCTTCGACATCCTCCGATGAAGTGAGCGTGTCCTTGGCCGACTACAAAGCACGCATGAAAGAAGGCCAAGAAGCCATCTACTACATCACCGCCGACACATTGGCCGCGGCCAAACACAGTCCTCAGTTGGAAGTGTTCAAGAAGAAGGGCATCGAAGTTTTGCTCATGACCGACCGCGTGGACGAGTGGGCTCTGAACTTCATGCACGAGTTTGATGGCACCCCCATGCAAAGCGTGGCCAAAGGCGCCTTTGACTTGGGCAGCTTGCAAGACGAAGAAGAAAAGAAAGCCGCTGAAGAAGCCGCCGAAACCTTCAAGCCTTTGTTGGCCAAACTGAAAGAAGCTTTGAAAGACAAGGCAGAAGACGTGCGCGTGACCAGCCGCTTGGTGGACTCACCTGCATGTTTGGTGGTGACCGACAACGGCATGAGCATGCAGTTGGCGCGCATGCTGAAGCAAGCGGGTCAGCAAGCGCCTGAATCTAAGCCTGTATTGGAAGTGAATCCCGAGCATGCTTTGGTGAAGAAGCTCGAAGGCTCTGTGCACTTCCACGATTTGGCCAACATTTTGTTTGACCAAGCCTTGCTGGCTGAAGGCGGCATGCCAGAAGATCCAGCGGCTTATGTGCGCCGTGTGAATGCCTTGTTGGTTTAATTCAATTTAAACCTTTGGCATTTCAATGAAAAAGCCGCCTTCGGGCGGCCTTTTCATGTCTGCTTAGACCGCCAACAGAGGCTCCTGCATTTGTTCAATCTGTTCTTCCAACATTTGAACTTGCCCGCGCCAATAGTCTGGCGTACCAAACCAAGGAAAGTTAATCGGGAAAATAGGATCGTCCCAGCGACGTGCAAGCCATGCGCTGTAATGCACTAGGCGCAATGTGCGCAGCGGCTCAATCAAGGCCAGTTCGCGTCGATCAAAGTCACGCACTTGCTCATACCCGTCCAGCAACATGCTGAGCTGACCGGAGCGCTGTTTGCGATCACCCGACAAGAGCATCCACAAGTCTTGGACCGCAGGGCCCATGCGCGCATCGTCTAAATCGACGAAGTGCGGACCACCGCCTGGCAAGTCAGCAGGTGTCCACAAAATATTACCGGGGTGACAATCGCCATGTAAACGCAGCATTTGGAAATGCGGCCAATCGCTGCCATGCGCAGAACCCAAGCCGGCGGCGTGCATCACGTCCATGGCTTGTTGCCACGCGTTTTGCCATGCGCGCTCGACTTCCATGGGGATGGCTTTGTTGGCAAACAACCAATCCTTGGGCTCTTGCATGAATGTGTCGATGCTGAGTGATGGACGGTTGTGAAATGGCTTGGCAGCGCCCACGGTATGAATGCGCGCCAAAAATCGGCCGATCCATTCCAATACCTCGTCGTCGTCCAACTCGGGCGGCCGACCGCCGCGGCGCTCACTGACTGAATAGGAAAATCCTTGAAACGCTTGGCCGGGTGAAAGGCCGTTTGCATCACTGCCCGCAAAAGGTTTGTGATGCAAAGTATGCCCTTGCAAATTCAGAGGTGGCACCACTGGCACTTCGGCTGTTACCAGTTCTGCGGCAAAGTCGTGCTCTTCTTGAATTTGCGCATCGGTCCACCGACCAGGCCGGTAAAACTTGGCAACCACACTGTCCGGCACAGGCGTGCCATTGGTTTGGGCAGGCGCACGCTCGGTTTCAAGTTGAATTTGATAGACGCGATTTTCGTAGGAGCTGAGTGCCGTGAGGCGGCCATCGCCCATCAAACCAATATCGGCCAACGCGTCAAGCACGGCATCGGGCGTGAGCGAGGCATACGGATGGCTAGCGTCCCACTCGACTGGCCCTTGCGGGACTTCATTCTTCATGCAGGGATCCTAAAAATTCAAACGGCACATCTTGCTTCACCAAAATAACGGTGCACGGCGCCTCCATGGCCACCTTGATGGGCACCGTGGCCACAAAGCGCTGCATCTGCAAGCCGTGGGTGGCAGCGCCCATGATGATCATGCTGACCTCGTTGCCTTCCGCATATTTCACCAACGCATGCGCCACATCACCGGACTCTAAAACGTGAAAAGAAATTTGATGGTCATGCAAATCCAGCCCTTGGGACCATTGCTGCATGCGCGACAAATGCATGCGGTGCACACTGCTTTCGCTCTTGTCCGATTCGGTACTGCTGGTGTCACCAGCAGAAATCACGGTGACGCAGGCCAGACGTGCGCCCGGTCGAATGCCCAACGATCGGTCTACCGCCTCGCGCAACGAGTACCAAGTTGCATCACTCACATCGGCATGCGGCAAGGCCACCATCAGGATGGGCACCTCTTTGATTTGTCTTGAAGGCAAAGGGCTAGGCTGGTAGTGCATGCCCGCCGCTTTGAGCCAACGCTTCAAGTGCTCTTTGAAACCTATGCCCTTGATTTGACGACCGCGCTCAGTGATGCGAATTTGATCGGGGTTACTCAAGTCCATGGCCAGGTGCGCAGCCGACGGATAGCGCTTAGCGGCCTCGGGATGCAGGCATTTCAAAATGACTTCTTGCAGCCACTCAGGCACTTGCGGGTTGCGCTTGCGCGGCGGCACAGGGTCCATCCACAAACGCTGACGCAAGCCACCTGCGGTGGCGGGCTCTCCAAAAGGCAACTCGCTCGTGGCCAACTCATACAGCATGACACCGATGGCAAAAATATCTGAACGCGGATCGCCACGCACGCCCACCACTTGCTCGGGCGCAATCCAAGCCGGCGAGCCCACGGCCTTGCGCAATTCTTCAGCCAGCAGATCGGGGAAATGTGCATGGCAGGACAGCCCAAAATCTAGCAGCACCACTTTGCCATTGGGCCGAATCAGCACATTGGCAGGCTTGAGGTCTAAGTGACACACATTTTGTTTGTGCAAGCTGTGCACAGCATGTGCCAACTCTGCCCCCATTCTGGCCAGTGCGCGATCGTGCAAGCCTGGCTGAAATGTCTCTTTGTGAAAATTGTCGGCCCACGTTTCAAGGGTTGAACCCTGCACATACTCCATGACCAAGTAAGGCGTGCGCGACAAATCGCCCGCAGCCACAAAGCGCGGCACATTCGCACCTGAAATTGCAGGCAAAATTTGATGCTCGACTTCAAAACTGACAATGTTCTCCGCACCATCGCCTGCCGTCATGCGCGGGATTTTCATGGCCATGGGAAACTCAGACTCACGACGTGCACCGCCTTCACCCACGGCGTATTGAACGGTATAGATGTGCGCCATGCCACCTGCGTGCAGGCATTCTTGGATTTCAAAGCCATCAATCACATGGCCAGGATTTAAAAGTTTCATCGCCCTTGTGCCAATCGTTCGGCAAAGAATTCTGGCAAGCCTGCGGCCCGGATCGCCAAGGCTGCAGACGCATGGTCATAAGCAACGCGGTGAAACGTCATGCGACCTGCCACGTCGTCATAGATGGCATACATCGCTTCAGGCTTGTGATCTCGAGGCTGCCCCACAGACCCCACAGTAGCCACCCAACGGCGATGTGAAGGCATCGGCACAGGCACGTCTGCCGTGGGTTCAAACCGCATCATGCTGTGGCCTGTACCGCGGTAGTAAACAGATTGTTGATGCACATGCCCGACCACCACATGCCGCGCATCGTAGGTTTGAAGGGCATGATCGGCACACAAATCGGCTGCACGCTCTGAATCGACATAGTGCCAACGCTCGGGCACGTAAGCACTGGCGTGCACCAGCAACAAGGGGCCAGACAATGCCGTGAAGGGAAGAGACTTCAAAAATCCAAGCTGTGTTGCGCTCAGTTGTGCATGCGTCCACAGTGCACTGCTGCTGCCCATGCTGCCATCGCCTTCAGGCGGCTTGATCGCCATCTCATCGTGGTTGCCCTGCAGAATCCAGGCCCCCGCATCGGCCAATTGCATGGCAATGTCCATGACTTCTTTGGGGTTGCCGCCATAGCCCACCAAATCACCCAACAACGCCCAACGATCGATGCCTTGCGCCTTGGCATGTGCCATGCAAGCGTTCAAGGCTTGCAAATTGGCATGAATATCCGAGAGCAACGCAATTTTCACAATGCTATTTTCCAGTAAAGCGCGCGGCACGCTTTTCAATGAAAGACTGCACACCCTCTTTGGCGTCTTCGCTGTTGGAGAGTGTTTTTTGCACAGCAATGAATTCATGCATGGCCACCAACGGACCTTGCTCCACCGCTTTTAGAACGCTTTGACGTGTGGCCACGACGGCCAAGGGTGCCTGCGCTGCAATGGCGTGTGCAAGCTTGAGTGCCTCGCTCAATTGTTCGCCCGCAGGGACCACGCGCTGCACAAAATTCAAGCGCAAGGCTTCGGCGCTGTCAAACTCGTCGCCCGTGAGCAAATGCAACAAGGCATTGCCCATGCCCGCACGTTCGGCCATGCGCAGGGTGGCGCCGCCTGTGGCCATGATGCCGCGCTTCACTTCCAATTGCGAGAATCGGCAATTGTCGGCGGCCACCACCATGTCGGCCGCCAACATCAACTCAATGCCCAAGGTATAGGTGATGCCCTGCACCGCCACCACCATGGGTTTGGTGCGCCGACGATAGCCTTCCATGCCCAAATTGAGCGGGTCGACCAAGCCCAACGGCACGGCTTTTTCACCGCGTTGCATCAGCGGCGCAATGGTGGGCAAATCAAGTCCTGCGGTGAAATGCTCGCCCATGGCGTGCAACACACCCACACGCAAAGCCGGATCGTCGTCTAGACGTGTGTAGGCTTCGCCCAATTCGCGGTACATCTTGGGTGTAAAGCCGTTGCGCTTGTTGGGTCGGTTGATACCGATCAACAACACGCTGCCCTGCACCGCCAAGTCGATGCTGCCTTCTGGATGAATCGTTGTCATAAAGAGCCTTGCTTGCAGATTAAAGAGCGGCGCTGCTCGAACACTTGCGCTAAATCAATATTGGTAAACACCGTGGCCAGTTTTGCGGCCCAATCGACCCGCGGCTACCAACTCTTTGAGCAAGGGGCAGGGACGGTATTTGCTATCCCCAAATTCTTTGAGGTAAACCTCCATCACAGCCAGGCACACGTCCAAGCCGATCATGTCAGCCAAGGCCAAGGGGCCAATGGGTTGGTTGCATCCGAGTTTCATGCCTGCATCAATGTCGTCCGGTGTTGCCAAACCTTCGGAGAGCACAAACAAGGCTTCGTTGATCATGGGCACCAAAATACGGTTGACCACAAAGCCGGGCGCATTCTTCACGGTAATGGGCGTTTTACCCAATGCTGTGGCCAATGCGTGGACTGCATCGTGCGTGGCATCGCTGGTTTGCAAACCACGAATAATTTCCACCAGCGCCATCATGGGCACAGGGTTGAAAAAGTGCATGCCGATGAAACGGTCGGCACGCGCCGTGACCGCCGCCAACTGCGTGATAGAAATAGACGATGTATTGGAAGCGATGATGACCTCGGGTGCCAACAGCGCGTCCAGTTGCTTCAGAATTTTGACTTTGAGGTCTTGGTTTTCGGTGGCCGCTTCAATGACCAGATCGGCATGCATCAAGTCTTCGTACTGGGTGCTGCCCTGAATGTTGGCCAGCGCTGCAGCTTTATCGGCCTCCGTGATTTTTTCTTTTTTCAGCAAACGGTCTAAGCTGCCCGACACTGTGGCAATGCCCTTGGCCACTGCCGCCTCAGAGATGTCCACCATCACCACAGGAATGCCAGCGACTGCACAGGCCTGTGCAATGCCGTTGCCCATGGTGCCTGCGCCAATGATGCCTACTTTTTGAATGATCATGATTTAGAAAATGAAAAGTTGAGAAAAAACTGAAAGCCGATGGTGCTTCGTCACGCTCTGAACCGTTTGCGCGTCAAAGCCAATGCCAGCCAAAAAGCACTGGCCGCCACACCCACCAGCAGACACAAGTTGCCCACAAAATGTTGTGGCCACTGGTCTAAAAACAAAGGCCGCACCACTTCTATGGCAGCGGTCAGGGGCAAGTAAGAGGTGATGACTTGCAGCCATTCCGGCAGTTGCGTGCGCGGAAAATAAATGCCCGACAAAAACATCATGGGCGTGAGGAACAAGGTGAAGTAGTACGTGAAAAAATCATAGCCTTTGGCCAGGGCATTGAAGATCAAGGCAATGCAACTGAAAGTGACACCCACCAACCACAGAACGGGCCATGCCAAAATCAACTTCCAACTGTGGCTGATGCCCAGCGCCAGCATCACACCCAAAATGGCCGTGACGGTGAACAAGGCTTTGTACGAGGCCCACAGCATTTCGGCCATCACCACATCGTCAAGTCGCACAGGCGCATTCATGATGCCGTCCCACGTTTTTTGCATGTGCATGCGCGAGAAGGCCGAATACAGTGCTTCAAAAGATGCTGAGTTCATGGCGCTCATGCAAATGCTGCCACTGGCCAAAAACAAAATGTAGGGCACTTCTTGGCCGCCCATGTTGACAGAGCCAACCAAGGCCCCCAGGCCATAACCGAACGCCACCAACCACATCAGCGGCTCGGCAATGCCGCCCACCAAACTGGGGATGGCCAACTTGCGCCACACCAAAAGATTGCGCAAAAACACAGGCCACCAGCGCATCGAGAGTTGCGGCGGCGCCCACACAGAAGGGATCACAGGGTGCGAATTCATCATGCGTTCTCCCTGATTTGTCGACCGGTGAGTTTCAAAAACAAATCCTCCAAATTGGCGGGACGGTGCAAACTGCGCAAGTGCGGCCAGTGCTGCAAAGCCATCAACAAAGGCTGTGCCTCGGCGGTGTAGAAAAACACCGTTTCGCCGCTCACCTCCACGCGGGCAGCATGTTGTCGCAGTGCCGATTCAGGCGCAGCCAACGCCAAGGCCCCCTGACCATAGACTTCCACCACATCGGGCTCAAGGTGTTGCGAGATCAAATCGCGCGGCTTGCCTTCTGCAATTTTTTGCCCATGGTCGAGCACCAACAAACGATCACACAAACGCTCAGCCTCGTCCATGAAGTGGGTTGTGAGCAAGATGGACTTGCCCTCTTGCATCAACATCTGCAATCGCTCCCACATCAAATGACGCGCTTGTGGATCTAGGCCAGTGGTGGGCTCGTCCAGCAACAACATTTGCGGATGGTTGATCAGCGCACGTGACAAACTCAGGCGGCGCTTCATGCCGCCCGACAATTCACCCGGCTTGGCTTTGGCCTTGCTGGTCAAAGCCCCAAATTCCAAGAGCGGCGCAATGCGTGCTTTGATCTCACGGTCTTTCATGCCGAAATAGCGACCGTACACCAAGAGGTTCTCTTCGGCCGTGAAGTCGGGGTCGAGCGTGTCCATCTGCGCCACCACACCCAAACGCGACTTGATGGCCAACGCATCGTGCGGCATGCGCAAGTTGCCAAAGTAGGTCATGCTGCCCGCATCGGGCGTGGTCAGGCCTAAGCACATGCGCAAGGTGGTGGTCTTGCCTGCACCGTTGGGGCCAATCACGCCCAAACATTCGCCAGGGGCAATGTGGAACGACAAATCGTTCACAACGGTGTTGTCACCAAAGCGTTTGACGAGGTTTTGAACGTTCAATAAATCTGTCATGCGTCGATTGTGCCTCGCAGAACACAGGCCTTGTGAAGTTGACATCAATATGTATACTTATTAAAAACACACCAACTGGACTGTGCACACCATGAACCCCTCGCGCCACGCTGACACCCTGGGTCGCCTCGAAGACCTGCCTGCCGACTACATTGCCGACATGACGGCCTTGTCGATTGCGCCCCTGTGGCCGCAATTGCGAGGCCTGCTGCCGCGTGGCAAACCGGCCCGTGCCACCCAGCCCTTTGTGTGGCACTACAAAGACGTCCGACCACAGCTGATGCGTGCGGGTGAACTGACGCCCATTGAGAAAGCCGAGCGCAGGGTCTTGGTCTTGTGCAACCCAGGCCATGGCATTGAAAAGCTGGTGGCCACGCCCACCATTTACGTGGGCATGCAACTGATTTTGCCCGGCGAAGTAGCCCCCAACCACCGTCACACACCCAGCGCAGTGCGCTTTGTGGTGGAGGGAGAAGGCGGCTTTACCACCGTACAAGGCGAAAAATGCCCCATGCACAAAGGTGATTTAATTCTCACCCCTGCAGGCCTGTGGCACGAGCATGGCCACGAAGGCACGGGCCCCGTGGTTTGGCTGGATGCCTTGGACTTGCCCATGGTCTACAGCATGGAAGCGTCTTACGCCATCGAAGGCCCTTCGCAAAATGCCAGCCCTGATTTGGACGCTTCGCAAACCAAATACCGCCGCGCAGGCTTGGTGCCCTTTGGCTCTCTGAGCCAAGCGGCACGGGCGCCGTACCCGCAGATTCGCTACCCCTGGGTCGACGTGCGAGAAGCCTTGAATGCGCTTGAAAAGGGCACCCCCAAAGAGGCCGCCGTGCAGTTGGCGTATGTGAACCCAGAAACGGGTGCGCCTTGCTTGCCCACATTGGGCTTCTCGGCCCAGCTGCTTCGTGATGGCTTGGACTTCAGCCCTCGCCCCCGCTCGGCCAGCTCGGTGATGCACGTGATTGAAGGCAGAGGCGAGTCTGAGATCGATGGTGTCACCTTGAAATGGTCAGCGGGCGACACCGTGGCCATTCCCACACACGCACACATCAAACACCGCGCCAGCCATGGCAACGCCTACCTGTTCCATGTGGACGATGCCCCCACCCAGCGTGCTTTGGGCTTTTACCAAGAGTTCTAAGTACCCGTCGGTGGCGACGGCTTGAAGGCTTTCAGCCAAACCCTGCAAGCCTTCTACAATAGGCCCCCATGTGAAACGAGGGAGCCCCTGTGTCTGATCAATTGGCAGTTTTGCCGCAATACCTCATGCCCAAACAGGCCATGACCCGTCTTGCCGGCCGTTTGGCCAGTGCCGAGTGGGGCCGTTTTACCACGTGGGTCATCAAGCGTTTTGTGAAACGCTACAACGTCAACATGGACGAGGCCGTTCACAGCGACCCCGCTCACTACAAAAGCTTCAACGAGTTTTTCACCCGCCCTTTGAAGGAGGGTGCACGGCCCTTGGCGTCCAACACATGGGTATGCCCCGTGGATGGCGCCATCAGCCAATGTGGTGCGATTGAAAAAGACCAAATTTTTCAGGCGAAAGGCCACCACTACAGCACCCAAGCCTTGGTGGGCGGCGACGAGCGCTTGGCGGCGCAGTTTCACAACGGCCAATTCGCCACCTTGTACTTAAGCCCTCGCGACTATCACCGCATTCACATGCCCATCGCTGGCAAGTTACTGCGCATGATTCACGTGCCTGGCGATCTGTTTTCGGTCAACCCCACCACGGCGCGCGGTGTGCCTGGTTTGTTTGCCCGCAACGAACGCGTGGTGTGCGAATTTGAAACGGCGCATGGCCCCATGGTGTTGGTATTGGTCGGTGCCACCATCGTGGGCAGCATGGCCACCGTGTGGCACGGCCAGGTCAACCCGCCGCGTCCCGGCATGGTGCGCGAATGGCGCTACGACTCACAAAACGTGCAGCTTCAAAAAGGTGAAGAGATGGGCCGGTTCTTGCTGGGCTCGACGGTGGTGATGCTGTTTCAGCACAACCGTCTTCAGTTTCCAGCCGATTGGCTCAGCACTCGCCCATTGCAAATGGGCGAGGCGATGAGCCGCATTTAACGTTCAGTTAAATCTCGATCTTAGAGCCCAACTCCACCACGGCATTGTTGGGCAACTTCAAGAATTCCGCCGCTGCACTGGCATTCAGGTGCATTTGGGCAAACAGCTTTTCGCGCCAAGTGGCCATGCCACCGCCAATGGTGGGAATGACAATGTCACGCGACAAAAAGTAGCTGGTGCTCATGGGGTCGAGTTCTGCGCCATGGCCCTTTAAGCTTTCAAGGGCCTTTGGTAAATCGGGATCGTTTTTGAAGCCGTAGTTGACGATCACTTGCCAGCAATCGTGACCCAGTGATTCAATTTCCAAACGCTTGTTCATGCCAATCCAGGGCACTTCTTGGTTGCGCACGGTGACGAACAAGTTTTGACGGTGCAACACTTTGTTGTGCTTTAGGTTGTGCAGCAAGGCATTGGGCACATTGCCTGGCTCAGCCGTCAAGAACACGGCTGTGCCTTCAACACGGGCTGGCGGCGCCACAAAGATGGCCTCTAAGAAATCGACCAGGCTGAAGGAATCTGCTTTGAGTGAGTTGTTCAACAAGCGTCGGCCATCACTCCATGTGAGCATCAACATGAAGATGCCTCCGCCAATGACCAAGGGGAACCATCCGCCTTCAAACAACTTCAACAAGTTGGAAGCCCAGAACGCGAAGTCAACGACGAAGAAAAATCCGGTGGCGCCGATGCACAAATACAGCGGCATGTTCCAGCTGTAACGAATCACAAAGAAGGTCAGTACGGTGGTAATCAACATGTCGGTGCACACCGCGATGCCGTAGGCTGCCGCCAAATTGCTGGAAGACTTGAACAAAGCCACCGCCAACACGATGAGCACAAACAAACCCCAGTTCACAAAGGGAATGTAGATTTGCCCCATCTCCTTGACGCTGGTGTGAAGCACTTGCAGACGCGGTAAATAGCCCAGCTGAATGACCTGCTTGGTGACGCTGAAAGCACCCGTGATCAGGGCTTGCGACGCAATCACGGTGGCCAATGTGGCCAAGCCCACCAAGGGGATCAAGGCCCACTCAGGCGCCATCATGTAGAAGGGGTTTTTGACAGCTTCAGGGTTGCTCAACAACAACGCGCCTTGCCCAAAGTAGTTCAAGGTCAGGGCTGGCATCACCACACTGAACCAAGCCAAGCGAATGGGTTTTTTGCCAAAGTGCCCCATGTCGGCATACAAGGCCTCGCCCCCCGTCACGCACAAAACCACGGCGCCCAAAATGATGAACGTGGTGCCCGGGAAATCCCACATAAAACGAATCGCAAAATGCGGACTGATGGCCCACAAAATTTCGGGCTGCGTGGCAATGTGATACAGGCCCAAGACGGAGATGGCAGCAAACCAAACCACCGTGATGGGGCCAAAGAATTTACCAATGCCTGCGGTACCTCTTTTCTGGACTGCAAACAAACAAAACAAAATGATCAGGGTGAGTGGGATCACCGCCTTTTTGAAGGCGGGCGACACCACCTCCAAACCCTCTACGGCAGACAGCACCGAGATGGCGGGTGTGATCACCCCATCACCATAAAACAGGCATGTGCCAAAAATACCCACCATCAACAGCACCTTGCGCAGGCGCGGTTTGTCTTTGACCGACTGCGAAGCCAATGCCAACATGGCCACCAAGCCGCCTTCGCCATGGTTGTCGGCACGCAACACCAGTGTGACGTACTTGACCGACACGATGGTGGTCAAGGTCCAGAAAAAGATGGAGAGGATGCCGTAAACGTTGTCGGGGGTGAAAGGCACATGGCCAGAGCCAAAGACCTCTTTCATGGCATACAGCACACTGGTGCCAATGTCGCCGTACACCACACCAATGGCGCCCAGAGTGAGGGCAGCGAGAGAAGATTTGCTTGAAGACACAAAAATCAGCCCAGCATCAGAGCTGGGCTTGTTATTCAGAATGAAGGCGATTCTGCGCCTGTTTTGTGTTCTTGACCATGGGGGCCAAGCTCTAAAAGACAGCCCTGTTTGGAAATGTTGCGGCGCAGCAACTGCTGCTGCGCCATGGGTACTTTATTCGTACACTTCCGCTTCAGGATCGGTGGCTTCCAGCTCGTAACTGGCAGCCAGCATGGCCAAGCGCCCAATGACGCCATACATGTAAAAGCGGTTGGGAACGCTGGCACCGGGCTTCATCCCGGGTTGCGGCAGGTGCGGCGTATCGGCAAAGGCCAAGGGCACGAAGCTGGCACCTGGGGCATTCAAGTTCTCGTCCACACCACGCTCGGCGTGCACGCGGTAAAAACCACCCACCACATAGCGGTCCATCATGTAGACCACAGGCTCTGCCACGGCATCGTTCATGCGCTCGTTGGTCAGCACACCCTCTTGGATGATGACGTCGCTCACCACCTGACCGTCTTTGATGACGCTCATCTTGTTGCGAGTCTTGCGGTTGAGCACATCGAGATCGGCCACATCGCGCACGGTCATGATGCCCATGCCATAGGTGCCGTTGTCGGCTTTGACCACCACAAAGGGTTTTTCGTTGATGCCGTACTCTTTGTATTTGCGCTTGATTTTGGTCAGCAGGGCATCGACGTTGCTGCGCAGTGCCTCAATGCCAAGGCCCTCAGCAAAGTTCACATCGCCGCATTGGTTGAACATGGGATTGATGAGCCAGGGGTCAATGCCCAACAGCTTGCCAAAGCGCTTAGAGACTTCTTCGTAGCTTTGAAAGTGCAGGGTTTTGCGGCGCACGCTCCAACCTGCATGCAGTGGCGGCAACAAGTGTTGCTCGTGCAAATCTTCCAAGATGCCAGGCGCGCCGGCCGACAAATCGTTGTTGAGCAAAATGGTGCAAGGGTCGAAGTCTTTCAAACCCACACGGTGCTTAGAGCGCAGCACGGGCTCCAAGGTCACTTGCTCGCCGCCTGGCAAATCAATCGTCGTCAACTCTTTGATCTCGGGATTGATCGAGCCAATGCGCACATTCAAACCGGCCATGTGGAAGATGCGCTGGAGTTGCGCCACATTGCTCAAATAGAAAGTGTTGCGTGTGTGGTTCTCGGGAATGATCAGCAGGTTTTTGGCCTCGGGGCAGATCTTCTCAATGGCCGCCTGTGCAGCTTGCACGGCCAACGGCAGCATCTCTTGCGACAAATTGTTCCAGCCCCCTGGAAACAGATTGGTGTCGACAGGGGCCAACTTGAAGCCTGCGTTGCGGATGTCCACCGAGGTGTAGATGGGCGGTGTGTGCTCCATCCACTCGAGGCGAAACCAGCGCTCGATGGCGGGCATGGAGTCGAGCACCCGTTGCTCGAGTTCATTGATGGGCCCATTGAGGGCAGTCACTAAATGCGGAACCATAGCAGCCTTTGTTAATTTCTGACTTCGCCTTCACCCAGCACAACGTACTTGAGTGATGTGAGGCCTTCGATCCCAACGGGACCTCGGGCGTGAAACTTGTCGGTCGAGATGCCGATTTCGGCACCCAGTCCAAATTCAAAACCATCGGCAAACCGCGTGCTGGCGTTGACCATGACGCTGGCCGAATCGACCTCGCGCAAAAAGCGTTGCGCATGCATGTGGTTGCGCGTGAGGATGGCATCGGTGTGATGGCTTGAATAGTGATTGATGTGGGCAATGGCTTGGTCCAGGCCTTCCACCACCTTGATGCTGATGATGGGCGCCAAGTACTCTTCAAACCAATCTTGCTCGGTGGCTTCCACCAGCTTGGCGCCGGCTACTTGCGACAAGATGGCTTTGGACTTGGGGCAGCAGCGCATTTCAACGCCTTTGTCAGCATAGACCTTGCCAATGAGGGGCAAGAATTCGGCGGCCACACCTTGCGCCACCAACAAGCCTTCGCTGGCATTGCAGGGGCTGTACTTTTGCGTTTTGGCGTTGTCGGCCACCTTGACGGCCATGGCCACATCGCAAGGATCGTCCACGTATGTATGGCAATTGCCATCCAGGTGCTTGATAACAGGCACTTTGGCATCGCGGCTGATGCGCTCGATCAAGCCTTTGCCGCCGCGAGGAATGATGACGTCAACGTACTCGGGCATGGTGATGAGTTGGCCCACCGCTTCGCGGTCGGTGGTTTGCACCAACTGCACCGCATCGGCTGGCAAACCTGACTCTTGCAGGGCTTGCTGCACCAACAAGGCCAGCGCTTTGTTGGACTCAATGGCTTCAGAGCCGCCGCGCAAAATGCAAGCGTTGCCGCTCTTGATCGACAGGCTGGCAGCTTCAATGGTGACGTTGGGACGGCTTTCGAAAATCATGCCGAACACACCGATGGGCACCCGCATTTGACCCACACGAATGCCGCTGGGTTGTTGCTTCATACCCAAAATTTCACCGATGACATCGGGCATGGCGGCCAGCTGCTCGCAACCTTCTGCACAAGTTTCTAAAACTTTGGGCGTTAAGCGCAAGCGGTCGACCATGGGGGCCGACAAGCCGACCGCCTCTGCGCGCACCAAGTCTTTGGCATTGTCGATTTGAAGGGCGTTGGTAGTCTCGCGCAGCAAAGTGGCCAAGCGCTTCAAAGCCTTGTTTTTGGAAGCTGTGGAGGCTTTGGCCATCAAGGCCGAGGCAACTTTGGCCTGTTGCCCGAGGGTCTGCATGGGTGCGTTCATGCCCCTATTTTCGCACTCTTTGGAAGAAATCGGCTCTTCCGGACGACTTCATTCAGTTTTTGACTGCGCAGGCGCTGGCCACTCGCAAGGCCAATCGGTTCAGCGCCTGCCAAGGATCGGTCGGCCAATCGGCCACTTTCAAGCCTTTGACAATGCCATCCACTTGGTGCGCGTTTTGCAGCAATTGGGCCAAACGACTGGCAGACAGACGCGGCAGGACACGTTCGAATAGTTTTTCTCGAACACCCCAAATGCGTTGTTCACGCAGCGCCATGGGCAAGGGCTTGCCTTCGGCCATGGCGTCTTTGACACGCTTAAGGGCCCTGATGTCTTCGGCCAAGGTGTAGTGCACCAACACCGCGGCTTCACCTTCGGCTTGCAAGCCGTCGAGCATGCGCTGCACGCGCGCCACTTGCCCCGACAAGACCGACTCCGACAGCTTAAAGACATCGTAGCGCGCCACATTGAGCACGGCACTTTCAACTTGGGCTTGCGTCAACTCGCCTGCCGGATACAGCAAGCCCAGCTTTTGAATTTCTTGGTGGGCCGCCAGCAAATTGCCTTCGACGCGGTCTGCAAAAAACTGCAAGCAGTTTTGGCCCTCTTGGCCCGCCACCACACTTTGCCCTTGAAGCTTCAAGCGCTGTGCAATCCACTGTGGCAACTGTGCGCGATCGAGCGATTCAATTTGCACGGTCACACCATACTGGTCCAAGGCGCCAAACCAAGCACCTTTCTTGGTGGCGGCATCGAGCCGCGGCAAGATGAAGAGTGTGAGCGTGCTGTCGTTGCCCTCTGCACTTTGTGCCAGCTGCTGAATCATGGGACTGCCTTCCTTGCCAGGCTTGCCCGTAGGAATGCGAATTTCCAAGATTTGTTTGTCAGCAAACAAGCTCATCGAACCGCCGGCTGCTAAAACTTCGCTCCAATCAAAGTGCGCACCCGACACCACGTGCACACTGCGCTCGGTAAAGCCTTGGCTGCGCGCAGCGGCGCGAATGGCATCTGCGGCCTCTTGCACCAGCAAGGCTTCATCGCCATGCAGGGTGTACAAGCTGCGCAACCCTTTTTGCAAATGCGCTTGAATTTGAGGCAGTGCCAATTGCATGTGAAAGAACTTTAATTGCGCGACACGTTCAGGCTGATCAGAGCGACTTCACAGCGGCCAAACGACGCAGCATTTGCTGCACGATGTCCACTTGCATGTCGCGGTACATCATGGCTTCTTCAATTTCTTTGGACAAGGCCGCCGACTCTAGGAAGCTGAGGTCGCGCTGCTGTTGCAACTCTACTTCGGGAATTAAATTTTTTCCTTGCGGTGTGCGCAAGCGAAACTTCACCTTCAAACGAAGCTGCAACTCACGCACTTGACCGGATGCGTTCAGGCCCACCACCACGCGCTCGCGCACTTCAGACATGACGTCCAGCACCACTTCGCTGCCTGCCATGTCCTTGGCTTCGGTGAAGACACTCAAGTTGGCATTGCTGGCCAAATTGCGTCGCAGGTCTGTGCCCAATGCCGATTGACGCGGCAAAATCAAGAACACAGACTTGAAGGGCAAGTCGGCACTTTGCCGCAATTGAAAACCGCAACCCGACAAGCCCACAGCAGCAATGCCGCTGAGCAACACCCCACCGGCCACACCGCGCGCCAAGGCTTGCAGCGATTGACGACGGGTTGGTGATGGGGGTGCGTGATGCATGGTGCAGGCTGGATGGCTGTTCACAATGGGCGTGATGGCATGCGCTTTACAGCACCACATTGACCAATCGGCCAGGCACCACAATGATTTTCTTGGGTGCAGCGCCAGCACCTTGTTTGGTCACTTGCTCGTGCGAAGCTGCCGCTTGTTCAATGGCGGCTTTGTCTGCATTCGCTGGCACCGTGAGCGAGCCACGCAACTTGCCATTGATTTGCAACATGAGTTCAATTTCGTCGCGCTGCAAAGCAGTTTCGTCCACGCCTGGCCAGGCCACGTCGAGCAAATCGCCGCAGCATGTGCCGTAGCCCAACTCGTTCCACAACTGGAAAGCCAAGTGCGGGCAGGCGGGGTACATCACGCGCAGCAAGATGGAATAGCACTCGGCCAAAGCGGCGTTGTCGTTCACATCGGCAGACGTCGACAGCGGCGAATCTTCCAACGTGTTGAGCATCTTCATGAGCGCAGACACCACCGTGTTGTATTGCATGCGCTCATAGTCGTAATTGGCTTGACGCAGCACCGAGTGAATTTCGAGGCGCAACTTTTTGGCCTCGGCACTGAAGGTGATGGGCTGAGAACGATCAACCGCGAGGCCCACTTTCAAAGCACTTTCCACTTTGACCGCGTAGTTCCACACACGGCGCACAAAGCGGTAGCTGCCTTCCACGGCCGCGTCGTTCCACTCCAAGGTGGCTTCGGGCGGTGCGGTGAACATGGTGTACAGGCGTGCTGTATCGGCGCCGTACCGTTCGATCAGGTCTTGCGGGTCAACGCCATTGTTCTTGGACTTGGACATGGTGCCCACGCCTTCGTAATCGATGGCGGTGCCCACCGGCAAATTGCCCACGGCATTTTTCAAACGCGCGCCAATCACTTTGCCGTCTTCGGCCAACACATGCTCGACATCGTGGGGCCAGAAATAATCCTTGCCACCCTTCTCGGTACGACGCGAGTAAATGTGGTTCAGCACCATGCCTTGCGTGAGCAACTTGGTGAAGGGCTCGTCCACTTTGACCAAGCCCAAATCGCGCATCACCTTGGTCCAGAAACGCGCATAGAGCAAGTGCAAAATGGCGTGTTCAATGCCGCCAATGTACTGGTCCATCGGCATCCAGTAGTCGGCGCCTTCGGCCACCATCTTGTCGGTGTTCTTGGGGTCGCAATAGCGCATGAAGTACCAAGACGAATCGACAAAGGTGTCCATGGTGTCGGTTTCGCGGCGCGCGGGTTTGCCGCACACAGGACACACCACACCGGCGTGGAAGCCTTCGTGTTTGTTCAGTGGATTGCCTGAGCCATCGGGGATGCAATCTTGCGGCAGCACCACGGGTAAATCTTTTTCGGGTACGGGCACGGCGCCGTGTTCATCGCAATGGATGATGGGAATCGGTGTGCCCCAATAGCGCTGACGGCTGATGCCCCAGTCGCGCAGACGCCAAGTGGTTTTCTTCTCGCCCAAACCTTTGGCAGCCAAGTCGGCGGCCACGGCTTCTAAAGCGTCTTTGAAATTCAGGCCGTCGTATTTGCCAGAGTTGAGCAACACGCCGTTGACTTTGTCGCCAAAGCCATCGTGCCATTCGGTGTGGCTGAAGGTCACGCCTTTGGAGGCCACCACTTGCTGAATGGGCAATTGGTATTTGAGGGCAAACGCAAAATCGCGCTCGTCGTGGGCTGGCACGCCCATCACGGCGCCATCACCGTAACTCATGAGCACATAGTTGCCCACCCACACTTCCACAGGCTTGCCTGTGAGCGGGTGCGTGACGGACAAGCCCGTGCGCATGCCTTCTTTTTCTTTGACCGCCATCTCGGCTTCAGTGGTGCCGCCCTTTTGGCAGGTTTCAATGAACGTGGCCAAGGCGGGTTGCGTGAGGGCTGCATGCGCCGCTAAAGGATGCTCAGGTGCTACCGCGCAAAACGTCACGCCCATGATGGTGTCGGGACGTGTGGTGAACACATACATCTTGCCGTCTTGAATGAGCTGGCCATCGGCGCCGCGAATGTCGTGCGGGAATGCAAAGCGCACACCGGTGGATTTGCCAATCCAGTTTTCTTGCATCAGCTTCACGCGCTCGGGCCAGCCGGGCAACTTGTCGCCGGTGACAAAGTCGAGCAATTCTTCGGCGTAATCGGTAATCTTCAGGTAGTAGCCAGGAATTTCGCGCTTCTCAACCACCGCACCTGTGCGCCAGCCTTTGCCGTCGATCACTTGCTCGTTGGCCAACACGGTTTGGTCAATCGGGTCCCAATTGACGACTTGTGTTTTGCGATAAGCCACGCCCTTCTCGAGCATCTTCAAGAACAACCATTGGTTCCACTTGTAGTAGCTGGCGTCGCACGTGGCCACTTCGCGGCTCCAGTCGATGGCCAAGCCCATGGCCTGCATCTGCTTCTTCATGTAAGCGATGTTTTCGTAGGTCCACTTGGCGGGCGGCACGCCGTTTTTGAGCGCAGCGTTTTCGGCAGGCAAACCAAACGCATCCCAGCCCATGGGCATGAGCACGTTGTAACCGTTCATGCGCAAATAGCGCGTGAGCATGTCGTTGATGGTGTAGTTGCGCACGTGGCCCATGTGCAGCTTGCCGCTGGGGTAGGGCAGCATGGAGCAGGCGTAAAACTTCTTTTTACTGGCGTCTTCGGTAACGCGGTAGGCATCGCGAGCGTTCCACTGGCTTTGCGCCGCGGGCTCAACTTCGAGGTGGTTGTACTTGTCTTGCATGATGGTGCAAATTGTAGGTGTTTGGCGGGGCGAAATCCCTACCAAGCCTGACCTGCCTTCATCAGGGTGCTGCAGTTTTGCCTGGGGCTGGCGCAGCGACAAAGCCAATGCGGTTAAGGCCCGCCTGCTGCGCCGCGCTCATCAGGGTCAAAACTTGGCCGTAGGGCACTGTTTGGTCCACCCGAAGCTGCACCTCCAACTGAGGCTTTTGCGCGGCCATGCGCTGCAGGGCGTTGGGCAAGGCCGCCAGGGCAATGGGCTGGTCGTTCAAAAACAGCTCTTGCGCCTGGTTCAGGCTAAGCGTGAGCGACTCTGGCGCTTCGCCACCCTGCGCTGCTTGGGCCTGCGGTAAATCTAGACGTATGGCACTGGTGAGCAAGGGGGCTGTGAGAATGAAAATGACCAAGAGCACCAACATCACATCGACCATCGGTGTGACGTTGATGTCGCTGAAAGGCTTGGCTTGCGAGGAGCGAGGGAAGCGACCAAATGCCATGAGGTGTGTGTGCTGTAGCGCGTTGGCTTAATGTTGCATTGGCTTTGCGTTAGCTTTGCGTTAGCGCCGCATCAACGTTGACGGCCCGTGAGCAAATTCAAAAGGTCTTGGGCAAAGCCCTCCAACTCAACTTCGATGTGCGTCACAGCCCGGCCCAAGATGTTGTAAGCCAACACAGCGGGAATGGCCACCGCCAAGCCTGCGGCGGTCATGACCAGGGCCTCTCCCACGGGGCCTGCCACCCGGTCTAAGGTGATTTGGCCGGCTTCAGCCATACCGCTAAGGGCATTGAAAATGCCCCACACGGTGCCCAACAAGCCCACAAAAGGCGCAATGGCACCGGCCGTGGCCAATAACAGGTGGCCCCATTGCAGACGCCGCACGGTGGTTTGCATGCTGTCCCGCAAGACCCTTGTGAGCTGATGCTCGCGTTCGCCAGCGGCGGCCAAGGTTGCATCCAAGGGCAACACGGTGGCCTCTAGCATGGGTTTGACGCATTGGTCACGGTCAAACTGCGACACTCGCTGCAGGGCGTCGTCAAACTGCGCGGCCTGCCAAAAAGCCGCAATGCTTTGCGGCACATCGCGCTGAACACGTCGCAGCACGCCCCATTTCCAAACAATGACCACCCAAGTGCTGACAGACAAAGCCAAGAGGACCAAGGCGACAAAGCGGATGACGAAGTCACCCTGCAGCCAAAAGGTGAGCAAACTCATGCGCTGGTTTAACGGAGTGAGAGAACGTCAAACATGTCGAACAGGCCGGTTTTTTGGCCCGCCAAGAAGCGCACGGCGCGCAAGCTGCCTTGGGCGTAGGTGGCACGACTGGAGGACTTGTGCGTAATTTCGATGCGCTCGCCGGTGCCCGCAAACAAGACAGTATGGTCGCCCACGATGTCGCCGCCGCGAATGGTGGCAAAGCCGATGCTGGATGGATCGCGTTCGCCCGTGACGCCTTCGCGGGCATACACCGCGCAATCTTTCAAATCTCGGCCCAGGGCATCGGCGATGACCTCGCCCATTTTGAGGGCTGTGCCAGAAGGGGCATCGACCTTGTGACGGTGATGCGCCTCAATGATTTCAATGTCGTAGCCGGTGGCCATTGCCTTGGCAGCCATTTCGAGCAACTTGAGCGTGACGTTAACGCCCACACTCATGTTGGGGGCCATGACGATGGCAATGTCTTTGGCCATGGCCTTGATGTCAGCCTTTTCGGCATCCGAAAAACCTGTGGTGCCAATGACGGCCTTCACCCCCAAAGCCTGACACACCTTGAGGTGCGCCAAGGTGCCTTCTGGCCGGGTAAAGTCGATCAGGTACTGTGAATTTTGGAGACCTGTGCGCAAATCGCCAGTGACCAACACGCCACTGGCTTTGCCAAAGGCAGCGCTGGCATCGGTGCCAACGGCCGCGCTGGTGGGCAGATCGAGGGCACCCGCCAACTGACAGTCGTCTGACTGAGAGATGGCTTCAATGAGCATATGACCCATGCGGCCAGACGCACCGGCCACCGCGATGGCGTGGCGGGCTTGAACGGAAGAAGGCAAAGAAACTTGTGTCATGGGGTACATCAGCGCGAGGCAGGTTCAAGCGGAGGGTAAGACGTGGGCAGCGGCACGGCCGGTGCATTGGCCGGCTGGGCTTTGCGAACAGGGGCAGGAAATTTGCGAAGATCTTCTTCCTTGGCCTCAAGGCTAGGGACTTTGAGGCTGGGCTTGTCGGCCACCAGCTTGGTGACAAATTCGGTTTCGCTGGGCAAGTCGTCGCCGGTGACCTGGCTCAGCACATCGCCTTTGAACCAGACGCTGAGGCTGAAGTTTTGAGCGGGCACCCCTTGACGGCGAATGGTGAACACATAATCCCAGCGGTCTTCGTGAAAAACACTAGAGACCAACGGTGTACCCAGAACTTCTTTGACTTGCAAGCGCGACATGCCAGGCTTGAGAAAGTCTTTTTGCTCACGCGACACAAAGTTGCCCTGCACCACCTCTGGAATGTACAAAACCGCATCGGTGGAGACATTCAAACGGGGCACACTGCAAGCGCTGAGCAAGCCCAGAAGCAAGGGCATGGCAAGACCGAAGGTGCAAATAGAGCGCAAGGACATACGAATTTGTTTTTTCATGGATGCGTGGCAGGCCATATGATCGGGTCATTGTAGCGGTAGCATCCGGCTCTGGCGCATCTGCCCAAGCCAAGCCCCCTCACTTTCAATTGCAACTGAGACGACATGGACGAACTTAAAAGTACAGGCCTGAAAGCCACGGTACCCCGCCAGAAGATATTAGAAATCTTTCAAAAGGGCTCTCAGCGTCACATGACCGCCGAAGATGTGTACAAGCATTTGCTGCATGACAATGCCGACATTGGTTTGGCCACGGTGTACCGCGTCTTGACGCAATTTGAGCAAGCAGGTTTGCTCAGCCGCAATCATTTTGAAAGCGGCAAAGCCGTCTACGAGCTCAACGAAGGCCAGCACCATGACCACATGGTCTGCCTCGACTGCGGCAAAGTTGAAGAGTTTTTCGATGCAGAAATTGAACAGCGCCAACACGATGTGGCGCTGGCCAAGGGCTTTGTGATTGCAGATCACGCTTTGAGTTTGTATGCACACTGCACACGCAACCCCTGCCCACACAGAGCCCAGCGTTAAAGGCCGGCCACCGCTGAAAATTAACCCATGGCGGCGCGCTGACGCTCCATGAAGTCTTGGTAGGTGTCAATGCCCCTCATGTGCAAGATGGTATTTCGCACCGCAGCCTCCACCAAAACCGCAATGTTGCGGCCCGCCACCACCTGAATGACCACCTTGCGCACCGGAATGCCCAACACGTCTTGCGTGAGGGGTTCTGCGGGAATCCGTTCGTAATCGCGTTCAAAATTTTCGCGTCGCACCAGGTGAACAATGAGTTTGAGGCGCATTTTTCGACGCACCGCCGTTTCACCAAAAATGGCCCGGATGTCGAGCAAACCAATGCCGCGCACTTCCAACAAGTTTTGCAACAACTCGGGGCAACGCGCTTCAATGGTGGTTTGATTGATGCGGAACAAATCGACCGCGTCGTCGGCCACCAAGCCATTGCCGCGAGAAATCAGCTCCAAGCCCAACTCGCTTTTGCCCAAGCCGGACTCACCCGTGATCAAGACACCCAAGCCCAAGATGTCCATGAACACACCATGCATGGTGGTGCGATCGGCAAAATGTTTGGACAAGTAAGCACGTAACACGTCAATCACGAAGGCCGAAGACTCTGGCGTGGCAAACATGGGAATTTGCGCACGCTCGCACACTCGCAACAAGCTTTCGGGTGCGGCTTGACCGTCTGCCAACACCAACACCGGAGGCTCTAGGGTCACAATGCGTGAAACACGGCGCAGACAATCCTCTTCAGAACCTCGCGTCAGGTAGGCAACCTCACGCTCGCCGAGAATTTGCACGCGATACGGGTGGATGTAGTTCAGGTACCCCACCAAGTCGGCACCTGAACGCGCTGCGCGAACCGCTACTTCGTCAAATCGGCGCTCGGAAGCGCCCAAGCCAGCAATCCACTGCCACTTGAGTTTGCCTCGGTGGTCTTCAAAGAGCGCATCTGCGCTGACAGCGGTGGGCTTCATCGCAACCTCGTTTCGTTAGGAACACTCAGGATAACTTAGCGAGCAGGCGACCAACTGGCGATCAAACCGTGCAAGCTGTCTGCGCTGGCACTGCCAACCATCGTGTCACGCAAGGCGCCATTGCTGAGCAATTCTGCAATTTCAGACAAAATTTCCAAGTGCTTTTGGGTGGCGGCCTCTGGCACCAACAAAAAAATCAACAACTTGACGGGTTGCTCATCAGGCGCATCAAACCCAATCGACTGCGCCAATTGAAACACCGCCGCCATGGGCGACTTGAGGCCTTTGATGCGGCCGTGCGGAATGGCCACACCGTGACCCAATCCGGTTGAGCCCAGACGTTCGCGGGCGAACAAACTGTCGGTGACCAAAGCGCGCGACAGCCCGTGCAAGTTCTCAAACAACAGACCCGCCTCCTCAAAAGCACGCTTTTTGCTGGTGGCATCAACGCCAACCAGCACTTGTTCAACGGGGAGGATGGCTGCAAGTCTGTTCATATCGAGGGCGGATTATGCACCCTTGCGCAGGCCCAGACGAAAAAAAAACCGCACCGGTTAGGGTGCGGCAGGGTCCTGTCAAAGGAAATGGCCGTCAAATTTCACATCATGCGCTTGGGCGCGCTGTGATGGTGGTCCGTGATACGGTCTTTGTGCTTGATGACTTGTCGGTCCAACTTGTCGACCAACTCGTCGACGGCCGCATACAAATCCTCGTGGGCACTTTCAGCAAACAAGTCATTGCCTTTGACATGAATGTTGCATTCGGCCCTTTGGCGTTTTTCCTTTTCCTTTTGTTTTTCAACAGTGAGCAAGACTTTGACATCGACCACTTGGTCAAAATGTCGCGTGATGCGGTCTAATTTGCCCGTCACATAAGTTCGCAAGGCGGGTGTCACTTCAAGATGATGACCGCTGATCGTGAGATTCATAAATAGCCTCCTGATGCTCTCTTTGTTGAACAACCACCGCCACGCATGTGGTGGTGGGTTGAATCCACTATGCGCCCCGCACATCAGAAAAGCAAGCTTGGGCCAGTAAGCCCTTGAACTTGGTCAGGAGTTCACTTTTTCAGGCCAAAAGCTGATAAATTCCCATCTTGAAGCCAAGACCTATTGCGCCGCTGCACCGTGCAGGCGCAATCTGGACGAGAGCGCAAAGCTCAACACACTGGCACACCCCCCCACCAAAGCCGATACCCAGTAAAGGGTCAATTGGCCATTGCTGTCACGTCCCAAGATGAGGCCCCCCACCAGCGCTGCCAGGCCCATGGCCAGGGACTGCACTGCCGCGTTCAGCGTCATGAAACTGCCGCGTCTTTGGGGGTCTGCAGAAGCGCCGATGAGTGCCATGCCCGGAATCATTCGGCCGCTCATCACCACAAACAACAGCGACGACACCACCAGCACCCCCGCCATGGGCAAGGCCGCCGACAAGGTCATGCCCAGCAAGGGCAAAGGCATCAACAATGCCAAGCGTCGAAAGGCATAGGCTTTGCCCGCACGGTCGGACCAATGGCCAATCCAGCGTGCCGTGAGCAAGGTGCTGACACCGCCAAACAAGTACACATAGGGGATTTCAGAGGACTGAAACCCTGCATTCGCTTGCAAGTACAGGGTGATGTAGGGAATGACGGCAAAGCCTGCAAACACCATGCTGGCCGACATGGCAAATGCGCGCAAGTGGTTGGGGTCTACCAACACGGCTCTCAAATTGGCCACGATTGCGCGCGCTGTGCCGCCATCTGCGTGCGTTTGCACATGCCCCTTCAGGCTAGGCAAGGTTTGGCTGGCGACCACGGCAAACACCGTCACCATGGCCGCAATGGCCAAAAAGGGCGCATGCCAGTTGAACTGCGCAACCAAGAACAAGGCCAGCGGAACACCGGCCACCGTGGCCACAGAAAAAGAGGTCATGACCAAACTCATGGCCCGGCCTCGCCGCTCATAGGGCACCACCTCGGCCACAATGGTTTGCGACAAGGCCATCAGCACACCACCAAAGAAGCCCGAAGCCACCCGCGCCGCCATGAGCCAAGCAAAAGAGGGGGCAAAACTACAAGCCACCGCCGCAAGCCCAAACAAAGAGTACAAGGTCAGCATCATGCGTTTGCGGCCAAACCGGTCGACGTAGGTGGCCGCCAAAAACCCCGACAAGCCTGCCGAGAAGGTATAGGCCGACACCAAGAAGCCAAACTGACTGGCCGAGATGCCAAACAACCCGGTCAGCTGGGGCCCCAGCGGCATCATGATCATGAAGTCCAGCACGCTGGTGAATTGAATGCTGGCCAGGGTCAGCAATAGCCAACGCTCTCGCTGTGGCGTCAAATGTGTCGTCATCTATGGTATTCCTGTAAGCCTGACTCTATCATTCAGTCATGCATCTGGATGATCTCACTCGGAATGGCCCATCAAGTGGGCCTCACAACTCAGCCCATTTGGGACCCACACGGGGCTTGGTCCTCATGGGGGGAGGCGCCAGAACGGCCTACCAAGCCGGGGCGCTTCAAGCCTTGGCACAGTTGTTGGAAACGCGGCGCGCCCAACCGTCAGCGTCGGCTCGGCCGGCCATCCGCTTTCCCTTTCAAATATTGGTCGGCACCTCTGCGGGCGCGCTCAATGCCACTTACTTGGCCAGCCGCGCCATGGATGGGCTGGACGCACTGAAAGGTTTGGGCGAGTTTTGGCATGGCCTGCACTCGCATTTGGTCTACCACCTGCCCGACACCCCCTTGGCCAAGGTCAGTCGCTGGGCCACCGCATTGGGTGTCTCTTTGTCGGTGCGAAGCCAGGGTGCAGCGCTGAACAGCATGCCCTTGGTCGACACCTTGCATCGCCGCATTGCGCTCAACAGCATTGCGCAAGCCTTGAACAACGGCCACTTGAAAGCCTTGGCCGTCACAGCCTCCAGCTACACCACGGGCGTGCACTGGACCTTTTGCCAAACCAAGGGGCCACTGGCGACTGACGGCTGGAACCGGCCCGGACGTCGGGCGGAAAAGCAAGACATCACCATCGAGCACCTGATGGCATCCAGTGCCATTCCTTTTTTGTTCCCCGCCACGCCTTTGTGGGTCGATGGCAACATGGAGTATTTTGGCGATGGCTCCATGCGGCAGAGCTCACCTTTGTCGCCTGCTGTTCATTTGGGTGCGCACAAAATATTGGCCATTGGGGTGGGACAGCCACAACGCGATCACATGGGCTCGGCTGACACAGCCAATGGTGCCAGCCGACAACGCCCCAGTCTTGGCAACATTGCAGGGCACGCCATGGCCAGTGTTTTCAACGACACCCTGATGGCCGACGTGGCGCAAGTGCAACGCGTCAATCAAAGCATCCAGCAACTCAAGCATCTGGCCGCGCAGCACAGCCCCGAAGGGCTTGCGTTTCTGCCGCTGCAGGAGGTTCAGGTGCTGGCCTTGCAACCCAGCGAATCTTTGGATGCGTTGGCGCAAGCCCATGTGCATGAACTGCCCAGACCCGTGCATCGTGTTTTAGAAGGCTTAGGCGCATTGCAAGGTTCGGGCGCAGCACTGTCAAGTTACCTGTTGTTTGAGCCGGGTTTTTTGCGAGCGCTCATGGCCTTGGGTGCCAAAGATGTAACGCAAAGACAGGACGAGCTCTTGGCTTTTTTTGCCGATTAATTGGCCGCAAGGGTTTTCTCGGTCACATTGCAGTGCCATAATCCGACCCATCATTATTTTGGAGTTTGCTCCGTGGAAAGCCACCCTAGTTGGTAGCTTTCGAATGAAATGGTCTTCTTGCTGCACACCGCGTTGCAGCCGCGCCAGTCGTTCGAAAGCTGCTTGCCCCCTTGCCGCCTTATCGAACACTTGGCCCCCCGCTGTTGGGGCTGAAGGAGATCTGCCTTGCTCAACATTTTTACGCTTGCCAACGGCCGTCTCGTCCAGGAAGAGATCGAGTCTCTGGAAGAGCTGTCCAAGTTTCAACCCATTTGGGTGGACTTAGAGTCGCCCACATTGGACGAAAAGCGCTGGATCAAACAATACTATGGCCTGTCCATTCCTGAAGATGCGATGGACGAGGACATTGAGGAATCTGCGCGCTTTTACGAAGAAGACAATGGCGAGTTGCACATTCGCTCTGACTTCTTGATCGCCGACGAAGACGAGCCTCGCACCGTGCGGTGCGCGTTCATTTTGAACCAACACAATGCCGACCTGCGCAGCCGTGGCGTTCTGTTTTCCATTCACGATGAAGACGTGCCGGTGTTTCGCTTGCTGCGTTTGCGCGCGCGCCGCGCCCCGGGCTTGTTGGAAGACGCCAAAGAAGTACTGCTGAAGTTGTTTGACGCCGACGCCGAGTACTCAGCCGACACCCTAGAAAACATTTACGACAAGTTGGAAATTGCAGGCAAGCTGGTGCTGTCTGGCGACGTGACCGACGCCATGGCCGGCGAAGTGCTGGGTGCGATTGCCCGCCAAGAAGACTTGAACGGTCGCATTCGCCGCAACGTCATGGACACCCGCCGCGCAGTCAGCTTCATGATGCGAAGCAAAATGCTGAACGCCGAACAGTTTGAAGAAGCCCGTCAAATTTTGCGCGACATTGACTCGCTCGATTCACACACCGAGTTCTTGTTTGAAAAAATCAACTTCTTGATGGACGCCACTGTGGGTTTCATCAACATCAACCAAAACAAAATCATCAAGATTTTCTCGGTGGCCAGTGTGGCTTTGCTGCCGCCCACCCTGATTGCCAGTTTGTACGGCATGAACTTTCAGTACATGCCCGAGCTGTCTCAAACCTGGGGCTACCCTTATGCACTGTGCCTGATGGTGGCCAGTGCGGTGGTTCCGATGTGGTATTTCCGCAGGCGTGGTTGGTTGAAATAAAAGCCTGGCCTTGGCCGCAGGCCCAGGCACATCAAGTGCCGGGCCACTGCGTCAAAAACGCAGAGACGATGGCCGCGCTGTAGTGGCTGGCCACGTCTTTCACAAACTGCGAAAAGTCGGCATGCGCATCGTCGTCAGCGCGATCAGACAAGGTGCGCACAACGGCCAAGGGAATGCCATAGGCATGGCAAACCTGCGCCAAAGCGGCACCCTCCATCTCAACCGCCAATGCATCTGACAGTGCGGCTTGCAATCGCCGACTCTCGGATGCACTCGACACAAACTGATCGCCACTGATGATGAGGCCCGCGTGCACTTGTGCTTGCGGCAAGGCGCGTGCAGCACTTGCCAGCAAGATTTGCGTCATGACTTGGTCGGCTTGAAACCGTGCGCGCCCCAACAAAGGAACTTCGTAAGGCGGAAACAAAGGTGATGCATTCATGTCATGCTGCAGCAGTTCTGTGCCAACCACCACATCACCCACCTTCACTTGCGGGGCCAAGCCACCGGCCACACCCGTGAACAAAATTCGGTGAACTTGGAATTTTTCAATCAGTACGGTGGCCGTGATGGCCGCCGCCACTTTGCCAATGCCTGACAACACGGCCACCACCTCGTGTCCGTGCAGTTGGCCTTGCCAGAATTGGCGACCTGCCACCGCGTCACAACGTGCATCGGGCATCATGGCCAACACGGCCGACAATTCTTCCGGCATAGCCCCGATCAGGGCAATGCGCGGCACACCCTCACTTGGGCGCATCGCGCAATTCGCGTCGCAAGATTTTGCCAACCGCTGTTTTGGGCAACTCGGTTTTGAACTCAATCACTTTGGGTTGTTTGTAGCCCGTCATGTTGGCACGGCAGTACTCGCGCACTTTGTCTTCTGTGAGCTCGGGGTCTTTTTTCACAATGACCAGCTTGACGGCTTCGCCGGTTTTTTCATCAGGCACGCCCACAGCGGCACATTCCATGACACCCGGGCACATCGACACTGTTTCTTCAACGTCATTTGGGTAGACATTGAAACCACTGACCAAGATCATGTCTTTTTTACGGTCGACAATTTTGAAAAATCCAAGCGCATCGCGAATGCCAATGTCGCCAGACTTGAAATAGCCATCGAGCGTCATGCACCGCGCAGTTTCATCGGGACGCTGCCAATAACCAGCCATGACCTGGGGACCTTTGATGGCGATTTCTCCGGCCTGCCCCAACTCGGTTACCTCTTGGCCATCGTCGTCCAACAACTTCATATAGGTGCTGGGCAAAGGCACGCCAATGGTGCCCGTGAATTGCGCACTGGTGGTGGGATTGCAGCTGGCAGAGGGGCTGGTCTCGGACAGGCCATAGCCTTCACAAATGGGACACCCTGTTTTTTCGAGCCACAAGGCGGCCACTGCGCTGGTAACGGCCATGCCCCCGCCCACCGACACTTTGAGGTTGGACCAATTCACTTTGCCAAAATCGGGGTGATGGGCCAAGCCATTGAACAAGGTGTTGACAGCAGGAAAACTGTGGAAGGTGTGCTTGGACAACTCGCTCAGCACTGCAGGCAAATCACGCGGATTGGGAATCAAAATATTTTTACCACCGGTTCGCATGCCCAACATCATGTTCACGGTAAACGCGAAGATGTGATACAGCGGCAAGGCGCAAACCGAGGTGGGTTGCTCATGGGCCGGCACACGCTTCATGACCGGATCGTTCCAGGCTTCCGATTGCAACAAATTGGCAATCACATTGCGATGCAACAGCACCGCACCTTTGGACACACCCGTGGTGCCACCCGTGTATTGCAGCACCGCGATGTCGTCTGCATGGACCACTGGTTTGACAAAGGCGGCTTGCTGACCCCGCGCCAATGCATGCTTGAACTTCACGGCACCAAGGATCGCATGGTCGGGCACCATTTTTTTCACATGGCGCACCACAAAATTTACCAAAGCACCTTTGGGCAAACTGAGCATGTCGCCCATGGCGCACATCACAATGTGTTTGACTTGCGTGTTGGCGATGCATTTTTGCAGCGTCAGTGCAAAGTTCTCAATGATCACAATGGCTTTGGCGCCAGAGTCTTTGAGTTGATGCTCGAGTTCGCGCGGTGTGTACAGCGGATTGACATTCACCACCACCAAACCAGCACGCAGAATGGCCGCAACCGCGACAGGGTACTGGGGCACATTGGGCATCATGACGGCCACACGGTCACCTTTTTCCAAGCCAAGCGACTGGAAATAGGCCGCCAATGCTTGGCTTTTGACATCGGTTTCTTGGTAGCCAATGTTGTGGCCCATGAAACTGTAGGCTGTTCGGTCTGCGTATTTGGAGAAACTCTCCTCCATCAAACTGACCAAAGAATCATACTGAGATGCATCAATGTCAGCAGGCACCCCCGCGGGGTAACTGCTGAGCCAAACACGCGTTTGCGTCATCCTGAACTGTCTCCTGTTGTTTGAAAAAGCATGAAAAGCAAGGGCGCCAAAGCAGCGATTATTCGATGGCTTTGACCATGTCTTCGACCACTTTCTTGGCGTCACCAAACACCATCATGGTTTTGTCCATGTAGAACAACTCATTGTCCAAGCCGGCATAACCTGCTGCCATGGACCGCTTGTTGACAATGATGGTTTTGGCTTTGTAAGCTTCCAAAATGGGCATGCCGTAAATGGGGCTGCCTTTGATGTGCGCCGCGGGGTTGACCACGTCGTTGGCGCCCAAGATGATGGCCACATCGGCCTGGCCAAACTCACCATTGATGTCTTCCATCTCAAACACTTGGTCGTAGGGCACTTCGGCTTCGGCCAGCAACACATTCATGTGACCTGGCATGCGCCCTGCCACTGGGTGAATGGCGTACTTCACGGTAATGCCTTTTTCTGTCAACTTGGCGGCCAACTCTTTCACGGCGTGCTGGGCACGCGCCACGGCCAAGCCATAGCCAGGCACGATGACCACCGTTTCGGCGTTGCCCAATACAAATGCTGCATCGTCAGCGCTGCCACTTTTAACCGGGCGCTGCTCTTGCGCACCACCCGTGACTGCGGTGGCTTCACCCCCAAAGCCACCCAAGATGACATTGAAGAACGAGCGGTTCATGGCCTTGCACATGATGTACGACAAAATGGCGCCGGATGAGCCGACCAAAGAACCTGCAATGATCAACATGCTGTTGTTCAAGCTAAAGCCAATGCCGGCAGCAGCCCAGCCCGAGTAGCTGTTGAGCATGGACACCACCACAGGCATGTCGGCACCGCCAATGGGAATGATGATGAGCACACCCATGACAAAGGCCAAGGCCAGCATGGCAAAGAAAGCCGTCCAACTTTCAGTGAACATGAAGGCCACACCCAAAGCCACAGTGGTCAAGCCCAAAATCAAATTTAACTTGTGCTGACCCGCAAACTGTACCGGCGCACCTTGGAACAAGCGGAATTTGTACTTGCCCGACAGCTTGCCAAAGGCAATGACCGAGCCACTGAAGGTGACAGCACCGATGGCCGCGCCCAAAAACAATTCAAGTAAGTTGCCTTTCGGAACAGGCGGCACTGTACCGTCAGCCGCTTTGGTCACGATGCCAAAAGCATAAGGCTCAACCACTGCCGCAATGGCAATGAACACGGCGGCCAAACCAATCATGCTGTGCATGAAGGCCACCAGCTCGGGCATTTTGGTCATTTCAACTTTTTGCGCCATGTACGCGCCCAAACCACCTCCCACCACCAAGCCGCCCAAGACGTAGGTCATGCCCATGGCTTTGCCGCCGGACAGCTCCACAATCAAGGCGGCGGTGGTGACAGCGGCAATCAGCATGCCGGTCATGCCAAAAATATTGCCACGAATAGAGGTGGTGGGATGCGACAAGCCCTTCAAGGCTTGAATGAAACAAACACTGGCAATCAAGTACAAAAAGGTGACAAGGTTCATGCTCATGCTTTGTCTCCTTCAGGTGCCACAACTTTTTTCTCTTTCTTTTTGAACATCTCCAACATGCGCCGCGTGACCAAGAAGCCACCAAACACATTGACCGCAGCCAGCGCCACAGCCAGCACGCCCATGGTTTTACCCAGCGTGGTTTCTGTGAGGGCCGCGGCCAGCATGGCGCCCACAATGACGATGGCCGAGATGGCATTGGTGACGGCCATCAAGGGCGTGTGCAATGCGGGCGTCACGGTCCACACCACGTGGTATCCCACATAGATGGCCAGTACAAAAATAATCAAATTGAGAAGGGTGGGGGACACTGCTTCCATGAAGATCTCCGGTTTAATTTTTAAATGAGTTTGGAAGGTTTGGGCTTATTTGCGCTTGACGTCGCCGCCTTGCGTCATCAAACAAGCGGCCACAATGTCGTCTTCCATGTCGACTTTGAATTCACCCTCTTTGGTGAGCACCAGTTTCAAAAAGTCGAGCACATTGCGGGCATACAAAGAGGAGGCGTCGGCCGCCACCAATGCGGGCAGGTTGGTTTCGCCCACCAAAGTGACGCCATGCTTCACAACCGTTTTGCCGGCTTCTGTGAGCAAGCAATTGCCGCCTACGCCATCTGCCGCTTTGCCTGCGGCAATGTCCACAATGACCGAGCCTGGCTTCATGCTTTTCACCATGTCGTCGGTGACCAGCACAGGCGCGGCACGCCCGGGAATGAGGGCAGTGGAAATGACCACGTCGGCCATGGCCACGCGTTTGGCCACTTCCGTTTTTTGCCGTTCGAGCCAGCTAGGGGGCATGGGACGGGCATAGCCGCCGACACCTTCGGCTGCCTCTTTCTCTTCGGCCGTTTCGTAGGGGACGTCAATGAATTTGCCGCCCAAGGATTCAACTTGTTCTTTCACGCTGGGCCGCACATCGGACGCCTCAATGACAGCGCCCAAACGTTTGGCGGTGGCAATGGCTTGCAAACCGGCCACCCCCACCCCCAAGATGACCACACGCGCCGCTTTGACGGTTCCTGCCGCCGTCATCAGCATGGGGAAAAACCGTTGGTACTTGTCGGCGGCCACCATGACCGCTTTGTAGCCAGCAATGTTGGCTTGCGACGACAAGACGTCCATGCTTTGCGCACGGGTGGTGCGAGGCGCCGCCTCTAGTGCAAAGCTGGTGAGCCCCGCGCCAGCCATGCGCGACAGGCCTTCAGCATCAAATGGATTGAGCATGCCCACCAAGGCTGCGCCAGACTTCATGTGTTGAAGCTCTTCGGCTGTGGGGGCCACAACCTTCAGCACCATGTCGCAGCCCAAAGCGCCTGCCGCATCGGTGATGTCTGCGCCAGCCGCCTGATAGGCCGCGTCGGTGACACTGGCCGCCACACCGGCGCCAGCCTGAATGTGCAAGGAATGTCCCTGAGCCTTGAGTTTCTTGGCTGTTTCGGGGGTGATGGCGACACGAGTTTCGCCAGGTCGGGTTTCGGCAGGAACGCCAATGCGCATAAATGTCTCCTGAAAACGGGAAAGCCTTACTTGGTGGTGTATTGTGCGTGATAAAAAGGCCCGCTGAACTTGGATACAACCCTAACCAAGGCAATGCCCGGCCGGACGGGGCAAGGGCTTCAAGGCGTGGTACTGACCTTGACACCAGCCGCCACCTGGTCCAACCTGGCTTGCTCGGCCAAGACTTTGGTCACGTAGTCGGTTTCGCCTTGGATGTTGTCACCGCCCAAATAAAAGCGCAGGCCATCCTCCACAGAACCGTTCTTCAAGCGAATGTACTCGTGCAAAACAGCCACCCCGACCCGCATATTGGTCAAGGGGTCAAAGGCGGCCAGCTTGCCACCGTATTTTTGGTATTTTTGGACATGGATGTCTGTCATGACTTGCATCAGTCCTTGGGCCCCCGCTTGGCTTTGGACATAGGGATGGAAACTCGACTCAATGGCCATCACCGCCAAAATCAAATGCGGTTTGAGACGCGAGGTTTCAGACAAGGCGTAAGCTTCTGCCACCAACGCCGCAATTGGCTCGGGCGCCACCCGGTACTTCTTGGCCAGCCAAGCGGCCACCGCTGCTTGCTTGCTGGGGATGTCTTTTAAATCGGTGGCGGTGGCGCGATCGGCCGTATTTTGTGGCTCCCACCACAAACTCAGCTGGCGTTCCCGCAAGAAATCATAGACCGAGGTCTCGGCCTCGCTCAGCAAATCGGGGCGAAAAGCAGCCACGCCCAAACCCAGCACCAAGGCCAGGCCCAACATGGCCAAGCCACTGTGTGTCATGGTCAAAACGCCTTTCCCCACATCTTGTACAAAGGTACTGATGGCGACTCGCAGTTTTTGCAGGGAGGTCGTGCTGGATGGCAAACTCATGATTGAGCCAAGTATAGATATTTAATCCGCCACGGGTTGATCAAGAGATAATTGCACCCATGAAGCATCACCGTATCGTTGTGGGTTTGTCTGGCGGGGTCGACTCGGCCGTCACAGCCCATTTGTTGAAAAAGCAAGGCCACGAAGTGGTTGGCATTTTCATGAAAAACTGGGAAGACGATGACGACAGCGAATTTTGCTCGTCCAACATTGACTTTGTCGACGCCGCGGCCGTGGCCGATGTCGTGGGCATCGACATTGAGCACGTCAACTTTGCCGCCGATTACAAAGACCGCGTGTTTGCGGAGTTTTTGCGCGAGTACCAAGCAGGCCGCACCCCCAACCCCGACATTCTGTGCAATGCCGAGATCAAGTTCAAATCTTTCTTAGACCATGCCATGCAAGTGGGGGCCGAGAAAATTGCCACAGGTCATTACGCTCGCGTCCGATTGAACCCAGTCACCGGCTTGCACGAATTGCTCAAAGGCCTGGACAACAGCAAAGACCAAAGCTACTTTTTGCACCGCCTGAACCAAGCGCAGCTGTCTAAAACTTTGTTTCCTGTGGGCGAGTTGCTCAAGACACAAGTGCGACAAATTGCAGAAGAGATTGGCTTGCCCAATGCCAAGAAAAAAGACTCAACGGGCATTTGCTTTATTGGCGAGCGGCCCTTTCGCGACTTTCTCAATCGCTACATTTCCAAAGAACCAGGCCCCATCAAAGACCCCAGCGGCCGCACCATTGGCAAGCACGTGGGCTTGAGCTTTTACACATTGGGCCAGCGCCAAGGCTTGGGCATTGGCGGCATCAAAGAAAAGGGTGCCCAGCGCGGTGGGGGTGAGCACACACCTTGGTTTGTGGCACGCAAAGACATGGCCAAAAACATTTTGTGGGTGGTACAAGGGCATGATCACCCATGGCTTTTGTCGCCAGAGCTGCAAGCTGGCAACGCCAGTTGGTGCGCTGGCATCACGCCCACAGCGGGCCGCTATGCGGCCAAAACACGCTATCGCCAAGCCGATGCCAGCTGCAGCTTTGCATCGTCTCTGGACAACCAGTTTTCACTGAATTTTGACCAGCACCAATGGGCCGTCACACCGGGCCAGAGTGCCGTGCTGTACGACGGCGAAGTGTGTTTGGGCGGTGGCGTGATCAACGCAGCCACCACCCTTGCCTAAACTCAATCGCTGCCCAATGCCAACTTGCTAGGTTGTCTTTTTTCAACCGCAAACCGAAGCAGCGATGCCGTTCTGAAAATGCCGTGGGCGAACTTGCCATAAGGCAAAGTTAAAAACAGCGCCATGACCAAGCCCAAATGCAGGGCCAACAAAGATGGCATGGCCGCGCTGCCTCGGGCCAACATCAAAGCCAAACCTGTGACACTGATCAAAAACAAAAGTGCAATGAAGCCGCGGTCCATGGGGCGCTGCTGCACATCGCCGTGCTGCGGATCGCGCGCCAAGTTCAAGCGCCACAAACCTAACGTGCCAATGGCCAAAGAGACACCCCCCACCGTGCCCAAAATTTTGGGCAAACTGGTGAAGCCGTAAGGCGCGGACCAACCAAAGGCATAGTGGTACACAGTGGCCACGCTGGTGGCAGCAAAGCACAGCATGAAGCCATAAAACGTCAGGTGATGGGTCCGCTTGCGCGCCAAGGTGAAGGCATCGTCTTCGTTGTTACAGCCATCGCCATGACCACCGCCAAGGTACTTCAAGCGCAAGGCATCATGCGTCGCTTCAGCGGCAGCTGGCGTGGTCAACGCTGCACCGCTGGTGGCAGGCGTGACATCTCGCCAAAACTTCCGAACACCCATGCCCAATGCCAGCACCGCCCACAAAAACACCGGCGCAAACATGCTCACCATGAAGTTGTGCGGGAAGATGGCGTAGAAACCTTGCTGCGCATTCAGCGCAGCGCCACCCGACAAGGTGCCGTTGCTTTGCAGCGCCAGCAACATGAACAAGGTGATGCTGGCCGCCAAGGCCAGAGAAAGGGTTAAACCATTGCGTTGATACAGAGCGCCCATGGCGCTTGGCCAGGCGTAATCGGCATAGGTTTGCCCCCGCACGGTGGCCATGGCCTTGGGTACATTGATGGCAAATTCATGGGGCGGTGCATACTGACAGGCATGCAAACACGCACCACAGTTGTGGCACAAATTGGCCAAGTAATGAATGTCGGCTTTGCCAAATTCCAGGCGCCGCGTCATGGCCGGGAAGACTGCGCAGAAACCTTCGCAATAACGACAGCCATTGCAAATTTGAAGCTGCCGTGCAACCTCTTTTTCTGAGCCCGTTAAAACGATGTCACCACGCGCCAAGGCCGTGGCTTCTTGTGTGAGTTGTTGAAGTGTTTGCATGGTTGTTCGATTCAAGCAGACACAGGTGTGTCGAGGTCGGCCCTGCCCTGCATCACTTGTTGCGCCAAGGTCGGCACTGAAACAGGCGTGCCCAATGCCGCACGCGCAGCCTGCTCGCCAGAGATGCGGCCAAATGCCGTGCCAATGGTCATGCCCACGCCCGCGGTATAGCCCTTGCCCAACACATTGCCTGCCATCATTTCGCCTGACACAAACAAATTGGGACTGGCTTGGTTGTTAAAACGCACCGCCGTGGTCTCGTCTGTTTTCAAGCCCAAGTAAGTGAAAGTCACACCCGGTTTGACTGGGTAAGCATAGAAAGGCGCCGTGTCGAGTGGCAAGGCCCAATGTGTTTTGGCCGGTGTCACCCCTTCGGTGTGGCAATCGTCCAGCACGGTGTGGTCAAAATGACCAGGCACACACGCTAGGTTGTAAGCATTCAAGGTGGCCATGAAGGTGTCGACGTTCAGCCCAAGCTTTTGCGCCAACTCAGGCAGGGTTTGGGCCACAGTGCCTTCAAACACGGGGGGCATGAAGCGGCCTACCGCTTTCGCATCGGTGATGGAGAAGCCGACTTGTCCGGGCTGCTGCGCCACCAAACGGCCCCAAATGGCATAACGCTTGGGCCAGAAATCTTCGCCTTCGTCGTAAAAACGTTCGGCATTTTTGTTCACCACCACCCCCAAGGAAACACAATCAATGCGCGTGCAAATGCCGCCGTCGTACAGCGGTGCACGTGCATCAATGGCCACCATGTGGGCTTGGGTAGGGTCGCCAATTTGATCAGCGCCGCGGTCGAGCAAATGTTTCAGCAGCACGCCTTGATTGAACTTGGTGCCCCGAATGAGGAAGTTGTCGGCAGGGAACTCACCCTGTGCGTTTTGGCCCCAAGCTTCTTTCAGCCAAGGAATGTTGGACTCAAAACCACCTGCCGCCATGACACAGGCTTTGGCGCTGATGCGCTCGGTGCGCAAGACTTCACCGCTTGCAGACTTGTGCTTCACCAGGGCCGCTTTGAAAACACCGTTTTCAAGCTCTAGTTCGTTCACTTCGGCGTTGTAACGAATTTGCACACCCAGCTTTTCGGCGCTGCGGTAATAGGCGTTGATGAGCGCTTTGCCGCCGCCCATGAAAAAAGCATTGGTGCGTGCCGTGTGCAAGGCGCCAGACAAAGACGGCTGGAAGCGCACACCGTGCTTGACCATCCAAGGCCGGCAATGATGTGAGTGACGAATGGCCAGACGCGCCAAATGCTCGTCGGTCAAGCCGCCTGTGACTTTCAGCAGGTCTTGCCAGAACTCTTCTTCGGGATAGGCCTCGACCAGCACATCTTGCGGCGCATCGTGCATGCAGCGCAAATTGCGCGTGTGCATGGAGTTGCCGCCGCGCCATTCGCGCGGCGCAGACTCCAGCACCATGACACTGGCACCTGCTTCTCGGGCCATCAAGGCCGCGCTCAAGGCGGCGTTGCCGCCGCCAATGACCAATACATCCAGGCTCATCCCACCACTCCGGTCTTTAGAACTGATAGCGACGCAAGCCGCCGTCGACAGGAATCACGGCACCCGTGATGTAACTGGCCAAGGGCGATGACAAGAACGTGACCAGGTTGGCCATGTCTTCGGGCTCACCATAACGGCCCATTGGAATTTCGTTTTCACACTGCCACTGACGGTATTCGGGGGTGTAATTGCGGAAAATTTGTTCCGAATGGATGCGGCCAGGTGGAATGCAATTGACGGTGATGCCGTGCGGCCCCACCATCCGCGACAAACCTTTGGCCCAGCTGTGGATGCCGGCCTTGGCGCAAAACGCACCGTTCACATGGTCGGGTTCGCTCTTGCCGGTGATGTTGATGATGCGGCCCCATTTGCGCGCAATCATTTGATCGACCAAGGCATCGGCCACTTGGCGCGGACGATGAAAGTTCAGGGTGATGGCCTCTTGCCAGGCATCTTCGCTCACATGCAAGTCTTTGAAACTGCGTGAGCCGCCGGCATTGTTCACCAAAATGTCCACATGGCCCAAACCTTGAATGGCGGCCGCCGTGAGTTTGGCAGCAGCATCTTCTGGGTACAGGTCGGATTCAATGATGACCGGGCGGTGGCCGCCGGCGGCCACAATTTCGTCGGCCACTTCTTGCAACTTGTCAGCGCGGCGCGCGGAAATTGCCAACTTCACGCCTTCGGCGGCCAATGCCTTGGCAATGCCGCGGCCAATGCCCACGCTGGCGCCGGTGACCAGTGCTGTTCTGTCTTTAAGTTGCAAATCCATGATGTGCCTTTCCATTGAATGTCATGTTGATGTTTGACACTGTACCGTTGCGACGGCGGCTTGGATCGGCGCCGGATGAATCGGGGTATCAAAAAAAATGATACCCCCCTTTGAAAAGGGCCCCGCGGCTTAGGTTTTGACGCGCGCGCCGGTCCAAATTCCTTGCGACACCAACTGCTGGGCACAGTCGCGCAGAACCACACGCGCCGCCAATGCAACGGGCGACAGCTCATCTTCGGACAAACTGCACAGGACATTGACGCGCTGCACGTTGGCGTCTGAAATGCGGGCCATGTGAAATCGCTCTTGGGCGTCTGGGAACCTGGCCACGGCCGCCCACGGTTGCAAAGTGGCACCCAGTCCAGCATCGACGGCTTCCATCAACAAGGCCAAAGAGTCAATCTCCAACACCACATCGGGCACCACCTTGGCCCGCACAAAAGCGGCGTCTAGCGTGCTGCGCAAGCCATGCGGGCCTGTTGGCAGTATCAATGGCTCTTGTTTCAATTGACTGAGTTTGATGGTGCTGGCCATCTTGGCGCGCGTGTTTTTTTTGGCGCTGATGAAAAACAAGTCTTCTTCCAACAGGGGCATCACATGCCAGCGCCTGGCTGTTTGAAGGTGCGCACTGGGCAGCAAATGCGAATCAAACAACACCGCCAGGTCTAACTGACGCGCATTCAGCATGCCCGTGAGGTGGCCTGACAAGCTTTCGACCAAATGCAAGCGCACATCTGGGTACCGATCTTTGAGGGCGCGCATCAAAGGCATGCCAAGGACGGCTGCCGTGGTGGGCGGCATGCCGACACTGACGGTGCCTGACAAACGCGATTCTTGGGCAGCGCGCACCGCCTGGGCGGCATGCCTCAGTGTGAGCTGCGCCTCACGAAAAAATGCCACGCCTGCTTCGGTTGGCACCACGCCTTGCGGCGAGCGCTGAAGAAGCCGTGTCGACAACTCGCTTTCAAGCTTGGTGATTTGCTGGCTTAAGGCCGACTGAACCAAGTTCATGTCGAGGGCGGCACGGCTGATGCTGCCCAATTCCACCACCCGAACAAACGCACGCAACTGTCGAAGCTCCATGGTTCGTCTTAGCGCCGCAACGCCGTCAAAAAATAAACTGACATCATGGCAACATTGTGCCAGTGATGCGCTGGTTGCGGCGATTCAGCGCAGCGGCTTAGTTCTGGGGGCTGCAGCAGGCGGCGTCAGGCACACCCATCTTGCGCAAGATCCAGCCCATGGGGCAGACATTGGTCAAGCCAAATTGAAACAAATTGGCGCCGACAAAAGCCGTGAATGCCAAAGCCCATGGGCTGACAAACAACGGGCTGCCTTCCACGCCCAATGCCAATGAGATCAAGATAAACAAACCGGCAATGACACGGATGTAACGTTCAACAGTCATACAGACTCCTTAGGTTGGAACAATGAAAAATAGAGCACCGGGATGACCACCAGTGTGAGCAGGGTGGACACCAAAATACCAAAAATAAGTGACACGGCCAAACCGTTGAAAATAGGGTCGTCCAAAATGAAGAACGCACCAATCATGGCGGCCAAACCAGTGAGCACAATGGGTTGCGCGCGCACTGCAGCCGATTGAATGACCGCCTCTTTGAAGGCCATGCCTTGGGCCACTTGCAGCTCAATGAAGTCCACCAACAAAATGGAATTGCGCACAATGATGCCGGCCAAGGCAATCATGCCAATCATGCTGGTGGCGGTAAATTGCGCATTCAGCAAAGCGTGCCCTGGCATCACGCCAATCATGGTGAGCGGAATAGGTGCCATGATGACCAAGGGCGTGAGGTAGCTTTTAAACTGCGCCACCACCAACAGGTAAATCAAAATCAGACCCACCGCATAGGCGGCACCCATGTCACGGAATGTTTCGTAGGTGATTTGCGATTCACCATCCCATTTGATGGCGTATTGGCGGTAAGTGTCTTCCGGTTGGCGGATCCAATATTCACCAACCTCGCCCACTTCAGCCTGCGTCCCGGCAGCCTGCTGAATGTTGGGGCGAATGCCAAACAAACCGTACAAAGGCGAGTCTTGTGCGCCGGCCATGTCGCCCATCACATAGCTGACAGGGACCAAATCTTTGGTGAACAAGGGCTTTTGAATGATGCCCGATTTAACTTCCACCAGCTCAGACAAGGGCACCAACTGACCATTTGCCGCGCGCAGGGGCATGGCCAACAAATGTTTCAAGCCTACCTGAGAGGACAGGGGCAACTGCAAACGCACGGGCACCGGCGCTTTGCTGCTGCCGTCGTGCAAATAGGTGGCATCGGTGCCTTGCAGTGCAGCCTGAACAGTTTGTGCGATGGCAGCGACTGAGATGCCGAGGCTTTCGGCCCGCTGTCTGCGCACTTGGAGCCATTGCAAAGGCGCGTCCGCTTTCAAGGACGAGTCGACGCCCACAATGCCAGGAGATTTTTCAAACGCGGCAGTCACCTTGGCGGCCAAAGCTTGGCGACCCGCTTCGTCGGGGCCGTAAATTTCTGCCACCAATGGGCTGAGCACCGGCGGGCCTGGTGGCACTTCCACCACCTTGATGTTGGCACCGTGTGAACTGGCAATCTTTTCAAGTTCAGGGCGCAAGCGTTGCGCAATGGCGTGACTCTTTTCTGAACGCTCATGTTTGTCAACCAAATTGACCTGCAAATCACCTTGTTCTGCATCGGCACGCAAATAGTACTGACGCACCAAGCCGTTGAAGGTGATGGGGCTGGCGGTGCCGGCATACGATTGCACGTTCAGCACTTCTTTTTGCTTGGACAAATGAAGGCCCATGTCCTGCAAAGCGGCGGCAGTATTTTCGAGCGGCGTGCCCGCTGGCATTTCAAGTACCACTTGAAACTCACTCTTGTTGTCAAAGGGCAGCATTTTGAGAATGACCCACTGCACACCCGCCAAGCCCACAGACAAGGCCATGGCCAACACAATGCCGCCCAACAATTGCCAGCGCTTGCGGCTGCTGTTTAAGAAGGGTCGGAGCACGCGGCCAAAGAAAGCCGGCAAGCGCGTTGCCAAACCGGTGGCGCCATGACCGTCAGCTGCGGTGTGTTCGGTCTGTTCGCCATGCTTGGCGTTCATCCATTTCAGCGCCAACCAAGGGGTGACCGTGAAGGCAATTAGCAAGGACAACGCCATGCCCAAACTGGCATTGATCGGGATGGGACTCATGTAGGGTCCCATCAGGCCCGACACAAAGGCCATGGGCAACAAGGCGGCAATGACCGTCAGGGTGGCCAAGATGGTCGGGCCGCCCACTTCATCCACAGCGGCAGGAATGATGTCCTTTAACGATTTGCCAGGGAAAAGTTGCTGGTGCCGGTGGATGTTTTCCACCACCACAATTGCGTCGTCAACCAAAATGCCGATGGAGAAAATCAGGGCAAACAAACTGACGCGGTTGAGGGTGAAGCCCCACGCCCAACTGGCAAACAAAGTGGCCGTCAGGGTGAGGATCACCGCGCCACCCACAATCACAGCTTCGCGCTTGCCCAAGGCCAAGCCCACCAGCAAAATGACCGAGGCGGTGGCGAACGCCAACTTCTGAATCAGCTTGTTGGCCTTTTCTGCGGCTGTTTCACCATAGTCACGGGTAATGGTGGCCTCGACGCCTTCAGGCAACAAGGTGTTGCGCAATACCGCCAAACGCGCACGCACGGCACGGGCCACATCGACCGCGTTCTCACCCGGCTTTTTGGTTACGGTCATGGTGACCGCTGGATACGTTTGACCACTCAGCTCGGCATCGGAACTGCCCGGTATGTAGCTGACGTACTGCTGCGCCTGCTGCGCACCTTCTTCAATGTTGGCAACTTCCTTGAGGTAAATGGGCTTGTCGCCATGCACACCCACCACCACCTCGGCCACGTCTTTGGCCGACTCGAAAAAATAGCCAGTTTCAATGCTGATGCGCTGACCGGAAGGGCTGCCGGGGTCCATCACATAGCCCGAGGGTGCGCCGGCATTGGCACCCGCCAGTGCTGCCCGCAAACTCAAGAGGTCAAGCCCGCGTTCGCGCATGCGTGTGGGGTTGAGGTGGACCTGAATGGCACGACCTGGGGCGCCAATGGTTTGAACTTCGCGCGTGCCCCTGACTTGCTTCAAATCCATTTCAAGACTGCGTGCGACCCGCTCAAGTTCTACGCCCGAGGTGGCATCTTTGCCCCACAAAGTGACCGCCAAGACCGGCACATCGTCAATGCCTTTGGGCTTGACGATGGGCGTCATGGTGCCCAGATCTCGCGGCAACCAATTTTGATTGGCATTGAGCACATCGTACAAACGCACCAAAGCTTCGGTGCGCGGCACGCCCACTTTGAACTGCACCGTGAGCACCGCCATGCCAGGACGCGACACGGAATACGTGTGCTCAATGCCTGCAATTTGACCCAAAACTTGCTCGGCAGGGCGTGCGACTTTGTTTTGTACATCGACGCTGCTGGCACCCGGAAACGGGATGAGCACGTTGGCCATCGTGACATTGATTTGCGGCTCTTCTTCGCGCGGTGTCACCAACACTGCAAACAAGCCCATCAGCAAAGCCACCAGGGCGAGCAATGGCGTGAGGGCGTTGCTTTGAAACTTGGCTGCCAGCTGGCCGGCAAACCCAAAATTGCTTTTATCGGGCTGCATGTGCGCCTTTCATGCCGGCTTGGACGGCGTCTACCGCAATCAGGTCACCGTCTTTGAGGCCGGCCCATACCTCTACGCCTGCACTGCCATGGTCTGCGCCCAAGCGGACCAATTTCATGGCAAAGCCTTTGTCTTGCGCCACATACACCGCGGTGATTTCACCTCTTCGCAAAATGGCCGTTGCCGGCACCAAGCCTTTGGCCTGGGATGCGCCTGCAATGCGCACACGCACTTGCTGGCCAGGCGCGGCAATGGACGCCGCGCCCGTGCGCGGCAAGTCCAACTTGATGCCAATGGTTTGGCTGATGCCATCGGCATTGGGCATGATTTGCATTGACACGGGCTTGATGGCCTCCATGCCCATTTGAATTTGAATGTCTTGCAATTTGGGCAAGGCATTTTTGTCTGAGGCGGGCCATTGCATTACCACTCTCAAGGGTTGCGGCGCATACACCGTCAGCAAAGGCTTGCCTGGCATTGCCAAGTCGCCGGCCTGCGCCGAGGTTTCCAACACCCAAGCGTCGTAGGGGGCCGTGACCTTCGCAAAAGATTGCGTGACTTTGGCTTGCGCTGTGGCGGCACCCGCGCTGTCTCGCCCCGCTTGGGCTGCTTTGTACTGGGCCTCTGCCAAGTCCAGTGCAGCAGCGCTCACAAAGCCCTGCGTTTTCAAGTCTTGGGTGCGCTTCAGCGCAATTTGCAATTGCCGCAGTTCTGCATCGCTTTGCTGCAACTGCGCCTGACTTCTGAGCACGCCGGTTTGGGCTTCTCTGTCATCCACGGTGGCCACCACCTGCCCGGCTTTGACGCGGTCGCCCGCCTTGACATTCAAACTGATGACACGGCCTGCAATTTGGGACGACAAGGTGCTTTGCATCACGGCTTCCACCACACCGTCGATGTCGGTGAAGTTGGCGACAGATTTTTGACCTGCCGCAATCACTTTCACCTGGGGACCTGCGGCTGTGCTTTGCGCATGAACCCAGGAAGGGCCCCATGACAAGCCAACGGCCAGCACGGCACTCAGCAAACTGATGGAAGAAGGAATTTCAAAGCTCTTTTTCATGTCGTCTCCAACGAAAATGGCATCTTAACATATACCCCACGGGGTATGCAATCAAACCTGAAAAAGCCTGTTGCGGGAACAGGCTTGGGGCTTTTTAAATCTGCGAAAGCTGCTTAAAACGGAATGTCGTCGTCCATGTCGTCAAACCCACTGGCGGGTCGGGCGGCGGGCGCTGGACGGCTGGCAGGTGCCGCGCTGGCAGCCGGACGGGGTGCCGGTGCCGGACGACGTGCGGGTGCGCCGCCGTCTTCGTCGCCACCGCTGGGGCCGCCC
Source organism: Limnohabitans sp. (assembly GCA_030158125.1). Classification (GTDB taxonomy): domain Bacteria; phylum Pseudomonadota; class Gammaproteobacteria; order Burkholderiales; family Burkholderiaceae_C; genus Limnohabitans_A. Next base: position 392,118 of record JAOATL010000015.1, on the reverse strand, counting down.
ATGCCTTCACGGCCGCCGAGCAATTGCATTTCGGTGGCAATGATGTCGACGGTGTTTTTCTCGACGCCGGCTTGGTCGGTGTATTTGCCGTACTTCAGGCGACCTTCGACGTAAATAGGGCGGCCTTTTTTGACGTACTCGCCGGCAATTTCGGCCAAACGGTCATAAAAAGTGACGCGGTGCCACTGGGTGTCTTCGACGGTTTCGCCAGAGGTGCGGTCTTTGCGGCGACTGGTGGTGGCAATGCTGACATTGGCCACAGCCTGGCCAGAAGGCAGGTAGCGAATTTCGGGGTCACGGCCACAATTGCCGATCAGAATTACTTTGTTAACTGAAGCCATCTTATTTCCTTGAAAACTCTTGGGGTGTACAGGTGCAATTATGCTTGTTAGCGGGCCGGGGCTTCAATGGGCTGCATGAACCATGCAACCAAAAGCCAGACCAAGGTGGCAGCGCCACAAATGCCAAACAAGAGGCTGGGCCCACCTGATTTCATCAGGGCCCCACCTGCGGCACCGCCAGCAAAAAAGCCCAAGGACTGCAAGGTGTTGTAAAAGCCCATGGCGGTGCCGCGGGCATGCGCAGGCGCAGCACGGGACGCAATGCTGGGTTGGCAGGCTTCCAAAATATTGGAGCCACAAAAAAAGACAAACAACGCAAATGCCAAGACCCCAACGCCTGGCTGCAGCGGGGCCAACCAAGCCAACCCCAACAGCACCAGTGCGATCAGGCTGACGGCGGTTAAATAAACCGCTCTGAGGTAGCCCTTGCGCTCCATGGGAAAGAGCGTTTTACCCATGACCAAAAATGACAAAAACACCGCTGGCAAATAAACCCACCAATGGTGATCTTTACTCAAACCAGCGTCCACCATGAGTTGGGGGATGGCCACCCACATGGCCAACATGACCGCATGCAACACAAACACGCCCAAGTTATTTCTCAGCGAAGGGACATGCGTCAGCACTTCCATCAGGCTGCCCTTGGGCGAGGCTCTGTGTTCGGTGGGTTCCGCAGGCACCCACCAAATGATCACCGCGACGCCAATCAGGGCCAAAATCCCGGTCAAAACAAACAAGCCTGATAAACCGATCCAGGCGGTCAATGCAGGTGCCAGCACCAGTGACAGGGCGAACATGAGGCCAATGCTGGCACCCACCAAGGCCATGGCTTTGGTGCGGACCACCTCGCGGGTTTGGTCGGCCAACAAAGCCGTGACCACGGCCGAGACCGCGCCCGCGCCCTGCAAGGAGCGCCCTAGCAGCAAGCCCATCAAGGAGTCGGCGGCAGCGGCAAAAAAACTGCCACCTGCAAAAATCAGCATGCCAAACACAATGACCCGTTTGCGACCCAGTCGGTCGGATACCGCGCCGTAAACCAGTTGCAAGGCGCCCTGAGTCAGTCCATAAATGCCCATGGCCAAGCCGACCAAAGCGGCATCGTCGCCGCCCGGGTATTGCGAGGCCTCCAAGGCAAAAACAGGCAGCACCAAAAACAAACCCAGCATGCGCAGGGCATAGATAGAGGCCAAAGAGGCACTGGCGCGCCTCTCTTGCGATGTCATCAGGCTGGCATGGGACTCGCCCTCAGCTTGCATGAGCGCATCCGTTGTTCGGGGTTCTAAAGGTGTGTTTGGGGAGTTCATAAATGTTTGGTCAGGGCTTGAATTGTCCCTGATTGGCGCAAGTTCTTTGGCTCAAATGCGCAGCTTGCTAAGATCTTTGGCGATATTGATGTGTTACCCCACCCAGTTTGTGGTTTTTAATTTAACATTCGTTCGTTTTAATTCCAACCAACCCTCTCGGAGATTCTATGAAACAAACAAACCGCCGCGTTTTCATGATGCAAGTGGCACTGGGCGGTACAGCCTTGGCCGCAACCCAAGCCATGGCCCAAGCCATGGTGAACGAAAAAGACCCACAAGCGGTAGCGCTGGCGTATGCAGCCGACGCTTCCAAAGTGAAAAACCCCAAGTATGCTGCCGGTCAAAAATGCAGCAACTGCGCCTTGTACCAAGCCAAGCCAACAGACGCAGCCGGTGGCTGCCCCCTGTTTGCTGGCAAAAAAGTGGCCGGCGCCGGTTGGTGCAACGCTTACGCCAAGAAGGCCTAAGCACTGGACCCTCTTGGCCCCCAAGCCACCTTTGCCAAGGTGGCTCTTCAAAGCCAGCGCAAGCTGGCTTTTTTCATGTCCAGGGCGCTTTGTTGTGACAGACCCTGGCCCGCATGAGACAGGACTGCCTGAACTGGCGATAATCGAGGGTTTTGTCTGGCACCTCGATTTTGAACGCTCCTAACGCCCCCGCAAGTTTGACCGCTTTGGCCAATGCCAAAGAAAAAGTTCGCCTTTTAGAAGCCGAGCTGGCGGCAGCACGGCAAGAAGCAGCGCAGTCGGCCGGTGAAGATGGGTTGAGTGAATTGGGTGCTATCGAAGAAGGTGCCTACTTGGCCAGCGCCCTGCGTCAAACGCACATCAGCGTGCGCGGCGCTCGCACCCACAACCTCAAAAACATCGACCTCGACATTCCGCGCAACCAGCTGGTGGTCATCACGGGCCTCAGCGGCTCCGGCAAATCCAGCTTGGCCTTTGACACCTTGTATGCCGAAGGTCAGCGCCGATATGTCGAAAGCTTGTCGGCCTACGCGCGCCAGTTTTTGCAACTGATGGACAAACCCGATGTGGACTTGATCGAGGGCCTGTCGCCCGCCATCTCCATTGAGCAAAAAGCCACCAGCCACAACCCGCGCTCTACGGTGGGCACCGTGACCGAGATTCACGACTACCTGCGTTTGTTGTTTGCCCGCGCCGGCACCCCCTACTGCCCTGACCACAACTTGGCGTTGCAAGCGCAAACCGTGAGTCAAATGGTCGATGCTGTTTTAGAGCTTCCCGAAGACACACGCCTCATGATCGTGGCGCCCATTGCGCGCGAACGCAAAGGCGAGTTTGAAAAAGTCTTCGAGCAGATGCAAGCACTGGGCTATGTGCGCTTTCGCATCAACGGCGAAACCTTCGAAGTGGAAAACTTGCCCACCTTGAAGAAAACTGAAAAGCACGACATCGATGTGGTGGTGGACCGCCTCAAAATTCGCCACGAAGCCGAAGCGCCCGCCCGCGATGCCCTGCGCCAGCGAATTGCCGAAAGTTTTGAAGCCGCTTTGCGTTTGGCCGAGCAACGTGCGGTGGCGGTTGAAATGGACACGGGCAAAGAGCACATGTTCAACGCCAAGTTTGCGTGCCCAGTTTGTCATTACTCAATTGCTGAACTTGAGCCGCGCTTGTTCTCGTTCAACTCGCCCATGGGCGCTTGCACCACCTGCGATGGCTTGGGCACGACTGAAGTGTTTGACATCGACCGTGTGGTGGCCTTTCCTTCATTGAGCTTGGCCAGTGGTGCCATCAAAGGCTGGGACCGTCGCAATGGCTTTTATTTCAGCATGCTGGAAAGTTTGGCCAAGCATTACGCATTCGATGTGGAAGCCGCATTCGAGTCTTTGCCCGACAACGTGCGCCACGTCATTCTTTGGGGCTCGGGCGAAGAAGACATCAAGTTCAGCTACATCGTGGAGTCGGGTGCGTCGCAAGGCAAACGCGTGAGCAAGAAGCACCCGTTCGAAGGCATCATTCCCAATCTCACACGTCGCTTCAAAGAAACTGATTCGAGTGTGGTCCGTGAAGACTTGGCGCGCATGCGCAGTCACCATGCTTGCTCTGATTGCAAAGGCACCCGTTTGCGCCGTGAAGCACGGCATGTGCGTGTGGGCGAGGGCGATCAAGCGCGCGCCATTTATGAAGTCAATCACGTCACTTTGGGTGAGGCCCAAACGTATTTCCAAAGCTTGCAATTGCGCGGTGCCAAAGCCGAAATTGCCGACAAAGTGGTGCGCGAAATTGGCTCGCGTTTGAAGTTCTTGAACGACGTGGGTTTGAATTATTTGAGCTTGGACCGCAGCGCCGACACCTTGTCGGGCGGCGAAGCCCAACGCATTCGTTTGGCCAGCCAAATCGGTTCGGGCCTCACAGGCGTGATGTATGTGCTGGACGAGCCCAGCATTGGCTTGCACCAGCGCGACAACGACCGCCTCATTGGCACGCTCCAACATTTGCGCGACATTGGCAACAGCGTGTTGGTGGTCGAACACGACGAAGACATGATCCGCATTGCCGACCATGTGATCGACATGGGCCCGGGTGCTGGTGTGCATGGCGGCCGCGTGATGGCGCAAGGCACCTGCGAAGAAATTTTATTGGCCCCCGATTCTCTGACAGGCCAATATTTGTCGGGCCGCAAAGCCATTGAAGTGCCAGCCAAGCGCAACGCGCCTGGCAAAGACTTCATTGAAATTGTGGGCGCCACAGGCCACAACTTGAAAGATGTGCACGTTGCATTTCCGGTGGGCTTGCTCACCTGCGTCACAGGTGTGTCGGGTTCAGGCAAATCAACATTGGTGAACGAGACTTTGTACACCGCTGCTGCGCGCAGCATTCACCGTGCCCACGACGAGCCTGCTGCACACGAAGACATTTTGGGCCTGTACCACTTTGACAAAGTGATCAATGTGGATCAGTCGCCGATTGGCCGCACACCTCGCAGCAACCCTGCCACGTACACCGGTTTGTTCACGCATATTCGCGATTTGATGACCGAAGTGCCTGCAGCGCGCGAGCGTGGTTATGGCCCAGGCCGCTTCAGCTTCAACGTCAACGCCTCGAATGGCGGCGGCCGCTGCGAGGCGTGTCAAGGCGATGGCATGGTGAAAGTGGAAATGCACTTCTTGCCCGATGTGTATGTGCCTTGCGACGTGTGCCATGGTCAGCGCTACAACCGCGAGACTTTGGAAATTTTGTACAAAGGCAAGAACATTGCCCAAGTGCTAGACATGACGGTTGAAGCGGCCTACGAATTCTTCAGCGCCGTGCCCGCCATTGCGCGCAAGTTGCAAACTTTGCTAGATGTGGGTTTGAGCTACATCCGCTTGGGCCAAGCGGCCACCACCTTGTCGGGCGGTGAAGCACAACGCGTGAAGTTGGCGTTGGAATTGTCTAAGCGCGACACCGGTCGCACGCTGTACATCTTGGACGAGCCCACTACTGGCTTGCACTTTGCCGACATTGCGTTGCTGCTCAAAGTCTTGCATCAACTGCGCGATGCGGGCAACACCATCGTGGTGATTGAACACAATTTGGATGTGATCAAAACCGCCGATTGGCTCATTGACATGGGACCTGAGGGTGGTTCTGGCGGTGGCACGGTGGTCGGCGTCGGCACACCTGAAACGCTGGCAGAAAATCCTGACAGCTTCACAGGCAAATACTTAAAGCGCTTGCTCCAAAAATAAAGCGTCCTGCACGCTTCACGGCGTGAGGACGCTGAATGGGTTGCGCGTGATGGCAGTGCGGCTGAATCAGTCTTGCGCTGCAGCGCTCAACACATCGCGCGTGCGCATGGCTTCTTTGCGCGCAGCTTGTGCAAAATCATCGCCCGATGACGCATACAAAATAGCGCGCGAAGAATTCACAATGACGGCACCCGTGGTAACGCCCTTGCTTTGTCGATAACCGGCCTTGATGGTGGCCACCGCATCGCCACCTTGCGCACCCACACCGGGAATGAGCAAGGGCAAAGTGGGCGCCAAACTGCGCACACGTTCAATTTCTGCAGGGTAAGTGGCGCCCACCACCAAGCCCAATTGACCGTTCAAGTTCCAAGGGCCTTGCGCCAGCTTGGCAATGTGTTCGTACATCAAGGGCTGGCCTTCCACAGATGCCAAGCGTTGGTTCTGCAAATCATCGCCGCCCGGGTTGGAGGTGCGGCACAACAAGAACGCGCCTTTGCCGTGGTATTTCAAATAAGGCTGCACCGAGTCAAAACCCATAAAGGGCGACAAAGTGACTGCATCTGCACCATAACGCTCAAAAGCTTCTTTGGCGTATTGCTCGGCGGTAGAGCCAATGTCGCCGCGCTTGGCATCCAAAATGACGGGCACATGCGGCGCGTTGCGGCGCATGTGTTCCATGAGTTTTTCCAATTGGTCTTCGGCGCGGTACGCGGCAAAGTAGGCAATTTGGGGCTTGAAGGAGATGGCCAAATCGGCCGTAGCATCGACAATTTGCGCGCAAAAATCATAGATCTTGCTGGCGTCGCCCTTCATGCCCGCAGGGAATTTGCTGGGTTCTGGGTCCAAGCCCACGCACAACAGGGAGCCGTTTTGGCGCTCGGCGCCTTGCAGTTGTTCTAAGAAGGTCATGCCCCGATTTTAAAGGCTTCGCGCTGCTAGCCTCAAACCCTGCTTCCAAGTTCAAACGCCATCGGTTGTTTGCCTCTAAGATCGCCCTATGCACTCACTTACCCCTCGCCAATGGCTGATCTTGGCACTGCTCACGGTTGTCTGGGGCCTGAACTGGCCCATCATGAAAATGGGCGTGACAGGCTTTCCCCCTCTCACCTTTCGCTTCATTTGCTTGCTGATCGGCACCCCGGTGCTGGGCCTGGGGCTGTGGGCCATGAAAGTGCCTTTCCGCATTCCTCGTGTCTATTGGCGTGAACTCTTGGTGTTGGCCATTTTCAACATGTTCATTTGGCATGCCTTGATCATTTTGGCTGTGCAGTATTTGTCCAGTGGCCGCTCGGCCATTTTGGGTTACACCATGCCCATTTTTTCTGCGCTCATAGGCGCTTGGGTGTTCAAAAATCAGTTGGCACAACGCGCTTGGGGCGGCGTCGCAGCTGCAGCATTGGGCGTGATCTTGCTACTTTGGCACGAGTTGTCCAATCTGTCAGGCAAGCCCATGGGTGTGGTCTTGGCTTTGATTGCGGCCAGTACATGGGCCTTGGGCACGCAATTGCTCCGCCGCACAAGCATCCCTTTACCCACACTCACTTTGTCATTTTGGATGACGGCCATGACCACCGTGGTCATGGGCCTCTTGTCGTTTGCATTTGAGTTTGATCGCTGGCAAGAACCTAAGGCCACGCACTGGGCGTCGATTTTGTACAACGCCGTGTTGGTCTTTGGTTTTGCCCACGCCGCGTGGTTTTACTTGGCCCGCAGTTTGCCGCCAGTGGCCTCCACCTTGAGTGTGATGATGATTCCGATTTTGGGCGTGTTCAGTGGCGCTTGGGCCTTGAATGAAACCCTGCATTGGCAGGACTGGGCCGCCATGGGCTTGATGGTGGTGTCGATTGCCAGCGTGCTGTGGCCGGCCAAACCTGCGACTGCTTAAGAACGCACCAAGCTGGCAGCGAGGCACAAATCGGCCCAAGCTTTGGCTTTGTCGGCCTGGTTGCGAAGCAAATAAGCCGGCGGATAAGTGACCACCACAGGCACGCCGTGGAAGCTTTGCACGTCGGATCGCAACTTGCCCAAAGGCTCGGTACTTTGCAGCAAAGCCAAGGCGGCGGTTCTGCCCATGGCCAAAATCACCTTGGGTTGAACCAAGGCCACTTGTCTGGCCAAGTAAGACGCGCAATGCGACACTTCTACTGGACTGGCACTGCGACCCGAGGGTGTGCGGCACTTCAGCGCATGTGTGACGTAAACCTCTGAACGCGTCAGGTCAAGGGCCTTCAACATGTTGTCCAGCAATTGACCTGCAGGACCTGCAAAGCTGGTGCCCGCGTTGTCTTCGTCTTCTCCGGGTGCATCGCCCACCACCATCCACTCGGCGGTGGCAGGGCCTTCACCCAAAATGGCTTGTTGACGACCTTGACTTAAACCACAACCGCTACAGGAACTGACTGCCGCTTGAAGCGCAGGCCATGCCATATTGGCAATGCCTTCGGGCAAAGCAGAAATGTCCACCACTGGGACTGTGACCATTTTGGGTGCTGCCGCAATCGGTCTTGCCACAGGCGCTGAAGGCCCTGAAGGCTCTAAAGGCGTGGAGGCCGCTGTAGGCACTGCCGCAACATTGGGCGCCGCCTTGTTGTCGATTGGCGAAACGGCGGCAAGCCTCGGTTGCGCCGGCGCCGTCTGCGGTTTCGTCTTAGGCATCCACACACGCACGCCCATTTCGGCCAGCATGGCACGTTGGCGATCGTCCAATTCGAAACGCGTGTCGATGTCGTGGTTGTCAGTCATGGGGTAGAGTTTAGTGCCATGCGCATCACCACAGCAGCCTCTCGGGTGTTTCTGCCGCTGGGGTAGTAGTCTTTTCGAAGGCCCACTTGTTCAAAACCCAAGCCGGTGTAAAGCTTCAACGCGCGGTCATTGCTTGCACGCACTTCCAGCCACAAGGTGGTGGCCTGATGCACTTGCGCCCACAACGACAAAGATTGCATCAAACAACGCGCCCAGCCCTGTCGCTGGAAAGAAGGCGCCACGGTGATGTTCAGCAGATGCACCTCGTCCAACACTTGCATGGCCACGTAATAGCCCACCCATTGATCACCCGCCTTCAAGCCTTGCGCCACATTCCCAGCCTTCAAAGCGTCTGTGAAATGACCGAGGGTCCAAGGATGCGAATAGGCTTGCTTTTCTACCGCCACGACGGCTTCCAAATCATGCGCAGTCAGTGTTGTCCACTGAACGTCAAGGCTGTTTGCCGCATTGGCTTGGCCTGGCACTTTGCGGGTCATGGCGCTTGTGCGTCTATGCCTGCCGCTTTGGCGGCTTTGATGGCTTCGCGTTCTGCCGTGGTTTGTGCCACTTTGTCGCGAATGTAGAGGGGTTGGACGTCCTCGGGCGCCACCGCTTTTCCAGCCGCCCACAACGGGGGTGCCAATCGCAGCAAGGCCAAGGCATGGGGCACGGCAGCCACACAGCGCACGGGGTCGTGGTTGCGCTGCGCAAGTGCATTCGAAAATGCGTCTGCGTAAACCTCAAAGCCATTGCCCGCCAACACGCCCGACGCTGCAGCGTCCGTGAGGAGTGCTTGCGCCATCTGTGCTGGCGGCCCCACCTGCAAAGGCACAGTGGCTTGCCACTGACCCCTTGCAGCGAACCATTCATAGGCGCCGCCATAAACCTCGCCCATGCGGGCATCCATCACCACACTGACCTGGCAGGTCAGCGGTGATTGCAAACAGGCGCGTGCATCTTCGGCCACCACCATCAAGGTGTCGACCGGTATCACTTTCAAGTTCGCACCCAACGCCAAGCCTTGCGCCACAGAACAGGCGGTTCGAAGGCCGGTGAATGAGCCTGGCCCATGGCCCACCACCAAGGCCGTTAAATCGGTCAGGCGCAGTTGCGCTTGCGCCAACAACTTGTGAATACTGGGAATCAATTGCGCCGACGCATTGGCGCCGCCTTGGGTGTGCAGATGCCATGTTTGGTCACCCACACAGAGGGCCACCGACATCATGTCGGTGCTGGTTTCAAACGCTAAAAATTTCAATGCAGTTGTCATGTGAAGTGGCTGTCCAAGTGATGTCGCTCATGCCTTGACCATGGCTTGTCGCACGCCAAACAAAATGCCACCCGTGACCAAGGCCAAACCCGCCCACAAATTCCAAGACAAAGGCTCACCCAAAAAAACCACGGCACCCAAAGCAGACAGCCCCGGCACCACAGCCGTGATCATGGTGGATTTGACCGGACCATACGAGCGAATCATTTGGGTAAAGGTGATGCCCGAAATGACCACCGAGCCCACACCTTGAAACACGGCTTGAAACACAATTTCAGACCACGAGGCTTGTGACATGTGACTTGGCAGCACATCCAAATGCACCAACACTGCATAGCCGGGCACAAAACACACCAAAGCAAATGCCGTGATGGCCATCGTGGCACGCACGGCGTCCAAGCCATACCGACGCACCGTGACGCTGTAGGCAGACCAGCAAAACGCAGCGGTCATGAACAGCACATCACCAATCCACACTTGGCCACCGTCAAAAGCCTTGAGCAAACTCACACCCCCCACCAACACATCGCCACACACGATCATGATCAAACCGATGGCTCGGTTCATGCCAATTTGCTCACGCAAGAAGAGCCACATCAAGAGCGTGGTCCACAGAGGCAAACTGCCCGGCATTAACACCGACGCATGGCCTGCTGGTGCATAAAAGAAACCAATGTAAGCCAGCACCGCATACAAAAAACCACCAAACAAACCGGCTTGCACGGTGATGCGCAAGGGCAGTGGCGACAAGCCAAACAAAGAGCCCACCACCTCGCCGCGTTGCCGTTGCTCTCGCATCATCCACCAAGCCCATGGCAACAAAATGCTACTGGCACCCACGATGCGGGCGCAGGCAATGTCAAGTGGCAAGAGCACATGCGAGGCAGACGCACGGGCCACAATGATGAAAGAGGTCCAGATGAGGACAGTGATGACAGCGGCCATGCGGCCAACAGTTTGTGAAGAAAATGCCATGTGCCAATGATACGTCCTGCGCTTCGCATGGCCATGTCAAGGCGGCTAGACTTCAGGCATGCGCACGTATTTCTCTTTCAACAGCTTGAACGCTGGCTGGGCCTTGGGTTGGGCACTGGCCTTGGCCAGCGTCTGCCTGACTGCTCAGGCCAAGCCTGCCACACCCTTGCCAACCGCGCCAGGCAATACGGCACTGCCCGCCAGTGTCAACGCTGCATTGAAGCAGGCCAATGTGCCACTCAACGCCATCAGCGTCTTGGTTGCGCCCGTCAACGCATCACCCGGCGAGGCATTGCCGCCAGCCAGACTGCACCACCGTGCCAACGCCGACATGAACCCTGCCTCGGTCATGAAACTGATCACCACCTCAGCAGGTTTGTCCATGCTCGGACCCGACTTCACCTGGCGCAATCGCGTGTTCACAGACGGCCTGGTCAAAGACGGTGTGCTTTACGGCAACCTGTACTTGAAGGGCAGTGGCGATCCCAAACTGGTGGTCGAACGTTTGCAAACTTTGATGGAGGCCGTTTTGCAAAAGGGCCTGCGTGACATTCGTGGCGACATCCTGTTAGATGGCAGTGTGTTCGATTTGCCAGCACGCAATCCGGGCAGCTTTGACGACGAGCCACTTCGACCCTACAACGTCGCGCCACAAGGCTTGTTGCTGAACTTCAGCGCCATGCTGTTCAAATTCACGCCCGATGTTGCACGCGGCGAAGCCAAGGTCGACAGCGAGCCGCCGCTGCGCAACGTGCAATGGTCACTGTCGGTGCCTTTGTCGAGCGCCCCTTGCCAAGATTGGCGCTCGCAACTCAAAGCCGATTTCACAGACGCAGACCACGTGCGGTTTGCGGGGACGTACCCCAGCGCATGCGGCGAACAAAAATGGCCTGTGGCCTACGTTCAACCGCACACCTTCGCCTCGCGCATGGTGCAAGCGATGTGGCTTCAAGCGGGCGGCAAACTGTCGGGTCAAGCGCGCAGTGGCATCACGCCAAGTCGTGCCAACCTCTGGCACGAAGCACCGTCCTTGCCCCTGTCAGACATCGTGGCCGACATCAACAAGTTTTCCAACAACGTGATGGCCCAACAACTGTTCTTGTCCTTGTCCAGCCAACAAGGCACTGGGAACTTTGAGGCCTCGCGGGCCAGCGTTTTGCAGTGGTGGCGCCAACACCTCAAGGATCAAAAACAGCCCGTTCTCGACAACGGTTCAGGCCTGTCACGAGACGAGCGCAGCAGTGCCCAAGCACTGGCGGCCTTGCTGCAACTGGGCGCGCACAGCAGCTATGCCCAAGCGCTTCAAAACTCACTGGCCATTGCGGGTGTCGATGGCACCGTCTCTCGCCTCAAAGACAGACTGCCTCATTCGCCAGCCATTGGCAGAGCACGCCTGAAATCTGGCAGCCTGCGAGATGTCGCATCGTTGGCCGGCTATGTTGATGGCCTCAGCGGCCAACGCTACGTCTTCGTGGTCATCGTCAACCACCCCAATGCCAATGCAGCACGGCCCGCGCTAGACAAGTTGTTGGAGTGGGCCGTGGCCGATCAAAAAAAGTCATAGCCCCAACTGGTAGTTACCCCATCTTCATCCGCCACCTCTCTGCTTAAGATGAACCAAAAAGAACGGGCGTTCTTTTTTAATCAGACTCAGAGACAAGCAAAGAGGTAAACGATGACATCCAAGACGTGGAAATTAGCGCTGCTCAGCACGGCGACAGCGGCCATTTTGGCGGCCTGCGGCGGCGGCGGGGCAGACCAAACCAGCCAGCTCGCGGGCATCAAATCTGTCAAAGTCATGGGCGATAGCCTGGCAGACAGTGGCGTCTTCAAAGGCGTCCCCACCAACGGCCGTATTTTCTCGGTGCAAGACAGCGGCAGCGAACCCAACACGTTGTGGACAGAGCGCATTGCGGCACTTCTGGGCACCCCACAACTTTGCAACTTTTTCAAATACACCGGTGCACCGGCCACTCCTTTTGCCCCCGTGGCAGGCTGCTCTAGCTACGCCGTCGGCGGTGGACGCATCAACAACATCAACCCCCAAACAGGTGCCGGCGCCTCGCCGTTCTCTATCACCTACCAGTTGCAAGTGGCCAGCGCGGCCGGCAACTACACCAGCGCCGATTTGCTGCTGATTGATGGCGGTGGCAATGATGCTGCCGACTTGGTAGGTGCTTACTTGGGTGCCGCCAAAGATGGCGGTGCCAGCTTTGCAGCCATGACGGGCACGCTCATTCCTGCGGCTACACTGGGTCCCATGTTGGCGGGTGGCCAAGCGGGTTTGGCGCAAGTGGGCGGGGTTTACATGGTGGCCTTGGCCGACAAGCTGTACGCCAGCATCAAGGCTAGCGCTTTGGACAAAGGTGCACAGCGCATTGCGCTGCTCAACATGCCTGGCATTACCAACACACCGCGCTTCCAAATGGTTTTGGGTGGCATTGCTGCAGCCTATGGCGGTGGCGCCACAGGTGCGGGTGCTCGCGCACAAGCCGAGGCCTTGTTCAAATCTTGGGTGGAAGCATTCAACGCCCGTTTGGCCACATTGGTTGCCAACGACAAGCGCATTGTGTTGGTTGATTTTTACACCGCCTTCAACGACCAAGTGGCCAATCCTGCGCAATACGGTTTGACCAACGTCACCACGCCCGCATGCCCCATCACCGGGGTTGGCGCAGACGGCTTGCCCACCTACAACTTCCAAACCTGTACAGCCGCCAACTTGTCGGCCATGACACCGCCAGCTGGCGCGACAGGTGGCGCCAACTGGTGGCAAACCTACGCGTTCTCGGATGGCTTCCATCCCACGCCTTTGGGCTATCAGTTGTTGAGCCAGCTGGTTGCAAAATCTTTGGCCACCGCCGGCTGGTTGTAATACATCGCAAAGGAGAAACTTCATGACTTCTAAATTCTGCTTTGCACTGTCTGCCTTGGCAGCAGTCTCCGCACTCACTCTTGGCACGGCGGCACAAGCCCAATCTCAGGGCAGTTGGTTGGTTCGTGGCGGCATCATGCAACTGGCGCCCCAGGTCACCAGCGGCACCTTGTCGGCGCCCTCATTGCCAGGCGCGCAAACCAGCGTGAGCAACAGCACGCAATACGCAGGCGGCCTCACCTACATGCTCACCAACAGCGTGGCCATCGATTTGCCTTTGGTATTGCCGTTCAAACACAATTTGTATGGCGCAGGCAGCATTGCCGGCGTAGGCAAAATTGGCGACACCAAGGCCATTCCTGCCACTGTCATGGTGCAGTATCGCTTTGGCGAAGCCAGTGGTGTGTTCCGGCCGTATTTGGGTTTAGGCGCCACCTATGCCAAGTTTGATGGCGAGCACACCACAGCCGCCTTGTCTGGCCTCACAGGCGGCACGCCGACCACCACCACGCGCTTGTCCATTCAATCCAAAATGGCGGCCACGCTTCAAGTAGGCGCGTCTTACAAAATTGACGAGCGCTGGTTTGTAGATGGTGCCATCACCAAGACCCCCTTGAAAACACGCAACACCTTGTCCTCTGGTCAAACACTGGACATCACGCTCAACCCCATTGGCGTGAGTTTGGGTGTGGGCATGCGCTTCTAATTTGAAGGGCTCACATCAGAAAACACCCTTCGGGGTGTTTTTTTTGGCGTCAAGCCGCTGCGCGTTGCAGGCGATCCCGCACACCTTCCCACGCCGGGGTGTCGGGCGGCATTTCAATCCAAATGGTGCGAACGCCTCGGGCATCAAAACCCCTCAGCACACCGAACAAATCGTGCGCCGCTTGCGTTGCATCTGTCGGCATGGCGCGCCACAGCAAGCCTGCGCCCATGAGCTCGTGCGCAGGTTTTTCAACAGACCACAAGGCCAAGTTTTGGGTGTGGGGGCCTAAAGCCGCCAAGGCTTTCTGCCACTCTTCAGCACGCATCAAGCGCAGCTTTGCCGACGGTGCGTAATGCGATGCCAGTGTGCCAGAGGCACGCGGCGCCTCAGAAGGCAATGCGTCTGGATTGAGCAATTTCAAGCCGCACGCCTGTTCGATTTGCGTGCGACTGATTTGCCCTGGCCTGAGCAACACAGGCACACCGCGCGTGCAATCGACGATGGTTGACTCAATGCCCACATCGCACTCACCGCCATCCAAAATCAAGAGCGCATCGCCAAATTCTGATTGCACATGCGCAGCCGAGGTGGGGCTCACACGGCCAAACAAATTGGCACTGGGCGCAGCCACGCCCCACACGCCTTTGTCTGCACATGCTTTAAGAACTGCAAGCGCGACAGGATGCGATGGGCAACGCAAACCCACCGAGTTTTGGCCCCCTGCTGCTGCGGCTGCCTTGTCGAGTTGCCGCGGCAAAATGAGGGTGAGCGGGCCAGGCCAAAACTTGGCCATCAGCTGCTGCGCAAAAGCAGGCACGGCACTGGCAAAGTGTTTAACAGCCTCGGGGGAAGCCACATGCACAATCAAAGGATGATTGGCAGGCCGACCTTTGGCTTTGAAAATTTGCGCCACTGCATTTTCATGGCTGGCATCGGCTGCCAAGCCGTACACCGTTTCCGTGGGCAAGCCCAAGAGTTCGCCTGCGCACAAAGCATCTGCCGCTTGTTGCACATGCGCGAGGTTGTTGCCTGAAATGATCATGTGAAAGAACTTGCTTAACGGCTTGATGAACTGCTTTTGTGAAACTTGTTACGTGCCATTTAAAAAGCGTCAATGCCCAAAATAGCTGCAGCCTTCAAGGCCACGTCACGAACCACTTGTGCAGAAGCACCCGTGACATTGAGATGGCCCATCTTGCGTGCTTTGCGCGCCTCGGTTTTGCCATACAAATGCAAGTGCGTGCCGGGCAATGCCAAGACCGCAGCCCAATCGGGCAATCGCATGGTGTTGTTGGCGTCAAACCAGACATCGCCCAACAGGTTGAGCATGATGGCCGCGCTGTGTTGACGCGGTTGCGTCAAAGGCAAGCCAGCCAAGGTGCGCACTTGCAAATCAAATTGCGATTGATCGCACGCGTCCAAGGTGTAATGGCCGCTGTTGTGCGGCCGGGGCGCCATTTCATTGACCACCAAGCTGCCGTCTTGCAGCACAAAAAACTCAACGCACAACACACCCACGTAGTTCACCCCTTGGGCAATGGAACGCGCAGCCGACACGGCAAGTTGCTGCAAAGCCTCTGGCAAGTGACCTTCGTAAACTTCTGTCACGGCCAAGATACCCTCGCGATGCAAATTGCGTTGCACTGGGAAATTCACCATCTGACCATCGCGGCCGCGCGCCACAATGACCGAGCACTCTAGGGCCAAGGGCAACATTTTTTCGAGCACGCAAGGCACTTGCTTCAAGTCTTGCCATGCCGCGCGCAAGGCCCCTGCGTCTTTGACGCGCACTTGGCCTTTACCGTCATAACCCATGCGCGCTGTTTTCAAAATACCCGGCAACAAGTTGGCCGACAAGGCCGCTTCCAATTGCGCGCTGGTGTCAATCACGGCATACGGCGCACAAGGCACACCACACTTCACAAAGTGGGCTTTTTCTGCCGCACGGTCTTGCGCAATGGCCACGGCATCGGCGCCGGGCGACACGGGCCTGTGCTTGGCCAGTTCGCGCAGGGCAGGGGCTGGCACATTTTCAAACTCGGTGGTGATGGCGGCGCTGCATGCTGCCAGTTGTTGCAGTCCTGCCGGATCGGTGTAATCGGTTTGGATGTGGCGATGGCTCACGCGGCCTGCAGGACTGTTGCGGTCGGGGTCGAGTACAGCGGTGAAGTAGCCCATGCTTTGCGCGGCATGTACAAACATGCGGCCCAATTGCCCGCCGCCCATCACGCCCAGCGTAAGGGGCTCAGCAGCAGTGGCCGACACAGATGTGGCGGGCGCGGCGCTGCCGCCAGGCAACAAAGAAACGACGGGGTTCATGCCGCACCTACGGGTGGCAGTGTCATGGCTTGCGCCACGGCGGTTTGTTCTGTTCTAAATTGTGTCAGCTGGGCCTGCAAAGCCGCATCGTGTTGCGCCAGCATGGCCACGGCAAACAATGCGGCATTGGCCGCACCTGCAGCGCCAATGGCAAAAGTGGCCACCGGAATGCCTTTGGGCATTTGCACAATGCTGTGCAAAGAGTCCACGCCCTGCAAATGCTTGCTGGCCACGGGCACGCCCAACACCGGCACCACCGTCTTGGCGGCCAACATGCCTGGCAAATGTGCAGCACCACCGGCCCCCGCAATGATGGCAAACAGGCCGCGATCTAAGGCCGTTTCGGCATAAGTGAACATTTCGTCTGGCATTCTGTGCGCAGAAACCACTTTGGCTTCGTGATCAATGCCAAACTGTTGGAGAATCTGCACTGCGTGCTGCATCGTGTCCCAGTCGGAACTGGACCCCATGACCACGCCGATGCGTGTTTTGGCTTTGGATGCGGGTTTAGTCATGTGTGGCTTTGCTGAAGCGTCAAGACGCAGTCGATGTGAATTGAATGAAGAATTGCTTCAACTGAATTTCAGTTGAATCCTTGAATTTTAAGGTTTAGCCCTGAGGTCTGGTAAATATGATTGATGTCACCGTAGAAACTTTTGAAACCGAGGTCATTGCAGCCTCCATGACCACCCCTGTTTTGGTGGACTTTTGGGCGCCGTGGTGCGGCCCCTGCAAAACCTTAGGCCCCCTCTTGGAAAAGATGGAAGAAGCCTACGGTGGCCGCTTCAAATTGGTCAAAATTGACTCTGACCAAGAGCAGCAATTGGCCGCCGCCTTCGGCATTCGAAGCATTCCCACCTGTGTTTTGCTCAAAAATGGGCAGCCTGTTGATGGTTTCATGGGCGCCGTGCCCGAAGGCAAGTTGCGCGAGTTTCTCGACAAACACCTCCCTGGCGAAAACGAGGTGATGGCAGAAGCAGAAGTGCAAGAAGCCGAAGCCTTGTTGGAATCGGGTGACTTGGAAACGGCCCAAGCCAAATTGATGGAAGCCTTGGAAGCCAACCCCGAGAACGACGACGCCCGCTTCGATTTGGTCAAACTGCTGATCAGCATGGGCCAGCTCGAGACCGCAGGCACCGTCCTCAAACCCGGGCTCAACCAAATCCCCCTCAAACTGCGCTTTGAAGCCTTGAAACAGTGGCTGGATGCCTTGCACTTTGTCACCACCGACCCCATGGGTGGGTGGTCATTGGGTCAATTTGACGAGCGCATCGCCGCCAACAAGCGCGACTTTGACGCCCGCTTTGCCAAAGCCCGCGTGCTCTTGGCCAGCGACGACTGGACCGGCGCCATGGACGAGCTCTTAGAGATCATCATGCGCGACAAGAAATGGAACGACGAAGCACCGCGCAAAACCATGGTGGGTTTGTTGGAGTTGCTCACACCGGTTGCCTCCAAGGGCGGCGCCGATCACACGGGCAAATCGGCGGGTGGCATTGAACTCATGGGCAAAAGTGCGGTGCAAGAAGACCCGCAAGCGGCCATGGTCTCGAGCTATCGCCGCAAACTGAGCATGATGCTCAATTGATGCGGCAAAAGAGCCACAAAAAACGACAGCAAAGCGCTGCGGACCAGCGCTGCTAACTAGCGCGTGGCACCTGCCTGCGATTCAATCAGGCGGTGCATGCTGCGCAGCATGCCCGCCATCATCAAGACTTCCCCCACCACAAACATGGGGCCCACCAGCAGGCCCACCAGGTCGTCGACAAACGCAGGTTTGCGGCCTTCAAAGATGTGACCGACAAACTGGATGATCCAGCCAATCACAAACACGATCAGGCCTGGAAACCAAGTGGCCGCATACAGCTCTGACAGCCCCCATCCCTGGGCTGCTTCGGGTGTATGGGCCAGCGCAAACAAGGCCACATTCACCATGCTGGTGGCCAAACCCAGCAACACATTGCCGCGCGTGAGGTACCAAAGACTTGAGAGGGCCCACAACATTGCCGCCAAGCTGACGGCGTAACCGGCAATGTCAAATGTGACCCACGAGAGCAA
The DNA here is from genome assembly GCA_030158125.1 of Limnohabitans sp. Taxonomy (GTDB): domain Bacteria; phylum Pseudomonadota; class Gammaproteobacteria; order Burkholderiales; family Burkholderiaceae_C; genus Limnohabitans_A. The sequence goes on along the minus strand of JAOATL010000015.1, from coordinate 373,834 downwards.
CATGCCAATGGACAGAACAATGAGGGGAATGCCCACCAGATGGGTGGCAATGTTGCGACGATCGCGGTGATATTGTGCGTACTGAACCATGAGCTCGGGGGCCGAGCGAAACAAACTGATCATGAACGGCATCTCCAACGTTAGCTGCGCTGAGCCGAGGCCATCCCAACTGGCCCAAAAGGGCGTGATGACTTAGCGGGTCAATCGCTGCAGCGCTTCCGCGTATTTTGCCGAGGTCTTCTCGATCACTTCACGGGGTAAACGAGGGGCTGGCGGGGTTTTGTCCCAAGGCTTGCCGTTGACCAGTGTGCTTTCTAGCCAATCGCGCAAAAACTGTTTGTCGTAACTGGGCGGGTTGACACCCTCGACATAACTTTCTGCAGGCCAATAGCGCGATGAGTCGGGCGTGAGCACCTCGTCCATCAAGACCAACGTGCCATCGGCGTCTAGACCAAATTCAAATTTGGTGTCGGCAATGATGATGCCCTTTTCAGCGGCAATGTGGCTGGCAGCTTTGTAAATGGCGATGCTGATGTCTTTGATGCGTGTGGCCAAATCGATGCCAATCATCTCGACTGTTTGTTCAAACGTGATGTTTTCGTCGTGATCGCCTACAGCGGCTTTGGCGGCTGGTGTGTAAATGGGCTCGGGCAATTTGCTGGCGTTCTTCAAACCGGCAGGCAGTTTGACGCCGCAGACCTGTTGGCCTTCTTGGTATTCTTTCCAACCACTGCCCGCCAAATAGCCACGCACAACCGCTTCGACTGGGATAGGCTGCAAGCGCTTGACCAGCATTGAGCGGCCCGTGACTTGAGACACTTCTTCTGCACTGACCACGCTCTCGGGGGCGTCACCGGTGAGGTGAATGGGGCACAGGTTCAAGCCTTTGGGGCCCAACTTGTCAAACCAGTACAAGGCCATTTGCGTCAGCAACACACCTTTGCCGGGAATGGGTTCTCCCATGATGACGTCAAACGCGCTGATGCGGTCTGAGGCCACCATCAGGATGCGATCGGTACCGACAGCGTAGTTGTCTCGGACCTTGCCACGTGCGAGCAAGGTGAGAGAGGTCAAAGCGGAGGTGTGTAATGCAGAAACTGTCGTCATAGTGCCTGCATTATCGAGCCAATTTCAGTGAACGACTTGCGCCAGCTCACCTTTTGCGTACTGCGCTGCCACCACTTGCAAGCTGTGGCCCTTGATTTTGGACGCCTGGCCTTCGCAACCAAACTCGATGTAGCGTTGCTTGCAAATTTGCTTGGCCGCTTCGCGGGCAGGTTTGAGCCATTCGCGGGGGTCAAATTTCTCGGGGTTTTGCACCAAGAACTTGCGCACTGCAGCGGTCATGGCCAAGCGGATGTCGGTGTCGATGTTGACCTTGCGCACACCAAACTTGATGGCTTTTTGGATTTCTTCGACGGGCACGCCGTAGGTTTCTTTCATGTTGCCACCAAATTCACGAATGATGGCCAACAAGTCTTGTGGCACGCTGGAAGAGCCGTGCATGACCAAGTGCGTGTTGGGGATGCGCTTGTGGATGGCCTGAATGCGGTCGATCGCCAAGATGTCGCCTGTGGGCTTGCGCGTGAATTTGTAAGCGCCGTGGCTGGTGCCAATGGCAATGGCCAAGGCATCGAGCTGGGTGCGCTGAACAAAATCGGCGGCTTGTTCGGGATCGGTCAGGAGTTGTTCTCGCGTCATGACGGCGTCGGTGCCGTGACCGTCTTCCTTGTCGCCTTGCATGGTCTCGAGCGAGCCCAAACAGCCCAATTCACCTTCCACCGTGATGCCCAGTTTGTGGGCCATGCTGACCACTTTTTGGGTCACGTCAAGGTTGTATTCATAGCTGGCAATGGTTTTGCCGTCGGCCTCCAAACTGCCGTCCATCATGACGGAGCTGAAACCCAAATTGATGGCGCCTTGGCACACATCGGGGCTTTGACCATGGTCTTGGTGCATCACCACGGGAATCTCGGGGTAGGACTCGACAGCAGCCTGAATGAGCAGCTTCAAAAAGCCTTCGCCAGCGTATTTGCGAGCACCCGCAGACGCTTGCATGATCACGGGCGCGCCCGTTTCCTTGGCGGCCTCCATGATGGCCTGGACCTGCTCCAGATTGTTGACGTTGAAAGCTGGAATGCCGTAGCCGTTGACGGCGGCATGGTCCAGCAGCTCGCGCATTGAAACGAGTGCCATGATGAAAATCCCAAAGTTAAAAAACCATTTTCAAGCGTTGTGGTTGCAGCAATGTCAGGATGAAAAACTTCATTCCGGGATCATGTAACCGACTTGTAACTGGCAGAGATTTTATCAACTTGAAGGGTTCTTGGCCGTTTTTTTGGCCACTGCGACTATGATTTCGGCCATGTTCAAAGACCTTGCGCCTCACGCCAACCACGCCAGACGCTTTTCGTGGCGGGCTGACGCTTTGGTCAGTGTGATCAGCCTGTTCCTGTTGTTGGCATGGGACTTCTCGGGCGGCGACATGCAAATGGCCCAGTGGTGGGGGCAATCCAATGGTTTTGCGCTCCGCGATGACCCTTGGATGGTGAAAGTGATGCACGAGGGTGCACGCACTGCGGGGTGGCTGTTTTTACTCGCCCTGCTGGTGGGCATTTGGCGGCCTTGGGCCATCCTGCGCCATCTGGCAATCGCCGATCGCGTCACTTTGTGTGTGTCGGTGTTGTCGGCTTTGCTCGCCATCACCCTTATCAAAGGCCTGAGCAAGACCAGCTGCCCTTGGGACCTGGCCATGTTTGGCGGCGTGGCCACCTACGTCTCGCATTGGAACGTGTTTCAGCTAGACGGCGGCGGCGGCCACTGCTTCCCCGCCGGACATGCCTCTACCGGTTTTGCCTTCATGGCCGCTTACTTTAGCCTTCGGCAAAGTGGCTCGCGCGGTGCCCGCATGTGGCTAAGCTGCGCGCTCTTGGCCGGCACGGTATTGGGGGTGTCTCAGCAAATGCGCGGCGCACATTTCATGAGCCACACCCTGTGGACTGCTTGGCTTTGCTGGAGTGTAGGGTGGCTCAGTACGGCGCTGCTCAATCGCTTGCGCGGCAAATCTTGAGCATGTTGGTGCCGCCTGGTGCGCCCATGGGCTCGCCACAGGTAATGGCATAAATGTCACCACCAGACACAATGCCGCGGCTTTTCAAATGATTTTCTGCCTGAACCAAGGCGGTATCGCGATCGGCACTGGTGTCCATCAACAAGGGGCGCACATTGCGATACAGCGCCATTTTGCGCTGCGAGGACAACTTGGTGGTGACCGCATAAATGGGGATATTGACGCGATGGCGGCTCATCCACAAGGCCGTAGAGCCGGAATCTGTGAGCGCCACAATGGCTTTGGCATTGAGGTGATGGGCTGTGAACAGCGCCCCCATGGCAATTGACTGGTCGATGCGGCTGAAAGTTTGGCCGCTGAAGTCGCCGTCCAACTCAAACTCTTCGGCGGTTTCGGCCGCCAAACAAATCTTGGCCATTTCCTCCACCGTTTCGAGCGGGTACTTGCCAGCAGCTGTTTCGGCGCTCAACATCACCGCATCGGTACCGTCGAGCACGGCATTGGCCACGTCACTCACCTCGGCACGTGTCGGCACGGGATTGGTGATCATGCTTTCCATCATTTGAGTGGCCGTGATCACGACCTTGTCGTGCAAACGCGCCAACTTGATCATGCGTTTTTGCAAGGCAGGGACCACGGCATTGCCCACTTCAACGGCCAAGTCGCCGCGTGCCACCATGATGCCGTCGCTGGCCAACAAAATTTCCTCTAAACGGGGAATGGCTTCTGCGCGTTCAATCTTGGCAATCAAGCCTGGCTTGTGGTTGTACTGGGCCGCGGCCACGTTGGCCAACTGACGGGCCATTTCCATGTCGGTGGCGTTTTTGGGGAAACTCACCGCCACATAGTCAGCTTGGAAGCTCATGGCCGTTTTGATGTCGTCCATGTCTTTGCCGGTCAGGGCTGGGGCCGTCAAACCGCCACCTTGTTTGTTGATGCCTTTGTTGTTGGACAACTCACCGCCCAACTTGACGGTGGTGTGAACTTGTTCGCCTTGCACCGAATCAACGGTGAGCACAATCAGGCCGTCATTGAGCAACAGCACATCACCGGCCTTCACATCGCGTGGCAACTCTTTGTAATCCAAGCCCACGCCGGTCAAGTCGCCGGGTTCGGTGCGGGACGCGTCCAACACAAACTTGGCGCCTGGCTCGAGCATCACTTTGCCGTCTGCAAACTTGCCGACGCGAATTTTGGGGCCTTGCAAATCGGCCATGATGGCCACTTCGCGGCCAGCGCGCGCCGCCGCTTCGCGCACCAAACGCGCACGGTCAATGTGATCTTGCGCTTTGCCGTGGCTGAAGTTCAAACGAACCACATTGACACCGGCCCGGATCATGGCTTCAAGCAAAGCCGGCTCGCTGGAAGCGGGGCCTAAGGTGGCAACAATTTTGGTGGCGCGACTGGGCATGGGGACTTGTCTCCGGTGTAATTTAATTTCAATTTTCCCACGAAATTGGTTACGAGCAGAGAACAAATTGTCAGTTCTCGGGCTTGATTCCGGCTTTTTCGACCACGCGCGCCCAGCGGCTCAGTTCGTTTTTGACCAAGTCATTCATGCGTTCGGGTTTGCCACCCACAACCACCATGCCTTGCTTGTTCATGGTTTCTTTGACATCGGGCAATTGCAGCAAGCTGTTGAAGTCAGCATTGAGTTTGGCAACCACCTCTGGCGGGGTGCCAGCGGGCACCAGCACACCATACCAAGTGTCGACCACACCATTGGCCACGCCCAATTCTTTCAAGGTGGGCACATTGGGAAATGCGGGTGAGCGTTCGGCACTCATCAAGGCCAACATGCGCAGCGCGCCGCTTTGCAGATGTGGCGCGGCCGTTTGCAAGGCCACGATGCTGGCCTCGACATGGCCCCCCATCAAGTCGGTCAGGGCACCTGCGGTGCCTTTGTAGGGCACGTGCAAAAGTTTGATGTGAGTTTCCTGTGCCAACAACTCCATGGCCAGGTGCTGCGGAGAGCCCGTGCCTGGCGACGAGTAGTTCAACACGCCCGGTTGTTTCTTGGCGCTCTCTTGCAAATCTTTGAAGGTGTTCAAGGGTGACTTGCCCGACGTGGCCACACCCAAGGCGCTGGTTCCCAACAAAATCACGGGTGTGAATGCTTGCTGTGGGTTAAAGGGCAACTTGGGCATCAAGGCGGGAAAGGTGCCGTGCGCTGTTGCAGTGATCAAGACAGTGAGGCCGTTGGGTGCCGCCTTGGCCGCGACGCCGGTGCCTATGGCGCCACTGGCACCCGCCTTGTTCTCGGTCACCACCGACACCTTCCATTTGTCGGCCAATTTGGGGCCCAGCATGCGTGCCAACAAATCGGCGCCAGTGCCCGTGGTGAAGGGCACCAGCAAAGTGACTGGGCCTGCGGGGTAGGTGTTGCTGCTGGATTGCGCGCTGGCGTGGACAGGCCACAGGGCGCTGCACAAAGCCATGGCGGCAACGCACACGCTAGCGCGTCGAGCCCTGAAAAGCATAGAGGTGTTGAGATGGGACATGTGGATTTTCTTTCAGTGACAAATTACTTGGGCAACTTGCTTTTCCAAACATTCCAGGGTCGCTCAACTTGCCCTGCATTGGTCTCTGCAGAATTGCGCGCCTCGTCTTCTGTCAAATACACCGGCTCACCCAAGCCCATGCCAAAGCTCATGCGCATGGCTTCGGCTTGCAGCTTGGCATTGCCTTCTGTGTAATAGGCCCGGAACACAGCCAACTGAATCGAACTGGCCACCACCACGTTGCCGTGGCCGCGCAGCAAAGCCACGGTGTTGTTGCCCAAGGTGTCGGCCAAAGATTCACCAATGCTTTGGTTGCGAATCAACATGTCGGAAGTTTCGCCCAGTGTGTTGCGAATTTCAAAGGTGGGCACATTGCTGCCCAAAAAACCACTCATGTGGCAGATGGGACGCAGCCGCGCACCTGTGACCCCAAACGGAATGATGGCGGGCGAATGGCTGTGCACCACGGAGTTGACATCTGGGCGCTTCTTGTAAATGGCGCTGTGAATGAAGCGTTCTAAATATGACTTGCGGCCTTGCGCATCGTGCACGTCACCATTCAAATCACATTCCACAATGTCTTGCGCCGTGACGGATGCTGGCGCCATGCTGCGAGCGATGAAAAATCGCTCTGGATTGTCTGGATGACGCACGCTGATGTGGCCAAACCCGTCAAAGACGCCTTCGTTGGCCAGAATTTGATTGGCAGTTGCCAAATCTTCGATCAGTTGAGAGAGAGAGGAGGTCATGTATTTACTTCTGTTAAATCATTTGCTTAAAAATAAACGAGTCCAATGCTGATTCCATTTTTCAGCTTCGTCCACCACAATGCCAGGCTCGGTGAGGACGTAGTTGAAGTTGTTCAAATTGGATTTCACTTTTTGATTGGCGGGTGGCCGGCCCATGCTGTTGAGCAAGGCTTGCGCGTCGGGCGACAGAATGAAATCTGCGAACAAAGCCGCGGCATGGGGATGCGCGGCCTGACGAACAACCGCCACGCCTTGCGGTCGCGCCAAAGTGGGCTCAATCGGCACCCAATCGATGGGCGCACCGCGTTGTTTCAAAGATTGTGCGTTGGCGTTGTAAATGGTCAAGCCCACATCGGTTTCACCCGCAGCCACCATTTGCGCCAACAAAATATGGCCTTTGCGAACGTCTGGTTTTTGATCAGACAGCTTTTTAAAAAAGGCCATGCCGCGCGTCTCACCCAGAGAATTGACCAAGCCGCCCATCCACTCGGCATCGGTTGACTCAATCGCAATGCGGCCTTTCCATTTGGCTTCTGTAAAGCCTTCATAGTGTTTGGGCAGGTCTTCGCGTTTGACTTTTTGAGTGTTGTACGCCACCACAAAGAAATTCACGCGGTCGGGCATCCACATGCGGTGCTTGGGGATCATGCCTGGCGGCAAATCAGCGATGTGCGGACTGTGAAACTCGCTCAATACTTTTTCGCGCGCCAAAATTTCCATCTCGGGTCCATTGGTTTCCACCACATCCACCACATGTCGTTTGGCCCGGCTTTCATTCACCACACGTTGCACCACACCATCGCTCAGGCCACGCCAAATGGTGACCTTGATGCCATATTTTTTTTCAAACTCAGCTGCCAATGGGCCTGACTCGGTCGGCGACAAAGAGGTGTAAAGCGTCAACCCACCCTCCTTCTTGGCGCGCTCTAAAAGCCAGGCTTCACGGTCTGCTGCTTTGTTCATGAAAATGGCTTCATGGGGGCTAGGGGCGCCTGCGGCAACGGTTTGCGCCTGGGCTGTAGAAAGCGCCAAGCTGCCCCATACCGCAGCCGCTGCCAGCGGTGCCCAGGTGTGTTGCAAAGTCTTTTCTAAACGATTGAAAAACGCATGCATGAGGAGTCCCTTCAGGTTTTGCTCAAAACTGTTTTCACGCGCGCGGGGTTCAGCGGTGCTTGTCGCATGCGAACCCCCGTTGCATCAAAGAATGCGTTGGCAATGGCAGCAGGTACCACGCGGCAGGTGGCCTCACCGGCACCGGTAGGTGGTGCCTCAGGTCGATTGATCAACACAATGTCGATGTTCTCTGGTGTGTCCTTGATTTCCAAAATAGGGTAGCTGCTCCAATCCACACTCTTGACTTTGTCGGGCGCAAATTGCACCTCTTCGTACAAGGTGCGAGACAAAGCCTGCACCAGCGCGCCCTCAATGGTGTAACGCAGTCCTTGTGGATTGACAATCAAACCGCAGTCGTGCGCCACGGTGAACTTGCGGCCCCAAATACGGCCAGTTTTTCGGTCCACTTCAATTTCAGCGACCACCGCCACTATGGTGCCAGCGCGTTGCGCATAGGCAATGCCACGGCCGCTCAAGACTTTGCCACTGCGGTCTCGTTTTGCATTGCCACGAGGCTCCCAACCCGATTTTTCAGCGGCTGCTTTCAGCACGGCAATATCGCGTGGCGCCTTGGCGTACTTCATGCGAAAAGCAATGGGGTCCTCGCCTGTGGCACTGGCCAGCTCATCGATGAACTGCTCGCTGGCGAATTGAATTTGCAAACCCACAGGATCGCGCATGTGAGAGGTTCGCATAGGAGACGCACTGGCAATCAAATCGGGAATTACCTCCCAAGACATCCGTTTGTTGTCAAAGGCATAACTTTCCTCGGGGATGCCAAAGGTCATGCCGCCCTTGGACGGCAAACCCAATTCCATGCCGACCAAGCTGTCGCGCGGGTCTGACTCGTTGCTGTCAATGGTCGCCCTGGAAAACGCGCGCGTGGTGAAGTCGTATGCGACCACTTTGCCAGTGGCGTCGATGGCAGCACGCGCACGGTGCACAGAAGCGGGCGCTTTGGGGTCCCACGCTGTTCCGTCGTGTCGCATGCCTTGCACACGCACAGGCTGGCCGACCATTTTGGAAATGTATGCGGCATCTAACACCGCATCACCGGCATCATTGCGCCCGTAAGAGCCAGGGCCTTGAACCCAAATGGCCTCAACCGTCTCAACCGGCACTTTCAACAACGCCGCCACACCATCGCGCGCATAGTGAGGCTTTTGCGAGCCGGTCCAAATTGTGATCTTGTCGGCTTTGACATCGGCCACAGCACTGGCAGGGCCCATGCTGGCATGCGATTGAAATGGCCACAGGTATTCGGCCTCCACCACTTTCACGGCGGTGCTCAAACTGGCCATGACATCGCCTTTTTTGGACTCTTCAGTTCGCTTGCGCGTTGGCGCTTGACGAATGTGCTCGTGCAGTTTTTCAAACTCTGGAAAGGGCTTGGGTGATGCGCTCCATGTCACCTTCAATGCTTTGGCAGCCCTGACAGCATCCCATTCGCGCGGCGCAACCACCGCCAAAAAATTCTTTTCCCGCACCAGCCGGGCACCTTGGATGTGCTTGATAGAGGCTTCGTCTACCGCCTCGGCCACACTGCCAGCCCAGGGTGTGCGAACGACCCGTGCATGCAACATGCCCGGGACTTTGACGTCGGCAATGTTGCCATTGGTGCCAAAGACTTTCCAGGCCACGTCGTTGCGTGGAATCGACAAACCGACCACGCGGTATTCGGCCGGCGATTTGGGTTTGGCCACACCTTTGACATCCAAGGGATTGCCAATTCTTTTGTTCCATTCCACTTTGGAATTGAAGAACTTACCGCCAATCAACTCGGCATAGGTGACCTTTTGAGTGCTGTTGCCTTTCACGGCAATCTCGCCATCGTCGACAATCAGTTGGGCCACAGGCACATTGAGCTTTTCGCTGGCCAAGTTCAACAAAATGCGCCGCGCTTCGGCTGCAGCATTGCGCAAAGGCTTGGCGCCTGCTTGAATGCCCAAAGCACTGGAGGCACCGCCTTGATTAAGAGAACTGGCCGAATTGCCCATCACAATTTTGACTTTGCGATACGACACATCCAGCTCTTCAGCCACGATTTGCGCAATGGCCACATCCAGACTTTGGCCTAAATCTACTTTGCCGTAATAGGCCACCACAGCGCCATCCGGCTGAATGGCCACCCAAGAATCTAACTCGTCGGCTTTCAGCGCTGGCTTGATAGCGGCAATGGTGGCCAAGGTGGTGCCAACGGCACCTGCTGACACCGCGCCAGCAGCATTTGCGCTTGCCGCTTGCGCCAAAGCGGATGTTGACAGGCCCCCACCGACAGCGGAGACGACCAATGCCCCAGCAGCGCTCAGAAAATCTCTGCGCGAACTGCCGGACAGTTTGTCAACATCACCCCGCAGATTCTCTTGCGAGTTGGTGGCTTCTGTATTTTTAAATAGTGTCATGCTTGCTCCTCAGGCCATCAAGGTTTGTGCGCGCTTGATTGCCCGCAAAATAGACACATGCGTGCCGCATCGGCACTTCAAGCCTTCCAGTGCCGTTTTGATTTCTGCGTCGGTGGCTTTGGGATTTTTTTTCAAAAAAGCCGCAGACGTCATCACCCACCCGTTGATGCAGTGCCCGCATTGCGGAACTTGCTCTTCCAAAAAAGCCACCTGAATGGGATGTGGTTTTTCGGGCGTGCCCAAGCCTGCCAAGGTGGTAACTTTCTTGCCCTTCACGGCAGACACCGGCATGACACATGAGCGAATGGCTTGACCATCCAGATGCACCGTGCATGCGCCGCATTGCGCCAAGCCACAACCAAATTTGGGATTGTTCAATTGCAAATCATCGCGCAATGCATACAACAAAGGCATTTGTGGATCGCTGTCAATTTGAACGGATTGACCGTCCACGACGAAGGGGGTTAAAGCCATTTTGTCTCCTGTTAATTTTTTCAAACTTCTGTCAGCATGTCATCCAAAGCAGCAACCAGCGCGCTTTGCAATTCGGGGTCTTGACTGGAATGTCCGGCCGTGTGCACCACCCGCAATTGCACCAATGGCCAGACTTGTGCCAATTGCCAAGCAGTTTCGGCAGGCGTCACCATGTCAAACTGGCCCTGCACAATGATGCCGGGAATGTGTTTTAAAAAGTCATCCGCAGATGCGGGCACAATGCTGCCGCGGCTGCCCAAATCGGGATCGTGTGCGAACATGTGCGCAGAAATTTTGGCCATCGCCAAACATTGCATGTCTTCTTCTGGGCTTGCTTGCGCGGCGTGGGCAGGATCGCTGGGGTACACGCTGCTGAGTGCATCCTCCCATGTGCACCATGCACGCGCCATGGCCAACACTTGGACCTGCGTGCCTTCTTGCAAGACCTTGTCATAAGCCCGCAAGAGTTCGCTGTTTTGTCCGCCGCCTACCAGGCGATGCGCTGCATCGATGGGCATGTGCACACGAATGGCCGACACATAATCTTGCCATGCTTGGCGGAAAATTCGGCTGGCACCACCAGCTTTGTAGAGCCAGTCAAGTTCATGATCTTGTGCAGCAAACACGCCGCGAAGCACCATGCCCGAGACGTGCTGTGTGAATTTTTTGGCATAAGCCAGTGCCAGGGTACAACCCCAAGAGCCACCACACAACAACCACTTGTCCACCTTCATTTGCAAACGCAACCGCTCAAGATCTGCAACCAAATCAGCCAGAAAATTGTGCGCTGTTTCTGCATGCGGCGTGGACCGACCGCAACCGCGTTGGTCCATCAAAATAATGCGGTAGCGGCGTGGATCGAACAGCCTTCGGGCAGTCGGCGAGCAGCCGCCGCCAGGCCCACCGTGAAGAAACACAACCGGCCGCCCCATGGGGTTGCCGCACTCCTCCCAGTAAACCTCGTGCCCATGCCCGACAGCCAGGTAGCCTGAACGATGCGGCAACAGAGGAGGATACAAATGGCTCATGACGGCTTCACCAAAAGTTCATGGCTTCAAAGCCGTTCGGCCCAGGCCGGCGGAACCCGGAAACACCAAGCTCTTGATCACCACTGGCACGGCGCCAGAGGTTTCGAGCATGGCACCAATGTCAATGAAATCCAACTCCTTCAAGGTAATGCCATCGATTGACAGCACCGGGCTGGTCAAGTGAAGTTCTTCATGGCAATGAATGCCGATGAGACCGCCACAATCGGCCTCGCCCACCAACAGCAGAGGGTGCCCCTGCGCAAGCACTGTGGCCATGCCCTCGGCCACCGCTCGGCAAAATGCATCCAAACGGTGAAACGTGGCTGACCCTTGCCAGCGATAGCAAACGGCCACCGCTTGATGCCCTTCATGCAAGTCCAGACGACGCAGCGCGCGGCGAATGCTGTCGGCAATATCGACCCCACTTAATTCATCGGCCGCCAAATCCAATTGCGGCGCTATCACGGGCACGTTGCGCACCGGCAGGATGTTGGCAGGCTCCACATAAATGGTGCTGCCACTAACTTGCACGGTGTATTGCGAAGCACCAATGACTGTGGCACGAATGCCCTGATCGGGCACTTCTAAACGCGGACCCCATTCGTTTGCTTTGCGCCTGACAGCCGCGGCCAGCAATGGCCCTAAATCGCCGTAGGCTTGTGCTTCGCGCCCATACACATATTCAGACACCCCCCCAGAGAAGGTCAGCACATCGGGCAACTTGCTTTCGCGCAAGGGCTCTAATCTGAGCAATGATTGACTGATGGCATCAGGCGACGACGAGCTGGCCACTTCAAAAATGCGGTCCGCCATGCGTTCGACCATGCGCTCCAAATCTTCGTGCGCCACGGGCTGTCCCAGCTGCAAAGCGATGCCCACCTCTTCGGCAAATTTGCGTCCAGCCTCCTCCAAACGCACCAGACGACCCTGCGCGTCCAAAGCCACGATGCGCGCACCAATGTCGACGGCGGTGAGGTCGACCAGTTCACCGTTTTCGCAAACCGCTATTTTGGTGGTGCCACCACCAATGTCGATGTTCATGACGCGCGCAGTTTCGCGCACCGATCGTGCTGCGGCGCCAGAACCAAATGCGGCCAGTGTGGTCTCAAGCGCATCGCCTGCACTGACCGACACAAACTTGCCCGCTTGTTCTGCAAACAAATCGGCAATGGCGCGCGAGTTGCTTCGTCGAACGGCAACGCCCGTCAAGATCAAGGCACCCGTGTCAATTTTGTCAGGTTCAATACCGGCCTGTGCATATTGCGCTTCAATGAAAGCACCCAGCGCCACCGCATCAATGCTTTGGTCTGCGGCATAAGGCGTTAGCAAGACATCCGACTCATGCAGTACGGTTCTTTCGCTGACGATGTATCGGTTATCAAGCCGCTCAAGCACCAAGCGAGAAAACACCAGGTGCGATGTGGACGATCCGATGTCCACACCGACGCTGACCAAAATGATTTCGTCTTCACCTTCTAGGCTGCGACGCACATTGCTGAAGAAAACGCGACCGCCAACAGGTGCTTCCTGCTGTTTGGGTGCGATCACGTTGTCACTCATTATTTTTTCGGTCCAAACTTTTCCATGAACTCGGCAGGAATGTTGTACCAATCAGGGTCCATGCGATCGGGTACGCTGTTTTTCTTCAAGAGTTCTTGGTACTCTTTGCGAATGTGCGGATCTTCCAACCAGTATGGAATGGTGGTGCCGCCCTCGGTCACATCTTGAGCGGTGTAGTCGGTGTGCTTAGACCCCGGTGCACCTGGATCACGACCAGGATTGTGCGGGCCAAACCAAGCCGTTAAACGCAGCGCCTCTTCACCCGAGCTGAAGTGCTGGTGGTACCAACGGGCGCCGCCCGGTGCTGCCGACACCAAGCCCACAGGCTCGTAATCGATGCGTCGCACCAAATGCTCTTTGCCATCTTTCCAAGGCGTTTCACCTTCGTCTTCTGGCCAAGTGTAGGTATAGCCTTTGCCGTTCAAGCAAATCAGCACGGCCGCAGAGGTGTGCGCGTGTGCACGTGAGTATCGACCGTTCTCGTGCTGACCAATCCAAAAGTAAAAACAGTTGTTGGTCATGAAGGGCTCGATGCGGCGATAGCCGGGTGAGCGACGGTTGTCCAAAGGCAATTCGCACTTCATCACATCGGGAATGAAATTGGTTTTGCGCATGGCCAAGCCGCGCACGGGATCGGCTTCGACCTCATCGCGTGCTTGGTAAAAATCGTCTGCGCCGTTGAAACGATCGCGGAACACGAAGGGGTTGTTGAACACCGCTTCGGTGCTTTGCAACATGTTCAACACATTGGGCGCTGTGGTGCCTGCCAACAACAACGCGCCGCTGGACGTGGCGTTCACAATGCGGTGCCACGCGTTGATGGGGATGGAGAACATGGAGCCAGCTTGCCATTCAAACACGTGCTTCTTGGTGTCGCCCTCTTGCCAGACTTCGGTGGTACCGCGCCCTTCGACAACCAAATAGATCTCTTCGTACATGTGCTTTTCGGGGTGCAGTGCGCCAGCCCCCGGCACCTCCACCACGTAGCAACCCCACTTGGTTTCCGTGCCATAAAGTTGAATGAAGTGACCCTTGCCACCGGTGCGCTTCCATGGCACCAAGGGCAAGTTTTGCACTTTGTTAATGCCCACATCGCGAAACACGGGCAAGCCCTCTGATTCCATGTAGGCGTCGTAGGGCGTTGGCTGTTTTTTGAAGACGCCGTAACCGGCTTTTTTGTTGCCAGCTGGTTCGTGCCAGTGGCTGGTGTCTTTATCGTGAGGCATGCAGACGGTCCATCTCAAAACGGTTAAAAGTGGGCAATTAAACTGTTCCGCTATATTGAACAGCGTTCTACTATGCTAAACCAGCCCCTGTTGAGCGTCAACAGGGTTGCCCTCTTGTTGACCCACCTACCCTGTTGCTTTTTCTCACAACGTGCTCTACCAAAATGTGTTGTTATGGCACCAATTCAAAGGGCGGCTAGGGTATTCACGAATGTGGTGCATTGCCAATTTTTCGCTTAATAACACCACTGTCTTTCAAAAGAGAACAGTGTTCTTCATGCCGGAACAGGCGGCTGAACCCCCCAGACCACTGGGCTCAACGATTTCACTTTTTCTATCACTTGGAGATACACATGACTTTCAAATATCGCGCACTGACTTTGGGTTGTTTTGCAGCTTTTGGCCTTGCGGGGGCAGCACACTCGGTTGAACTGGCGGGTGGTGCACTTGAGGTTTACGGGAATTTGTACCCTCAGTACCAATCTACATCCGTGACTGGCGGCACCACTTCCATTTCATCCACTGCCACCAGCATGGGCAAGGTCACTTACGCGGCACAGCCTGACAAAACACAAATCACGCCAGTGGGTTCATACGTCGGCTTCAAAGGCAAAAAAGCTTTCGGCGAAACTCAAGTTGGCTTTGACATTCAGGGTGTTGTGAACATTCAAAAAACAGCTGGCGCATTTCTCTCAGAACCCCGCGACGCTTATGTCTACATTTCCAACAAAACGCTTGGAAAATTCACGGTCGGTCAAATGGACACCGTTTACAAAAGCTACGGCGATCGCAACCGCATGTTGGGCGTTGCCTCCAGCAACTTTGTCTCAACCAGCGGCATCTTGTCTGACATCACGTGGAAAAAAGCATCTGGCTCAGGTTCATCCAGCTTTCACACGCGCACTGAAAATCAAGTGAGTTACGAGACGCCTGTTTTCAACGGTGTACAAGGCGCCATCTCAACCACCATCGATCAAGACGCCGATCAAGCCTCTTCAAAAACCATCGGCGCAAAAGCCATTCGTTGGTCTAACAAAGAGTTTTATGTCAGCGTTCAAGAAGAAAACCACAATGACTTCCGTTTGCTCAGCACAGCGCTGACCAATTCAAAAGACACAGGCAAACGACTGAGTCTGGGCTACAAGAAAGGTCCTTGGAATTTGGCCACAGACTTTTCAACACTGCAGTACACGCAATCTGGTCTGACAGGTTCAGCTGTTAACAGCTACAAAACCAACACCATGCAGGTGACCGCAGAATATGCTGTTAACAGCAACATTCGCTTGGCCGTCAACACAGTTCGTGGCGACGCAGGCTCTTGCTCCAAAGCAGATGGCAGCGCTTGCTTGACAACAGGCTTGGGTGGCAGCGCAGTGAACTTCGGCGCAATGTACAGCTTTGACAAAAACATTTCTGTGTATGCACTTGTGGGCAGTGCATCTGCCAACGAGAACGCATTCTTTGCTAGCAAAGCAATTGCATCTACCAACTTTGGTGGCACAGTTAAGAACATGGCCGTTGGCATTCAAGCCAAGTTCTAAGTTTTTAACGATAGATGCTGAATCAGCAGATGCTCTTTGCGGAGCATCTGCTTTTTTTTGGAGAATGACATGAAGCAACAGTTCATCGCTTGGATGTTCATCGCTGCCTGCACCGCAGTATCAGCCACAGAACCAGCAGCCATTAAGCGGGGCGAGACGCTTTACATGCAACACCAATGCTACAGCTGCCATGGCACCCAAGGGCAAGGTGGCGAGCGCAATGCAGGCCCTAAAATTTTTCCCAACCCAACACCCTTTGTGGCATTTGAATTGCAACTGCGCACACCTCGCAACGTGATGCCGCGCTATGCGGTACAAAACATCAATGAGGCGCAGTTGAAAGACCTGTACGCGTTTGTAGAAAACATGCGTACCAGCCCTGCTGTTGCGCAAATTCCTCTGATCCAAAACGCCATGCGCTAAGCCAGCGGTGCGCCGCGGGCTAGACTAACGACAACAAGGTCCGCAGCGGGCGCAGACGACCATCAGCGCGCCTGGCAGACCACATCCAACAAAGCTGGCCGGCCTTGCTTGACTTCAGCCAACGCGCGTTGCAATGCGCCTTTGAGTTGCGCTGGGTCTTTGATGGGGCCTTCAGCCCACACACCATGGCCTTGTGCAATTTTGGCGTAGTCGATGTCGGGATTGCGCAAACTGTTGCCAATCCAAGCTTGGTCTGTGCGTCGATTGTGCAAGGCCGCCATGCGCTGCAAATGCATCACTTCTTGGTAATAACCACCGTTGTTGTGCATCACCATCAGCAACGGAATTTTGTGATGTGCAGCCGTCCACAATGCGCCTGGTGCATACAGCAAATCACCATCGGGCTGAAAATTGACTGTGATACGGCCCAAGGCTTTGTTGGCCAAAGCGGCGCCCACAGAGGCCGGCAAACCATAGCCCACCCCTTGTCCGCCCGAGCCACCTAGCATTTGGTGATATTGCGT
This sequence comes from Limnohabitans sp., assembly GCA_030158125.1. Lineage (GTDB taxonomy): Bacteria > Pseudomonadota > Gammaproteobacteria > Burkholderiales > Burkholderiaceae_C > Limnohabitans_A. The sequence continues at coordinate 357,223 of JAOATL010000015.1, read as the reverse complement.
GGTGGGCCACAGTTTGCGCGCCCACGAAATGCGATCACTGACCGCCAAACACCAGGGTTCGTTTTTGAGGACCTCATAGGTTTCCATGGCCAAACGCGCCGTGCTGATGGGTGATGCATCCCAAGCCAATGCGGCGCCTTCTTTGGCAGATTTAAGCTGCTGTTCCCAGCGCTTTTTCAAAGGTTCTTTGCGCGCCTCGAATGCAGCCTTGTGCGCTGCCGTGGCATTTTTCAAAATGAACTCGGTGAGCACCGGCATTGAGGCTTGGGCTTCGCCTGGAATGGCCATTTCAACCGACAAGAATCGCTGGAAGTCTTGGTAGTTGGAGCGAATTGACACATCGTTCATGCCAACGGTGATGATTTTTACATCGGACTTGGCTTGAGGGCGAACCGTCTTAAAGGGATCGGTCAAACCATTAACTTGTCCCCAGGGGTCATAGACCTCCAACATCAAAATGACGTCGGCATCGCGCACCAGTGCACGCTTTTGATCGCTCAGGCACAAGTGGTGCGAGTTGGGGAAATTCATGCGCCCGCCCAAATCCACCACAGGCGCCTGCAAACTTTCAGCCAACTTCACCAAAGCTTTGACGCCCTCTTGGTTGCGCGCGGCGCGATCGGCCAAGATGACTGGATTCTTGGCATTCAATAAAAGTTTGGCGGCTTCTTGCAGCGCGCCTGTGTCACCTTGCAAGGGCAACGTAGGTCTCAGCTTGGGAATGGTGGGCGGCTTGCCATGAATGCCATCTTCTTGCAGGTCAATGTCGGCCATGATGACAACGGGGCCCATTTGACCTGTTGTCGCTACGCGATATCCACGCACGGTGGACTCTGCAAAGTGCTGCAACGAACCCGGGGCATCGTCCCATTTCAAATAATCACGCAACAACAGCGCAGGGTCTTGCACAGAATGCGACCACTCGGTGCCAGGCCGGCGTTTGTCAGCATCGATGCCATTGCCGCCAAACATGATCACAGGCACACGATCACACCAAGCGTTGTAGACCGCCATGGCGGCGTGTTGAAAGCCCACACTGCCGTGTGCCATCACAGCCATGGGCTTGCCTGCCGCTTTGGCATAACCATGGGCAATGGCCACCGACGATTCTTCATGCAGGCAGGTGATCAGCTCTGGTGCTTTGTTGCCGCCATAGTTCACCACCGACTCGTGCAAGCTTCGGAAACTAGAACCTGGATTGGCGGCGACATATTCCAAGTTCAGACTCTTGATGACATCGACCATGAAATCAGAGCCTGGTCGCGTGATCAGCCTACCGGCGTCAACGGCTTTGGCATCAGCAGCACTCAAAGCATTGGCGGCGCTGGCCACCGCAGGTGCCGCAGCTTGAGCCTGCTGAGCCATTGCCACACCTGCCGCAGAAGCCGTGGCCACGCCTTTGAGAAAATCGCGTCGATCAGTCATGAGATGCATCCTTTGTCGTTGCAGGAATCCAAACCACCATGAGGTTGGCCAAAATGATGGTGGCGGCCAGTACATAAAAAGCCGCCAACAAACCAAAGCGATCTGCCACCATGCCGCCCAAGATGGGCGCGATGGCCTGTGCACCAGATTGCATGCCAAACATCAACCCTATGGCTGTGCCGCCCATGTTTTTGGGCGTGGCTTCTAGCATCCAAGCCTGCATGATGGGGCGGGCGGCGTACAAAAAGAACCCCAGCACGGCAATCAAAAAAACAAACCACGGCGAGTTGCCCGCCACCGTCATGAGCAACAACACCACACCACTCATGCCAAAGGAAGACATCAAGATGGCTTTGCGGCCCATGGTGTCTGACAGGTGTCCAGCAATCGGCGCTGCAATGAAGCCGGTCAACTGCAACAAGGCCATGCCTGCACCCACCCAAAACACGTCGTAGTGCATTTCGTTGGCCAAGTACAAAGGCAAGAACGTCAGCAAGGTGCCCTGCGTCATAGACCGAAAACCTGAACTGAGCGTGAGCAAAAACAAGCCCGGCGTTTGCATCAATGCACGCAAGCCCGCCATGTAACTGCCCATGCTTTGCGACTGATTTGCAGGCAAGACAGGTGCTGCCGCTTGATCAGCCTTTAAGCTGCGTTCAACGTGTGGTGGTTTGGCTTTGGGTGCAAATGTCAGGGTGCCCATGAAAAACAAAATGAGCATGGCCATGGCGGCACCCGGCACCACATTCAAGACCACAATTTCGCGCCAAGACAAGGTGGTGAGCAAGGCACCTACGGCCAAGGGCGCCAACGCATCGCCCACATTGCCGCCCATACCGTGCAAAGACAAAGCCAAGCCCTTGCGTTGCGGAAACATGCGCCCTAAAAGTGGGATGGCCGTGGGGTGCCACAGATTGTTGCCGATGCCGACAAAGACCACGCACAGCAACAGCATCCAGTACTCGGTGCTAAAGCCCATCATCAAATAAGGAAAGCCCACCCAGAAAAGCGAAAGGGCCATCAACTGGCCCTTCTTTCCCCACACATCCACCAACATGCCGCCCGGCACATTGGAGATAGCACCTGCGGCATATTGACACGTCATGACAAAGCCAATTTGGCTGTATGTCAGACCCATCTCGTTGCCGATGATGGGCAACAACATGAAAAAAGTAGCTGGGTACCAATGCGTGAGCGAATGCCCCAGCGTGATCAAGCCCATGTTGCGGATGTCCAGCTTGGACAAGCCTGTAGGGGCCACCGCTGTGTTCATCACTTGCCTCCGCGCATGATGATCTCATCGTAGAGTTTGCGCCACTTGTCGCGGCCATCCAAACTTTCCTGCGGATCGACCACCATCATTTTGTAGTTGCGCAAGGAAGAGGCAATTTTGGTATTGGCGGGCAAGTAGGCCAAATCGGCATAGGCTTGCTGACCTTCACCCAACAGATAGTCCATGAACAATGCGGCTGCGGCTGGGTTTTTGGCATTTTTCAAGACACCCACCGCATTGCCCCGCACGACGGCGGGTTGCAGCACCAACCAATCGATGGGGGCGCCTTTTTTCTTCAACTGCTCAGGCATGTAGTTGTAGACCGTGAGGGCCACAGGCACCTCACCCGCAGCCACCATGTTGGTGAGGTTGGTGTGACCCTTGCGCACAGAAATGCCATTGACCGTGGCCATGTCGCGAAAGTACTGCAGGCCTTTGGCCTCGCCCATCGACTTCACCACCGTCACAAACCAGTCGATGTTTTCAACTTCAAAACCCAAACGGCCTTTCCACTTGGGATCCAGCAAATCTTCGTAAGTTTTGGGCAGCTCACTTGCCTTGACCGAGCCTGTGTTGTAAGCCTGTACCCACATGGAGTAGATGGTGGTGGCGTATTCTTTGTGCGCAGGCACACTGCCTGGCATCAAATCATTGAAATGTGGCGATGCCACCGCTTGCAACATTTTTTCGCGGTGCAAAACTTCCAGCTCGACCGTGCCAGCATGGACCAAGTCCACGTTGTAACGCTTGGCGCGCGTTTCGTTGATGGTGCGGTTCATGACGCTGTCGCCACTGGCACGCCAGGTGTTGACTTTGACGCCGTATTTTTTCTCAAATGGATCAATGAGTGGCTTGAGGTCTTTTTCGGCAATGGAGGTGTACAGCGTGATGCTGCCTTCCGCTTTGGCCGCCGCAGCCAACTTGGCTGTGCGATCTGGGGCATTGCTCTTAAGCAAGCCCAGGTCAGTTTGCGCCAGCGCCACAGAACCGGCCAGACACATGCTCAAAGAAAAGCCTTGAAGCATTTTCAACAGACAACTCGGCGATGAGTTTTTTGAAAGGGGCATGTGCATGGTGTCTCCGGATGCTGGATTGAACTTCAGACGCGTATCAACCCTCAACCCTTGCGGCTGAAGATTTCGTCATAAATTTTTGACCACTTGTGGCCATCGTCCAATGTGGTTTTGGGGTTGGCGAAGGTCAATGGCATCTTGTTCAAAGCTGAAGGCACTTTGACACTGGTTGGAATGAAATCGCGTTTGCCCAAAATGACTTGGCCTTCGGTCAACTCAAAGTCTTGGAAAAGCAAGGCAGCATGCGGGTGCGGCGCATTGCGTGCCACACCATTGCCATTGGGTCTGGCCACCGTTGGATCCAAGGAGAACCAATCGACGGGGGCACCAGAATTTTTCATCTGTTCAATTTTGTAGTTGTACAAAGTGAGGCCCAAGGGCACCTCACCCGAGGCCACCAAATTGGCCAACAAGGTGTGGCCTTTGCGAACTGACACGCCATTGCGCTTGACGATGTCTTTGAACAAAGCAATGCCTTTTTCTTCGCCCATCTTCATCACGGTCTCGGCCAGCCAGTCGCTGTCTTCTGCCTCAACCGCCAACTTACCCTTCCACTTGGGGTCGAGCAAATCGGCGTAAGTTTTGGGCAGGTCTTCCTTGCGAACCAGCTTGGTGTTGTAGGCGCAAGTGAAGATGTTCAGGCGCGTCGCAATCCACTCTCGGTGCGCAGGAATGGCTTGCGGAATGAGTTCGGACAGTGCGGGCGAGTTGGACTGTTGCAACACCTTTTCTCTGGACAGCACTTCAAGCTCTGGGCTGTTGGTTTCAAAAACATCCGCTTCAAAGCGATTGGCTTTGGACTCCAACAAGCCGCGCTGCAAAATTTTCTCAGAACCGCTGCGCCACACTTTGGCCTTCACCCCATACTTTTGCTCAAAGGCAGATGTCAGTGCCGTGATGTCATCCACGGGCATCGAGGTGTAGATGCTCACCAAACCTTCTTTTTTGGCACCTTCTGTCAGGCGCTTCACACGCTCCTCGCCCTTGAGCGCTGAAAGCGTCGCGGTGAGGTTGGCAGTGCCTTGCGCGTGGGCAATGCCCAAGGTGCTGGCACCTAAGGCTGCGATGCCAGCTTGAATGACGTGGCGACGTGACAAATCGGGATGTTGCATGTGGCGACCTTTTAGGTAGAGCTAATTTGTTTAAGACTTGGGCGGCAAGGAAGCCAGCTCTGCCTCGTAGGCTTCTTCCATTCGCGGCGTCATACCGTGCTTGGCAAGAGAGTCTTCAAAGCGCGAGCGAACAGCCTGGCTTTCATCAGCATAGTCAATTTGATCGCCGCCCACACGGCGACTGATCCAGGCCTTGGGCACACCTTGGGCATTGCGAATAGAGACCACCTCGTGTTTAAAAGCAAGGTATCGCGCCGGCGTTTGTCCCGTGTTGAAGTGCTGATGGAACCACATGTTGGGAGGCACCACCATGGCGCCCACTTCCCAATCGTATTGACGTGGCTCTTCGCCTTCAGGCCACATCAGGCTGTAGCCTTCACCACTCAAAATGATCACGTGTGCACCAGGGCCATGGCAGTGGGCCTTTTTGTAGGTGCCCACGGGGAACTGCGAGATGTGGCTGTTCATGGAGCCGCGCGCCATGTTGAAGCGAATGTGACCACCACCGGCGCCGCGCTCTTTGGCGCTGATCAAAGGCAAGTTCACGGCATCGGCCACGAAGTTGGTTTCGAGCAGCAAGCCTTTTTGTTCGCCCTTGCCGCTGAAGTAATCGGGCTCACCGTTGAAACGGTTGGCAAAGTCGTGCTGGGTGTTGAAAACGAAGTTCAGGTCTTCGTACAAATTGATCACGGGCGGGCCATTGGTCACGGCCACAAAACGGGCGGCGTCTTTGCCTGAACCATTGAAATGCTGGTGCATGCAGTTCAAGGGAATGGCGAACAACGCGCCAGCTTGCCATTCAAACGTGATGCGATGACCTTCGTCATTCCAAACCGTGGTGGAGCCACGACCAGACAAGACATAAATCATTTCTTCAAAAATTTGACGCTGCGGTTCGAGCTGTTTACCCGGTGCAATTTCACAGACATAACAATCGTTTGACGTGCGCGATGCCTCGTGATTGATATAAACACCTTTGCCACCGCGGCGTGCCCAGGGTTTCAAATCAACCGTGTTCAAGCTGCGAATGTAATGGGCACTGATGATGTCCAAACCTTCGTTCTTCACCCATCGCGTGTAGGGCGTTTCTTTTTCGGTTGCAAATTTGGAAGCGAGGTCTTCCGATACGAGTGCGTCTTTTGCCATGTGCTGCTCTGATTTATTTGTAGTGAGTCAATGTGGGCGCTAGTCGCGCCCACAGCTTGTTTATTTGCGCAAATATTTCAGAATGGATTCACCATCCAATTTGAGCGAGGGGTCAAATTCCGGTGCATTCTCAATTTGCTCCAGGTCATTCAAACCACAATATTTAAAAATGCGGTTGATGGAAGAGATCAGGCGCACAGGACGATCTGGATCGGCATTGAAATGTTGGTGAATGGTATTTGGTGGAATGTAGATCACATCACCCGCTTCCCATTCGTAACGCTTCACTTCGTCTTGCGGCTTCCAGTGGTAGGTGTCTGTAATTTCAACATCACAGTCTTGATGCAGGTCATAGCCGCGACCTTCCAACACATACACACACTCTTCCGCCAAATGGCGGTGCTTGCCAGACTTGCTGCCTGGCGGAATGATCTGCATGTACGCATCGACGGTTTCGATGCGGGTGTTCATCGATTCATTCAACAAATGCTTGAGCAGGCCTTGACGCGCCATTTCCCATGGCATGTTTTCGGGGTGCACCACTTTGTGACGCTTGGAATTGCGTGCAGGCATTTGCTCTGCATCGTCCAACAAGCCTTGGTAGTACTTGCCTTGTTGGTCGCCTTGCAACCAAGATTTTGATTCGTCCCAAGCCATCTTAGTAGCCTCCCTTTGGATGGTTAAAGTCTTCTTCGTCGTTGCGGGCTACAAAACCTTCGCCGCCAGGCGCTGGTTCGCTGGGCCGTGGCTCCACTTGATGTTGGAACAGCATGTTCATGAACATGTACATGGGTTTGGTTTTGATCACCAATGCACGCGCAGGGCGTTCGTTGCTGGCGTTAAAGTGCTGGTGCACACAGTTGTTGTGAACCACTGCAATGTCGCCAGCTTTCCAGTCGTAGCGAATGCCATCGTGAATTTCGTAGCCCGTGCCATCCAAAATGTAGAAGGCGGCTTCATTCACGTGGCCATGCTTTTGTGAGTTGCCTCCTGGGCCGTACTCTTCCAAGTGCATGTGGAATGTTTGGGTGATGCCGTCTTTGGGCTCCACGTAATGACGGCTGAACGCTTGTGGGCCGTCGTTGAATTTGATGTCCTTGCCCTTGCGCACACGTGGCATGGCACGCAGACGCTTCAGCTCATCGCCCAAGTTGTAAGGGCCCGCAATGGCGCGCACAAATGTGCGGTCTTTTTTGCTGTGGTAGTGCGACTCGTTGGGAACAAATTCCGCAGAGGGCGCTTTTTTGTCATCAGCACTCATGTTTTTCCTTTGTAGTTTTGATTTTTCAAGACGATGCAATCGGATGGATCCAACACAATGTGGATCGGTGCACCGACGGGTGTTTTTTGGCTGGGGTGAACGCGCGCCAACATGACCTTCTCATTCACTTGCACTTGAAAATCAAGCACTTCGCCCAAGAATATCTTGGCGAAGACCGTGCCCAAATAATGGTTGGTGTGATTGACGGGTGGGGTCGAGTCACTCAAATGAATGTCTTCTGGCCGCACACACACCTGAACCTCTTCACCCACATGGAAGTCGTTGATCATGGGCACTTGAACTGTGCCAATTTCTGAATCGACCACCATGGCCTGGGCTGCCGCATCGATGGAACGAACAGTGGCTTTGATGAAGTTGATGGTGCCCACAAAGTCTGCAACAAATTCACTGTTGGGTTTTTCGTAAATTTGGCGTGGTGAACCAATTTGCATGATGCGGCCGTTTCGCATCACCGCAATTTCGTGCGACAAGGCCAGCGCTTCCGATTGATCGTGCGTGACATAGATGGTGGTAATGCCCAGTTCGCGCTGAATTTTCTTCAACTCAAAACGCATCTTCTCGCGCAACTTGGCATCCAAGTTAGACAAGGGCTCGTCCAACAACAACAGTTTGGGCTCCATGACCAAGGCACGCGCCAACGCCAAGCGCTGCTGTTGGCCACCCGACAAGCGGGTTGCATCACGGTCGTGGTATTGGGCCAACTCGACAGACTCCAAAACACGCATGACCCTTGTTTCAATTTCTTTGCGGCTGTAGTTTTTTTGACCCACCTCCAACGGGAAGCTGGCATTTTGGAACACCGTCATGTGCGGCCAGATGGCATATGACTGGAACACCATGCCAAAGCCACGTTTGTTGGGCGGCACAAAGACATTGTCGGCTGCGCTGTAAACCGACGTGCCACTGACCGTGATCACGCCCTGCGTGGGTTTTTCAAGTCCGGCGATAGACCGCAGTGTGGTGGTTTTACCGCAACCACTGGGGCCAAGCAGGGTAAACAACTGACCCTCTGGCACCTCAAAACTCACATCTTGCGCAGCCTTGACGACCACACCTTTGTCGCTCACGTATTCGGTATGCAATCCACTGACATTTAACACGGTAATTCCTTGTTTTAAATGAAGCCAGACAGGCTCGACTGAGCCTGCCCACCTGCAATCTCTTTAACTTTCTTTGACGCCAAAGCGCTTGCCTGCCATTTGCGCCATGCCCACCAACACCAAGAGCAGCAAAATAAACAGCACACTCAACGCAGACAATTCCACGTACTGTCCGTTTTCCCACAGCTCCCAAATCACAATAGAGATCACTTCATTGCCTGGGCTGTACAACAAAATAGAAGTGGACAACTCACGGATTGACACAATCATCACGTAGATCCAACCCGCCACCAAACCCGGCTTGAGCAAGGGCAAGATGATGCGGCGGAAAACAGTCAGCCAACTGGCGCCACTCATGCCAGCAGACTCTTCCAGGTCTTTGTGGATTTGCAACATGGATGTGGTGCTGTAGCGCAAGCCATAAGGCAAGAAGCGCGTGATGTAGGCCAGCAAAATAATCCAGAAGGTGCCGTAAATGCCGATGTCAAATGTGAGATAGAAAATCATGATGGACACGCCCAGCACCAAGCCAGGGAAGACCATCGGCAACGACGCCAAGTTGTCAAGCAACCAGCGGCCACGGATTTTTGTTTTGACCACAATCCAGCAAACCACAGAGGCCAACAGCATCACCACCGTGGCCGTTGTGATCGACATCCACAAACTATTGAGTGCCGCTGCTCGGATATTTTCAGATCCCAAAATGTAACGATACCCATCCAAGGTAATGCGTGACAAGGCCTCCATTGATGGCGGTGCGTAGAACTTTTGCAACGACGACCACAGCAAGACCAAGAAAGGCAAGATGACAATCAACAAAAAGTAAACAATGAAAATGGCCAAGGTGAAATAGCGCCATGCGCCCAGGTCGATGGTGCGCGGACGAAAGCCCTTGCCTGTGACTGTGGCGTATTTGTTACCCGATGCAGAGATGCGCGCTTGCACGTAGATGCCACCCGTGGTGAGTACCAACAAAATGACGGAGTAACTTGCTGCCAGTCCAATTTGGCTAGGGTATTGGTGAATGGCTTGATAGATGGCCGAGGTAAACACCTGAATGCCGCCTGGCAAGCCCAGCAATGCCGGCACCTCAAACGACTCAATGGCGCGCACAAACAAGGTCAGTACCGTGGCCACAATGGCTGGAAAGGCCAGCTTCAAGGTGATGCGCCACAGCGTATTGAGAATGCTTGAACCACTCATGACAGCGGACTCTTCCAGCGATGGGTCCATGGCACGGAACGCTGACGACATCAACAAGAAGGCCATGGGCGAGTAATGCAAACCGTCGACCCAAATCATGCCCCACATGGAGTAAATGTTGAAGGGTGGCGAACTGAGCCCAAACAAGGTCATGGCCCACGTGTTGAGCAGTCCAATTTTGGGACTGGCCAGCATGATCCAAGAGATGGTGAACAAGATGCTGGGAATGATCAACGGCACGATGGACAGCGCAAAGAACAAACGCCGCATGGGTGTGTTGGTTCTTTCATTCATCCAAGCCAAGGCCGTACCGATGACGAACGCCAAAAATGAACCACCCAACGCAAACTGAACAGAGTTCCAAAAGATGGCCACTGTTTCTGGGTTGGTATAGGCGGTGACGTAATTTGCAAAGGTGAACGTCGATGGCGATGACGCCGTTTCAGGCGTGTGAAAACTCTGCCAAATCATGAAACAGAAGGGCACCAGTGCGAGCACGGCAACGACAGCTAAGCTGATGCCAATGACCACCCACTTGGCATCGAATGCCGCCCCAAATTTGGGACTGGCAGTTTCTGCGACTGAACTTCTCACGAATTAATTCTCCAGATGGACCCCGATAAGCTCGGGATTTTTAGCTGTTCTTTTATGCGGAACTGTAGTCCACATAAAGGCACAATGATCATTAGGCGGGAATGCTTTCCAAGTGTCAAGAGTTGCGCCGCGGGGTTTTCCCTATCGAGAGTTTTCCTCTTACTTCTCGAGAATGAGGCTCTTGCAAATGACTTTGCAGATCCTTTGATTTAGCTCATGATTCTTTTATGAGGAACGATGTTCTTTTGAATGGGAAGTAGATATGATGCTGACAAATGGCCCAAAACCCCATCAAACAAAAGGCGTGTACCAGCGCAGGCCCGTCATGGCTTGAGGCTTGTGTCATCACCTTTTGCCAGTCCAACCATTACCGACCCTTAACCAGCCTCGCTCATGACCACTGACAACACCTCATCCAAAAGCTCACGACTGTCCTCTGTGGCAGCGGCTGTTCGCGTGCTGAAATGTTTCTCCGAAGTGGAGCCCGAAATTGGCATCAGCAGTTTGGCCAAGCGTTTGTCATTGGCCAAAAGCACGGTGCACCGCCTGGCCGTCACACTCACCAGCGAGGGCTTGCTCGAGCAAAGCCCCGAAACAGGTCGTTACCGTTTGGGCATCAATTTGTTCGTGATGGGGGCCTTGGTGCGACGCCGCCTCGATGTCTCCAACATGGCCCAGCCTTTCTTGAACGTGTTGCGCGAAAAAACCGGCGAAACCATTCACTTGGCGGTCATGAACGAAACCAACATCTTGTACCTGTACAACTTGGAAAGCCGTCAAGCCATTCGCATGAAGAGCTACATCGGCACCATCAAGCCCGCGTTTTGCACCTGCGAAGGCAGGGCCATTGTGGCCTTTGGCGGCAACGAGCTTATGAACAAAGTGCTCAGTAGCCCGCTGTCCGCCCGAACCCCCGAAACCCAAACCGACCCCACCCAGTTGATGAAAATGTTTGCCGAAATTCGAACAACTGGCTACGCCATTGACGACGAAGAATCGGAACAAGGCATGCGCGGCATTGGCGCACCACTGCGCGATATTTCGGGCCAAGTGGTGGCGGCCATTGGCATTGGCGGCCCCAGCCAACGCCTCACCCTGAAAAAATTGCGCGGCTTGGCACCCGAGTTACTCAGCACCGCAGACGCCATCTCGACCCAACTTGGCTATCGCGCTTAAGTTACCACTTCGCCACACCCTCGAAACCATGTCTCAAGCAATTCACACCATTCAATTGGCAGGCTCCGACCAGGCCTTCCCCTGCGCAGAAAATGACACCTTGCTGCGCGCTGCACTTCGCAGCGGCATCGCCTTTCCCTATGAGTGCAATGTGGGTTCTTGCGGCAATTGCAAGTTCGAATTGTTAGAGGGTGTCATGGCCTCGTGCTGGCCCGAAGCACCCGGCCTTTCAGACAAAGACCGCGCCAGAAACAGAGGGCTGGGTTGCCAAAGTCGGCCCACTGGCCCACTGCAAATCAAGCTCAGAACCAGCGACAAATATGCACCGCAATTTGCGCCCGTTCGCACGCCCGCCAAATTCATTGCGTCGCGCGCCATCACGCACGATTTGTCAGAGTTCACGTTTCAAACCGAATTGCCGCTGCCCTTTTTAAGCGGTCAATACGCCTTGATTCAAATGGCCGGCATTGCCGGCCCGCGGGCCTACTCCATGAGCAATGTGGGTTTGTTCAGCGGCGAAACGCAGGCCGGCAACTTGATCGAGTTTCAAGTTCGTCGGGTGCCAGGTGGGCAAGGCAGCGCGCATCTGTTTGACCAACTGCAAGCTGGCGCCGTCGTTGACATCGACGGCCCCTATGGCATGGCCTATCTGCGCGAAAACGTTGAACGCGACATCCTGTGCATTGCGGGTGGCTCTGGCTTGGCCCCCATGATTTCTATTGCACGTGGCGCATTCAGCAGCCCGCGCATGACCGCCCAAAAACTCAGCTTCTTCTATGGTGCGAGGGCACTGCAAGATGTCTGTGGCCTTGACATGCTGACCACTTTGCCCAACTGGCAGACCCGCGGCACATACCAAGCCGTGGTCTCAGGCGCCACTGAAGAGGACACGTTGCCCGACGGCTATTTGCGCGGCTTTGCGCACGATGCCGTGGCACAAACCTTTGGCGAACGTTTGCAACACATGGAAATCTATTTTGCGGGCCCGGCCTTGATGGGTCAGTCTCTTTTGAAAACATTGATTGATCTGAAAGTGCCCATGGACCAAGTGCACTTTGACCAGTTTTATTGAACGGCGCGTATGAGCAGCGAAGACATCCAAAACAAACACAGCGTACAAGACCACCAATACGGCGCAGACACCTATCACACGCACGATGGCGAAGCCGACCATGATCACGATCATGACTTTGCCGGCGACGATCCTTCGCAAGAATCGCTGTGGCGACAAGACAATGTGATCTTGCACAGCGTGGGCATTGACGTGGGCTCATCGGGCACCCAAGTGGTGTTCTCGCGCATCCACTTGCGACGTATTGCCGAAGATTTGTCCAGCCGCTACACCGTGGTCGAACGAACGGCGCTTTATCAGTCGCCTATTTCTCTCACGCCTTACCTCAACGACAACTTCATGGATGCCAAGGCCCTGGGCGCCATCATTGACAAAGCCTACCAAGAGTCCGGTTTGCACCCCGACGAAATTGATGCCGGCGCTGTGATCTTGACCGGCGAAGCGCTACGCCGTGAGAACAGCGAGTCGATTGCCGCGGTACTGGCCGAGCAGGGGGGTGAGTTTGTGTGTGCCACAGCGGGTCACCACATGGAAGCGATGCTGGCCGTCTATGGTTCAGGTGCGGCCAAACGATCGTACGACGAAAAGCACCGCATTTTGAACATCGACATTGGGGGTGGCACCACCAAACTCGGCTTGGTACAAAACGGTGAACTGATTGCCACGGCAGCGGTGCACTTGGGCGGCCGCCTGATGGTTGTGAACGAAAAAAATGTGCTGACTCGGCTCGACCCAGCAGGCGCCTACTTGGCCCAACAAGCAGGTTTTGATTGGCATCTGGGGGACCAAGTCACACGACAAGACTTGGCCAAGGTCGCCCATTGGATGGCCGATGCACTGGTCCGCGTCCTGACCCAAACATTCACGCGCGAGGACTTGTCCAACTTGTACCTCACAGACCCTGTCGACGACTGGGGCCAACTTGATGGCATCATGTTTTCGGGCGGTGTTGGAGAGTATGTATATCGCCGCGAAATGCGTGACTTTGGTGACTTGGGCAAATTGTTTGGCGAAGCGGTGCGCCAACGCCTGGATCAACATGCCGTATCGGCGCCACTGCTGCCCGCTGGCGAGTGCATTCGTGCCACCGTGCTGGGCGCGTCTGAATACAGCGTGCAATTGAGTGGCAACACCACCTTCATTTCTGAGCCTGCCGCGCTACTGCCGCGCAAAAACTTGCAAGTCATTCCTTTGAACCTTGCGCTCAAAGAAGTGATAGACCCCGAAGAAATCGCAGCAGCACTGGGCAAATCATTTCGTCGCCACGACTTGGTAGAGGGCGCACAAGATGTGGCCATTTCGCTGCGTTGGCTGGGTGCACCGTCTTTCACGCGTCTGAATGCACTGGCACAAGGCATTCTGAATGGCCTGCCCGAAACTTTGAAGCAACAACGCCACTTGTACATCGTGACCGACGGCGACGTTGCCCACAACTTGGGTCACCTCTTCAAAGAAGATGAACGCGTCAAATGCGAAGTACTGGTCATCGATGGCGTGACCTTGTGGGGCTTTGACTTTGTCGATTTGGGCCGCATTCGCATGCCGTCATGGACAGTGCCGGTCACGGTCAAGTCTCTGGTGTTCAATGAAGATCCGCGCGCCCATGGCAAATCTGATCCGGGGGAATGGCATGCCCATGATGACGGCAAGATGCACCGCCACGATCACAACAAGGCACATGGGCATGAGCATTCACACCATCATGGACACGCTCATGACCACCACCATCCTCATCGCCACGATCACTCCCATCCCCACGACACACAGCACGCTCTGAATTTGGCCCACAAAGCCAAACCATAAAGTGCTCGCCACTAAAAAGCGCAGCCTCTGTGCTTTTTTTTCGCACACCGGTATGACGATTTAGAAGAAAATCACACCATGGATTTGAACACCACCTCATTGCTGGCCACCTCAGGTTTGCTGCTCGCTCTGGGCTTCAGGCACGGCCTCGACCCCGACCACATTGCCGTGGTCGATGGCATGACGCGTCTGCGCCACAACGGCAGTGCTTATTGGAAAGCACGCCTGACAGGTTTCCAATTTGCAGCGGGTCACAGCCTAACCATTTTGTTGGCCACGTTTGTGTTTTACCTGTATGGCATTCAATTGCCGGAATGGCTCGATGCTGTTGGGCTTTGGATTTCCACGTTCTTTCTGCTCTGGCTGGCTTACCGAAATTTGAAGTTTTGCTTTTCTGGCAACGACCATCATCACCATGACGCCAGCCCTGTGCAACGCAAAATTTTGCAAGCCATGGGTCCACTCGCTCACCCGATGGGCGTGGGATTTGGTTTTGCCATTTCATTCGACTCGCTGGCACAGGCGGGTCTGATGGCTGCCAAAGGTCATGAATTGGGGGGCTTCTTTGCCATTCTGGTCATGGCCCTTAGCTTTGGCTTAGGCATGACGCTGGCAGACACCAGCAACGGCTTGCTGATGCACTGGCTGGTCAAGCGCAGCCACCATTTGGCGCATCAGGCCGGGCGCATCATGAGCGGTGTCATTGCCGCGCTGTCATTGATGGTGGTGGCCGTGGGTCATGGCAGCCAACACTTTGAAAACCTGGATGCCATTTGGGACGCCTGGGGTGCCTACATTGGCATGGGTGTGACGGGCGTTGCCCTCTTGGTCTACGCCATCAGCACGCGCATTTACCGTCAGAAAAATGCTAACTGGCAGGTTGTAGGTGCACATGATGAACACCATCGCCGTGGTCGTGCCCCTTCGCTGCTTTTTCCAAAGTAACTGGCACAATTTGAACCGAGCCGTGGCGCACGCCCGTTTGAGCCACAATGCGATGCGCAAACTGCCTCACCTCTTTGGTTTTACCGCGCAAAAATGCCACTTCTAAACAGTTGTCATGGTCTAAGTGCAGGTGCATGCTGGACACTGTCAAATCGTGGTGGTCGTGTTGCAAGTTGGCAATGCGCTCGGCCATGGTTCGGTCGTGGTGGTTGTACACATACCCCAAATGCGCAATGCAATGCTCGCTTTCGTTTTGCCTCAA
This sequence comes from Limnohabitans sp., assembly GCA_030158125.1. Taxonomy (GTDB): domain Bacteria; phylum Pseudomonadota; class Gammaproteobacteria; order Burkholderiales; family Burkholderiaceae_C; genus Limnohabitans_A. The sequence continues at coordinate 341,757 of JAOATL010000015.1, read as the reverse complement.
AGTTTCTTGTGAATGCCAACCGCGAATCAAATCTCGAATGGCTTCCGAACGCGAGGCGTAGCCATTTTTCTCGGTCAATTGGTCCAAAATGGCTGCCAACTCTGTTTCGAGTGAAATTGTGATGCGTTCCATGAAAGTGCCTTGCAGAAATAGTCAGCGAATGGCTGCATGATACGCAGAAGAAACCCAGCCATTGCATGAACACGACCGACAAACGCATTCCCGTCTATTTGCTCACAGGCTATTTGGGCAGCGGCAAGACCAGTCTTTTGAAGTCATGGTTAGGGCAACCTGCGTTCCAAGATGCCGCATTGGTCATCAATGAGTTGGGTGAGGTGGGGCTGGACAACCAATTGTTGAGTGGCGCCACTGAAAGCAGCGCACTGGTGGCCAGTGCCTGTGTGTGTTGCACAGGTTTGCCAGGTTTGGCCGAGGCACTGGAAGACTTGTTTTGGGCCCGCCTCGAAAGGCGAATGCCGCGTTTCCCCAACCTGGTGATTGAAACCACGGGCTTGGCCAAGCCCGGCCCAGTGGCCGAGGCCTTGCGCAGCAGTGATTTACTCAACGAACGTTATCGCCTGGCCGGTGTGATCACATGCCTCAGCGCCAGCACCGCCGATGCCGTGCTGACCCAGCATGAAGAGGCCCGCGCCCAGCTGGCGGGGGCCGATGTGCTGGTCATCACCAAAACAGATTTGGTCAATGCCGATCAGTTAACGGCGCTGACCCTGCGCGTGCAACATCAATTGGCTCATTTGAATCTGCAACAGCCACCGCATGTGCTCACTTCTGCCCAAGCCAATTTATCGGCAGATGATTTGCTGGCGCATTTGGCGCAGCGCGGTGCACCCGTCAGCGCAGCCGTGCAGCCGAGTGACAAAGGTTCTGCGCTTCAAGCTGTACCCACACCCACACACGGCTTGCATTTGCACAAACCCGGCGAACACTGCAGCATTTGCGACAGCACCCATGCATCTGCGCACGCCGCGCAAGCACTGTGGTGGCCGAATGAATCTAATCTGGGCATTGCCGCACTCGCTTCACAAGTGCAGACGCTGCAACAGACCCTGGGTTCTGAACTGCTGCGTTTGAAGGGCCGCGTTCAAACACCCGAAGGCCCGTATGTGATTCAGTTGGCGCCGTTTGAAACGCAAGCAGAAATTTGCACAGACGCGCTGCCATGGTCGGACACCACGCGCAGTGGCTTCACCGTGATTGTGAGCCGTCATTTGTCTGCCGCTTCGCTGCAATGGCTTGCGCAGCACGGCATTTCAAGCATGGGGCATTAAAGCCACGTTCATCCAAGGCTTGAAGCCAAGCCTCGTGATCGTGCAATTGTTATTTCCAAGGATCGATGGTCATGTGAATGGCGTCTTCAGCACCTTCACCCACCAATGAACGGATGGCGTATTCGGTTTGATCCAAACCAAACATGTGCGTGCTCATGTCTTTCACGTTGTGACGGTTGCCGGCAATCAGTTGCAAGGCCAACTCCACAGATTCATAACTGTGGCCGCGCATGCCCTTCACCGTCAGGAATTTGGCAATGATCATGTCGCTGTCAAACTGCGGCACTTTTTGGCGCTTGATGCCGCCCAAAATCACGCGGCCTTTTTTGCGTGCCAATTGAATGGCGCTGATCACGGAGCCCGGGCCACCGGATGCGCAGTCAATCACCAAGTCGGCCATTTGGCCGCCGGTGATTTCAGCCACCGACTCCAGCAAATCTTCGTCGCCAATGGCCACGGTGTGGCTGGCACCCAAGTGCTTGGCCATGGCCAAACGCTTTTTGTCTGACGGCGTGTTCAAGCCGGTCACAATGATTTTGTCGACACCCGCTTCACGCGCTGCCACCACACATGACAAGCCTTGTTGACCTGGACCTTGAATCAACACTGTTTGGCCAGGGCCAGCGCCGCCGTGCAGGTAAGTCCACTCAATGCCGTTTGACATGGGCAAGGCCAAGGCCGCGTACTTGGGCTCGAGCCCTGCGGGCACCTTGTGAAACACGGTGTTCATGTGCAGTTCTTGGTACTGCGCAAAGCCACCCCACAGACCCGAACCACGGTTCAAACCGGTAGCGCCATAACGGGGACCGCCCAAGCGCCAATCGGTGGCGTTGCACAAACGAAAATCACCGCTTCTGCAAAAGTCACAATGACCACAAGGCAGGTACTCTTCCAAGGCCACCAAGTCGCCTTCTTTGACACCCCATTTAGGGCCGGCAATGGCGCCCACTTCCTGAACGTATCCCACGGTCTCATGGCCCAAAATGGCCGGACCTTGGATCTTGGGGAAGTCTTGGAAAAACATCCAATCGCTGCCGCACACACCGGTGACCGCCACCTTCAACAAGCCTGCATCCGGTTTGGGATCGGGCGTTTGAAAGTTTTGAATCTCAATGGTGCCGTTGGGCATGGCCACGGCGGCCTTGAATGTTTGTCCCATGAGTGGTCCTTTTAAATCGCTGGTTTAAACGCTGGAGTGTGGCTTGCCAGGTGCAGACTTGAAGTGCTCTTTGGCGCCTTCTTTGTAATGCACATCGCGCTTGATCAGCATGGCCACAGAGCGAATTTTCTGATGCTCTGGGTTCAAACCGGGCAATTCGAAATCGGGGTTTTCTGCCAAGGCACGCGCCGCTTTGATCAAACGCTGACGCGCCATGATGATGCCGTTGTCGGTGGAGACCAAATTTTCTTTGGTGCGGTCTTGAATGGAACCCATGCTTTCTTGCAAGGATGCGTCTTGCATGCCAATGCCTTCAATGCCGCTGTACAACAAGCCTTCTTTTTGAGCCTTGCGGTCCATCAGGTAGTCGTTGTCCATGCGCTGCAAGGGCACGTAGTCTTTGTCGACCTTCACGTGAATGCTGGCGCCGCCCTTCATGGCATCGACTTCTGCGGTGGTCAGTGCGCGCGTGGGATGGTAGTCAAAGCTCCATGTCCAGCAGGCGTGGTCGTTGATCGGCACCCAGAAGTGGCCGTGCACAGGGTGGTCACCGCGAGGGGGCACCATGGTGAAGCAAGGCATGATCCAAGGCGTGATGCGCCAGTAGTACTGGTCGTCTTCTGCATTGCGACGCGCACCCACCAACAAACCACCATCGGCCTCAACCACTTCAAACACAGGGCTCAAGTCATTCAGGTTGTATTGGTTGCCTTTGGCACCTTTGAACAAAGGATCGCGGCTGAGCGATGCGCTGTGCAAGAAAGACACATGGCTGGAGTCGATGCCGCCTTCCAACGCTTGCAACCAGTTGCTGGCTTGCAAACGTTTGGACATGTAAGAGTGCTCTTTGGGCAACGTGGCAAATTCCCACTCAGGCAAAGGTGGCTGCTTGTCTGCGGGGCCCATGTAAACCCAGATCACGCCACCGCGCTCGACCATGGGATAGGACTTCAATTTGATGCGCTCGCAATAGCCTGAGGTGGGCTCGGAAGGCACATCGGTGCAATTGCCGTTCACATCGTATTTCCAGCCGTGGTAGGGGCAACGGATGCCGTTTTCTTCATTGCGGCCAAACCACAAGGACACGCCGCGGTGGGCGCAAAACTCATCAATCAAACCCAACTTGCCTTCGGTGTCGCGGAAGGCAAGCATTTTTTCTGACAACAACTCCAAACGCACAGGTTCGCAATCGGGGCCGGGCAATTGCTCGGACAACAAAGCGGGCAACCAGTAACGGCGGAACAAGTTGCCCATGGCGGTGCCGGGGCCAGTTTGGGTTACCAAGTCATTGAGTTCTTTTTTCAACATGCAAACTTCTCCTCATGTGCTCTCGCACAATGTCGTTCAAAATCAGGGCAAACTTCTATGTGAAGTTTTGTCGCGCAATAATCGTTCCACATAAAAGAACATTGTTCTTTTATTAGAAACGAGGTTATCATCTGCGACTTGTCATTGTCAACTGGAGATTCTTTATGTCGGGTGCGTGCCGTTTTCTCTCTTTGTGCAAAGCTGCGGAGGTTGCAGAAGGTAAAGCCATCAAGGTCGAAAAAGACGGCCTGACCTTGGCTGTGTTCAACATCGATGGCGAATACTATGTCACTGACGACACCTGCACGCATGGCCCAGGCTCTCTGTCCGAAGGCCCCATCGAAGGAGATGTGGTTGAATGCGACTTTCACAATGGGGCCTTCAACATCAAGACGGGCGCCGTGGTGGCAGCCCCTTGCATGATCCCTCTGAAAACCTACAAAGCCCGACTGCAGGGCGACGAGATCGAAATCGAGGCCTGAAACAGCAGCCAAGGCGCAATCCTTTTTCTCACATCGGCGTGAAAAAAAAGGCCCTGAAAAGGGCCTTTTTTGTGGGCGTTTGACGCCGCGATCAAGGGTCAGTTTTCAGACTTCACCGTTTTGATCATGGGAGCCCATTGCTTCAGCTCTTCGCCCACATATTGTGTGAACCTGGCCGAATCCCAATCAAAGGTTTCCATGGATTGCTTGGCCAAAGTGTCCTTGGCAATCTGGCTTTGCATGATTTTGCGTGTCTCTTTGTTCAATTTATCAACCACCGCTGGTGACATGCCAGGCGGTCCGGACAACGAGAACCACGTCAAAGCGACCAATTTTGGATACCCTTGTTCCGCAAAGGTAGGAACATTGGGGAATTCGTTCATGCGCTTTGACGATGTAATGGCCAAAGCCCGCAACTTACCCGCTTGAATTTGTGCACTGGCAGTGGAAAGCGTGGTGAACAACGCAGGAATGTGGCCAGCCATGGTGTCCGCCACAGCAGGGCTACCGCCCTTGTAAGCAACGTGCTGCATGGGTGTCTGCGACATCACCTCAAAGGCCTCGCCGATCAAGTAACCGTGTGTGCCCTTGCCGGGCGAGCCCCAACTGACAGGATTGGCCTTGGCATAGGCGATGAAGCTCTTCAAATCAGTGACAGGCAATTGGGCATTCACTGCCAGCACAATGGGGGGGCCGCCCAACATGGCAATGTGCGTGAAATCTTTCAATGGGTCATAAACTTTGGGATTCTCTGAAGGGCCAATGACGTGCGATGCCACACCCGAGATCACCAAGTTGTAGCCATCAGGCGCGGACTTGGAGACTTGCTGCGAACCAATCACGCCGCCTGCACCGCCTTTGTTTTCAATCACAAAAGGCTGCTTCAGGGACTCGGTCAAGCCCACTGCAACCAGCCGACCCAAGGTGTCCGAACTCCCACCAGCGGCGTAAGGCACGACCACTTTGACGGCACGCTGTGGCCATGCTGAATCTTGCGCCATGGCGGCAGATACAGCACACCCGGCCAACAAACATACGCTGGCGCGCACGGCACCTGCAACCGACGAACTCGCGTTCTGTCGCGCGAATTCGAGAATCAGAGAAAAGCGTTTCACGTTCAAATCCTTCAAGCAAACCACAGGTTGGAATGCCCTGAACTGTCGGTGAAACGCACCGCGCTGTCAAGCATAGAGAACCGACGTTCCCTATAAGGGAACGAGCAATTCTCACAGCTTGGCTTGCTTTAAACGGAGCTGTGCGGCTTGCCAGGCGCTGCCCGCAAAGCCTCTTTGGCAGCCTCTTTGAACACCAGATCACGCTTCAACAGAATTGCAGCAGATCGCACTTTCTGTTCTTCAGGATCAATGCCAGGCAATGTGAAATTGGGATCTTCGGCCAAAGCTTTGGCGGCCTTCATCAACCGCTGACGCGTCATGATGATGCCGTTGTCGGTCGACACCAAATTCTCTTTGGTGCGGTCTTGAATGCTGCCCATGCTTTCTTGCAGTGATGCATCTTGGATGCCAATGCCTTCAATGCCGCTGTAGAAAATGCGCTTGCGTTGCGCATCTCGGTCCATGCCGTAATTGTTTTCTTTGCGCTGCAAAGGTTTGTAGTCGGCATCCACTTTCACGTGAACGCTGGCACCACCTTCCATGGCCGAGCGCTCTGCTTGCGTCAAGGCACGGGTGGGGTGATAGTCAAAGCTCCAAGCCCAGCAGGCATGGTCATTGATGGGCACCCAAAAGTGACCATGCACAGGGTGATCACCGCGTGGTGGCACCACGGTGTAGTTGGGCATGAGCCAAGGGGTGATGCGCCAGTAATATTGGTCGTCTTCCGCATTGCGACGCGCACCAATGTACAAACCACCGGTGGCTTCTGCCACTTCAAACACAGGACTCAAATCACTGAGGTTGTATTGATTGCCTTTGGCGCCTTTGAACAGAGGGTCTGTGTTCAAACTGCCGCTGTGCAAGAAGGAAACGTGGCTGGAATCAATGCCGCCTTCTAAAGCTTGAAGCCAATTGCATTCCTGATAACGCTTCGACATGTACGACTGCGCTGCGGGAACTGTGGCAAATTCGTATTCAGGCAAGGGCGGCTGTTTGTCAGCCGGGCCCATGTAAACCCAGATCACGCCGCCGCGCTCAACCATGGGGTATGACTTCAGTTTGATGCGGTCGCAGTAGCCGGATGTGGGCTCGGAAGGCACTTCAATGCATTGGCCCTTGATGTCAAATTTCCAGCCGTGATAAGGGCAGCGCAAGCCATTTTCTTCATTCCGCCCAAACCACAAGGACACGCCGCGGTGGGCGCAAAATTCATCGATCAAACCCAAGCGACCTTGCGTATCGCGGAACGCCACCATTTTTTCTGAAAACAACTCCAAACGAACCGGATCGCAATCGGGGCTGGGCAATTGCTGCGACAGCAACGCAGGCATCCAATAGCGCCTGAACAAGTTGCCCATGGCGGTGCCAGGGCCGGTTTGTGTCACCAAGTCGTTTTGCTCTTTTTTTAACATGTGCGGTCTCCCATATGGAAAAGTTGTTCTACATGAAAGAACAACGTTCTCTCATAAGAAACAATCTTAGAACCGCTGTGAGGAAGCTGATTTGATCTAAATCAGGAAACTGCGCTGTCCACCATGACGCTGTGAACCCAGCGAATGCGTCTGTAGAGAAATTCTCTCAAGGCTTCACCCAACCCGTCGACATCATCTTTTCAGACACGGGCTTGGTCAAAAAGATGGTCGTCAAAATGCGCGTCAAGTGAAACGCCGTGACGATGGGCGCGCCCAATCCAAAGGCCTTGGACAAGATGCCCATCTCGGTCATGCCGCCTGGGGCCATCGACAAAAACGCCGTCATGATCGCAATGCCTGCGCCTTGTGAGATGACCCATGCGGCCACCATGCACACGCTCAAAATGCCCAAGGTCACAACAGCAACCGATGCCAACGTGCGTGGAGCCCGTGTGAAGAAGGCGCGATTGATGTGTTGCCCTAAGCCCCATCCAATCACGACTTGCGCCGCAATCAAGCCCAGGTCGGGCAAGCGGCCTGTGATGTCATGGTTGGCGCAAATGGCCGCAATCAACAAGGCGCCCAAGACCCAAGGGTTGGGTGTGCGGATTTTTTGAAAGCCCCAACCCACCAAAGTGGCGGTGGTCAACACGCCAATCGTCACAGGCCAACTCAATACACCCACGCCAGGGGTTGGCATGATGGGCGTGGCACCACTGGCCCACGCAATGTAAGAGGCTGTCGAGGTGACCATCATGATGCGCACCGCATGCGCAGAAGCCACGACCGCACCATCAGCCCCTGCACGCTGCGCTTGCACCGACATCTCGGAGGAGGCCCCCAGTGCGACCGCATAAATGGCGGTTGGCCCATCTACTTTGGCCAACAATTGCAAAGCCCTGGCTGACATCACCGACATGAAGATGCCCACAAAAGCACCCAACACCATCCACGGCGCCAGGCCACCAATCATGGCCAACACGGCGGGTGTGAAATACAAACCAATCGAAGCCCCAATGTAAATTTGCGCGGACTTGCGCGCCAACACCGGTTGCTTGTGAACACGGTTGGCCATGCTGATGCAGGCCACAGCCACCATGGGCCCCAAGACCCAGGGCAGTGGCACATGCAGATGAAAAGCCGACCATCCGCCAAGCACGGCAAAGCCAAGGGTTAAGGCCAAACGGAACCAGCGATCGAGGTCCAACTTCATCACGAACCTAAGTAAGTGCCGCCATTCACGTGCATCACTTGGCCAGTGACAAAGCGTGCTTGATCACCTGCCAAAAATGCCACCATGCCCGCCACTTCGTCGGCTGTGCCACGGCGCGCCATCAAAGGATGGTGCTTGGCATGGTGATTGGGCTCTGCCGAAGCGGTGCCACTGTTGCGTTGGGTAGAGATCATGCCGGGCGATACGCAATTGACCGTGATGCTCGGCGCCAAATCGTGCGCCAAGGCACGCGTCAAACCCACCAAACCTGATTTGGCAGTGACCACATGCGGGCGATTCATGGCGCCGGTGTGTGCCGTCAAGCCGCCAATGTTGATGACCGCGCCCATGGGGGATTGACGCAGCATAGGCAGTGCAGCTTGACTGCAATAAAACGCACCGTCCAACACCACGGCCAAGGTGTTGCGCCAATCTTCTACCGACACTTGGTCAATGGGGGCTTCACGGCGGATGGCGGCATTGTTGACCACCACATCCAAGCGGCCCCATGTGGTTTGAATCAAATCCATCATGCTTTGAACGCTCTGTCTGTCGGTGACATCGGCCACACACAACAACGCAGGTGTGCCCAAGGCCAACAATTCATCGACCACTGCTTGGCCCTCGCTGACAGATGCACGTACGTTGATGGCCAATGCAAAACCTTGCTTGGCCAATGTGTGCGCAATGGCACGGCCAATGTTGCGGCCGGCGCCAGTGACCAGTGCCACTTTTTGATCAGGCTGGAGAGTTGTCATGTTGCAATTCCGGTACTGCGAAGTTGAATTCAGAACGCTTGGCTTACTTCACCGCCAAGCTGCTCAAGGACACGGTGCTGGCTTTGAACATGCCCTGCACCTGCGACAAAATGTTTTGCGTTTGAGCGGCATCCAAACCGCCAAATTTGCAATTGGCTTTGAACTTTTGCAGCAAGTCTGCATCGGTCATGGGATGGTCCACGCCGCCTTTGAAGAAGCCCTGACGTTGCTCGAGCACTTGACCATTTTTCAAATGCACGCGCACATGGCCCGTGAATTGTTTGGGGTAAGGATTTTGAGGATCCACGATGTAGCTCACCTTGGCGGCCAGCGCGCGAATGTCGGCGCCTTGCACCACCTCTTCCGTATAGGCTTCGAGACCCGCATCGTCCAACATCAAACCCGCTGCAATGGCATAAGGAATGCTGAACTTGGCCGCATACGCATTGGGCGGTGAATGCTTGAGCGACAAAGGCTCCCACAAACGATGCACGATGCCTTCCGCGGTGTCGCACTCAATGCGATCGATCTCGGTCAAGGCCACGTTTTGCTTTGCCAAATCCTGACGAATCAAACGTGCGCAATCAATGAAAGGATGCGCCATGGTGCCGCAAGCGTAAGGCTTGAAAGCAATGGTGGTCCAAATCCAAGACTGGCCAAAGTCTTTCATCATGGCGTCAAAGTTGCCATCGGTGGTGTTGGCAAAACCATGGAACAAGCCATGGTGACCTTCAAACACAGTGGCAGGGCCTTTGAAGCCGGCTTGTGCCATGCGCACCGCGCGGTATGCCGATTGCGCAGCCCAGCCAGGGTGCATGCGCTTGGTCCAAGAACCATCGGCCAAATACTCAATGATGCCGCCGGCCATGCTGCCGGCAATGCCAAAGGCATTCACCAACTGTTCTTCGGTCAAGTTGAGTGCGGCGCCCAAACCGGCCACGCCGCCCATCACACCAAAAATAGCAGTGGGGTGGAAACCCGCTTTGTGCACACGCGTGGGCGCCACAGCACACAAACGGCACATCACTTCAACGCCAATGGCCACACCGCGCAGCAATTGCTCGCCCGACAATGCATGACGCTCTGCAGCAGCCAACAAAGCCGGCACGATGACCACGCCCGCATGCACAGGGCCGCCTTCGTAAGTGTCGTCAAAGTCTTCGCCGTGCGCTGCGATGCCGTTCACAAAGGCAGCGCCTTCTACGCCGCACTTCTGCGAGAAACCAAACACCGTGCAATTGCCGTCTTGCTCAAAAGAGCTGAGCGCTGCTTTGACATAGGTCTCGTGGCGCGCGGCAATGCAAATGCCAGCCACATCCATGATCAAACGCTGGCCCACGTGTTGGCCCAATGTTTCATTTTCTGGATGCGCCTGGACAATGCCCGCCGCCAATTGTGCGGCGATGGTGACTGAATTTTGATCATGCGTCATGCGGTTCAACCTTTGGATTTTTGTTTGTCACTGAATTCTTTCCATGCGGTGTACAGAGTCAACACCAAGGCCAAGCTCAGCAAGCCTGCAGACACTGGATCCGTTAGAAATATGCTGTGCTCGCCGCCAGAAATCAGCAGACTGCGGCGATAGTTGGATTCAACCAAATAACCTAAGACCAAACCCAACACCAGTGGCAACACCGGGATGCGAAGCAGCCGCATGATGTAACCCATCACACCAATGGCCAACACCAATCCGCACTCAAAAATACTTTGATGGATGGCAAAAACACCCGACATCACCAAAGCCAAAATGAATGCGATCAGGTAAGGCTTAGGGCGATTGACCAACCACATGCACGGCGACAAAATCACCAAGCCAATCAAGAGCATGGCAATGTTGGCAATGAACAAGCCCCCATACAAACCATAGACCACTTCAGGTGCTTTTTGAAACAGCATGGGGCCAGGTTGTAGGCCATGAATCAAAAAACCACCCAGCAAAATAGCCGCAGAGTTGGAGCCGGGAATGCCCAAACTGAGCAAAGGCACCAAGGCTGTTGCAGTCACCACGTTGTTGGCCGACTCTGGCGCAGCAATGCCCTCCGGCGAGCCTTTGCCAAACTCTTCAGGATGCTTGGACCAACGTTTGGCTTCTGAATACGCCATGAAAGCTGCGATGGTTCCGCCAGCGCCAGGGGTCACACCTTCCACGGTACCAATCACAGAACCAATGGCTTGCGGCTTGACCAAACGTTTGGTCATGGCCCAGTTGGGTAATTTCAATTTGGTTGAAGCGTTACCACCTTGCGCCCAGGGTGGCTCTCCAATTTGCACCAACATTTCGGTAACCGCAAAAAGTCCAACCATCACCAAAATGGGTTTCACACCGTCCAGCAAATCTTCTGATCCAAACGTAAAACGTTGCACCCCCGACACAGGATCGCTGCCGATGAAAGCAATCATCAGTCCAATACAAGCGGCCATCAGACCACGCATCAAGGATCCGCCGGCCAGACCGGCAATCACTGACAAGCCTAAAATTCCCAATGAAAAATACGCTGCTGGCGTGAAGGCCAGGGCCACTTGCGCCAAGCTTTCTGTGCACAAGACCAACACCAGCAAGCCAAACAAGCCACCCACCAAACCAGAGGTGAGTGAGATGCCCAAAGCTTCCCCGGCTTTGCCTTGCTTGGCCATCTCATAACCATCCAATACCGTTGCCGAAGCCGAGTTGGTGCCAGGTGTTCGAATCAAAATGGCGGGTATGGAGCCACCATATTCCGCACCCACATAAACACTGGCCAATAAAACAATGGCGTTGGTGGCCTCCATGCCCACCGTGAACGGCAGCAACAAGGCCATCGCAATAGAAGGCGAAATGCCTGGCAAAGCACCCCCCAAAATGCCCCACAACACGCCGGCAAATGCCGACAAAATAACCCAGCCTGAAGCCAGGTTGGACAAGGCCAACAAAAAATTGTCCATGATTTATTTCACCAATGAGGGCCAAACACCCATCGGCAAACCGATTGCCAGGGCCCAATCAAAAATCAGCCACAGCGCCGGACCCGCCAGCAGTGCCGCAAGCATCAACGAACGCTTTTGCCGCGCGCCGCCCAACCAGGCACAGCTGGCCACCAACAAGCCGATCGACAGCAGATAGCCCAGGAACGGGAGCACCCAGACGTAGAGGGCCAACAGCAACAGCAGTGCGCCCGCCATCAAGTGCGGGTGTGCGCTGCCGCCCTGTGCCGCATCAGATTGCACCGCAGGGTCTGCCGACTGAACTGGCGATTTGAACCAAGCTTTGAGGCTGAGTATCAGCGCGGCCAGAAACAAGGTCGCTGAAACTGCGAGTGGCACGCCGCCAGCACCCACGGCATCGGCCAGCAGGCTGTCTTCAATGTTGAGCGCCGTGTAGCCATAAGCGGCGCCAGCCAGCATGCCTGCAGCGCCGGTTATTTTGTCAGCCGAGGCATCGGTCAACTGCTCACTCATTTGAGCAAACCCATTTCTTTGAAGTCTTGCGCTGTTTCTTGCGCAACGTCTTGAATGAATTTGCGCGCCGCATCACGGCCCAGTAGCATCGGCGTCAAATGGTCCTTGGTGTATTCGGTTTTGTATGCCGGCAATTCCAGTACTTTGCGTGCCGCGTCTTCCCAGAGTTGCGCAATGTTGTCGGACACCCCTTTAGGGCTGGCCAATCCTCGAAATTTGCGAATCACCACGTTGTAACCCTGCTCTTTGGCAGTCTGCAACTGCGGCAAACCCGCCAAGCGCTTGTCAGACAAGGTGGCCAATAAGCGCACTTTGCCTGCTTCCAACTGACCTTGCAATTCTTGTATTTCGCCTACACCAATGTCATAGGTACCATTGAGGACGCCAATCATTTGATCGCCACCCCCTTCATGGCTGACGATGGGCACCTTGACGCCGGCGGCGCGCGCCAATTTCTCCATGCCAATGCGTTCCAGCGAGGCTGGGTTGGAAGCACCCCAACGCGATTTTCCAGGGTTGGCTTTGGCATGCGCCATCACATCTTGCAGTGTTTTGAAAGGTGAATCGGCCCGCGTAAAAATGACTTCTGGATCAATGAAGACAATCAGCATGGGGTCCAGGCCGTCGTAGCCAACCGATGGCTTGGACAGCAAGGTGGTTTGAATGTAAGTTGGCGTGGTGCCATAAAACATCGAGCCATCGGCAGGGCCTTTGGCCACATGCGCCACCGCTTTGGCACCACTGCCACCCCGAATGTTTTCCACTGCAAAATTGGTTTTCATGACGGGCGTGATGTACTTGGCCAAATCACGCAAAAACACATCGGTGCCACCACCAGGGCTTGAGTGCGTGACCAAGGTCACTCGGCTGGCGGGATACGCGGCCGTGGTTTGTGCCACCGCGTTGCTCAGGCTACTGAGGCCCGCGATCGCCATGCCAAGGGCCAGGACCGTCTTGAGAACAAATTTGCGTTTCATGTGAGTCTCCGTTTTGCAAAAAAATCCCGAGGTCTGCACCGTCGGGATTGGGTTGAGTCAGCTTACTGGGTCAAGCTTTTGAGCAAGGCTTTCAAATCTTTTTGCGCTGCCAAGCTCATGCACAAATTCCAAGCTTCTTCTGTTTTGGCAGCACCCAAAATGGGTGTGCTTTGGTCGACAAACTTGGCTTTAAGTTGCTCGTTGCTCATGGGCTTTTCCAAACTGCCAATGGCGCGCTCAATGTAGATGTGGTGCTTTTGGCCGTCGGTGGTTTCCAAGGTCACGTCGACAGAGGCTTCGTGGATGCTGCGGTCCACAATCAATTCAACTTTGTCGCGCACGCCAATCACCAAGGGTGAGCGCACCACGTCATCGGCGTATTCATGTTCGCCAGCGCGGCCGTAGATCAATGCCACGGCGCACGAATGGAACACACTGAACTTGGCCAACAAGCCGTCGGTCGGTGTTTTCTTGCCCGTGAGTTCTTGCACCAAGGGGTGGGCTTTCAAAGTGACTTTGGCCACTTGCTCGGGCTTGATGTTGTGCTTCTCGCGCAATTGCACACACGCATCGATGGCGGGGTGAATCACAATGCCGCAAGCAAATGGCTTGTAGGTGTTGAGTTCGATTTCCCAAGAAGTGCCCAAGTTCTCAGTGACTTCTTTCCAATCGGTTTTGTCGGAGAACACTTGCATCAAGCCGCGCGGTGCTTCCAAAGCGCGGGGGGATGCGGTGTAACCGTGTTTGGCCATCAAGGCAGACATCAAGCCCACTTTGGCGGCGCCACCGGGGTGGAAAGGCTTGGTCATGGTGCCAAACTGTTCACGCAAGCCGACTGGCTGCGATGCGGCAATGCCCAAAGCCATTTGCGTTTGCTTGGCGTTCAAGCCCAACAGGCGTGAGCATGCGGCTGCACTGCCCAACATGCCCGTAGAACCGGTGATGTGCCAGCCGCGGTCGTAGTGGTTGGGATACACCGCATTGCCCACACGACAAGAAACTTCCACGCCCAGCACCAACGCATCGATCAATTGACGGCCAGTAGAGCCCAGGTGCTCACCCAAAGCCAAGATGGCAGAAGCCACGGGGCCGGCGGGGTGAATGATGGTTTTCAGGTGCGTGTCATCAAAGTCAAAGGTGTGCGAGCTGATGCCATTTAGCAATGCGGCATTGGCCATGTCAACGCGGTCGCTGCGCCCCAAAACCGATGCTTGGGCAGAAGGAGCCAGTTCTTTCACAGCGCCCAATGCGGCTTCGACCGTTTCATGGGTGCTGGGTCCCACGGCACAGCCTGCCCAATTGGCGAAGGTGCGATGCGCTTGCGCTTCAACGGCGTCTGACCAGCCCTTGGAGGGGTGTGTGGCCACAAATTCGGCCAACAATTGGGTGATGGCAGGGGCGTTGGCGTCGGCAACGACGGTCGTATTACGTGCAGTCATGTCTGAAAAGGGCTTGGTGACCCCAAAATATTTAAGTGAAATGAAGCGCCGATCATAGGGGAATCGAAGATTTTTCGCAGACCAGCTCACACACCCCATCGACAAAATCACCCAATGCCCTCGCATTGGCTTGAGATTTCCTCACAATCCATGCCTTGGCAAGCTGGCAACAGCGATCGTCAAAGGCGCTGTGTGTCATTGACCCATGTCATTCACAGGAAAAGTCTCTCGGTTTAGACTCGGGGCATCCGATTTGATGGCCGCCAAGCAATGCTACTGCGCCCCGTTTATGACTACACAAACCTCACCTGAAAACTTGCAGCCAATCCCTTTAGATCAAGACATGCCTCATCGCAAAGTCATTCGCCAATGGCTGTTGCCTTTGTCTGAGCGATCCACATTGCGCGCCTTTTTGTTGTTGATCATCGACACCGCATTGTTTGTGGGCTTGATCGCAGCCACCGTTGCCCTCGAATCTGTCTGGCTCAAACTGCTCTGCGGTTTGGCAGCAGGCTTTGTCATTGGTCGCCTGTTCATCATTGGCCATGACGCTTGCCACCAAAGCCTGACACCGCACCGCGAGTTGAACAAATGGATTGGCCGCTACGCCTTTTTGTACTCACTCACGCCTTACAGCTTGTGGGACACTGGCCACAACGTGGTGCACCATGGCTACACCAACTTGAAAGGTGTCGATTTTGTGTGGACACCCCTCACTGCCGAAGAGTTTGCGGCACTGGGTCCTGTCGATCGTTTGATGCAGTACCTGTATCGCAGCGGCTGGGCGCCAGGCCTGTACTACTTGGTTGAAATTTGGTGGAAGCGTGAGTTCTTCCCCAACAAAACACACATGCCCACGCGTCGCCCCATCTTTTTCAAAGACAGCATGTTGGTGACCGTGTTTGGCGCTTTGTGGGTGGCCGTCATGAGCTATGCCGCTGTGGCCACGGGTCAATCGGTCGCCCTGACTTTGCTCATGGGCGTGTTGGTGCCTTTCTTGTTTTGGAACACCATGATTGGTTTTGTGGTTTATGTTCACCACACCCATGTGCGTGTGTCTTGGCACAATGAAAAATCCGCATGGGTCAAGGCGCAGCCCTTTGTGTCCACCACCGTGCACCTCACCTTCCCCATGAAGATTGGCAACATGGTGCACCACATCATGGAGCACACCGCCCACCATGTCGACATGAGCATTCCGCTGTACCGCCTGAAACAAGCGCAAGCCAAGTTAGAAGAAATGTTGCCTGGCCGCATCATTGTTCAGCCGTTCTCTTGGGGCTGGTACTTCAAAACTGCCAAGGCTTGCAAGCTGTACGACTTCACGCGTGAATGCTGGACCGACTTCCAAGGTCAGATGACCAGCCCTGTGCGCGGCAATTTGCCCGCAAAAACTTAACCGTCAGCGCTCCGAGAAAAACTCGGATTGATCAAAAAAAGGCCGCTGGTTCAGCGGCCTTTTTTGTGTCATCTGCCTGTGGAAGCAGGCTGAGATGGGCGGCGCTTATTGCGCGCGCTTTGTCAAAATTTCAATGGCAGGCAGGGTCTTGCCTTCCAGCATTTCCAAGAACGCGCCGCCACCGGTGGAGATGTAGCCCACTTGTTTTTCAATGCCGTATTTGGCAATGGCGGCCAAGGTGTCGCCACCGCCGGCAATGCTGAATGCCTTCGATTCTGCAATGGCCTCGGCAATGACACGCGTGCCATTTTCAAACGCGGCAAACTCAAACACGCCCACAGGACCATTCCACACAATGGTGCCGGCCGCTTTGAGTTGCGTGGCCAGTTTGGCGGCGGTCTCGGGGCCAATGTCCAAAATCAAATCGTCATCGGCCACGTCTGTGGCTTTCTTCACGGTGGCCTCGGCGTCGGCTGAAAAAGTTTTGGCGGTGACCACGTCAGTGGGGATGGGCACTTCGGCGCCACGCGCTTTCATGATGTCGATCACGGCTTTGGCTTCTGCCAGCAAGTCGGGTTCGGCCAAGCTTTTGCCAATTTTCAAACCAGCCGCCAGCATGAAGGTGTTGGCAATGCCGCCGCCCACAATCAGTTGGTCCACCTTGTCGGCCAAGCTCTTCAAGATGGTGAGCTTGGTCGACACTTTGCTGCCAGCCACAATGGCGGCCAAGGGACGTGCAGGATGGGCCAAGGCTTTGGTAATGGCGTCAATTTCTGCGGCCAACAAGGGACCTGCGCACGCCACTTTGGCGTATTCAGCAATGCCGTAGGTGGTGCCTTCTGCGCGGTGAGCCGTGCCAAACGCATCGTTCACAAAAATGTCGCAGAGTGCGGCCATTTTCTTCGCCAGTTCGGGGTTGTTCTTTTTCTCGCCTTTGTTCACACGGCAGTTTTCAAGCAGCACCACTTGGCCTGCCGCAACGTCAACGCCGTCCACCCAATTGGCTTTGAGCGCCACATCACGGCCCAGCAATTCAGCCAAACGTTTGGCAACGGGCGCCAAAGAATCTTCGGCCTTGAATTCGCCTTCTGTGGGACGACCCAAATGGCTGGTGACCATGACGGCAGCGCCAGCATCGAGTGCCATTTGAATGCAAGGCACCGAGGAACGGATGCGCGTGTCTTCGGTGATGTTGCCGGCATCGTTTTGCGGCACATTCAAATCGGCACGGATGAAAACACGTTGGCCTTTGACTTTGCCTTGTTGGCACAAATCTGAAAAACGAATGACGTTCATGGAAATTCTCTTGGATAACAAAAATGAATGAGCCGTCTTCTGATCCCTCAGAGACTTTTCACAACAAACAGAATTTTAGTCGGGCAAGCTTGCGCTAACTTAACCACCGCTTTTGTAACAAGGGGTCATTTACCAACCTGCGAGCAAGTGCAAGGGCAAGAAAGTCAGCATGCCCACCACAATGGTCAAGAGCACGTTGCGGCGCCAAAAGTAAACGGCGGCGCCCACTGCGGCGCCCATCCACCGGGCGTCCATCCAGGTGTGCAAAAACTCGCCTTGTTGCATCAAAATTTCAGGCAATACCACCGCCGCCATGGCTGCAATGGGCGCATATTGCAACCCCCGCTGCGCCCAATCGGGCAAGGCCCATTCTTCACTTGAGAAGAAAAAGAAACTGCGCGTCAAAATCGTCACGCCCGTCAAACCCACAATGACCGCCAAGGTCCACAGATCGGTGCCTTCAAAAAAACTCATGCCGCCGCTCCTGCACGTTTGGTTTGAAAGCGCTCAAGCGACATGCTCAACACCACGGCCACGCCAATTGCCAACACAATGTTGAACTTCAAAGGCAAGTGATAGGCCATGATGGCCGTTGCCGCGGCCACACCTGCTGCAAAGATGCGCATGCGTGTGCTGGCCAATGAACACAAAATGCCCACCAAGCACAAGGTGCCAGCAAAGCCCAAGCCCCAAGACGTTGGAATGATCTTGGCCAAAAAGATGCCAAAGAAACTGGCCACCATCCAACTCGCCCACACGATGAAGGTGTTGCCCGCCAAGGATGCGGCTTGCGTCATTTGTTCTGCCGGATCTTCGCTCGGCTTGGCAAATCGACGGGTGAACAACACATAACTGATGTCGGTGGTCAGATACCCGTGCACCATTCTTTCAAGACGTGGCAAATGCATCAAGTAAGGACGCAAGTGCAAACTGAACACCATGAAGCGCAAGTTGACGCAAAAGCCGGTGGCCAAAATCACCCAGACCGGCGCACCCGCCACAATCAAAGGCAATGCCGCCAATTGGGAGCTGCCGGCATACACCAAAAGCGTCATGGCAATGGCCTCGAACACACTCATGCCCGAGTTGACCATGGCCACGCCCGTCATCAAACCCCAAGCGGCAACACCCGGTGCTTGCGGTGCCAAATCGCGCAGGCCTTCCATGAAGGCAGGATGGCGGTAATTTTCAGCTTTGAAAAACATCGCCCACCGTGCCCTTGAAATGGCGAACGAAATCGGCCACGGGTTGACGTTTACCGCCTGGTTTTTGCAATTGGGTGAGGCACAGCACACCTGCGCCACAAGCCACCTGCAAGCCAGACGCATCGATGGCCAGCAAGGTTCCTGGCTTGGCAGTGCTTGCAGGCGCAGGCGCATCTGTCAGCGTATCTGCAAGCGCATTGGCAAGTACATGGGCTTGCCACACCTTGACCATTTCACCGGCCATCTGAGCAGTCATGCCAGGAAACGGGTCGAAGGCTCGAATGCGTTGTGACAGCTGTTGCGCACTCAATGTCCAATCGATGGCCGCTTCGGCTTTTTCAATTTTGTGTGCATACGTCACGCCTTCGGTGGGCTGCGCCACAGGTTTGAACTGGACTACTTGTGCGAGCGCTTTGACAATCAAAGCGGCGCCCATGGTCGCCAGCTTGTCGTGCAAGGAGGCTGTCGTGTCTTGCGTCAAGATGGGCAATGTTTCTTCGAGCAACATGTCGCCAGTGTCCAAGCCTGCATCCATCTGCATGATGGTGACGCCTGTTTGTGCATCACCCGCCTCAATGGCGCGGTGAATGGGGGCTGCGCCGCGCCAGCGAGGCAACAAGGAAGCGTGAATGTTGAGGCAACCGTGCTTGGGTGCATCGAGCACCCATTGCGGCAAGATCAAACCATAAGCCGCCACCACCATCACATCGGCTTGCGCTTGCGCAATGAAGGCGTGTGCTGCAGCGGCTTCTTCGGGGTATTTGCCATCCAGCTTCAAACTGTGCGGCTGCACCACGGGCAAGTTGTGCGCGAGTGCAAATTGTTTGACAGCGGAGGCCTGCAACTTCATGCCGCGGCCGGCTGGACGATCGGGCTGTGTGAAAACGCCCACGATCTCATGGCCCGCTGTATGCAACGCAGCCAATGCGCTGCGGGCAAATTCGGGCGTGCCCGCAAAAATCACGCGCATAAAACTTCTTTCTGTCTGAACAATTAAGCGTCTTCTCTTTGCGCTTTGAGCATTTTGGTTTTGATGCGATTGCGCTTTAAGGGCGATAAATATTCCACAAACACTTTTCCCATCAAGTGGTCCAGTTCGTGCTGAACGCAAACCGCCATCAAACCTTCTGCTGCCAATTCGCGAACTTGACCCTGCTCATCCGCCGCTTTCACTTTAACAGCCACCGCACGCTCAACACCGTCGTAGATGCCAGGCACAGACAAGCAGCCTTCTTCGCCCTTCACACGCTCATCACTGAACCAAGTGATTTCTGGATTGATCAACACCACGGGTTGGTTGTGATCGTCAGAGGTGTCCATCACCACCAAACGCAGATGCACATCCACTTGGGTTGCTGCAAGGCCAACGCCTTGCGACTCGTACATGGTCTCGAGCATGTCGGCCACCAGTGCGCGCAGCTTGTCATCAAACTCGGTGACGGATTTGGCCACCTTGTGCAGGCGGGGGTCGGGATAGCAAAGAATGTTTAAAAGTGCCATGGTGATTTGTATTCAGCAATACCTCTATTTTCGCTAATTTAAAGAAGCCTTGCCCAAGTCGGCGGTAGCTTCGCAAAATCTGGCCCTTGTTCCACCCTATTCTCAAAGGAAAAGCCATGATTTCTACACGCGAAAGTCTGCGATTTTGGCTGCGCCTCAGTCTGACAGCAGGGGTGGGCAACATCACCGCCCGCAGCTTGCTGCAAGGTTTTGGTTTGCCAGAAAACATTTTTCAGCGCAGCACCTCCGAATTGCAAGCGCTGGTCAGCCCCAGCGTTATTCAGCAATTGCGCAGCATACCGCTTGGACTCGACGAGTCGGTGGAAGTCACCTGGGAATGGCTCAACACAGCAGCGCCGTCTCGCATGACAACGTACCGGCCAACGCAAATGACGGGCAAGTCCATCGGCAAAAGACTGCTCACGCTGGCCGACACAGACTACCCCAGCAGTCTCTTGCTCACCCCAGACCCCCCTTTGCTTTTGTATGCATTGGGTCAAACGCAGCACCTGCGCCTGCTCAGTCCGCCAGCATTGCAAGCGCCTCGCGCAATGGCCATTGTGGGCAGTCGCAACCCCACCCCGCAAGGCGCTTTGAACGCACATGACTTTGCACTCAGCTTGTCCCAAGCAGGTCTCACCGTGGTGTCTGGCTTGGCACTGGGCATCGACACCGCCGCCCACAAGGGCGCATTGGCTGGGGGCACGGCAGCCAATCCTCTGCACACCGTGGCGGTGGTCGGCACCGGTCTAGACCGCGTCTACCCCCATCAAAACCATGCACTGGCCCAGCACATTGCACAGCACGGCTTGTTGCTCAGTGAGTACCCTTTAAACACCCCGCCCGTCATGGCCAATTTTCCCAAGCGCAACCGCCTCATTGCCGGTTTGTCGCAGGGCTGTTTGGTGGTGGAAGCGGCCACACGCTCTGGCTCGCTCATCACAGCCAAGCAAGCCGTCGACATGGGCAAAGAGGTGTTTGCCATTCCGGGCTCCATTCACACGACGGTGGCCAAAGGTTGCCACGACCTCATCAAGCAAGGTGCCAAGTTGGTGGACAGTGCGCAAGACATCTTAGAGGAGATGAAAGACTTGCCAGCACCCAGTCCTTCGTTCGGCCAGCAACAGACTCGCCCCCAGAACAGCGCGGCCGATGACAACATGGCATTTGACAACGCAACAACCCACCAGGTGCATGTGAATGTGCAGCCGAATTTAGATGCGCCAAGCATTGCCGCACATCTAGGCTATGCGCCGGTCGGATTGGACGAACTCCAGCAGCGAAGTGGCTTGCCCACCTCGCAATTGCAAGCAGAACTGTTTCAAATGGAATTGGCGGGCACCTTGGGGCGCTTGCCGGGTGGCCTCTACCAGCAACTCAGCAGGCAGGGCACACGTCAATAGCGTGCCTGCCTGGTCGTGTTACACCACCGCGCCAGAGTTAGGATCGTCAGGGTCTTCGTCTTTCTTCGGTGCGGCTTTGATCAGGTCTTCGCGCTGAATACCCAACCACATGGCAATGGCTGCAGCCACAAACACCGAAGAATAAATACCAAACAAAATGCCAATGGTGAGGGCCATGGCAAAGTAGTGCAAGGTCTCACCACCAAACAGCAACATAGAGAGCACCATGATTTGCGTAGAGCCGTGGGTAATGATGGTTCGGCTAATGGTGGACGTGATCGCGTTGTCGATGATCTCAATGGTGTTCATCTTGCGATAGCGTCGGAAGTTCTCGCGAATTCGGTCAAAAATCACCACCGACTCGTTCACCGAATAACCCAACACCGCCAGCACCGCCGCCAACACCGCCAATGAAAACTCCCATTGGAAAAAGGCGAAGAATCCCAAAATGATGATCACGTCATGCAGATTGGCAATGATGGCCGCCACCGAGAATTTCCATTCGAAGCGCACCGCCAAATAAAGCATGATGCCGGCCACCACAAAGGCCAAAGCCTTGAGGCCGTCTGCCGCCAATTCTTCACCCACCTGCGGGCCTACAAACTCTGTGCGGCGCAGTGTGGCTTCAGCGTTTTGCGCTTTCAAAGCCACCATCAATTTGTCACTTTGTTGCGCAGAGCTCACGCCCTTTTGAGCAGGCAAGCGAATCATCACATCGCGCGCTGTGCCAAAGTTTTGCACTTGCACATCGTTGTAACCCAGACCCGACACCACGCCACGCACTTGCGTCAGATCTGCAGGCTGGCTGTAACTCACTTCCATCACGGTGCCGCCGGTGAACTCCACCGACAAATGCAAACCGCGGCTGAACAAAAAGAACACGGCCAACAAGAAAGTCGCGAAAGAGATCACGTTGAAAATCAACGCGTGTTTCATGAAGGGAATGTCTTTGCGGATTTTGAAAAATTCCATGATGCTGCTCCGCTTTATGCTTTGTCTTCAGTTCTAGACACGGGTGCCGCGCCATCTGGACGCCACACCGTGCCAATCGACACTGACTTGAGTTTCTTTTGACGGCCATACCAAAGGTTGACCAAGCCGCGCGAGAAGAACACCGCGGAGAACATGCTGGTCAAAATGCCCAAGCAATGCACGACCGCAAATCCGCGCACGGGGCCAGAGCCAAACGCCAACAAGGCCACGCCAGCAATGAGGGTGGTGATGTTAGAGTCAAAAATGGTGGCCCATGCGCGGTCGTATCCCGTGTGAATGGCCGCTTGGGGCGTGGCACCCAAACGCAACTCTTCACGCACACGTTCGTTGATCAGCACGTTGGAGTCAATCGCCATGCCCAGCGCCAAAGCCATCGCGGCCATACCCGGTAATGTGAGGGTGGCTTGCAGCATCGAGAGTACCGCCACCAACAAAAGCAAGTTGACGGCCAAGGAGATGCTGGAGAACAAACCAAACACCATGTAATAAATGCACATGAAGGCCGCAATGACCAAGAAACCCCATGTGACGCTGTTGAAGCCTTTGGCAATGTTTTCTGCACCTAGGCTTGGGCCAATGGTCCGCTCTTCAATGATTTCCATCGGCGCGGCCAAAGAACCTGCACGCAACAGCAAGGCGGTATCGTTGGCCTCACTGGTGGTCATGCGGCCCGAAATTTGCACACGGCCGCCGCCAATTTCTGAGCGAATGACGGGTGCGGTGACCACTTCGCCTTTGCCTTTTTCAAACAACAAAATGGCCATGCGCTTGCCGATGTTTTCGCGGGTCACATCTTTGAAAATGCGCGCGCCTTTGCCGTCCAATGACAAGTTGACCACCGGCTCTTGTGTTTGGCTGTCAAAGCCTGGTTGTGCATCGGTCAGGTTGTCGCCCGTCAAAATCACTTGCTTTTTGACAATCACAGGCTGGCCATTGCGCTCCAAATACCGCTCAGAGCCAAAAGGCACCATGCCGTTGGTTTGTTCGGCAGAGCGCGCCTCGCTGCTCTCGTCTACCAAGCGCACTTCCAAGGTGGCCGTGCGGCCCAAAATGTCTTTGGCCTTGGCCGTGTCTTGCACACCAGGCAACTGAACCACAATGCGGTCCAGGCCTTGCTGCTGAATCACAGGTTCGGCCACACCCAACTCGTTGATGCGGTTGTGCAGGGTGGTGATGTTTTGTTTGAGCGCCTGCTCTTGCACACGGCGAGCGGCTTCAGGTTTGATGGTGGCTGTTAATTTAAATTCGCCACCTTCTGCCGCATCCACGGTTTGCAAATCAGCAAACTGATCGGCCAAAACGCGTCGCGCAGCATCCAGTTGTGCTTGGTCACGAACTCGGATTTCAATGTTTTGGCCGTTGCGTGCGATGCCGCCATGGCGCACATCTTTTTCGCGCAGCGTGGTGCGAATGTCACCCGCCAATGAATCGGTTTTTTGCGTCAGGGCGGCTTTCATGTCGACTTGCAGCATGAAGTGCACGCCACCGCGCAGGTCCAAGCCCAAGTACATGGGTGCTGCGTGCAAAGAGGTCAACCAAGCTGGCGAACGCGACAGCAAATTCAAAGCCACCACGTAGCCGTTTTCGGTGCCTTCTGGAATCAGCGCTTTTTGAATGGCGTCTTTGGCTTTGAGCTGCTGCTCTGTGGATTCAAAGCGCGCCTTGATAGAAGCACCTTCTAAGGCCACGGCGGCAGGTGGCACATTGGCCGCCTTGAGCGCATCTTCCACCCGAGCCAATGTGGCGGCGTCCACTTTGGCGCTGATCTTGGAAGACGAGACCTGCACCGCCGGTGCTTCACCAAAAAAGTTGGGCAAGGTGTAGACCACGCCCAACAACAAAGCGATCACGATGATCGCAAATTTCCACACCGGATAACGGTTCATGATGGCAGCCGCTTCAAAGAAGAAAAATGAGCACTATTAAATAGCAAGGTACCCGCCCAAGCACGCAGTGGCTTGGGCGTTGAGGGCAATTACTTGATCGTGCCTTTGGGCAAGACTTGAACCACGGCGGAACGTTGCATCTGCACTTCCACGCCATTGGCAATTTCAATGCTCAAGAAACCATCGCCCAACTTGCTTACTTTGCCCAAGAATCCACCAGCTGTGATGATTTCATCGCCCTTGGCAAGCGCATCGATCATGGATTTGTGCTCTTTTTGCTTTTTCATTTGGGGCCGAATCATGACGAAATACAGCACGACAAACATCAAGAGCAAGGGCAACATGCTCATCAAAGAAGATTGCATGTCGCCACCCGCTGCGGCAGCGGCTGGGGCGGTTTGGGCAAATGCGGATGAAATGAACATCAAAAAACTCCACGAAAAAATTGAGGTAATTACCAAAAAGCCGATTCAAAACCTGCTTTTGAGGACAGCCGCTGATTGTATGCGGGGCTATGATGGCAACCAAAGACCTTGTCCAACTCGGGAGACGACCATGGCCGGCCATTCTCATGACCACGATCACGACCATTCCACTTTAAGTGAAATGGACGTCAGGGTTCGTGCCCTCGAAACCCTGCTCACCCAAAAAGGCTACATCGACCCTGCAGCCATTGACCGCATCATCGAGACCTACGAAACCGAAGTTGGCCCTCACAACGGCGCCAAAGTCGTGGCCAAGGCCTGGGCCGAGCCTGAATTCAAAGCTTGGTTGCTAAAAGATGCCACAGCGGCCATTGCTTCTTTGGGCTTTACGGGCCGGCAAGGCGAGCACATGGTGGCCGTAGAAAACACCCCCGAGCAGCACAACATGGTGGTTTGCACACTCTGCAGTTGCTACCCCTGGACGGTGTTGGGCTTGCCCCCCGTTTGGTACAAAAGTGCCGCTTATCGGTCCCGCGCTGTGCTGGAGCCGCGTAAAGTCTTGGGCGACTTTGGGGTGGCCCTGCCCGAGAGCACCCGTATTCGCGTTTGGGACTCCACCGCTGAAGTGCGGTATTTGGTCTTGCCCAAGCGCCCCGCTGGCACCGAACATCTGTCCCAGGCCGAACTGGCCAGCCTGGTCTCGCGCGACGCCATGATTGGGACGGCCTTGGTATGAATGGCGTCCACGACATGGGCGGCCAACAAGGCTTTGGACCTGTTCTATTAGAAGACAACGAGCCCTTGTTCCACGCCCCTTGGGAAAGCCGAGCCATGGCCATCACGGTGGCCATGGGCGCCAGCGGGCAATGGAACATTGACCTGAGCCGCTCGGCACGCGAGTCATTGCCACCGGCCCTCTACTTGTCCAGCAGTTATTACGAGATTTGGATTCGGGCGCTTGAACAACTCATGTTGTCCCGTGGCATGGTGACTGCGGCCGAACTGAGCGCCGGCCAGCAGATCTCTCCACCGGTCAAAGTGAACCGAGTCCTCACGCGTGAAACCGTGGATGCGGCATTGAAAGCCGGCAGCCCCACAGAACGACACATCGATCAACCCGCCTTGTTCAAAGTGGGCCAAAAAGTACGCGCCCGCAACATGCACCCGCAAGGTCACACGCGTTTGCCTCGTTATGTTCGAGGCCATGTGGGCACGGTTGTGAGTGTGCATGGCGGACATGTGTTTCCCGATGGGCACACCTTGCGTGCCACGCCCCCCTTCAATGTGCCCGTCGAATGGCTCTACACCGTGGTCTTTGATGGCACCACGCTTTGGGGTGAAAACAGCGACCCCACTGTGGAAGTGACAGTGGACGCGTGGGAGTCATATTTAGAGGTGGCGGCCTGAAGCATTCGGAATGACAAGCATGCAAAACACTCACCTCACACTTGAAGAAATTGCCCAACATTGCGGTGGGCAACTGCCCCTGCCAGTGCAAGAGGCCAATGGCACCGTTTTTTCAGAACCCTGGCAAGCGCATGCGTTTGCCATGACCCTCCAGTTGCACGAAAAGGGCTTGTTCACTTGGCCAGAATGGGCTGCAACTCTGACGCAAGAAATTCGCACTGCGCAAGTTGCCGGCGATACAGACACAGGCACCACCTATTACGCCCATTGGCTCAATGCTTTGGAGGCCTTGGTGCTGGCCAAACAATTGGGCACTGCCGATCAAATTCACGCACTGGAACATGCTTGGGAAGATGCCGCCGCTCGAACACCGCACGGCCAACCCATTGTTTTAGCACTGTGAAATTTCCTTTTCTTCCTGTTGCCGCCCTCATGGGCAGTTTGATCACCTTGTGCGCGGGCACATCGCTGGCCAAAAGCTTGTTTCCATATGTAGGCGCCGAAGGCACCACCACCTACCGCCTGATTTTTTCCACGCTCTTGCTGATGGCCTTTTGGCGGCCCTGGCGCCGCACCTGGACCTGGGCCGACGCACCACCCCTGGTAATGTTTGGCGCCACCTTGGGCATCATGAACTTGCTGTTTTACAGCGCCATCAAAACCGTGCCCTTTGGCTTGGCCATTGCCATTGAATTCACAGGCCCCTTGGCTGTGGCGCTTTGGTCCTCCAAAAAGCCGCTTGATTTTGTGTGGATTGTGTTGGCCGTCGTGGGCATGGGTTTGATCTTGCCATTGGGACAACACTTGGGCGTCGACAGCCCCGTTGCAGCGCTCGACCCCGTTGGCATCGCCTTCGCCTTGGGTGCCGGATTTTGTTGGGCCATGTACATCGTGTTGGGCCAGCGAGTGGCTGATCGCTTTGGCGCCTTTGCCACGCCCATGGGCATGTTGGTGGCGGCCATGGTGGTCACGCCTTTTGGCATCAGCGTGGCCGGCACTGCTTTGTTGAATGTGGAATGGATGCTGACAGGTTTGGGCATTGCCCTGCTGTCAAGCGCCATCCCCTACAGTTTGGAAATGTATTCACTCAAACACTTGCCCAAACAAACCTTCAGCATCTTGCTGAGTTTGGAGCCAGCCGTTGGCGCCTTGGCGGGCTGGCTGGTGTTGTCAGAACAACTGAGCACGCAACAACTCAGTGCCATTGGTTTGATCATGGCCGCGTCGATGGGAAGCGCCATGACCGCCGGTCAACGCAAGATCACCAACTAAGCAACCAAGGAAATCACTGCGTTCATTGGCAACCATAAGCTGAGCGGTTGAGAAGAAAATGGTTTGAAGCCATGCTTTGCGTAAAAACGAACAGCGCCTTCATGCTTGGCATCCACCACCATGGCGTATGCTGCGAGATCAGTTTGAAACACGCGCACCAATGCATCTGCCAGCAAAGCAGAACCCAAACCCATTTGTTGAGCTGATTGACTCACAGCCAACCTGCCCATTCTTGCAACCGGCACAGTGGGGTAGCGTGGCAACTTTTTGGCAAGTGCTTGGGGCAATTCTGCTAGCAAAACGCTTGAAGCCGCCAAGGTGTAATACCCCGCTACTTGACCGAGGCTGTTAAGCGCCACGAAACAATGCGCGACATGGCGCCTGATGTCTTGCGTCACTTGTGTTTTGAAGTACCGATCTAAGTCGACGTCACCACAAGCAAACTCATTGCGCGGGTGATCCGCCCTTAGCACTTCGACCTTGAAAGGTCCTGTGTTCAAGTGAGGTCCAGCAGCTTGCGCCTGTTTTCAAACGCGCGCTTTAAAGCAACCTTGGGTTTGGCAGGGGCCAGCAATGATTTTGCAAATTGCATTTGATCGGCTTGGGCCAGTTGGATGTAGTGCGCCTTGGCCAACGCATCACTGGCAGCCTGTTGCACGGCCGCCACCACAAAGTCTGTGACAGAGCGTCCCTCTAATTCGGCCGCTTGACGAAGCAAGCCATGCAGATCATGGCTGATCCTTGCTTCAAGACGAGCCGCTGGCTGCGCTTTGTTCATTTTTTTGTCCATTGGCCGAGTGTACGGCAGATTGCCGGAAATGATCCGAATATGATCCGAATATGACCCGGAAGTGCGCCATCGAGAAATTCTCATCTCGATGGCCAGCACCCCACACTCATGATAGCCATTAGCAGGAAGGCGACAGCGTCATTGGCTTGCACCAAGACACTGTGAACATCTGTAGGTTTTCATAAAACATGCAAAGTCGGACTTTTGAAAAATCAATCCAGCCAAACTTGGGTGTCGGGCACGAATACGGGAGAAAGCGACGATTCATTGAGAGTGGGCATGCCTTGAATATACTGTACAAATATCCAGTATTTCAAGTGCCCATATCCACCTTAGCAAGAGAACTTTGGGATCAGGTCCGTGGTGCCGGACATGCCACCAACTCCGGCATGTGCTGCCAGTTCATCAGCGCCATAGCCTTTGGAACATCGGCTCTGAGCCAAGCATCGTGCAGCTCCGGGGCAATGATGACGGGGGTTCTCTTTTCATCACCTGGCTTGTGAAACTGATTCATCACCGGGTGCTCATCGGCATTCACCGTGAGCATTGAAAAGCTCACCACCCGCTCGCCCGAGGCGGGATCGGTCCATCGGTCCCAAAGGCAGGCAATGCCGAACGGGTCTCCGCTGGCCAGCTCAATCTTCCAGCGGACGGCCTTACCTGACTCGTAGCTGGGCTCATAGAAGTTATCAACCAGCACCAAGCCGAATTGGCGCTGACGCCAGGCGGTGCGGTAACTGGGCTTTTCTGCAGCGGTTTCGCTGCGGGCGTTGTAGGTGTGGCGACTGATCTTGTCGTCCTTGGCCCATCCTGGAATCAAGCCAAACCGTGCCAAACCGCACGCGATACGACCGGTCTGGTGGCTTTTGACAACGACAGGCGCAGCAAACCCTGGATATGACTCTTCGGGATAGTCAGCTGGCAGATCAACGCCCAGCTTTTCCTTGACCCATTGGGCGCGTTGAGTTGGCGTGAAATTGGTACACATGCTGCTGCTCAATATTAAACAAACTTTGCCAAGTGCCAAGTACGGCTGGATCTTGAAAAGACAGAGCTTTCCGCTGTACGCCTCCTAAAAAATAAAAGTTTTTATGCATTAAGTATTTCTTTTATCATCGATCTCATGAACCCCAAGACTTGGTTAATTGCGTGGATTGGCAAGATGGATCATGAGTGTGCAGAGGGACTGCACGGCTCCGCCCTTGGTCCAATTGCCACTGCGCTACAAGATGCACATCGCTACGATCGTGTTTACTTGCTCACGAACTATGAGTTCGAACGCAGCAGGCAGTTCTGCAGTTGGCTTGAACAACAAACAGGCTACCGAGATGATCAGGTTGATCTGTACCAGGTCGACTTGTCCAGTCCCATCGATTACGGTCAGATCTACACCCAAGTCAGCGCCAACTTGACTGGGGCGGGGTTACCTCGTCCAGATATCGAATTAACCTTTCATCTGAGCCCGGGAACGCCAGCAATGGCCGCGATTTGGATCATCTTGGCCAAAACACGGTTTCCCGCAAAGCTCATCCAAACATCGAGAGAGCATGGTCTTGAATCGGTTGATTTCTTTTTCGATTTGGCGGGCGACTTCCTGCCGGAATATTTGCGCCGAAGCGGTGAGCGCGCTGAGCGATTAGCCAGTGCAGAGCAGAGCACAACGCCTGAATTCAGCAAGATCATTTACAACAGTTCAGCCGTGGCGGAACAAATCGCACTGGCGCGTCGGATGGCGGGTTACGAAGTGCCGGTGCTTATTCTTGGAGAAACCGGTACCGGTAAGGAGTTGTTTGCCGAAGCCATCCATGCTGCGAGCCCGCGTCACGCAAAGCCATTTCTGGCGGTCAACTGCGGCGCGTTAACTTCAGAATTGGCCAACTCTGAACTGTTTGGCCACAAGAAAGGTGCATTTACGGGTGCTACTTTTGACCGCAAGGGACACTTTGAAGAAGCTTCAGACGGCACGCTTTTTCTAGATGAGGTGGGCGACCTACCCCTTGACACTCAGGTCCGCCTCCTTCGCGTGCTTCAGTCTGGCGAAGTCACACCCTTGGGACAGTCCACATCAGTCAAGGTCAATACCCGGATCATTGCAGCGACTCACCGAGATCTCAGTGCTGACATTTCGGCAGGTAGGTTCCGGGAGGATCTGTTTTACAGACTAGCAGTAGGCATTCTTCGTTTGCCGCCATTGCGGGATCGAGCGGATGACCTTGACACGTTGATTGATCATTTCATGGCAATCATCAATGCCGATGCAGCAGGTCGACCCGAAGCATTGCATAAAGAAATTTCTGTAAATGCAAGAAAAATTCTTCATCTGCATGTATGGCCAGGTAACATTCGCGAGCTTTACCATACCCTCATGAGGGCAGCAATCTGGTCTGTAGGGGCTGAAATCAGTGCTAGAGATATTGAAAAATCAAGGCTCTTGGTTCCAGCCAAAAAACCGGCATCGGTTATTCCAAAAATTGGCCAAGGTGTTAATTTGCAAAGATTTTTGGACGATGCAGCCAGAGAGTTGATCAGCCAAGCCATGGCGAAGTCCGGACAAAGAAAAACGGCTGCGGCCAAGCTGTTAGGCTTCGAGAACTACCAAACGCTTGGTAATTGGATTAAGCGGCTTGGCATGGATCAGACAAAAGAATCAGATCAGGGAGGCATGGCACAGTTCTCGCAATAAGGGATGCATGAGCCCAAACGTGAGAACCGTCCAAATTTGGATGCAAGATCTTCGATCACTAAACTTCGAGCCACTGCGTGCGGTGTATCCGGAGCTCGCCAATATGGGCGGGCATGCCGAGCACTACGCACACAGTGACCCCGAGAGCGCACTCGTCAAATTGCGCAATTTTGCCGAGCGGTTGGTCGACCGGGTCTACGACAAGCTCAAATTGGAACGTCTTCCACAGTCCAATTTTGTGGATTTGTTGAACAACTCCAGTTTTAGGGAAATAGCTCAACCGCTGGTCCTCGACAAGCTGCATTTGATTCGCCGGGTAGGAAACCGTGCGGCCCACGGTGAGGATGTGGATGTCACTGACGCGGTTCGCTGTGTTCAAGAGGCCTGGCAA
Organism: Limnohabitans sp.; assembly: GCA_030158125.1. GTDB lineage: Bacteria > Pseudomonadota > Gammaproteobacteria > Burkholderiales > Burkholderiaceae_C > Limnohabitans_A. Next base: position 310,520 of record JAOATL010000015.1, on the reverse strand, counting down.
CTCGCACGCTGGCTCCATGTCAGTTTCCTTGGTGGTCAAGTAGATGACTTTGCTGGGTTCAAGCAGCCTCCCGCTGAGGGTATCGACAGCAAAGCTGAAATCAAACGCAAGGCCAAAGCCCTCGCTGAGGAAAATAACCTTAAAGAAGAGCGCCTGCGACAAGCTCTGGAGGAGCTGGCCAAGCTACGTGCAGCTGACCGGACCGCCTCAGTCGCCGCACAAGCATCGCCGACGCCAACGACTTTGCAGTTGCAACGTGCCAGCCAATCATCCGCAGCTGCAGCCAACCAACTGCGTTTCAGTGAAGACAACACCCGCAAGTGGCTCATTGACCGCGACCTGCGCATGGCGGGTTGGAATGTTCCGCCTGGCACAACTTCGAATGACTCTGTCGGGCAGGAAGTTGAAGTACCACACCAACCTACCGCCAGCGGCAAGGGCTACTGTGACTACGTGCTGTGGGACGACAACGGCAAGCCTCTTGCCGTTGTGGAAGCCAAGAAAACTCAGGTTGATGCACGCGCAGGACAAGAGCAAGCCAAGCTTTACGCTGATGCCCTAGAAAAGGTGCATGGCCAGCGGCCCATGATCTTCTATACCAATGGGCACGATATCTGGGTATGGGACGACGCGGGTGGCTACCCACCCCGCTCAGTCTACGGGTTCTATTCCAAAGACACGCTGCAATACCGCATCGGTTTTCAGCGCAAGGAAAAGCTTGATTTGTTGAAGGATGTTCGGCCCGATGCAAATATTGCTGGCTACCTTCACCAAATCGAAAGCATCACCCGCGTCGCCGAACGATTCACACAACGTCATCGTCGAGCCTTGGTGGTGCAAGCCACAGGCACGGGCAAGACCCGCGTTGCCATCTCGCTGGCCAAGCTTCTGATCGATGCACGATGGGTCAAGCGCGTACTGTTTTTGTGTGACCGCAAGGAACTGCGCAAGCAGGCCAAGAACGCCTTCACTGATTTCGTGCGTGAGCCGATTTACGTCATCGGGCAGGCCAATGATGTGGGCAAGATGGATGCACGCATCTACATCGGAATCTATCAGGGCCTCATCAATGACTATGAGTCTTTCGATGTCGGCTTCTTCGACTTGATCATTGCCGACGAGTCGCACCGTTCGATCTACAACCTCTACGGCGATCTCTTCAAGTATTTCGATGCCCTTCAAGTCGGCCTGACTGCCACACCAGTGGAGATGGTTAGCCGCAGCACCTGTCAGCTCTTTGGCTGCGACTACAAGCTGCCTACTGCCAACTACCCATTAGAACAAGCCATTGCAGATCGCAAGCTGGTGCCCTTCCGCGTGGTTGCCCACACGACCAAGTTCATGCGCGATGGCATCAAGGCAGCACATCTGACGGACGAGCAGATAGCCCAGCTCGAAGACCAAGGCATAGACCCCAACACCCTGGACTTCGACGCCCAAGAAATTGACGACGCCGTCTTCAATAAAGACACCAACCGTGTCATTCTGCGCAACCTGATGGACAACGGCATCCGCGACGCCGATGGTCAGCTTCCCGGCAAGACCATCATCTTCGCGCGAAAGATCGATCATGCACGCCTGTTGGTAGATCTTTTCAACGAGATGTACCCACAGTTTGCTGGTAAGTTTTGCCGCGTCATCCACTCCAAGGAACCACGGTCCGAAGAACTGATCGACCAGTTCAAAGAACCCAAGGGCGAACTGCGCATAGCCGTCTCGGTTGATATGCTGGACACCGGTATCGACGTGCCCGAAGTGGTGAATCTTGTCTTCGCCAAGCCGGTCAAGAGCAAGGTGAAATTCTGGCAAATGATTGGCCGCGGTACGCGGCTATGCAAAGACCTGTTCGGGCCTGGCCAAGACAAGAGTGAGTTTCTGATTTTTGACCACTGGGGCAATTTCGCCTTCCACGACCTGAACGCGGAAGAGGTGGAGCCCAATGTACCCAAGCCTCTGACGCAGCGGCGCTACGAAGCACGTATTGAACTTGCTGCTTTGGCCTTGGCTCGATCAGACATTCCCGCTTTCGACGCTCTGGCACTTCAGCTTCAGCAGGACGCTGCAGCGCTGCCCGATGGTGGCATCTCCGTGCGTGAAAACTGGCAAGCCGTGAACCAAGCGAGAGACGCCAAGTTGGTCCACCAGTTCGCGCCCGTCACTCGTCAACTGTTGGCGGAAACAGTCGCACCCTTGATGAGCGCCCTAGACGTGCGCGGCCAGGGTGACGCCCTGCGATGGGACCTGCTGCTTGCGAAAGCAGAAGCCGCAGCCATTGCCGAGTCCAGCAAACCTAATGCTCACCGTGAAGCCATCTTGGAGTGGGTTGGACGTCTGCCCCCGCATCTCAATCCTGTGCGCGCCAAGGCCAAAGAGCTGCAAGTCCTGCGCTCTGATGCCTTCTGGCAAGAGCCAACTTTTGCTCAACTCGATGCCATGCGCACAGCCTTACGCGACATCATGGAATTGGCTGATCGCCCCGTGTTGCCTCCACCCCTGCCTACTACGCAGCTGGACGTCCGTGAGGATGCTGCTGAATACCAAGTTCAGGTACGGCCCACCAAGATCAAGTCCGTCGATTTCGGCATCTATCGCAAAGCCGTGCAATCTGCCTTGGAGCCGTTATTCGAGACCGACCCTGTTCTGCTCAAGCTGCGGCGGGGAGAATCCATCACGGCAGAAGAGCTGGACAAGCTCAACAGCTTGCTACATACCCGCAACCCCGATGTCGATCTTGCCACCCTGCGGGAGTTCTACCCCGATACCGCAGTCCAGCTGACGCAAATTCTGCGAGGAATCGTTGGCCTTGATCACGCAGCCGTGGATGTGCAGTTCTCTGTCTTCGCGCAGGCGCATGCACTCAACAGTCAACAATTGCGCTTTCTGGCCCTGCTGAAGGACCACATCCGTCAGTTTGGTGCTATCGCTGTTGGGCAGTTGTTTGATGCGCCGTTCAACACCGTCCACGCCGAAGGCCTTGGCGGCATCTTCCCTAACCCAACACAACTCGACGAAGTGGTGCGCTTGGTGCGTGCCTTTGGCGAGCCCCTGCAGCCACCCGCTGCACACTGAAACCACAACAACAAAGAAGAACACCCATGATTAATGGCGCATTAAGAAGCCGCATCGACAGCCTCTGGACCGACTTCTGGACCGGTGGCATCACCAACCCGCTCACCGTTATTGAGCAGATCACATTCCTCATGTACAGCCGTCTGCTGGACATGCAAGAGCGGACGCAAGAAAAGCGGGCCGCGATCACAGGCAAGCGCGAACCCAGTTTGTTTGGTGAGGGCGACCAAGATTGCCGCTGGGAAACCTGGCGTCATTACGGCGGCCCAGAAATGCTGCCCCATGTGCGCGACCGCGTGTTTCCGCACTTTCGCCGTATGGCCGAACGCAGCAGCGGAGAAGGCAGCCAGTTCGCTGCCTTCATGAAAGACGCACAGCTGATGATTCAAAAAGAATCATTGCTGATCAAAGCCGTCAACGCCGTTCACGACCTACCGCTGGAACAAGGCGACACCAAGGGTGACCTTTATGAGTACCTGCTCAGCAAGCTCACCACCGCCGGTATCAATGGCCAGTTCCGCACCCCTCGCCACATCATCCGCATGATGGTGGAGTTGATGCAGCCCCAACCAACAGACCGCATTTGCGACCCTTCCTGCGGTACCGCAGGCTTTCTGATCGAGTCTTATGACTACCTCTTGCGCCAACATAGCAGCGATGCCGGTACGCACAAGGAAGTGGTCGACGGTGAAGAGCAAATCCGTTACAGCGGTGACCTGCTGGGTGAGCATCGTGCACACGTCGACACAGACATGTTTCATGCCTATGACTTTGATGCCACTATGCTGCGCATCGCCACCATGAATTTGGTGATGCATGGTGTAAAGCAACCCGATGTCCATTACCAAGACACGCTGAGCCAGAGCTTCGAAGAGCGCCACCCCAAGGGTTCCAAAAACGCCTTCGACATCATCCTAGCCAACCCACCATTCAAGGGTAGTCTGGACGAGCAAGACGTGGCCCCAGACATCCTGCGAATTGTCAAGACCAAGAAGACCGAGTTGCTCTTCATCGGCTTGATCCTGCGTATGCTCAAGGTGGGCGGCCGCAGCGCCACCATCGTGCCAGACGGTGTGCTCTTCGGTTCTAGCAAGGCCCACGTGCAATTACGGCAACACTTGATCGAAAATAATCAGCTGGAGGCAGTGATCTCGCTGCCCTCGGGCGTATTTAAGCCCTATGCAGGCGTATCGACTGCCATCATCATTTTTGCTAAGGGCGGCAAGACCGAGAACGTGTTTTTCTACGATGTGCAGTCCGATGGTTTCTCTCTGGATGACAAGCGAACCAAGATCGGCGACGGTAAGGGAGATATGCCTGACGTGCAGGCTAAGTACCTGCAGTGGTGCGAAGGTCAGGGTGATTTCAGCGACCGTTCGGCGATGTCGTTTGAGGTGTCAGTTGGTGACATTCGGGCACAAAGCTATGACCTCTCGATCAATCGATACAAGCGGCAGGTGCACACCAAACAGCACCATGCAACTCCCAAGGAAATTTTGTTGGCTTTGCAGGAACTCGAAGCATCCATTCAAGCTGAGCTCGATAGCCTTCAGGAGCTATTAGGATGACTGCAACGCAGAGCAAGTTGGGTGACTATGTTTCGCCCGTTAGAAATGTCAATTCAATTTTCCTGCTTGGTGAATCACACTTCACGTATGTGGACATCTCTTCAGTTGACCGAGAATTACGGGCAATCATTAATCCTCAAGTAGTTCCAACCAACCAAGCGCCAAGCCGAGCTAAGCAAGAGACGGCTGAGAATGACGTTATCGTTTCAACAGTTCGACCAAATCTCAACACCGTCGCAGTCATTACTAACGAGCATGCAGGTGCGATCGCATCCACAGGGTTTTGTGTGTTGCGCGCACAGCCAGGCAAGCTAGACGCTCGTTACCTCTTTCATTGGATTTCATCCGAAGCCACTGTAAAGCAACTGGTGGGACTTGCCACAGGTGCAAACTACCCCGCCGTTTCCGACAAAACGATCAAGTCGCTTCCGTTTTCTCCGCCTTCTTTTTTTGAACAACAACGAATCGCCGCCATTCTCGACAAGGCAGATAGCATTCGCCGCAAACGCCTGAAAGCCATCAGCCTCACCGAGGAGTTTCTTCGTGCGGTGTTCATCGACATGTTTGGCGATCCGGAGACAAACCAAAAGTCATTTCCTAAGGGCACGATTCGCGACTTGGTAAGTTCGGCAAACTATGGGACTTCTGAGAAAGCTAATGAACATATGGGGCAGTACCCCATCCTTCGGATGAACAACATCACTTATGGCGGCGGCTGGGACTTTTCCTCGATGAAGTATGTCGATCTTGATGAGACGTCCGCCCACAAGTACATGGCAAAAAAGGGCGACCTCTTGTTCAACCGAACCAATAGCAAGGAGTTGGTCGGTAAAACTGCCGTCTACATGCGAGACGAGCCCATGGCAATTGCTGGCTACTTAGTGCGCGTGCGGATGAACGAGCGCGGCAACGCGCACTATGTTTCCGGGTATCTGAATTCTGCGCACGGGAAGCGAACCCTGGAAGGCCGCGCCAAGAGCATCGTAGGCATGGCAAATATTAATGCACAGGACATGCAAGACATTCCATTGCTACTGCCACCCATCGCACAGCAAGACAAGTTCGCAAATATTGTTGTGGCCATGCAGCAGCGCTTGAAGAAGCACCATGCGTTCTTGCGCGAGGCAGAGGCACTTCGTGAGGCGCTAAGTGCCAGTCTCCTCAATCACGCCGGTCAAAGGGAGATCGAACCATGCTGACCGGTTTGAGAATTCAGAACTTTAAAGGTATCGAAGGCCCCATAGAAATTCCGATCAAACCAGTCACCTTGCTGTACGGTGTGAATAGCGCCGGCAAGAGTTCGATTCTCCATTCCATGCACTTCATACGGGGAGTGCTAGATAACTACGAATTGAACCCCATGGGTTCGCCTTACGCTACAGATGACATCGATCTCGGTGGATTTTTGAATTTGCTCCACAAGCACAGCATCGGACGCCGGATGGTGCTGGGATACGACTTGAATCTCAACAACATTGACCTGCCAGAGTACGGGGCAACGTCTTCTATTTCCATTAGCAACAAGCTTAGGGAGGCCTATGTCGAATTTGGGTTCAGCGCGGACGACCAAGATCACTCACCCAAGCTCGACTACTACCTTGTTTCATTGAACGGTGCCGATGTTGCGCTGGTGATGCCAGACACCGTGCAAGTGGCTGCAGGCAGGAAGAGGCTTGCACACATCAACGTTCGTCACCCATTGCTTGAGTCCGCCGCAAGAAGCGTTGAAACAGTAGCGCCAACAGTTGCGTTGGATCTACGTAAGTTAATCCCCAGGACTGAGGACGACGATTTTCTCGACGCCGAGCTTGTCGGCGCGAGCCAAGAGGAAATTGAGTCACGCCGCGAAGAGAGAAAACTAGAGTTGGCTGCTGAGTACACATGGCATAGCGAGCATCGTGATCTACTCAAGTATCCAGTTACCGGTTTTAGAAACGGCTTACCGCGCTGGGGGAAGGTCGTTTCATCTCCCGCGTTTGATGAGATCACTGTCGACAAATTCGAGGAAAGTGCAGACGATGTTGATCTCATTGAAATAGCTCCTGGAGTTTTGACTGAACTCATCGTTGGGCCTCTTGAGGTGCTACGCGATCTTCTTGTTGATTCTCGAGCGATTGGCCCACTGAGAGCCATACCCAAGCGACGCTTGAATCTGGATAGTTTTGCGAACGAGGTGGGTTGGTACGGGGGGTTAGCTGCCTGGTCTCGTCTTCATGAGTGTTCAGCAGCACAACTCGCTGAAGTTAGCTCGTGGCTCTACGACCCTAATCGACTAGGTACGGGGTATGGTCTAGAGCGAGAGGAGTTTCGGGAAGTTCCTCTGCAGTACTTAGATGCGGTTCGTTCGGGCGCAAGTACTGCTTTTGATCTGAATTGGGCCTCGGTCGATGCTCTTCCCGTCAATCGTCGTGTTTGGCTTGTCGATACCAAGAACCATGTGCGTGTAACGCCGCACGACGTAGGGGTCGGACTGTCGCAATTGATCCCTGTAGTAGCGGCCTCCGTAGACTCACACGGAACTTTACTACTGATCGAGCAACCGGAGTTGCATATACATCCTCGCGTACAAGTCGGCCTCGGAGACCTGTATCTCCAATCAGCCGCCAACTTCGGGCGCAATTTTTTGATCGAAACACACAGCGAGGCATTGCTTCTCCGAATGATGAAGCGCATACGCCAAACCCAAGATGGCGAACTACCGCCAGGCGTGCCGCCCGCGAGTTCTAGCGACATCGCCGTATACCTCATACAAAACGAAGGCAAGGGCGTGGCGATCATGCAAATGCGCATGAACGAGCGAGGTGAATTCCTGAAACCCTGGCCGAAGGGGCTTTTTGAAGAATCACTCAGGGAAACCTTCTGATCATGTTGCATGAGTTCGCCTTTAGCCCCGATATCTTTTTTCCGACAGCCTTCGGTGTTAAGACTGATCAAGGTGCGTTCATTCCTGGAGAAGCTCATGGTCATCTCGCTCTTGCGTCGCTATGGAAAGGCATCGAACGGTTTGGCGTGATCCGCGATCTCTCAAATGGAAAGTGGGGAAATGCTCTGGATGAGCGGAAGGAAGATCTACATGTCAGGTCACGCGAGCTACTAAAGAAGCTCAGAGTCAACGGAAGAGTCGTTCCTGCCGCAGCCCAAAATCAGGGATCTCCTACGGCTGAAGGCGAGTGGTTGGCAGAGGCGTTGGCGTCCCATATTGGCGACCCTAAGATCACCCAATTTTTCGGAACCGATGAGTTCTGTGCCTCGTTGAGGGCGTCAGAACATGAAGATTTGCCGAGGGGTATCTCTAAGATACCTTTTTGCCCGCCATTTTCAGGCGGCGGCTATTCGATAAAAGTCGATCGGAACATTGTTGCGTACATCAATGTCTTGAAGCCATTGATCAAGTACAGCCGTTCGTTGATGTTCATTGATCCCTATCTTGACCTGCAAGCGGCGAATTACCAAGACTTCTTGATCCTACTCAAGGCGATTACGACGATTAATCCAAGTGTTGATATTGAGTTACACAGGCAGATAAAGACTGTCAATGGCGGACAACTGCGTTCTGCTGGCGACTGGAAGAAAAGCTTCGATCAAGTCATCAAAGCTGATCCTGTTCTAAAGAGTCTGAACATCAAGGTATTTATTTGGGATGAGTTTCACGATCGCTACCTTGTCACGAATTTGATGGGAATTTCAGTCCCATACGGCTTTGACACCACAAAGAAGAATGAGGCAACTAGGTGGTCAATGCTTTCACCTCATGATGCAAATGACGTACGTGATGAGTTCACTGACGGTGACCCGCAGTTCAGGCGCAAGCTCCAAAAGTTTTGAGCGTTAGAGGGCTTTATAACTTGCCATCTGTTGACAAATGAGTATCGACAAATAACTCTGAAAATTCAGATATTTAGGGAGGAAGACGATGGCAGCAAAGACTGCACGCTTTCAAGTTGATTCGAGGTTGGCTCGGCTTTTAAGCCAGGAGTACCCATCGACGGAGAAAGCACTGAAGGAATTGGTCGACAACGCATGGGATGCTGACGCTGAGAACGTCCACATCTCACTGCCAGCCCCTATGACTGATGCGCCCATCGTTATTTCAGACGATGGCACAGGTATGACGCGGGCTGAACTTGAATCACACTACTTGGCCATTGCCAGGAACAGGCGCGAGCATCGAGGTGAGCGGACTGCTGGCAAGCAACGGCCTGTCAAAGGTCGAAAAGGCATTGGTAAATTTGCTGGCCTGATGGCTGCAGCTGAGATGACGCTGGAAACGCGCACGCGAGGAACACTCAGCCGATTTACACTGCGCTTGAAAGATCTCGCGGGTGTTGAAGACATTGAACATCTGCCAATTCAGATTGATACCGAGCGTTGTGACCCGGATTCGCATGGCACCACCATTACGTTGAATTCTCTCCATGGTGAGCTGGCCTTCCCTGAAGCTGCAAGGATGCGGCAGGTCCTGATCTTTGAGTACGGGCGCGCGTCAGAATTTTCCGTTTATGTCGATCACAAGCTGCTGGGTGTCGACGACGTCGTCGGTACATTCACAAACCAGAAAGTAGATGTATCTGGGGTCGGTCCAGTAGAACTACGATTTGCGATTGCTGATGAAAAATCCGCTCAACGGCAGGCAGGCATTGTCTTGCGCGTGGATGGAAAGGTAGTGGGCAAACCCTCTTTCTTTGGGCTTGATGAGCGCGAAGACTTTCCACAGAAGCTGAAAACCAAGTTGTACGGAGAGATCGAAGCTGACGGACTTCGTGACCACGTTACAGCAGGCTGGGACAGTGTGATCGAGAACAGCAATCTTTTGGCGGCGGTCACCGAGCAGATTCAACCGGTTTTGATTGCCGCGTTCAAAGAACGATACAGCCGAGAAATTCAACTTGCTGAAGCTCGAATCAAGCGGTCGATCAAAGACAGGCTCGCTGCCATGCCAGAGCATCGGCGGGAGTTTGCGGACAAGGCTGTGCGGCGCGTTCTGGAACGCTTCTACGGCGAGGAGCCGACAAAGCTAGAGCAGTATGTTCATGTACTGCTCGACGCAATCGAAAACGCAGAGTACGGCGCGGTTTTGTCGCACATCCATGACGCTTCCAAAAAGGACGTTGCGGCCATCTCGGCGGCTCTTGATGAATTTGGCATGGCAGACATGGCCTTGTTGGTCAGTCAGGCCAAAGCACGAACCCAGTTTCTTGACGAACTCGAAGCGCTTGCAAGGAACCCCGAGACGCGCGAGGCAGAGATGCACAAAGCGATCGAGCGCAACCTGTGGATTCTGGGTACGGGATACACCTTCTTTCGGTCCAACCAGACACTCAAGCGGACAGTCGAAGACATGTTGGGCAAGAAGTATGGGGGTGCCAAGGCCTCGGAACGCCCTGACTTATTGTTGAACGAAGATTTGAACGAGACATGCTTACTCATTGAGTTCAAGCGCCCGTCTCACCCGTTGAACCACGATGATTACGTGCAGGCCATTAGCTACCGGCACGAGCTCTCAAAATACATGATGAAGCCGATCAAGGTGTTAGTGATGGGCGGCAGCAGATCAGCTGACTTTCCGATGACAAATCGTGAAGGTGACGTTGAGGCTTATTCGTTTCTTGACGTCATTTCGTCTGCAAGGCGGATGGTTGACTGGCAGCTTTCAGTTCAACAGTAGCCATTCAATCTTGGCATTGCTTGTAATAGACAAGATCTCAAGCGTATAAATATTTTCTATTTACAGAAATTTTCTTACCTTCTCCGCTTCTTTTTTTAAGTGGAAAGCATCTAAGTTGTTGATTCGTAATGGTGAATGTTGTTGGCATGCTTTTCGCTGTTTGTTCTGTGTCCCCGATCGGTGGTCGATTGGGATTTTTATGCAAAAGGACGTATATGGCTCGCAAGGTTTTTTACAGCTTTCATTACCTACCCGACAACTGGCGGGTTTCTCAGGTGCGTAACATTGGTGCCATCGAGGACAACAAACCGGCGAAAGACAACGACTGGGAAACTGTCACAAAAGGTGGCGACAAGGCCATTGGGAAATGGATCGATGAGCAGATGACGGGACGCAGTTGCGTTGTGGTCCTCATCGGGTCGGCCACGGCCAATCGGAAATGGATTGACCATGAAATCAAGAAGGCTTGGGCTTCTGGCAAGGGCCTGCTGGGAGTGCATATCCATGGCCTCAAGAACAGTGATGGGAAGACCAGCACAAAGGGAGCCAATCCATTCGATGGCTTCACACTGAAGAACGGCACCAAGAACTTGTCCAACGTGGTCAAAACCTATGACCCACCTGGCAGCGACAGCACTGCGGTCTACAAACACATCAAGGACAACCTTGAAAAGTGGATCGAAGAGGCCATCACGATTCGGGCCAATCAATGAGCGGCGCGGTACAAACTTGGCAGCCGAGCAAGGATCAGCTCGGCTTCGTCCGCAGGTTCGGTGAGAGGGTGCTCAACGGTGAGGCGGGACTCTTCATCGGAGCGGGTGTTTCACGTCAAGCGGGGTTCATCGACTGGAAAGGCTTGTTACGGGAGACCGCGCATGAATTGGACCTGGACATTGACAAAGAACACGACCTGTTAGCGCTTGCGCAGTATCAGGTCAATGCCAGGTGCGGCCGTGGCGACTTCAATCAACACTTGATGGACGCATTCCTCCGGGACGCGCAACCAACTGTTGTCCATGAGATGCTGACGCGATTGCCGATTGATACCGTATGGACAACCAACTACGACCAAATATTGGAGGATGCTTATAAGAGCGCAGGTCGACACGTCGAGATCAAACTGACGATTGAAAATTTGGCACAAGCTCGAAAGGGGCGAGACGTCACGATTTACAAAATGCACGGCTGCGTCACACAGACACATCAAGCAGTTCTAACCAAACAAGATTACGAAGACTATGACGTCACGCGTCGATTGTTCACCGACAGTTTGAAGGGTGACTTCATCGAAAAAACGTTGCTATTTCTAGGGTTCAGCTTCACAGACCCCAACGTTGAACGCATCTTGGCAAAGGTCCGTGGGCAACTTGGCGTGAATCAAAGAACCCATTACTGGATTACCCGACGTTCGCCTGCAACGTGCGTAAACGGCATACGCACTGATGAAGAGCTCGCCTACGAGCAGCGCAAGGCAGAGCTTCAAAGCCAAGATTTATTGCGATACGGTATCCAGACGGTATGGGTAGACGAGTACGAACAGATCCCTGATTTGTTGCGTCTTTTAGAGTCGTTCGTCACGCGACGAGGTGTATTCGTTTCTGGTGCGGCCCATGACCCGTCACCACTTGGGGCGGATCGATTGAATGATCTGAGCAAGCGGCTTGGAGGTGAAATCATTCGTCGTGGATTTAATCTGGTGTCTGGGTTCGGCGTCGGAATTGCAGAGCAGACCATATTGGGTGCCTACCATGCGGTCTATGAGTGTCAGCAGGTGCAGCCTGCAGATCGAGTTTTGATCCGTCCATTCCCTGGCAATACACCTGTAGCCAGACGAAACGTGGCATTCAAACGGCATCGCGAAGACATGATTTCACGTGTCGGTGCAGTCGTGATCGTCTCCGGCAACAAAGATGACGGCAACGGTTTGCATGTGGCTTCTGCAGGTGTAGAGGAAGAAGTGAGCATTGCCTTGAGCATGGGCAAACCCGTGATTCCTGTCGGAATCAGTGGACATGTGGCTCATTCATATTGGCAGCAAGCGATGGCTGAACCAGAAATTTTCTTGCCGGGCCTCAATGCGACCAAAGAGTTGAGAGTGCTTGGTGATTCGTTTGCCACTAACGAGCAAATCACCCATGCAGTGTTGGAACTGCTCCAACGCGCTGAGCAAGCTGCGTCTGCAAGGCTTGCATAAGCATGAGATAGCGGGAATTTCGACCAGCGTTGTTTTCTTGACAAGCCGTCTAATTAATTTTGTTGGGGAATTGGCTTAATGCAAATTCCCCACATTTATCAGGCACTTCTTTGTTGATGCGCGCTTAGAGGAGCTCATGCCTTCGAACTCATTGAGAAGTTCAAAACTCAATGAGATTCGTCAGCTCTAAAGACCTTGAAAAGCGTTTGCAGAATTCTGAGAATCTTTGCAAGACATCTGAGAACCTACAACATCAAATGTCGATGTTGCCAGCGCGCAGCGCGTTGCTCTCGATGAAGTTGCGACGTGGCTCCACCTCGTCGCCCATCAGCATGGTGAACACGCGATCGGCTTCAATGGCGTCGTCAATTTGCACACGCAGCAAACGGCGCACGGTGGGGTCCATGGTGGTTTCCCACAGCTGAGCGGGGTTCATCTCGCCCAAGCCTTTGTAACGCTGACGGCTGGTGGTGCGCTCGGCTTCGCCGATGAGCCAAGCCATGGCTTGGCGGAAGTCGTTGGTCTTCTCTTCTTTTTGCTTGTCGCCTTCACCGCGCATGACCTTGGCGCCTTCGCCTAGCAAACCGCGGAAGGTGTTGGCCGCTTCGGCCAAAGCCGCATAGTCGGCACCGTGCACAAAATCTTGTGTGATCACGCTGCTCTTGATGTTGCCATGATGACGACGGCTGATGCGCAGCAATGGTTTGTCGGTGCGCGCATCAAACTCTGCCGTCACTTCGGCAGGTACACCCGTGGTGTTGAGCTCGCGCAGTTTGGCTTGCAAAGCAGGCGCACATTCTGCGGCGTTGTCGAGGTTGTCAAGGTTGAGGGCCACGCCATCGGCAATGGCGCGCAAAGCTTCGGCATCCATGAAATTGGACAAGCGGTGAATAACGGCTTCGGCCACTTGGTGCTTGCGCGCCAAAGACTCGAGCGTGTCGCCACTCAGCACCTGAGGTGATGCACCACCGGTGGCAATGCTGGCGTCTTTCAAAGCGATGCGGAGCAAGAAGCCATCGAGTGCCGGTGCATCTTTCAAATACAACTCTTCTTTGCCTGCCTTCACTTTGTAGAGTGGTGGCTGTGCAATGTAGATGTGGCCGCGCTCTACAAGGTCGGGCATTTGGCGATAGAAGAAGGTGAGCAACAAGGTGCGAATGTGCGCGCCGTCGACGTCGGCGTCGGTCATGATGATGATGCGGTGGTAGCGCAACTTGTCAACGTTGAAGTCGTCGGTGCCGCTCTTGCCAGAGTCGGCTGTGACTTTGCCAATGCCGGTGCCGAGCGCTGTGATGAGCGTGACGATTTCGTTGCTGGTGAGCAATTTTTCGTAACGTGCTTTTTCAACGTTCAGAATCTTGCCGCGCAGTGGCAAGATCGCTTGGAATTTGCGGTCGCGGCCCTGCTTGGCAGAGCCTCCGGCGGAGTCACCCTCCACGATGTAAATTTCGCAAAGCGCTGGATCTTTTTCTTGGCAGTCGGCCAACTTGCCTGGCAAGCCCATGCCGTCGAGCACACCTTTGCGGCGTGTCATCTCGCGGGCTTTGCGCGCGGCTTCACGGGCCCGTGCGGCTTCTACAATTTTGCCGCACAAAATTTTGGCATCGTTGGGGCGCTCTTCTAAAAAGTCACCCAGGGCTTTGGCCACGATGTCTTCTACAGGGGCACGCACCTCACTAGACACCAGTTTGTCTTTGGTCTGGCTGGAGAACTTTGGCTCGGGCACTTTGACGCTGAGCACGCAACACAAGCCTTCGCGCATGTCGTCGCCACTGACTTCAACTTTTTGCTTTTTGGCAATTTCGTTTTTCTCGATGTACTTGCCAATGACACGTGTCATGGCTGCGCGCAAACCAGTGAGGTGGGTGCCGCCGTCACGTTGTGGAATGTTGTTGGTGAAGCACAAAACGCTTTCGTTGTAACCGTCGTTCCACTGCATGGCCACTTCCACACCAATGCTGGTGCCAGGAATGCCGCCATAAGAATCGGCAGGGCGCTCGCCCAATGCGATGAACGCGTTGGGGTGCAATACTTTTTTGTTGGCGTTGATGAAGTCCACAAAGCCCTTGACACCACCGGCGCCAGAGAAGTCGTCTTCTTTGCCGCTGCGTTCGTCTTTGAGGCGAATGCGCACACCGTTGTTCAAGAAGCTCAGTTCGCGCAAACGCTTGGCCAAAATTTCGTAATGGAAATCGTAGTTTTGCGTGAAGATGTCGGTGTCGGGCAAGAAGTGAACTTCGGTGCCACGTTTTTCGGTAGCGCCAGTAATTTTCATGGGCGACACTTCAACGCCGTCGACCATTTCGAGCAAACGGTTTTGCACAAAGCCTTTGGCAAATTCAATTTGATGCACTTTGCCTTCGCGGCGCACCGTGAGGCGCAACCACTTGCTGAGCGCATTGACGCAGCTCACGCCCACGCCGTGCAAACCGCCCGACACTTTGTAGCTGTTTTGGTTGAACTTGCCGCCTGCGTGCAATTCTGTCAAAGCAATTTCTGAAGCCGAGCGCTTGGGCTCGTGCTTGTCGTCCATCTTCACGCCGGTGGGAATGCCACGGCCGTTGTCGGTGACGCTGATAGAGTTGTCGGCGTGAATGGTGACCACGATGTCATCGCAATGACCGGCCAAGGCTTCGTCGATGGAGTTGTCGACCACCTCAAACACCAAGTGATGCAGACCGGTACCGTCGGAGGTGTCGCCGATGTACATGCCAGGGCGCTTGCGAACCGCTTCCAAGCCTTCCAAGATTTGGATCGACCCTTCGCCATAGCCCTCAGAGGCGCCGGCTTGGTTGGTGTCGATGATGGGCTGAAGCGTGGTGAATTCTTCGGCAGTTGGCTTGTTTTCTTCGGTCATTTGTACTTTTCTCAATCTCTTGAATGGCCGAAACCCGCGAATCAACGCGGGTTTCGAAAGGCTCATCTTGCGGTGTTTGTGACAACACCCTCAAGCAGTTCAGGCCTTAAATGCGCATGGGCATCACCACGTATTTGAACTGGTCGTTTTCTGGAATGGTGATGAGCGCAGAGCTGTTGGCATCGGCCAAATCAATGCGCACCATGTCTTGGCCCATGTTGGTGAGCACATCGATGATGTAGGTCACGTTAAAGCCAATTTCAATGCTGTCACCACCGTAGTCAATGTCGAGCTCGTCCACGGCTTCTTCTTGCTCGGCGTTGGTGGAGGCCACACGCAAAGTACCAGGGTCCAAATTGAGGCGAACGCCTTTGAATTTGTCGCTGGTGAGAATGGCAGTGCGCTGCAAGCACGACAACAAAGCTTGACGACCCAGCGTCAGGTTGTTGCGATGGCCTTTAGGAATGACGCGGTTGTAATCGGGGAACTTGCCTTCAACGAGTTTGGTCACAAACTCCATGCCGCCAAAACTGAACTTGGCTTGGTTGTTGGCAAACTGCATGTCGATGGCGCCTTCGGCATCGCTGAGCAAGCGCTGCATTTCGAGCACGGTTTTGCGCGGCAAGATGACTTCTTGCTTGTTGGGCACATCGGTGTCCAAGGTGGCTGACGCAAAGGCCAAACGGTGACCATCGGTGGACACCAAAGACAACTGCTTGCCTTCTGCCACAAACAAAA
Organism: Limnohabitans sp.; assembly: GCA_030158125.1. Lineage (GTDB taxonomy): Bacteria > Pseudomonadota > Gammaproteobacteria > Burkholderiales > Burkholderiaceae_C > Limnohabitans_A. The sequence goes on along the minus strand of JAOATL010000015.1, from coordinate 294,429 downwards.
TGCCGTTGAGGTAGTAACGAATGTCGTGCACAGCCATGGCAAACGAAACTTGGCTGAGCAATTGCTTCAAGGTTTTTTGCGGAATGCTGAACACGGGGCCAAAGCTGGCAGCTTCTTGCACCAGCGGAAAATCTTCTGCAGGCAAGGTCTGCAACGTGAACTTGGATTTGCCACCCTTCAAAATCAATTTGCTTTGGCTGGATTCCAAACTGACTGTTTGGTCGGAAGGCATGGTGCGCAAAATGTCGATCAGTTTGCGCGCACCCACGGTGGTGGTGAAGTCGCCAGCATCGCCATCCATTTCGGCGGTGGTGCGGATTTGAATTTCAAGATCGCTGGTGGTCAACTGCAATGCTTTGCCAGTTTTGCGAATCAGCACATTGGCCAAAACAGGCAATGTGTGACGACGTTCCACAATGCCAGAAACGGATTGCAAAACAGACAGCAATTTGTCTTGGGTGGCCTTCAGTACGATCATGTCTTCCTCTGTTTTCGGGGGGCCCCAATTTGGAATTTGGGAGCCCCTAGATTTTCGCTGATTTTTGGGCCTAAATTGAGCTTTTGGCCGCTTAATTCGGCATTCTTTAGAGGGGCTCGACCACCCCCCCGGTCAAGCCCTTTTTGAGGGGCTTCATTCCGGCCCCTCATTTAGCCTTTGAGGGTTTGCTCCAAAACGTGCAATTGCTGGTTCAGCTCGGTCAGTTGCTGACGCTCGGCACTGATTTTGCGCACGGCATGCAAGACGGTGGTGTGATCGCGGCCGCCAAACAGCTCGCCAATCTCGGGCAAGCTCTTTTGGGTTAACTCTTTGGCCAAATACATGGCAATTTGCCGCGGCCGCGCAATGCTGGCAGGTCTCTTTTTGGAATACATGTCGGCGACCTTGATCTTGTAATAATCGGCCACCGTTTTTTGGATGTTTTCAACGCTGATCTGGCGGTTTTGAATCGACAGCAGGTCGCGCAGGGCTTCACGTGCCAACTGGATGGAAATTTCCTTCTGGTTGAAACGTGAATACGCCAAAATTTTGCGCAAGGCGCCTTCCAGTTCGCGCACGTTAGAGCGCACGTTCTTGGCGACAAAGAAGGCCACCTCTTCGGGCATGACGCTGCCCTCGCTGATGGCTTTGTTGATCAGAATGGCCACGCGCATTTCAAGCTCGGGCGGCTCTATGGCCACCGTGAGTCCCGAATCAAAACGCGAGACCAATCGCTCATGGATGTCGGCCAAGCCTTTGGGATAGGTGTCGCTGGTCATCACAATGTGCGATTTTTTGGCCAGCAGCGCCTCAAAGGCGTTGAAGAATTCTTCTTGGGTGCGGTCTTTGTTGGCAAAGAACTGCACATCGTCAATCAGCAGCAAGTCGAGTGAGTGGTAGCGGTGCTTGAACTCGTCAAAAGTTTTGCGCTGATAGGCTTTAACCACATCTGATACAAATTGTTCAGCGTGAATGTAGAGAACTTTGGCATCGGGCTTGTCGGCCAGCAACTTATTGCCCACCGCATGGACCAAATGGGTCTTGCCCAAACCCACGCCACCATAAATGAACAGCGGGTTGTAAAGATGGCCAGGCATGGTGGCCACGTGCATGGCTGCAGCGCGCGCCATGCGGTTGGCCGAGCCCTCGACCAAGGTGTCAAAGGTGAGTGCCGTGTTCAGGCGATGGCGATGCCCATCGGCTGGCGCCTCATCGGGCACCTCTACCGTTTCTGGACGGGCCTCCAATGCCGCTTTGGCCATTGAAAATGCGGTTTTTCCTTGCACTTCTCTGGTAGCAAGCGCTAACTCAATTTGAATTTTTTGGCCATGCAAACGAGACAGCACGTCGGCCAACTTGGCACTGTACTGCGCCCGAATCCAGTCCAATTTGAAACGGTTGGCCACGTACAAAGTGACCTTGGACAGGTCGTCAGATACTTGCGCGGTGAGGGGTTTGATCCACGTATTGAACTGTTGCTCAGGCATCTCCTGAGACAGCTCGTCTAGGCAGACTTGCCAGAGCGCCTGGCCTGCATCGTCGGCGTCGTGAGGGTGCTGTCCGTTGCTCATGCGTGCTTGCCTTGGGTGTGGACAGTTTGAAAATTCATGGCGTTCAAAATCACTTTATCAAGAGTTTATCCACATGCAGTTTGAAGGGCTTGGGGCATCATAAACCAGAATATTTGAACTGAAACACGGATTTTTTCGAGGCCGTGAGGCCCTAGGGTTTGCCAGCCCCTAGAAAGTTTGCGATAATCGCCGGTTTCCTCCAAAAAGAACCATGTGGTTTTGGGGGGCTGTCATCAGGAACGACTCAAAATGAAACGCACTTACCAACCTTCTAAAACACGACGCGCACGCACACATGGCTTTTTGGTCCGCATGAAGACACGTGGCGGCCGCGCTGTGATCAATGCACGCCGCGCCAAAGGCCGCAAGCGTCTGGCTGCCTAATCGCAGTTGCCACGTGAGCCTAGCCCCTCCGCTAGCCCTCTCATGGCTTGGCTGCTGAGCAAATTCATGACTCGGCAGTGGTGTGCAGCGTTTAAAAACCCGCCCTCAATTCCAGGCCACCCTCGCTGGTGGCACGGTTTCTCGCACCCCACATTTCGCTTTGCATCGCCTTAAGCTGCCCGAAAGCCAGCCCCAGGCAACGCCTGAGTCATCAGGCGCGCACATCCCCCTCTTCCATTCTCAAGATGTTTGGCTGGGTGCCATGGTGCCCAAGCGATGGGCCAAACGTGCAGTCACGCGCAATGCCATCAAGCGTCAAATCTACGCCGTCAGTGCGCAGTTTGAAGTGCGACTGCCTTGCGCGGCCCACGTGGTTCGCTTGCGATCTGGCTTTGACCGCCAACAATTCATCAGCGCCACCTCACCCATGCTCAAGCTGGCCGTCAGGCAAGAGCTTGAGCAATTGTTTGAACGCGCAGCCAACAAGTCATGATCCAAAAACTATTGATCGGCATTGTGAAAGGCTATCGCCTTTTTCTCAGCCCTTGGTTAGGATCGGCATGTCGGTTTGAGCCTACCTGCTCCGTTTATGCGCTGGATGCACTCCAGCAACATGGCGCAGGTGTCGGCAGCTACCTCACACTCAAACGCTTAGGCCGTTGCCACCCCTGGTGCAACGGCGGTCATGACCCGGTGCCCGAACAGGCGCCTCAGTGGCTTTCGCGTTTGTTGCATCACCCGTTAACTCACCCCACCTCGAAGAAGTCTTCATGAACGATATTCGCCGCACCTTTTTATGGGTCATCTTTGGCTTCTCCATGGTTCTGCTTTGGGACCAATGGCAGATCTACAACGGTCACAAAGCCACTTTTTTCCCCAAACCCGTCACAGCCACGGCGCCTGAAGCCAATGCAGCCACGCCGGCAGGCGTCCCTGTTGCAAGTGCGCCGACAGCCGCAGCACCCGCAGGACCGGCCCAAGTGCCTGGCGTTGCCGCACCGGTTGTTGCCACACCCCGCGAACGCATTGAGGTCAGCACCGACGTCTTGAAACTCAGTTTTGACACCGAAGGCGGCAGCTTGTTGCGCACAGAGTTTGTCAAGTTCAGCGACTTGCAAGACAACAAGAAACCTTTTGTATTGCTCGACGAAAGCAAGGCCCGCGTTTATGTTGCTCAGACGGGCCTGATTGGCGGCGCCTTTGCTTCGCACAAAACGCCCATGAAGTTCACTGGCGAGCGCACCTTGAAAGACGGCCAAAACGAATTGAGCCTGAAGTTTGAATCGGCCGATGTCGGTGGTGTGAAGCTGGTCAAAACCTACACCCTCACACGGGGCAGTTACGCACTCAAAGTGGCACACCAAGTGATCAACACCGGCAGCGTGACCGCATCACCTCAGCTTTATGTGCAGCTGGTACGCGATGGCAACAAGCCCGACGGCGAGTCTTCCTTCTATTCCACCTTCACAGGCCCTGCGGTTTACACCGACGCCAAGAAGTACCAAAAGATCGAATTCACCGACATTGAAAAGAGCAAAGCTGAATTTGAAAAAACCAGCCCACAAGGCTATGTGGCCATGGTGCAGCATTACTTTGCTTCCGCTTGGTTGCTGCCCGACAACACTGCGCGTGAAAACTTTGCGCGCAAGGTCGACAACAACTTGTACGCCGTTGGCATGATCACGCCATTTAGCGACATCGCGCCCGGACAAACCAAAACATTGGACACCACTTTGTTTGTGGGTCCGCAAGAAGAAAAAATGTTGGAAGTTCTTTCGCCAGGCTTGGAACTGGTGAAAGACTATGGCTGGCTAACCGTGCTGGCCAAGCCTTTGTACTGGTTGCTTGACCGCTTGTTTGGTTTCTTGCACAACTGGGGATGGTCTATCGTGGCTTTGGTCGTTTTGTTGAAACTGGCGTTCTATTGGCTCAATGCCAAGGCCTATGCCAGCATGGCCAAAATGAAAGCCATCAACCCACGCATCATGGAAATGCGCGAGCGTCTCAAAGACAACCCACAACAAATGCAGCAAGAGATGATGCGCATTTACCGTGAAGAAAAAGTCAACCCGATGGGTGGCTGCTTCCCCATCATGGTTCAAATCCCCGTGTTCATTGCTTTGTATTGGGTGTTGTTGTCTTCTGTCGAGATGCGCAATGCACCTTGGATTGGCTGGATTCAAGATTTGTCAGCGCCCGATCCTTACTTCATCTTGCCCGTGGTCATGACCTTGTCCACCTTGTTACAAACGGCCCTTAACCCCGCGCCGCCAGATCCCATGCAAGCCAAAATGATGTGGTTCATGCCCCTCATTTTCAGCGTGATGTTCTTCTTCTTCCCATCCGGCTTGGTGCTGTATTGGATTACCAACAACATCTTGTCAATTGCTCAGCAGTGGGTCATCAACACACGCATGGGTGTACCGCCACAGTTCAATCTGCCAAAATTCAATTGAGCCGATGAACCGCTACTCGGTCACCACTTGAGTAGCAGCATCTCCAACAGGGCCGCTCATGCGGCCTTGTTGCTTTGAAACACACTCATTCATTCTTGCAAGCACACCATGTTGTCTCGCCACCAAGACCCCATCATCGCCATCGCCACGGCGCCCGGCCGCGGTGCGGTGGGCATCGTGCGCATTTCTGGCCCTCAGCTCAAAGACTGGGCCGATTTTTTGTGCGGCAAATCATTGCACGCACGTCAGGCGCATTACCTGCCCTTCAACGATGCCCAGGGCGAACCCATTGACCAAGGTTTGGCACTCTTCTTTCCAGGTCCACACTCGTACACCGGCGAAGATGTGCTCGAGTTGCAAGCACATGGTGGGCCAGTGGTTTTGCAATTGCTATTGGCGCGATGCATGGAAGCCGCCAACCAGGTCAACGCCGTCAGCGGCATGCCATTTCTGCAGGGCTTGCGATTGGCACAACCAGGCGAGTTCACACAACGCGCATTTCTCAATGACAAGATTGACTTGGCACAAGCCGAAGCCATTGCCGATTTGATCGATGCCTCGACAGGTGCTGCAGCACGCAGTGCCAGCCGCTCATTGGCCGGCGACTTCTCCAAAGAAATTCATGTGCTGCGCGACAAGCTGGTGCACTTGCGCATGCTGGTAGAAGCCACTCTGGATTTTCCGGAAGAAGAAATTGATTTCTTGCAAAAGGCCGATGCCCAAGGGCAACTCGATCGCTTGCAATCACAGTTGTCCAAAGTTCTAGAACGCACACAGCAAGGCGCACTGTTACGCGAAGGCATCAAGGTGGTTATTGCCGGCCAACCCAACGCTGGAAAAAGCTCGCTGCTCAATGCCTTGGCCGGTGCCGAATTGGCCATCGTCACACCCATTGCGGGCACCACGCGCGATGTCGTGCAACAAACCATTCAGATTGAAGGGGTGCCCGTGCATGTCATTGACACAGCGGGTCTGCGCGAGGGCGAGGGCATTGATCAAGTAGAGCAGATTGGTATTCAACGGGCGTGGGATCAAATTGCAGCTGCCGATGCGGTCTTGTTTTTGCACGACCTCACACGCCAGCATATGGCAGACTACACGCAGGCCGATGCGCAAATTCAAAACACCTTGTCGACACAATTGCCGCAAGGTGTACGCTTGATCCATGTTTGGAACAAGTGTGATTTGGCGCAAGAGACGTCACACGTATCTGTCCCCTCAAAGCAGCAACACGACATCCACTTGTCGGCCAAAACAGGGCAAGGCATTGATCTGCTGCGCACGCAGCTGCTTGCCGCCGCTGGTTGGCAACCCGCCAATGAAGGCTTGTACCTTGCCCGCGAACGTCACGTACAAGCGCTCAAGCGCGTGCAGTCTCATCTTGAAATTGCCGATGCGCATTTGCGCGCACAAGCGCAATCACTTGACTTGTTAGCAGAAGAGCTGCGCTTGTCTCAATCGGCCTTGAACGAGATCACCGGCGAGTTCAGTGCCGACGATTTGCTTGGCGTTATCTTCTCTAGCTTTTGCATTGGTAAATAAACCCATGGCCAAGTCCGCTGTCATTGATCGCCCTGCACCCCAAAGTCCCAAATCTTTGAGCGGCCTGATGCCGTTCCTCAAACCTTATCGTTTGCAAATTGGTTTGGCCTTTGTATTTCTGGTCTTGGCGGCAGCCTCCACTTTGGTCTTTCCTGTGGCATTGCGCCAACTCATCGACAACGGTTTACAACACCCCGATCCAGGCGCACAGGCGATGGCACTGCGCGGCAACTTCCTCATGCTCTTTGGAGTGGCTGTGGCTTTGGGCTTATTTTCTGCAGCACGCTTTTACACCGTCAGCTGGTTGGGTGAACGGGTCACCACCGATCTGCGCAATGCGGTGTACAGCCACGTCTTGCAGCAAAGTCCGGCCTTCTTTGAAACCACGCCCACCGGCGAAGTGATCAGCCGATTGGTGGCCGACACCACCTTGGTTCAAACGGTGGTGGGCAGTTCTTTGTCGATGGGTTTGCGCAATGCAGTCATGGGCGTAGGTGCTTTGGCCATGTTGGTGTGGGCGCACCCTACCGTCATGCTGCAACTGGTGGTCACGGTGGTTCTGGTGGTTTGGCCTGCCACGTTGTATGGACGCCGAGTTCGCCGTTTGTCGCGCGCCAGTCAAGATCGTGTGGCCGATGCCAGCAGCATTGCCACTGAAATTCTCAATGCCATGCCCGTGGTGCAAAGCTACACGGCTGAGGTGCGCGAAGCTGCTCGCTTTGCTGGCGCCACCGAACAAGGTTTTCAAACCGCCATTCGCCGCACGCGCGCGCGCTCTGTGTTGGTGGCCTTCATCATCATTGCCAACGCAGCGTTCTTGTTGTGGGGCTTGTACCAAGGCACACAAGCGGTGATTGCTGGCGAACTTTCTGCCGGACAATTGGGGCAGGCTGTTTTGTACGTCATTATCTTTGCGGGTGCCGTGGCCGTTTTGGGCGAAACGTATGGCGATTTGTTGCGCGCAGCAGGTGCAACCGAAAGGCTCATGGAGTTGCTTGGCAGCACATCACCCGTGCAGTCGCCTTTGCATCCTGTGACGTCTGTGCCCCCTGCAACAGGCAGCACAGTTGCGTTTGAAGGCCTTCAATTTAATTACCCTTCACGGCCTCTCCAGGCCGCATTGGAAAACTTCTCCGTCCAGGTTCATGCGGGTCAAACGGTGGCTTTGGTGGGCCCCAGCGGTGCGGGCAAAACCACGCTGTTTGGTTTGCTGCTGCGTTACTACGATCCGCAGCAAGGTCAAATTGTGTTGGATGGTGTCCCCATCCAAAACCTCAGCTTGCACGATTTACGGCAGCGCATTGGCATCGTTCCGCAAGAGCCTGTGCTGTTTTCCAGCAGTGCCATGGAAAACATTCGCTACGGCAAACCCGATGCCACCGATGCAGAAGTCAAGGCAGCCGCTCGCGCCGCGTTTGCCGATGAGTTCATTGTGGATTTGCCGGAGGGCTACGACACCTTTTTAGGTGAACGCGGTGTGCGTTTGTCTGGCGGACAGCGTCAACGCATTGCGATTGCACGTGCCATGCTGAAAAACCCACCCTTGTTGTTGCTCGACGAGGCCACCAGTGCACTGGATGCGCACAGCGAGCGCATGGTCCAAGCGGCCCTAGAATCGGCCATGCGCGGACGAACCACCTTGGTCATTGCGCACCGCTTGGCCACCGTGCAACAAGCCGATCAAATTTTGGTCTTAGAGCATGGCCGCTTGGTAGAGCAAGGCAAGCATGCCGAACTGGTTGAAATGGGCGGGGTCTATGCAGGCTTGGCCGCACTGCAATTCAATGACCGTCAAAGTTCACCAACGTAAACAGCGGCAACCCAGCGGCTCTTAATTTTGCAGAGCCGCCCAATTCCGGCAAGTCCACGATGGCGGCGCCTTCAAGCACCTGGGCACCCAGTTTCTCCAGCAATTTCATGCCCGCCATCATGGTGCCGCCTGTCGCAATCAGGTCATCGATCAACAGCACCTTCTGACCTGGCTTCACGGCGTCGGTGTGCAACTCCACCGTGGCCGTGCCATATTCCAGCTCATAGGTTTCTTCTACGGTGGTGAATGGCAGTTTGCCCTTTTTGCGAATGGGTACAAAACCCACATTCAACTCGTAAGCCACCACCGCCCCCAAGATAAAGCCACGTGCATCCAAGCCCGCCACCACATCCGGGCGCATCTCTGGTGCCATGTAACGGTGCACAAACGCATCAATCAAAACGCGAAAGACCCTGGGGTTTTGCAGCAAAGGCGTGATGTCGCGAAATTGAACGCCTGCCATCGGCCAATCGGGCACCGTGCGAATGTTGTTTCTCAAATAGTCGTTCACGGACAAGGCAACTTCGCTCATTTCTTTCACTCCGATGGGGCTTTCTGGTTTAGATCGTCATCATAGTCACGCTTTCAGCCATCCCTCGTTAAAATAGGCCCCATGTCATTCAACCCCGAACAAGCCCTCCAACTCGCGCGCGAGACTTTGGACATTGAAGCGGCTGCCCTGCTGGGCCTCAAATCGCGTTTGGACGCTCGTTTCACACAAGCCGTTCAAATGATGCTCAACGTCAAGGGCCGCGTGGTCGTCACGGGCATGGGCAAAAGCGGTCACATCGGCTCCAAAATCGCAGCCACCTTGGCGTCCACTGGCACACCCGCCATGTTTGTGCACCCGGGCGAGGCAAGCCACGGCGACTTGGGCATGATCAAAGCCGTCGACGTGGTCTTGGCCATCTCCAACAGCGGCGAGAGCGATGAACTGGTGTCCATTTTGCCCGTGCTCAAGCGCCAGGGCGTGCCCCTCATTGCCATGACCGGCGGCATGAGTTCCGCATTGGCCCAACACGCCGACGTGGTACTCGACAGCAGCGTTGAAAAAGAAGCCTGTCCGTTGAACCTGGCCCCCACCGCCAGCACCACAGCGCAGCTGGCTTTGGGCGATGCCTTGGCCGTTGCCTTGCTCGATGCGCGTGGTTTCAAGGCAGAAGATTTTGCCCGATCGCACCCTGGTGGTTCTCTGGGCCGTCGCTTGCTAACCCACGTCAGTGATGTGATGCGCAAAGGCGATCAGGTACCGCAAGTAGGCGCCAACGCCAGCTTCTCCGAACTCATGCGCGAGATGAGCTACAAGGGTTTGGGTGCCTCAGCCATCGTCGACGAGAAGCACAACATCCTTGGCATTTTCACGGACGGCGATTTGCGCCGCTTGATCGAAAAAGGCGTCGATCTGCGCGCCCTGTTGGCCAAAGACGTGATGCACGCCAACCCGCGCACCGTCAGTCAAGACGCCTTGGCTGTTGAGGCGGCAGAGCTCATGGAGCAGTTTCAAATTACCAGCGTCTTGGTGGTCAACACGGCAGGCACTTTGTGTGGTGCACTGAACAGCAATGACTTGATGCGTGCCAAAGTAATTTAAGTCCATGAAAGCCATTGTTCCCGCCTTGAATTTCGCACCCGAGTTGCTGCTGCAAGCGCAGGGCATCAAGGTGGTTTTTTTTGATGTCGACGGTGTCCTCACGGATGGTGGTTTGTATTTTTCAGAACAAGGCGAAACCCTCAAACGTTTCAGCACCTTGGACGGTCATGGCTTGAAGTTGTTGAAGCATGCGGGCATCACACCGGTCATCATCACAGGCCGCGACTCTGCCCCATTGCGTGTGCGGCTTAAGGCTTTAGGTATCGCGCACGCGCGCTTTGGCACCGAGGACAAGCTGCCTGCTGCCGAAGACTATTTGCAAAGCTTAGGCTTAGGGTGGCACCAAGCTGCCGCCATGGGCGACGATTGGCCCGACTTGCCTGTCATGCAACGCGCCGCTTTTGCCTGCGCGCCTCAAAACGCTCACGCGCAAGCTCTGGCACTGGCGCACCATGTCACCTTGCGCCAGGGTGGTCACGGCGCTGCACGCGAACTGTGCGATTTGCTGGTGGTGGCCAGTGGTCACTACGGTCAACTCTTGTCGCGTGTGGGCTCCTCATCGGCCGCATGATGAATGCACTTAGGCGCTTGCTTGACCGCTTGGCACTTTATTTGCCGGCCATTTTGATGGCGTTTTTTGCATTAGGCAGTTGGTGGCTGGTTCGCAGCTTGCCCAGCTTCTTTGCCGAACCTTCTGCAAAGCAAGTTCGCCACGCCCCCGATTATTTCCTCGAGCATTTTTCTGTGAAGTCGTTTGACAGTTCTGGGCGTCTCACGCGCGAAATCAGCGGTGATCGCGCACAGCATTTCCCAGACACCGACACCCTCGACATCAGTAACGTTGTGATGCATGGCCAAAACCAAGATGGCAAGCGTGCAAGTGCACGCGCCGAGCGTGCGCTCGCCAAAGGCGATGGCTCGCAGGTGACCTTCATGGGCAGCGTTCAGTTTTCACAACCTGCCAGCGCGCGCGGCGCCCCATCGCAGGCCGCCACTGAATTGCGTAGCCAAGAAATCAAAGTGGACATCAAGGCAGAGCGCGTGGTGAGCGATGTTCCGGTTGAAATTCGCAGCGGTCAAGATGTGTTCACCGCTGAACGCATGCAAATGAACAGCAAAACAGGCGAGTATGAATTGAGCGGTAAAGTGCGCGGTGTGGTGAATGCCACACAACGCTGAATCGAAGCACCTTCAACCCATTGGAAAGACGCCTATGCGCCCCTTGGTTTTCATCACCGGCGCCTCCAGCGGCATTGGACAGGCATTGGCCCTGCGGTATCACCAAGCCGGTTGGCGCTTGGCATTGGCAGCTCGCAGACAATCAGAGATGCAAGCTTGGTTGCTCACCCATGGTGTCGGCGCTGACGATGGCCAGTGTTACAGCGCCGACGTCAGCGATGCCAACAGCATCATTGCAGCAGCACACCACTGCCTGCGCACGCAAGGTGTGCCACACGTCGTGATTGCCAACGCAGGCATCAGCATTGGCATGGACACCAGCGTGCGACAAGATCTGGACGTGCTTCAGCAAGTCTTGACCACCAACGTCACCGGCATGGCCGCCACCTTCCATCCCTTCATAGAAGCCATGAGGTCGCGTGATCTGTCAGACAGACGCCATGGCAGTATGGGCACCTTGGTGGGCATTGCAAGTGTGGCAGGCATTCGCGGCATGCCGGGCCATGCAGCGTATTGCGCCAGCAAAGCGGCAACCATCAGTTATTGCGAGAGTTTGAGGGGCGAGTTGAAGCCTCAGGGCTTCAAGGTAGTCACCTTGGCGCCGGGTTACATCAAGACACCGTTAACCCAAAAAAACAAATTCCCCATGCCCTTCTTGATGTCTGCCGCATCCTTTGCAGACCAGGCTTTTCAGACCATTGAAAGGGGCACCAGCTTTCGCGTCATCCCAACGCCCATGGCTTGGGTGGCACGCATACTTCGCATCTTGCCGGATGCGCTGTTTGACCGTGCCTTTAAGAATCAGCCACGCAAGCATCGGGCAAATTAAAAAGCGAACGCGCAAATTAAAAAAGCCCTGCAAGCAGGGCTTCTTTTTTGACTCACACCCGAAAGTGTGAGTACGGTAGGAACCAGCGATTAATAACCGCCGCCGTAGCCACCGCCGCCGCCTTCGCGACGACCGCCACCACCATTACCACCGCCGCGTGGGCCGGAGCCGTAGGGGCTGCGGAAACCGGACTCGCCGCCGCCTTCGCGACGACCGCCACCACCACCACCGCCGCCGTAGCCGCCACCGCCGCCACCGTAACCGCCGCCGCCTTCACGACGACCGCCGCCACCAAAGCCACCGCCACCGGAACGGGGAGGACGCTCTTCCATGGGACGTGCTTCGTTCACAACAACACTGCGACCGCCCAAAGGCTGGCCATTCATGCCATTGATAGCAGACTGAGCTTCTTCATCAGAACCCATTTCCACAAAGCCGAAGCCTTTGGAGCGACCTGTGTCGCGTTCCATCATGACTTTAGCGCTGGTCACGGCGCCGAACTGGCCAAAAGCCTGCTCTAAATCACCATCACGAACCGAGTACGGCAGGTTGCCGACGTATAGTTTTTTGCCCATTGAAAGGGACTCCTCTAAACACAGAAACAAAAGCGATGGAGCCCCAAAAACGCATCAACAAACCTAAAAAACTCTGGAAGGAAGCGAAACTGACACCTGTACACCGCGAACTAAACACACGCTCTTGAAACGTGTGTTAAGCCATTATGGGCCATAAAACAAAGCGTTTGGCAAGTTAATTCTTTGAAAGGCCTTTAAATACTTGGGATTCGACGCGTTTTTGTCGCATTACCAACTGACTTCACGGTCTGGCGTAGCGCTGATTTTGTGAACAGTCAGGTCGGCGCCTTCGTATTCCTCCTCTTGGCTCATCTTCAGGCCCAAGCTGAGCTTCAACACACCATAGACCACAGTGCCACCCACCAAAGCCCAGGCCACGCCCAAAAAAGTACCGATGATTTGGGCTGTGAACGAAACACCGCCCAGGCCACCAAAAGATTGCAAGCCGAAAATACCAGCAGCGATACCGCCCCATGCACCGCAAATACCGTGCAATGGCCAGACACCCAAGACGTCATCGATCTGCCATTTGTTTTGAGTGAGGGTGAACATCACCACAAACAATGCGCCGGCCACGGCACCCACAGCCAAGGCGCCAAAGGGATGCATCAAATCTGAACCCGCGCAAACGGCCACCAATCCAGCCAATGGCCCATTGTGAACAAAGCCTGGGTCATTTTTACCCAAGAGCAGTGCAGTCAGGGTACCGCCCACCATGGCCATCAAGGAGTTGACCGCCACCAAGCCAGAAATCTTGTCCAAGGTTTGGGCACTCATCACATTGAAACCGAACCAGCCCACAATCAATATCCATGCACCTAAGGCCAAGAACGGAATGTTGGAGGGTGGATGTGCAGACACCGCACCATCTTTGCGATATCGGTTGTAGCGCGCACCTAACAATACAACCGCAGGCAAAGCAATCCAGCCGCCCATGGCATGTACGACTACGGAGCCCGCAAAATCGTGAAACTCTTCACCCGTGGTGGCTTTGATCCAAGCTTGCACGCCAAAGTGCTGGTTCCATGCAATGCCTTCAAAGAAGGGGTACACAAAACCCACAATGCAAGCGGTGGCGATCAATTGCGGCCAAAACTTGGCACGCTCGGCAATGCCACCCGACACGATGGCGGGAATGGCAGCAGCAAAGGTGAGCAAGAAGAAGAATTTGACCAGGTCATAACCATTTTTGGCGGCCAAGGTTTCGGCGCCAACAAAAAAGCCAGTGCCATAGGCAACGCTGTAGCCAACGACAAAATAGACCACGGTGGACACTGAGAAATCCACCAAGATCTTGACCAGGGCATTGACCTGATTTTTCTTGCGTACGGTGCCCAGCTCTAAAAAGGCAAATCCCGCGTGCATGGCCAACACCATGATGCCGCCCAACAAAATAAAGAGCGCATCCGCGCCCTGTTTTAGTGCTTCCATGTTTATCTCTGCTTATTTTTGAATTAATTTGGTGCGCAAATACCTGAATTGGCCCGTACGCACCAAAATTAAGCAAAAAACACGCCTAATTTTCAAATCGCCGCCAGATATGATCCAAGGCATGGAAGCATTTCTCGTCTCTACTGGTATCGTCGCACTCGCAGAAATGGGCGACAAAACACAATTGTTGTCCTTGGTGTTGGCTGCTCGGTTTCGCAAACCCTGGCCCATCGTCTGGGGCATTTTGGTGGCCACACTGGCCAATCACGGATTGGCAGGTGCTGTCGGTAGCTGGGTCACCACCCAACTTGGCCCTGAAGCCTTGCGTTGGTTTTTAGGCGGCTCCTTCATCGCCATGGCCATCTGGATCTTGATTCCAGACAAGCTGGACGATGAAGACGAACAAACCAACCCGCGTTGGGGCATTTTTGCAACCACCGTGATTGCCTTCTTCTTGGCGGAAATGGGTGACAAAACCCAAATTGCAACGGTGATGCTGGCTGCTCAATTTCAAAGTTGGTTCTGGGTTGTGGCAGGCACCACGCTGGGCATGATGTTGGCCAACGCCCCCGTGGTCTGGCTGGGCGACGCGATCACTCGCAAAATTTCGCTGACACTGGTGCACCGAGTTTCCGCTGTGATCTTTGCAATCTTGGGCGCACTGGCCTTGTGGGGCGGCCCAAGTGCGCAAGCCCCCGCCTCGCCGGCCCCCGCAACACCAGCTGTCGCCGCAGCGCCCTGAGTGACTTTTTTACGAGAGAGCCTTTATACTGTGCTTGCGCCGATTTGCTCCAGCTTGCGGGCGCGCAAACTCAATCGTTTGTAAATTCAGCTAAAGAGAGAACCAGTTCCACCGGTTTCGCTTTTTCAGCTGAACCGGTTTTTTTTCGGGTTCCGTTTGGCTCACTTTTAGACTCATTTCTGGGTTGATGGATTCATGCCTTTGATCGCTACGCCACAGTCGATGTTTTTTGAAGCACCACTTGCCTTGCAAAGTGGCGCCTCTATTCGTGCCTATCACCTGGCCTACGAAACCTATGGCACCTTGAATGCCGACAAATCCAATGCCGTGCTCATCTGTCATGCCTTGAACGCCTCTCACCATGTGGCTGGCGTGTACCCTGGCCAAGACAAAAGTGAAGGCTGGTGGGACAACATGATTGGCCCCGGCAAAGCTGTCGACACCAACCGCTTTTTTGTCATTGGCGTGAACAACTTGGGCTCTTGCTTTGGCTCAACTGGCCCGATGCATGCGCACCCTGATACGGGTGAAATTTATGGCGCCAATTTCCCTGTGGTGACAGTGGAAGACTGGGTGGATGCACAAGCCCGCCTGCTGGACACCCTTGGCATTCAAACCTTGGCCGCCGTCATGGGCGGCAGTTTGGGCGGCATGCAAGCTTTGTCGTGGGCACTGCGTTATCCAGAACGTGTGGCGCATGCCGTGGTGGTGGCCAGCGCGCCCAACCTCACGGCCGAGAACATTGCGTTCAACGAAGTGGCGCGCCGCGCCATCGTCACAGACCCAGATTTTCATGGCGGTCACTATTACAAGCACGGTGTCGTGCCGCAACGTGGCTTGCGCATTGCCCGCATGATTGGCCACATCACGTACCTCAGTGACGACGTTATGAATGAAAAATTCGGACGTCAACTGCGTGAAGCCGTCACCCACAACGCAACGGGTTACCGCTACTCCACGCAAGATGTGGAATTCCAAATTGAAAGTTATCTGCGCTATCAGGGCGACAAGTTCAGCGAGTACTTTGACGCCAACACCTACCTCTTGATCACGCGGGCCCTGGATTATTTCGACCCTGCACGAACTTTGGGCGGCGATTTGACGGCAGCGCTGGCACAAGCCGCTTGCAAGTTCTTGTTGGTCAGCTTCACCACCGACTGGCGCTTCTCTCCTGCGCGCAGCCGTGAAATGGTGCGCGCCTTGCTCGACAACAAACGCGACGTCAGTTACGCCGAAATCGATGCACCGCACGGCCACGACGCCTTTTTACTGAACGATGCACGTTACATGAATGTGGTGGGCTCTTATTTTGACAACATCGCCAGAACTTTGACGATGGGAGGCCCCGCATGAGTGAACACGTGAACATGCACGCCATTGCGCGCCTGGTGCCTGAAGGTGCGCGCGTTTTGGACTTGGGCTGTGGTGATGGTGCGCTCTTGGATTATTTGCAAACGCATCGCGGTTGCACTGGTTACGGCGTCGAGATTGATGACGTCAACATTCAAGCCTGCATCAAACGGGGCGTGAATGTGCTGCAACTGAATTTGGACGAAGGCCTCACCATGTTTGCCGATCAGTCTTTTGACGTGGTCTTGCAAATTGACACCCTTCAACATTTGCGCAATGCAGAGGTTATGTTGCGCGAGACGGTGCGCGTCGGTCGCACCGGTATTTTGGCCTTTCCCAATTTTGCGCACTGGCCCAATCGTTTGAGCATCTTGACGGGCAGCATGCCTGTCACCAAGCGCTTGCCATATCAGTGGTACGACACGCCCAACATTCGCGTAGGCACCTATGCTGATTTTGCGCAACTGGCCACACAAAATCATTTGAAGATCATCGACAGCTTTGGCTTGCAAGAAGGCCAAGAAGTTCGAGGCTGGCCCAACCTCATGGCGGGCACGGCCGTTTTTAAATTAAAAGGTTAACGCTGTTTCATCAGCCAAGCAAAGGACTTCCATGACGCTTCCATCCACCATGAAATTTGTTGACCATGGCACTGGCGGAGGGCCAGAAGTTTTAAGCCCCAGCACTTGCCCCATCCCCACACCTCAAAAAGGCGAAGTCTTGGTCAGGGTGGCTTTCGCAGGTGTCAATCGGCCCGATTGTTTGCAACGCAGCGGCAAATACCCACCCCCTCCCGGCGCATCAACCATCGTCGGCTTGGAGGTCTCAGGTGAAGTGGTGGCGCTGGGTGAAAGTGCCACTCACTGGCAATTGGGCGACAAAGTCTGCGCACTCACCAACGGCGGTGCTTATGCCGAATACGTCACGGTGCCCGAAGGCCAAGCACTGCCCATCCCCAAAGGCTACTCGATGTTGCAAGCCGCAGCGTTACCCGAAAATTATTTCACGGTGTGGACCAACGTGTTTCAACGCGGCAAGTTAAAGGCTGGCGAAAGCATTTTGATCCATGGCGGCTCTTCGGGCATTGGCCTCACCGCCATTCAACTGGCGCATGCATTTGGCGCCAAAGTTTTTTGCACGGTCGGCAATGCAGACAAAGTGGCAGCCTGCAAAAAAGTGGGCGCCGATGTGGCCATCGATTACAAGACCCAAGACTATGTTGAAGAGGTTCTCAAGCTGACCGATCAAAAAGGTGTGAATGCCATTTTGGACATGGTGGGTGGCAGCTACATGCAACGCAATTTGAAAGCGCTGGCCATTGAAGGTCGCCTGTTGCAAATTGCGTTCTTGCAACCTTCCAAAGTAGAGGTCGATTGGGTCTCTCTCATGGCCAAGCGCTTGACCTTTACAGGCTCCACTTTGCGTCCTCGCAGTGCAGCAGACAAAGCACAAATTGCCAACGAGCTAAAGCAGCAAGTTTGGCCCTTACTGGCCGCCGGAACCGTGGCGCCCGTCATTTACAAAGTGTTCGATTTGAACGACGCTTCACAAGCCCATGCACTGATGGAGTCGTCACAGCACATTGGCAAGATCATGTTAACCGTCGCAGGGGAATAATTCATGAGCAACTCATTAAGCGTAGGCGTCATTGGCTTGGGCGCCATGGGCATGGGCATGGCGCAGTCATTGCGCCGTGCCGGCCATGTGGTGAATGTGTTTGATGTGCGCGCTGAAGTGGCACAAAAGTTTGCAGCCGAAGGGGGCGTGGCTTGCGCCAGTTTGGCGGACATCGCCAAAGCATCCGATGTGTTGGTTTCGGTGGTGGTGAATGCGGCACAAACTGAATCGGTGTTGATGGGCGACGGTACTGCGCAATCGGGCTGCATCAACCACCTCAAACCCGGCAGTGTGTTTGTGATGTGCTCTACCGTCGACCCTGCATTTTCTGTGGGCTTGGAAAAGACACTCAACGACAAAGGCTTGCTGTACATCGACGCGCCCATCTCCGGTGGTGCAGCCAAGGCGGCATCGGGTCAGATGACCATGATGACAGCCGGTACACCAGAAGCGTATGCAAAAGCAGAAAGCTTCTTGAATGCCATGGCCGCTAAGGTTTACAAACTGGGTGACAGCGCGGGCGCGGGCAGCAAAGTCAAAATCATCAACCAACTGTTGGCTGGCGTGCACATTGCAGCTGCCGCAGAAGCCATGGCGCTGGGCTTGCGTGAAGGTGTCGACCCCGATGCACTGTACGAAGTGATCACGCACAGTGCTGGCAACAGTTGGATGTTTGAAAACCGCATGGCGCACGTGTTAGCGGCCGATTACACGCCCCTGTCTGCGGTGGATATTTTCGTGAAAGATTTGGGCCTTGTGCTAGACATGGCGCGCGCCAGCAAATTTCCATTGCCGCTCTCTAGCACGGCGCATCAAATGTTCATGCAAGCCAGCACGGCTGGCTTTGCCAAAGAAGATGACAGTGCTGTGATCAAAATTTTCCCTGGCATTGAATTGCCCAAAGCAAAATAAATCTAGCGCCACGCAGCTGACAAACTCTAAAGGCGATCAACATGAAATTAGCTTGTATTGCGGACGACTTCACAGGCGCCACCGACCTGGCCAACAATTTAGTTCGCTCGGGCATGCGTGTGATGCAAACCTTTGGGGTGCCTACAGCGCCACTGTCTTCAGCGGTTGATGCCGTGGTGGTGGCTTTGAAATCTCGCACCATTCCTGCGAACGAAGCGATTGCGCAATCGCTAGAAGCTTTGCAATGGTTGCAGGCACAAGGTGCCGAGCAAATCTATTTCAAATATTGCTCCACGTTTGACAGCACGCCCGAAGGCAACATTGGCCCCGTCACCGAAGCTTTGATGGATGCACTCCATTGCAAGTTCACCATTGCCACACCGGCTTTTCCCGACAACGGCCGCACAGTGTTCAAAGGCTATCTGTTTGCAGGTGCTGTCTTGCTGAATGAAAGCGGCATGCAGAACCATCCGCTGACACCCATGACCGATGCCAACCTGGTACGCGTGATGCAAGCGCAAACCAAACGCAAGGTGGGCTTGATCGATCACACCACCCTGGCCAAGGGCACACAGGCCATTGCCGACAAAATCAAGCAACTTGAAGCAGACGGTGTGGGCGTCGCCATTGTGGACGCCACCAGCAACGACGATTTGAAAACTTTGGGCCCTGCGCTGAAAGGCATGCCCTTGGTAACCGCCGGCTCTGGCGTGGCCATTGGCTTGCCTGGCAATTGGGGTTTGCAATCTTCTGCACAAGCGGCCGCATTGCCGGCACCCACTGGTCATCAAGCCATTGTGTCAGGCAGTTGTTCATTGGCCACGCAAGGCCAAGTGGCGCACTACATTTCAACGGGCCGACCCAGTTGGCAATTCAAACCCCTCAATTGGACAACGCAAGATGTGCCCGCACAAATCAAAGCCGATGTAGAAGCTGCATTGGCTTGGGCCAAACCTTTGTTAGCACAAGGCCCTGTCCTGGTGTATGCCACCACGGATGCCGATACCTTGCAAAAAGTGCAGGCCAAATTTGGCCGCGAGCAAGCCGGCGAATGGATGGAGTCGGCCTTGGCGCAAGTGTGCCTTGGCCTTCAAGCATTGGGCGTGAAGCAATGGGTGATTGCCGGCGGCGAAACCTCGGGTGCATGTGTGCAAGCTTTGAACATCACCCAAATGCAAATCGGCCCGCAAATTGATCCTGGCGTGCCATGGTGTTTTGCACCGCAACACCCGGCAGGACACCTCACTTTAAAGTCTGGCAACTTTGGCACCCCCGACTTTTTTACCAAAGCATTGAACGTCTTGGCGGAGACCACTGCATGACGGCCGCTGTGAACATGAGCGAAGCCAAAGCACGCGAAGAAATATGCCGTGTGGGTGAAAGCCTGTTTCAGCGCGGTTATGTCCATGCCACGGCTGGCAACATCAGCGTGCGTTTGGACCACGGTTTTTTAATCACCCCCACCGATGCCTGCTTGGGTTTTTTAGATCCTGCAGATTTGGCGCTGCTCGATCACGAAGGCCACCAACTGAGTGGCAAACGCGCCAGCAAAACCATTGCCCTGCATCGCAAAATTTATGAAGCCTCCGATCACGCAGCGGGCAGTTGGCCTGCGCGCTGTGTCATTCACACCCACAGCACGCATTGCGTGGGTGTGAGCTTGCGTGCCAAAGGACCTGAGTTGTTGCCCCCCATCACGCCTTACTTTGTGATGAAGGTCGGCCATGTGCCCCTGATTCCTTATTTCCGTCCTGGCGATGTGTTGGCCGCCGATGCTGTGGCCGATGCCATTCTTCACTATGCGAAAGTGGACACGCCCATTCGCGCAGTCATGTTGTCGCGCTTGGGTCCTAATGTGTGGCATCAGGATTTAACGCAGGCCATGGCCACGCTGGAAGAGTTGGAAGAAACCGCCAAGCTGGTTCAAAACCTGGCACCTCATCTGCCCGAAAATTTATCGGATGCGCAGATCGAAGAATTGCGTCAGAATTTTGGCGCGGCTTGGTGAACTTGCACTGAAACCACACATTGCGGAAACGCCGCGCCATCTGACACCGACAATTTTCTTGAAAGCACACCATGCCTCAATTTGCCGCCAACCTGTCCATGATGTACCCCGACATGGATTTCTTAGATCGATTCGAAGCGGCGGCCAAAGATGGCTTCAAGGCGGTCGAATATTTGTTCCCCTACGCCTATGCCGCCGAAGAACTGGCCGCACGACTCAAAGGCAACGGTTTGCAACAAGTCTTGTTCAACATGCCCCCCGGCGGCAGCGACGATGCCACAACCTTGAGTGCGTGGGACCGCGGTGATCGCGGCACGGCTTGTATCCCAGGTCGAGAATCAGAATACAAAGCAGGGGTGCACCGCGCCCTGCGTTACGCAGAAGTCCTCAATTGCCCCCGCATACATTCCATGGCCGGGGTCCTGCCGGCCGGCGTGTCGCGCGAGCAAGCACAAAAAACATTGGTGGCCAATTTGAAGTGGGCTTGCCAAGAAGCGCAAAGTGCCGGCCTGGATGTGCTGCTTGAACCCATCAACCAGCGCGGCATTCCCGGATTTTTTGTCAACCGCCAAGACCATGCGCACGAGATCTTGGCCGAGGTGAACCAGCCCAATCTGAAAGTGCAGATGGATTTGTTCCACTGCCAAATCGTGGAAGGCGATGTCACCACCAAAATTGAGCGCTACTTGCCCACGGGCAAGGTGGGTCACTTTCAAATTGCCGATGTGCCCTTGCGCCACGAACCCGGCACCGGTGAATTGAATTGGCCGTACTTGTTTGACCTGATTGACCGTCTGTCGGCAGAATGTGGCTGGCAAGGTTGGATTGGCTGCGAGTACGTGCCCGCAGACACCACCGGTGGTGGCACCTCGCGCGGTTTGTCTTGGCTGAAATCTGTTTGAATTTTTGGAGTCCTACATGAACGCACCTCTTCACAAAGAAATGCCGGCTGGTTTACTGAATGCCGAAACGGCGCTGCGCGATGTGACGCAAGCTTGGGACACCACAATTCTCAAAGAACTCACGCAGTACATTGAGATTCCTGCCAAGTCACCGTCCTTTGACAGCAACTGGGAAGCCAATGGCTACCTCGACACCGTGCTGCGTCAAACGGCACAATGGATTGAAGCGCAGAAGGTGGCCGGACTCACCTTGGAAATCATTCGTTTACCAGGCCGCACGCCTGTTCTGTACTTCGACATTCCCGCCACGCGCGCCCAATCTGAAGGCTCTGGCCAAACCGTGTTGATGTACGGCCACCTTGACAAGCAACCCGAGTTCAGCGGGTGGCGCAACGACCTTGGCCCTTGGACACCCAAGTACGAAGAAGGCAAGTTGTATGGCCGCGGCGGCGCCGATGATGGCTACGCTGCCTACGCCAGCATTGCCGCGGTGCAAGCGCTCAAAAATCAGAACACGCCGCACCCGCGCATTGTGGGTTTGATTGAAACCTGCGAAGAGTCAGGCTCTTACGATTTGTTGCCCTACATCGACAGCTTGCGTCCTCGTTTGGGTGATGTGGGTTTGGTCATTTGCCTAGACAGCGGCGCTGGCAACTATGACCAACTTTGGCTCACCACCAGCTTGCGCGGCATGGCCAGTGGCACCTTGAAAGTTGAAATCTTGACTGAGGGCATTCACTCAGGCGACGCATCTGGCTTGGTGCCGTCCAGTTTCCGCATCATGCGCCAAGTGCTTGACCGCTTGGAAGACAGCAAGTCGGGGCGCTTATTGCCCGCCAGTTTTCACTGCGAAGTGCCCGCCGACCGTTTGGCACAAGCCAAAGCCACCGCCGGCATCTTGGGCGAAGAGGTTTACAAACGGTTTCCTTGGGCACACTACGACTGCGGTGGCGCCACCACCTTTGCACTGCCCACCACCACAGACCCCTTGCAAGCTTTGCTCAACCGCACTTGGACGCCCACACTGAGCGTGACAGGTGCTGAAGGTTTCCCTTCTTTGGAAAATGCCGGCAATGTATTGCGCCCCTACACAGCCTTCAAGCTCAGTTTGCGTTTGCCACCCTTGGTGGACGCAGCCTCTGCTGTGGCAGAAATGAAAACCTTGCTGGAAGACAACGCACCGTATCAAGCACGTGTCACGTTTGAATCCAATGGTGGCGCCACTGGTTGGAACGCACCCAGCAGTACACCTTGGTTCGAGAAGGCACTGCAAACTGCCAGCCAATCGCACTTTGGCGCATCGGTGGGTTACATCGGGCAAGGCGGCACCATTCCCTTGATGAGCATGCTCAGCCAAGGTTTCCCTAAAGCACAAATGATGGTGTGTGGTGTGTTAGGACCCAAGAGCAATGCCCACGGCCCCAACGAGTTCTTGCATGTACCCTATGCCAAAAAACTCACGGCCTCTGTGGCCGAGGTGATGGCATCGCTGCCCTGATATTCTGAAGCCCCTTCGCCACTGTGCGATGGGGTTTCACAATTGGGTTACAGCGGTTTTTTTCGGCGCCATACCAGCCAAGCCAGCGACAGTGCAATCAGCATCACTGGCACCAAGGAGCCGTAGTTCAACCACGTCCAGCCTTGCGTGGTCACCAGCGCGCCTGAAGCAAATGAAGTGAAGGCCATGGTGGCAAACACGCAGAAGTTGATCGCAGCTTGACCACGGTCTTTCTCTTCAGGGCGCCAAGCGTTCATCGACAAAGTGGTGCTGCCCGTGAACACAAAGTTCCAACCCACACCCAACAAGAACAAGGCCACCAGGAATTGGTTGAGGTCGGTGCCCGACAGCGCCACGGCGATGCACACAAAATTCAACAGCACGCCCACTGCCATGATTTGCACGGTGCCAAATTTTTTAATCAGGTGGCCCGTGAAGAAGCCCGGCGCAAACATGCCAATCACGTGCCATTCCAGCACCAGTGCCGCATCACTGAACTGATAACCACACACTTGCATGGCCAAGGGGGTGGCGGCCATCAACAAGTTCATCACGCCATAACTCATGGCGGCCGAGACCGCGGCCACGATGAACACAGGTTGCTTCACGATTTCAGCCAAAGGCCGACCTTCCGAGCTGCCTTTGGCTTTTTCAACAACGGGGGGAAACTTGACAAAGTGCATCAGCACCATGCCCAAGACAGCCACCACCGTGAGCGCCACATAGGCGCCCATGAACGGTGTCTCAAACCAGCCTTTGCTTTTGGAGGCCAGGTTAGGCCCCAAGATGGCACCAATCAAACCTCCGGCCATGACCCACGATACGGCCTTCTCGCGAAATGAAGCCTCGGCCAGTTCTGCAGCCGCAAAGCGATAGAGCTGGCCATTGGCACTGTAATAACCCGCCACCAACGTGGCCACGGTTAACAACGCAAAGTTTTGGGTGTAGGCGGCATAGGCGCACAAGATCGCAGACAACAAGCCCACCAGCAGCCCCAACTGAAAGGACACTCGACGTCCCCATTTGGCTTGCGACTTGGCCACCAAGCCTGTTGACAGCGCGCCGCCCACCACATAGCCCATGACTGGCAAAGTGGCCATCCACCCCACCGGCGCCAGACTCAAGCCCACCAAGCCATTGATGGCGATGAAGGTCACGTTGTTGGTCAGGAACAGACCTTGGCACAAGGCCAATAAAAACAGATTTGGGTTCATACACCCGAGTGTATCTAGATCAGCAAGCCCACAGCAGACAAAACGGCGACAGGTGCGGTTTCGGCTCGCAAGACCCGTTGACCCAAACTCACAGGCAAGAAGCCGGCAGCCAAGGCTTCTGCTTCTTCCGCTGGACTGAGTCCGCCCTCGGGACCACTTAAGAGCACGATTTCTTGCGCTGAAGCGCCCTCAGTGGGCGGCAAAGCACGCAGGGCTTCTTGCAAACTTTGGGTGCCATTGGCCAATGACAAAATCCAACGGGTGCTCGGTGCTGGGTGGGGCGAAGCGGCAATGGCCTGTGTCAAAGTGAGTGGCGACGCCACCTGCAAAACGCGATTGCGACCGCATTGCTCACTGGATGCCACAGCAATGGCCTGCCAGTGGGCAAGTTTTTTGTCTGCACGCTCACCCTTGAGCTTCAGGACACTTCTTTCGGCGGTGATGGGCAAGAGCGTGTTGGCGCCCAATTCGGTGGCTTTTTCAAGCAGCCAGTCCATGCGTTCGTTGGCCGTGATACCGGCCCACAGGTGGATGCGAACAGACAATTCGCGCTCGACTTCGATGTGTTGCACGACACGCACACCCACATCACTGCGACCCATGCGCGTGATGGTGGCCACACATTCACCCCCCTCGCCATTGAACAAGGTGATCTCATCACCCGGCTGCATTCGGCGAACTTGCACATGCCGCGCGGTGCCTGCAGGCAAATCGAGTTCGTCCCCTGGTTGCAGGGCCGAAGGGCAATGAAAACGTGGCAACTGAGACATGGTTTTACATTCGGCCAAAAGCAAAGCCTGTGACACCGTCGGTGCCTTCGACCTCTTCGATCAAACGCAGCAAAGGTTTGAGTTCAATGTAACGAGACGCTGTGGCCCGAATGTAGGCAATGAAACGCGGCGCATCGGCCAAGTACTTTTCTTTGCCATCGCGCAAAGTGAGGCGCGCGAAAATGCCCGCCACTTTAAGGTGTCGCTGCAAGCCCATCCACTCCACCGCACGGTAAAAGGCGCCAAAGTCTTGGTGCCAATCTTCGAAATCGAGCAGGCCGGCTTTGCGGGCTTTTTCCCAATAGCGAATGGTGACGTCCAGCACAAAGTCTTCCTCCCAAGAGAGGAATGCATCGCGCATCAGGCTGGCCACATCGTAGGTGACCGGGCCATAAACCGCATCTTGAAAATCCAAAACACCTAAAGCCAAATCTGAACCTGTGGGCATCATCAAATTGCGCGGCATGAAGTCTCGGTGCACGAACACCGATGGCGCGGCCAAATTGCGCGCGATCACCATTTGAAAGGCATGGTCCAAGGTGTTGCGCATCTTGCCTTCTACAGTCAGCCCGCGGTGCTGCGACAGGTACCAATCGGGGAACAGGCTCAATTCGCGCTGAAGCAATGCCTGGTCGTAAAGCGGCAAGAGCCCCGGCTTAGAAGACAGCTGCCAGGCGATCAACGCATCGACCGCTTGCATGTACAGACCATGATTGGCCTGCGCGTTTTGCGGATTGATGGCTGACATCATGGTCTTGTCGCCCAAGTCCGTGAGCAGCATGAAGCCTTGTGGCGCGTTCCAGGCCAAGACCTCTGGCGCTTTCAAGCCGGCCGCTTGCATCAACTTGGCCACTTTGACAAAAGGCTCGCAATTTTCTTTATCGGGCGGGGCGTCCATCACGATCAGGCTGGCGCCTGACTGGCTGTCAACCCTTAAGTAGCGTCGAAAGCTGGCATCCGCAGACGCAATGCGCAGGGTGTGCGGCAAAACACCCCGTGTGGCAACCAAGGACTGAAGCCACGCCTCGCAAGCCAACTGACGCTGAGGGTCTGCCCACGTCACAGGGGCGTTTGATGTCTGATCCGAATTCAAGGTCTCATTCCAGTAAAAAATCGACGGCAAATGGCGCCCGTTCACATTGCGTGATGCACAAGGGCGGCACTCATGGATAATCCATTCTACAAACACCCGTCCTACCGGATGACCGCCCTTTGAAGACCACCCACACATTTCAGAAACAAAAGCTTGCACAAGCCCTGACTTTGTGGGGCGCATTGCTGTGGCAATTGCCAAGTGGCGCGCAAGAAAAGGGGCACATGGCCCCGCCCCCAACAGCGCCAGCAGCCTCTGGTGTGGTTCTGAAAAACAGCATCCGCTTGGCAGAAAGAATCTCCGACATCGAGCGCAAACAGTCCCCTTTGTTTGTTTCAGGACAGCGTCTTCAAGCACGGCCCGACCTTGACTTGCTCATTGAAGGCGACGCCAGCTTGCGAAAACAAGGTTTGACAGTCCGAGCCCAGCGCATTGAATACGACCAAACGCAAGACACCCTCAAAGCACAAGGGCAGGTGAAGATTAGCCGCGAAGGCAATGTGTTTGAAGGCACCGCCTTAACACTGCAAGCAGACTCGTTTCAAGGCACGTTTTCACAGCCCGCCTATCGCTTGCTCAAGGGCGGCGGCCATGGGCAAGCGACTGACATTGAATTCTTAGATGCGCAACGTGCCGTGATTCGAAACGCCACATACACCACGTGCTCGCGCGTTCCTGGACCCAGTTGGCTGCCAGAATGGGTGCTTAAAGCGGCCAGCTTGCAGATCAACGAAGAAGACAACACCGTTCAAGCCAAAGACTTGCAACTGCGCTTCAAAGATGTGCCCATTTTGGCCGCCCCGTCGCTGACCTTTCCTTTGAACAACGACAGGCAGTCTGGCTTGCTGGCACCCCTCATTGGCATTGACACGGTCAGCGGCATCGAAGTCTCTTCGCCTTACTACTGGAACATTGCCCCCAACCGTGATGCCACCTTGACCACCACGGTCATGACCAAGCGGGGGGTCGCGCTCGATTCAGAGTTTCGTTATTTGGAAACAGACAGTCAGGGGCAAGCTCGGCTCAACATGATGCCCAACGACACCCTGCGCCAACAGTCGCGCTGGGGCTTGTCTGCGCAGCACCTGGGCGGCATTGACACCGGCAACAGCGTTTTGGGTCGTTTGGGTGTGAATGTGAATTTAAACCGTGTCAGCGACGACAACTACTGGCGTGACTTTCCACGTGCTGGCTTGTCTTTGACACAGCGGCTGTTGCCCGCTTCTGGCAGCGTGTATTGGGGCCAAGGCGACTGGACCTTGATGACGCAAGTTTTGAAATTTCAAACCCTGCAAGACATCAGCTCCCCGATCACCCCACCCTACGACCGTTCACCACAAGTGGTGGCGCGTTACAACAAGTGGGATGTCCAGGGTTTTGATGTTGGACTGACCGCTGACACCACGCGCTTTGAGGCCGATTACAGCCAAATCCCCGGCGGTACCAGTGCCATCTTGCGCAATGGCCAGCGCAGCTATGCCGCAGCGCAAATCAGCCACCCTTGGCTCAAGCCTTGGGGTTTTGTCATCCCCAAAATTCAACTGCACGGCACGCGCTATCAATTGGACACGCCTTTGGCCAATGGTCAATCTGAAAGCAACCGTTTGTTACCCACCTTCAGCTTAGACACGGGGCTGGTCTACGAACGCGACGCATCTTTCTTTGGCCGAGGCCTGCGGCAAACCCTCGAGCCGCGCGCGTTTTTTGTCAGAACACCGTACAAAGACCAAACCCAACTGCCCAGTTACGACAGTGGCGCCACAGACTTCAACCTCACCACGGTCTATTCCGAGAATCCGTACGTAGGTCAAGATCGCATTGCCGACAACAACTTGGTCACATTGGGCGTCAACAGCCGCTTGTTTGATGCCGGCACTGGCGCTGAGTTGGCGCGCTTTGGTATCGCCCAGCGCTATCGCTTTTCTGATCAACGGGTCAGGTTACCGGGCGAGCTGCCCGTAGCATCGGGTTTCAGCGACATTTTGCTGGGCGCAGGACTGCGATGGGACAACCGCTGGACATTCGATTCCACCTTGCAGTTCGACGCGCAAACGCATCGCACCACCCGCACCACGCTCACCACGCGCTTCAACCCCAGCCCTTACCGCGTGTTCAACACAGCCTATCGCCTAACGCGTGACCAAAGCGAGCAAATTGACCTCGGTTGGCAATGGCCTTTGCGCGACTTCTCCTTTGGCAGTGCGGACACCGCGCCGGGGCAAACATGGGCCCCTGGCCAAGGCTTGGGTGCAGACCGCTGGTACAGCGTAGGCCGGATGAACTTCAGCCTCAAAGATCGCAAAATGGTCGACACCCTTCTGGGCTTTGAGTACGACGCGGGTTGCTGGCTGGGCCGCGTTGTGTACGAGCGACTTCAAAGTACCACCAGCACCTCTCGCAGCCGAATTTTGTTCCAACTCGAATTTGTGGGTTTGGCACGCGTCGGCTCCAGCCCGCTGAAAACATTGCGCGACAATATCCCCCGTTACCAGTATCTCCGCGAAGACTTGGCGCCCACCAGCAGATTCACCTCATATGACTAACTCTTTCTCTTTGAATGCAAGCACGCAGCCATCTGGCCGTTTGTGGCGTCACCCCAAAAGCAAATTGCTGCACGCACTGATCGGCTTGGGTTTCGGCCTCAGCTTGTTGGCTGTTGCGGGACTGGCCCCCAATGCCTCTGCGCAAGGTTTGACCAAAGCTCGCGCCGCCGATTACATCGTGGCTGTGGTGAACTCAGAACCCATCACCAACAACGACGTACAGAACCTCAAACTTCGCTTGGAAAAACAAGCGGCGCCGGGCAGCCCAAAACCCAATGCCACAGCACTCACTCAGCAGGCCTTAGACCAGTTGATCAATGAGAAGGCGCAACTGCAGCAAGCGCGCGACAACGGCATTCGCGTAGACGATTCAGAAGTCGACCAAGCGGAAGCCAACATCGCGCGTCAAAACCAAGTCTCCAAAGAAGAGTTGTACAAACGCGTTGCCATCGAAGGCTTGAGTGTTGCTGCATTCAGAGAGCAAATGCGCAACCAACTCATGATCAGCCGATTGCGCGAGCGTGAAGTTGACAATCGCGCTCGCATTTCCGACACCGACGTTGAACAATTCATCCAATCGCAGCAGGCCGGTCAACCCGCAGCAGCCCCACCCATCGACTTGAACTTGGCCATGATTCTGGTGGCCGTGCCTGAAAATGCATCGGCCAAAGAGGTCTCCGATTTGCAAGACAAGGCCTTGCAAATATCGAAGCGCGCCAAAGCGGGTGAAAATTTTGCCACGCTGGCAGCAACGCTTTCCCAAGCGGCCGACAAAGGTGCCAATGGCGGTGAAATGGGCTTGCGTCCTGCCAACCGCTATCCCACCTTGTTCGTCGACAGCACGCAAAGTTTGGGCAAAGGTGACATCTCAGAACCTGTGCGCTCTGGTGCCGGCTTTCACATTTTAAAAGTACTCGACAAAAAACAAAGTGAGTTGAGCAGCACCCTGATGGTTCAAACTCGCGCGCGTCACATCCTGCTGCGCCTCAGCAATGAACTGAATGAAAGCGCCGCGCGCAATCGTTTACTGACTTACAAACAACGCATTCAAGCAGGTTCTGACTTTGCCGACTTGGCACGTCAATTTTCACAAGACGGCAGCGCACAAACTGGCGGTGATTTGGGTTGGGCCAGCCCCGGTCAATTTGTGCCCGAGTTTGAAGAAGTGATGGCGCGCTTGCGTCCTGGGCAAATCAGCGATCCTTTGGTGTCACGCTTTGGTGTGCACCTCATCCAAGTCATGGAACGCCGCGAAGTGCCCTTGACGGTGCGCGAGCAGCGCGAGATGGTTCGCAGCCAATTGCGCGAGAAAAAAATAGACGAGATGTATGCCGCTTGGGTTGAAGAACTGCGTGGTCGTGCCTATGTTGAATTGCGCGACGCACCCCAATGAAACACATCCCACGCAAGCGATTCGGTCAGCACTTCTTGTCAGATGGCGGCATCATTGATGCCATCGTCGATGCCATTGCACCCCAAGCTGGTCAACCCATGGTTGAAATTGGGCCCGGCCTTGCGGCCCTCACACAACCCTTGGTTGAACGCTTGGGCCATCTCACCGTCATTGAGTTAGACCGTGATTTGGCGTTGCGCTTGCGTCTTCACAAGCAACTCACCGTGGTGGAATCTGATGTGTTGCGGGTTGACTTCACGGCGTTGGCAGCAGGCAAGAAGTTGCGCGTGGTGGGCAATTTGCCATACAACATCTCTACGCCCATCTTGTTCCATTTGCTGGAACATGTCGCGGTCATTGAAGACCAACATTTCATGCTTCAGAAAGAAGTCATCGACCGCATGGTCGCATCTCCTGCAACGTCCGATTACGGCCGTTTGTCGGTCATGCTGCAATGGCGCTACGCCATGGAAAATGTGCTCTTTGTACCGCCGGAAAGCTTTGATCCCCCGCCACGTGTAGACAGTGCCGTTGTCCGCATGGTGCCCCGAAGCGCGCCTGCGGCCATCGACCCCAAGTTGTTAGAGAAGCTGGTGCAGGTGGCCTTCAGCCAACGTCGCAAGCTGCTCAGGCACACGCTGGGCGCTTGGCTCACAGAGCGAAATTTTGCGGGCACATTCGATGTACAGCGACGGGCCGAGGAAGTGCCGGTTGATGAGTACTTGCATTTGGCAATGGCCCTCAACGCTTGATGCCATGTTGAAGGTCATAAAAAAAACGGTGCACCGCCTTTTGGCGTGCACCGTTTTTGTTGGCGCTTGCGCTGGGTGATTAAGCCGCAGCCAACCAGTAACCGGCGTTGAAGGGGCTGCTCATGCGCAAGGCCAAGGGCGACACGTCGACCAACTTGTCTGTCGGCATTTTTTCGCCTTCCTCAGCCAGCATTTCTACGCCTTCAGCATCGAGCTCAGGCGTGGCGTCTGCCAATTTTTCTGCGCCAGCCGTGGCCGCACGGGCCACAGAGAAGGAGTAGAAGCAACGGAAAGGCACCTTGCGGTCGCCCCAATAATCGGCCGTGTCGCGGAAGATGTCCAACAACTGCTCACGGGCTTCTTTGTCAAACTTGGTGTTGGCCGGAATCTGTTCCAGCACCACAATGAAACCAGGTTGAGGACCCGACTTGTGCAGAGGGTCTGTCATGCAATCGTACAAAGCATCAAAGTTTTTCCCAAAATGCGTGGGCAATGTGAATTGCGCGGCAATCAGGTCCAAGACGTCTTGCTTGCTTTGTGCCTTTGACAAATTGGCATACAGAAAATGCTGTCCCAAACCCTGAGCCGCTTCTTGCAAATCACTCACGCGAAATGCACGAATCGACTGGACGATGTTCGTCCGCACACCCTTCAAAGGTGTCTCTTGGTCCTGTCGAATTGGCTTGTCCATCGCCGTTCTCACTCTCTTATTTTTTAAAACCAGCCTTGTGGGCTTTTGATTGACAAATACCGAGTGTTTGCATGCAAACACCCTTCTCTTGATTCATTCCAAAATTCTGCGGTCACCTGGCTTAGGGCGTCATCACGATTTCGCGAAAACTTGTGTAATGGTCTTGCGTGTAAAAACACTGCTTCGGCAAGCGAGGCTCTTCGCCACCACACACAATACGACGTGCACCACGGCTTCTTTCACCTGGGGTTTTGACGGTGTACTCGCGGTAAAAACCGCGTTTTGCTGAAGGCAATAGCTTTTCACGATTGCCAAAAACAGATCCATCCTTTTCATACCGAAAAGGCCCACCCTGACGGATGAGTGAATAAGTTTCTTGGCCCTCTTTGGGCAATTCCTGTACAGCGATGGGTGCCGAAACAACTGCGTTTGGCGTCGATTTTGCCTGCACCAAACTGGTGCAGGAACCTGCGAAAAACGCCAAACTGACGGCTAAAGCAGCAAAGTTAAGCGTTTTGATACCCATTTACAACCCTCAAAATCCTCGGGTAAACCCGGAAATTCGAAGGCGCTAGTGTGCCGCATGGTGCAAAAAAATGCAAGTACTTTCCCCAATCAGAGGGATTTCCTTGCAGTGATGCCAAC
Organism: Limnohabitans sp.; assembly: GCA_030158125.1. Lineage (GTDB taxonomy): Bacteria > Pseudomonadota > Gammaproteobacteria > Burkholderiales > Burkholderiaceae_C > Limnohabitans_A. The sequence continues at coordinate 262,453 of JAOATL010000015.1, read as the reverse complement.
TGTTGTGTCAGCGAACAGCGTTGGCGTCGGCCACCGTCAGTGCGGTCATGTTGACAATGCGGCGCACCGTGGCGCTTGGCGTCAAGATGTGAACAGGCTTTGCAGCACCCAACAAGACCGGGCCGACCGCAATGTTGCCGCCAGCGGCGGTTTTCAGCAAGTTGTAAGAGATGTTGGCCGCATCAATGTTGGGCAAGACCAGCAAATTGGCGTCGCCATGCAAAGTCCCGTTGGGCATTTGCAGCGCGCGCGCATCGCCATCCAAGGCGATGTCGCCATGCATTTCGCCATCCACTTCCAGCCAAGGCGCGTTCTTTTGCAGCAAAGCCAGCGTCTGGCGCATCTTCACAGCGCTTGGCTCATTCGAGGTACCAAAGTTGGAGTGAGACAACAAGGCTACTTTGGGACGAATGCCAAATCGCTTCATTTCATGCGCGGCCATGACCGTGATTTCGGCCAATTGCTCTGCTGTGGGGTCGTAGTTGACATGCGTATCGACCAAGAACACTTGGCGATTGGGCAATAACAGGCCATTCATGCAGGCAAAGGTGTTGACACCGGCTCGCTTGCCAATGACCTGATCGACATACGGTAAGTGCGTGGCATTGGTTCCCCACGTTCCGCAAATGAGACCGTCCACGTCGCCTTTGTGCAGCAACATGGCGCCAATCAAGGACAAACGGCGTCGCATTTCAATCTTGGCGACTTGAACCGTGATGCCTTTGCGCTCCGTCATGCGGTGGTAGGTTTGCCAGAAGTCGCGGTAGCGATGGTCATCTTCAACGTTCACAACGTCGTAGTCCAACTCTTCCTTCAAGCGCAGACCAAACTTCTCGATGCGTTCGGCAATGACAGTTGGACGGCCAATGAGGGTGGGGCGCGCCAAGCCTTCGTCCGACACAATTTGGGCGGCGCGCAAAACGCGTTCCTCTTCACCCTCACTGTAGGCCACGCGTTTTTTCAAACCGCGTTTGGCCGCTGTGTAGATAGGCTTCATGGTGGTGCCTGAGGCATACACAAAGCTTTGCAAGCGCTCGCGATACGCCTCCATGTCTGCAATGGGCCTTGAAGCCACGCCACTGTCAGCTGCGGCTTGCGCCACTGCAGGTGCAATTTTGATCATCAAGCGGGGGTCAAAGGGCTTTGGAATCAAGTACTCGGGGCCGAACACCAACGGCTCGCCGGCATACGCCGCGGCCACCACTTCGCTTTGCTCAGCCTGGGCCAATTCGGCGATGGCGTAGACCGCCGCAATTTCCATCTCTTGGGTGATGGTGGTGGCACCGCAGTCCAATGCGCCCCTGAAAATATAGGGGAAGCACAAAACGTTGTTAACCTGGTTGGGGTAATCGGTGCGGCCCGTGGCCATGATGGCATCGTCGCGGACCGCTTTGACATCCTCTGGCAAAATTTCTGGGTTGGGGTTGGCCAGTGCAAAGATCAAGGGTTTGGCGGCCATTTTTTTGACCATGTCTTGCTTCAACACACCGCCAGCGGACAAGCCCAAGAACACGTCGGCACCTTCTATGGCTTCGGCCAAGGTGCGCTGTGCGGTTTTTTGTGAAAACTGAATCTTGTCTTCGTCCATCAACTCGGTGCGGCCTTCGTAGACCAGTCCAGCCAAATCGGTGACCCAAATGTTTTCGCGGGGAATGCCCAATTTGACCAACAAACCCAAACAAGCAAGGGCCGCAGCGCCTGCGCCGGAGGTGACCAACTTGACCTTGCTGGGATCTTTGCCCACCACTTTCAAGCCATTCAAAATAGCAGCGCCCACTGTGATGGCCGTGCCATGTTGGTCGTCGTGGAAGACGGGTATCTTCATGCGTTCACGCAATTTGCGCTCGACATAGAAACAATCGGGCGCTTTGATGTCTTCTAGGTTGATGCCACCGAACGTGGGCTCGAGGGAGGCAATGATTTCAACCAGTTTTTCTGGGTCTTTCTCATTGATCTCAATGTCAAAGACATCGATGCCCGAGAACTTCTTGAACAAAACGGCTTTGCCTTCCATGACAGGCTTGCCAGCCAAGGGCCCAATGTCACCCAAGCCCAACACCGCGGTACCGTTGGTGACCACGCCCACCAAATTGCCTCGGCTGGTGTACTTGAACGCAGCAGCTGGGTCTTTGACGATTTCTTCGCAAGGTGCGGCCACGCCGGGCGAGTAGGCCAGGGCCAAATCATGTTGGTTCACCAGTTGTTTGGTGGCCGCAATGGAAATTTTGCCGGGGGTTGGGAACTCGTGATACTCGAGAGCCGCGCGGCGCAGTTGTGCGCGTCGTTCTTCTGCATTGACCTTCGTCATATTCTGTCTCCTGTTGCGCAGCAACTGCCCACTCACTGGGTGAACGGGCTTAAGTTCTGCATGGTTTCATTTTAGACCGGGGTGCGTACCGGTCTTCTTGTGGAAAACCGCACTCAAAGTATGCTGAGTTTTAACTTAGACGCACAACTGAGCTTGGCACAAATGCGCTTGGGATGGGCCTGACACAAAGTTCAGCCGCGCATCAAGGCTTCAATCTCATCGGCTTTCACGGGCACGCCGCGGGTGATCAGCTCACAGCCATTGGCCGTGACCACCGCATCGTCTTCAATTCGAATGCCGATGTTGTGGAAGCGTTCAGGCACACCAGGTGCAGGGCGCACATAAATGCCTGGCTCGATGGTCAGCACCATGCCGGGGCGCAAAATGCGGCTGGGTCGGTCTTTGATGAGTTCGCCGCTTAAGGGGTCTTTGCGCTCACTGTAAGTGCCGACCTCAGTCGGTTCAACGTAGCTGCCGCAGTCGTGCACGTCCATGCCCAGCCAGTGGCCGGTGCGGTGCATGTAAAACTGAAAATAGTTGCGGTTGGCAATGACGTCTTGCGCGTTGCCCACTTTGTTGGCATCGAGCAAGCCCACATCCAGCATGCCTTGTGCCAACACCTTGACCGTGGCTTCGTGCGGATCGACAAAACGTGCACCTTCGTGCGTGGCTGCAATGGCCGCCTCCTGCGATGCCAAAACCAGGTCATACAACTCGCGTTGTGCGGGGCTGAACTTGCCATTGGCAGGGAATGTACGGGTGATGTCACTGGCATACCCATCCAATTCACAGCCAGCATCAATCAGCACCAAGTCACCATTCAAGATAGGGGCGACGTCGGCGCGGTAGTGCAGCACACAGGCGTTGGCGCCACCGGCCACGATAGAGCCATAGGCCGGGTATTGCGAGCCGTGCTGACGGAATTCGTGCAGCAGTTCTGCGTCCAGATGGTATTCACGAACCTCTTGTCCTGCACGCAACATGGCAGCAGAGCGCTGCATTGCTCGTATGTGAGCACCCGCACTGATTTGAGAGGCGCGACGCATGATGGCCAACTCGTGGTCATCTTTGACCATGCGCATTTCATCCAAAATGCCACAAACATCGCGCTGTTGTTCTGGGCACAAAGCGCCATAGCGAACACGGGCGCGCACAGCATTCAGACCCGTCTCGATGCGAGATGACAAGTCTTTGTGCGTGGCAAAGGGGTACCACACCACCGACTTGTTTTCTAACAACGTGGGCAACTTGGCATCCAGTGCCGCGATTGACCAAGCCTGGCTCACCCCCAGGTGGGCAGGTGCAGCCTCAGGGCCCAAACGCACGCCATCCCAAATTTCTCGCTCCAGATCTTTGGGTTGGCAAAACACACTGGCGTGGCCATCAGAGGTGACCACCAGCCAGGCGTTGGGCTCGGTAAAGCCCGTCAGGTAGTAAAAGTAGCTGTCATGCCTGAACAAAAAATCACTGTCTCGATTGCGTTGACGCTCGGGCGCGGTAGGGATGATGGCAATGCTGTTGGGGGCTTGCGCCGCCATGTGCGCGGCCAATTGAGCGCGGCGTTGCGCATACAAAGTTGAATCAAAGGTCATGTTGTGAAGACTGAATGAACGTGGAACAAGTTTAAGCGGGCGGTGAAATTTGATTTAATTCCCTGAGGCGCTCAGGGGTACCGACATCGGTCCAAGCACCGGTATAAAGGCTGGCACCCACTTGGCCACGGTCCATGGCTGCGCGCAGCAACGGCGCCAAAGGCGCCGCTTTGCCTTGCGGATTGCCTTCTGGCATGTCGGTCCAACGGGTATCAAAGAATTCTTTTTTGTACAGCGCAAAGGTGCTGAACGTGAACAGCTTGCCGGGTTTTGGCAAATTCAAGGCCTGTCCGTCGTCTGCCAAACCAAAGTCACCGCTCGGGTTGTGCGCAGGGTTGGGCACCAACCAAATGTGTGCCAAGTTGTGACTGCGTTCAAAAGCGTTGGCTTGATCGTTCTCAAATTTGAAATTTGGGGCGTAAATGTCGCCCGCTACCACCCAAAAAATAGGCGCCAGAAAAGGCATGGCGCGAACAATGCCACCTGCTGTTTCAAGGGCATAGCCAAAGTCTTTGCCTTCATGCGAGTAGCGCAGCCGAATGCGTCCACCCTGCGGCAAGTCGGGATTCAGGCCGAAGCGCGACTCAATTTGATCACCCAGCCAGGCGGTATTGACCAATTGATCGTGGTGGCCAGCCTTGGCCAAAGCTTCCATGTGCCACTGCATCAGAGGCTTGTCATGGACCCTCAACAGGGGTTTCGGCGATTGATCTGTGAGGGGTCGCATGCGTTCGCCACGACCCGCGGCCAAAACCATGGCCGTGGCCAGGTTGAGGTCTGAAGTGCCAAGCCAAGCTTTTGGCGTGGCAGGTTCTAAATTGGAATCCAAGGTATTCAAACGCATGCCGCTATGTTGCCACGCTGTAGGGGTTGCGCAAGCTCCCGCGCAGTAAAATATCGGGCTTAGTTGTTAATTTTCCCCGACTTATTTTTTGGAGCCCCCATGGCAATCACCCAACCCGCAGCTCATCAAATGGCCAACGCAATCCGTGCCCTGGCGATGGACGCTGTTCAACAAGCCAATTCGGGTCACCCTGGTGCGCCCATGGGCATGGCCGACATGGCTGTGGCTTTGTGGGGCGAGCACTTGCAACACAACCCCAAAAACCCCCACTGGGCCAACCGCGACCGCTTTGTTTTGTCCAACGGCCACGGCTCCATGCTCATTTATGCGTTGCTGCACCTCACAGGCTATCCGCTGCCCATCACTGAGTTGAAAAACTTCCGCCAGTTGCACAGCAAAACCGCCGGTCACCCCGAAGTGGGCATCACCCCTGGCGTTGAAACCACCACCGGTCCGTTGGGACAAGGCATCACCAATGCTGTGGGCATGGCCTTGGCCGAAAAATTGTTGGCCACCGAATTCAACCAGCCTGGCCACAACATCGTTGACCACCACACCTATGTGTTCATGGGCGATGGTTGCCTGATGGAAGGCATCAGCCACGAAGCATGCGCTTTGGCGGGCGCTTGGAAGCTCAACAAGTTGATTGCCATGTACGACGACAACGGCATCTCCATTGATGGCCAAGTGGCCCCTTGGTTCATCGACAACACACCACAGCGTTTTGCAGCTTACGGCTGGAACGTGATTGATGCAGTGGACGGCCATGACGCTGCTGCTGTGAGCAAAGCCATTGCTGACGCTAAAAACAGCGCCGACAAACCCACCTTGATTGTTTGCAAAACATCGATCGGTAAAGGCAGCCCCAACCGCGCTAACACCTCTAAAGCGCACGGCGAACCTTTGGGCGCCGAAGAAATCAAACTCACACGCGAAGCTTTGGGCTGGGCGCATGAGCCTTTCGTCATTCCCAAAGACGTGTACGCCAACTGGGATGCCAAGCAAAGCGGCGCAGCACGCGAAGCCGAGTGGAACAAAGCGTTTGCCGCCTACAAAGCAGCTCACCCCGCAATGGCCAAAGAATTTGTGCGCCGCATGAAAGGCGAGTTGCCCAAGAACTTTGCACAAACCGCTGTTGACGCGGTCATTGCTGCGCACACCAAAGCCGAAACAGTTGCAAGCCGCAAGGCCAGCCAATTGGCTTTGGAAGCTTTCACGGCTGCCTTGCCTGAAATGCTGGGCGGCTCTGCTGACCTCACAGGTTCCAACCTCACCAACACGTCTTCAACACCTGCACTTCGCATGAACTTGGCCGGCGATGTGGTGAAAAATGACAAGGGCCAAATGGGCCGCCACATCAACTACGGCGTGCGCGAATTTGGCATGGCCGCCATCATGAACGGTGTCACTTTGCACGGCGGCTTCATTCCTTACGGCGGTACCTTCCTGACTTTCAGCGATTACTCACGCAACGCCATTCGCATGGCAGCGCTCATGAAGCAACGCGTGATCCATGTGTTCACCCATGACTCTATTGGCTTGGGCGAAGACGGCCCCACACACCAGTCTATTGAACACGCCGCCAGCTTGCGTTTGATTCCTGGCCTCGATGTGTGGCGTCCTGCGGATACCGCCGAAACCACTGTGGCTTGGGCCGTGGCTTTGGAAAACAAAGACCGCCCCACAGCCTTGTTGTTGTCACGCCAAAACTTGCCTTACGCACCGAAGTCCGATTTGGGCGACATCAGCCGCGGTGCTTACGTGTTGGCAGAACCCACACGCGTGGGCATTGCCAAAGCCAAGGCCGTGATCATTGCCACAGGCTCTGAAGTTCAGTTGGCCTTGAAAGCACAAGAGTTGTTGGCCGAGAAGAAAATTGGCGTGCGCGTGGTCTCTATGCCCAGCACCACCACCTTCGACCGTCAAAACAGCAGCTACAAATCTGAAGTTTTGCCAGCTGGCTTGCCACGCGTTGCGGTTGAGATGGGCAGCACCGATGGCTGGTGGAAATATGGGGTGGCAGCGGTGGTCGGCATCGACACCTATGGCGAGTCTGCACCTGCGCCCGTGTTGTTTAAACACTTCGGCTTCACGGCAGAAAACGTGGCCGAAACCGTGCAAGCAGCTTTGCAGAAAAAATAAAAGCTGCGCTTGAAACAGTTTTAAATTTAACTTTAAAGGAAATAGATCATGGCGATCAAAGTAGGTATCAACGGTTTTGGCCGCATCGGCCGCATGGTGTTCCGCGCCGCCGTTCAAAATTTTTCTGACATCGAAGTGGTCGGCATCAACGACTTGCTCGAGCCCGACTACTTGGCCTACATGCTCAAGTACGACAGCGTGCACGGCCGCTTCAAAGGCGAAGTGTCTGTCGATGGCAACAACCTGATTGTGAACGGCCGCAAAATCCGTTTGACACAAGAGCGCGATCCTTCTGCACTCAAGTGGAACGAAGTTGGCGCCGACATCGTGATCGAAGCCACTGGTTTGTTCTTGGACAAAGCGTCTGCCGAAAAACACTTGGCCGCTGGCGCCAAGAAAGTGCTGATGTCTGCCCCTTCCAAAGACGACACCCCCATGTTCGTGTTTGGCGTGAACCACGCCAAATACGCTGGCCAAGCCATTGTGTCCAACGCTTCTTGCACCACCAACTGCTTGGCACCTGTGGCCAAAGTGTTGAACGACAAGTGGGGCATCAAGCGCGGTTTGATGACCACTGTGCACGCAGCCACAGCCACCCAGAAAACGGTGGATGGCCCTAGCAACAAAGACTGGCGCGGCGGCCGCGGCATCTTGGAAAACATCATTCCTTCCAGCACGGGCGCTGCCAAAGCGGTGGGCGTGGTCATTCCTGAGTTGAACAAAAAGCTAACAGGTATGTCTTTCCGTGTCCCCACTTCAGACGTGTCAGTCGTTGACCTGACTGTTGAGTTGAACTCAGAAGCCACCTACGCAGAAATTTGTGCAGAGATGAAAGCTCAATCACAAGGCGCTTTGAAGGGCATCTTGGGTTACACCGAAGACAAAGTGGTGGCCACTGATTTCCGTGGCGAGCCTTGCACCAGCGTGTTCGATGCCGACGCAGGTTTGGCCTTGGACAGCACCTTCGTGAAAATTGTCAGCTGGTATGACAACGAATGGGGTTACTCCAACAAGTGCTTGGAAATGGTTCGCGTTATTTCTAAGTAATGACGTTTTTTTTCTGAAGCAAAGGCCCGGTGGTTTTCACTGGGCCTTTTTTTTGAGGGCTTGCATTCGCTTTGCAATGTCCATGACACCAATCACACTGACACCCTCCTCAACAGGCCAGCCAGATTCAACCGGCGCCACGATGAACGCCTCATCAACGCCGACATCCTCACACGCCTGCCAAAAACCTTTGGTGACTTTGGGTGCACTTGAGAACTTGATTTCAAAACCAATTTTTTTTCGGCCCAACTCCACCACCACATCGAGTTCTGCGCCGGCTGCTGTTCTATAAAAAGACATGCTGGCACTTGATGGCAAGTGTGCTGATATCTGCTCAATCACAAACCCTTCCCAAGACGCGCCCGTGCTTGGGTGTCCTAACAAATCGTTGACTTCTTGGATGCCCAGCAAGCTGTGCAACAAGCCACTGTCCCGCACATAAACTTTAGGCGATTTAACAAGCCGTTTGCCGAGATTCACAAAGTAGGGCTCTAGTTTTCGGACCATCAAGGTGTCGCAAAGATGATCTAAATATCGACCGGTAGATGAGGCTGAAATACCCAAGGATGCCGCTACCGCGGATGCGTTGAACATCTGACCATGCAAATGGGCGACCATGCGCCAAAAACGGTGCATCAAAGTTGGCGATACATTGATGCCAAGTGCTGGCAAGTCTGAATTTAAAAAATGACGAGTTAAAGCTTGGCGCCAATCCCAAGATGCTTCGCTGGTTTTCGCTTGATAGCTGTTTGGAAACCCGCCTCTCAGCCAAAGTGTCTGGGTATCCTCAAACTTTTCAAATACCTCACTCAGTACAAGTGGCGACATGTCGACCAATGACAAGCGGCCGGCCAAAGATTGCGACTGCTTCAACAACTTAAACGAGGCTGACCCCAACAACAAGAAGCGTCCTGGGCGACGGTCTGCGTCGATTTCGCCTCTCAATTCATTCAGCAGTTCAGGTTGATTTTGAATTTCATCCAAAACCACCAAACGATCACGGTTCGCCTTAAAAAACAAAGACGGGTTACCCAACTGCGCCATGGCTTGCGCAGTGTCCAAGTCTAAATAAACGGCTTTTTGAAGGTCTACAGCCACGTCCTTGGCCAAAGTTGTCTTGCCCACCTGGCGAGGCCCCAGGATGCCAACGGCCGGACTCCATAGAAGCTGTTCAGCAATTTTGGCGCGGGTTAGTCTTTCAAACATCCTTGCATTTTAGTCACGCCGTGACGAATATGCAAGGATAAATGATTTCAAGACAAGTGTTTCCCAATCAAACCCGCCAATTCAAACATCGTGATTTGATCTTTGCCAAACACGGGTTTCAGTTTGGCATCAGCGTTGATGGCACGTTTGTTGATGGGATCTTGCAAGCCTTGCGCCTTGATGTAGTCCCACAACTTCTTCACCACCTCTGTGCGCGCCACTTTGTCGGTGCCAATGACGGCGGCCAAATCTGCGCTGGGCGTGAGGTTGCCCACGGCCGCTTTGCGCGGAGTTTTAGCAGCTGCGGTTTTCTTAGCCGCGGCTTTTTTGGCAGGCGCTTTGGTTTTCGCGGCGGCCTTGCCCGTAGTTTTTCCAGCAGCCGTTTTAGCGCCAGCTGCATATTTCGCAGGCGTCTTGCGCGGCGGGAACTTGCTGGTGCGCGGCTCAAACTCAAACACCACTTTGTCTTCCTCCGCGTTCCACGACAAGAAAGCCTTGAAGGCGCGGCGCGTGCGGTTGCTCACAAACTTTTCCAACAAGTCTGTTTTACCCGCGCTGAGCAACTTGGCAATTTGCTCGCGTTCCACCACTTGCTGCAACACAATTTTGCCGCTCTTGAAATTACAAGTGGGGGTGGGTTGCGCTTCAGTGGGCACCGATTTTTCACACACGTAATTGCTACCGTGCTCGTGCACAGCGCCGCCGCATTTGGGACAAGCGCCTAAAGACTCGCTGCCGGTGAAGTCAACAATCTCGCCGGTCTCTTCGCTGTTTTTGTCGTTGCCAAAGTCAAATTCCAGCTTCCAGTTTTTCTCTTCTTCGTTGTACTTCAGCGCAATTTCCGAAGTGAATGGCCAACCGGCTTTAGAGCGGAAGCCTTCCAGTGGACCGATCTTCTTGTCACGCAGGAATTGCTCCACTTCGGCTTGCTCAAAGGTGCGGCCGGCGGGTGTTTTGCCAAATGAGAAGCCGCATCCCGCAGCAGCCGTGTCATCGGCACCAGCGTCTTTGCCCACGCAGGCATAACGGCGATAGTTTTCTTTGACCACACCACCACAAGTTGGGCATGGCGTGCTCAAGGTGGCGTAGTCACCTGGGATGGTGTCGCGGTCGTATTCCTTGGCCTTCTTGACGATGTGCTCGGTCATGTCGGCAATTTGCTTCATGAAGTCTTCGCGGCTGAGCTTGCCTTGCTCCATTTGCGACAACTTGTATTCCCATTCACCGGTCAATTCGGGCTTAGACAGCTCTTCCACGCCCAAGCCACGCAACAAGGTCATGAGCTGAAAGGCTTTGGCCGTGGGAATCATTTCGCGGCCATCACGCAACATGTATTTCTCGTTGATCAGGCCCTCAATGATGGCCGCACGCGTGGCTGGTGTGCCCAAGCCTTTTTCCTGCATGGCTTCACGCAGTTCATCGTCGTCCACCATCTTGCCGGCGCCTTCCATGGCGCCCAGCAAGGTGGCTTCTGAATAGCGTGCGGGCGGCCGTGTTTTGAGCGGCTTGGTCTCTATGGAACCCACACCCACTTGCTCACCAGGCGCCACGGCCACCAGGTTTTGGCCTTTGTCGCCTTCTTTGGCGTCGTCCACTTCATTGGCGGCTTCTTTGCCATAGATGGCCAACCAGCCGGGTTTGACCAAGACCTTGCCTTCGGTTTTAAAGCTGTGGCCGGCGGCGGTGCTGATGCGTGTGGTCACCATGTACTCGGCGCTGGGGAAAAACACCGCCATAAAGCGGCGCACCACCAAGTCGTACAGCTTTTGTTCCGCGTCAGACAAGCCAGAAGGGGCCTGCAAGGTGGGAATGATCGCAAAGTGATCGCTGACCTTGGCGTTGTCAAAAATGCGCTTAGACGGCTTGATATAGCCATTGTTGAGCGCTGTGAGGGCATGGGGGGCCAAATGCTTCATACCGCTGTCGGCCAGCATGTTGAAGGTGTCCTTGGCCACAGGCAAGTAGTCTTCGGGCAAGGCACGTGAATCGGTACGGGGGTAGGTGAGAGCTTTGTGGCGCTCATACAAAGACTGCGCCAGCGACAAGGTGGTTTTGGCCGAGAAGCCAAATTTACCGTTGGCCTCGCGCTGCAAAGACGTCAAATCAAACAGCAGGGGGCTGGCCTGGGTGGTGGGCTTGGCTTCCTCTGTGACGGTGGCTTTGGCGCCTTTCACGGCTTGCACAATGGCTTCGGCCTCGGCAGCGGTCCACACGCGATCGGCTTTTTTCTCGGCATCTTCGGCGTCTTTCTTCCAGGCCGTGTTGAACCACTTGCCTGGATAGGTGCCCGCCGCCGCATCAAACTGTGCGTGCACTTCCCAATAGTCGCGGCTGATGAACTTGCGAATTTGCTCTTCGCGCTCCACCACCACGGCCAGCGTAGGCGTTTGCACACGGCCCACGGTGGTTAAGAAGAAACCACCATCGCGAGAGTTGAAGGCCGTCATGGCACGGGTGCCATTGATGCCCACCAACCAATCGGCTTCAGAGCGGCTGCGCGCGGCATCGGCCAGGCCTTGCATTTGTTGGTTCGAACGAAGCTTGTCAAAACCATCGCGAATGGCTTGGGGCGTCATGCTTTGCAGCCACAAGCGCTGCACAGGCTTGCCCAACGGAATGGTCTGCCCCGCCTTTTGCGTGCCGGCATACTGTTCAATCAGACGAAAGATCAACTCACCCTCACGCCCCGCGTCACAGGCATTGACCAAGGCGCCCACGTCTTTGCGCTTGGCTTGCTTGACCACAGCGTTCAGCCGGGTTTTGGTCTTGTCGACAGGCTTCAAGTCGAAGTAGGGCGGGATGACGGGCAAATGGGCAAAGCTCCACTTGCCGCGTTTCACGTCAAATTTCTCGGGCGCCTGAATTTCTACCAAGTGGCCCACCGCACTGGTCACCACATAGGTTTCACTCTCAAAGTGGTCCTCGTGTTTTTCAAATTTACCTGCAATCGGCGTCAAAGCACGCACGATGTCTTGAGCCACTGAAGGCTTCTCTGCAATTACCAATGTTTTCATCTCATACAATCCGGTCTCGCGTGCGCGCATGCGCACGTGTACACACACGGGCACGCGCACACGCGCGCCCACATGTTTTCACCATAACAAATTTTTCACGCCGTGGTCAAAAAAACAACTCAGTCGACAAAATCGACTTTAAAGCCCGCCACCAAGCCTGTTGCACCGGCCAAAGCACCGTCTGCATCAGGCCGCCGCGTGCAAGTGCGCCGTTCGGGCGTCCACGGCAAAGGCGTGTTTGCCCTGCAAGACATTGCAGAGGGCGAGACCTTGTTTGAATATGTCGGTGAAATCATCAGCTGGGACGAAGCGCAAGACCGCCACCCCCACGACCCCTCCGATCCCAATCACACCTTCTACTTTCATGTGAACGAGGACAAGGTCATTGATGCCCTGCATGGCGGCAATTCGTCGCGTTGGATCAACCACAGCTGCAACCCCAACTGTGAAGCCGATGAAGAGAACGACCGCATCTACATCAAAGCCCTGCGCAACATCAAAGCGGGTGAAGAACTCAATTACGACTACGGCTTGATCATTGACGAGCCCTACACGCCCAAACTCAAGGCGGAATACCCTTGCTGGTGTGGTAGCCCCCTTTGCCGCAAAACATTGCTGGCCCCCAAGCGCCGACCCGCCACACCCAAAATTCCCAGTCAAATTAAAAAGATTGAAAAGAAGATCAAGAAGCTCAAAAAAGAGCTCAAAGTGGTGAAGAAAAAAGCCGCCTGACAAACCAGGCCCAGAAACAGACTGACACGCGTTGAGGTGAACTTGAACATCCTAGGCACGCCTCAACGTTGGCCCGCCGAGGCCATATGGCAATCGGTGGTACCCACGTGGCCAGAATTCAGCATCGAAATCCTGCCAGAAATCGACTCCAGCAACACCGAACTCATGCGGCGAGCCCGACAAGGCCGCCACGATCCCATTTTGCTGATCGCAGAGCGACAAACTGCTGGCCGTGGCCGCTTGGGGCGCACGTGGCTGGGTGAAGCTGGGCACGCGCTGACATTTTCAATCGGCTTGCCCTACCAGCCGCAAAGCTGGTCCGGGCTGTCTTTGGCGGTCGGACTCAGCTTGGCCGAGTCGCTTGGCTCGGACATCCAGCTCAAATGGCCCAACGACTTGTGGCGTCAGCAAAACAAACTCGGCGGCATCTTGATCGAAGCGGCCAGCCAAGGCGGTCACAGCTATGCAGTGATTGGCGTGGGTCTGAATGTGCAGATGCCCCCCAGCCAGGACCTCAGAACACCCGCAGCCGCCATCTCAGCTTTTTGGGCGGCGGCTACTGCCCCAACGGTGCTTGAGCGCGTAGCCAAGCCTTTGCTGGACACGCTGCGTCTATTTGAAACGCAAGGTTTTGCGCCGCTTCAGCAGCGCTTCAACGCACGCGACGCCTTGCGCGGGCGTGTCATCACCACCAGCGATGGTTTGGAAGGCCTGTGCGAAGGCGTGGACCACCAAGGCGCTTTGCAAATTCTCACGCCTGAAGGGTGCAAGTCGATCAACAGTTCGGAAGTGAGTGTTCGCCCCAAATGAACCACATGAAACTGCGCTGGCTCATTTTGATCTTGATGATTGTGAATGGGATGTTTTATATTTGGCGCGAAGGCATTTTTGAAAGTTGGGGCTTCGCGCCAGCATCGGCACGCGAGCCCGCACGCACATTGCAACAAATTCAACCTGACAGCGTGCACATCACGAGGAATACCCCATGAGCTTGAAACTTTATTTTGCCCCCGGTGCCTGTTCATTTGTACCGCACTGCCTGTTGCAACTCTCTGGTGTCGATTACGAACCCCAGATGGTCAAGTTGCACAAGGGCGAACAAAACGGCGACGAGTACAAGGCCATCAACCCCCGCGGCCAGGTGCCCGTGCTGGTGGACGATGGCCATGTGATCACTCAAATTTTGGCCATCATCTTGTACCTCGATCAAAAGTTTCCTGACGCGCACTTTTTGCCTTCTGAGGCTTTGCCGCGGGCCAAAGCCATCGAGACACTGGCTTGGATGAACAACACCGTTCACCCCACGTTCACCCACGTGTTCATGCCGCAAAAATTTTGCGACCAGGCTGACGTACAAGCCGCCTTGAAAACCTTTAACACGCAGACATATGCCAACTTGTTAAGCGAGCTAGACGATCTGGTGCAACGCAAAGGCCAGCACGCAGCGTGGCTGACAGGCGCACACATTGGACCTGTCGACATCTATGCCTTGACGCTCACACGGTGGGGCTCCATTGCGGGCATCGATCCCACCACCTACAAGACCTTGTGGTCACACGTTCAGCAAGTAGCCGCCCATTCTGCTGTGGCCGCGGTGATTGAGCGCGAACGTCTTCAGCTGAATTTGTTCAAACCGACCTAAGTCCAACCCTTGTGCGCAGCGCACTTGCAGCGATGCAGGTCAGGCTGAAATATTGGTTTTGAACTTGTTGCTGGCACGCGCAAAGCGAATGGTGAAACAAGCCCCCGGTGGATTTTGGCCTAGGTGCGCCACATCCACCGAGACGGTGGCACCATGACGGTGTGCAATTTCTCGCACAATGGGCAAGCCCAAGCCAGAACCGTCCACATTGCTGCCCAATGCGCGGTAGAAGGGCTCAAAAACACGTTCACGCTCAGCGACTGAAATGCCTGGCCCATTGTCTTCCACTTGAATGGCCAGCGCTTGGCTGTAGGGGTCGACCAACAAGCGCACCGTGATCACCCCCATGCGGTCTTCTGTGCTGGGCGTGTAATGAATGGCATTGTCGACCAAATTGCGAATCATCTCTTTCAGCAAGGTTGGATTGCCCTGAACTTTCAAGAAGCGCCTTTTGTTGTCGGTGTCAACGCCGTCGTAACCCAGGTCCAAACCTTTGTCCATAGCCCGCGGCAAAGAGTCATTCAAAACCTCACTGATCAGGGCTTCCATGTCACATGACTGCAAGTCGATGGCGCCGCCGCCCTCGGCCCGAGCCAAAGACAAAAGCTGATTGACGGTGTGTGTCGCTTGCACACTTGCGCGACCAATTTGCTTCAATGATTGCTTGAGCTCATCTTCGCTGGCGTCTTTGCGCTGTGCCAAATCGGCTTGCATCCGCAAGCCAGCCAAAGGCGTTTTCAATTGGTGCGCCGCATCTGCCAAGAATCTTTTTTGGGTGGCAATGGAGTCTTTCAAACGGCGCAACAAATCATTCACCGAGGACACCAGTGGCGCCACCTCAAGGGGCACAGCCTTTTCATCTAAGGGGCTCAGGTCATCTGATTTTCTGGCACGAATGCGCTCTTCCAATTCCGACAAAGGTTTGATGCCTCGCACCAAGGCCAGCCACACCAACAACACCGCCATCGGCAAAATGGCGAACTGGGGCAACATGACGCCTTTGATAATCTCAGTGGCCAACACCGAGCGTTTCTCGCGCGTTTCGGCCACTTGAACCAGCACCGGGCTCATGCCCAAGGGTGATTTTTCGGACACCAAGTTGACCCATGTGTAGGCCACGCGCACTTCCAAACTGCGCATTTCATCGTCACGAATTTTGACTTCGTAACTGCCTAATTTTTCGTCGTCTTCGGGTTGTGGCAAATCACGATCTCCGCCCAAGAGTTCACCTTTGGGGCCAATCACTTGGTAGTACACCAAGTCGGCATCGTCGGCGCGCAGCAACTCACTGGCAGGTTGCGGCAAATTGAATTGCACACGCTGTTGATCGGGGCTGAGCTTGACCAACTGGGCCAAGGCTTGCACGTTGTAAATCAGGGCGCGGTCAAACGGTTTATTGGCCAGGCCTTGTGCCACCAACCAAGTGAGCGCCAAACTCACCGGCCACAACAGCAACAGGGGTGTGAGCATCCAGTCCAAAATCTCGCCAAACAACGAGCGCTGCTCGCGGCGAAAAAAAGACAGCTGCCAATTTTTTGGATTCATTCAGCAAAGACTTGCGCCGGCATTCACGTGGGATCAACCCGGAATTTTTTCAAGGCAATAGCCTAGGCCGCGCACAGTTGCAATGCGAATGGGTCCTTTTTCAATCTTCTTACGCAAGCGGTGGATGTACACCTCAATCGCGTTGTTGCTGACCTCTTCGCCCCACTCGCACAAGCGCTCGACCAATTGGTCTTTGCTGACCAAGCGACCTGCACGTTGCAGCAATACTTCCAGCAAGCCTAACTCGCGTGCTGACAACTCCACCATCTTGCCGTCGATGGTGGCCACTCGGCCTGACTGGTCGTATATCAAGGGGCCATGTTTGATCTGCGATGTGGCGCCGCCCATGCCGCGACGTGTCAATGCACGGACACGCGCTTCGAGTTCTTGCAAGCTAAAGGGCTTGGCCATGTAGTCGTCTGCGCCGTAGTCCAAACCCTTCACGCGTTCTTCAACACTGTCTGCTGCAGTCAAAATCAGCACGGGCAATGTGGAGCCACGTGCACGCAGTTTTTTAAGCACTTCAAGGCCGTGCATTTTGGGCAAGCCCAAATCGAGAATGAGCAAATCGAATTCATTGTTGGTCATCAACGCGGCGTCGGCTTCTGTACCACTGGCCACGTGATCGACGGCAGCACCTGCACTGCGCAAACTGCGCAGCAAACCATCGGCCAATACCTGATCGTCTTCGGCTATCAAAATGCGCATGCTGGTCTCCCGCTTTGTTGCCTTCTAAGGCTTGTGTTGCGCCTTGCTGGCGTCTACGCCAAATTTTAGGCGACTCTGAGCGCTTGGCGCTCATCTTTGTTGGCTTGAAGCACCTTGCTGACGTTTACATGCAATAAGCCTCCAGACCCAAAGCCACGACCGTTGCAATCTCATCCCCAACCGACGCCTTGAACTCCGCTTCGGCTTGTGCCACCGCACTTTGAAAAGCAGCCAACCACGCCAAGCCGTCCTCGGTAAAAACGACCTGCCTTGCGCGCCCATCACGCGAATCATTGCCGCGCTTCACCAATCCCCAAGCTTCGCATTGATCGACCAAATTGCCCATGGCCTGCTTGCTCATCCCTGCCGCATGCGCCAGCTCTGTGAGTCTGGCGCCTTGTAACGACAAATGTCGTGTGATGTGAATGTGTGCCGCACTGATTTGATCTCTGGCCGCCAGGTTGGACAACGCCAGTGGCACCTGCTCATTGTTGGCCATGAGGCTCAACACGCGGGCATCAAAGCGACGCATGGCGTGGCCCAACAATCGCCCCAAATGGGTTTCCCGCCATCGGTCGTCTCTGACTGGAGCCGCACTCGGACGGCTCTCGGATTTGGGGCTCAAACTGTCATTCACTGGCATTTGCAAATGGTAAAGCAAACTGACTAAAAATT
This sequence comes from Limnohabitans sp., assembly GCA_030158125.1. Classification (GTDB taxonomy): domain Bacteria; phylum Pseudomonadota; class Gammaproteobacteria; order Burkholderiales; family Burkholderiaceae_C; genus Limnohabitans_A. The sequence continues at coordinate 244,998 of JAOATL010000015.1, read as the reverse complement.
CTATTGATGTGCCAAGACAATGCCGTTACAGTACTGTTCAAGCATCCAGTCTTTGATCAAACTTCTGAATGCAAGTTTTTCAACCCGTTGATTTTTATGGAGATTTCTATGAGCGACTCAAACAGCGACAAAACCAAAGCCCTGCAAGCAGCCCTGGCCCAAATCGAAAAACAATTCGGCAAAGGCACCATCATGCGCTTGGGCGAAGGCGAAGTCATTGAAGACATTCAAGTTGTCTCCACAGGCTCCTTGGGTCTGGACATTGCCTTGGGCGTGGGCGGCCTGCCCCGCGGCCGCGTGGTTGAAATATACGGTCCAGAATCCTCCGGCAAGACCACCCTCACATTGCAAGTGATTGCCGAAATGCAAAAAATTGGCGGCCAGTGCGCTTTCGTCGATGCCGAACACGCCTTGGACATTCAGTACGCTCAAAAACTGGGCGTCAACTTGCAAGACCTGCTGATTAGCCAGCCCGACACCGGCGAGCAAGCCCTCGAAATTGTGGACAGCCTGGTGCGCTCCGGCGCTGTCGACTTGGTCGTCATCGACTCTGTGGCTGCGCTCACGCCCAAAGCCGAACTCGAAGGCGACATGGGTGATTCTTTGCCCGGCCTCCAAGCCCGCCTCATGAGCCAAGCCCTGCGCAAGCTCACCGCCACCATCAAGAAAACCAATTGCATGGTCATCTTCATCAACCAAATTCGCATGAAGATTGGCGTGATGTTTGGCTCACCCGAAACCACCACCGGTGGCAATGCGCTCAAGTTCTACGCTTCTGTGCGTTTGGACATCCGCCGCACCGGCACCATCAAGCGGGGCGACGAGGCCATCGGCAACGAAACCAAAGTCAAAGTGGTCAAAAACAAAGTGGCGCCGCCGTTCAAAACCGCCGAGTTCGACATTCTGTTTGGCGAAGGCATCAGTCGCCAGGGCGAAATCATCGACATGGGCGTCGAGGCCAAAATCATCGACAAGTCGGGCGCCTGGTATGCCTACCAGGGCGAAAAAATTGGTCAAGGCCGCGACAACGCCCGCGAGTTCTTACGCGAAAACGCCGAATTGGCTGCCGAAATTGAAAACAAAGTACGTGAGTCTCTGGGCATTCCCTTGTTGGCCGAAGCGGTTACAGCTGCCTAAGCAAGCGTCTTTCCACAGTTGCGCTCCTTGATCAATGGCTCAGCCCGGGTTTAAGTTGTCCCTCAAAGGACGTGCGCTGCGGCTTTTGTCGCAGCGCGAACACTCTCGGGCTGAGCTGGTTCGCAAACTGTCCCCTCACGAGGAAGTGCCAGGTGAGTTGGCACAAGCCCTCGACGACCTCCAAGCCAAAGGTTTCATCGACGAAACCCGCGTCTTGGAGTCCGTCCTCAATCACCGTGCGCCCAAACTGGGCAACGGCCGCATCAAACAAGAACTACAGGCCAAGGGCTTGGCGCCGTCTGCCGTCGCACAGGCCATGGTGGATTTAAAAGACTCTGAATTTGCCCGCGCCCAGGGCGTGTGGCAGAAGAAGTTTGGTGCGCCAGCTGCAGATGCCAATGCACGCGCCAAGCATTACCGGTTTTTGCTCACGCGCGGATTTTCGGCCGAAGTGGTCCGCAAAGTGGTCAAGCAATCTGGCGCAGCCGACGAAGACTTCGACGGCTGAACCTTGTTCTGCAGTTCAAAGACCCAGCATCAGCTTCAGGTTTTGAACAGCGGCACCACTGGCACCTTTGCCCAAATTGTCCAAACGGGCTATCACCACTGCTTGGCGATGGGTCTCATTGCCAAACACCCGAATTTCCAGTTTGTTGGAATCGTTGTTGCCCGTGGCGCCTAACTTGCCGCTTTCTTCTGCGGCCACCACACTCACCCAACCGCCTTCATTTTGGCTGTTGGCATAGTGCGCGCGCAGGGCTTCATGCACATCGGACACCTTGGGCTTGCCAGGCAAATCGTCTAAAAATAAGGGCAGCTCCACCAACATGCCTTGCCGGAAATTGCCAACCGCGGGCAAGAAAATAGGCCGTCGCGTCAGTCCGCTGTACTTCATGATCTCGGGCACATGCTTGTGTTGTAGGCCCAAAGCATAGGCCTCATGCAAGGGCGCACGACCTGCTTCAAAGTCTTCAATCATGGCGCGGCCGCCACCGGAGTAACCACTTACTGATGGCAAAGCCACTGGAAAGTCTGGCGGCAACATACCGGCACTGACCAAGGGGGCCAAAATGGCAATGGCGCCAGAGGCATAGCAACCGGGGTTGCTGACGCGTTGCGCGTTCACCACAGCGTCTCGTTGACCGGCACGCATCTCGGGAAAACCAAACACCCACTGGTCGTTCACCCGGTGGGCGGTAGAGGCATCGATGATGCGTGGCTTGCGGCCAGGCAGGGCATCGATCATGGCCACAGACTCTTTGGCGGCGTCATCGTGCAAGCACAAAATGACCAAATCCACTTGCGCCATCAGTTCACGTTTGGCTTCTGGATCCTTGCGTTTTTCGGGGGCAATGCTGACCAGCTCGACTTCGGTCATGGCCAACAGGCGCTCACGAATCAACAGGCCTGTGGTGCCGGCTTCGCCATCGATGAATATTTTTTTGGCCATTCAGGGCTCTCCCAAGAAATTTCGTGACGCCGTCATGCCAATGTAAGTGACTCGGCTCAAGATTGGTGCGTTGCAACATGATACAGTCGCCGGCTGAAGTGTCCAGTGCTTGTTGAGGGTAATTTGCCCTGACTGGCTGGTGAGAATAACCACCCTCTGAGAGAAACCTCATGAAGATCCACGAGTACCAAGGCAAGGAAATCTTGCGTCAATTTGGTGTGCCAGTGCCCCGCGGCATTCCGGCCTTTACAGTGCAAGAAGCGGTGGAAGCCGCTCAAAAATTGGGCGGCCCAGTTTGGGTTGTCAAAGCACAAATTCACGCGGGCGGCCGCGGCAAAGGCGGCGGCGTCAAGCTGGCCCGCTCCATCGACGAAGTGAAACAACTCGCTGGTGAAATTTTGGGCATGCAGTTGGTCACACACCAAACTGGCCCAGAAGGTCAAAAAGTTCGTCGCCTCCTCATTGAAGACGGCGCCGACATCAAAAAAGAATATTACATCTCTGCTGTCACAGACCGCGCCTCACAACGTGTGGCCATGATTGTGTCTAGCGAAGGCGGTATGGACATTGAAGGTGTGGCACATGACACACCCGAGAAAATCATCACCGAAATCGTTGACCCCGCATTGGGCCTGACCGACGCGCAAGCCAAGATGTTGTCTGACGCCATTGGCGTGCCTGCTGGCTCGACAGCCCAAGCCGCTGACGTGCTCCAGAAGGTTTACAAGTGCTACATGGAAACCGACGCGTCTTTGGTCGAGATCAATCCTTTGATCTTGGAAGGCAACGGCGGCATCCGCGCTTTGGACGCCAAGTTCAACTTCGATTCCAACGCTTTGTTCCGTCACCCTGAAATCGTGGCTTACCGCGATTTGGACGAAGAAGATCCCGCAGAAATCGAAGCGTCTAAATTCGACTTGGCCTACATCAGCTTGGACGGCAACATTGGTTGCTTGGTCAACGGTGCAGGCTTGGCCATGGCCACCATGGACACCATCAAGTTGTTTGGCGCCGAGCCGGCCAACTTCTTGGACGTGGGCGGCGGCGCCACCCCCGAGAAAGTCACTGAAGCTTTCAAGATCATGTTGAAGAACCCCAAAGTGAAAGCCATTTTGGTCAACATCTTCGGCGGCATCATGAAGTGCGACACCATCGCTACGGGCGTGATCACCGCTTGCAAGGCCACTAACTTGAACGTGCCTTTGGTCGTTCGCATGAAGGGCACCAACGAAGATCTGGGCAAGAAGATGCTCCAAGAAAGCGGTTTGCCCATCATTTCCGTGGACACCATGGCAGAAGCAGCACAAGCTGCCGTTAAAGCGGTGAAAGGTTAATTACATGTCTATCTTTATCAACAAAGACACCAAAGTCATTACCCAAGGCATTACCGGCAAGACCGGTCAGTTTCACACTGAAAAATGCCAAGAGTACGCCAACGGTAAAAACTGCTTCGTTGCAGGTGTGAACCCCAAAAAAGCGGGCGAGTCCATCTTCAACATCCCCATTTACGCCTCTGTCAAAGAAGCGGCTTCTGACACAGGCGCTACGGTTTCTGTGATCTACGTGCCACCAGCAGGCGCAGCAGCAGCCATCTGGGAAGCTGTTGAAGCCGACCTCGACTTGGCCATCTGCATTACCGAAGGCATTCCTGTCCGCGACATGCTCGAAGTGCGCAATCGCATGCGCGCCAAAGAAGCCGCTGGCGGCAAGAAAACTTTGCTCTTGGGCCCCAACTGCCCAGGCTTGATCACCCCCGATGAAATCAAGATCGGCATCATGCCCGGTCACATTCACCGCAAGGGTCGCATTGGCGTGGTGTCACGTTCAGGCACATTGACATATGAAGCTGTGGCACAACTGACTGAAATCGGTCTGGGCCAATCTTCTGCCGTCGGTATTGGTGGCGATCCTATCAATGGCTTGAAGCACATCGACGTGATGCGCGCTTTCAACGACGATCCCGACACCGATGCCGTGATCATGATCGGTGAAATTGGTGGTCCTGACGAAGCCGAAGCAGCTCGCTGGTGCAAAGACAACATGAAAAAGCCAATCGTGGGCTTCATTGCCGGTGTCACTGCACCTGCAGGCAAGCGCATGGGCCACGCCGGTGCCTTGATCTCTGGCGGCGCCGACACCGCCGATGCCAAATTGGCCATCATGGAAGAGTGCGGCTTCAAAATTACCCGCAATCCTTCCGAAATGGGCCGCTTGCTGAAGGCCATGCTCTAAGTGCCATAAGCACTTTTACGCATCCCACGGCCCAGTCAGGCCGTTAAAATTCAAGTCCCGACAACAGAACTGGCCCTTAGGGGCCAGTTCTTATTCCTACTAAAAATGCAAAGGGACTGACATGGAAATGTTACAAAACGCCGACTTTTGGATCGGCTTGATGAAGATCATCTGGATCAACATCATCTTGTCTGGCGACAACGCCGTGGTAATTGCCTTGGCGGCACGTTCACTGCCAGAACACCAACAACGTCAAGCCATTTTGTTTGGCTCTGGCGCTGCCGTGGTGCTTCGCATCGCCTTGACTGTGGTGGCCGCTGCGCTGCTTGAGCTGTCTTACTTGCAAATCATTGGCGGCATCTTGCTTTTGTACATTGGCGCCCAACTCCTCAGTGAAGATGGTGACGAGGACGAAGGTGAGGTTGAAAAGGCCAGCTTGATGGTGGCCATTCGCACCATCTTGATTGCCGACGTGGTCATGAGTTTGGACAATGTGATTGCGGTAGCTGCTGCAGCCAAAGGCAACACCACGCTCCTTATCTTGGGCTTGGCCATCAGCATTCCGATGGTCATTTTTGGCAGCGCCATCATGATCAAACTCATGACTCGATTCCCCATCATCGTCACCTTTGGTGCTTGTTTGATTGGCTGGGTGGGCGGCGAGACCATTGCCAGCGATGTGGCCTTGCGCGAATTTTCAGCCGCCAACCCATGGCTTCACTATGCCGCAGCCACCGCGGGTGCCTTGGCAGTTTTGGGCATTGGTAAATACTTTCAAGCCAAGCACGCCCACAAAGACGAACCCGACGCCAACGCTTGATTTTTCGCAAGCGTTTGTCAGCAAGCCGGCCCACCGTGGTCGGCTTTTTTACGGCCTAATGCTTCCTACGAGATTAAAATTATTCTTTACCAAGGACCCACATGACAGCGCCACGCTCCAATTACTTTCGCGGTTTTACTTTGATTGAACTCATGGTGGTCATTGCCATCATTGGGGTGCTGGGTTCGTTGGCTTTGCCCGCATACCAAGACTATGCCGTGCGCGCCAAAGTTTCAGAAATGTTGCTGGCCGCTACGCAATGCAAAACAGCAGTTTCTGAAGTGGTCAGTACCGCATCACAGGCCGATGTCAGCGCCGCATTACCGGCGGCTTGCCCCACTCAAACTTCGCAATACGTCTCAAGCCTGTCTGTCAGCGCCAACGGTGTCATCACCGTGGTTGGCAACGCCAGCACCTTGCGCGGCGCCACCAGCGACACGGCCAATGCGCTGTCAATCACGCCCATCCAAACAGGCACCACCGCGTTGGTAGGCACCACAGATGGCGGCAAACCCATCAGTGCGTGGCGCTGCGGACCCGCAGCCACCCATCCGCTTGCATCCCAATATCTGCCCAGTTCTTGCAAAGGCGCCTAAGATCATTGCGTCCTATGTCACGGGTCATTGAGCCATGACCTACGTGTCAACGCACCCGGCGCTCAAAGGTGGACTGCTGGCCTTGCTGGCGGCTGCACTGTTTGGTTTGAGTACCCCTATGGTCCAGTATCTGGGCCAAGGCATTGGCGCCTTCACAACGGCCGCAATGCTTTATACCGGGTCGGCCATCGTTGCCTGGGTTTTGAAAAAACCCGCTACTGAAGAAGCTGGCCTCCAAAAACAGGACGGACTCAGACTCCTTGCCATCGCCGGAACGGGTGCCGTCATCGGCCCTGTGGCCTTGGCCTGGGGGCTTCAACACACCAGCGGCGCAAGTGCGTCATTGATGCTCACATTGGAGGCAGTGTTCACAGTCATCTTGGCATGGCTCTGGTATGACGAAACCTTGGACAGACGTGTTGCCACTGCTGTTTTTCTATTGCTGATCGGTGGTGCGGTATTGGTCATTGAACAAGGCGCGTTGGGCCAAGTTCAGCTTTGGGGTTTGTTGGCGGTCACACTGGCCACTGCGGCGTGGGGCGTTGACAACACCCTGTCCCGGGGCCTGGCCGATCGAGACCCAGGACAGGTGGTGCTGTTCAAATCTTTGCTGGGCACAGCTTGTACCTTCGTGCTGGCGGTGTTGTCACATGAACCTGCGCCTTCTGTCCTCAAGGCGCTGGGTTTAATGGCGGTTGGCGCTACGGGGTATGGCTTAAGCCTGCGCTTTTATTTGTTGGCGCAGCGCACTTTTGGTGCTGCTCGCACGGGCTCCGTTTTTGCATTCGCGCCCTTCATCGGTGCCATGGGCGCCTTTGCTTTTGGCGATAGGTCTGTCAGTGGGCTCATGATCACAGCAGGCCTGTTGATGCTGGCAGGTGTTTTGCTGCACCTGTTGGAGGCCCACGCACATGCGCACACACACCAAGCGCATGCACATGAGCACGCTCATGTGCATGACGATGGGCACCACAACCACGTTCACCCCCACATGCCAATGGGTGCACACAGCCACTTACATCAGCACGAACAACTGACACATGGCCACGCACATGTTCCCGATGTGCATCACGGACACACGCATTAAACACCCACCAAATTGCAAGTACTTACTTACTCGCAGTCCAATGTCCAGATTTGCCACCTTGCTTTTCTAGCAATTTCACATCGGTGATGGTCATGCCGCGGTCCGCGGCTTTACACATGTCATAAATGGTCAGCAAGGCCACTTGGACGGCGGTCAGGGCTTCCATTTCTACACCGGTTTGACCCACCGTTTCGGCTGTGGCGCGGCACACAATGGTCGGCACTGCCGCCGATGCGGGAATGTCAAACTCTAGTGCCACACGGGTCAACGCCAAGGGATGGCACAGCGGAATCAAATCGGCCGTGCGCTTGGCACCTTGGATGCCGGCAATGCGGGCAATGCCCAAGACGTCGCCTTTTTTTGCAGTGCCAGATTGCACCAGTGCCAGCGTGGCGGGCAACATGTGGATGGACCCCGTTGCCACAGCCACTCTGTGCGTTGACGCTTTGGCACCGACGTCCACCATGTGCGCCTGGCCTTGGGCATCAAAGTGGGTTAGGGGCGATGACGAGTTAGGCGAAGATGGGGTCATGGTTGTGAAGAAAAGACTGGTGAAAACCATTTACAAAAGCTTGACGCAGATCGCGCATGATACGGTGTTCAGATTCACCTTAGAAGTCGGTAACCCTCCTTGAAGCTTCTGACTGCCAAATCCAAACCGCTGATGGCCATTGTGGCCTTGTCGATGCTGCTGACCCCGGTGTGGTCGCAGCTGCCCGTCAGCACCTCTAATTTGCCCGCCTTGGGAGATGGCGCCGACATCACCCTCGCGGCCGAACGAAGGCTAGGTGATCGCATTGCGCGCGAGCTTTATCGCGACCCCGATTATTTGGAAGATCCTGTCCTAGATGAGTATTTGCATCACATTTGGCAAGCTTTGGTCAAAGGCGCGCAATCGCGAGGTGAAATGTCTGCCGAGTTGCAAGATCGCTTTGCTTGGAAAATATTGATAGGTCGCGATCGTTCCGTCAACGCTTTCGCATTGCCAGGAGGGTATCTCGGTATCCACTTAGGCTTGATCAGCGTGGTGACGACACGCGATGAGTTGGCATCGGTTATGGCACATGAGCTGAGTCATGTCACGCAAAGGCATATTTCTCGATCAATGGGGGATCAGGCCCGCATGACGCCATGGCTTATTGGCGCCATGATTTTGGGGATGTTGGCTGCCAGCAAAAGTCCGCAAGGTGCTCAGGCCATGATTGTGGGCGGACAAGCGATGGCTGCGCAGTCCCAATTGAATTTTTCTCGCGAGATGGAACGCGAAGCTGATCGAATTGGTTATGGCGTCATGTCTGACGCCGGCTTTGACACGCAAGGTTTTGTCACCATGTTTGGCAAATTGCAGCAAGCATCTAGCCTGAATGACAACGGCGCGTTTCCATATTTGCGCAGCCATCCACTGAGCAGTGAACGCATGGCAGACATGCAAGCCCGTCAGCAATTGCAAGCACCTCGTGCGACGCCTCTGAATGAGGATTTGGTGCAGGCCATGATGTCTGCCAGAGCACGTGTGTTTGCACAACCTGGCGTAGACGCTTTGCGGGCATGGGGGCAGGAAGCCGCCGATGCCAGTGTGGCCAAACAGCCTATCGCCAAACAAATCGGCATTTTGTATGGGGCTTGCTTGTCTTGGATGCAGCTGCGTGACATGGCACAAGCACGCGCCTTGTTACCGCGCTTGCAACAAGCCTCGGCCAGGCATGCCTCCACCAAACGGCTGATTCAGTTGCTTGAAGCAGAACTGGCGTTCAAAGAGGACGACATGCGCGGCGTGCTGCATGCACTCCGTCATGTGGCAGTGCAACCTAACAGCTTGTGGCAGAGGCCTGAATTGATTTATCTGGCACAAGCCAGTGCGCGTTTACAGGTTTCATCCCCCCATGCGGAAACCTCGCAAACCTTGGCACAAGCCATCTCAGCGTTGCAACGTTGGATGCTTCAAAACCATCAGGATGCACAGGCATGGCAGGTATTGGCCACGGCCCTGGCGGCGCAAGGTCGGCCCTTGGCATCTTTAAGGGCGGAAGGTGAAGCACAATTGGCTCGCATGGATTTTGGTGCCGCTGTTGATCGCTTTAGAGCCGCACAAGATGCCTCCCGTCGATTGAACGCGCCAGCATCAGACCACATTGAAGCGTCCATTGTGGATGCTCGCTTGCGGTTTGCACAGGGCCTGTTGCGCGAACAACTCTTGGAGCGGCAAGAGCGATAAACGCGCCCAAGAACCGAGCCCACGACGAGCGCTGCGCCAAGCACCGGACCGGACACTCGGCGTGGGACACATCAAGGTCTGAGGGGTGATGCTGGACACACCCACAAGGCGTTGACAAATTGACAACTCAATTTGCCAATGGGTGTGGCCGTGGGGTGGCCACTGAAATGCCAGTCAGTGGCTGTTTTTGAAACGCTGTAACTGTCTCTGTAAATTTCTGGCGACTGCCCCACATGACTGGGCATGTAGTAGTCCACCTCAAACTGAATGTAACTGGCGCTGACGTGCCAGTTGTGTATTTGCTTGACTGCCAGGCCCAGGCGGGGGTCAACCCCCGAAGCATCCAGCGCATTTCTCAATTCAATCATTTGAGCGCTGGTGTTTTTTCGCCAGCTATTGCTTTCTTGATGGGATGCAGACCGCGCTTCATTGACTGTTGCGGCGATTCTTGCCATGGCATCTCGAACCCAAAGGGTTTGTTGTGCGCTTAGAACGCGATGCAACTGCAAGGCGCGTTTTTCATGAAGAAAGGTTTCACCAAAATCAATGGGCACGCCATTGAACAACTCTGTGGTACCGGCCTGCGCATACGGCATGAAAAGAGCGAGCAACATCAAGCAAAAGTGGCGCCACAAGGGCGTCACCTTTGCAACAGTGCAGGCTGATAACGACATGTGCAAAGGTGATGTCATGTCAGTTCATTTCAAAACAAACTTTTTCTTGCGAAATGGAATAGGCCTTACCGCCACCCAAACTAACGCCAAAGCCATAAGACGTTGCAATGACCGCACACAAGAGCCCGTTGCCCCCCTGCGACTCACAAGACACCAAAATATCATCGTGCAACAAATTGTCGGCCGCAGATTTTTCAAAACCGCACATGTTGTAACGGTTGTCGTGTGCGGCGCAAGCGGACTGCAAGTTGATGCCAAACATCACATCGGGTACCAACCCGTCCAACAAGGCCGTACCGCAGCCTGCGCCAAGTGGCTGGCCATCGTTTCGGACACCGCTTGAGGTGCCTGATTCAAACTTGAAAAAATCCCAAAAACCTTGACCCCAAACTTGTTGTGTTTCAGCCGTATTGCAAACTTGCATAGCGTATTCCTTGTGTGCGTTAAATTAAAAATAATCGAAGACCAGCGGCGCAAGAGGCGTTGCGATGCCAACGCTTTCGACCTCTGGGATGAGTGGCAGAGTTGGTAAAAGTTGAAGCTCAATTGATTCAGTTTCGCGGGCGAAGTGGGGATGAAAATAGAGGTTTGCATCAGCAGCAACGCCAAAATTTGTCATGCCCCAAAGCAAGTGATGGCCCAACGCCTGAGAGACATCCAAAGCGAAGCCTCCCATCGCAGCGGGCCAAAAGTCCAATTGCAGCGCGTTTGAAAATTGAGTTGTTTTGTACATGTTGATTCCTGTTTTGAGCACCAAAGCGGTACTCATGAACAGATCTTATGCACGCAGGCGCCTGCCGACGCCTTCAATGGCTTGCAATTCAAGCAAGGCGCCAAGTGCTTTCACAAAACGCTATGATTCCGGTCCTTCTCTAAAGACCTCATGGCTGGCATCCACATCACTGACATCGAAGCGGCGATCAATTACTGGCGCCAAAAGAACCCCTCTCCGGACGGGGTGACATTGCCGCGCGAATTACGAGCACTGGCAGAGATTTACGCGCTCATGGTCTATTACAAAGAAGAAGAAGCCGATGAATACACCTTGCCACTGGCGGCGGCAGAAGCTTGGCAAGCTTGGTATGCCAGCACCCCCGATACGCCGTGCATTGCCATTTGCTCCACATTTCAAGGCGATCCTGAATGCAAGGGTTGTGGCCGGAGTTTTGAAGAGGTGCAACTGTGGACTGAAATGAGCCCCGGCGAAAAGCGCACGGTGTGGCGCCGAATTACCGTTGACGGGACGTCTTGGCGTTTCAATCGCTATGCCGAGCGGGCCGCAGAAGACCGGCACTTGGCGCGCGCCGCCGCAGAGGCGCAAGTGCCCTTGGGCTTTCAAAGCTGATCGCCTTCAGCGCACGTTTTCAACGGCCTTATTTCCAGCGCACCACTTCGAGGTGCACGCTGTCTTTGCTGTTGCTTAAGGTAAGCGCACCTTCTTGCACGGTGGCTTGAATTTGCATGCTGCGTTCGGCCAATTTGGCCAACGCCTGACTGGCCTCCGTCGGCACACGCCACACTTGCAACTTGTCCATGCGCGACAACTTGCTTTCAATGCCACGCCACCACACCTCTGCGGCATGGTTAAAACAATACACCATGACAGCGTCAGACTTTTGGCAAGCTTTGTTCAAGGGTTTGTCTTCAGGCTGCCCAACCTCCACCCACAAGCGGGTTTGACCTGTAAAGTCACGTAGCGACAAATCAGGATCGTCAGGATCGGACAAACCCGCGCCAAACGCTAAGACGCCATCGCCATTCAAGTCACTTTGAAGTTTGTACGCATTGAGCGCCAAGGCCAACAAGCGAATCATCATGCGCTCGTCGGTTTCGCTGGGATGGCGCGCCAAGGTTAGCGCGTGATCGGCGTAGTAACTGTTGTCAATGTCTGCAATGGAAAGATTGACTTTGTAGATGGTGGATTTAAGGGCCATGCTGAGATGACTCGCTTAGACCCGTTTGGCCAGCTCAATGGCTTTGCCAATGTAGCTGCCAGGCGTCATGGCCAACAAACGTTCCTTTTCGGCCTGCGGAATGTCCAAGCCTTTGATCAAACCATGCAAAGCTTCGGCCGTCACGGTTTTGCCTCGCGTGACTTCTTTCAGTTTTTCGTAGGCGCCTTGAACACCATAGCGGCGCATCACGGTTTGAATGGGTTCTGCCAAGACCTCCCATGATGCATCCAAATCTTGCGCCAAGCATTCTTCGTTCAATTCGAGTTTTTTCAGACCCGTCATGAGGGATGCGTAAGCCAGTGCCGAATAGCCCAAAGCCACACCCATGTTGCGCAACACCGTTGAGTCGGTGAGGTCGCGCTGCCAACGGCTGATGGGCAACTTCTCTGACAAATGTTTCAGGACGGCATTGGCCAAACCCAAATTGCCTTCTGCATTTTCAAAGTCAATGGGGTTCACTTTGTGCGGCATGGTCGATGAGCCAATCTCACCTGCTTTAAGGCGTTGCTTGAAGTAACCCAAGCTGACATAACCCCAAATGTCACGCGACAGATCGATCAAGATGGTGTTGGTGCGGGCCACCGCATCGAACAATTCGGCCATGTAATCGTGCGGTTCAATTTGAATGCTGTAGGGCTGAAATGACAAGCCCAAGCCCCAGTGCTCGCTGGAAGCACCCGCCTCGTGAGCCTCAGGTGTTTCCACCACCGACTTGGAAAAGTTTTCCCAATCAAACTCAGGCCATGCAGACAAGTGCGCGTTGTAATTGCCTACGGCACCATTCATTTTGGCTTTCAAGGGCACCGTAGCAATTTTTTCGCGGGTGCCGCGCAAACGGACCACCACGTTGGCCAACTCCTTGCCCACTGTGGTGGGGCTGGCCGTTTGTCCATGTGTGCGGCTGAGCATGGGCACCGCCGCATACGCATGAGCCATGCCGCGCAATTGTTCAATGACTTCGTCCAGCGCGGGCAAGATCACTTGCTGACGTGCACCCTTGAGTTGCAAAGCGTGGCTGGTGTTGTTGATGTCCTCGCTGGTGCACGCAAAGTGCACAAACTCAGAAGCTTGTTCCAATTCTGGTCGGTCCTTGAACTTGGATTTGATCCAATACTCCACAGCCTTCACATCATGGTTGGTGGTCTTCTCAATCTCCTTGATGGCCAATGCATCTTCTTCAGAAAACTGCGTGACCAATCCTGTGAGGTAACGGCGTGCGCCCAAGGACAAGGGTTTGAATTCTGAAAATCCTGCGTCCGACATGGCCATGAACCAAGCAATCTCCACTTGAACGCGTCGGTGCATGTAACCCAACTCGCTCATGAGGGGGCGCAGGGCATTGAGTTTGTTGGCGTAACGGCCATCCAAAGGCGAAAGGGCGGAAATAGGAGAAGATGTCATACGCTGATTGTAAGTTCTGACCCTGACACATGACTGAGGCCTCGATTCCTCTAGAATGCATGGCACTTAGAAGCGCTTTTGACGATTTTTACAAGAACAAACACATGAAATTGATTGGTTCACCTACGAGCCCTTACGTCCGCAAGGTTTGCATCGTGATGGCAGAAAAAAAACTTGACTACCAAATGGTGGTGGAAGATGTGTGGTCTGCAAACACCACCATCCATGCCTCCAACCCTTTGGGCAAAGTCCCATGTTTGGTTTTGGAAGGCGGCGAAGCCGTGTTTGATTCCCGCGTCATTGTGGAGTACCTGGACACCTTGTCGCCTGTTGGCAAATTGATTCCTGGCAACGGCCGTGAACGCGCCGAAGTCAAAACCTGGGAAGCCTTGGCAGATGGACTGTTAGACGCGGCGTTACTGGCACGCATGGAGGCCGTTTGGCCACATCGCCCAGCCGAACAACGCAGCCAAGCATGGATTGACCGCCAACTGCACAAAATTTCAGAGTCGCTGCGCGCCATGTCGCAGGGCCTGGGCGACAAGGCCTATTGTTCAGGCTCACACCTGAGCTTGTCGGACATCGCTGTCGGCTGTGCGGTGGGTTATTTGGATTTCCGTTTTCCAAGCATTCAATGGCGCGAAACGTATCCCAATCTTGACAAGCTCTATGCCAAGTTGATGCAGCGACCCAGTTTCATTGACAGCTTGCCGGCCTAATACGCAAAGCTACTTGCGGTCGGCCAACAGCCTTTTAACTGTTGGCCCTTTTTTTGAGCCAACGCATCAATAGGCCAACGCCAGGCAATTTTTCGTAGAGCTCTTCGGCCGCATCCCAATAGTCGCGGTGCAAGCTGATGCACCCCCGAGCATCCAGCACCAAATGGCTGGTGCCCAGCACCACTTGTGGCGTTTGCGTGTCAAACCGCTTGAAGTGAAAACGAAACTCCCAGGTTAAAAATGCTTGGTGGCCATCGACCACTTGGCCTGTGATCACAAAACGCGGTTGGTGCAGTGACGCAAACATGTGCTCAAAAATTTTCTCAATGGCTGGCACCCCAGTGACGTCGTTGAAAGGATCTTTGAAACGCGCGGATGCGCTGTAGTGGTCTTTCAGCACAGACACGCTTTGCGGCGTGAGTGTTTCAAAGTAGTGTGCTATTTGTGCAAAACGTTGTCGCGCGCTGTTGTCCATGTTCACAATCCTGTAAAACGGCGTACCAAGGCAAAATACAAACGGTAGGGTAGCAGTCGCAGCAACTTCAGCCAAAGCGTGAATCGCTTGGGAAAATGAATGTCAAACAAGCCCTCGGCCCAGCCCTGCAACATGGCTTTGGCCGCATCCTCTGGCGACATCAAGGCTGGCATCTGAAAATTATTTTGCGCAGTCAGCGGTGTGGCCACAAAGCCAGGGTTGATCAAACTCACGCCAATCCCTTTGTCTTGTAAATCCATGTACAAAGTTTCTGCCAAATGTGTCACGGCAGCCTTGGTGGGGCCGTAAGCCAAACCATTGGGCAAACCGCGCCAACCCGCCACACTGCTCACCAGACTCACATGACCAAAGCCTTGCTGCAGCAGCACCGGCAGGGCCACGTCGAGCACGCGCAGCAAACCGTTGTAGTTCACCTCTTGGTGCCGCAACATGTCGGTCAAATCAAAGGCCGTTGCCCGCTGCGCACGGTAATGCCCGGCACAATAAAGTACCATGTCCAAAGGCCCCATGGCCACGACTTGACGCATGGCGTACCGAACTTGCAAGGGGTCGGTCACATCCAATGGCAACAAACCAATGGCATGACCTTGTTGTTTGCATGTGTCGGCCCACTCTGCCACCACACCCAGCTCGCGTGCAGAAATCACCACATGCGCACCTGCCGCATGCAAGGCTTTGGCACACGCCAAACCGATGCCGCTAGAGGCCCCGATCAACCACACACGACGGCCTTGCCACTGAACCATGGGTTGGTTCAAGGGCGCCCCCCAGCGACGCTTGGCAGCTGGGGTCTGTGACTTCAGGGGCACGCCCACGCGCCCTACTTTTGCCGCATCGATGTTCATGACAAACGACCTGAACCGCTGGGCGTTCTGCGCTTAAAAGAAAGCGTCACCTCCCCAAGCGTCACACCCCATTTGCGCATGACCGCCTTGTTCATCATCACTTGCTCATCCATCAGGTACATCCAATCGTCAAACTGCACATGCCATACCGTGCCATCCACCGGCAATGCCAAGGTGTATTGCCATCGAAATGCATTGCCCCTTACTTCGCCTGCAGCCAGGCCAATCACATCATCAGCGCGGCCTTCATAACGACCCTGCGGCAAGGCTTTGAGTTTCCAAATGCGGCGTTGCTGGGTGCCATCGGCATACGTGAAGGCTTCGTCTAAGACACCTTCGTCGCCTTGCCATTGACAGTCCATCACCACCTTGAAACGTTTCACCACACGGCCAGAGCGATCGGTGAAAACACCCCAGGCATCGACCACGCCATTGAAGTAGTTGCGCAGATCCAGTGTGGGTGTTTGTGCGGCGTAATCGGCCACTTGAGGCCCTGCACAACCCGACAAAACGCCAGCGCCAGCTGTCAATGCAGCGACCCCCGCTGTTCGTAACATCCAGGGAGCGGTGATGCTATGTGAGATGCGTTGCAAGCAGTGCCGTCTGTTCATGTGTTGTCCCTTGATGTCAGCGCGGTGGCAGACGGTTGAATCCAAAAATAGAAAAGAGCCGCCAGCGCCACTGTTTTCAAAACGCAAGGCAACACACCATAGGCCAGGGAGAGTGCGTGCAGGCCCTCGGCACTCTTCACGCCTGGTGCGTAACCCCAGCTGGCCAAGAGCGGTAGGCACAAGCCTGCCGCTATGGCCAGATTGAATTTGCTGATGAGGTTCCACCAACCCAAATACAAACCTTCTGCATTGCCTCGATGACCCAGGTGATCAATGACGCGATTGAGCAAGGCGCCAGGAACCACCATGTCAGCGCCCAAGGCAAGGCCCGAGGCAACGCACACGGCAAAAAAGAGGCTTTCATCGCCGGGGCCTAAGTAGCTCACGCAGGCAAAACTGCAGAGCGCCAAGACCATGCCGGCCGCCCACGTCTGCGCCAATCCAAATCGTTGAACCAGCTTCAGCCAAACCGGCAGGGACAACACACCCGCGACAAAGTACACACCCAAAAACCAGGGCGCAACATTCGCTGAGGCTTGAATTTGGTCTTCAACAAAAAACATCACCAAACTCGCAGGCACTGCGCTGGCGATGCCATTGAGCATGAACACGCACAACAGTTTCAAAAACAGCGTTTGCTGCACAGGCAAAGTCATGGCTTGCGCGCTAGGTTGGGCTCCTTCTTGTGGCACCACCGCAGCGCCCGTCTGAAAGACCCGGCGCCATGACCACAGCCCCACGATCAACAACACACTCAACAACAAGGTGGTGGTGGTCCATCCGGCAATTGCAGGCAACATCGAAGCCAACACCACGCCCACCAAGCCAGCGCCTTCGCGCCAAGCGATCACACGGCTTTGTTGTGCGGCATCACCCCCCAAACGCGTAGCCCATGCCTGATGAAGGATGCTCAGGCCGCTGTAGGTCAGGTGACACACACTCACGCAAACGGCAACCCACGCCACATAGCCGCTCGCCGATGTGAAATGTGGCGGGAAAAACAGCGCCGCAAATGACACGCCGAGCAAGAAAGACAACAGCACGGCTGCGGCACCAATGGCCCGCTTTGATTTGCCGTACAAAACATCACTGATGCGTCCCATCCAAGGGTCTACAAAAGCATCCAACAAGCGACTGAGCAACAACACCACACCGAGCGTGGTCAAAGGCACGGCAAATTGCGTGGCATACACATGCGGCAAGTTGACGTACATGGGCAAGGCCACAAACGAAAGCGGCAGGGCCAACAGCCCATACGATGCGCCCAATGCATGTGAGGTGCGCAATGACGCGCTCATAAACCATTGACCCAGGCTTGGCGAATGGCTGGCGCTGAGGTGGCTTCATGCAACCAAATGCCAAAGAAAAGTTTGGCGAACTGAGGGTCCATGACAACACCAAGGCGACGTTGCTGAAACCAAAACTCAGCACCTTCGTTGGGCTTGTAAACACCCACCAAACGATCGCCTTTGCGCACATTTGGAAAGATCTCGCTCATGGCCTTGAGCCAATCTTTTTCTTGCCGTTCACTGATGTTGCCCACTTTGTGCATCTCGTCCAGTGAACGCTTGGCAATCGCCAAGCCTTCAAAACTTCGCAAGTAGGACAACTCCAATGCAAAGGGATGCGCCGTGTATTGCTGCACAGAAAATCCCGGCTGCGTCCACAGGCGCGCGTCATAAACCTCAAAGCCCCACACTTGATAGCGCTGAGTGCTTGAGGGCTTGGTGCCTGGCAACAAGTTGTCGTTGGCCTGTACCGACCAGGTCATGGTGACCAGGAGCAGCGCCACGAAACCTTGCCGTAAACCCCAGCACACCGACGTCATGTCATGCCGCCTTTTGCAATGTGAACTGAATCACATCTGTATTGGCTTCATCAAATGCAGCTTCACAATAGGCCAGATAAAACTCCCAAGTACGAAGGAACTTGGTGTCAAAACCCAAAGTCAAAACTTGCGCCTCCTGCGCCATGAATTCATGGCGCCAGCGTCGCAAGGTTTCTGCGTAATCGGGGCCAAATTTCAATTCATCGATCACGACCAAACCCGCCAGTTGTGCTTGTTTCCTGAATTCGGAAGGACTGGGCAAACAACCGCCTGGAAAAATGTATTGCTGAATAAAGTCGGTCGATTTGACATAGCGGTCAAACAAAGCATCGTCGATCACGATGCTTTGAATGCACGCCTTGCCGCCAGGCTTCAACAACTTGCTGACGGTTTGAAAATACGTTGGCCAGTACGCCTGCCCCACCGCCTCCACCATTTCAATTGAGCACACAGCGTCGTAAGGACCATCGTCAATGTCGCGATAGTCTTGCAAGCGCAAGTCAGCTTGGTCTGCCTTGCCATTCCATTTCATACGCGCATTGGCAAAGGCCAACTGCTCGGTCGACAAAGTCACCCCAGTCACATGTGCCCCCATGTCCATGGTGGCCATTTCTGCCAAGGCACCCCAGCCACAACCAATTTCCAACACCCGCGCGCCTGGCACCACATCGGTGGCTTGCAGCGCACGCCTGACTTTGGTGTTCTGTGCCTCTTGCATGCTGCGACTGAAATCGCCCTCAAACAACGCAGATGAGTAATTCATGGTGTGGTCTAACCACAGCTCGTAAAACGCATTGCCTAAGTCGTAGTGCGCGTGAATGTTTTTACGGCTATTGGCTTTGTGATTGCGGTTGAGCAAATGGCGCACGCGGTACAGCATGCGTCCCCACCACGAGCCGTAAATTAAGTCTTCAACAACGCGGCGATTTTGGATCATGACGCGCAACAAATCGCTCAGCGAGGGTGTACGCCAATCGCCGGCAATGTACGACTCGGCAAAGCCGATGTCGCCTGATTTCATGCTGGCAGAAAAGACGTTCCAGTTGCCCAAGCTGATGGCCGCATGTGGCATTGAGCCATTGCCATACACTTTCAAACTGCGGTCTGGAAACTGAACGGTCAGGGTGCCGTGCTCAATTTTTTCAAGCAACTGCAACACGCGTCGTGCTGCCAATGGTGCCGATTGAAGGGACAGGGTGGTGCCAGAAGATGTGGTGGTGTTCATGTTCAGCTGGATTGAGAAATTGAAGTGGCGTCGACTTGCCCAACAGAGACAAATTGCGCGGGCGGTGGTGGTTTGTGAAAAAACGGAACCCGTTTCAGCCACAAGCACATGGCATGCCAATGAATCCGTAGCATCACCGCCAGGGTCCATAAGGGATAGCGCCAAAAAGTGCGCCGTATCTCACTGGCTGTGGCCGTTATCAAAGCACCGCTTTGACTGGTTTGAATCAATGGGCCGTGTTCGTCGCCATGGTCGACACGCGCAACGATGCGTTGTTTTCCGTCGTGCGTCGTTCGCATGAATCTGAATTGGTAATGACCCGCAACGTCACAAAAGGGTGAGACGTGAAATACCTTGTCGGCAAGTGCTGTTGTGCCCCACTTGGGCGCCTTCACCAAATAGCAATGCCGCTCGCCAAAGGTGTTGTGCACCTCGGCCACGATGGCGGCCAAGCTGTCGTCTTGGCGATGACAGTACCAAAAGCTGACCGGCTTGAAGGTGTAACCCATGACACGTGGAAATGTTTGAAGCCAGATTTCACCATCGGCATCATTGACTTGCGCTTCAGCCAACAGCGCCTCCAACCAAGCCAAAGCGCCACCTTGCGCAGGCAGCCGACCATCGCCATGGTCCACGTCGTAAAAGGACATCAGACCAGATCGATTGACAGGGAAGGCCAAGTCTTTGCAAGCCTCTGGGTTGCGAAGCACTGTTTGAAGGTGCCGCATGGGCAGCATCACAAAATATGCAGCATAGTTAAAAGCGTGGTGGGCAGGGCGCAATCGCACATGCCTGATTTGTCCATGCCCAATGAAAATGCCGCCCGTGTTCATGCGTTCACTTTCAGCAGCAACTCTCTGGCAACGGCCAAACCAGACTTCAGGCCATCTTCGTGAAAACCATAGCCCAACCATGCGCCGGCATACCACGTGTGTTGCTGCCCCTGGATGTGGTGCATGTGTTGCTGCGACTCTATTGCCGCCAAGTCAAAGACGGGGTGGGCATATTCAAACGTTCGAATCACCTTGGCGGGGTCAATGGCTTGGGTTGGGTTGAGCGACACCACCACGGCTTGCTCAAATGGCAAGGGTTGCAGTTTGTTGAGTAAATAGTGCAGGCATACCCGCGCGCTTTCTTGGTCGTCGCTTTCGGCGCGTGCGTAATTCCATGCGGCCCAGGCTTTGCGTCGGCTGGGCAAGACCGCATCGTCTGTGTGCAAAACAGCCACATTGTCTTGATAGCGGATGGCCGATAAATGCTGTGTCTCTGCGGCCGTTGGCACACGCAGCATGCGCAGCGCCTGGTCGGAGTGCGTGCAAATGACCACTTCGTCAAATCGCTCTGCCGCACCTTGCGTGACAATTCGAACACCTTGCTCATCGCGCTCAATGAGCTGCACAGGCGTGTTCAATCGTTTGTCACCGATGTTTTTAACAATTTTTTGAACGTAGTTGCGCGAACCACCTGCCACGGTAAACCAGCGAGGTCTGTTGCTCACTTGAAGCAAGCCGTGGTTGTGGCAAAAACGAATCATGGTGGCCACAGGAAATGCCAACATTTGATCGGTGGGACAACTCCAAATGCAGCCCATCATGGGCAAGAAATACCAGTTTTGAAAAGCCTTGCCAAAGTGATGCTGCGCCAAAAATTCTGACAAGGGTTGGCGCATTGCGGTTTCATTGTGTTGCGTCGCAATGTGGGTGCACAGCTTGTTAAATCGCAGCACGTCCCACAACATTTTGTAAAACTGAGGCCTTGCCAAATTGCGCCGCTGCGCAAACACGGTGTCTAAATTGCTGCCACTCCACTCCAAGGTTTCAGTGCCCCAGGCACGCGGTGACTGCACAGAAAATGTCATTTCTGACAAAGCGGTTTCAACCCCCAGCTCAGCAAACAAATTGATCAAGTTGGGATAGGTGCGCTCGTTAAACACCAAAAATCCTGTGTCCACGCCATGCGTGACCACACCGTTTGCGGTCGGCAGGCTGATGTCGACGGTGTTGGCATGACCACCAAAGTAGTCGCCTGCTTCAAACAGCGTTACATCGGCTTGACCTTTCAAGCTGTGTGCTACGGCCAAGCCAGAGATGCCCGAGCCCACAATCGCAATTTTTTTGTACTTCAAGATGACACGCTTTCGAAAACGTCTTAGGAGGGTTTGACGGCCAAGCTTTTTTCCAAGGCCTGAACCAGGCTTCGGCTGTCAGGGCTGGTCATGCTGTTGTAGCTGTCAATCAATTTGCCGTCCCGTCCGATCAGGTATTTGTAGAAGTTCCACTTGGGGCGTTGTCCTGGCGCTTGTGCAAGTTGTTTGAAGAAGGGCGCGGCGGCCTCACCCGTGACCGAGGTTTTGGTGAACATGGGGAACTTCACACCAAAGGTGCTTTCACAAAAATCGGCGATCTCTTGGTTGGTGGCTTTTTCTTGTGCGAAATCGTTGGACGGAAAGCCCAAGATCACCAAACCTCGATCTTTGTATTTGTCGTGCAAGGCTTCTAAGCCCTTGTATTGCGGCGTGAAGCCGCAATAGCTGGCCGTATTGACCACCAAAATGACCTTGCCACTGTATTGGCACAGCGACTGGGGCTTTTCATCTTGCAGTCTTGCAAATGTGTGATTCAGCAATGCAGGGCAGCTAGCGCTGGCTGCGCCTGTGTGAGTGGCCGGCTGCGCGCTAACCGCCGAAACGACCAGGCAACTGGCCATCAATGCCAAGCATCTGATCCATGTGAAATTAGCCATTGAACTGCCCATTCTGTTTTGTGACTGGTCAGTTTACTTCGAATTTTGAGCCTTGTCACGCCCCCTGTGGTGATTTCCCATCGGCTGGAAAAACGGCATGCCACAGGGCCAAAACAGCCACTTGCTCAGTCTTCAAGGAATCGCCTTCAACTTGGGTGGGCTCTTCATTCAAACGGGCTTTGTGTTGAACACGTCGCAATTCGCGGTAGGCGACCGAGGCCGCCAATCCCACGCCTTCGGGCAGCAAACCAAGCTCTTCGGCCAATTGCAAAAGAGCGATGTTGCCCACGTTATCGGCCATTTCTGGGTGCGCGGCAGTGTGCATCAAGACCATGTATTGCACGGCAAATTCGGCATCCACCATGGCGCCGGGACTGTGCTTGACATCAAAGAATCCGGCCTTGACAGGGTGCGCGGCGCGCACTCGATTGCGCATGGACACAATTTCCTGCGTCAGCAAGCGCGGATCGCGCTGCGCGCTGATCACCGCATGTCGCACCTGGTCAAAGCGCTGCTTCATGTGCACATCGCCCATCACAAATCGGGCGCGGGTCATGGCCTGGTGTTCCCATGTCCATGCCGTATTGCTGCCCCGTTGTTGTTGATAATCGGCGTATGCGTCAAAAGTGGTCACCAACAAACCTGAGCTGCCATTGGGCCGCAGTGCGGTGTCAATTTCAAACAAATCGCCTTCAGCGGTCTTCACGGTGAACCAATTGATGAGCTTGCGAACGAAGGCCGCATAAACCTCTTGTGCGCGTTCATCTGCGTCTTCATAGACAAAGACAATGTCCAAATCGCTGCCATAACCCAGCTCTTTGCCACCCAATTTGCCATACGCAATGATGGCAAATTGCGGCACCTCACGGTGCCTGTTTTTAAGGTACGACCAACACCACTGCGCTGAGACGCGGAGCACGGCATCGGCCATGGCGCTCAGGTCATCGGCCACTTGTTCTACCGTCAGTTGGCCCTCCACATCGCGTGCCAATGTGCGAAATACTTCGGCATGGTGGGCTCGCCTGAGCAAATTCAACAGGTTTTCTTCGTCATCCTCTCCGGTGCGCATGAGGGCCGCACGCCGCGCCTGAAGTTCGGTTTCAAAATCTGCCACCACAAAACGCTGCTTCAAAACATCACCACCTGCCAGCTCATCGATCACGCCTGGGTGTTGCACCAAATAACGGGCGGGCCACTTGGCGGCCCCCAGCAAGCGCAAAAGTCGCTCGTGGACCGATGGACGCTCGAGCAACATGGCCAAATAACTTTCCCGGCGCATCAACGGCTCCATCCAGTCGGCCATGCGCACCACGGCCACCTCAGCCACTCGCCCTTCTTGCAACCACTGCGCGGTACGCTGAAGCAAACGCATCAAGCGCCCCCTGGCGTCATCTCGCAAGCTTTTCACTTTGGGGCTGTCTTGCCAATGCGCGAGCCGCGTTCGCACGTCACCGGTGAACAAATCAAGCACGGCTTCAAGCTCTGGGCGTTCACGGGTGCCCTGTGTTTGACAGCCCTTGCAATCGCGATCGCCGCCCAAAAGAATGTCAAATTCGTGCGCCACAATTTCTCGGTGGGCGTCCAGGTCGGTCAGAAAATCACAACTGTCGGCGTAGCCCATGGTGTGGGCGATCCATGTCAAATCGTGATCTTGGGTGGGCAGCACATGCGTTTGCTGATCGTCCAAATATTGAATGCGGTGCTCTACTTTGCGCAAGAAGATGTAGGCCTTGGCCAATGCCTCAGCAGTTTCTACGGGCATCAACCCGGCCTTGGCCACACGCTGCAGGGCGTCCAAAGTGGGCCGTGTGCGAAGCTCTGGGAACTGCCCCCCTCGCACCACCTGCAAGAGTTGTACCGTGAACTCAATTTCACGAATGCCGCCTCTGGACAGTTTCACATCATTGGCACGCTCCGGGTGGCCAGCGCTGCGTTTGGCCGCATGGTCGCGGATTTGCTGGTGCAGGGTGCGCAAAGACTCAAACACGTTGTAGTCCAAATAGCGCCTGAACACAAACGGCAGCACCACGCTTCGAAGGCTGGCCGCCGAGCCATTTTGAATGCTGCTGCGCGGTGCAATCACGCGGCTTTTCATCCAAGCGAAACGCTCCCATTCCCGGCCTTGGACCAGCAAATACTCCTCCAAGGCACCCAAGGAAACCACGCTAGGGCCAGAGTTACCGTTGGGCCGCAAGGCCAGGTCCACACGAAACACAAAACCGTGCTCAGTGGTGTCACCTATCAGGGTATAGATGGCCTTCACTGCACGCGCAAAATATTCCTGGACAGAAATTTTGCCTGCGCCCTGGTCGTTGCCTGTGGTTTCGCCATCTTCGTCGTAAACGTAGATTAAATCGATGTCACTGGAGACATTCAATTCACGCGCACCCAATTTACCCATGCCAATGACCCAAAACTCGGCCCGCTGCCCCGCAGTTGTCATGGGCACGCCATGTCGCGCATCCAGGTCTTTAAAGGCTTGCTGACAAGCCGCGTCCAGCGCAACTTCTGCCAAATGCGTCACGCCCAAGGTGATGACATCAAGCGGTGCCTGCTGCTCACAGTCCAAGGTCAAAAGCTGCGCCATGGTCCACTGCCGCAAGATGCGCAGCGCCCCACCCACATCATGGCCTTGTGACCGCAATTGGGCGTATGCCTGCGTTAAAGACGCCCGTTCAGGCACTGCCGTGGGCAAGCCTGCAAACACATCGGCATACCGTCGTTGTAGCCGTTGATAGAAACGAGAACCTTCGGCGAGGGGAGGGGGGCGCGTTGAATCCATGGCGGTGCCTGTCTCAAATGGGTCCGCGGCAGTCATAATTCCTTGCCTGCGTCTTTATGTCTGTATTGTGATTCGAATGCTGAAGTTTTCCACCCTGTATCAACTGCTGAGCCTTGTCTTGCGCGTCACCGCGTGGACGATGTTGGTGGCAGGCTTTGTCTTGGGCATGGCGTGGTCGGCATTGCATTTTTGGATTGTGCCGCGAATTGAAGACTTCCGGCCTAAGCTTGAAAATTTGGCCACTCAGACCATCGGCGTTCCCGTTCAAATGGGCAAACTGGTGGCGGTGTCCTCGGGCTGGATGCCCACTTTTGAAATCCACAACCTGACCTTGCTGGAGCCAGACGGTCGGCGCGCATTGACACTGCCCAAAGTCATTTTTGCCATCAGCGTTCGCTCTGTTTTGGCCTTGGGTGTTGAACAACTGGTCATCGACTCGCCCACCCTGGACATTCGCCGAACCTCGACTGGGGATTGGCGAATTGCCGGACTGCTCTTGAAGACCGAGAGTGCAAACGACTCTGCCGCGGCTGATTGGCTTTTTTCTCAAAAAGAACTCGTGATTCAAAACGGCACGGTCATCTGGCGCGACGACTTCAACCCGCAACAGCGCGCGCGCACGTCTCTGCAATTGGATCAAGTTGCACTGGTCTTGCGCAACTCTGCCAGGCAGCATCAATGGCGCATTGATGCCACTCCCCCGGCGGGTTGGGGCCAGCAATTTGTCTTGATGGGTGATTTAAAACGCAGCTTACTGTCGACTCATCCCGGCCGCTTGAAAGATTGGAGCGGCCAAGTTCACGCAAACTTTCCAGAGGTCGACTTGTCCCTGCTCGGCCCACATTTGCCAGGAAAAGTCAACGCCACACAAGGGCAAGGCGCATTGCGCATGTGGCTCGATTTGAACCATGGCAACATCAAGCAAGCAACGGCTGACTTGGTATTGGAAAATGCCAAAGCACAACTCAGCCCAGAACTCCAAGCACTGTCATTTAAGAGCATTGCAGGCCGCGTGTCCCTCAAACCCTTGAACAAGGGCTTGGATTTTTCTACAGAAGGTTTGCGTTTTGACACCACCGATGGCCTGCATTGGCCTGGCGGCAATGTCCACTTTTCCTACGCAGAGGCCGCCAGCGGTGAAAGTGCCAAAGGGCTTTTTCAGGGTGACAAGCTCGATTTATTGGCGCTTCGCAACATTGCGCTTCAGCTGCCGTTGCCCGAGCCTGCCAGACAAGCCCTGCTCAATCACAAAGTCAGCGGTTTGGTCAATCCACTGCACATTGAATGGCAGTCACAAATTGACGCAACCGACGCCAAGTATCAAATCCTGGCGGCCAATGGTCGAATTGAAAACCTTTATGTCGAAGCCGGCAAAACGGGAACCCCCACTGCGCAATGGCCAGGCGTAGAAAACGCCCACATCAACTTTGACATCACGGCCGATGGCGGACAGATCAAAGCCAGTGTTGAAAATGGCGCCATCAGCGTTCCCAGTATTTTTGAGGAGCCCCGCATCCCACTGGACAAACTGCAGGCCACGGTGAAATGGCTCACCACCAAAAACCAAACCTCTGTGCCCGACTTTCAAGTCAGCATCGCCAACTCAGACCTCACCGGAGAGTGGCGCGGCAACTGGAAACCAAGCCCCCTACCGGGCAGCTTGGGCGTGCTAGACATGCAGGGCAACATTGCCAATGGGGATGCTGCACGTGTTCACCGTTATTTGCCCGTGACCCTGCCCCAAACTGTGCGTCATTACGTCCGCGACTCGGTTCTAAAAGGCAAGGTCCAAGGCGTCGCAGTCAAAATCAAAGGCGATCTGCTGCAGCTCCCCTTTGCCAATCCCAAAGAAGGTGAGTTCCGTTTTTCTGGCAAAGCCAAAGACATTCAATATGCCTACGTCCCACCTTCCACAAGCACAACGCGAAGTGCCACGCCAGAGCCCCTGTGGCCGGTGATGAACAACGTCAATGGTGACTTGGTATTTGACAGACTCAACTTCAAAGTCAATGGCGCCTCAGGCAAATGGGGGGCTGTGCCATTTACCCAAATCAAAGCCGAGATTCCCAACCTGAGCGACAAAGTGGTGGTCCATGTACAAGGTGACACCAAAGCCGCGGCCAGCATCGTGCTGAATGCGTTGCGTCAATCACCCGTCAACAACATGCTCAGCGGTGCATTGGCACAAGCCCAAAGCTCGGGTGTTTTGAGTGGGCGCTTGAAGCTCAGTCTGCCATTGGCAGAGCTTGACAAAACCACGCTCCAAGGCAGTGTTGCGTTGGCCGGCAACGATGTGCGACTGCTGAACTCGCTGCCACTTTTTGAAAAAGCCCAAGGTAGCATCACCTTTAACGAGGCTGGCTTTACATTGCTGGGAGTGAACGCACAGTTTTTGGGTGGCCCCATCAAACTAGACGGTGGCACACGCAAGCTGCCAGCCAAAAGCACAGAGGCCAACCCGCTGATCCGAATTCAGGGTCAGGCGACGGCCAGTGGCATGCAGCAAGCCAAAGAAATTCCGCTGCTCAGTGCCATCGCGCAGCAGGCCAAGGGCAGCACCGCCTACACCGCCAGCCTCGGCTTTAAAGGTGGGCACAGCGAGCTCAGCATCCAGTCTCAACTTCAAGGTTTGTCTTTGAACCTGCCAGCGCCACTGAACAAGCGCAGTGAAGAAATGGTGGCCTTGAAATACGAAAGCACCGTGCAAGGCGCGAGTCAAAACAAAGCCGAGCGCGACCGCATCCAACTGTCTTGGGGCAATGCCCTGACGGCGACTTACGTACGCGACTTGACGGGCAACGAAGCCCGCGTCGTCAGCGGCAAATGGCTGGTGGGTGATGTCAACACGTCTGCACAAAGTACCGAAGCAGGGGTGGTGGCGGTTGTCAATTTACCCAGCGTTTCACTGGATGAATGGTTGCAAATTTTGTCCCCGGCCAAATCAAGCGCAGCGTACAACGCCCATGTCAATGCCAACGTCAGCCTGTCGCCAGAAAGTCAAAGTTACTTGCCCAATCGCATGACGCTTAAAGCCAGTGCGTTGACCGTGCAAGGTCGTAATTTGCACGACATATCGGTCAGCGGTTCACGCGATGGGTATTTATGGCGCGCGCAGTTGGATGCCAAAGAATTCAGTGGCTATTTGGAGTATCGCCAATCCAACCAGCAAAACGCTGGCCGCATTTATGCGCGCTTGGCGCGTCTGAGTTTGCCGCCCTCCGCCGACCAAACGGTGGAGTCGTTGCTGGAAGACTCGCCCGTTGCCATTCCGGCCTTGGACATCGTGGTGGAAGACCTCGAACTGCGCGGTAAAAAAATGGGCCGCGTCGAAATAGAAGCGCTCAACGCCGATGCCACCTCGCCGCGCAACAACGCTGGGCGTGAATGGCGTTTGAGCAAACTCAACATCACCGTGCCTGAGGGCAGCTTCAAAGCCAATGGCAAATGGGTCACTTCACGCGATGGCACACAACAGGCCATGACCGACATGAACTTCCGTTTGGATGTGTCGGATGCAGGCGAGCTGCTGAACCGATTGGGGACCAAAGACGCCCTGCGCGGCGGCGCCGGAAAGCTAGAAGGCCAGGTCAGCTGGCAAGGCTCACCGTTGACGCTGCACTATCCAAGCCTGGGCGGGCGCTTCAATGTCAACATTGGCCGCGGTCAATTCTTGCAAGCAGAGCCGGGTGTTGCCAAGCTCTTAGGTGTACTGAGTTTGCAAGCATTGCCGCGCCGACTGCTGCTCGATTTCAGAGACGTTTTCAGTGCCGGTTTTGCGTTCGACACCATTCGCGGCGATGTGACCATTCAGCAAGGCATCGCCAGCACGCGGAATTTACAAATGAAGGGCGTCAACGCAGTCGTGCAAATGGAAGGCAGTTCTGACGTGGCCCGCGAGACGCAAAACTTGCGTGTTTTGATTTTGCCCGAAGTGGATGCAGGCACCGCCTCCCTGCTGGCTGGCATTGCACTGAACCCGGCCATTGGCTTAAGTACCTTTTTGGCGCAGCTGGTGCTGAAGCAACCCTTAAGCCGCGTCAACACCCAAGAGTTTGCCATCGACGGCACATGGAGCGATCCTAAAGTGACAAAAATCACCGCCAACACCATTGCCCCCTGATCGGCAAAACGGGACTTGCCATGACTTCATCCAACCCCGTTCGATGGTCTCAACTTGCACCCTTGTGGGCGTTTTTTAAATCGGTCACGCGCTCTTTCACCGACCGCAGAATTTCATTGTGGATTGCGTTGGTGGGCTTGGTGGTGGCCTTGTTGGTCACCTTGGTATGGCTGGCGGGTCGATACGAAGCCAGTCAATACCAGGCCGAACTTGAGCGAGACGCCGCCGATGCGGTCAGCGACATCCGCGGCAGCTTTGGCCGGCACGTTCTGAACTTGCAAAGTCTTCAGGCCAAAGGGGTTTCGCCCAAATTTTGGCAATCCGAAGTCAGCAGCATGCTCAGTCAAAACCGTGAATGGTTGCGCCTCGAGCGTCGCGACGCACAGGGCGCCATCGTGAGCTTTGTGGACTCGCCTTTGCGTGAACCCATCATTGACGCCAGAACGCGATTGAACGAACAAGCCGAAATCATGCAAACCTGTTTGCGTGCCAAACGATTGAATGGTCCTGCTTATTCCAGAAGTTATTTTGTGCCACAAACCAATGGTTTGGGCCTTGAAGTGATGGAGTTGTGTTTGCCCGCGCTTGAACAAGGCGTGCATGTGGGCTTCACCTTGCTCACCTATGGTTTGCAAGACATTTTGGCCAGCCAACTGGGTGACAGCTATGGTCGCCGAAATGAAATTTCGTTCATCGAACCTGACGGCACACGCCTGGCCATCCATGGCACCTTGCCTCGGGCAAAACGCTTGTTCACCGCCACGCAGCTGCTTGACTTGCCTGGCAATACGTTGGTGCTGCGAATGGATGGACGGCGTGCGGCACCAGACCTTTTTCCAAACATTCTGCCCGCCTTGGTCACCGCCATGTCTATTGCCTTGGTGTCCGTGCTGATTTTGCTGGTCAAAGATTCTCGCCGACGCCTCAAAGCAGAAAGAGACTTGGCCGATGCATTGGCTTTTCGCAAAGCCATGGAGGATTCACTGGTCACAGGCTTGCGAGCCCGCGATTTGCACGGCCGCATCACGTACGTGAACCCTGCGTTTTGCCAAATGGTGGGTTTCGAAGCGGAGCAGTTGCTGGGCAAATCCGCCCCCATGCCTTACTGGCCGCCCGAAATGGTGGGCGAGTACCAGCAGCGTCAAGCGGTTCGCTTGGCGGGCAATGCGCCTCCCCGCGAAGGCTTTGAGTCGGTTTTTGTGCGCCAAGATGGCTCGCGTTTTCCGGTCCTCATTTTTGAAGCCCCCCTGATCAATGTGCTGGGCAAACAAACCGGTTGGATGAGTGCATTTTTGGACATCAGCGAGCAACGCCGCATTGAAGAGTTGTCGCGGGCCAGCCAAGAGCGCTTGCAGGCCACCGCGCGATTGGCCACAGTTGGTGAAATGGCTTCTTTGCTTAGCCATGAGCTCAACCAGCCGCTGGCCGCCATTTCAAGCTATGCCACGGGCTCCCTGAACCTGCTTCAAGATCCGCAAAGCCATGTGTCCCGCAGCACACTGAGCGACTTGCAAATGGCGCTAGAACACATTTCAGAACAAGCCACTCGTGCGGGCAAAGTCATCAACAGTGTTCATGACTTTGTGCGTCGGCGCGACCAAGACCGAGAGATTGTCAGCCCCCAGCTGATCATCGATGCCGTCATGCCGTTGGTCCAATTGCAAGCTCACAAATTGCAAGTGCGCGTGACCACGCGCATCGATGAACAGTTGGCGCAAGTACTCTGCGACCGCACCATGGTCGAGCAAGTGCTGCTGAACCTTGCGCGCAACGGCATGCAAGCCATGGATCACCCCAACTGTCTGAATCGCGTTTTGACGCTTCAAGTCAAGCGTGCGCCTTCCAGTCTGTCGCACGGTTGGCTTGAGTTTTCTGTCTGCGACTTGGGCGCGGGCATTGCGCCCGACATTGCCAAACAACTGTTCACGCCCTTTTTCACCACCAAGTCTGAGGGCATGGGCTTGGGCTTGAGCCTTTGTCGAACCGTGGTTGAGCAACATGGTGGTCATTTGGAGTTTGTGCCACTGACGCCTCATGGCACCTTGTTCCGTTTCACCTTGCCTACCGCATCTGAGGTTTAGGCTCCGCTTAAAATGCGCCCATGCAACCCGTACTGAACGCCTGTGTTTTCATCATCGACGACGATGCCATCGTGCGAGATGCCATGGCGTGGTTGTTGCGATCACGTCGCCTCATGAGTGAGTCATTTGCCAGCGCCGATGCTTTTGAAAAAATGCTGACCGACAAATTTCCCGGGCCCAATGCCCCTGTGCCAACGCAAGCGGGCTGCATCTTGTTAGATGTCCGCATGCCCGGCCAAAGTGGTTTGGCCCTGTTTGAAACGCTGATTGGCAACGGCTTGGCCCATACATGGCCTGTCATTTTTTTGAGCGGTCATGCCGACATTCCCACTGCGGTAGACAGCGTCAAGCGGGGTGCCTTTGATTTTTGCGAAAAACCATTTTCTGACAACGCACTGGTCGATCGTGTGGAGCACGCACTGGCCTTGTCCCAAGAGCGCTTGGCTTTGAGTCGTCAAAGTGCGGGTCTGGTCACACGCCTGGCCGAATTGACCGAACGCGAAAGAGACGTCATGCAGCTGGTGGTTGAGGGTTTGCCCAACAAATTGATCGCCAGCCAACTCGACATCAGTGTGCGCACGGTTGAAGTTCATCGCTCTCGCGTTTTTGAAAAGATGGACGTCAAATCTGCCGTTGAATTGGCAAACCTCTTGCGCGAAATATGAACAAGCGCCACCACTTGCTTCTGTGTGTTCGCGGCGCCGCGCTGGCCGCTGTGGCAGGTTTGTTGGTGTCCTGCGCTTCAACGCCGCGGCCAGAAGCCCCCCTCAAAGAAGCATTGGCCACAGCGCCACCACCTGCTGAACTCGCGCCGCTGAACGTCATCATCAAGCCGAAAAGCCGATGGGTCATGGCCTCGTGGGACACGTTGCCAGGCTTTGCCAACGACAACCTGAACGAGGCATGGGTGGCTTGGCTGCAAAGTTGTTCTCGCGCCGCTGCCGCAAGCAGCGCACTGTGCCAAAGTGTGAAGCGCTTGGATGGCCAAAGCGTCGCCCATCAGCGCGCTTGGTTGATGCAGAATTTCCAACCCTATCGGGTTGAGAGTTTGCAAAGCAGCAGCGCCCCTGCGAATGGTTTGTTGACGGCTTATTACGAACCTGTCTTAGAGGCATCCCGATCTGCGAAAGCTGGATTTACGGTGCCCTTGTACGCTGCGCCAGCCAATTTAAAAACACGCTCTCCGTGGTTTACCCGGGAAGAAATTGGCAAAACCACAGCGGCCCAACTTGCGCTAAAGGGCAAAGAGATTGCCTTCATTGCAGACCCCATTGATGCCATGATTTTGCACATCCAAGGCTCCGGGCGTTTGTGGGTGACGCAACAGGATGGCAGCCGCAAGCAGATCCGATTGGCCTTTGCAGGCACCAACGAGCAGCCCTACCAAAGCATTGGACGCTGGCTTCTGGATCAAAACCTCACCAAAGATGCCACTTGGCCGGGTATCAAGGCGTGGCTTGCGCAAAACCCCAAACGCACCCAAGAGTTGCTTTCTAAAAATCCACGGTATGTTTTTTTCAAAGAAGAAGCTTTGAATGGCCAAGCCGCATTGTTGGGCCCCAAGGGCGCGCAAGGTGTGCCCTTAACACCAGGCCGCTCGATTGCGGTAGACCCTGGCAGCATTCCTTACGGCACACCCGTGTGGCTGGCCAGCCAGGGCCCTCAAACCCAATTGCAGCGCTTGGTCATGGCCCAAGACACAGGCAGCGCCATCCGAGGCGCCGTGCGCGCTGATTTTTATGCGGGTTCGGGCGATGCTGCGGGTGAATTGGCGGGCCGTCTCAAACAAGACATGACAGCATGGGTTTTGCTTCCACGATAGGCTTTGTCGTTCTACACTGCGCCAAATCGCTTTTGAAAGTGGAACCCCATGAACGCTCCCCTGCCTGAACACTTGCGCCAAGCATTGGCCCATGTAACCCTAGACGACAAATACAGCCTTAGCGCTGGGCGTGCGTTTATGAGTGGTGTGCAAGCCTTGGTTCGCTTGCCAATGTTGCAGCAAGAACGCGATGCGCTGGCCGGCAAAAAAACGGGCGCGCTCATCAGCGGTTATCGCGGTTCTCCATTGGGTGGCTATGACCAAGCCTTGTGGAAAGCCAAGCCCTATTTGGAAAAACACAACATCGTGTTCCAGCCTGGGGTCAACGAAGAGTTGGCTGCCACAGCTTTGTGGGGCACTCAGCAACTCGGATTTGCGCCGCCAGGCAGCAACAAGATGGACGGTGTGTTTGGCATTTGGTATGGCAAAGGGCCGGGTGTTGACCGCTGTTCAGATGTGTTCAAGCATGCCAACATGGCGGGCACCACGCCTTGGGGCGGTGTGCTTGCCGTCGCGGGTGACGACCATGTGGCCAAAAGCTCAACCGCAGCGCACCAAAGCGATCATATTTTCAAAGCTTGCGGCTTGCCTGTTTTCTTTCCTGCCTCCGTTCAAGAAGTACTCGATCTGGGGGTTCATGCCATTGCGCTAAGCCGCTTTGCAGGCGTTTGGTCTGGCATGAAAACCATTCAAGAAATTGTAGAGTCCAGTGCCACTGCGGACATCACCGCAGACCGCGTCAAAATTGTGTTGCCTGACTTTGAGATGCCGCCTGGTGGTGTTCACATTCGCTGGCCGGATTCTGCGCTTGAACAAGAAGCCCGTTTGTTTGATTTCAAATGGTATGCCGCACTGGCCTACATTCGTGCCAATCGTTTGAACCACAACGTCATTGAAGGTTCCAACGACCGTTACGGCATCATCGCCAGTGGCAAGGCCTACAACGACACACGTCAAGCATTGCTTGATTTAGGGCTAGACACCGAAACGTGCCAACGCCTTGGCATCCGTGTTCACAAAGTATCTGTGGTGTGGCCATTGGAGGCACAAACTACCCGCGAATTTGCACACGGCTTGAAAGAAATTTTGGTCGTTGAAGAAAAACGACAAATCATTGAATACCAGCTGAAAGAAGAGCTCTACAACTGGCCCGATTCTCAACGGCCACGCATCGTGGGCAAGTTTGATGAAATGGATGGTGACGATGCTGGCGGTGAGTGGTCTGTGCCAAACCCGATTGAACATCGCCTGTTACGTGCCAACGCAGATCTCACGCCCACACTCATTGCCAAAGCACTGGCACACCGCCTCTTGAAGTTGGATTTGCCTGCTGACATTGTGGCCCGCATGCATGCACAGCTTCAAATCATTGAAGGCAAAGAGCGCGCACAAAACAGCTTGGTGCTGAACCCAGCAGCCGATCGCATGCCTTGGTTTTGCTCCGGTTGTCCACACAACACCAGCACCAAAGTGCCGGAAGGCTCACGCGCCATGGCAGGTATTGGTTGCCACTTTATGAGCTTGTGGATGGACCGCAGCACCGTGGGCTTTACCCAAATGGGCGGTGAAGGGACTCCCTGGATTGGGCAGCAACATTTCAGCAACGAGACGCATGTGTTTGCCAACATTGGTGATGGCACGTATTTCCACAGCGGCATTTTGGCCATTCGTCAAAGCATTGCCGCAGGTGTCAACATCACCTACAAAATTTTGTACAACGATGCTGTGGCCATGACGGGCGGTCAACGCGTGGGTGAGCGTGCCGAAGGTCATTCAGTGGTTCAAATTGCACAAAGCATGCGTGCTGAAGGTGCCATTGTGATCAAAGTGGTCACCGACGAACCTGAAAAATACAATGGCATTGCACTGGCCGAAGGTGTTTTGGTACATCACCGTGATGAGCTCGATGCTGTTCAACGCGAATTGCGAGAAATCAAAGGTTGCACAGTCATCATTTACGACCAAACCTGTGCCACCGAAAAACGTCGCCGTCGCAAGCGCGGCACCATGGTTGACCCCGCTGTTCGCGTGATGATCAATGAACTGGTGTGTGAGGGTTGCGGCGATTGCGGCGTGCAGTCAAATTGTTTGTCGGTTGAACCTTTAGAAACTGACTTTGGTCGCAAGCGCACCATCAACCAAAACTCGTGCAACAAAGACACCAGTTGTTTGAAAGGTTTCTGTCCCAGCTTTATCAGCATTGAAGGAGGCCAGCTGCGCAAAAAATCAAAGGTCCAAAAATTCACGCCTGCGCAATTGCCAACTTTGTCCTTGCCCGTATTACCCGATCTGTCTTCAACTCTGAATGCTTACGGCATTGTGGTTGCCGGTGTGGGCGGAACAGGGGTTATTACCATTGGTCAACTCTTGGGCATGGCTGCTCACCTCGATGGTTTGGGCATCGTCACACAAGATTCAGCTGGTTTGGCACAAAAAGGCGGTGCCACTTGGAGCCACGTCTTGTTGGCCAAGCATCAAGATGCCATTCAAACCACGCGTGTCAGCATGGCTGCTGCCGATTTGATTTTGGGTTGTGACCCCATTGTGAGTGCTGGCAAAGAAACTTTGTCACGCATGCGCCAGGGCCGCACACATGTGGCTTTGAATTCTCACAGTACACCCACAGCCGCTTTTGTAAAAGACACACAATGGATCAATCCTGCTGAGAGCTGTGCTCATGAAATTGCCACCGCGGTGGGACTGGATGGCTTGTCTGCTTTTGATGCTGACAAGCTGTCTGAGCAATTGATGGGCGACACGATCTACATCAATCCCATGATTTTGGGTTATGCCTGGCAAAAGGGCTGGGTCCCCTTGAGCTTAGAAGCTTTGCAGCGCGCTATTGAATTGAATGAAGTGGCTGTTGCCAACAATTTGGCTGCTTTCGAATGGGGCCGGCATGCCGCTGCCCATTTAGACGCTGTTGAAGCACTTTTGAGCCCTTCTCACGTCGTGCAATTTAAAAAGCGTGACCGTTTAGACGATCTGATTGCACAACGTGTTGAATTCTTAACCGCTTATCAAAATGAAACTTATGCCAAGCGCTATGAGCAATTTGTGCTAAATGTTAAAAATAAAGAGCAGGTTTTAGGTAAAAGTTTGCTAACTGAAACTGTGGCGCGTCAATTGTTTAAATTGATGGCTTACAAAGACGAGTACGAAGTCGCTCGCTTGCATACCGATAAACAGTTCCTAGAACGCGTTAAAACCCAGTTTGAAGGCGATTTCAAGGTTTTCTACCACTTGGCCCCACCCCTGCTGGCAAAACGCAATGAGAAGGGTCATTTGATCAAACAAAAGATGAAGCCTTCTATGTTGTTTGTTTTCAAAGCATTGGCCCATTTGAAGTTCTTGCGCGGTACCGTATTGGACATCTTTGGCAAATCAGAAGAAAGACAAACTGAACGCGCCTTGATTCAAGAGTACACAGATGCTGTGACGGAAGTGTTGGCTTCATTGAAAGCTGAGAATCATTCATTGGCCGTGCAGTTTGCCAATGCGCCTGAGCAAATCAAAGGATTTGGTCATGTGAAAGAAAGAAACTTGGCTGCCGCCATGGTGCAGTGGCAAAACAGCATGGATGCATTCAGAAAATCAATTTAATTTGAATGCCGAGTTTGTCTTTGTATTCTTCTTTTATATAGATTAATACATAGTAGTAGTAGATAAAGGGGGGCTTGTCTTGTGGACAAGTCCCTTTTTCCTTTATATATCAACGAATTGAATGATGTTGAAGGGTGTGCACGAGGCTGCAACTGTGCTGTCACGAAAACATGAACAAGTTTTGGAAAACTAAATATCTGTGGATAACTGGGTGCTTATCCAAAAATTGTCCACACCTTTGTGCATTGACAAATTTATTTTTCTAGAAACCACTGAATACCTGATTTGGCGACAAAGCCAACCATGCCAAAAGCCAAGCCTAAAAAAAGAACAAAGGTTCCAAATTTTCCTGCTTTTGATTCCCACGCCAAATGGCCAATGATGAAAAGCATGTACAGCATGAAAGCTGTTATGCCAAACGTCAGGCCATATGACGCGATTTGTTCTTCAGTGAGTCCCCAGATCATGGATGCATTTTGCCATGCTGGCCCATTGCGCCATGTTTCATGAATTTTTGAGCATGGCTGTCAAACTCTTTTTGCTGGGCAGGTGTCAATGCCGCATAGAAGGTTTTGGTCGCTTCCATGCGTTTGGTCATCACAGCGTCTCTTTCACTTTTCATGCTCATCATTTTGTCAATGCGTTCAGGCGTGGTCAACTTTTCAAAATTGGCCGCCTTGTGAGAACCCATTTTGTGGTCTGGCTTGGTCATGGTGCCAGCGAAGGCGTTCCATGCATTTTCTTGTGAAGCTTGAATTTGCAAAGAAGCTTTCAAAGATTCCAAGCGTTTTTGATGACGGGCCTCACGGTGTGATTCCATGTGAGAGGCACCCATTTTTTGATGCATGCCTTGGGCAGGTGCATCGGGTGCTTGTGCAAAACTGGTGGCGTGGATGGCTGAACCCATCAACAGTGCAGCGGTGAGGGCAATACGGCGTGAAATGGTCATAAGAACTCCTTTGAATAAAAGGCCTCTGACAAAGACATCCAAAAGGTATAGCCTGTTCAGAGGGCTGTCAGCAGTTTGGCAAAGTCATGTGTCGCTTCATTGCAGAAATTGTCATGAATTGTAAAGACCGGCTCTAAAGTCATCGACAGCCTGAATGAGCTCTTCACGGGTGTTCATGACAAAAGGACCGTATTGAGCAATCGGTTCGTTCAAGGGGTTGCCTGCTATCAACAACACTTTGGTGCCAGCATCTGCTCTGATTTCGACACCCTCACCTTCATTCCGAAGAATGGCCATGGTGTGCAAAGCCACTGGTGTTGTCTGTTCATGACCGATCACGTTGACAGCACCACGGTATACAAACAAGAAGGCGTTGTGGTGTGTTGGCAATGCTTGTGCAAAGGACGCTTGATTTTCAAAATGAATGTCCAAATACAAAGCATCTGTTGGAAATTGATCAACAGGACGACAGACCGCACCCGCATGCCCCTGCGACACACCGGCAATGACGCGCACCTTGACACCATGGCGTGTGCTGAATTCTGGAATGGCATCTGTTTGAATGTCTTGATAGCCTGGCTTGCACATTTTGTCGCGTGAAGGCAAATTTAGCCAAAGCTGAAAGCCTTCCATCACACCATCTTCTTGCTCTGGCATTTCGCTGTGCACCACACCGCGCCCTGCAGTCATCCATTGAACACCACCGTTTTGTAACAAGCCTTCATGACCTGCGCTGTCTTTGTGACGCATGCGCCCAGCAATCATGTAAGTCACTGTTTCAAAGCCTCTGTGAGGGTGATCTGG
Organism: Limnohabitans sp.; assembly: GCA_030158125.1. GTDB lineage: Bacteria > Pseudomonadota > Gammaproteobacteria > Burkholderiales > Burkholderiaceae_C > Limnohabitans_A. The sequence goes on along the minus strand of JAOATL010000015.1, from coordinate 206,804 downwards.
AAAGCCACCGCCATAGTCTTTGGGATCGTCGCTGCCAAAGTTGTCCAACATTAAAAATGGGTCAAGTCTTCTTTGGTGCGCTTGTGTCAGGACACGGGTGAGTTTGACGCCATCGCCATCGCGTGTGGCTTGCCCTTGAACCTGTTGCTCAACGCGGCGACCTTGGAAGGATGTATTGGAGGTGTTCATAAGACCCAATTTTGCACGGATTTCTTGATCTGCATCATTTTCTGAATGTGCAAATGACATCAGACTGAGGGTGTTAGTGATTCAGACTTTGATGCCACTTGGCAAAGAAAGCAAGAGACCTATGAAAAGAAGAAGCCTTCACATCATTCGCGACGAACATGCTTCATTGGCGGCCATGCTTCGATCGATGACGCAATTGTTGGCACAAGGACCTGCCGAAGATGCGCAGCAGTTTTTTGATGTGATGCGCGCCATGCTTTTCTACATTGATGAGTTTCCCGAGCAACTGCATCATCCCAAAGAATCTAATTTGTTGTTTCCCAAAGTTGCCAAAAAAGCACCCGAGGTGAGGGGCGCCATTGATCGCCTTGAACGCGACCACATGCACAGCGAAAAAGCCGTGCGTGATTTGCTTCATTTGTTGCTGGCCTGGGAATTGGTTGGACCTACGCGCAAGGCGGGTTTTGTCGACGCGTTTGGCCCTTATGTTGAATCGTATTTAGAGCACATGCGCTTAGAAGAAGCCATTGTTCTTCCTGCTGCACAAGCCGCCTTGACCGATGAAGATTGGGCAGAAGTTGATCAAGCGTTTGATCTCAACGCAGATCCCTTGACGGGCAAACACCCCCCTGGACCTGCATTTGAAAAACTTTTCAGCCGCATTGTGGCCAAAGCGCCAGCACCCATTGGCTTGGGTTAATTCAGCGTTGGATAGTCGGTGTAGCCAACTTCTTTGCCACCATAAAACGTTGCACGATCGGGCGTGTTGTAGGGCCCATTTTGTTTCAGGCGCGCACCCAAGTCTGGATTGGCAATGAATGATTTGCCAAAGGCAATGAGGTCGGCGTCTGCTTGCAAGGCCTGGTCAGCCAGCTCGCGCTCGTAGCCATTGTTGAGCATCCATGCAGCTTTGCCGCCGGCTTGCTGGTAAACGGTTTTTAAAGCTTTGTAATCAAAGGCGAGGTCGCCTTGTTGGTAGTCTCTGGCGGCGCCTGTTGAGCCTTCAATGACGTGCACATAGGCCAATGCAAGGGTGCCCAAGAAATGGGCGACATGTTCAAACAGGGCTTGCGGCGCAGCATCGCTGGCATCGTTGGCGGGCGTGACAGGGGAGATGCGAATGCCACAGCGCCCCGCACCAATTTCTTCACACACCGCGCGCATCACTTCTTTGAGAAGGCGCGCACGATTTTCAATGCTGCCACCATATGCATCTGTGCGGTGGTTGCTGTCGGCGCGCAAAAACTGGTCAATTAAATAACCATTGGCGGCATGCACTTCGATGCCATCGAATCCGGCCGCAATGGCGTTGCGAGCCGCTTTGCGGTAATCGGCCACAATGCCCGGCAGTTCTTCTAAGCGCAGTGCGCGAGGCTCGGACGTTGGGACAAAACTGGGAACACCGTCCACAATGAGGACCGTTTTTGATTTGGCAGTGATGGCGGACGGTGCGACCGGTGCTTCGCCACCTGGCTGCAAACTGGTGTGTGAAATTCTGCCTACATGCCAAAGCTGCATCACAATTTTGCCGCCCTTTGCATGCACGCCTTGCGTAACCTGTTGCCAAGCATTGACGTGTTCGTCCGACCAAATACCAGGCACGTCGGCGTAGCCTTGTCCTTGGTGGCTAATGGCGGTTGCTTCTGTGATGATGAGCCCTGCGCCGGTTGCGGGCGTGGCCCGTTGCGCATAGTATTCAGCCATGAGTGCATTGGGCATTGCGTTGGGCGCGCGGTTGCGTGTGAGTGGCGCCATCACAATGCGCGAGGCCAACTGAAGAGAGCCCGCTTGGCAAGCTTCGAATAAATTTTTCATGTCACAAAGTATCAGGTTATGGACGTCGCTGTGGTTGGCCGTGAGTGTGTCAATGGCGGCTGCCGTGTCGTTGGGAATGACGCGTTTTGCCTATGCACTCTTGTTGCCGCCCATGCGAGAAGATTTGTCTTGGACCTACACCTTAGCAGGTGCCATGAACACTTTCAATGCCTTGGGCTATTTGGTCGGTGCCTTGCTCACGCCATGGGCGCTTAGACGTTGGGGTGCCGTGCGTGTTCTGCTGGCGGGCTCAATGATGGCGTCTGTCCTGATGGGCATGACTGGATTTTTCACAGAAGCTTTTTATTTGTTGGTGCAACGCTTTTTGGCAGGTGTGGCCAGTGCTGCTGTCTTTGTGTCCGGCGGCCTGTTGGCGGCAAGGTTGGGTGCGCACACACCTTCGCAGTCGGGCTTGCTGCTGGGCATTTATTACGGCGGAACGGGGTGGGGCATTGTGATCTCCGCCTTGTGTGTTCCGGCGGCCATGACATTGGCTGCGGCAGAGCATTCGCCACACACATGGGCTTGGGCTTGGTGGTGTTTGGCCTTTGTTTGCGCATTCATCAGTTCAGTTCTATTTGTGATTCGATCTCACTTGAACCAATGGATGCCAGAGTTAGCGCCGGCCTTGTCTGAACCTCCGCATGAAAATGATGCAGCAAGGCGCGTGGCGCCTGCCACGACAGCCACGCAACCCGTTTGGCGCGTTTGGACTGCCGGCTTATTGGGCTACAGTCTCTTTGGTGTGGGCTACATTGGTTACATGACGTTTGTGGTGGCCGTGTTGCGTGACCAAGGCGCCTCGGCATCCAACATCACCCTCTTTTATGCGGTGCTGGGTTTGGCGGTGGTCGCGTCTTCCAGGATTTGGGCGGGGTTGTTGAACCACTACCGCGGTGGACAAGCACTGGCCATCTTGAATACTTTGTTAAGTGTGGCCACCCTTATTCCTGCGCTCACATCGGCATGGCCCGCCATGATGGTGTCGGGTATTTTGTTTGGCGGTGTTTTTTTGTCGGTGGTGGCCTCCACCACGGCCATGGTGAAGCACAACTTGCCTGCTGCACAATGGGCCACAGGCATCAGTGCGTTCACCGTGGTGTTTGCGCTTGGCCAAATAGTGGGCCCCACGGTGGTGGGGTGGATTGCCGATGGCCCTGGCGGTTTGCAGCGCGGTTTGGTGTTTTCAGCGGCAGCTTTGTTGCTGGGTGCTGTGGTGGCGTGGCAGCAAAAACCGTTGAACGTTCAAACGTCGTAGCCTGGGTTTTCGCGGTTCAATTTGCGCAACAAAGAAGGCCAGACAAATGAGCCACCTAGGCCGCCTGTTTGGACCTTCATGGCGTGGGACACGCCGTTCAAAATTTGTGGATTCACATGGGTTAAATCGGCAGGTTTGGTTTGGCCAGCCAAGGCGTCCACTTGAATGCGGCAGGTATTCTCGAACGTGTACATCTGCAAGAAGGCGTTGTCGATGGACTTGCCGACAGTTAAGAGCCCATGGTTGCGCAGCATCAAATAATTGGCCGCGCCTAAATCTGTTTGTAGCCTGGCTTTCTCATCGTCGCGAATGGCAACCCCTTCATAGTCGTGATAAGCCAAAGATGCCAAAACAAACGTGCTTTGTTGGCTGATGGGCAACACGCCATGTTGTTGAGCGCTGACAGCAACGCCGGCGCGTGTGTGTGTGTGAAGGACACAGCCCGCATCTGGCCGCGCTTCGTGAACGGCACTGTGAATGACAAAGCCGGCAGGGTTGACCGGGTGAGGGTTGTCCTCGTCCAACTTGTTGCAATGCATGTCAATCTTGACCAAACTGGATGCGGTGATTTCATCAAACATCAGGCCATAGGGGTTGATCAAAAACTGGTGTTCTTCACCCGCCACCGAGGGGGGTAATTTGGCACTGATGTGTGTGAAGACCAAATCGCTCCAGCCGTACAAAGCCACCAGTCGATAGCAAGCGGCCAAGTCAACGCGCAGTTGCCATTCATCGGGATGGAAGCGGTTTGTGCTGTTGTTGTGTTGAGTCATAAGGTCTCCTAGTTTGGGTCGAAGCTTAGCCTGAGCGGTGATTGCGAAGCAGTCGCGCATGGAACACCTGATGCAGATAAAATCAACGCCCTTGGCCACTGGCCTCCCACGGCGCGGGCAGCGCCGGCCAAAAGGGCCATGAACGGGTGATTTGATGTTTTATCCACAAGAATTTGATGTGATCGTTGTCGGTGGCGGCCATGCGGGAACCGAGGCTGCGCTGGCGTCTGCGCGCATGGGCTGTCAAACGCTTTTGTTGTCGCACAACATCGAGACCTTGGGTCAGATGAGCTGCAACCCGTCCATTGGCGGCATTGGCAAAGGTCACTTGGTCAAAGAGGTGGACGCCTTGGGCGGCGCCATGGCGCTGGCCACCGATGAGGGTGGCATTCAATTTCGTATTCTGAACAGCTCGAAAGGCCCTGCTGTTCGAGCCACCCGTGCGCAAGCCGACCGCATTTTGTACAAGGCCGCCATTCGCCACCGTTTGGAAAACCAAGAAAACCTCTGGCTTTTTCAGCAAGCCGTGGACGATTTGATGGTCGAATCAAATGGCACAGAAGACCGTGTGGTGGGCGCTGTAACGCAAGTGGGTGTTCGCTTCCGAGCCAAAACAGTGGTTTTAACGGCCGGTACTTTTTTGGATGGCAAGATCCATGTGGGTTTGCAAAACTATGCGGCGGGACGCGCTGGAGACCCGCCTGCTGTCAGCTTGTCGGCGCGATTGAAAGAACTCAAGTTGCCGCAAGGTCGTTTGAAAACAGGCACGCCGCCTCGCTTAGATGGTCGCACCATCGACTTCAGCCAATGCCAAGAACAACCGGGCGATGGCATGCCGGGTGGTTTGAATGCGGATGCTGGCGTTCCTGTTTTCAGTTTCATGGGACGGGCAGACATGCATCCTGCGCAGATGCCTTGCTGGGTGACGCACACCAATGAGCGCACGCATGACATCATTCGTTCGGGTTTTGATCGCAGCCCCATGTTCACCGGCAAAATTGAAGGTGTGGGCCCGCGGTACTGTCCTAGCGTTGAAGACAAGATCAACCGCTTTGCCGACAAGGACAGCCACCAGATCTTTTTAGAGCCCGAGGGCTTGACCACGCACGAGTTTTATCCCAATGGCATTTCCACCAGCTTGCCCTTTGACATTCAGTATGCCTTGGTGCGCTCAATGAAGGGTTTGGAGAATGCGCACATCCTTCGACCAGGCTACGCCATTGAGTACGATTACTTTGACCCGCGGTCTTTGAAGAGCAGCTTTGAAACGCGCCAAATTGGGGGGCTGTTTTTTGCTGGCCAGATCAATGGCACCACCGGTTATGAAGAGGCCGCGGCACAAGGCTTGTTTGCCGGAATCAATGCCGCACTTCAGTGTCGATCAATGTCTGGACAGGCCAACGACATGGGTGGTGCTTGGTTGCCAACACGTGACCAGGCCTACTTGGGTGTGTTGGTAGACGACTTAATTACCAAGGGCGTGACCGAACCTTACCGCATGTTCACCAGCAGGGCGGAGTTCCGCTTGCAGCTGCGCGAAGACAATGCCGACATGCGCCTCACGGAGCTTGGGCGTCAGATGGGGTTGGTCGACGATGCGCGCTGGGCCTCTTATTGCGTCAAGCGTGAAGCTGTTTCACGTGAAACAGAGCGGCTGAAGTCGACATGGGTCAATCCCAGAAACTTGCCCGTGGCAGAGTCAGAGCGCGTGCTGGGCAAGGCCATTGAGCATGAGCACAACCTGTTTGATTTGCTGCGACGCCCTAATGTGTCGTATGGGCAGCTGATGACCTTGGATGCCGGTCGTTTTAAGGCGCAGGCTGTTTCACGTGAAACATTGGGCGTGTTGGCCGAGGCTGTTGTTGAGCAGGTTGAGATCACCGCCAAGTACTCCGGGTACATCGACCGACAAAAAGTAGAGGTGGAGCGTTCGTCCTATTACGAAAACTTAAAGTTGCCTGCCAAGTTGGACTATTTGCAAGTCTCCTCTTTGTCGATAGAGGCGCGCCAGAAGCTGGCCAAACACCGTCCCGAAACGCTTGGCATGGCCTCTCGGATTTCTGGCATCACGCCGGCCACCATTTCCCTGTTGTTGATTCACTTGAAAAAGGGGGGCTTCAAAGAGTTCATGGCCATCAAGCCAGAGCTGCTTGAAGGCGCAGAGGACATGCCCTCATGACGGCGCATACCGCTGGCCGACAAGATTTGCAACTGCGCTTGGCTGCAGGCGTTGGGGCTTTGGATTTGAATCTCAGCGATGCCCAGCAGCAACAATTGCTCAGTTATATGGACCTGATTCAAAAATGGAACAAGGTCTATAACTTGACGGCTTTGCGGGATCCGCAGGAAATGCTGACACACCATTTGTTGGACAGTTTGTCTGCCATTGCGCCTTTGTTGCGCCATCTTCGGGGCGGGGCTTTTGTTGAAGGGGGCGCTTGCTCGCTGCTTGATGTTGGGTCGGGCGGCGGTTTGCCAGGTGTTGTCATTGCCATTTGTTGTCCTCAGATCAAGGTGACATGTGTGGATGCCGTTTCAAAGAAAGCAGCCTTTGTGCAACAAGTTGCGGCCAGTTTGAAGTTGCTCAATCTCAAGGGCGTGCATGCACGTGTTGAAACCCTGAGTGGTCCCTATGACGTGGTGTGCTCTCGTGCTTTTGCTTCTTTGCCAGATTTTGTGACGTGGACGGTTGATGTGTTGGCCGATACGGGTGTTTGGATGGCCATGAAGGGGAAGTTGCCCACCGAAGAGATGGCTGCGCTGCCGTCTTTGGCAACCGTGTTTCACGTGGAACAACTGCATGTTCCTGGTTTAGATGCTGAACGCTGCATGATTTGGATGAAAAAACCGCCAAGTTTGCCTGCCTGAGTCTTCGGATCTGGTGATCGCCCATTACACTTGGGCCAAATTAGAAAGCCTTGCATGTTTGGAATCTCCGATTACGGTGCCTTTGTCGCCGCCTTTGTCCTGCTTTTGTTTTTGCCAGGACCTGGTAATTTGGCCTTGATCACCTCTACCAGCCAAGGTGGCGTGAAGGGCGGTATTGCTTCCGTGTTGGGCTTGATCTTGGGTGATCAAATCTTGCTATGGATGACCGTGGCTGGTGTGGCCGCCTTGTTGCAAACATATCCGCATTTGTTCTTGGCCATGCAATGGCTGGGCGCTGCCTATTTGGCTTGGTTGGGCGCTCGAATGGTTTGGGCAAAACCCGGTGAAGGGCCCGCCATCAAAATCACGCCTGGCAAATACTTCAAAGAAACCATGTTCATCACTTTGCTCAATCCCAAGGCGATCATGTTTTATTTTGCTTTTTTCCCGCAATTCATCGACCCCGTGAAACACCAAGGAATGATTACTTTTGCATTCATGGCGGCCACCATTGCGGTCTTGGGTTTACTGTACTGTTCTGGGGTGGTGTACATCACCCACACCATGGCCGAGCGCATTCGGGCCAATCCCAAAGTGTCTGGTTTTTTGCAAAAAGTAGCCGGTCTGTTTTTGATTGGTTTTGGCCTCAAGCTGGCCCTTGGTAAATAAGCGCATCAACTGAAAATTAAAAGAGTACGTCATGGCAAAAATTTTCTGTGTTGCAAATCAAAAAGGTGGTGTTGGCAAAACCACCTCGGCCGTCAATTTGGCGGCGGGCTTGGCCAAGGTGGGCCAGCGAGTTTTGTTGGTTGACTTGGACCCTCAGGGCAATGCCACCATGGGTTCGGGTGTCGACAAGCGACAGCTAGAACTCAGCGTGTACGATGTTCTGTTGGAGTCTGCCAGCATCAAAGAGGCCGCCATCTTTTCAGAAAAATGCGGCTATCACGTCTTGGGTGCCAACCGCGAGTTGGCCGGTGCCGAAGTTGAATTGGTCGATCTTGAAAGACGTGATCAGCGTTTGAAGTTGGCCTTAGATGCCGCCGATGCTGACTTTGATTTTGTCTTGATTGACTGCCCGCCCTCACTTTCCATGCTGACTTTGAATGGCTTGTGCGCAGCACATGGCGTGATTGTGCCGATGCAATGTGAGTATTTTGCTTTGGAGGGTTTGACCGATTTGGTCAACACCATCAAGCAAGTTCACGCCAACTTGAATCCCGATTTGAAAATCATTGGCCTGCTTCGCGTCATGTTTGATCCGCGCATTACGCTCCAGCAGCAGGTGAGTGAGCAACTCAAAGCGCATTTTGGCGACAAGGTTTTCAACACGGTCATTCCGCGCAATGTGCGTTTGGCGGAAGCGCCCAGTTACGGTTTGCCGGGCGTGGTGTTTGATCCCTCGGCCAAAGGCAGCCAGGCATTTGTTGAGTTTGCCAAAGAACTGGTCTTCCGCATTCCCACACTGTAAGTTACATCAGAGTTTTAATGCAAAAAGCAACTGTCCTTATTTTGCCAGGATGGCAGGGAAGTGGGCCCTTACATTGGCAAATGCGATGGGTTGCACTGCATGGCGATGTGGTGGTTGAGCAGCATGATTGGATGCGGCCCTTGCGTGGGGATTGGTTGTCGCGATTGGACGATGTCTTGTCCGATTTAGAAGGCCCGGTGTATTTGGCCGCGCACAGTTTGGGGTGCATCCAAGTGGCCGCTTGGGCTGGCGTTTCGGCGCAATGTCACAAAGTTAATGGGGCCTTGCTGGTGGCGCCCGGCGATGTGGAGGCCTCGCATTTGTTAGACCTCTTTTCCAGCTGGCGTCCCATTGACATGAAGGCCTTGGCCTTCCCCAGTATTTTGGTGGGAAGTCAAAACGATCCTTATTGCACGGCAGATCGCGCACAAGCATTTGCCAAAGCCTGGGGTTCTGATTACGTGGACCTCGGGTTGAAGGGGCATGTCAATGCCGAATCATATTTAGGCGATTGGCCAGAAGGCCGCGCTTTGTTGAACAGTTTGATGAAAGAAAAAGAACATGGTCACTAAAAAACCCAAAGGCCTCGGACGTGGCCTCGAAGCCTTGTTGGGCCCTAAAGTTCAGGATGAACCCAGCTCGCCGCAGGCCGTTGAAGCGGCGGCAAATCGGTTGCCCTCAAGCTTGCCCTTGAGCGACATGGTGCCCGGTATGTACCAACCGCGTACGCGCATGGACGAGGGTGCGTTGTACGAATTGGCCGAGTCCATCAAGGCCCAAGGCATCATGCAGCCGATCTTGGTGCGCCAATTGAGTGACGGCCCCAATGCCGGTAAATACGAAATCATTGCCGGAGAAAGACGTTTCCGTGCGTCTCGTTTGGCGGGGCTGAATGAGGTGCCTGTGCTGGTGCGGGATGTGCCCAATGAAGCCGCTGCGGCCATGGCGCTGATTGAGAACATACAACGTGAAGATCTCAATCCACTGGAAGAGGCGCTTGGTTTACAACGCCTGATCAAAGAGTTTGGACTCACTCACGAAACTGCGGCGCAGGCTGTGGGTCGTTCACGCAGTGCGGCCAGCAACTTGTTGCGCTTGTTGAACCTGGCCGATCCGGTGCAAACCATGCTGATGGCCGGAGACATTGACATGGGCCACGCCCGTGCTTTGCTGGGCCTGGACAAGGCGGCTCAAATCACGGCGGCCAACCAGATCAGTGCTAAAAAGATGTCGGTTCGCGAAGCCGAAAGCTTGGTCAAAAAACTCAGTGCTGAGTTTTCCTTGGTGCAGCAAAAACCCAAAAAGGAAAAATCACGCGACATCAAACGCGTGGAAGAAGAGCTGTCTGATTTGCTCATGGCCGAAGTCGAGGTGCGAATCAAGAAGCGCGTCAAACGCCACGGTCGTTTTGAAGAGATGGGTGAGCTGTCCATCCAGTTTGGCTCGTTGGACGAGCTCAATGGTTTGATTGAACGCTTGCGCGGTTAAACCAGCTGAACCCCAACAAGGCCTCCATTTGAACGGAGGCCTTTTTTATCGGAAGATCTTTCCGGGGTTCATGATGTTGTGAGGGTCCAGCGCTTGTTTCAAAGTGCGCATCATGTTGACGGCGCCTTCACCAGCTTCTGTCACCAAGAAGTCCATTTTGTGCAGACCAATGCCGTGCTCGCCTGTGCACGTGCCGCCCAGATTGAGCGCACGGGTGACCAATTTGTGGTTCAAGGCTTCCGCAATTTCACGTTCTTGGGGTTTGTCGGGGTCAATCAAATAGCCAAAGTGAAAATTGCCATCGCCCACGTGACCCACCAAGAAATACGGAATGCCGCTGGCATCGGTTTCGGCCACGGAGTCTAGCAAGCAATCGGCCAAACGGCTGATGGGAACACAGGTGTCGGTGCTGATGGCGCGGCATCCAGGCTTGCTTTGAAGCGCGGCGAAGTAGGCGTTGTGACGAGCGGTCCAAAGGCGTGTACGCTCCTCGGGGGTGGTGGCCCACTCGAAGGCATTGCCGCCGTGTTCGCTGGCAATTTCTTGCACGGTTTCGGCTTGTTCCTTCACACCCGCGGGTGAACCGTGAAACTCCATCAACAACAGAGGCTCTTCACGCAGGCCCAACTTGGCATAGGCATTGACCATGCGCACGGTGTTGTGGTCAATCAACTCAACCCGCGCAATGGGCACGCCCAGTTGGATGGTTTGAATGACGGTTTGCACCGCCGCCTCAATGCTGGGGAAAGAGCAGATGGCGGCAGAAATGGCTTCGGGCAAGGGATACAAGCGCACCGTGATTTCGGTCATCACGCCCAGCGTGCCTTCGCTACCGACAAACAAACGCGTGAGGTCGTAGCCGGCGCTTGATTTTTTAGCACGGGTTCCCGTCCGGATGACCTCGCCAGAAGCGGTGACCACTTCCAAAGACAAAACATTTTCACGCATGGTGCCGTAGCGAACGGCATTGGTCCCGCTGGCGCGCGTGGCACTCATGCCGCCGATGGTGGCATCGGCCCCTGGATCGATGGGAAAAAACAAACCGGTTGATTTGATTTCTTCGTTCAATTGTTTGCGGGTGACGCCTGGCTGCACCGTGACCGTCAGATCTTCGGCATTGATGGCCAGAACTTTGTTCATGCGCGTCAGGTCAATGCTGATGCCGCCTTGAACGGCCAGCAAATGACCTTCCAAAGAAGAGCCCACACCAAAAGGGATGACCGGCACTTGGTACTGGCCAGCCAAGCGCACGGCATCTGCCACATCTTGTGTGCATTCTGCAAATACGACAGCAGAAGGGGGTGGGACCGGGGCGAAAGCCGACTCGTCGCGGCCGTGTTGCTCTCGGATGACCAGCGCGGTGGAACAGTTGTCGCCAAACCGTGCTTTCAGGGCATCTAAAAAAGCCTGTGGCACAGGACGGGCTTGCACAAGCGGTGCCAAGTGGGCGGCGTGGGTGGGTGCATTCATGGTGAGGCTCCAGTTTGAAGGGCGTGCATGACCCGATCGGTTGATGGGGCCTGCCCGTTGACCTTGGTCAGCGAAATGTTGGCAAATTCGGTCAAAATCAGAGTTTACGCTGAGACATGCTTTTTTGCATGTCATCAGGGCACAGGGGAAACACCATGGGTAACCGTCTTTCACAAATTGCAACCCGCACAGGCGATGAGGGCACAACCGGCTTGGGCAACAACCAGCGCGTGTCTAAAAACAGTTTGCGCGTGCATGCCATGGGAGATGTCGACGAGTTGAACTCGCACATTGGCCTATTGCTGTGTGAGCGCATGCCCGAAGATGTGCGCCACCTTCTGGTTGAAGTACAGCATCAGTTGTTCAATTTGGGTGGGGAATTGTCCATCCCTGGTTTTGAGCTGCTCAAGGCAGAAGCCGTCGTGGTGTTGGATGAGGCGCTTGAAAAATTCAATGCGCAATTGCCCAAACTGCAGGAGTTCATCTTGCCTGCGGGAAATCGTGCTGCAGCGCAAGCGCACATTTGTCGTACCGTGGCCCGGCGTGCCGAGCGTGCCACGGTGGCGCTGGGCAATGAAGAAGCCTTGAATGACGCGCCTCGTCAATACCTGAACCGACTGTCTGATTTGATGTTTGTGTTGTCGCGTGTTTTAAACCGAATGGATGGCGGCAGTGATGTTTACTGGCAAAGTGAACGCATGAAAAACGCAGCGTCTTGACGCAACGCACTGTCACCTACGCGCAAACATTCGGGCTTATCAGGGTGACAGCAAGCGATGCGCAAGCTAGGCTTGCGACATGAACGCAAGCCACCAGATTTCACCCTATTTGGCCTCGGCCGCCGACTTACCCCAAGTGGCACCGCAGGCCCCGTATCCCTATGTGCCCCAAATTCGCCTGTATCAAAACTGGCTGAAACAAAACCGCGGAATTGTTTTTGAGCAGTACCCCGATTTGTGGCAATGGTCCATTTCAGATCTTGATACGTTTTGGCAAAGTATTTGGGATTACTTTGCCATGCAATCGCCCACGCCACACAGCGCCGTATTGGCCAAAAATGCCATGCCTGGTGCCGTTTGGTTTCCAGGCGCGAAAGTGAATTACGCGCAACAAGTTTTAAGGCATGTGGATGCGGCCCACGCCGCAGGGTTTCCGGCACTGATTGCGCAAAATGAAAAGGGTCAGCACCAAGAAATTTCTTGGCCAGAGTTGAAGCGACAAGTGGCGTCCATGGCGCTGCACTTGAAAGCACAGGGTTTGCAACCCGGCGATCGTGTGGCCGCATATTTGCCGAACATACCTGAAGCCATCGTGGCATTTTTGGCCACCATCAGTGTTGGCGGCGTGTGGAGCATTTGCGCGCCCGACATGGGCACGCTGGCCGTGTTGGATCGATTTAAGCAAATTGAACCAAAGGTCTTGATTGCTTGCGATGGTGTGACGTATGGCGCGAAAGATTACGACCGCATGACTGTGGTGCAGGAACTGAAAGATGCTTTGCCCTCCGTGCAGCACGTGATCGTGCACGACAACTTGGGCGTTGCAGATTTGGCCAGCAACGAAGTGGCAGCGGCCATTCGTTTTTCTCAAACCACTGCGAAACATGGCGCTGAAGTGGATGCATTTGCGCCCCTAGATTTGCCCTTTGACCACCCTCTGTGGATTGTGTACTCCAGCGGAACGACAGGTTTGCCAAAGCCCATTGTGCATGGACATGGCGGCACCGTCATCGTGGCTTTGGCGCTCAAAATTTTGCACAACGATGTAGGCTGTAGTTATCACCCCAACAGCTGGGGTGAGCGTTTTCACTGGTACAGCTCGACCGGTTGGGTCATGTGAAACGCACAGGTCGGCGGCTTGATGAACGGTACCACCTGTGTCATTTATGACGGCAATCCTGGGGGCAGCAAAGACAATCCAGACTGGAGCACTTTGTGGCGTTTTGCAGCCGACAACAAAGTGACATTCTTTGGTGCGGGCGCAGCATTTTTTGCCAACTGTCAGAAGGCCGGTGTTGACCTCACGCAGTGCGGCGATTTGTCGCGCGTCAGAGCCTTGGGCACCACGGGCTCACCGTTGTCAGCTGACACGCAAAACTGGGGCACCGAACAATTCAAACGCATCAAGTCACAGCATGCCCATGCGCCGCATTTGCATCGCGAAACAGATGGCGACATTTGGTGGTGCAACATCTCGGGCGGCACCGATTTTTGTGGCGCGTTCATCGGTGGTAACAGAGAGTTGCCACAAGAAGCGGGCGTCATGCAGTGCCGCTTGTTGGGCTGTGCTGTAGAGGCATGGAACGAAGCAGGCGCGCCAGTGCATGGCGAGGTGGGCGAGTTGGTGTGTGCACAACCCATTCCTTCCATGCCTTTGTATTTTTGGAACGATCAAAACAACGCACGCTACTTGGCGAGTTATTTTGAAATGTACCCAGCCGGTCACGGCCGCAAACCGGGTGGTGGCGATGCATCGGCTGATTACGGCGGCGTGTGGCGTCATGGTGATTGGCTGCGCATTGGTGCTGCCGATCAAGGCAAGAGCGGCGGCGAAGGCTGCGTCATTTTTGGCCGCAGCGATGCCACCATCAATCGCCATGGACTGCGCATGGGCACCAGCGAACTCTACAGTGCCGTGGAGGCTTTGCCCGAAGTGATCGACAGCATGGTGGTTGATTTGGAGTACTTGGGCCGGGAAAGTTACATGCCCTTGTTTGTCGTATTGCGTCCCGGTTTGCAACTGACGCAAGAGATGAAAAACAGTTTGAACAACGCCATCAAAACAGCCTTAAGCCCGCGCTTTGTTCCGAATGAAATTTTTCAAGTGTCAGAAATTCCGCGCACACTGTCGGGTAAAAAACAAGAGCTGCCCATCAAGAAGTTGATGTTGGGCCAGCCTTTGGAAAAAGTGGTGAACAAAGATGCCATGTCCAATCCTGGTTGCTTAGATTGGTATGTCGATTTGGCAAAACAACACCTGACCAAAACGGCCTGACATGAAAAAAAAGCCAGTGTGACAACACACTGGCTTGTTAAAAATGGACAGGCGTCAGGACGACGCAAAGTCACACTTAGTTTTTGTGCAGGTCGGCGTTCAAGCTGCCCCAGCTTTCAGTGCGAGGAATAACTTGCACCGCACCCGTTTGTGAATCGCGGCGGAACAAGATGCCATTGCGACCCGACAATTCGCGCGCTTTCACAATGCTGCCATCGGGCATCTTCACGCGAGTGCCACCAGTCACGTAGCAACCCGCCTCCACCACGCAGTCGTCGCCCAATGAAATGCCAATGCCAGAGTTGGCACCCAACAAGCAGCGCTTGCCCACCGAAATGACTTCTTTGCCGCCACCCGACAAGGTGCCCATGATGGAAGCGCCACCGCCCACATCACTTTGATCGTCGACCAACACGCCTGCACTGATGCGGCCTTCCACCATGGAGGCACCCAAAGTGCCTGCGTTGAAGTTGCAGAAACCTTCGTGCATGACGGTGGTGCCAGATGCCAAATGCGCACCCAAGCGGACGCGGTCCACGTTGGCGATGCGAACACCCGACGGCACCACGTAGTCGGTCATGTAAGGGAACTTGTCGACCGCTTTGACGTCAAACACCACACGCGCTGCACGCGCGCGCAAACGTGCGTCTTGCAATTGATCGAGAGGGCAAGGGCCCATCGACGTCCAGGCCACATTGGCCAACAAACCAAAGATACCTGTGACATTGGCTTGGTGCGGTTTGATCAAACGATGGCTGAGCAAATGCAAACGCAAAAATACATCGTGTGTGTCTTTGGGCGGTTCCGCCAAAGTGGCAATGCAGGTTTTAACGGCCACCACGTTCACGCCACGCAACTCACAGGTGCCAAGCGCTTTGATGAAAGACTCACCCAAGTGCACGCGCGCATCGGCTTCGCTCAAGACGGTGCTGCCGCTTTCCGTCACACCCTCGGCCAACTGAGGCGCAGGGTACCAAGTGTCTAAAACAGAACCGTCTTTGGCCAGTGTGGCCAAACCGTAAGCAATGGCGCCGCTTTGAATCATGGGTGGGGTTTGCATTGATGTACTCCGCGAAATGTCACGAACCTGTCGTGCGTTATAAAAAATCAAAACCGAGATTATCGGGCTTTGTGGATGAATTTGTTTTTATTGCAACTCAGACAAAGCAATGCTTTCTTTTTTGAGCCATTCGTCTTGGGTATTTTTAAACCCCCATTGCATTTGCCTTTGTTGCCAGTCCACTTCGATCAAGGCAAAGTGATTCTGTGTGATCAATTCGCCCATCCGATTGGGCCCAGCTTCCTTGGCGGCCTGCCATGCGTGTGTCATACCGCTGGATGTCAACTCGTAGAGTGGATACAAATTGGCAGAGGTGCTTTTGTAGATGGCCCCAATGTGGCGGTCGCCTGACAGCAGCACCACGCCCTTGGCCCCCGTGCTTCGGATGACATGTCGTAACTTTTCTTGTTCCAATGGAAAGTTGTGCCAACCTTCCCAGCCGTGGCCTTCCACGGCAACTTGCACACCAGAGACAATGAAGCGAAGGTCTGCAGGCGTTTGAAGCTGCTGTGTCAACCACTGCCACTGGGCCTCACCCAACATGGTTTTGGAGGGCTGGGTATCGGGCACGTAGCGCTCTTTGCCAGGGGCATCGCGTCGATCTGTTTTCCGTGGCGCCGAGCGAAAAGAGCGCGTGTCAAGCAAGATGATCTGTACGCGTTGCCCCGCTTTGCCAAAGCTCATGGCATGGTAGAGCCCTTCACGTGCGCGGCGTGGGTCGTTGGCGGGCAATCGCCAGAAATCAAGGAAGGCGTTTTGAGAGACCTGCTTGTGGGCAAATTCGGCGCCGCCATCGTTCAGTCCCATGTCATGGTCATCCCAGATGGCCACATGTGCAATGGTGTTGCGCAGCTGCGCGAAACCTGCGTGAGCCGCTTGTGTCGCGTAAGCTTTTTCAAGCTGATTGAGTTGCCATGGTTGGCTGCTGGCATACACATTGTCGCCACCAAAAATGAACACATCGGGTTGGTTGGCCAAAATGGCTTGCCAGATGGGCTGCGCTTTGTTTTGGTCAATGCACGAGCCAAACGCGATTTTGTGAATCTCTGAGGGCCATGGCGGTGTTTTGCCAATCGCCTGGCTCTTTACAAGCGAGGTGTTGGCGCATGCGCCCAGGCTTGCCAGCAAGGTGCCGTAAGCAGTCGTTTGAAGCAGTTGTCGGCGGTCCATGGGAAATCCTGTTGTGAAAGCGGGCTTGAAAAAACAATTTATACGGCGCGGATATTTTATGACTGATCAGTTCACTTGCTGTGATCGCTCGCTAAAATGCCGTCATGAACACCGTCGCTGCGCCGCTCAAAAAACCATTCAAAGTCCAAATGCTGGAAGCCAGAGAGCAAGCCATCACGGCTTCGGTCAACCGGCTCTTGTCTGAAAAAGGCTTTGATGCCATGACGGTGGATGAAGTGGCGGCAGAAGTTGGCATCGCCAAGGCAAGTCTTTACAAGCACTTCAGCAGCAAAGAAGAGTTGGCCTGTGCGGCCATGGTTCAAGCGATGCACAAAGCGGAGGCTTTTTTGCTGGACTTGAACCAAGCCGAAGTTGCTGGCAGTACTGCCAGTGAACCTTTGAACAAACTCATGGCAACCACACGCTGGGTGTTGCAGTTGAAGCTGGCCGGTGAAATGCCCACACTTCCCAGTCAAAACTCCAGTTTGCGGGCCAGCTTGATGGCCAGCAGGCCCTACATGGATGGCTTGATGAATGTCAGTGAATTGCTGGGCGGATGGATTGTTCAAGCCCAGAAAGAAGGCGTCATCAATGCTGCGCTGCCACCATTGGCCGTGCTCTACACGATTTACGCAAGAGCCTGTGATCCCGTGGTGGAGTTTTTGAAAATGAGTGAATTGCACACCAATGAAGAGATCATTGAGATCATCATGACGACCTGTTTTGCCGGACTGAACGCCCGATCATGCTGAGGCCTTGGGCCTAGCACCCACACGCCAAATTTTTTTAGCTTCAAACGCAAGCTGTTCATTTTTTCGCGCGTACCCCAAAGGATTGGCCACCACGCGACAGCCGTTGTGCACGTAGTCGTGTGCGCAGTGCAAATGGCCATGCAACCACCAGTCAGCCTTCGGCAGCAAGTGGTCCAGGGCGTTGCAAAATCCAGCGGTGCCAGGTGTTAGGCCGTAGCGAGGGTCGGCACTTTTCAAGCTCGGCGCAAAGTGCGTCACCACCACAGTGGTGCCCTCAAAAGGTTCTGACAAAGCCTGCGTCAGCCAGGCTTGATCGGCTTGTGCTTGTGCTCTAACGCCATCCGATAAAAAGGGTTCGCCCTTGAGCGTGGTGCCTGTTTTCCGCAAATAAAAGTTGGCTGCACGCGCTGCTTTTTCGCGCGCTTTCAGCTGTTGCGTGAGTGGCCCTTGTGGCGGCACCAAGGCTTCAAAGTCGCTCCACAAGGTGCAACCGATCAGGCGCACGCCATTCACCGTCAATGTGCGTTGATGCAGCCATGTAATCTGCAATCGCTCGCAAGTTTCTTGCAAGCGTTGATGGGCTTCTTCAAAGGGCATGCCATCGTATTCGTGGTTCCCCGGAACGAAGAAAACCGGCACAGGCCAGGCCGCCAAATCTTTGCGTGGCGAGAAACGGGCCAGTCCAAAATCGGTATCGTGTTCTGTGACAAGCATGGAGCCTGGTTGGTAAGAGCCGATGTCGCCTGCCAAGATCAATGCGTCTGCCGTGGGTGCAAATTCAGGGACAAAATGCGGATGTGTTTCCAGATGAAGGTCCGACAACAGTTGAATGTTCATCATCTGTTGTGGTCCTTGAAAACGGCGTGTGCAATGTTGATTAAAACGTCCCGTAACCAAACATGTTCGCTTTGGGCGTGTTTGCGTCTGTGCCACAAGGCATCAACGTGCAGGGTGGGAACCTTGAAGGGCAAGTCGCACAGGAAAAATTCACCAGAAATGCCAGTGGTCGGCACAAAGTGGCGCGGCAAAACCGTGAGCAAATCAGAGTTCACCAC
This sequence comes from Limnohabitans sp., assembly GCA_030158125.1. Classification (GTDB taxonomy): domain Bacteria; phylum Pseudomonadota; class Gammaproteobacteria; order Burkholderiales; family Burkholderiaceae_C; genus Limnohabitans_A. The sequence goes on along the minus strand of JAOATL010000015.1, from coordinate 188,441 downwards.
CATTCGGCCTGCTGTGAAAAACTGATTCACAGTCATCACCACTCGGCGTTGTTTGCCAATGGCCGCCAGCGCCTCATCAATGAAGCCGTAGGGGCGACCTGAAAAGCTCACCAACAAATGGCGTGCATCGCAAAAATTTTCGAGGCTGATGTTTTGCTGCGCCAAGGGATGGCCTTTGCGCATCACACACACATATTCACCGTCGTACAAACGGTGATGCTCAAAAGACACCGCCTCCCCCGCTTGTGCCTTGGCCGTTAGGTCGGCCAGGACGGCGGGAAAATAACCCAGCGCCATATCGGCCACGCCGTTTTCCAACATGGCCCTAGGGTCGCGCGTGGTGAGGGGCAATACACGGATTGAAATATTGGGCGCGTGGTGCTCGAGTTCTTGCGCCATGCCCCCCATCAGCTCTGCTGCAGTGGCATCGGCCATGGCCAATACAAATGAATTGCGCGCTTGGCTGGGCACAAAGTGCTGCGGCACCAAGGCCGATTGCAGTTGGTCAAGAGCCTCTCTCACGTTGGGCCACAGCGTCAAGGCAAAGAGAGTGGGCGAGATGCCGTGTCCTTCGCGGCGAACCAAATCGTCGCCCAGCGTTTCACGCAAACGGCGCAAAGCGTTGCTCACAGCCGGCTGAGTGATGGACAGGTTGCGTGCAGCTTTGGTCAGGCTGCGCTCCGCCATGACCTCGTCAAAGACCCGCAACAGGTTCAAGTCCAACGTACGGAAGTTGGTTTGGATGGCTTCAATCATTTCTATTGTGAATGATGATAATCATGAATATAAAGTTGAACAATATCAGAGTAAACCCTATGATTCAAGCATTGGGTCAGTCAATCAGGTGAATTTTTCATCCAAGTCCGACCCCTAACGCATTCAATCTCCCAAAGAGGAAACGACATGAATCATAATTTTGTTCACTTAGAGTACCCCCTGACACACCCTGGTGTTGACCGTGCTGAAAAAGTCGTCAACAACTTCAAACGCCTGAGCGACACATTCAGCCCCACTCGCACGCTTGCCATCATGTTGTTGGCCGCCGTGGTGGCCGCCTTCATTGTGGTGGCAGATCAGATGATTGACACGTGGGCTGAAGACCATTTGTTGGCGGCTTGGGTGGCTTTGTGGGCCGTTGTTTTTGCCGCAGTTGGCTTGTTTGCCGGCGTCTCAAAAACAGTGGCCGTTCAGTTGAAGGCGGGTTTAGATCACTTGGCCTCCAAAATGGCGCAACGTCGCTCCGATGAACGTCTGTGGGCCATTGCACAAACAGACGCACGTTTGATGTCTGATTTGCAAATTGCCATGTCACGCAGCGATGAAGAAACTTTGCTGGGCGAAAGCAGCACGCAGCGCCGCGTTGCCCGCATGTTGCGCCAGCGCCAATACTACATCTGAGCTCACAGGGTCCTGACGCCTTCGTGAGCAGGGCTTCGTCAACAACCTCCTGCGGGAGGTTTTTTTACGCCTCGACTTTTTGGACGTTCTCTTGCGTCTTTTGCGAAGCCAAATAAATGCCAGGCAAAATCATGAGGGTGCCCATGGCATGGTGCCAGCCCAAGGTTTCATCCAGGAAGAGCCAGGCGACCAGGCTGCCATACAAAGGACCCATGTAAAGACTGGCGGCAACTCGGCTAGCCCCCAATGTTTTTTGACAAAAACTATAAGCCAAGTAAGCGCCTACTCCTGGGAATATGGCTGCCACTACAACAAGCAGGCTGGCCTCAAAACGCCATTCTGCATGCGCTGTGCCAAGCCATTCTGTCATTGCAAATGGCAACAAAACCAGGCTACCCCCCAAACACGTTGCCGCCAACCGGGCCGTCGAACTCAAGGGGCTGACCCATTTTTTCAGCAGCAAGGCATAGGCTGCCCAAGACACCATGGCCATCACAATCAGGCCATCGCCCAGCACCCAGATCACTTGGGACAATGCTGTCCATTGGCCTTTCACCACCACATGCAATACACCCAGCAAGGCCAACACAACGCCAAACCCTTGCCGCCAAGAGAAGCTTTCTTTCAGGCCTATCACTGCGCCCAAAGTGATCAGCACGGGCGATGCCGCATAAATCAAAGCAATGTTGATGGCGCTGGTGGTCTCGGCTGCCCAGTACACCCACGCGCCACAAATGAGCATGCCCAAGCTGCCCAAAACCAAGTATTGAGGCCAGGCATTCAGTGTGCTCTTGCGTTCGCGCCAAAGCTCGGCGCGCGCGATCGTGGCCAAAATGAGGCCCGCCAAAAACCATCGGCCCAGTGCAAGCACGTGAGGGCTGATGATGCCGGGCGCTGTTTTGGCCACCACGTAGTTCACCGACCACATGGCCGGTGTGAACCACAACAAAGCTTGCGCCAACTTTTGGCGCGAGGCAGCGTTTGTCAGATGGCTGCTAAGCGTTGTTCCAACGCTGCTTTGGTGTCGAGCAATGCTTTGGGCATGTTGTAGGCCAATTGCTCAAAGTGCGTGGTGTGCAATTGCAACTCTTGTTGCCATGCCGCTTTGTCGATGCTGGTGACAGTTTTGAATTGGTCGGCGGTGAAGTTCAAGCCGGTCCAGTTCAATTCGCCATACGTGGGCGTGACGCCAAACATGGATTCTTGACCTTGGGCCTGACCTTCCAAACGGTCGATCATCCACTTCAAAACGCGCATGTTGTCGCCATAACCGGGCCAGACAAACTTGCCCGCTTCGTCTTTGCGGAACCAGTTAACGCAGTAAATGCTGGGCAACTTGTGGCCGCCGGCTTGGATTTTGGCGCCCACGTCCAACCAGTGTTGGAAGTAGTCGCTCATGTTGTAGCCGCAGAAGGGCAACATGGCAAAAGGATCGCGGCGAACCACGCCTTGCGCGCCAAAGGCGGCAGCGGTGGTTTCAGAGCCCATGGTGGCCGCCATGTAAACGCCTTCGGTCCAGTTGCGAGCTTCGGTCACCAAAGGCACGGTGGTGGAGCGGCGACCGCCGAAGATGAACGCGTCGATGGACACGCCTGCAGCATCGTCCCATGCGGGGTCGAGTGCGGGGTTGTTGGTGGCAGCCACGGTGAAGCGTGCGTTGGGGTGCGCTGCTTTGGCGCCCGTGTCTTTGGCAATCTGGGGGGTCCAGTCTTTGCCTTGCCAATCGATCAAATGATCGGGCAATTTGCCGGTGTCTTTTTCGATGCCTTCCCACCAGACGTCGCCGTCATCGGTCAAAGCCACGTTGGTGAAAATGACGTTTTTGTCCAAGCTGGCCATGCAGTTGGGGTTGGTGTGGTGGTTGGTACCTGGGGCCACGCCAAAATAACCCGCTTCAGGGTTGATGGCCATCATCTTGCCGTTGGCTTGGGGCTTGATCCAAGCAATGTCGTCGCCAATGGTGGTGACTTTCCAGCCATTGAAACCTTCGGGCGGTACCAACATCGAGAAATTGGTTTTGCCGCAAGCGCTGGGGAAGGCAGCAGCCACGTGGTACTTTTTGCCTTGAGGATTGGTCACGCCCAAAATGAGCATGTGCTCGGCCAACCAGCCTTGTTCGCGGCCCATGCTGGAGGCGATGCGCAAGGCCAAGCATTTTTTGCCCAACAAAGCATTGCCGCCGTAGCCAGAACCGTAAGACCAGATCTCGCGTGTTTCTGGGTAGTGAACGATGTACTTGACGGTGGGGTTGCAAGGCCATGAGGTGGTGTCTTTGGCGCCATTGACCAAAGGTGCGCCCACAGTGTGCAAGCAAGGTACGAACTCGCCATCGGTGCCGATGACATCAAACACCGCTTTGCCCATGCGGGTCATGAGCTTTTGATTGACGGCCACATAGGCGCTGTCGGTCAACTCAATGCCAACGTGCGCAATGTGGGAGCCCAAGGGGCCCATGGAGAATGGCACCACATACATTGTGCGGCCTTGCATGCAACCGTCGAACAAAGGGTTCAAGGTTTTGCGCATGTCGGCGGGCGCCATCCAGTTGTTGGTAGGGCCGGCGTTCTCTTTCTTTTCAGAGCAGATGTAGGTGCGGTCTTCGACGCGCGCCACATCGGAAGGATCGGAGCAGGCCAAGAAGCTGCCTGGACGCTTGGCGGGGTTGAGCTTTTTGAAGGTGCCGCTGTCGACCAATTGTTGGCACAGACGGTCGTACTCTTCTTCGGAGCCATCGCACCAGTACACATTGGCGGGCTTGCACAAAGCGGCCATTTCGGCCACCCAAGCAATCAGCTTGGGGTTTTTAACGTACGTGGGTGTATTCAGGTTCAAGCCCTGCATCACGGGTGAGTTCATGGGAAAAGCTCCAAAGTTTAAAAATCGTTTTTTGCAAGGGCCCTCTGGTGCGCCAACACCAAAGCACTGTGAAATGACGCTTGCAAAAAACGACCGCAGAACGCCGAAAAGCGCACCGGGTGGGCTGGTCCTCAACGAACATGTACCCGTCTTGTAACCAGACCTGAATTTTAGGGAGGCTGACCTGACTTGGGAATAACAATCGGCGGAATCAACTCAAAATATATGCAAAACTTGCATAAAGTTGGGCTTGGCGAGGTGGCGCCTCTAAGCGCGGCAGATTCGCAGCACGTCTTGGCCATAGGCCTCTAGTTTTTTGGCGCCCAAACCACTGATGCCGTGGAGGTCTTCGGGGTTTTGAGGCGCCGCGGCGGCAATGTGCGCCAACGTGGCGTCATGAAAAATGACATAGGCCGGCAAGTTGTGTTCTTTGGCCACTTCGGCGCGCCACGCTTTAAGGTTGATGTAACGCACCAAGGCGTCTTGGCTGAGGTTGGCTGCTGCAGGTCCTGGTGCTTGGGGCTTGCGGCTGCGTTTTTCGGGTTTTTGACTCAATGATTCGCGCAGTTGAACGCTGACCTCACCCTTGAGGACTGCGCGCGAACCTTCTGTCAGCTGCAAAGTGTTGAACACTTGGCCTTGAACATTCAGGGCGCCCATGGCAATGAGCTGGCGCAAGACGCCACGCAATTGAATTTCGCTGAAGTCTGAGCCGATGCCAAAGGTGCTGAGTTGGGTGTGGCCGTACTGGGTGACTTTTTCGGTTGCCTTGCCGCGCAAGATGTCCATGATGTGACCTGCGCCAAATGAAAACCCACTGTGTTGCTCTGCCCGGAAAACGGTAGAGAGCAACTTGCGCGCAGCATCGGTGCCGTCCCAAACCGCAGGTGGGTTGAGGCAGTTGTCGCAATTGCCGCAAGGCTGGCTGGCTTCGTCAAAGTAAGACAACAACCGAACGCGTCTGCAATCGGTGGCTTCTGCCAGGGCCAGCAAGGCGTCCAATTTGCCGCGCATGGCTTGTTTGAAATTTTCTTCAGCGGGACTTTCATCGATCATGCGGCGCTGGTTCACCACATCTTGCAAACCATAAGCCATCCAAGCATCTGCGCGCAAACTGTCGCGCCCTGCGCGGCCGGTTTCTTGGTAATAGCCCTCTATGTTTTTGGGCATGTCTAGGTGGGCCACAAAACGAACATCGGGTTTGTCAATGCCCATGCCAAAAGCAATGGTGGCGACCATGACCACGCCTTCATCGCGTAAAAAACGGTCTTGGTGTTTCTGCCTGAGAGCCGAATCTAAACCCGCATGATAGGGCAGCGCATCGATGCCAGTTTGCGCCAGCATCTCAGCCACTTCTTCAACGCGTTTGCGTGATTGACAATACACAATGCCAGCTTCGCCTTCGTGCTCGCGCTCTATGAAGCGAAGCAATTGCGTTGACGCATCTTTTTTCTCAACGATGGTGTAGCGAATGTTGGGACGGTCAAAGCTGCTGATGAACAGCCGAGCTTCTTCAAGTTGCAAGCGCTCGATGATGTCGGCGCGTGTGAGGGCATCGGCGGTGGCTGTCAGAGCGACACGCGGCACACCTGGGTAACGCTCGTGCAGAACCGTGAGGCTGCGGTATTCGGGTCGAAAATCATGCCCCCACTGACTGACGCAATGGGCCTCATCAATGGCAAACAAACTGAGCAGGCCTTGCGCGTACAAGGCATCGAGTTGGGCCAAAAACCGCGCGGTGTTGATGCGCTCTGGCGCGGCGTACAGCAGGGTGATTTCGCCCTTTCGCAAACGCTGTTCAATGGCGCTGGTCTCATCTTGGCTGAGCGTGGAATTTAAAAAAGCCGCGCTGACGCCGGCCTCGTGCAGGGCACCCACCTGATCGTGCATCAGTGCAATAAGAGGGGACACCACGATGGTGATGCCCAAACCCGCTTGTTGTCTGGCAATGGCGGGGATTTGGTAGCACAAGCTTTTGCCGCCGCCCGTCGGCATGAGAACCAACGCATCGTGACCGCCTGTGACATGCGCAATGATGTCTTGCTGTGGTCCTCTGAAGGACTCGTAGCCAAAGACTTCACTGAGGATGTTCAGAATCTTGCTGGGCGGGTTGGATAAGGCGGTGGTTGGCACGGTGGGTATTGTCCACCATGTCGACGATCAACAAGGCGCTGCATGCAATTTCTAAGCGGATGCAAGCCTTGTTGCGGCTTGGCCAGTAGGCTAGCTGATTTTGAATTGTGTGGCTTTGATGACCGAGGTCCAGCGAAGCACTTCATCGGCGATGAATTTTTCGGGATCAGGCAATGTGAAGGGCTCTGCGCCTGCCTTTTCAAGGTCTTGCAAAAAGCCAGGGTCATTGCGCACTTTAAGATGTGTGGCGCGCAAGAAGTCCATCACCTCGCGTGGCACGCCAGCAGGCGTAAAGACAGCATTGAAAACTTGGACTCGCATGTCTGCAATGCCCGATTCAATGGACGTTGCAATTTCAGGGGCGGCCTTTAAACGTGCATCGCTGTTGACGCTCAAAATTCGTGCGCGACCTGCGCGGTGTTGTGCCAACACCGCAGACGACATGATGGGCGTGATCATGGGGACATGGCCTGCCACCAAGTCTTGCATGGCGGGGCCGCCACCTTTGTAGGGGACGTGTTGCACGTTCAATTTGCCACCTTGCAGCTTGAACAACTCACCGGTGAGGTTGGTGATGGTGCCGGGGCCTGCCGACCCATAGGCAAACTTGCCAGGGCTGGCCTTGATCAGCTGGATCAATTCTTTCAAATTGTTGGCGGGCACGCTGGGGTTGACCACGATGCAAGTGGGATTGATGCTGACCATGCCCACCAGGCTGAAGTCTTTGATGGCGTCGTATGTGGCGGTGCCCGATGCCAGTGGATTGATAATTTGTGTAGACGATGTGCCCAGCAACAAGGTGTAGCCGTCGGCTTTGGCACGAGATGCCTCAGCTGCGCCAATGGCCCCCCCCGCACCCGCCTTGTTGTCGACAATGAAATTGGCGCCCGTGTGCGCAATGGCGTATTTGACCCACAAGCGGCCAATGATGTCGCCATCGCCTGCTGGTGCAAACGGCACAATGACACGGATGGGGCGATCCGGAAATTTGGCTTGTGAAAAGGCCGTTGTGGCTGTTAAACCCGCCACCAGGGCGCCGCCACTGAGGGCCAGAAATTGTCGTTTTTGCATGCTTGCAATATAGAGACAATAGGGATGACCTTCAATTGGGAGTGGGCCCGACTGTGACGAAATCTCATGAGTCAGATTCATTTTCTACAATACGGGTATGAAAGCTTTGATCTACACACGCGCGAAAGCCCTGCCAGCCATTTTGGAAAAACGCATTGCCGTCTTGGATGGCGCCATGGGTACCATGATTCAGCGCTTTAAATTAAGCGAAGCCGATTACCGCGGCGAGCGTTTCAAAGACTTTCACAAAGACGTGAAGGGCAACAACGAGTTGCTCAGCCTGACGCGCCCCGATGTCATCCGTGACATTCACGAAGGCTACTTGGCGGCTGGTGCAGACATGATTGAAACCAATACCTTTGGTGCCACCACCATTGCGCAAGCCGATTACGACATGGCCGACTTGGCCATTGAAATGAACCGCGCCTCGGCCGCCCTGGCCCGCGCGGCATGTGACAAGTTTTCAACACCCGATAAGCCGCGCTATGCCGTAGGCGCCTTAGGCCCCACACCCAAAACCGCCAGCATCAGCCCCGATGTGAACGATCCCGGTGCGCGCAATGTCGACTTTGAATCTTTGCGCAAGGCCTACTACGAACAAACACAAGCGCTGGTTGAAGGCGGTGTCGATGTGTTGTTGGTGGAAACCATTTTTGACACCTTGAACGCCAAAGCAGCCTTGTTTGCCATTGAGGAATATTTTGATGTCAGCGGCGAGCGCTTGCCCCTGATCATCAGTGGCACCGTGACCGATGCCTCGGGCCGAATTTTGAGTGGCCAAACCGTGACAGCGTTTTGGCACAGTGTGCGCCATGCTCGCCCCTTGGCCATTGGTTTGAATTGCGCTTTGGGCGCTACTTTGATGCGCCCGTACATTCAAGAGTTGGCCAAAGTGGCGGACGACACCTTCATCAGCTGTTACCCCAATGCCGGTTTGCCCAACCCCATGAGCGACACCGGCTTTGATGAAACGCCCGATGTGACCAGCCGTTTGTTGCATGAATTTGCGGCCGAAGGTTTGGTCAACATTGTGGGAGGATGCTGCGGCACCACACCCGATCACATTGGGGCGATTCAACAGGCTGTGAGCCCGCTGGCACCTCGCGGTTTGCACAAAGCGGCGTTTTACAAAGAGGCAGCTTAATCGCTTGCATTTAGCCAGTTAAAATAACGGCATCCCAAGGAGCGTTGCAGCCCGCAGGCCTTACAGGTCGCAGGTCAGGCTTGGGGTTCAATCTGGGGCTCGCCCCATTCCTATTGCAAACCACGCTCACCTGCGATCCAAGAGGTGAGTTGTGTCTTCAGTTGCTGTTCCCCCATTAAAGCTGTCAGGTCTAGAGCCGGTTCAAATTGGCACGGGTACGCTCTTTGTCAACATTGGTGAGCGCACCAACGTCACAGGCTCCAAAGCCTTCGCCCGCATGATTTTGAATGGCGAGTACGAGCAAGCCTTGGCGGTAGCCCGCCAGCAAGTGGAAAACGGCGCACAGATCATTGACATCAACATGGACGAAGCCATGTTGGACAGCCAAGCGGCCATGGTTCGGTTCTTGAACCTCATCGCCTCCGAGCCCGACATTGCCCGCGTGCCCATCATGATCGACTCTTCCAAGTGGAGCGTGATTGAGGCCGGCCTGCGTTGCATTCAGGGCAAAGGCATTGTCAACTCCATCAGCATGAAAGAAGGCGTGGAAGGTTTCAAGCAACAAGCGCAGTTGATCAAGCGTTATGGCGCCGCAGCCGTGGTGATGGCGTTCGACGAAAAAGGCCAGGCAGATACGTATCAGCGCAAAATTGAAATTTGTGAACGTGCGTATCGCGTGTTGGTGGACGAGGTGGACTTCCCACCGGAAGACATCATTTTTGACCCCAACATTTTTGCCATTGCCACCGGCATTGAAGAACACGACAACTACGCAGTGGACTTCATTGAAGCCACGCGTTGGATCAAACAAAATTTGCCAGGCGCCAAAGTGTCGGGCGGTGTGTCCAATGTGTCGTTCAGCTTCCGCGGCAATGACCCCGTGCGCGAAGCCATTCACACGGTGTTTTTGTACCACGCCATTCAAGCGGGCATGGACATGGGCATTGTCAATGCGGGCATGGTGGGTGTGTACGACGAACTCGAGCCCGACTTGCGTGAGCGTGTTGAAGACGTGGTCTTGAACCGTCGCCCTGATGCCGGCGAGCGCTTGGTCGAAGTGGCTGAGAACGCCAAAGGCGCGGCAAAAGATGACTCGCAAAAACTCGCATGGCGCGGCACGCCCGATGCGCCAGTGACTGTCTCCGCGCGCTTGTCACACGCCTTGGTGCATGGCATTACCGACTTCATCACCGAAGACACCGAAGAAGCCTATCAAGAAATATTGGCCAAGAACGGCCGACCCCTGCACGTCATTGAAGGTCCGCTGATGGATGGCATGAATGTGGTGGGCGACTTGTTTGGCCAAGGCAAGATGTTCTTGCCACAAGTGGTCAAGTCGGCGCGCGTCATGAAGCAAGCGGTGGCGCACTTGGTGCCTTACATCGAAGAAGAAAAACGCCAGCAAGAAGCTGCTGGCCAAGACGTCAAATCCAAGGGCAAGATTGTGATTGCCACTGTCAAAGGCGACGTGCACGACATTGGCAAAAACATTGTGACGGTGGTACTTCAGTGCAACAACTTTGACGTGGTCAACATGGGCGTGATGGTCCCCTGCCATGAAATTTTGGCCAAGGCCAAAGAAGAAAATGCCGACATCATTGGCTTGTCAGGGCTCATCACCCCCAGCTTGGAAGAGATGCAGTACGTGGCCAGCGAAATGCAAAAAGATCCGCATTTCCGTTTGCGCAAAATGCCTTTGCTGATTGGTGGCGCCACCACCAGCCGTGTGCATACGGCCGTCAAAATTGCGCCGCACTACGAAGGCCCTGTGGTCTATGTGCCCGATGCTTCTCGCAGCGTGAGTGTGGCGCAAGGTTTGTTGTCTGACCAAGCCGCTACTTACATTGACGAGCTCAATGCTGATTACGCCAAAGTGCGTGAGATGCATGCCAATAAAAAGCAAACGCCCATGTGGCCTTTGGTCAAAGCGCGCGGCAATAAGACACAAATCGATTGGACAAGCTTTAAATCACCCACGCCCAAGTTCATTGGCCGTCGTGTGTTCAAGAATTTTGACCTGGCCGAATTGGCACGCTACATCGACTGGGGTCCCTTCTTCCAAACATGGGATTTGGCCGGCCCATACCCCGCCATTTTGAAAGACGAAGTGGTGGGCGTTGAAGCGCAAAAGGTGTTCAACGATGCGCAGAAGATGCTGCAAAAAATCATTGAAGGCCGTTGGATCACGGCGCATGGCGTGATGGGCTTGTACCCCGCCAACAGCGTGAACCATGACGACATTGCTTTGTATGCCGATGAGTCACGTCAAACGCCTGTGCTCACTTGGCATGGCCTGCGTCAACAAACAGAAAAGCAAACCGGCAAACCCAGCCGTTGCTTGGCAGACTTTGTGGCACCTTTGCTTGATGCAAAAGGTCAACCTACAAAACTACAAGATTACGTTGGCGTTTTCGCCGTCACGGCTGGCATCGGTGTTGAAAAACGCGAGCAAGCTTTTGAAGCCGCGCACGACGACTACAGCGCCATCATGCTCAAGGCCTTGGCCGACAGATTTGCAGAAGCCTTTGCAGAGTGCATGCACGAGCGCGTGCGCAAAGATTTGTGGGGCTACGCTGCAGCAGAGAGCGCAACGCTGGAAGATTTGGTTGCCGAGAAATATCAAGGCATCAGGCCCGCGCCAGGCTACCCCGCATGCCCAGACCACTCGGTCAAAAAACAAATGTTTGAACTCTTGCAATGCGAAGAGATTGGCATGGGCCTGACCGAGAGTTTGGCCATGACACCCGCCGCCAGCGTGTCAGGTTTTTACCTCAGCCATCCCGACAGTCAGTACTTCAACGTGGGCAAAGTGAGTGAAGACCAAGTGCAAGATTTGGCCAAACGTCAAAACTTGAAAGTGTCAGACATTCAGCGATTGTTGGCGCCTAATTTGTAAGCGCCTTCGTGTGTGCTTGAAGCGCGCTCTTTTGCGCCCACCACAAACACGCCACACCCAAGACGCCGGCCAGTAACAACCAACGCAGGCCGTGCGTGTAGCCCACCTCGGGCGTCCACATCAAACCCAAAGCCCAAGGCGCAACCGCGCGTCCCATGGCCAAGGGCACGCCCAAGACACCATTGAGTTGGCCGACATGGTCGCGGCTGACGTACTGCGCCATGGCGGTGCCTTTGACGATGGTGTTGAGTCCATTGCCAAGCCCATAGAACGTGACGAACAACAAAGCGGCCCAAGGCGCTAAACCGCCGGCTACTAAAAACACCAAGCCCACTGGCACCAAGCATGGGATCCATTTGTTGGCGGCATGCACATCCAAATGTTTTTCAAACAAAAACAACAAGAAGCGCCCTAGCACTTGAATGGCGCCAATCGAAGCGGGAATGGCAATGACCCAAGCCGGTGACAGGTGTGCTTCTTCCAGCAAACTCACCATGTGTGCAGGCAATGCAGAACTGACGATGGCGGTCATCAGCATGAAGCCGGCCAGCAACCAAAAGGGCGCTCGTTTCAAATGCACTTGGATGGACACGGGCTTTGTTTGCACATGGGTGTTTGCGCTTTCAGTGGCAAGCGTTTTCTTTTTGGCCGCACCTTGCAGCAACCATGCATGCAAGGGCAAACAAATGACCCATTGCAACAAGGCCAGCACCCATAAGGCATGGCGCCAACCTAGACTTTGAATGAGCCAAGACGACAGCGGAATGAAGACGGTGCTGGCCAAGCCACCCAAGAACGTCATGATGATGATGGCGCGCCGAAAGTCATTTGGAAAGCGCCGCGTGACCACTGCAAACACGGGGGCATACAAGGTGGCGGACATGCCAAGGCCCAATCCCAGCCACACCGCATAAAAGCCCGCGAGTGAGTCGACAAAGCTGTGTGCGAACAAACACAGCCCCACCCAAGCAGAGCCCCAAGTCATGACGCGGCGCTCGTGTCCACGGTCAATCCAGCGTCCGACGGGGTACGCCATCAGGCCATCGGCCAGCAAAGCCAAACTGAAACCCAAAGAAGCATCGGCCCGGCTCAAGCCCAGTTCGCGTTCTACCGGCCCCATGACCAATGAGAAGGTGTAGAACACACTGCCCCAAGTGATCAGTTGGGCCCAAGACAGCCAGACTGCAAAGGGCGCTAGATCGGGGGCATGGTGAGTGATTCGGGTGAGATCCCAGAACGGCCTGATTCTGCGCATGCCCCCATTATCGGTGCTCGGCAAACGGTCTGCGATATTGAACGGCCTCTGCAATGTGTTCTGACGCAATGACTTGACTCTCGGCGAGATCGGCAATGGTTCTGGCTATTTTTAAAGTACGGTGTGTGCTGCGACCACTCCAAGCGAAATGTGCGGCCACTTGGGTGAGGTAAGCCGCAGCGTCAGTGCCCAAGCCGCCGTGCAAGTCCAATGCAGCCCCACTGAGCGCCTGATTGGTGCAGCCTTGTCGCTGCAGGGCCATGTGCCTGGCCCGATGGCAACGGGCCCGGATGCTGGCGGTGTTTTCACCTGCAGGTGCTTGAAGCAAATGGGTGGCACTTTGACCTGGGACCTCGATGTGCAAGTCAATCCGATCTAATAAAGGGCCACTGATTTTGCTGCTGTAGCGGTGAACTTGATCGGGCGTGCATCGACACACGGGACTTTGGTGGCCTGGCGATCGCACTTGACCGGCGTAGCCGCACGGGCAGGGGTTCATGGCAGCGATCAACTGAAAACGTGCAGGGAATTCTGCACTGTGCGCTGCACGCGAGATGGTGACGCTACCCGACTCTAATGGCTCGCGCAGCGCCTCCAGTGCCGAGCGTGGAAACTCAGGAAGCTCGTCTAGAAACAAGACGCCATGGTGTGCCAAAGAAATTTCTCCTGGCCTGGGCGGCGATCCGCCACCGACCAAAGCCACGGCACTGGCGGAGTGATGGGGATGACGCGTGGGACGCTTGCGCCATTGATCAAAACGAAATCGACCCGCCAAACTTGCCACGGAAGCTGTCTCCAAGGCTTCTTCTACAGAAAGGTCCGGCAATAAGCTGGCAAATCGATGCGCCAACATGGACTTGCCAGTGCCGGGGGGGCCGACCATCAGCAAACTGTGAGAGCCTGCGGCCGCAATTTCAAGCGCCCGCTTGGCACCCGCTTGTCCTTTGACGTCTGACAAGTCCAGGGCACACACAGCATGGGGGTGTACGTGGACAGGTTGCACCATGCGCTCCCAAGAAGAGGGCCCTTCGGTGGGGGCTTGGCCCTCAAGCCGAAATTGATCCGCGACATCACGCAAGTGCGTGGCCCGAAACACCGTGGCGCCAGGCACCAAAGCGGCCTCTTCTGCACTGCCAGGGGGCAGCACCAAATGGGGTGCCTTGTCTTGACGATACAGTGCCATGCCCATCACCAATGCACCTCTGACAGGCCGCAGCGCACCCGACAGAGACAGCTCGCCTGCAAACTCAAATTGCTGTAAGCGGCGGCCATCAATTTGACCACTTGCCGCCAAGATGCCCAGCGCAATGGGTAAATCAAACCGCCCGGAGTCTTTGGGCAAGTCTGCAGGCGCCAAGTTGACGGTGATGCGTTGGTTGCTGGGAAATTCAAAGCCTGAGTTGTGCAAGGCGGAGCGCACCCGTTCTCTGGCCTCCTTCACCTCCACGTCGGCCAAGCCCACCAACGTGAAGCTCGGTAAGCCGTTTGCCAGATGCACCTCGACGGTGACCGAGGGAGACTGAAGCCCGACCAGGGCTCGGCTTTGCACCAAAGAAAGACGCATGTGTACTCCTTGCACCAAATAGGTGCGATGTGTGTCAGCTTGGAATCAGCCAGAACGAGGGCGGTGCAGAGAAGATTGGAACACCCATCTTTGAAAATTGCACGCCCCCCAGAGGGGCGGCCAAGGTGTGTGCGGGCCTTAATGGCCATTGGCATGCTAAATGCTTGAAGCCATCAGTCTCATACTCAATTAACAGGAGCTCTCAATGAAAAAGATCGTTACCCCCTTGATGTTGGCCTTGTCTTTGGCCGCTGCAGGCAACGCATTTGCGCAAGCTGCACCCGCTGCACCCGAGTCCACTTTGTCGTTCAATGTAGGCGCTGTGAATGAATACCGCTACCGTGGTATTTCACAAACGCGTTTCGATGCCGCCTTGCAAGGTGGTGCGGACTATGCCGACAAGAGCGGTGTCTATGTCGGCGTTTGGGGCTCTGGTATCAAGTGGGTCAAAGACGCTGGTGGCAAATCCAACGCAGAGGTTGACTACTACGGCGGCTACAAATTCACAGTCGGTGAAGTTGCCTACGACGTGGGCTTCTTGCACTATGACTATTCAGGCAACGCTTTGGCGGTGAGCGCCAATACCAATGAGTTGTACGGTGCCGTCACCATGGGCCCCACCACTTTGAAGTATTCACAAAGCACAGGTAATTTGTTTGGCTTTGCAGACAGCAAGGGCAGCTCGTACGTCGACCTGACGGCCAATTTTGACTTGGGCGATGGCTACACATTCACGCCTCACCTTGGTTACCAAAGCGTCAAAGGCGCTGGCAACAGCATCTACTCTTATACAGACGCAGCACTCACTGTGGGCAAAGACTTGGGCAATGGTTTGTCTGCATCGGCTGCCGTCATTGGCACCAACGCTAAAACCGGCTCTTATGTCAGCCCCGTTGGCAAGCAATTGGGCAAGTCGGGCCTGGTTGTTGGCATCAAGTACGCCTTTTAATTTTTGAATCACAAGGAGCCATCATGAAACTGGTGACCGCCATCATTAAACCTTTCAAGCTGGACGAGGTGCGTGAAGCACTTTCTGGCATTGGTGTGCAAGGCATTACCGTGACCGAAGTCAAAGGCTTTGGTCGCCAAAAAGGCCATACCGAGCTGTACCGCGGTGCTGAGTACGTGGTTGATTTTTTACCCAAGGTCAAGATCGAAGCCGCCGTCTCAGATGAGCTGGTGGAGCGCGTGATCGAAGCCATCGAGTCTGGTGCGCGCACCGGCAAGATTGGTGACGGCAAAGTGTTTGTGTACGACCTTGAACAAGTCATTCGCATTCGAACCGGTGAAACTGGGGCGGAAGCCCTTTGATGCCGCAGAAAGAGAGAACAGAATGAAAAAATTATTTGCCTCCCTCGCATTGGGATTGACATTGTGTTTGGGCGGTACGGCCTTCGCACAAACAGCGCCGGCAGCTGAAGCCAAGGTGGAAGCCAAAGCGGAGGTGAAAGCCGATGCCGCCGCTCCCGCGACGGCGCCAGCCGCAGCGCCTGCTGCCGCAGAAGCCGCGCCCGTTTTGGTGCCCAACAAAGGCGATACCGCTTGGATGATGGTTTCCACCATCCTCGTGATCTTGATGGTTGTGCCTGGCTTGGCCTTGTTTTACGGCGGCTTGGTTCGCAGTAAAAACATGTTGTCCGTGCTGATGCAAGTCATGGTCACCTTCTCATTGATCACCGTCTTGTGGTTCATTTACGGCTACAGCTTGGCGTTCACTGAAGGCAACGCCTACATTGGTGGCCTCGACCGCTTGTTCATGAACGGCATTTGGGACAACGCAGCAGGCACCTTTGCCAACGCTGCGACGTTCAGCAAAGGTGTGGTCATTCCTGAAATCACGTTTGCAGGCTTCCAAGCCACATTCGCTGGCATCACCTGCGCATTGATCGTGGGCGCATTTGCAGAGCGCATCAAGTTCTCTGCCGTCTTGCTCTTCATGACTTTGTGGTTCACTTTCAGCTACTTGCCCATTGCGCACATGGTCTGGTTCTGGATGGGTCCTGACGCTTATGCTTCCAAAGAAGTGGTTGATGAAATGACGGGCAAAGCGGGCTTGATCTGGCAGTGGGGTGCACTCGACTTCGCTGGCGGTACCGTGGTTCACATCAACGCAGCGGTGGCTGGTTTGGTTGGCGCCTTCATGATTGGCAAGCGCATTGGTTATGGCCGCGAAGCCATGGCGCCTCACTCTTTGACATTGACCATGGTCGGTGCGTCATTGCTGTGGGTGGGCTGGTTCGGTTTCAACGCCGGCTCTGCTTTGGAAGCCAACGGTTTTGCAGCCCTTGCTTTCGTCAACACCTTGTTGGCCACAGCTGCTGCGGTGTTGGCCTGGTGTGTGGGTGAAGCGCTCATGCGCGGCAAGGCTTCCATGTTGGGTGCAGCTTCAGGTGCTGTGGCCGGTTTGGTGGCCATCACCCCAGCCGCTGGCAACGTCGGCATCGGCGGCGCTTTGGTCATCGGCATTGTGGCGGGCTTCGCATGTTTGTGGGGCGTCAACGGCCTCAAGAAAATGCTCGGCGCAGACGATTCCTTGGACGTTTTCGGTGTGCACGGTGTGGGCGGTATCGTCGGCGCCTTGCTGACCGGTGTGTTCAATTCACCCGCCTTGGGTGGCCCTGGCTTCGTGGCCGATTGGGTGACCGTCAGCATGGTGACGGCAGCCGATTACTCCATCGCAGCACAAGTTTGGACCCAAGCCAAGGCCGTGCTGGTGACGGTGGTGTGGTCTGGCGTGGTGTCATTGGTGGCGTTCAAGTTGGTTGATCTGACAGTTGGTTTGCGTGTTTCTGAGGAATCAGAGCGCGAAGGCTTGGACATCAGCTCCCACGGCGAAACGGCTTATCACGGTTAATCTGCAAAGATTTTCCTCAGACTTTCCGAGAAGTTAGTCTCCAACCTCACAAGCCCGCTTTGGCGGGCTTTTTTTTTGCGCGTCACATCTGCGGCGAAGGTCGACACCTTCAATTTAATTCACAATGCCAACAAAGCTTTAACCTGAACATTTCCATGACTGTTGCAACGCCTTTTTTGCGCCCCGAATGGCACCGAATGACAACCCAAGCCGACGGGCTAGGGGAGTCACCGTTTTGGCATCCGCAAGAGCAACGTTTGTATTGGGTCGACATTCCGGGAAAGCGCCTGCGTCGCATGGCGGTCAGTTCTGATTTGTCGCAAACGCATGCGGTAGAAGATTGGTTGTTGCAAGAAGAACCAGGATGCTTTGCGCCAGCTCAATCAGGTGGATGGGTGATGGCGCTGCGCAGCGGTGTTTACCGTGCACAACAATGGGGTGGCGAGTTGACCCTGCTGGCAGCAGCCCCCTACGACACCCACAAGCTGCGGTTCAACGATGGCAAGTGTGATCCCGCAGGGAATTTTTGGAGCGGCACAATGTACGAGCCACGCGACCAGGCGGCCGGTGTTTTGTATGCATTGCAAGCCGACCACCGGTTGCTGGCCAAAGCCGATCAGGCGACTGTGGCCAATGGTTTGGCTTGGTCGCCCAACGCACAAACCATGTATTGGTCAGACACAGGTGCGCATTGCATTCGTACTTGGCATTTTGACCCAGCCACACAGCAGATGAGCGGTGAGCGCGTCTTTGCCCAGTTCCCTTCAAAGCCTGCCAACTGGACATATGGCTCAGAGGTGGCCCGCTCATACATGGGGCGACCCGATGGCGCGGCGGTGGATGCCGAAGGTTTTTACTATGCAGCCATGTACGAAGGCCATCGCTTGGCCAAGATGGCGCCGGACGGTCGGTGTGTGGCCTTCATTGAAACGCCTGTTCAATGCCCCACCATGCCTTGCTTTGGTGGTGAAGATTTCCGGACATTGTTCGTCACCACTTCGGCGCACGGCAGAAGTGATGCAGAGCTTCAAGCCTTGCCCAACTCGGGCTGTGTTTTTGCCATGCGGGTCGACACGCCTGGTTTACCTGTGAGTTTTTTCAAAAACTGAATTGACCCATTTCTTGCTGGCCTTGTGCGTCAAATTGGGCACAAACGCGGCGCGTCCGTTTAACATGGCGTCATGATCGACAGTCCATCCTCCAATCCGAGTTCTCAAGCCTTTCCCGATTTGCCTGCGCTGCTGGACATGGTGAGCGCCGCGGCAGCGCAAGCGCCGGCACAACGCAAAGGCTTTCGCATTCATGGTTCAGGCAGCCATGATTTTTATGGACAGGCGTTGGAAGGCGAGCTGCTGGAAACCCGCGGACTCTCGGGCATTGTTCAATACGAGCCTAGTGAGTTAGTGATCACTGTCGCCGCGGGAACGCCGTTGATAGATTTGGAAAAAGCATTGGCCGCACAAGGTCAATGCTTGGCATTTGAGCCGCCTGTTTTTGCGTCAGTTCGAGACCGCAGTCAGGCCACTGTCGGTGGCATGGTGGCCGCTGGATTGAGTGGTCCAGCGCGTGCCAGTGTGGGCGCTGTTCGCGACTATGTCTTGGGTTTGAAATTCATCAACGGCCGCGGTGAGCACCTGAGCTTTGGCGGCCAAGTGATGAAAAATGTGGCCGGTTATGACGTCAGCCGATTGTTGGCGGGCAGTTGGGGCACCTTGGGTCTGATCACCGAAGTTTCTTTGAAGGTCTTGCCCATTGCGCCGGCGCAGGCTTTTTTCATGTGTCAATTGCCACAAGCTCAGGCACTGGATGTGTTGCACCGATGGGGTGGTCAGCCCTTGCCATTGAACGCCAGTTGTTGGGTGCAAGACACGACGGCACCGGGCGCGCCAAACATGTTGTTCCTGCGTTTGCGTGGCGCACAAGCCGCAGTGGCGGCGGCCCAATTGCGCATGTCACAAGATGTGGCGGCCTTGAACAGTGAGCTGATTGAGCAGCCGGCGGATGGCGCAGCGCAAGATTGGCTGGCCAGCGCAGACCAGCGCTTGCCATTTTTCACACACGCTGCAAGCTCACCTGACTTGGCCCTTTGGCGCTTGTCGGTGCCACAAACGGCACCTGTTTTAAACTTACCCGACACAGCCAGTTCGCCGTTCATCGAATGGCATGGCGGCCAGCGGTGGGTCTGGGCGCCGCTGTCTGATGCACAGGCTTTGCGCCGCGAAGCCATGGCGGTGGGTGGGCAGGCCACCTTGTTCAGACGGCCACAGCAAGCCAGTGCCGCAGTGCCCGTACCTGTGCCGGTATTCACGCCATTGGACGCGGTACAACAACGCATTCAACAAGCGTTGAAACATGAATTTGACCCTGCTGGCTTGTTTGGGCCTTGCAGATTAAACGCGCATTTTTGAGGCTCTCCATGCAAACCCAACTCGCACCTGAGTTTCAAAACACCTTGCTCGGACAAGAGGCTGAAGCCATCTTGCGTCAGTGCGTGCATTGCGGCTTTTGCACGGCCACCTGCCCCACCTACCAGTTGATGGGCGATGAATTGGACGGACCTCGAGGCCGCATCTACCTCATGAAGCAAGTCTTCGAAGGTGCCCAGCCTACGCGCAAAACCCAATTGCATTTGGACCGCTGCCTCACCTGCCGCAATTGCGAAAGCACATGCCCCAGCGGCGTGCAGTATGGCCACTTGGTGGACTTGGGCCGCAAGGTGGTCGATGCCAAAGTGCAGCGCCCCCTGAAAGAGCGGGCCATGCGCTGGCTTTTAAAAGAAGGTCTGACCTCCTCACTGTTTGCGCCGGCCATGAAGCTGGGGCAAAGCGTGCGGGCTTTGTTGCCCGCAACCTTGCAAGCCAAGGTGCCCGCGCCGCAGTCGGCTGGCGCTTGGCCTGCCCAATCACATGCGCGTAAAGTGCTGATGTTGGCTGGCTGTGTCCAGCCCGCCATGATGCCCAACATCAACACCGCCACAGCGCGCGTGCTCAATGCTTGTGGCATTGAAGTGGTGGTGCCGCCAGACGCAGGTTGTTGTGGAGCCGTCAAATTCCACTTGAACGATCAAGTGGGTGGTTTAGACCACATGCGCCGCAACATCGACGCATGGTGGCCATGGGTGTCGCAAGGTGTCGAGGCCATTGTGATGAATGCTTCGGGCTGTGGTGTGACGGTCAAAGAGTATGGCCACTTGCTGCAGCACGACGCGCAATATGCAGACAAAGCCAAACGC
The DNA here is from genome assembly GCA_030158125.1 of Limnohabitans sp. Lineage (GTDB taxonomy): Bacteria > Pseudomonadota > Gammaproteobacteria > Burkholderiales > Burkholderiaceae_C > Limnohabitans_A. The sequence continues at coordinate 168,038 of JAOATL010000015.1, read as the reverse complement.
ATTTCGGCGCTCACGCGTGACCTGAGTGAGCTGCTGCCCATGTGCCTGCCAGACCTGAAAAAACGTTTGAAGCCTGAGGTGGTGGCGGCGTCAGGACCCTTGGCATACCACCCACCGTGCACCTTGCAACACGGTCAACAGTTGAAAGGTGGCGTAGAGTTTCAGTTGGGTCAACTGGGCTTCCAATTGCGCGTCACTGAACTCGAGTCCAACTTGTGCTGTGGTTCTGCAGGCACTTACTCCGTTTTGCAAGCCGACACCGCGTACGCCTTGCGAGACCGAAAACTGGGCCACCTCCACAAGCTGCAACCCAAAGCCATTTTGAGTGCCAACATTGGCTGTATCACGCACTTGCAAAGTGGCGCCGATGTGCCTGTCAGGCACTGGGTCGAGTTGGTGGACGAGGCGTTGTCAAAAAGTGCTTAAGCACCCTTCGTTGCGGCTCAATTAGGCGGCCAGCGCGGCTTCAATGTCGCGGCTGATTTTCTCGGGCTTGTCCATGGGCGCATAGCGCTTGATGACGCGGCCATCACGGCCCACCAAGAACTTGGTGAAATTCCATTTGATGGCTTTGCTGCCCAACAGGCCTGGGGCTTCTGCGCACAACCATTGGTACAAAGGATGGGCCTCTGGGCCATTCACTTTGATCTTTTCCATCATGGGAAAACTCACACCGTAATTCAATTGACAGAAGCTGGCAATGGACGCGTTGCTACCGGGGTCTTGGCTGCCAAATTGATTGCATGGGAAACCCAAAACCGCCAAGCCTTGCGCTTTGTAGGTTTGGTGAATTTTTTCAAGCCCGCCAAACTGCGGCGTGAACCCGCAGGCGCTGGCCGTGTTCACGATCAACATGACTTGTCCGCGCATGGAGGCGAGCGCCAAGGCTTGTCCGTTCATTTGAACCGCGTCAAAGTCGTAGATGGAGGTCATGGTATTTGTGCTTTCCAGTGTCAAAACTCAAAAACTAAAAACCGTGGAATTAACCGTGCAGGTGATCATTCTTCGCCACATCGATCAAATGGTTCAGCACGGCACTGTGTTCGCGCATGTTGCGCTCGTGCCAGCGTTTGATGACCCACATGATGCTGGCCACGACAAAGCCAAATGCCGTGATGGCGCCAAAGGCGGACAAACCCATGCCGGTTGAGAAGCTGTAAAAACCGCCCAACAACAGAATGCAGGTTTGCTCGTTGAAATTTTGCACAGCAATAGAGCGTCCTGCGCCCATCAGGTTGTGGCCACGGTGTTGCAGCAATGCGTTCATGGGCACGACCAAGAAGCCGCCCAAGGCGCCTAGCAAAATAAGGAATGGCGCAGCCACCCAAACGTTGTCGATGAAATTCATGCCCATGACCAAGACGCCCATGCCAATGCCCAAGGGCATGACACGCGTGGCTTGATGCAACTTCATGCGGACCGAGGCCACCACCGCGCCCACCGCGGTGCCAATGGCCACCACGCCGACCAAACTAGAAGCCTGGGTGGTGGAGTAACCCAATGCCGCCGCACTCCAGGCCAACACAATGTAGCGAAGGTTGCCCGACACGCCCCAAAACAAGGTGGTGGTGGCCAGTGAAATTTGACCCAGTCGGTCTTTCCAAAGACGGGTGTTGCAATCCCAGAAGTCGGGCAGCAAGGCCCATAATTTGGAAGGCATGGGCCGCATCACAACGCCCGTATTGGGAATGCGCGTGTTGAACCAAGCGGCCAACGCATAAAAAGTAATCAGCAACAAAATGGCCGATTCTGGTGCTGTGTCGATGCCCGTGTTGACAAAGGGCAGGTCAAAGCTGAGCAAGTATTCAGAGACATGTGTCCCGACCAGTTGCCCGCCTATCAACACGCCCAGAATGATGGAGGCAATGGTCAGGCCTTCAATCCAGCCATTGGCCTTGACCAATTGAGAGGCCGGCAACAGTTCGGTCAAGATGCCATATTTGGCGGGTGAATACGACGCCGCGCCCAAGCCCACAATGGCATAAGCCAACAAAGGGTGGGTGCCAAACAACATCATCAAGCAACCCAAAACCTTGATGGCGTTGCTGATAAACATCACCTCGCCTTTGGGCCTGGCGTCGGCGAAGGCGCCAACAAAGGGCGCCAGCACCACATAAAACAAAGCGAACATGGGCACCAAGGCGGCACGTTGCCACTCGGCGCCACCACTGGTGCGAATCAGTTCGACCGCCGCGACAAACAGCGCATTGTCGGCCAGCGAACTGAAAAACTGGGCCGCCATGATGGTGTAAAAACCGCGCTTCATGAAATCATGCAGTGAATCGATCAGGCATAAGGCCGAATTCGAAAATTGGGAAAAAGGAACAAACAACACCTGCATTGCAGAGCTTGACGTAAGTTTCGGTTATATCACGCTCCGTAGTGCCACAATCTAGGCTTCTACCCGCGAGATTGATCGCTGTTTTACTAACGATCTGCCATGCCAAGACCGATTCAGGCCACCATCGACATTCAAGCCTTGCGTCACAACGTGTCGCAAATCAGAGCCGCAGCACCCGACGCATTGGTGTGGGGTGTGGTGAAAGCCAATGCCTATGGTCATGGCATTGAGCGTGTCTTTGAGGGTTTGCGGGCTGTGGATGGCATTGCACTCCTCGATTTGGCAGAGGCCGAACGCGTTCGCCAATTGGGTTGGCGCGGCCCCATTCTGTTGTTGGAAGGGGTCTTTGAGACACGCGATTTAGAACTGTGTTCGCGCTTGAATTTATGGCATGTGGTGCATACCGAGGCCCAAATTGACATGCTGGCTGTGCATAAAACCCATCAGCCGCATCGGGTCTTTCTCAAAATGAACACAGGCATGAACCGGCTGGGATTTGCACCCCAAGCCTTCAGAGCTGCCTGGACGCGTCTGAATGCTTTGCCCCAGGTCGATGAAATATCACTCATGTCGCATTTCAGCGATGCCGATGGCGACAAAGGTATCGCAGCCGCCATGGCTTTGTTCCATCAACACACCCACGATTTGTCTGGCGAACGCAGTCTTTGCAACAGCGCGGCAACATTGCGTCACGCCAAAGATCTGGCGGTGCGCGCAGACTGGGTCCGTCCGGGCATCGCTTTGTATGGCAGCTCACCCGATTTCCCCTTGCATTCGGCCCATGACTGGGGCCTGAAGCCCGTCATGAGTTTGAACGCCGCCATCATTGGCGTGCAACATTTGCAAGTGGGTGACGCGGTAGGGTATGGCTCTTGTTTTGTAGCGGATCGCCCCATGCGAATTGGCGTGGTGGCCTGCGGGTACGCCGATGGCTATCCTCGAATCGCCCCTACAGGCACACCTGTCTGTGTAGAGGGTCGGCGGTCACGGACGGTGGGTCGTGTCAGCATGGACATGATGACCGTGGACCTCACAGACTTGCCCAACGCCGGTTTGGGCAGCGAGGTCACGTTATGGGGCCTGCCGCAAAAATCAAATGACAGCGGACAAGCACTGGCCGGCGTCGCCATTGACGAGGTGGCGCAGTCGGCAGGTACAGTGGGATATGAGTTGATGTGTGCCTTGGCTGCACGTGTACCGGTGGTGGTCAAGGATTGAAGCACGCGCCCCTCCATCGCCTGGCCCTGGGTGCCGCCCTCCTGTTGATTTTGATCTGGGGCGCCAATTTCAGTGTCCAAAAGTACCTGCTGAACACACTGACGCCCAGTGGCTTTTTGTTAGGCCGTTACCTCATCATGCCCTTGTGCGCGCTCTTGTTGATGCGCGTGACCTTGGGTCAATTTTTACCGCCGCTACCCCGCAAAGATGTGTGGGATCTGGCGCGCTTGGGTTTTGTGGGCCACAGTTTGCACGTGGGCATTGTTTGCTACGGCATTCATTTGTCGACACCGTTTTCCAGTTCGGTCATTTTGGCATGCGGCCCTATCTTCACCTTGTTGATCTTGCGTTGGAAAGGCCATGAGAAGCTTCAGCACACGCAAGTCGTGGGCGTGGGTGTGGCCTTTGTGGGGGTGTTGCTCTTTTTGTCTGAAAAGTTATTGAAGGGTGATTTGCGAGCCACAGGTGGCGATGTGATTTTGTTTGTGGCTGCGTTGCTTTTTTCTTATTACACCGTACAAGCCAAACCCATGCTTGAAAAACATGGCAGTGTGCTCACCATGGGCTACGCTACTTTGTGGGGCGGTTTGCCCGTCATGTTGTTGTCGATTCCTGCGGGCATTGAAGCGCCTTGGGGCAACTTGGGATGGCAAGGATGGGCCGCCATGGCGTGGTCTATTTTGATCTCTGCCTTTGGCGGTTGGTTGGTGTGGGGGTGGGTGAACCAAGTCAGAGGCGTGGCCAAAACAGCGCCCTTGATGTACCTCATGCCGCCCGTGGCTGGCTTGTTTGCGTGGGCCATGACCGGGGAGCAGTACACCGTGATCAAGGTGGTGGGCGCCGTCATTGCCTTGATGGGCGTGGCCTATACCCAGTTTGCACCTCAGCGAAAAAAGCCGTCGTAAGTGGTTTTAAAGATTAAAGCGGTGACCACCGCCAAGAACACATAGCGCACAAATCCAGCGCCATGTTTCAGTGCCAAGCGGGTGCCCAACAAACTGCCCAGCACATTGGCCAAGGCCATTGGCAAGGCCAGGTGCCACCAAACATGGCCTTGCAAAGTGAACAGCACCAGGGCCGAAAAATTGGTGGCTGTGTTCATCAGCTTGGCAGAAGCGGAGGCATTGAGGAAGTCATAGCCCAACCAGCGTACGTAGGCGAAGACAAAAAAGCTGCCAGTGCCGGGGCCAAAAAAGCCGTCGTAAAAACCGATCAACAGGCCCATGGCAACTGCAGCCAAGGCTTCTTGTCGACCTTTGAAGCGAGGCTCGTGCAGTTGCCCCATGTTTTTCTTGGCCAAGGTGTAGGCCAACAAGGCCAACAAAATAAACGGCAATGCTTTGCGCAGAAAGCTGGGGTCAACTTGTGTCACAGTCCAGGCGCCCATCAAGGAGCCCAGCAGGCCTGCGCTGGCTGCTGGCATCAAGGCGTTCCAGCGCATCTGCACTTTCTGGCTGAATTGATACGTGGCAAAAGCAGTGCCCCAAATGGCCGCACTTTTGTTGGTGGCCACCAAGCTTGCAGGGGGGGCCGTGGGAAATGTGGCGAAGAGTGCGGGGACCAAGATGAGGCCGCCACCGCCAACGATCGAATCGACCAAGCCGGCAAACAAAGACGCCAGGGAGACGATCAGTAATTCCATGAAAAAAAAGCGCCGCTTGCGCGGCGCCTATTAAAAGTAACATCTCGTTGTGGATGTTTATGTTCGAGTAGTTTGGGTGTCTCCTCAGCCCTCAAAACGAACCCAAACTGCAGTTCATCGAGTGCATGAAATGTAGCTGTGTTCATTTGGCGTTTCTATCAGGGATTTCCCGTGGCGGGTTTCAGTTGCATTTGCATCATGAGATGCGCGGTGAATGTGTGAGGGCATCCAAGGCCATCCAATGCGCCGCTTTTTCAGCAATCATCAAAGTAGGGCTGTTGGTGTTGCCGCTGGTAATGGTGGGCATGACGCCTGCGTCGACCACACGCAAACCTCGGATGCCGCGCACTTGCAGTTGGCTGTTGACGACGGCCATGTTGTCGTCGTCTTTGCCCATGCGGGTGGTGCCGACGGGGTGAAAAATGGTGCTGGCAATGTCGCCTGCCAACTTGGCCAGATCTTCATCGGATTGGTATTGAACACCGGGCTTGAACTCTTCAGGCTCGAACGACGCCATGGCCGCTTGCGACATGATGCGGCGCGTCACGCGCAGGCTGTCTGCCGCCACTTTGCGGTCTTCGTCGGTGCTGAGGTAGTTGGGCGCAATGGCGGGCGCGTCTTTGAAGTCGGGGCTCTTTAAAGTCACGCTGCCGCGGCTGGTGGGGTTCAAGTTGCACACGCTGGCGGTGATGGCCGGGAAGCTGTGCAGCGGTTCACCGAACGCATCCAAACTGAGCGGTTGCACGTGGTATTGAATGTTGGCCCATTTTTGGCTTGGGTCACTTTTTGTAAATGCGCCCAACTGACTGGGCGCCATGCTCATAGGACCACTGCGCGACATTGCGTATTCCAAACCAATTTTGGCTTTGCCCCACCAATGGTTGGCCAAGGTGTTCAGGGTCTTCGCGTTCTTCACTTTGTAGACTGAGCGAATTTGCAGATGGTCCTGCAAGTTGGCACCCACGCCAGGCAAAGCGTGCTGCACAGCCAAACCCACGGCTTGAAGTGCGTTGGGATTGCCAATGCCGGACAGCTGCAAAATTTGCGCAGAACCAATGCTGCCTGCACTCAATGCCACTTCACGGGTGGCGGTTGCGGTGACCAATTGATGACCATCCCAGACCTTCACACCCGTGCATCGTTTGGCGCCATCGGCGTCCGTTTCAATGACCAAGCTTGCCACTTGTGCTTGCGTCCACAATTCAAAATTAGGCCGCCCAAAACAGGTGGGCCGCAGAAAGGCTTGGGCGGTGTTCCAACGCCAGCCCTTGCGTTGATTCACATCAAAATAACCCACACCTTCGTTGTTGCCTTGGTTGAAATCTTCTGTGGCCGAAATGCCTGCTTGCTGTGCCGCTTGTGCAAACGCATCGAGTACACCCCAACTTAAGCGTTGCTTTTCAATGCGCCATTCGCCACCGGCTTGTCGGGCTTTCAGGACTTTGAAATAGTCGGCCGAGGCTGGGTCGGTTGATGATGTCGCGTCAAATAAATCCGGCTTTACGCCTTTGGCGCCATGAAATTCTGTGGCACCTTTGCAATGGTCCTCGTGCGCTTTGAAATAAGGCAAGCATTGGTCCCATTGCCATTCGTCATTGCCTGTGAACTGCGCCCACTGGTCGTAATCACGCGCTTGACCGCGCATGTAAATCATGCCGTTGATGCTGCTACAACCGCCCAACACTTTGCCGCGTGGGTAACGCAGGCTTCGGCCATTCAAGCCGGGGGCCGCTTCAGTTTGGTACAGCCAATCGGTTCGGGGATTGCCGATGCAATAAAGGTAACCCACTGGAATGTGAATCCAGTGGTAATCATCGCGTTTGCCGGCCTCTATCAGCAGCACCCGTTTGCTGGCGTCCGCAGACAGACGGTTGGCCAACAGGCAGCCGGCCGTTCCCGCGCCAACGATGATGTAGTCAAAGGTGCTGTCGTTCATGAATTACTTTGCGGTGGGCATGACAAACTCGGCGCCCTTGCCAATGCTTTCTGGCCAGCGTTGCATGATGGATTTTTGCTTGGTGTAAAAACGCACACCCTCTTCACCATAGGCATGCATGTCGCCAAACAAACTGCGTTTCCAGCCACCAAAACCATGCCAGGCCATGGGCACGGGAATGGGTACGTTGATGCCCACCATGCCCACTTGAATGCGACGTGAAAACTCACGCGCCACATTGCCATCGCGCGTGAAGCAACTCACGCCGTTGCCAAACTCATGGTCGTTGATGATTTGCACCGCTTCACCAAAATCTTTGACGCGAACACATGACAACACGGGTCCAAAAATTTCTTCCTTGTAAATTTTCATGTCAGTGGTGACGTTGTCAAACAAGGTACCGCCCAGCCAGAAGCCGTTGTCACAACCTGCGCCTGCTTTGGCGCCGTCAAATTGACGACCATCGACCAACAGCTTGGCGCCTTCGGCCACACCCGCGTCGATGTAGCCGGTGATGCGCTGCTTGGCTGCGGCGGTCACAATGGGACCCATCTCGGCGTCCAAGTTGGTGCCATTCAAGATTTTGAGCGCGCGTGTTTTCTCTAGCAATAAGGGCATCAATTTCTCAGCCACATCGCCTACCAACACGGCCACGCTGATGGCCATGCAACGTTCGCCTGCAGAGCCGTATGCTGCGCCAATCAAGGCGTCCACCGCCTGCTCAATGTCGGCATCGGGCATCACCACCATGTGGTTTTTAGCGCCGCCCAAGGCTTGCACACGCTTGCCGTGGCGCGCGCCGTTTTCGTACAAACTGTTGGCGATGGGTGTGGAGCCTACAAAGCTGATGGCTTTGACGTCGGGGTGCGATACCAAAGCGTCGACGGCCTCTTTGTCGCCTTGAATCACGTTGAACACGCCATCGGGCAAGCCGGCTTGTTTGAGCAGTTCGGCCATGAACAAACTGGGGCTAGGGTCGAGGGGGCTGGGCTTTAAAACAAAGGTGTTGCCGCAAGCCAATGCCACCGGGAACATCCACATCGGCACCATGACTGGAAAGTTAAAGGGCGTGACACCTGCGACCACACCCAAGGGCTGGCGCATCGTCCAGTTGTCAATACCGGTTGATACTTGATCGGTGAAGTCGCCTTTGAGCAATTGCGGAATGCCGCATGCAAACTCGACGATGTCGATGCCGCGTGTCACCTCACCTTGTGCATCGGTGAATACTTTGCCGTGCTCGGCGGTGATCATGTGAGCCAAGGTGTCGCGGTGTTGGTTCAACAGCTCCAAGAATTTGAACATCACGCGCGCGCGGCGCAAGGGCGGCGTATCGGCCCATGCGGGAAAGGCCGCTTGCGCAGATGCAACGGCTTGCGCGACGTCTTGCACATTTGCCAAACTCACACGACCCGTGACGACACCTGTTGCAGGGTTGAAGACGTCTTGTGTGCGCGTCGAAGAGCCTGCAGCTTTTTGGCCAGAAATTGAGTGAGCAATCGAAGTGACGGTCATGGAAGTTCTCGGTATCTTGTATCTAGTGAATGTTAATCGCTTGTGGCGGCGCTATCTGCTGCTGGATCTGTTGTGTCAGTGGCGGGGTGTCTGCGCCTGAACATGCCCCAGCCTTCCATGTGCAGCACACTGTCGCCGTGCTGATTGTGCATGTCCCAAGCGGTTCGGACCAAGCCCACAGCTGGTTTGGTGCGCATGGGCCGAGTTTCTAAAATGGTGTGCTTGAGACGCAGCGTGTCGTTTGGGAAAACTGGTTTTTTCCACTGCACGTTTTCAAGGCCAGGCGAACCCAGGCTGGCTGATTGCTGCAAAAACTGCGTCACCATCAAACGCATGGCCATCGAACAGGTGTGCCAACCGCTGGCGCACAAGCCACCAAACACCGAAGCTTTGGCGGCTTCATCGTCCAGATGAAAAGGCTGCGGGTCAAATTGCGTGGCAAAAGCAATGATCTCTTCACGGGTGGGCGTGATGCTGCCCAGGTCGCGTTCACTGCCAGGCTGCAGGTCTTCCCAGTAATAAAGAATCTTGTCAGAAGCTGCACCCGCCATCAGCGCCCCCCCGACACATCGATCAGGCTCATGGTGGTGTAGCTGGCTTCTTCAGACAGCAACCACACAATGGCCTGCGCCACTTCCATGGCCGAACCACCGCGCTTGGCAGGCACCAAATGCTCGAGGTCTTTCACCCGATTGGGCAGTCCGCCTGAGGCATGAATGTCAGTGTCAATCAAACCGGGGCGAATGGCGTTGACACGAATGCCCTCGCCGGCAACTTCTTTGGCCAAGCCGAGTGTGAAACTGTCGATGGCGCCTTTGGCTGCGGCGTAATCTAAATACTGACCAGGTGAGCCCAGTCGCGCAGCCGCGCTGGACAAATTCACAATGCTGCCGCCTTGGCCGCCGTGCTGGGTGCTCATTTGCAAAATGGCTTCGCGCGCGCAAAGCATGGACCCCAACACATTGATGTCAAACATCCGGCGCCAGCGGGCCATGCTCATTTCGTCCAGTCGCGCAGACACATCTACCACGCCTGCGTTGTTGACCAGGCCTTGAAGGGGGCCAAGCTCGGCGCGCACTTTTTGGAACATGGCCAAGACTTGGTCTTCATTCGCCACATCTGCTTGAACGGCAATGGCACGGCCACCGGCCGCCTTCACTTGCTGCACCACGTCGTCGGCAGCTTGAGCGTTTGAGGTGTAGTTAACCGCAACATCCCAGCCCTTTTGAGCCGCCAAAATGCAGGTCGCAGCGCCAATGCCGCGACTCCCGCCTGTGACCAAAACTACTTTGCGCATTCTTTGTCTCCTGCAGAATAATGTGTAAACGGTTAAAACACTGTCTGGTGCTTTGGCATTCAGTGTGCAGATTACCTTAACTAGGAGCTTTTTGTGAGTCACTCAGTCGACTATTACTTTGCGCCCCAAAGCCCTTGGGCTTATTTGGGACACCAACGCTTTCAGCAAATTCTCACCAAGGCGGGTGCCAGCGTGCGTGTCATGCCCATTGACTTGGGCGGCAAAGTGTTCCCCATCTCCGGTGGCCTGCCTTTGGGACAACGTGCCCCGCAAAGGCAAGCCTATCGCTTGACGGAACTGGCGCGCTTTAGCAAATGGCTCGGTGCACCCTTGCATTTAAAACCAACGTTCTTTCCGGTGAATGGTGACGATGCCGCCAAGCTCATCATTGCCGTCGACATGGCGGCAGGTCCGCAAGCGGCCATGGCGATCAGCGGGGCCGTTTTGTCAGCTGTTTGGGCCCAGCAGCGCAACATTGCCGATGAAAAAACATTGGCCGATCTCCTGAAAGAGCAAAACTTGCCAGCCAGTTGTTTAGAGCAAGCACACAGCCAAGCCGTGCAGTTGCGCTACGAGTCGTACACACAAATGGCCATTGACGCGGGGGTGTTTGGCGCACCTTCCTACGTGGTCAATGGCGATATTTACTGGGGCCAAGACCGCCTTGACTTTGTCGAGCGGGCCCTTGTTGGTTCACAGCATTAAAGGCGCATGTCATGGGTACATTCATTCAACTAACAGCCGCTGATGGCACGCAATTTCCGGCTTATGTGGCAGAACCTGCAACACCTGCCAAGGCTGCGGTGGTGGTCATACAAGAAATTTTTGGCGTCAACGTTCACATCCGTGAAGTGGCCGATGCCTATGCCAAAGAAGGCTACTTGGCCATTGCGCCTGCCATGTTTCACCGCGCGCAAGCCAATGTAGAACTGGGTTACGCAGAGGCCGACATGGGCGCTGGCATGGCACTCAAAACCGCCATTGAAGCCTTGCCCGCACCCGGCGCCTTGCAAGACATTCAAGCCAGCATTGACCATGCCCACAAGGTGTGTGGCGGCAAAGTGGGCGTGGTGGGTTATTGCTGGGGCGGCCTGTTAACTTGGCGTGCAGCCTGCATGTTGCACGGCTTGTCGGCTGCCGCGCCTTATTACGGCGGCGGTATGACGACCGAGGCCGAATCGGCACGTCAATCCAAAGTGCCCGTCATGGCGCATTTTGCAGAAGAAGACAAATGGATTTCGATGGACTCGGTCAAAGCTTTCCAAGCATCACACCCTGCTGCGCAAGTGTTCACCTACGCGGCACACCATGGTTTCAATTGCAACCACCGCGGTGCATGGCAAGCTGAAGCGGCAGCATTGGCCAAGCAAAGAACCCTGGATTTCTTCAAGCAGCACTTGAGCTGAGTGAGCGATTTTTAGCGGCCTGATCGCGCCAAATAGCGCTTGCGCCAAAACAGCCAAGCCAGGGTAGAGGCGATCAGCAGCATGCTGCCAATGGTCCACCAAAAGCCGGCGCTGTTGTGCAGCAATGGAATGACTTCAAAGTTCATGCCAAAGACGGCGGCGATCAAATTCAAAGGCAAGAAAATGGCCGTGATGGACGTGAGCGTTCGCATGGTTTCATTGGTGCGATTGCTCTGTGCATTGAAGTGAATTTGCACAGCTGTTTCAATGCTTTGCTCTAGGCGCCGCACGTGATGCACCACGCGGTCGATGTGTTCTAAAACATCGCGGCTACGCACTTTCAAAATTTCGTGCTCTTTGATCAAAGCACTGGCAGTGGGCGGCGCCCAAGTGTTCAAAGACTCCAGCCAATCTTGCATGGCACTGCGCTGGTCTTCGCAGATCTCATCGAGGTGATGCAAAGACAAACGCGCCTCGAGCAGGGCAGACCAGTTGTTGAAGCGGGTGTCGGGGTTGATCAACTCCGACTGCCAATGGTCCAGCTGCCGCGTGAGCTCTCTGCGCAAATCCAAGTACACATCGACCACTTGGCTGACCATGCGCAGCATCATGTCGGCAGGGCTGACAGGAATGCCGCGGGCACCGGTCGATCGATCGTCGGAAACTTCAGGTGCATCTGTGTGAGGGCTTGACGTTGATGCCCATTGCGCCTGAGTGCTGGCCGCCAGTAGCCTAGCGGCATATGCGTCACGAATGACGCACTCGTCGGGGTGAACGGTAAGCAAGACTTTGTCGAAAACAGCAAATCCGATGGGGTTGGTGTCTACACGTCGAAGTGCGGGGGGGCCTGACAATTTGCCCTTGCCTTTAAGGCTTGCAAGACTGGTGCTGGGCTCGGATTCGCGAGAAGCACTGGCCAAGCGCCGAAACACCAAGATGTCGTAGTAAGAGGTTAAATCAAAACGCGAAGGCAGTTGGCCGTTGAGCAAATCGGACACGTGCAAATCTAGCAGTTGGTGGCCTGTGAGATTTTGCAAAGTTTGCTGAACTTGTTGCTGTTCGGATTTGAAAAATGTTCGCGAGCAAGCAATCCAGACGTAAGCATTGGCAGGCAATGCACGTGGCAATGACAGCGCGTCTTGAACGTGATTGTCGGAAACTGTGAAAACGCGCATGCAGCAATGAGGGCGTGTATCGCCTGGTTTAGGCCTTGCTCAACAAGCGCGCAGCATCTCGCGCAAAGTAGGTCAGGATGCCATCGGCGCCAGCGCGCTTGAATGCCAACAAACTTTCCATCATCACCCCATCATGGTCTAGCCAGCCATTTTGAGCTGCCGCTTTTAGCATGGCGTATTCGCCCGACACTTGATAGGCAAATGTCGGCACACCAAATTCATCTTTGACACGGCGCACCACATCCAAATAGGGCATGCCCGGTTTGACCATCACCATGTCGGCACCTTCGGCGATGTCCAATGCCACTTCTCGCAAAGCTTCGTTGGTGTTGCCTGGGTCCATCTGATAAGTCTTTTTGTTGCCTTTGCCCAAGTTGGCGGCCGAGCCTACGGCATCACGGAAGGGGCCGTAGAAAGAGCTGGCGTACTTGGCGCTGTAGGCCATGATTTGCGTGTGAACATGGCCTTTGGCTTCGAGTGCATGGCGAATGGCGCCAATGCGGCCATCCATCATGTCACTGGGCGCCACAATGTCGACGCCAGCATCGGCTTGCACCAAGGCTTGCTTGACCAGTTGGCCAAGCGTGGGATCGTTCAAGATGTAACCGTCTTGGTCCAGCCAACCGTCTTGTCCGTGGCTGGTGAAGGGGTCGAGCGCTACATCGGTCATCACGCCCAAGTCGGGGAAATGTTTTTTCAATGCGCGAACCACTGTGGGCACCAAGCCGTCGGGGTTGAGCGCCTCGTTGCCTTCGGGGTCTTTGAGGGCGCTGTCGATGACAGGGAAGAGCGCCATGACCGGGATGCCCAATTTCACACAGTCCTCTGCCACTGGCAGTAGCAGATCCAAACTCAAGCGTTCTACGCCAGGCATCGAGCCCACAGCTTGTCGCTGATTTTTACCGTCCAGCACGAACACGGGGTAAATCAAATCATCGACGGTCAGTTGATGTTCGCGCACCAAGCGCCTTGAAAAGTCTGTGCGGCGTAAACGGCGAGGGCGGCTGAGGGGGTAAGGCGTGTGAATCGGTGTCATTTGAAAATTGTGCCTGAAGTTTGTTCAAAAACAAGCCTCGGGGCTACACTTGCGACATGCTCTGGATCAAAGCCTTTCACATTGTCTTCGTGACCAGCTGGTTTGCTGGCCTGTTTTACCTGCCCCGCATCTTCGTTAACTTGGCCATGGTGCCCGAAGACTCTGTTGCAGAGCGTGAGAGACTTTTGCTCATGTCACGCAAACTCCTCAAATTCACCACACTGTTGTCTGTCCCCGCTGTTGTGTTGGGCATTTGGTTGTGGTGGGGTGTCGGTATCGGCTGGGGGCCAGGCAACGCTTGGATGCACGCCAAATTGTCCGTGGTGCTGCTTGTTGTGGGTTATCACCACGCCTGCAGCCGCTTGCTGACAAAATTCGAAGCCGGTCAAAACACCCGCAGCCATGTTTGGTACCGCTGGTTCAACGAGGCCCCTGTTTTGATGCTGGTGGCTGTGGTTATTTTTGTGGTTGTGAAGCCCTTTTAAGCCCCATGCAAAAGACAGCGGCTTGGCCCTTGGCCGGTATTTACGCCGCATTGATCGTCTACGCCAGTTTGTATCCCTTTGACCACTGGCGATCGCAAGGCGTGGATTGGACCGCCTTTTTATGGGCGCCTTGGCCTCGTTACTGGACAGGTTTTGATGTCCTGGCCAATGTGCTCGGTTATGCCCCCTTGGGTTTCATTGGCGTGCTGGCGTTGCGTCGCAGTGCCAGGCATTTGCCCGCGGTCACTGTCACCGTCGTGGCGGCTTCATTGCTGTCCCTGGTTCTAGAGTCCTTGCAATTGTTCTTGCCAGCCAGAGTACCCTCCAACGTCGATTGGGAGCTGAACACATTGGGCGCGCTGATTGGCGCGGCCTTGGCCTGGACCTTGGAGCGATTTGGTTTCTTGGACCGTTGGAGCCGTTTTCGGGCCAATTGGTTTTTCCCTGATGCTCGCGGTGCTTTGGTGTTGCTGGCTTTGTGGCCTGTGGCATTGTTATTTCCCGCGCCTGTGCCCTTGGGCTTGGGGCAAATTTTGGAGCGTACCGAAGATGCCTTGGCATTGTGGTTGCAAGACACACCTTGGCTTGATTGGTTGCCTGTCCGAGAAGTCGAGTTGCAGCCATTGCTGCCTATTTACGAAGTCTTGTGCGTCAGCATGGGGCAGTTGTTGCCCTGCATGTTGGCGTTCACATTGATTCGTCATCTGCATCAAAAAGCCATTGCTTGGGCACTCCTGGTGGGGGCGGGCTTGAGCGTCACAGCCTTGTCCGCTGCGCTGACCTATGGCCCCTCGCATGCTTGGGGCTGGATCAATCCGCCCGTTCAATTGGGCTTGCTCTTGGCGGCCTTGTTGGCCTTGCCTTTGATGTGGGCTCGAGAAAAAACGGTGCAAGTGCTGGCGCTGGTCGGTTTGGTATTGCAATTAACCATGCTAAATAATGCATCAGCGAGCGCTTACTTTTCATTGACTTTGCACAATTGGGAACAAGGCCAGTTCATTCGATTTCACGGCTTGATTCAGTGGATAGGTTGGCTTTGGCCTTTTGTTTTGTTGGTCTATTTGATGCGCCGGCTGTCCTCGTCTCGCCCCTCTAAAATGGGCGGATGAGTGAAAACAAGTCCCTTTATTACGAACGCCATATTTTTTTCTGCCTGAATGAAAGAAAAAATGGCGAAGCCTGTTGTGCCCTGCAAGGTGCCCAAGCTGCCTTTGATCATTGCAAATCCCGCGTGAAGGATTTGGGCTTGGCTGGCGTGGGCAAGGTTCGCGTCAACAAAGCCGGTTGTCTGGACCGATGCGCTGGCGGCCCGGTTGCTGTGGTTTATCCAGAAGGCACCTGGTACAGCTTTGTAGACAACTCCGACATTGATGAAATTGTTGAAAGTCATCTGCAAAACGGTCAAGTCGTGCAACGTTTGGTCACACCGTCCAACGTGGGTCGCTGATGAATTCATCCACACAATCTGTGCGGTTTCAGGGGCCAGCCGGATGGTTGGAAGGGCTACAAGATGAGCCTGTTGAGGGTTCATTCAAAGGCATCGCCGTCATCTCGCATCCGCATCCTTTGTTTGGTGGCACGATGCAAAACAAGGTGGTTCAAACCTTGGCAAAGGCCTTTGTGCAAAATGGCTGGCGTGCCATTCGCTTTAACTTTCGGGGTGTCGGTGCCAGCGCTGGTGAGTACGGTGAAGGCCGCGGTGAGTTGGATGACCTGATGGCGGTCATCGCTCAAAGCCAAGCGCAAACTCAAGTGCATTCAAATGCAACCAATGGCTTGGCCTTGGCAGGCTTTTCCTTTGGTGCATTTGTCACCAGTCATGCTGCTGTGCAAATGGCAACTGCAGGCAACTTGGAAAAGCTGGTCTTGGTCGGAACGGCGGCTTCCCGCTTCCAAGTGGCCCCTGTGCCCGCTGAGCTTCATGACAAAACATTGGTGGTTCACGGCGAAGTGGACGACACCGTCCCGCTGGCCAGCGTGATGGATTGGGCCCGTCCCCAGTCTTTGCCTGTCACCGTCATACCCGGCGTTGAGCATTTCTTTCACGGGCAATTGCCTCTGCTGCGATCTTTGGTCAGCCGCCACCTGCGCGCTTAAATTTTTAAGCCTTCTCATGTCACCTTTCTTCTCGACTTCACGGCGTCTCACTTTGCGCGCAGCATTCAGTTTGGCTGCTGCGACCATCATGATCGGCTTGATGCCAATGCGCGCGCATGCGCAAGCACCCGCGCCGGAAGCGCCTGAAATTGCAGCGCGCGCCTATCTTCTGTTGGATGTCACGGCCAATCAAATTCTGGCCTCGCGTGAGCTGGACCTGCCTGTTGAGCCCGCATCTTTGACCAAGCTCATGAGTGCTTATTTGGTGTTTGATGCTTTGAAGTCAAAAAAAATCGACATGAAGCAGACCTTTGGCGTCAGTGAGCGGGCTTGGAAGATGCCTGGCTCACGCATGTTCATAGACCCCAAAATGAAGGTGCCCGTTGAAGATTTGATCAAAGGCATGATTGTTCAGTCGGGCAATGACGCCACTGTGGCATTGGCAGAAGGTGTGGCCGGTACGGTCGATCGATTCGTGCAAATGATGAACGATCAAGCCAAAGTGCTAGGCATGAAAAACACCCGTTACAAAAATCCAGAAGGTTTGGCAGAGGCTGGGCACGCCACCACGGCGCGCGACTTGGGCACATTGGCCGCACGATTGATGCACGATTTCCCTGAATACGTCGGCATCTACGCCATCAAAAAATACCGCTATCCAGGCACGCCTACCGCCAATGACAGCAATCGCAACTTGCTGATTTTCAAAGACCCTACCGTCGATGGCCTGAAAACAGGCCATACAGATGCCGCTGGTTATTGCTTGGTGGCCACAGCCAAACGCGACTTCCCCAATGTCGGCGCTCGTCGTTTGATGGCCGTTGTGCTGGGCACCAGCAGCGAAACTGCACGTGCCAATGAAGCGCAAAAACTGCTCAACTGGGGCTATACCGCCTTTGATGCGGTCAAGCTTTTTGACGCCGGCCAGCCGGTTGCAACACCCGCCATCTGGAAAGGCAAAGCTGCCAGCATCAAACTGGGCCGCTCAGATGCGCTGGTGGTGGCCGTGCCCACGGGCTCTGCTGCGCAAATCAAAACGCAACTGGTGCGACCCGATCCGCTGGTGGCCCCCGTCACCAAAGGTCAAACCATCGGAAGTCTCAAAATTTTTCGCGGCGAACACCTTTGGGTGGACATGCCCTTGCAGGCTTTGGACACGGTAGAGCAAGCGGGTGTGCTGGGCCGCGCCTGGGACGCCTTGCGTTTATGGATCAAATAAGAAAAGTTGGTGCTTGCCAACTTTGACTCAGGTTGATCTAGAGTAGAAATTTTTGCACAGGCCCTATTCAAACGCTATACTAGAAGGCTTTTCCGCATTTGGGGCGGGAAAGATTTTTTGTTAATTCCAAACGTTTAGGGACGTTTTTTTAAATGCCAACCATCAATCAATTGGTGCGTCAGGGGCGCGAGGTCGAAAAGACCAAGTCAAAAAGCCCTGCGATGCAAAACTCTCCACAGCGCCGCGGTGTGTGCACACGTGTGTACACCACGACGCCTAAAAAACCTAACTCTGCTCTGCGTAAAGTTGCCAAAGTGCGCTTGACCAACGGCTTCGAGGTGATCTCCTACATTGGTGGTGAAGGCCACAATTTGCAGGAACACTCCGTGGTGCTGGTACGCGGTGGTCGTGTGAAAGACTTGCCTGGTGTGCGTTATCACATCGTGCGCGGTTCACTCGATTTGCAAGGCGTGAAAGATCGCAAGCAATCGCGTTCTAAATATGGCGCTAAGCGCCCGAAGAAAGCTTAAGTTAGCTTTCAAAAAAAGGTGTTGTGCTGGTTTTTAGACGAGCCGGTTCAACGAAGTGACTCCATGTTGGAGTCGAGTAAGTGCAAATTCAAGATGAATTTGCAGGGTGTCTGGATCGGACGTCCAGCCATCAACTGAAGCAAAGAGGTGAAATATGCCACGTCGTCGTGAAGTCCCTAAACGTGAAATCCTGCCGGATCCCAAGTTCGGTAATGTCGAGCTCTCCAAGTTCATGAATGTGATCATGGAAGGCGGCAAAAAAGCGGTTGCCGAGCGCATCATTTATGGTGCCTTGGAAAACATGGAAAAGAAAACAGGCAAAGACCCTGTTGAACTTTTCTCAATCGCCATCAACAACGTCAAGCCCATGGTGGAAGTTAAATCCCGCCGCGTGGGTGGTGCCAACTACCAGGTGCCCGTCGAAGTTCGCCCTGTCCGTCGCTTGGCTTTGTCCATGCGTTGGATCAAAGAAGCGGCCCGTAAGCGTGGTGAAAAATCCATGGCTTTGCGCTTGGCCAACGAGTTGCTCGAGGCCAATGAAGGCCGCGGCGGCGCGATGAAAAAGCGTGATGAAGTGCACCGTATGGCTGAAGCCAACAAGGCCTTCTCACACTTCCGCTTCTAAATCCCGGAGGTTGTCGCGCAGCCTCGTGCTGCGCTGCCAACCATCCGCAAAGCCCTGTAGAGACCCTGCAGGGCATTTGCATTTTTTGTTTTAACTGAATTCCAAGAGGTTGATCATGGCTCGCAATACTCCCATCGAGCGCTATCGCAACATCGGTATTTCCGCTCACATTGACGCGGGTAAAACCACTACCACCGAGCGTATTCTTTTTTATACCGGTGTGAACCACAAAATTGGTGAAGTGCATGATGGCGCTGCCACCATGGACTGGATGGAGCAGGAACAAGAGCGTGGCATCACGATCACTTCTGCGGCCACCACTTGTTTCTGGAAGGGCATGGACGGCTCTTTCGCAGACCACCGCATCAACATCATTGACACACCTGGCCACGTTGACTTCACCATTGAAGTTGAGCGTTCTATGCGCGTGCTCGACGGTGCTTGCATGGTTTACTGTGCTGTGGGCGGCGTGCAGCCCCAGTCTGAAACTGTGTGGCGTCAAGCCAACAAGTACAAGGTGCCTCGTTTGGCCTTCGTGAACAAGATGGACCGTACCGGCGCCAACTTCTTCAAAGTTGTGGAACAAATGAAGTTGCGCTTGAAAGCCAACCCTGTGCCAATCGTCATCCCAATTGGCGCTGAAGACAACTTCACCGGCGTGGTCGACCTTCGCAAAATGAAGGCCATCATCTGGGACGAAGCATCTCAGGGCATGAAGTTCACCTTCGAAGAAATTCCAGCCAACTTGGTTGAAGTCGCCAAAGAGTGGCGCGAGAAGATGGTTGAAGCGGCTGCTGAAGCCTCTGAAGAACTGATGAACAAGTACCTCGAAGAAGGCGACTTGTCAGAAGAAGAAATCACTGCTGGTTTGCGTACACGCACCATCAACAGCGAAATCCAGCCAATGTTGTGCGGTACCGCCTTTAAAAACAAGGGCGTGCAGCGCATGTTGGACGCTGTGTTGGAATTGATGCCTTCCCCTCTCGACGTGAAAGCCATCAAGGGTTTTGACGAAGACGAAAAAGAAGTCACACGCAAGGCCGACGACGAAGAGAAATTCTCTGCGTTGGCATTCAAATTGATGACCGACCCCTTCGTTGGCCAGCTCACCTTCGTGCGCGTTTACTCTGGCGTTCTGAAAAAGGGCGACACCGTTTACAACTCTGTGCGCGGCAAGAAAGAGCGTATCGGTCGTATCGTGCAAATGCATGCCAACAACCGTGAAGAAGTTGACGAAATTCGCGCTGGCGACATCGCTGCTTGCGTGGGCTTGAAAGACGTGACCACTGGCGAAACATTGTGCGACCCCAACGCGGTCATCACTTTGGAGCGCATGGTGTTCCCCGACTCCGTGATTCGTCAAGCTGTCGAACCTAAGACAAAAGCCGACCAAGAAAAAATGGGCATGGCCTTGTCACGTTTGGCTGCTGAAGATCCATCTTTCCGCGTTCAAACCGACGAAGAATCTGGCCAGACCATCATTGGTGGCCAGGGCGAATTGCACCTCGAAATTATCGTTGACCGCATGAAGCGTGAATTCGGCGTTGAAGCCAACGTGGGCAAGCCTCAAGTGGCTTACCGCGAAACCATCCGCAAAACTGTCGAAGAAGCCGAAGGCAAGTTCGTTCGTCAGTCTGGTGGTAAGGGTCAGTACGGTCACGTGGTGTTGAAGGTCGAGCCACAAGAAGCCGGCAAAGGTTTCGAATTCGTTGACGCCATCAAGGGCGGTGTGGTTCCTCGCGAATACATCCCTGCGGTTGAAAAAGGCGTGATCGAAGCTTTGGGTCAAGGCGTGTTGGCTGGTTACCCAGTGGTTGATGTCAAGGTCACATTGCACTTCGGTTCATACCACGACGTTGACTCCAACGAAATGGCTTTCAAAATGGCCGCCATCTTTGGTTTCAAAGAAGGTTGCCGCAAAGCCAGCCCCGTCATCTTGGAACCCATGATGGCTGTTGAAGTTGAAACACCTGAAGACTACGCTGGTAACGTGATGGGCGACTTGTCCTCACGCCGCGGTATGGTTCAAGGCATGGACGACATGGTAGGCGGTGGCAAAGCCATTAAAGCTGAAGTGCCATTGTCCGAAATGTTCGGCTACTCCACCACATTGCGCTCGATGTCACAAGGCCGCGCCACGTACACGATGGAATTCAAGCACTACGCTGAAGCCCCACGTAACGTTGCAGAGGCGATTGTTGCGTCAAGGGCAAAATAAATACTTTGCGGGACTGATCAAATTGCGAAGCAGTTTGCTCTGTCCCCAACTGATCAAGTAAACCTGTCTGCGATCCAGTGCCACGCTGTGCCCGTGCGGTGTGAACAAGCAATTGGATGCAAACATAAAACCACAACACGGGCTTTGTTCTTTGGAGAATTGAAATGGCAAAAGAGAAATTTGAGCGGACAAAACCGCACGTAAACGTTGGCACCATCGGTCACGTTGACCACGGCAAAACAACATTGACAGCTGCTATCACGACCGTGTTGGCAGCCAAGTTTGGCGGCGCTGCTAAAGCGTACGACCAAATTGACGCAGCCCCTGAAGAGAAGGCTCGCGGCATTACCATTAACACAGCCCACGTTGAGTACGAGACAGAAAACCGTCACTACGCACACGTTGACTGCCCAGGCCACGCCGACTATGTGAAGAACATGATCACGGGCGCGGCTCAGATGGACGGCGCTATTTTGGTGTGCTCTGCTGCTGACGGCCCAATGCCCCAGACACGTGAGCACATCTTGTTGGCTCGCCAAGTGGGCGTGCCTTACATCATCGTTTTCTTGAACAAGTGCGACATGGTGGACGACGCCGAGTTGCTCGAGTTGGTGGAAATGGAAGTTCGCGAGTTGTTGTCCAAGTACGACTTCCCAGGCGACGACACACCGATCATTCAAGGCTCAGCCAAGCTGGCTTTGGAAGGCGACAAGGGTCCTTTGGGCGAAGAAGCCATCATGAAGTTGGCTGCAGCTTTGGACTCTTACATCCCTACGCCTGACCGCGCAGTGGACGGTGCTTTCTTGATGCCAGTGGAAGACGTGTTCTCCATCTCTGGTCGCGGCACAGTGGTCACTGGCCGTATCGAGCGCGGTATCGTGAAGGTTGGCGAAGAGATCGAAATCGTTGGTATTGCTGACACACAGAAAACCACATGTACAGGCGTTGAGATGTTCCGCAAATTGCTGGACCAAGGTCAAGCTGGCGACAACGTGGGTATTTTGCTCCGCGGTACAAAGCGCGAAGACGTGCAGCGCGGCCAAGTGCTGTGCAAGCCCGGCTCGATCAAGCCCCACACACACTTCACAGGCGAAATTTACGTTTTGTCTAAAGACGAAGGTGGCCGTCACACGCCATTCTTCAACAACTACCGTCCTCAGTTCTACTTCCGTACAACTGACGTGACAGGCGCTATTGAATTGCCAGAAGGCAAAGAGATGGTGATGCCTGGTGACAACGTGTCGATCACTGTGAAGTTGATCAACCCGATCGCCATGGAAGAAGGCTTGCGTTTTGCGATCCGCGAAGGCGGCCGCACTGTGGGCGCTGGCGTTGTTGCCAAAATCATCGCTTAATTGAATTAAGCCTAAGTTTGGAGCACACGCATGTCAGCTAAACAAAAAATCCGCATTCGCCTTAAAGCGTTTGACTACAAATTGATCGACCAGTCTGCTGCTGAGATCGTAGACACTGCCAAGCGCACCGGCGCGATTGTCAAGGGCCCCGTGCCTTTGCCAACACGCATGAAGCGTTTTGACATCCTGCGCTCGCCGCACGTCAACAAGACCAGCCGTGACCAGTTGGAAATCCGCACCCACCAGCGTTTGATGGACATCGTGGACCCCACAGACAAAACTGTGGACGCCCTGATGAAACTCGACCTGCCTGCTGGCGTGGACGTCGAAATCAAGCTGCAGTAATGCGGTTTGGGGTGGCCGACAGGCCATCCAAAAACTTGAAACAAGGCCCGATTTGCCAGAAATGGCGAGTCGGGCTATAATTTCAGGCTCACCTCTTTTGGGGTGAGATTTATTAACAGTCTTTCACACACCAAACGTGGCTGCCAATTGAAGTGGCTGCGGTGGAAGTTTTGGAGAAAACAATGAGTCTGAGCAACTCCCTCGGGTTGCTGGGTCGCAAGGTGGGCATGATGCGTCTGTTCACTGATGATGGGGACGCAGTGCCTGTCACAGTGGTAGATGTTTCAAACAACCGCGTGACCCAGGTGAAAACCCAAGAGAACGATGGCTACGTTGCCCTTCAGGTAACGTTCGGCGCACGCAAAGCATCGCGTGTCACCAAGCCTATTGCTGGCCACCTTGCGAAAGCAGGCGTTGAAGCCGGTGAAATCATTCAAGAATTCAAAGTAACTGCTGATACAGCAGCTCAGTACGCCGCTGGCGCTGCTGTGCCTGCTACGGTGTTTGCTGTGGGCCAAAAGGTGGACGTGCAAGGCACTTCCATTGGTAAAGGCTTCGCGGGCACCATCAAGCGTCACAACTTCAAGTCACAGCGCGCGTCGCACGGTAACAGCCGTTCGCACAACGTGCCAGGCTCTATCTCTATGGCGCAAGACCCAGGTCGCGTGTTTCCAGGTAAGCGCATGTCCGGTCACCTCGGTGATGTCACATGCACAACCCAGAACCTCGACGTCGTGCGCGTAGACGAAGTCCGTGGTTTGCTCCTCATCAAAGGTGCAATTCCTGGTTCCAAAGGCGGCTTCGTGACTGTGCGTCCCGCCATCAAAGCTAAAGGAGCGAACTGATGCAGCTCGAACTCCTGAACGACCAAGGTCAAGCCGCTTCTAAATTCGAAGCGCCAGAAACCGTGTTCGGTCGTGAATACAACGAAGACCTGATTCACCAGATCGTGGTGGCTTATCAAGCCAATGCCCGTCAAGGCACCCGCGCTCAAAAAGACCGTGAACAAGTTCACCACTCAACCAAGAAGCCCTTTAAGCAAAAAGGTACTGGCCGTGCACGTGCTGGTATGACTTCTTCGCCTCTGTGGCGCGGCGGTGGTCGTATTTTCCCGAACATGCCCGACGAAAACTTCACACAGAAGATCAACAAGAAGATGTACCGTGCTGGTATGGCTTCGATCTTCTCGCAGTTGGCACGCGAAGGCCGTTTGGCTGTGGTTGACTCCTTCAAAGTTGAGTCTCCCAAAACCAAGCAATTGGCTGCCAAATTCAAAGCCATGAACCTCGACTCTGTCTTGGTCATTGCAGAAGAAGTTGACGAAAACCTTTACTTGGCTTCACGCAACTTGGTCAACATCCTGATTGTTGAGCCCCGTTACGCCGATCCAGTTTCTTTGGTTCACTTCAAGAAAGTGGTTGTCACCAAAGGCGCTGTCGACAAACTCAAGGAGATGTTCGCATGAGCACACAAAAGTTTGACGAAGGTCGTCTGATGGCTGTGTTGGTTGCCCCCATCGTGTCCGAAAAGGCCACCATGGTTGCAGAAAAATCAAACGCTGTCACATTCAAAGTGCTGCAGGACGCTACCAAGCCTGAAATCAAAGCTGCTGTGCAGTTGATGTTCAAGGTGGAAGTAAAAGGCGTGTCTGTGGTGAACACCAAAGGCAAGACCAAGCGTTTTGGCAAGACTGTGGGCCGTCGCGACAATGTTCGCAAGGCATACGTCACCTTGATGCCAGGTCAAGAGCTGAACCTCTCAGGGGAGGCCGCTTAATCATGGCAGTCATTAAACTCAAACCAACCTCACCAGGCCAACGTGGCGTGGTGAAGGTGACTCGCGATCACCTGTACAAAGGCGAGGCCTATGCGCCTTTGCTCGAAGCACAGCATCAAAAAGCGGGTCGCAACAACAACGGCCACATCACAACCCGTCACAAGGGTGGTGGTCACAAACATCACTACCGTGTTGTTGACTTCAAACGTAACAAAGATGCAATTCCAGCCAAAGTGGAACGCATTGAGTACGATCCAAACCGTACAGCGCACATTGCGTTGGTCTGCTATGCAGACGGTGAGCGTCGTTACATCATTGCACCCCGTGGTTTGGAAGTTGGCGCAACATTGTTGTCCGGTTCGGAAGCCCCGATCCGTGCTGGCAATACATTGCCCATCCGCAACATTCCAGTGGGTTCAACCATTCACTGCATCGAATTGAAACCAGGTGCCGGCGCTCAAATCGCTCGCTCTGCTGGTACTTCTGCCACATTGTTGGCCCGCGAAGGCATCTACGCTCAAGTGCGTATGCGTTCCGGTGAAGTTCGCAAGATTCACATCGAATGCCGTGCAACGATTGGTGAAGTCGCCAACGAAGAACACAGCTTGCGCCAGTTGGGCAAAGCCGGTGTGAAGCGTTGGATGGGTATTCGTCCTACCGTCCGCGGTGTGGCAATGAACCCTGTTGATCACCCACACGGTGGTGGCGAAGGTCGTACCGGTGAAGGCCGTCATGCAGTTGACCCATGGGGTAACCTGACTAAGGGCTACCGTACCCGTAACAACAAGCGCACGCAGGTCATGATCGTGTCGCGTCGCAAGAAGTAAAGGGTAGCCAATGACTCGCTCACTTAAAAAAGGTCCATTCGTTGACCATCACCTCGTTGCCAAGGTTGAAAAAGCCGTTGCAACGAAAGACAAGAAGCCCATCAAAACATGGTCACGTCGTTCTATGGTCTTGCCCGATTTCATCGGTTTGACCATTGCTGTGCACAACGGCAAACAACACGTGCCTGTTTATGTGACTGACCAAATGGTTGGCCACAAGCTGGGTGAATTCGCTTTGACCCGGACATTCAAGGGTCATCCAGCGGACAAAAAAGTCCAGAAGAAATAAGGAAAGACCATGGAAACACGTGCAGTCCTCAGGGGCGTCCGTTTGTCGGTCGATAAAGGCCGCCTGGTCGCCGATTTGATTCGCGGTAAAAAAGTGGATCAAGCTCTGAACATTCTGACTTTCACGCAGAAAAAAGCTGCAGGCATCGTCAAGAAGGTTCTGGAGTCCGCTATCGCCAACGCTGAACACAACGACGGTGCTGACATCGACGAGTTGAAGGTGAAAACCATCTACGTCGAACAAGGCGCCACACTCAAGCGTTTCACAGCCCGCGCCAAAGGCCGTGGCAACCGTATCAGCAAGCCCACATGCCACGTGTATGTGACGGTTGGCAACTGAAAGGCCTAGGAAGAATATGGGACAAAAAATCCATCCTACCGGCTTCCGCCTTGCGGTTAGCCGCAACTGGGCAAGCCGTTGGTACGCAAGCAACCGTGATTTCGCCGGCATGTTGGCCGAAGACATCAAGGTTCGTGAATACCTCAAGGCCAAGTTGAAGAACGCTGCTGTGGCACGCGTCCTCATCGAGCGCCCCGCCAAAAACGCACGCATCACAATTTTCTCGGCTCGTCCTGGTGTTGTGATCGGCAAAAAAGGCGAAGACATCGAGAGCTTGAAAAAAGAACTCGCAGCTCGTTTGGGCGTGCCAGTCGCAGTGAACATCGAAGAAGTGCGCAAGCCCGAAATCGATGCACAACTGATTGCTGACAGCATCACACAACAGCTCGAAAAGCGGATCATGTTCCGCCGCGCCATGAAGCGCGCCATGCAAAACGCCATGCGTCTGGGTGCCCTCGGCATCAAGATCATGTCTGCTGGCCGTCTGAACGGTATCGAGATTGCACGTACTGAGTGGTACCGTGAAGGCCGCGTGCCTTTGCACACTCTGCGCGCTGACATTGACTACGGTACTTCTGAAGCCAAGACCACCTATGGTGTGATCGGCGTGAAGGTCTGGGTCTACAAGGGTGACAACCTGGGTCGCAACGATGCGCCCGCTTTGGCTGAACCCCGTCAAGAAGAAGAGCGTCGCCCACGTGGCCCGCGTCGTGATGCTCGCCCGGGTGACCGTGCAGGCCGCGGTGCGCCCCGTCGTGCTGGTGGCACCAACACAGCACCCGTTGACGGCAGCGACAAGCCCGCCGAAGCTGGTGGTGATGTCAAACCCACCGTTAAGCGCGTACGTAAAGTAGCCGCGCCAGCTGCAGCAGCTGACGGTGCCAAAGGAGAGTAAACATGCTGCAACCCGCTCGCAGAAAGTTCCGTAAGGAACAAAAGGGCCGCAACACCGGCGTCGCAACCCGTGGCAACACGGTTGCGTTTGGTGATTTCGGTTTGAAGTCCACCGACCGCGGCCGTTTGACGGCCCGTCAGATCGAAGCCGCACGTCGTGCGATTTCACGTCACGTGAAGCGTGGCGGCCGTATCTGGATTCGTGTGTTCCCCGACAAGCCAATCTCTACAAAACCTGCAGAGGTTCGTATGGGTAACGGTAAGGGCAACCCCGAGTACTACGTGGCTGAGATTCAGCCCGGTAAGGTGTTGTATGAAATCGTTGGCGTGCCAGAGCAATTGGCCCGTGAAGCGTTTAAATTGGCCGCAGCCAAACTGCCCTTGCGCACGACTTTTGTCGCACGCATGATTGGCCAGTAATTCAGGAGAACTCACAATGAACACAACTGAACTGCGCACCAAAGACGACGCTGGCTTGGCTAAAGAAATCAAGGATCTGCAAAGAGCCCATTTCAATTTGCGCATGCAAAAAGCCACTCAGCAACTCGGCAACACGAACCAACTGCGCGAAACTCGCCGCAGCATCGCTCGTGCCAAAACCATCCTTGCTGAAAAGCAAGCCGCCAAATAAGGAGTGACCATGACGGAAGCTAAAACATCCCTCAAGCGCACCTTGATCGGCAAGGTGGTCAGCGACAAACGCGCCAAAACCGTAACGGTATTGGTGGAGCGTCGCGTGAAGCATGCTTTGTACGGCAAGATTGTTGCCAAATCAAGCAAGTACCACGCACACGACGAAACAGGACAATTCGGTTTGGGCGACGTGATTGAGATCACCGAGAGCAAGCCAATTTCCAAAACCAAAAACTGGGTTGCAACCCGTTTGGTTGAAAAGGCTGCCGCGGTTTAAGCTTAATCAGCTTGCACTCAGCAAACCTTCAAAAAACGACTCACAATTGTGGGTCGTTTTTTTTCGTCTGCGCATTTGTTGAATGCTCGCACGAATGACATGTTTCTCTCACAACTCTCCTCCACATTATTTAAGGACACACCATGATCAAAGTTGGCGACGCACTACCTGCATTGACCTTGACAGAATACGTTGAAGTAGAAGGCAATGGTTGCAGTATTGGCCCCAACCCCGTCGATGTGGCAAAAGCATCTGCAGGCAAAACCATTGCGTTGTTTGCGCTGCCAGGCGCTTTCACACCTACGTGCTCTGCCAAACATGTACCTGGCTATGTCGAGCAGTTTGATGCGCTCAAATCTGCAGGCATTGACGAAATTTGGTGCGTCAGTGTCAACGACGCGTTCGTCATGGGCGCTTGGGGGCGTGAGCTTCACACTGCGGGCAAAGTTCGCATGTTGGGAGATGGCAGTGCAGACTTCACCAAGGCCACAGGCTTGACATTGGACCTGACCACACGCGGTATGGGCTTGCGCAGCAACCGCTATTCCATGTTGGTCAAAGACGGCAAAGTTGCAAACTTGAACATCGAAGGCCCAGGCAAATTTGAAGTCAGCGATGCGGGCACCATGTTGTCTCAAGCCAAAGGCTAAGAAGGGCCAAAGCCTCTAAAGTGAGGCTTTCAAAACAACGCAGCGATGAGCCTTTAGGCTCATCCTGTCAGAGCATCACTTTGAGGTAATGCGCACCTGGCAAAGGGTTGTGATAGTACGGTGGAATTTCTTCAAATCCCAGGTCTTCGTACAAGGCACGCGCAGTTTCCATCTCGTCCAAGGTGTCGAGCAACACACAGCTGTAACCACATTGCCGCGCAGCATCCAAGATGGCCTCCGCCAATTGGCGGCCCAAGCCCAAGCGACGAAATTCGGGTTTGACATACAAGCGTTTCATTTCGGCAGCATTGGGTGAGTCTGCTGAATCGAGGGGCCTCAATGCACAGCAGCCAGCCACGTCATCATTGACCATGGCCAACAGCAAAGCGCCTCTGGGCGGCGCATAGTCGCCTGGTAATTGCTGTAGCTCTGCTTCAAAATCTTGAAAACACAAATCAACACTGAGCGACTGTGCATAAGCCATGAAGATGTGTCGCACATCAGCCATGTCTGCATGTGAGTGCGGTGCGACAAGCGCAATCTTTGGGGGATGTATTTCTGACAAGTGGGTTCAGTGCAAAATGACGTTCAAGTGTAGCGCCATATTTGGAAGGGCTACGAGTTGGGAGGGGTGGCGGTGATGAGGAAAAACACCAAGCCCGACGCGAATGCAAGACACGCAAATGCTTTGAGCCAATCGATAGGCTTGTCACTGGACCCTGGCACAGGCATGGCCGTGTCTTTGTCGCCCAAGACCATGGCCCGGCTGAGGTTGTCTTCCTTTTTGATCAAATGCCAAGCAATGGCCAAGAGGTGAGCCGCGATAAGCAGCAGCACAATGGCTTTGCCAAGTCCTTTGTGCCAAGCTGTGGCCAAAGAGACAATGTGCCCAGTAACCCACACCGTCAAAGGACCGGCGTTGGCAATTTCATCGTCGCTGAACAGCCCTGTTGTGACTTGGAGCAACAGCATGCTGAGCATGACAATGACTGACAGAGAGCCCAGTGGGTTGTGTCCCAAAAATCGCTGATGACCGTGCAGGCCTGAAACATATTGCCGCAGTGCAGAGGGCGTACAAGTCAGCTGACGCCATTGGGACCAATGGCCGCCTACAAACCCCCACATAAGGCGAAACAGCAGCAGGCTTAAAACAGCATAACCAAAACGGAAATGCCAAACCATGGCGTTGCCCCCCACGTTGCCGGTCATGATCAACGCAATGACCAGGATGGCGAGTGACCAGTGGAACACGCGCGTTGGTAAATCCCAAATACGGACTTGAATCATCTTGAAACTTTCATCACCTTGAGGCGGGCCTGCAAAAAAATTAAAAACATGCGAAACTGTAAAGTACGATAACCTGATCTGGACGACCTATGAAAAAACGATTAACTGCCACTGCCAGCTTGCTGGCCTTGTTGTTGGCTTTGCCAGCCGCCGCGCAATTTGCAAAACCAGAAGACGCCATCAAATATCGCAAAGCCAGCTTCACCGTCATGGCCGCACACTTTGGTCGTGTGGGTGCCATGGCATCTGGCAAAGCACCATTTGATGCCAAAGCTGCAGCAGACAATGCAGACATCGCCGCCGCCATGTCCAAGTTGCCGTGGACCGCATTCCCAGAAGGCAGCGACAAGGGCGACACGCGCTCAAAACCTGAAATTTGGAAAGACAGCGCCAAATACAAAGAGGCTGCAGACAAGATGCAAACCGAGATGGCCAAACTGGCTGCTGCTGCCAAAGTCGGCAACGTTGACGCTTTGAAATCGGCTTTTGGACCAGCAGCGTCAACCTGCAAAGGCTGCCACGACAATTTCCGCAAGGACTAAGCAAGGACCAAGTCCAAGCGTTCAAACTTGATTCGCGCAATCCAACAACAACGCGGTTAAAGCCTGCGGGGCACTGATCATGGGATCGTGCCCCGTTTTCATTTCAATCACCTGCGATTGAGGCAGCCACTGGCCATCCCAGAATTGAGGGTCGACCACTCGGCGCCGCACTGCATCGATGGTTGCCAATGGCGGTACGGTGCAGTTGATGAAGGTGCGGGGAACGCTTGCAACACGGGCCGGGTCGAAATTCAGCACATGCTGATAGGTGCCGCCAGGGTGAGGTGTCTGACGTCTTTGAACCCATTCGTAGCCTTCTGCACTCAAGCCAAACACCGAAGGGTCGGGTGGCGGGAAGCTGTTGTCGATGCTGTCTGCCGCCGCTTCGATTCTGGCTTTTTGGGTGGCGCTGGCATGTGTGCTGCTCCAGCTTTCGCCTGGCTTGGGTATGACGGCGTCTAAGTAAACCAGGTGCTTCAGGCGGTAGGCGCGGCGATCTGCCACGGCAGTACCCAGCATGCCAGCGTAGGAATGAACCACCAAAATGGCATCGTTCATTTCTTCTGCATCCAAAGCTTGTAAGACATCCTGGATGTGAGTCTCCAAATCAATTCCTCGGTGTAAGAGGTGTGAGCGCTCACCTAAGCCGGTCAGTGTGATGGCATGTGCGCTGTGACCTGCGCGGATCAATCCTTCGGTGACATGACGCCAGCACCAAGCGCCATGCCAGGCGCCATGAACCAACAAATACTGGGCCATCAGATTACCCCTTTGTTTTGCAGTTGTTCAATGTGTGCATGGTTGTAGCCCAACACTTCTTGGAGCAATTGCGCCGTGTGTTGTCCCAGTTGCGGCGGCACGTGGTCTTGTCGCACAGGTGTGAGGCTCAGTTTGAGTGGGCTGGCGACCAGCTTCAAATCTTTTTGGTGAGGGTGTTGCCATGTGCTCACCATGTTGCGCGCGGCCACTTGAGGATCGGCGAACACTTCAGACAAATTGTTGATGGCACCACAAGGTACCTTGGCCGCTTCAAGTGCAGACAACCAGTCTGCTTTGGTTCGGGTCAACATGATCTGTTCAAGCATCGGCACCAAGATTGCACGGTTTTTAACGCGCGCGGTGTTTTTGGCAAAACGTTCATCACGCGCCAATTCGGGATGGCCTGCAACGTCACAGAATTTGGCATATTGGCCGTCATTGCCTACCGCCAAAATTAAATGATCGCGACTCCCAG
This sequence comes from Limnohabitans sp., assembly GCA_030158125.1. Classification (GTDB taxonomy): domain Bacteria; phylum Pseudomonadota; class Gammaproteobacteria; order Burkholderiales; family Burkholderiaceae_C; genus Limnohabitans_A. The sequence continues at coordinate 136,850 of JAOATL010000015.1, read as the reverse complement.
CCGCAGCCTGGGCAGGTGCCTTCACCTCAAAGACTTGATAAGGCACGATGTTTTGATGGGCATTGCCCGCGCGACCAGGGGTCTTGCCACTGACCAAATAATTGGCGCCCAAATTGGCCAGCATGGCCACTTGGGTGTCGAGCAAGGCCATGTCGACATACTGGCCGTCGCCTGTTTTTTCGGCATGCCTGAGTGCGGCCAAGATGCCCACAGTGGCATACATGCCGGTGAACAAATCGGCCACAGCCACCCCCACCTTTTGAGGGCCACCACCCAGGTCATCACGTTCGCCCGTGACGCTCATCAAACCGCCGATGCCTTGCACGGCATAGTCGTAACCGGCGCGTTCACTGTAGGGCCCGGTTTGACCAAAGCCCGTGACGCTGCAGTAAACCAATTTGGGGTTGAGGGTCTTCAAACTGGCGTAGTCCAAGCCATAGCGTGCCATGTCACCAACCTTGAAGTTCTCAATGAAAACGTCACAGTGCACAACCAGTTCGCGAATCAGCGCTTGGCCTTCAGTCTTGGAAATGTCGCAAGTAAGTGAGCGCTTATTTCTGTTGGTTCCCAAATAATATGCTGCCTCAGGCGTGTCGTTGCCGTTGGTGTCTTTGAGAAAAGGGGGGCCCCAACTGCGCGTATCGTCGCCGGCGCCGGGGCGCTCAATCTTGATCACGTCGGCCCCTAAGTCGGCCAAAGTTTGGGTACACCATGGGCCCGCGAGTACGCGGGACAGGTCGAGGATGCGGATGCCGTCAAGTGAATTCATGGCCTCATTGTCGCGAAAAATCATCACGCATGCAGGCACCGATAATGTCGGCATGCAGGAATTTTTGAAAGCGTGTCATGACTGAGCATCAGAACCCAAACCCCATGCTGGCGCAGCGGCAAATGGTGGGGGTCTTTTTGGTCTTTGCCTTTGCTTATTTTTTGTCCACCTTGATGCGGGCCATCACGGCAACCTTGTCGCCAGCACTGACGCAAGAGTTGGCGCTTTCTGCCCAAGACTTGGGCTTGTTGGCGGGCGGTTATTTCTTGGGGTTTTCGGTCACACAGTTGCCCTTGGGCAAATGGCTGGACCGGTACGGGCCTAAAACGGTCATCTTGTCATTTTTAATCGTGGCCGTTTTAGGCTGTGCGGCTTTCGCCATGGCGCAAAGTTTTGTGGGTTTGTGGCTGGCGCGGTTTTTATGCGGCGTAGGTGTCAGTGCTTGTTTGATGGCGCCCCTCACCGGCTATCGCCGCTGGATGGATGCCGGCGCACAGTTGCGTGCCAATTCGTGGATGTTGATGACGGGCTCTTTGGGGATGCTGTCCTCAACCTTGCCCGTTCAATGGTTGATGCCTCTCACAGGTTGGCGTGCCATCTTTGCGGGGCTGGCCGTTTTGGTTCTGGTGGCCATGTTCTTCATTTACAAGTTTGTGCCTGTTTGGGAAAAGCCCCAAGCGCCCACTCACCCAGTTGTTCAAGAAGAAGCGGGTTATGGGCCCGTGTGGCGCAGCGCCTATTTTTGGCGCATGGCGCCAGTGGGTTTCTTTTGTTATGCGGGCATGCTGGCCGTCCAAACTTTGTGGGCAGGCCCTTGGATGACCGTGGTGGGTGGCTACGACCCCTTGTCTGCAGCAACGGGCTTGTTTGCCATCAACTTGTGCATGTTGACTACTTTTTGGATATGGGGCTTGGTCACCCCTCGATTGGCCAAGCGCGGCATCACGGCTGATCAATTGATTGCATGGGGTCAGCCCCTTAGCTTTGCGGTGTTATTTGGCGTGATTTGGCTGGGGCCTGATTTAGGCGCTGGCACAGCTGCGGCCTTGGCCTTATTTTGTATCACCAGCACCTTTGTGGCTTTGGCGCAGCCTGCGGTGGGCATGGCATTTCCGCCGCACCTTGCTGGCCGTGCGCTGTCGGCCTACAACCTGGTGATTTTCGTGGGTGTTTTTGTTGTGCAGTGGGGCATTGGCATCGGCGTTGATTTCTTCAAATCACTGGGATGGCCGCCCGTGTTGGCCTTTCAGTCGGCTTTTTCGGTGTTTGGTGTCTGTGCGGTGTTGTCCTATGTTTATTTTCACTGGGCAAACCGCCATAATTCGGCATGATCGGAATTCTCATTGTTGCCCACGCACCTTTGGCCTCGGCCTTGCGTGATTGTGCTTTGCACGTTTTTCCCGAGTGTGCTTTGGGCGTGCAAGCATTGGACATCGGGGCCCATGACAGCCCAGAAGAAAGCTTGGCCCTGGCCAAGCAGGCCATGTCAAAACTGAACACACCTGAGGTGCTTTTGCTCAGCGATGTGTTTGGTGCGACCCCCTCCAACGTGGCTCAAAAGCTCAACGATGGCATCGATACGCGTTTGCTTGCAGGCGTTAACTTGCCCATGCTGCTGCGCAGTGTGTGTTATCGACACGAAACTTTAGATGCCCTGGCTGCGCGTGCGCAAGCTGGTGGCGCGCAAGGCATCATGCCCGTGGGTTGCACTGCGCCTCAAAATCAATCAGGACCTCGACATGCCCCAAGCTACCACGACCATCAGCAATAAATTGGGACTTCACGCCCGTGCCTCTGCCAAATTGACCAAGTTGGCGGGCAGTTTCCCTTGCGAAGTTTGGATGGCCAAAGGTGAGCGCCGAGTGAATGCCAAAAGCATCATGGGCGTGATGATGTTGGCTGCTGGCATAGGCAGTGAGGTGGTCATTGACACCGATGGTGAACAAGCCCAAGAGGCGCTAGACGCTATGTTGGCCTTGATTGCCGATAAATTTGGCGAGGGTGAATGACATTCAGCATTCATGGCTTGGCGGTTGCCAGAGGCATCGCCATTGGACGCGCGGTACTGGTTGCCTCCAGTCGCGTGGACGTTGCCCACTATTTCATTCAACCAGAACAAGTTGAAGCTGAAATTGTTCGATTACGGTTAGCACGTGATGCCGTGATTGAAGAGCTGAGAAGACTGCAAAAAGATTTGACAGACGACGCCCCGCCAGAGCTTGGCGCGTTGCTCGATGTGCACTTGATGCTGTTGGAGGACGAGAGCTTGTCCATGGGTGTGAAGCACTGGATTGAAGACAGGCTTTACAACGCGGAGTGGGCTGTGAGCAGCCAGATGGAAGTCATTGGCCGCCAATTCGACGAAATGGAAGACGCTTATTTGCGCGAGCGCAAATCGGATCTGGAGCAAGTCACCGAGCGCGTTTTGCATTTCTTGAAAGGCGGGACTTCACCCGTTGTTCGAATCAAGCCGCATGTGCGCCCTCAACAAGAGTTGCAATTGGGTGACACCATGGATGTGCCACTGGTACTGGTTGCGCATGACTTGTCGCCTGCCGACATGCTGCAGTTCAAGCAAAGCGTGTTCACTGGTTTTGTGACGGATGTGGGCGGCAAAACGTCACACACCGCCATCGTGGCGCGGAGTTTGGACATTCCTGCCGTGGTGGGTGCCCGCAGCGCCAGCCAGCTGATTCGCCAAGACGATTGGGTCATCATCGATGGCGACATGGGCGTGGTCATTGTGGACCCCTCGCCCATCATCTTGGCCGAGTATGGGTTCAAGCAACGCCAAGGCGATCTGGAGCGCGAGCGCCTGACGCGGTTGCGGCATACACCTGCTGTGACCTTGGATGGTCAAAAAATTGAACTCTTGGCCAACATTGAAATGCCAGAAGATGCCGATGCGGCCATCTTGGTGGGTGCGGTGGGTGTGGGCCTTTTCCGAAGTGAATTTTTGTTCATGGGCAGACAAGGTCACTTGCCCGATGAAGAAGAACAGTTTCAGCAATACCGCCGTGCTGTTGAAGGCATGCAGGGTTTGCCGGTCACCATTCGAACTGTGGATGTGGGCGCTGACAAACCCTTGGACGAAGCGCGCCACGATGCCGCGCATTTGAATCCTGCATTGGGTTTGCGCGCCATCCGTTGGAGCTTGGCAGACCCAGAAATGTTCTTAACGCAACTGCGCGCCATTTTGCGTGCAGCCGCTTTGGGCAAAGTGAACTTGCTGGTGCCCATGTTGGCGCATGCCAGTGAAATTCATCAAACGCTGGCGCTGGTCAAGCAAGCCCAGCTTGATTTGGATGCGCGCGGCGTGGCCTACGGCCATGTGCGCTTGGGGGCCATGATTGAAATCCCCGCAGCTGCGCTGTCCTTGAAATTGTTCTTGAAACATTTCGATTTCTTGTCGATTGGCACCAACGACTTGATTCAATACACCTTGGCCATTGACCGCGCCGACGAAAGCGTGGCGCATTTGTACGACCCTTTGCACCCGGCAGTTTTGCGTTTGGTGGCTGACACCATTGCCGAAGGCGCAGCGCAGGGCAAGAGTGTGTCGGTGTGCGGCGAGATGGCGGGCGATGTCAACATGACCCGTTTGTTGTTGGGCATGGGTCTTCGCAGTTTTTCAATGCACCCGTCGCAAGTGTTGCAAGTGAAGCAACAAATTTTGCGAGCCGATACAGAAAAACTCAAGGCACTGGCGCTGCAAGTGCTGGACTCTGAAGACCCTGCCAGTTTGTTGTAGGTCTGCGCGCGCTTTCAGGGCGGGTCAAAGCGTGGGTCGTTGGCTGCATCCTGCGGCCCGGTGTTTCTACCCAACCACGCACCCCCCACAATCAACAAGCCAGCCCATGCCACGAGCGGTGTGAGCGCTTCTTGGCGGTCAATCAACAGCAGCACCGTAGAGCCCAATGGCGTGATGAAACTGAGCAAACCAATTTGCTGCGCGTTGCCATTTTTAAGCGCGGCATCCCACAAGTAAAAAGCCAAACCCAATGGACCCAGACCCATCCATGCCAACAGACCAGCGTCTTGTGCGTTGATGCGCACGGGCGCTTCGAGTGCAAAGTGGCAAGCCACAGACAACAGGCCTGACACCAGGCCGAAGGTGCCGATGGCGGCTGTGTGAAAAGCTGTGACGCGTTGGGTCATGAGCGAGTAGGTGGCCCAGATGAAAGCCGAAGCCAAAGCTGCCAAGTAGCCCAAGTTGAAATCTGCACTGATGGCCTTGCCGCCGGTCATGACCAAGGCTGCGCCAGCAAATCCGGCCATGGCTGCAATGACCTGGCGAAGTTTCAAGTGGATGTGTTTGTTGAACAGCGGTGCCAACACCACAATCAGCAAAGGCCACAGGTAGTTGACCAAGTTGGCTTGTACGGCAGGTGCCATGCGAAACGCAACGAACAATAAAAAGTGGTAACCGAACAGGCCGTAGATGCCCAAGGCCAAAGTGGATGCGGGCACCAGCGCCAAGCGCCACTTAAAACCAGACCAAGGCAGTGCCACCAAGCTGCCGATCAACAAGGCGCAGCCGGCTGTGAGGAAGGGCGGCAAGTGCGACAGGCGCACCCCTACAGGCGCCAAGGTGGCCCACAATGCAATGGCACCAAGTGCCAGCCAAGCGGAGCGAACGGATGCGCTCATCAGCGCGCCAAACTTGCCGCGTGTGCTTGTTGATCTGCGTGGTAGCTGGAGCGAACCATGGCGCCCACCGCGGCGTGTGTGAAGCCCATTTCGTAAGCTTTCTCTTCAAACATTTTGAAGGTGTCTGGATGCACGTAGCGTTTCACGGGCAAGTGGCTGTTGGAAGGGGCCAAGTACTGACCCAAGGTCAGCATCTCGATATTGTGAGCGCGCATCTCGCGCATCACCGCCAGAATTTCTTCGTCAGTTTCACCCAAGCCCACCATCAGGCCAGATTTGGTGGGAATGTTGGGAAACAGCGCTTTGAATTTTTTCAGCAGTTGCAATGAGAACTGGTAGTCGGAACCCGGACGCACTTCTTTGTACAAACGCGGCACGGTTTCCAGGTTGTGGTTCATCACATCGGGAGGTGCTGCTTTTAGGATTTCCAAAGCGCGATCGTCGCGGCCGCGAAAGTCGGGCACCAACACTTCAATTTGTGTGGTGGGTGACAGGGCGCGTGTTTCGCGAATGCAATCCACAAAGTGGCCTGCACCGCCGTCGCGCAAGTCGTCGCGGTCGACGCTGGTGATGACCACATAGCTGAGTTTCAAATCGGCAATGGTGCGTGCCAAGTTGCCTGGCTCATGGATGTCCAGGGGGTCGGGTCGACCGTGACCCACATCGCAAAACGGACAGCGGCGCGTGCATTTGTCACCCATGATCATGAAGGTGGCCGTGCCTTTGCCAAAGCATTCGCCGATGTTGGGGCAGCTGGCTTCTTCGCAAACTGTCACCAATTTGTTTTTGCGCAGCACGTCTTTGATTTCGTAAAAGCGTGTGGTGGGGGAACCTGCTTTGACGCGAATCCAATCTGGTTTTTTCAGCACTTCACCAGGTTCAACCTTGATGGGAATGCGTGACAGTTTGGCCGCCGCTTTTTGCTTGGCGCTGGCATCGTAGTTCTCGACAGTTTGCGCCACACGCACAACATTGCGTGTGGCATCGGTATCTTTGGTCATTGCATTCTTTCGGTGTCACAGAGACTTTGGGTCGACATCAGGGCGACAGCAAGGGCGTGAGCTTGTGTGCCAATACATCGGCCGCTTCGTCCCAAGTGGTCTGAACCCCGATTGTAAAAAGGTCCACGGTTTGGAGTCCGGCATAGCCGCAAGGGTTGATGCGCTGAAAGGGTTCGAGGTCCATCTTCACGTTCAGTGCCAAGCCATGGTAGGTGCATTGTCGGCTGACTTTGATGCCCAGTGCGCTGATTTTGCCAAGTCCTTTGAAGGGGTCCGTGGGCACTGCAGGGCCCGTGAGGGCGGTGTGCGCAAAAGGATCGGCCAATCGAACATAAATGCCAGGCGCATTGGGCACTCTGTGACCTGTGACACCGAAGTGTGACAAGGTGCGTATCACGGCCTCTTCTAATCGGTAAACATATTCTTTGACAAAGTAGCCCGCGCGCTGCAAGTTGACCAAGGGGTAGGCCATCACTTGGCCGGGACCGTGGTAGGTGACCTGACCGCCGCGGTTGGTGGCAATGACAGGAATATCACCCGCATTCAGCACATGGCCCGCTAGGCCGGCCAAGCCCTGCGTGAAAACGGGAGGGTGCTCGCAGAGCCACAGCTCATCGCTTGTTTCGGGCGTTCGGTGCGCCGTGAAATCTTGCATGGCTTGGTAGGTGTCTAAATAGGCCACCTGCCCTGAATGTTTGACCAACATGTGCAGTGCTTTGAAGTGTCAGAGGGCTACTTTGACCATGGGGTGGCCGGTCAGTGCGCGGTACAGGTTGTCCAGCTGTTCTCTGCTGGTGGCCTTGATGGTCAAGGTGACGCTCAGGTAATTGCCGGCTTTGCTGGGGCGCATTTCAATGGTGGCTGGATTGAAGCCAGGGTCGAACTGCTTGGCCACTTCGGCCATGGCTTCTGCAAAGCCGTCTACGCGTGCACCCATAACCTTGATGGGAAAGTCGCATGGATATTCAATCAGGGACTCTTTGCGAGGATCGTCGTTGAAGGGGGGGGGGTGAGAGGCGCTCATCATGGTCTAGAGAATAAAACTTATCGCCAGATGACCACCGCACCAACAGCTAACCAGCCGAGTGCGAAATTCAAAATCATCAGGGGGTGTATTTTGGCCAATTGTGCTGCGGCGGATGGCAAGTCTGCCTGGGCCAAAGCCAATTTCATTTTTCGAAATGGACCGGCATAGATGTGACCAAAAATAAGGCACATCAAGGTGCCGATGCCCAACATGGTATGCCAGCCTTTTGGCGCCAACTTCATGTCAACGCCCACCAGCATGGCGCCGCCCGTCAGCAGCAACAAAAAGATGCAGGCCACCACCACCTTGAAAAAGCGCGCCATGACGTTTGCCAAAAAGGGCAAACGAATGGGGGGCTCAAATAAAGCAATGGCCGCCGGGCGCACGGCCCAGATCATGGTGGCCATGCCGCCCAGCCAAATAACACCTGCTGCCAAGTGGGTAAATTTAATGAGTTCGTACATAGAGGGGCACCCGTTGAAGCGCAAATGAGAAGAATTTAAGAACTTCGATTGTGTCTTGTTTTGCGCATATGGGTTTTCACTTATAATCGTAAGCTTTGCGGAACCTAGGGATATTTCTGTAACCTGTGTGTAAACATAGGGGCTCAAAATTCCGCCACAAGATTTGCCAGATGAAGACAGTGTACGAAGACGGCGCAGTCGCTGGTGTCAAAGCTGCTCACCCTGTGTATCAAGCATACGCATCAGATGAGACGCATGACATCGACGAATTCAAGCCGTTAACTGCAGAGGAGGTGCAACAACTGCGCCGCCAGCAGCCGCTTCTCTCCATTTGGCGCGTGGTTTTGGCGCAAATGCTGGTTGGTGCGATCGTTGCGGCTTTGACTTGGCTCTTCACAGGGCGGGTTGCGGCGGCATGGTCGGCAGCTTACGGTGGTTTGGCGGTGGTGGTCCCTGCAGCGTTGTTCGCGCGGGGCTTAACCAGTAAAGCAAGCACTGTGAACTCAGGAACGGCAGTTTTTGGGTTTTTGCTGTGGGAGATGGTCAAGATTGGCCTCACGATTGCCATGCTTTATGCGGCGGTCTGGTTAGTCAAAGATTTAAGTTGGCCTGCCATGTTGGTGGGCCTTGTGATCACGATGAAGGTCTATTGGGTGGTGTTTGCCTGGCGCAAAGTGTTTCACCCGGTTGCCTGAGTTGATGAATTTAAAAGTTATTTAAGAAGAGCCTAGAGAATGTCAGCTGCAAACGCTCCCAGCGCCGGTGAATACATCGGCCACCATCTGACCCATCTGCAAAACAAGCCGATGGCGGGTGTGATTGACTTTTCAGTCTTCAACATCGACTCCATTTTTTGGGGTGTGTTGTTGGGTGTCGTCGGCAGTTTGCTTTTGTGGAAAGCCGCACGCAAAGCCACATCTGGCGTGCCAGGCCGCTTCCAAGCCGCTGTCGAAATCTTGTTTGAGATGGTTGACTCACAAGCCAAGGGCATCATCCACAGTGCCGAAAGCCGCAAGCTGGTGTCGCCTTTGGCGCTCACTGTGTTTGTTTGGATCTTCTTGCTCAACTCGATGGACTTCTTGCCTGTCGACCTGTTCCACATGCTGTTTGCTTGGACGGGCCTTGACAGCAGCATTCACTATTTCCGCGTTGTGCCAACGGCCGACCTGTCCAGTACTTTGGGCATGTCTGTTTCCGTGTTGTTGATTTGTGTGTACTACAACATCAAGATCAAGGGCATTGGCGGCTGGTTTCACGAGTTGACCACAGCGCCCTTCGGTGCGCACCCCATTTTGTGGCCTTTCAACTTCGTTTTCCAAATGATTGAATTCGTCGCCAAAACCGTGTCACACGGTATGCGATTGTTCGGCAACATGTATGCCGGCGAACTGATTTTCATGTTGATCGCTTTGATGGGTGGTACAGCCGCCATGTCATTGACGGGCATTTTGTTGCCCATCGGTCATGTGATCGCTGGCTCCATCTGGGCCATCTTCCATATCTTGATCGTGGCTTTGCAAGCCTTCATTTTCATGATGTTGACTTTGGTCTACATCGGTCAAGCGCACGACGCTCACTAAGCGTCACAATTTAGTTTAGTTTTTTCTCAACCTTTCCATCATCATCCATAGGAGCAATTAAATGGAACACGTTCTCGGTTACGTCGCTTTGGCAGCTGGTCTCATCATCGGCATGGGCGCGATTGGCGCTTGTATCGGTATCGGCATCATGGGCAGCAAATACCTCGAGTCTGCTGCTCGTCAACCCGAATTGATGAACGAACTGCAAACCAAAATGTTCTTGTTGGCTGGTTTGATCGACGCGGCCTTCTTGATTGGCGTTGGTATCGCCATGATGTTCGCTTTCGCGAATCCGTTTGTTCTGAAGTAATTCCTGCAACAACCAAAAGAAAGGTGTTGCCGTGAGTATCAATGCAACCCTGTTTGTTCAAGCCATTGTTTTTGCAATTCTGGTGCTGTTCACGATGAAATTCGTGTGGCCACCGCTTGCAGCCGCTTTGGATGAACGAGCTCAAAAAATCGCCGACGGCCTCGCCGCTGCTGACAAAGCCAAATCAGAACTCGCTGCTGCAAACCAGCGCGTGGAAGCTGAATTGGCCACCTCACGCAACGAAACGGCCACTCGCTTGGCTGATGCCGAGCGCCGTGCTTTGACGATCATCGAAGAAGCCAAAGCCCGTGCCACTGAAGAAGGCAACAAGATCATTGCTTCCGCGAAAGCAGAAGCAGAGCAACAAACGGTGAATGCCCGTGAAACTTTGCGAGAGCAAGTTGCGGCATTGGCTGTAAAGGGCGCTGAGCAGATTCTCCGCAAGGAAGTCAATGCTGGTGTTCATGCTGATCTGTTGAACCGTCTGAAGACCGAGCTGTAATCCTTTATCAGTCCGAGAAGACCATGGCAGAACTTGCAACCATCGCCCGCCCTTACGCTGATGCGCTTTTCAAAGCGCAATCAGCCGACCTTGCGGGTACTGCAGCTTGGCTCGACGAGCTTGCCGCAGTTGCGAGCAATTCGCAACTGCTGCAATTCTCTGAAAACCCCAAGGTGACCGACGCGCAAGTGTTTGATTTGATGTCTGGTGTCGTGAAAACCACGTTGCCAGCAGCAGCTCAGAACTTTTTGCGTCTGGCCATTGAAAACCGCCGTCTTGTGGCGCTGCCCGAAATTGCCAGCCAATTTCGCGCACTGAAAAATGCACAAGGTGGCACAGCCGATGCGATCGTTCACAGTGCTTTCCCCATTGATGCAGCCGCTTTGGCTGATCTGTCCGGAACACTTGAAAAGCGCTTTGGCCGCAAACTCAACGTCAGCGTTGAGGTCGATGCGTCACTGATTGGTGGCGTGCGCGTGGTCGTGGGGGACGAAGTGTTAGATACCTCCGTCAAGGCCCGTCTGGAACAAATGAAAGCGGCGCTCACTGCGTGATGCAGCGAGAGCCCGGATCTATTTAAAGAAAGAAGGAAAGAGTCATGCAACTCAATCCAGCAGAAATTTCTGAGCTGATCAAGAGCCGAATCCAAGGTTTGTCTTCTGATGCAGACATCCGTAACCAAGGCACCGTGGTGTCCGTGACTGACGGTATCGTGCGCGTGCACGGTTTGTCAGACGTGATGCAAGGCGAGATGCTCGAGTTCCCCGCTACAGCCGCTGGTGTTGCCACCTTCGGTTTGGCTTTGAACTTAGAGCGTGACTCTGTCGGTGCCGTGATTTTGGGTGAGTACGAGCACATCTCTGAAGGCGACACTGTTAAATGTACAGGCCGCATTTTGGAAGTGCCCGTGGGTCCTGAGCTGATTGGCCGTGTGGTCAACGCTTTGGGTCAGCCAATTGACGGCAAAGGCCCTATCAACGCCAAGATGACCGACGTGATCGAAAAGGTTGCGCCTGGTGTGATCGCACGTAAATCAGTTGACCAGCCGATGCAAACAGGTTTGAAGTCAATTGACTCCATGGTGCCCGTGGGCCGTGGTCAACGTGAATTGATCATTGGTGACCGTCAGACTGGTAAAACAGCTGTGGCCATCGACGCCATCATCAACCAAAAAGGTCAGAACATGACCTGCGTGTATGTGGCGATTGGTCAAAAAGCTTCTTCCATCAAAAACGTGGTTCGCGCGTTGGAACAAGCTGGCGCCATGGCTTACACCATTGTGGTGGCAGCCTCCGCTTCTGAATCTGCAGCGATGCAATACGTGTCAGCCTACTCTGGTTGCACCATGGGTGAGTACTTCCGCGACCGCGGCGAAGACGCTTTGATCGTTTATGACGATCTGTCTAAGCAAGCTGTGGCGTATCGTCAAGTGTCATTGCTCTTGCGCCGTCCACCAGGCCGCGAAGCTTATCCTGGCGACGTGTTCTATCTCCACAGCCGTTTGCTCGAGCGTGCAGCTCGCGTCAACGCTGAGTACGTTGAAGCCTTCACCAAAGGCGCGGTCAAAGGCAAAACAGGTTCACTCACAGCTTTGCCAATCATTGAGACGCAAGCCGGTGACGTGTCTGCCTTCGTGCCAACCAACGTGATTTCGATTACCGACGGCCAGATCTTCTTGGAAACATCGCTGTTCAACGCTGGTATTCGTCCCGCGATTAACGCCGGTATTTCTGTGTCTCGCGTGGGTAGCTCGGCTCAAACCAAAGTCATCAAGGGTCAGTCTGGCGGTATCCGTACCGACTTGGCGCAGTACCGTGAATTGGCTGCGTTTGCGCAGTTCGCTTCCGACCTGGACGAATCCACACGCAAACAACTCGACCGCGGTGCCCGCGTGACTGAACTCTTGAAGCAGGCTCAATACAGCCCACAATCGATCAGCTTGATGGGTGCTTCTTTGTTCGCCGTCAACAAAGGTTTCATGGACGATGTCGACGTGAAGAAAATTCTGTCCTTCGAAAGTGGTTTGCACGCGTACCTCAAAGATAAATGTGCCGCATTGTTGGCCAAGATCGAAGAGACCAAAGCTTTGGACAAAGATGCCGAAGCCGAGTTGAACGCTGCTGTCGCCGCCTTCAAGAAAACTTTTGCTTAATTTCTACCTGACCAAAAGGAGCCTCTGATGGCATCGGGCAAGGAACTACGCACCAAGATCAAATCGGTGGAAAACACCAAGAAGATCACCAAGGCCATGGAGATGATTTCCGTCTCCAAAATGCGCAAGGCGCAGGAGCGTATGCGCACGGCCCGGCCTTACAGCGAGAAGATTCGCACCATTGCGACTCATCTCGGGCAGGCCAACCCTGAGTACGTGCACGCCTTCATGAAGCAAAACGACGGCAAGTCGGTGGGCTTCATTGTGGTGACCACGGACAAAGGGTTGTGCGGTGGCTTGAACACCAACCTGCTGCGCGCCGTGACAGGTAAATTGCGTGAAACGCAGACTGAAGGCAAGACGCCTTTGGCCGTGGCCATTGGCGGCAAGGGTTTGGGTTTCCTGAACCGCGTCAATGCCAAAGTGGTGGCGCATGTGACCCATCTGGGCGACAAGCCGCATCTGGACAAGCTGATTGGCCCCGTCAAGGTGCTGCTCGACGCTTATGCCGCAGGTGAGGTGAGCGCTGTGTACCTGTGCTACAACAAGTTTGTCAGCACCATGGCACAAGTGCCCACCATCGACCAGTTGCTGCCTTTGTCTTCGACCCAGATGGAAGCAGATACCAAGGCGGCAGGTGCTGTGGCCCACGGGTGGGATTACATCTACGAGCCCGATGCGCAGTCGGTCATTGACGAGTTGTTGGTCCGTTACGCAGAAGCACTGGCTTACCAGGCCGTGGCCGAAAACATGGCTTCTGAGCATGCGGCGCGCATGGTGGCCATGAAGGCCGCCACAGACAACGCAGGCAATGTGATTGGCGAACTCAAACTCGTCTACAACAAGACCCGCCAAGCCGCCATCACCAAAGAACTGTCGGAAATCGTCTCTGGCGCAGCCGCGATCAGCGGTTGATTCCCAGTTCTGCAAATTCAAATTATTTGGAGCGAAAAATGCAAGCCCAAGGAAAAATTGTTCAGTGTATTGGCGCTGTGGTCGACGTGGAGTTTCCACGCAACCAGATGCCCAAGGTTTATGACGCACTCAAAATGGAAGGCTCTGCGCTGACCCTGGAAGTGCAGCAGCAACTCGGCGACGGCATCGTGCGCACCATTGCGCTCGGTTCTTCCGACGGTCTGCGTCGTGGCCTGATCGTGTCCAACACCGGTAAAGCCATCACCGTTCCAGTGGGCAAAGCCACACTGGGCCGCATCATGGACGTGTTGGGTGCGCCCATCGACGAACGTGGTCCTGTCAGCCAGGAACTCACTTCCTCCATTCACCGCAAAGCCCCTGCTTACGACGAACTGAGCCCATCGCAAGAGCTGCTGGAAACCGGCATCAAGGTGATTGACTTGGTGTGCCCGTTCGCCAAAGGCGGTAAGGTCGGTTTGTTCGGTGGTGCCGGTGTGGGCAAAACCGTGAACATGATGGAACTCATCAACAACATCGCCAAGGCGCACAGCGGCTTGTCCGTGTTCGCTGGTGTGGGTGAGCGTACCCGTGAAGGCAACGACTTCTACCACGAGATGGCCGACTCTGGTGTCGTGAATTTGGAGAACCTGCCTGAGTCCAAAGTGGCCATGGTGTACGGTCAGATGAACGAGCCACCAGGCAACCGTTTGCGCGTGGCTTTGACCGGCCTGACCATCGCCGAATCCTTCCGTGACGAAGGCAAAGACGTGTTGTTCTTCGTGGACAACATCTACCGCTACACATTGGCCGGTACCGAAGTGTCCGCCTTGTTGGGTCGTATGCCTTCTGCTGTGGGTTATCAGCCTACACTGGCCGAAGAAATGGGCCGTTTGCAAGAGCGTATTACCTCTACCAAAGTGGGCTCCATCACTTCCATCCAAGCCGTTTACGTGCCTGCCGATGACTTGACCGACCCATCTCCTGCCACCACCTTTGCTCACTTGGACTCCACTGTGGTGTTGTCTCGTGACATCGCTTCTTTGGGTATCTACCCCGCTGTGGATCCTTTGGACTCTACCAGCCGTCAGCTCGATCCTTTGGTCGTGGGTGCAGATCACTACGAAACAGCGCGCGCTGTTCAAGGTACATTGCAACGCTATCGCGAACTGCGCGACATCATTGCCATTATGGGTATGGATGACTTGGCCCCCGAAGACAAGTTGGCTGTGGCCCGTGCCCGTAAGATTCAGCGTTTCTTGTCACAACCTTTCCACGTGGCTGAAGTGTTTACCGGTTCACCTGGTAAGTACGTGCCATTGTCTGAAACCATCCGTGGCTTCAAGATGATTGTGGCTGGTGAGTGCGATCACTTGCCAGAACAAGCGTTCTACATGGTGGGTGGCATTGACGAAGCCTTCGAAAAGGCCAAGAAAATGGCGTAAGCCATTTTTGTAAACCCTTTCCAAGGAACAACTATGAACACCATCCGCGTTGATGTGGTCAGTGCCGAAGAGTCCATCTTCTCAGGTGAAGCCCGTTTTGTGGCCTTGCCTGGTGAAGCGGGTGAATTGGGCATTTACCCCCGTCACACACCGTTGATTTCACGCATCAAGGCTGGCTCTGTTCGCATCGAAAAAGCCGACGGCACCGAAGAGTTTGTCTTCGTGGCTGGCGGCGTTTTGGAAGTGCAACCCGACCACGTGACCGTGTTGTCTGACACTGCTATTCGCGGTAAAGACTTGGACGAAGAGAAAGCCAATGCGGCCAAAGCTGCTGCAGAGGATGCCCTTCGCAATGCCAAGTCCGAAATCGACATGGCACGTGCGCAAAGCGAGTTGGCAGTTTTTGCTGCCCAACTGGCCGCCTTGCGCAAGTTCCGTACAAAAAAATAAAATGAGGGCGTTGAACACGCCCGTTGTTTTCTGAAACCCGGCGCACGCCGGGTTTTTTGTTTCTAAGGACATCATGCGCAAAGCCAAACTTCGAGCCGCCACTTTGGGTGGCAACCCGGATGACGTAGAAGCCACGTTTTATGACGCACTCCGCCAGGGCGACATTGAGCGATTGATGGCGTGCTGGGCCGACGAAGAAGAAATTGTGTGCGTGCATCCAGGTGGCCCCAGACTGGTTGGGGCTGGCGCCATTCGCGCAGCGTTCGAAAGCATGTTTGCCAACGGCACGGTTCAAGCCCATCCCGAAAGCATTCACAAGGTGGACGCACTCGCCAGTGCCATGCATCACTTGGTAGAACGTGTCGAGGTCTTGGGCGCAGATGGCCCGCAAACCGCCTATGTGATTGCCACCAACGTTTATCACAAGACGCCGCAGGGTTGGCGCATGGTGGCGCATCATGCCAGTCCAGGCACGCCGCATGCGCCTCAAGAGATGTCCTCCAGCCCATCGGTGTTGCACTGAGGCCATGACGTCTGTGAAGACGCTGGCGCATTACACAGCGCCTTGGTGGTTGCCTGGCGGGCATCTGCAAACCATTTGGCCTGCCTTGTATTCGCGGCGGTATGCGCAAGCGCCCGCGGTATGGCGGCGTGAAAGATGGACCACGCCCGACCAAGATTTTGTGGATGTGGATTTTTGTGAAACAGTTTGCAGCGACCCAGCCAAACAATGGGTCAAACCATTGCTGGTTTTGTTTCATGGCTTAGAAGGCTCGTCGGGTAGTCACTATGCACAGGCCTTTGCCGACTGGGCGCAGTTGCATGGGTGCGACATCGCAGTACCGCATTTCAGAGGTTGCAGCGGCAGCTTGAACTTGGGACCACGGGCCTATCACTCCGGAGACCATGAAGAGATTCATTTTTTACTGGCGCGTTTCAAACAACAGGCCGATGCACAAAAGCGTCCAGGCATTGTGGCGGCAGGTGTTTCATTGGGTGGCAATGCCTTGATGCGGTGGGCGGGTGAGCAGGGCCAAGCGGCACAGTTGCTTGTGAAAGCCGTGGCCTCGGTTTGCTCACCGCTCGACTTGATGGCCAGTGGCAAGGCCATCGGGCAGGGTTTCAATCGGCAGGTCTACACCCGCATGTTTTTACGCACCATGAAACCCAAGGCCATGGCCAAGTTGCAGCAGCACCCAGGCTTGTTCGATGCAAAGAAGCTGATGGCCGCCACAGATTTGTACGCTTTCGACAATGTGTTCACTGCGCCCTTGCATGGCTTTCAAAACACCGATGATTACTGGCGGCGTGCTTCGGCACTGCCAGTGATGTCAGGCATTCAAGTCCCAGCGCTGGCCGTGAATGCTGCCAATGATCCTTTTGTACCTGCATGTAGTTTGCCAGTCCGAAAGAAAGTCAGTGCTTACGTAGAATTGTGGCAGCCCTCACACGGCGGCCATGTTGGCTTTGCGAAAGGGGCGCTGCCTGGTCATTTGAAGGCCATGCCAGAAGCCGTTGGTGAATGGCTGTTACAGCGTTTGAAATGAGAGAAACTGATGGATGACTTGGTCAAACAAGCCATGGCCAAATGGCCCAATGTGCCCGATTGTTATGGCTGGCTAGGCCTTGACGAGCGGGGCCATTGGTACCTTAGAGATGATGCTGCACAGGCCATTGGCAGCTTTCAAAGTGGCTTGCCTGGTGCCAAAGGTTCATTGCTTCAGCACGACAAATTGATTGAATTCATTCACCGCAATTACGCTGTGGATGAACACGGCGCCTGGTTTTTTCAAAATGGCCCGCAGCGGGTGTATGTCGAACTGGCCTTGACGCCCTGGATCTGGCGCTTATCGGATGACTTCCAGTTGACGTCGCAAACGAGGCAATCAACGTCGGTCAATGCTTGTTATACCGATGCGCAAGGACGTGTTTATTTTCAAACACCGCTGGGACTTGGTTTGCTCCACACGCTGGACGTCGGCTTGGCTGCGGAGGGCTTGACGCAGGGTTTGTGGCAACTAGAGAACTTGTCGGCCGCAGATCTTCAGACGCAGTTTGCATTCCGTCAAAGCCCCGCAGCAGACAAGAAAAAACCGCTCTGATTTGCATCGAGCGGTTTGTCTGGCAGCGATCTGTCAAGGAGGCTGAGGGCTGCTGCTTATTTCTTTTCTTCAGCAGGTGCAGCTGCAGGTGCTTCTGGCTCTTTGAACTTGCCGCCCGCTGAGGCAGTTAAGAATGCCACTGCACGGCCAATTTCCAAGTCGTTGAATTCGCCGCCGCCTTGTGCACTCATGGCGTTCTTGCCTTTGAGGGCAGAGTTGACCAAAGCGTCATAACCCAGTTTGATGCGTGGTGCCCAAGCGGCGGTGTCGCCAAACTTAGGAGCGCCAGCGGCGCCTGATGCGTGGCAGGCCGAGCACTGTGCTTTGTAAACGTCTTCACCGGCGCGGAGTGCTTTGGCGCCATCGCGGAACTGCACAGAACCAACTTTTTGGATGCGCTCAGCAACATCCCGTTCTGCATTGCTGAAGGTGGTGCTTGATTTGCTGAGGTCTAAATAACCGACAACGATGATCACGGCGGCTGCAATGATCAGCCAAAGGTCTGATTTGGAAATTTTGGATTTGCCTGTGTGGCCTTGATCGTGGCTGTTCGTGCTCATGACGTCCTCGGTGATTCTTTGCTAGGTGTTGGGGGTGCTAAATCAAGCCAGAATTATAACCGCGGGGTGAGATGCCGGCCTCGTTTGCGAAGCGAGCAGAGCACGCATGCCATAATTGCCGCCGACACACCATTTCTATCGCGGCTGTAGCTCAGTGGATAGAGTATTGGCCTCCGAAGCCAAGGGTCGTGGGTTCGATCCCCGCCAGCCGCACCACACTTACCGATTGTCCTTACCGATTGCCCATCGCACCTGTCACCCCTTCGCTGGGCGTCAGTTGGATGTCTTCTTTGCGTCTGCGAACGCCAACGGGGGATGAGGCCAAGCCTTTTTGCGAAGCCTCAATGTCTTGAAGACTTGGGTAGTCGCCCAGCAACCAATAATCAAACACACGCCTTGCAATGGGTGCTGCTTGGGCTGCGCCAAAACCAGCGTTTTCGACCACGATGGCCAGCGCGATTTGCGGATTTTCTGCTGGGGCAAAGGCCATGTACAAGGCATGGTCACGCTGGTGCTCGTCCAATTTGCTGGCGTTGTATTTGTCTTTTTGGCCAATGGTGACGGCCTGCGCTGTGCCGGTTTTGCCTGCGCTTTGATAGGGTGTGCCGGCAAATACGCGGGCCGAGGTGCCTTCTTTGGCCACCCCCACCAAGCCCTGCCGAATGACGGCAACATGCTCTGGTTTGAAGCCGAGATCGAGGGGCTCCGCGCCGGCGACGCTTCGGTCCACACGGGCAATGGGGTCTTGCGTCGCCATGACCAAACGCGGCTTGAGTTGCTTGCCGCCATTGGCCAGGGTGGACGTGGCATTGGCCAATTGCAGCATGGTGAAGGCGTTGTAGCCCTGGCCAATGCCCAAAGAAATGGTTTCCCCGCCGTACCAGCGTTGTTGCTCGGGGCGTTTGTAGCTGTTCTTTTTCCACTGCGTGCTGGGCAGAATGCCTTTCAGCTCGCCGGGCAAATCAATGCCTGTGATCTGACCAAAACCCAAAGGCTTCATGAAGTCGTGAATGGCATCGACCCCCATGGTGTTGGCCAAGGAGTAGTAGTACACGTTGCTTGACAAGACGATGGAGCGAACCATGTCAACAGGCCCCAGACCCGCATCACCGTGGCTGCGAAAGGTGTGCCCGCCATAGGACCAAGAGCCTGTATCGTTGACGATGTCGCTGGCGCTGCGTTTGCCAGTTTCAAGGGCGGCCAAGGCCATGAACGGTTTGTAGGTAGAACCAGGCGGGTACGTGCCGCGCATCGCGCGGTTGAGCAGGGGCTTGTCGATGGACTCGCTCAGCCCTTTCCAACTTTCGCTGTCAATGCCGTCAACAAATAAATTGGGATCGAAGGTGGGCTTGCTGACAAAGGCGAGAACTTCACCTGTGCGGGGGTCCAGGGCAACCAGTGCACCCCGTCTGTCGCCGTACAAATCTTCGACCATCTTTTGCAACTTGATGTCGAGTGACAGCACCACGTTTTGACCGGGCGTTGCGGGCCGGCTGGTGAGCCGTCTGACGGCTTTGCCGCCTGCGGATGTTTCAACTTCTTGCACCCCTGTGATGCCGTGCAATTCACGCTCGTAGCGTTGTTCAACCCCCAATTTGCCAATGTATTGCGTACCGCGGTAATTGCCCTCGTCGTCGCTGTCTTCAATTTGCTCTTTTTCTTTTTGGTTGATGCGGCCAATGTAGCCCACCACGTGGCTGGCCAGATGACCAAATGGGTAATTGCGAAACAGACGTGCTTTGATTTCAACGCCAGGGAATCGGTAGCGTTGCGCTGAGAATTTGGCCACCTCTTCATCGGTCAAGCGTGAACGAATGGGCAGGGAGTCGAAGTTTTTAGACTCTTCGCGCATGCGCTTAAAGCGGCGACGGTCACGCAATGGAATGTCAATGATGTTGGACAAACTGTCGATGGTGGCCTCTAAGTCCTTGACGCGCGAAGGTGTGATTTCAAGTGTGTAAGCAGAGTAATTGTTGGCCAGCACAACGCCATTGCGATCCAAAATGGTCCCCCGATTGGGGACGGTGGGCAGGATGGCGGTGCGATTGTTTTCGGCTTGTGCCAAAAGGTCATCGTGTCGGATGACTTGTAGATAAAACAAGCGCATGCCGAGCAAGGCAAAACACAAAAGCACGACGCCTTGCAGCACGACCACCCGCGTTTGAAACTTGAAGATTTCAAACTCTGTGTTGCGCAACTCGCTTAACGAGGGCAGGTGCAAAGACATGGCTTAGATGGGGCGGTTGGCATCTGGGTCGTGCGCCCGACGCTGAGGCGCCAGCAAGATGGCGTTTGCCACTGGCCACAACAAAGTTTCCAAGACTGGCACAAGCAGCAAAGACCAGCCTGGAAAATCGTCCCCAGTGGTGAGGCGAATGACCCAGCCGGTGGCTTCTGCCAAGAAAAAGAACGGAATGATTTGGACCATTTGCTCTTGAATGGGGAACCACAGCAAGCGGCGGTGCATGGTGAATGCGCAATAGCTCAAAATGACATAAGAGAGCGCATGCTGACCCATGAGGGATGACTGTTGCACATCGGTCCAAAGCCCCAAGCAAAAAGCGAGGCCAATACCAACGCGGCGTGGCTGATGAATGCCCCAGAAGAAAATGCAAACTGCCAGCAGATCGGGCAGCCAAAATGCTTGGGTGAGACCCAGCAGCATGTTCAGTAGCAAGATCACGATAAGACTGCCAGCAATGAACCAAGGGCTGACGGGCAACAACAGTGCTTCGCGACGCGTCATGATCATGGCGTTTTGCCTTTGTGCGGCATGGGTGGCAGGGTCGGGCTGATGGGTTTCAAAACCAACACGTGTCTGCCTTTCATGTTGGCCAATGGCGTTGCATGAATGCGCGCAAATGAAATGTCAACGCGTCTTTCAATGTGTGAGATGCGAGCCACTTGCAAGCCTGCCGGGTAAACGCCGTCGATGCCGCTGGTGGTGAGCAAGTCACCTTCTTTGACATCGGCACCGGCAGGTACAAATTTCAATTCAATTTGAGGCGCCCCTGCCAAAATGTCACCGCTTGCAATGTTGCGTGCGCCAGTGCGGGTGTTGAGGACGGGTATGTTTTGGTCGCGATCGGTCAGAAGGGTGACTTCGGCAGACAACGGATACACCCGAGTGACCTGGCCCACCACGCCACCGGCATCCACAACAGGCGAACCCAATTCAATCTCTTTGAGCTGCCCTTTGTCAATCACGATGCGTTGGTTGTAGGGGTCGGGTACATCAAACAAAATCTCAGCCACTTGTGACGGCGTGCTCACGTTGCCTTGCAGCCCAAGCAGTTGACGAAGGCTTTGATTTTCAAGTTGGAGTTGTTCAACTTGTTGGGCGCGCATGGACTGCTGCACGGCCAAGGCTTGGGTGCGTTGCAAATTCTTTTGTGCCTGGTCCAAACTTTCAAAATATTGGCTCAAAGCGGCAATGGCATGTCCAGGCTGAAGAACCAGCCATTGCGCGGGCAGCACCAACGTGGCCAGGCCGGCACGAATGGGTTGTGTGAACTTCAGCTGCTTGTCGCCAATCATCAGCACCACAGACAGGGCGCTGAAAAAAATGAGTTTGGTCAGAGGTGCAAACCCCACCCTGAAAAAAGGTGGGGGGCTGCGTTCAAGAGACTCCAGCGCCATCGATTGCGCCAGTGTTATTCACTGGTGAAGATGCTGCCCAGACGGTCCATGCGCTCAAGGGCCATGCCACAGCCACGGGCCACACATGTGAGTGGATCTTCTGCGACCAAAACGGGCAGGCCTGTTTCTTCAGACAACAAGCGGTCGAGGTCGCGTAGCAAAGCGCCGCCGCCGGTGAGCATCATGCCGCGATCGGAGATGTCGGCGCCCAATTCGGGCGGGGTTTGCTCCAGTGCAGTTTTAACCGCAGACACGATGTTGTTGAGCGGGTCGGTGAGCGCTTCCAAAATTTCGTTGCTACTGATGGTGAAGCTGCGAGGCACACCTTCGGACAGGTTGCGGCCTTTGACTTCCATCTCGCGCACTTCGCTACCAGGGAAGGCTGAGCCGATGCTTTTCTTGATGGCTTCTGCTGTGGGCTCGCCAATCAGCATGCCGTAGTTGCGGCGGATGTAGTTGATGATGGCTTCGTCAAACTTGTCGCCACCGACGCGCACGCTGCCTTTGTAGACCATGCCGCCCAAAGAAATGACGCCCACTTCGGTGGTGCCGCCACCAATGTCAACCACCATGGAGCCAGATGCTTCAGACACAGGCAGACCTGCACCAATGGCTGCGGCCATGGGTTCTTCAATGAGGTACACCTCGGAAGCGCCGGCGCCCAGTGCAGACTCGCGAATGGCACGGCGCTCCACTTGGGTCGAACCGCAGGGCACGCAAATGATGATGCGGGGGCTGGGCTTGAAGGTGCTGCGGGGGTGCACCATGCGGATGAATTGCTTGAGCATTTGCTCGGTGACCGTGAAGTCGGCAATCACGCCGTCTTTCATGGGGCGAATGGCTTCAATGTTGCCAGGCACCTTGCCCAACATGGACTTGGCTTCATGACCAACGGCTTGCAAGACTTTCTTGCCTTGGGGGCCGCCTTCGTGGCGAATGGCCACCACAGAGGGCTCGTCCAAAACAATGCCCTTGTCACGGACAAAAATGAGGGTGTTGGCAGTACCCAAGTCAATGGCCAAATCGGTAGAAAAATAGCGGCGGAACGAGCTGAACATAACAAATCCTAAACAACTGCAGTCATGATGCGGCCAACTGCGGTTTGGGGGGCATTGAAGGGAAAAATTTGTGGGCTTGAACAAGCTTTGATGGAGAGCTTGCAGCGAACGCACGATAATAACCCATCGCTTGAAAAAAAACGCAATCTGAGGCCCCAAATTTGAGGGCTTTAGCGCCTGTAAAGAGTTCATTTTTATGTCATTGACTGCACAAGATATTGACCGAATTGCCAATTTGGCCCGGCTAGAGCTTCAGCCAGAGGAAGGCCAACGCATGTTGGACCAAATCAACGGCTTTTTCACCATTGTGGAAGCCATGCGTGCGGTTGACACCACCGGCGTTCAGCCTTTGCCGCACCCGATTGCCACCATTCAAGACGTCGCTTTGCGTCTTCGCGACGATGTGGCCAGTGAGCCCAACCAGCGCGAAGCCAACCAACAAAGTGCGCCAGCTGTCGAGCGCGGCTTGTTTTTGGTTCCCAAAGTGATCGAATAAGGGGCCGCCATGACCACATTACACGACCTGACTGTTGCAGCCTTGGCTGCTCACCTGCGCGCTAAAAAAGTCAGCGCGACCGAAGTGGCGCAACATTTTCTGAACCGCAGCCAAGCCGACACCTCTGGTTCATTTTTAAGTTTCAACCCAGAAGCTACTCTGGCGCAAGCCAAAGAAGCTGACGCCCAATTGGCCGCTGGCACAGCGGGCCCCTTGGCCGGCGTGCCCATGGCGCACAAAGACATTTTTGTCACCACCGACTTTCCCACCACAGCCGGCTCCAAGATGCTGGCGGGCTATCGCTCACCGTTTGATGCCACTGTGGTGCGCAAATTGGGCGTACAAGAGGGCGGTGCTGGCATGGTCAACGTGGGCAAGCTCAACTGCGATGAATTCGCCATGGGCTCGTCCAACGAAAATTCAGCCTACAAATCGGTGACCAACCCTTGGGACACGATGCGTGTGCCTGGTGGTTCGTCAGGTGGCAGCGCTGCTGCCGTGGCTGCTCGCTTGGTACCCGCGGCAACAGGCACGGATACCGGTGGCTCCATTCGCCAACCTGCCAGCTTTTGCGGCATCACGGGCATCAAGCCCACGTACGGCCGCGCGTCTCGCTACGGCATGATTGCCTATGCGTCTAGCTTGGACCAAGCAGGCCCCATGGCACGTACCGCAGAAGACTGCGCGCTCATGTTGTCGGCCATGTGCGGCCCCGACCTGGACCGCGACTCCACCTCGCTGGATGTGCCCGCAGAAAACTTTGCGTGCGATTTGAATGCATCAATCGATGGCCTGCGCATTGGCATACCCAAAGAATTCTTTGGCGAAGGCTTGGCCCCTGGCGTGCGAGCAGCTGTCGACGCTGCTTTAAAAGAATACGAAAAACTTGGGGCGACGTTGGTTCCGATTAGCTTGCCTCGCACCGAGTTGTCTATTCCTGTGTACTACATCATTGCGCCCGCAGAAGCGTCCAGCAATTTGAGCCGCTTCGATGGTGTGAAGTTTGGTCATCGCACCAAAGACTACACCGACCTGGTGTCGATGTACAAGCGTTCGCGCGCTGAGGGTTTTGGCGAGGAAGTGAAGCGCCGCATCATGACGGGCGCCTATGTGTTGTCGCACGGTTACTACGATGCGTATTACCTGCAAGCGCAAAAAATCCGGCGCATGATTTCCGATGACTTCCAGCAAGCATTCAAAGTTTGTGATGTCATTGCGGGTCCTGTGGCGCCCACGGTGGCCTGGAAGTTGGGCGAAAAATCCGACGATCCTGTGGCCAATTACTTGGCCGATATTTTCACTTTGCCCGCATCGCTGGCCGGCTTGCCTGGCATGAGCGTGCCTGCAGGCTTTGGCGAAGAGGGCATGCCTGTGGGCTTGCAGCTCATCGGCAATTATTTCAAAGAAGCGCAGTTGCTCAACGCTGCACACCGTTTGCAGCAAGCCACTGACTTTCACCTCCGTCAACCAGGAGGCGCAAAATGACAACGAAGCAAAAAACTCTTTTGGTCCAAGGCTACGAAGTGGTCATTGGCTTTGAAACCCACGCCCAACTTTCAACGCAAAGCAAAATTTTCAGCCGTGCACCCACAGCCTTTGGTGCTGAGCCCAACACGCAAGCGTGTGCGGTAGATTTGGCTTTGCCTGGCACACTGCCTGTCATGAACAAAGGCGCGGTTGAACGGGCCATTGAATTGGGCTTGGCGGTTGGATCACACATTGCAGAGCAAAGTATTTTTGCGCGCAAAAACTATTTCTATCCTGATCTGCCCAAAGGCTATCAAATCAGTCAGTTTGAAATTCCGGTGGTGCAAGGCGGCGAAGTGTCGTTCTTTGTAGGCGATGAGAAAAAAACCGTTCGCTTGGTGCGCGCGCATTTGGAAGAAGATGCGGGCAAATCTTTGCACGAAGACTTCATTGGCCAAAGTGGCATCGACCTCAACCGCGCGGGTACACCACTGCTGGAAATTGTGACCGAGCCCGACATTCGCTCTAGCGAAGAGGCCGTGGCCTATGCCAAAGAGCTGCACAAAATTGTGACCTGGATTGGCATTTGCGATGGCAACATGCAAGAAGGCAGTTTCCGCTGCGATGCCAATGTGTCGGTGCGCAAGCCTGGCGCCCCTTTAGGCACACGCCGCGAAATTAAGAACTTGAACAGCTTCAAGTTCATGCAGCAAGCCATCGACTTTGAAGTGCGCTGGCAAATTGAACAAATTGAAGACGGCTTTGAAATTCAACAAGCCACCGTGCTGTTCGACCCCGATACCGGCGAAACACGCGCCATGCGCACCAAGGAAGATGCGGCCGATTACCGCTATTTTCCCGACCCCGATTTGCCACCGCTGGTGATTGGTCGCGATTGGGTGGCACGCGTGCAATCCGAGATGACCGAATTGCCCCGCGTGATGGCGACACGTTTTGTAGCCGACTACGGTTTGCCCGAGTACGACGCCACCACCCTCACGCAAAGCAAAGCCATGGCCGCTTACTTTGAAGCGGCGGCCAAGGCCTGCGGCCAGGCCAAGTTGGTCAGCAATTGGGTGATGGGTGAAGTGTCACGTCGATTGAATGCTGGCGAAACGGGCATTGAACAAGCCCCCGTGACGGCCTCGCAATTGGCCGCCATGATTGGCCGCATTGCCGACAACACCATCAGCAACAGCGCGGCCAAGCAAGTATTTGATGTGCTGTGGACTGAAGGCGGCGAAGTGGATGCCATCATCGAGGCCAAAGGCCTGAAGCAGATGAACGACACCGGCGCTTTGGAAGCCATCATTGACGAAGTGCTGGCCGCCAATCCGAAGAACGTCGAAGAGTTCAGAGCGGGCAACAGCAAGGCCTTGAATGGCTTGGTGGGCCCCATCATGAAAGCCAGCAAAGGCAAGGCCAACCCTGCGCAGGTGAATGAGCTTCTTCTGAAGAAGTTACAGGCTTAATTGCATTTGCGCTTCAAATTTGAAGCGCAAAACGCAAATTGACGCTTCACACGGTAGATTAAACGCCGTAACGATCGCGGTAGGCTTGCACTTTGGGCAGGTGCTGGCCCATCTCGTTGCCGCTTTGTGTTGACAAATAGGCCAGCAAGTCCGACAGTTGCGCAATGCAGCACACGCCCATGCCCAAGGTGTTGCGCACATATTGAACAGCACTGTGCGGCACGTCTTTGACCGTGCCATCGGCTTGAACTTCGGTGGCCATTTCTTGACGGTCTAAGGCAATGGCGATGGCGTGCGCAGTGGCACCGGCTTTTTTGATCAGCTCAATCGACTCGCGCGCGGCTGTGCCTGCGCTCATCACGTCGTCCACAATCAACACGCGACCTTTGAGCGGCGCGCCCACCAAGGTGCCGCCTTCGCCGTGGTCTTTGGCTTCTTTGCGGTTGTAGGCAAACGGCACGGTTTTGCCTAGCCGTGCCAGTTCAATGGATACCGCGGCACCTAAAGGGATGCCTTTGTAGGCGGGTCCAAAAATCATGTCAAATTCGATGCCACTGGCCATCAAAGCTTTTGCATAGAATTGAGCAAGTTTTCCGAGCTTGGCGCCATCGTCAAACAAACCTGCATTGAAGAAATACGGGCTCATGCGACCTGCTTTGGTTTTGAATTCACCAAACTTGAGCACGCCAGCATCGACAGAAAATTGAACAAATTCTTGCGCCAAGGCCGCTGTGTCGGTTGGGGGCGTGTGTCCAGTCACCATGGGGAAATCCTTGTTTAAATTAAGCAGCTTGAACTTGAACGGCATCCGTTCTGCGGCCACCAAAGGGGTGGAGGCATGGATTGTTCAAAACAATCCCGATTGTATTTGCGTGCAAGAGGTTAAAGCACAAGCGCCCGATGTGGCCGGCAAATTTGAGGCTTTGGCGGGCATGAAGGGGCATTTCCACTTTGCTGAGAAAAAGGGCTACTCGGGGGTCGCGGTTTACAGCAAACACGAGCCCAGCGAGGTGGTGGTCGGCATGGGCTCGGAAGAGTTTGATGCGGAAGGTCGTTATGTTGAGTGCCGATTTGACACCCCCAGCCGCAAGCTGTCGGTGATCAGCGCCTACTTTCCAAGCGGCTCGTCAGGGCCTGAGCGACAAGAGGCTAAATTTCGGTTTTTGGACTTCATGGGGCCGCACTTGAAGTCCTTGGGGGCCGCCCGTGAATTCATCGTGTGCAGCGATGTCAACATTGCACATCAGCAAGCCGATTTGAAGAACTGGAAGAGCAACCAAAAGAACAGCGGCTTTTTGCCAGAAGAGCGCGCTTGGATGACGCACATGACGACTGAGGGGCCGCTCGTGGATGTGTATCGCCGTTTGCATCCTGCAACGACTGACGAGTGCTACACCTGGTGGAGCAATCGCGGTCAAGCGTATGCCAAAAATGTAGGCTGGCGCTTGGATTACCACTTGGCCACGGCGGGCTTGGCGACGGGCGCTCAAAAAGCGGAAATTTACAAAGACACCCGCTTCAGTGACCACGCGCCGCTGACCATCGATTACAACTGGACACTTTAATGGAAGCCCTTTCAGCAGAGGGGTTCAGTCGCGTGAGTAAGTGAGCATTCGGCCTTTGTAGGCCGCGTGATGTTCCGTGGCTGAAATATCGAGAGACTCTTCACAAAGTGAGAACCCTTGCGCTGCCATGTTGCGGTGAAAGTGCGCGCGGTTGCCTCGGTTGGGATCGACCACCCAAACCTCTGCATGGTCTTCCATGTGGTCGTTGATGTAGTGTGCCAAATCACCTTGCTCGTCGCGTTCATACAGAATGTCGCTGCCAATGATCAAGTCAAACTTGCTGTTGACGTTGGCGTCTTGTTGTTGCGCATTGTGTTGACCCCAGTGGCCGTGGCGGTAGTCCATGGGCGTCAAATGATTCAGGCGCAAATTTTCTCTCAGAAATTCACCAGCCAATGGATGGCAATCAGAAGCTGTGATGTTGGCGCCGCGCCGATGGCCCACCAAGCTGGACAATGCCAAACCACAGCCAATTTCTAAAATGTGTTCTTGCGCATTGACGGGTCTCAGGGCCATGCGTTCGGCCAAATGAGAGCCGGATGGCCAAAGCAATCCAAACAAAGACCAAAACGCAGAGGAGATACCAAGTGCCAAAGCGGCATCGTCTGGGTCGTAGAACTGCTGCTTGTCGCGCAAGGAGCGAATGATTAGATTGGGAACGCCTTGAATGGCGATGGACTCTTGCTTGGTGTGATAGCCCTGTGGGCTGTCAGTATGCAAGGTATCCGTTTGGCCCGCGACCAGCGCTGGCATGGCAGAAGTGTGTGTCACTTAGACAATCAGGCACGCACGGGGTGCGCACAATGGTGTTCATCTTACGCTCTTCTAAAACGATCAGGGTGCAGGGCTAGCCTGAACGCGCGCCACTGGTGGGCAGATTGAGTTGATTGAAGTTGATTTGTCTGTCTGCGCGGGCAATGGTTTCCGGGCGATGAGCGATGACAATGCGCGTGAGTTTCAATTGAGACAAGGTGCGAGACACTGCATTTTCGTTGTGCATGTCTAAGTGGCTGGTGGCTTCGTCCAAAGCCAAAACAGTGGGTTGGGCGTAGAGCGCACGCGCCAGCAAGATGCGTTGTTTTTGGCCACCACTGAGCCCCGATCCAAGCTCGCCAATGAGGCTGTGGTAAGCCATGGGCATGCGTGTGATGTCTTGGTGAATTTCGGCCAATTGCGCGCAGGCCTCGATGTGCGCTTGGTTTGGGTTGAGGTCAAAAAAGGCAATGTTGTCGGCAATGCTGCCTGTGAGCAACACATCTTCTTGCATGACCACACCAATTTTGCGGCGCACATTGGACTGGCCCAGTTGCGAGACGGGCATGTTGCCGTACAAAACGATGCCGTCTGTGGGGTGCAGCAGGCCCAGCAAAATTTTGAGCAAAGTGGTTTTGCCGCAGCCACTGGCGCCCGTGATGGCCACATGCTCGCCAGCCTGAATGCGAAGGTTCAGATTTTCAAAAAGCCATGGCTCTGAAGCGCTGTACCGAAATGACACGTTGCGAAGCTCAAGACTGGCGGGTAAATGCGCCAAGTCATTGGCAGGTAAGTTGCCTTGGGGGGTGTCTTGCTCGGGTGGCGTCAGCACAATGTCGGCCAATCTGTCGCGGTGCAGGTTGAGCATCTTGAGTTCAATGCCTTGATTGATGAGTGCACTGACACGCCCTGTGAATTGCATTTTGTAGCTGATGAAAGCCAGCAACATGCCAACCGTGAAAACGCTGGCGCCAGCGCCGTTGGTTTGTGAGGCCAGAATGATTTTGGCACCCAGCCAAAACACACACAAATTTTCCAAGCCAAAAATAAGCGTGCGTGCCACATTGAAGCCCATGTTGAGCTTGGCGGTTTGAAAGTCTCGGTTCATGACCTCCACCATGAGGCTTTGCCAGCGCGCGCGGCGTTCATTTTCGCGTGCGAATAATTTAAGCGGTGTCATGGCGCGCAGTGTTTCAATGAAATGACTTTGCTCAAGGCCAGACAACACCAGTCGCTCTGACGCGGCATGGCGAAAAGGGCTGTAACTGATCCATCGCACCAGTGCGTAGAGGCTGGCGGCGGCCAACACCACCCACGTGAGTGTGGGTGAATAAACAAACATCATGATCAGCGCTGCAATGGCCATGAGACCATCGAGTAAAGATTCAAGGGTGGTTTGCGTCAAGGTTTTTTGGATGTCGTGCACGGCGCCAAAGCGCGATGAAATATCACCCAGGTGACGTTGTGAAAACCAATCGGCCGGCAACTTGACCAAGTGAGAAAACACATTGCTGAGCCACTGAATAGAAATGGTTTGACTGAGCACCATGACCCACCAGCTGCGCGCAAATGACAAGGCAGATTGAATCAAGAGAACGAGTGCAAAGCCGCCGACCAAGACCGACAGCAACTCGCGATCGCCGGAGGTTAAGACATCGTCCACCACGGCTTGGTTGAACATGGGCATGAAAATGGCGAACAGCTCGAGTACGAGCGCCAAGGCCAAAATTTGACCTGCTGACTTGCCAAAGCCGCGGATGTTGCCGGTGAGTTGAGACAGCGGAAATGTTTTGGGCGTGGTTTTGGTCTTGAATTGGGCCTGCGGTGTGAGCTCGAGTGCAATGCCGGTAAAGTGTTTGGAGAGTTCTGCCAAGGACATCACTCTGGCGCCCAGCGCGGGGTCGAGCAAGCTGATTTTGCGGCCGCGGATGTTTTGCAGCACCACAAAATGGTTCAAGTCCCAATGCAAGATACAGGGCGTGCGAAGTTGGTGCAGCTCGTCTAGGTCTAGGCGGACAGGCCTGGCATTAAAACCGAGCACCAGACTTTGGTCGATGAGTTGTTTGAGGTTGGCGCCTTTCAGCGTTTGTGGAAACTTGTGCCGCAAATCCATGAGCCGCCAGTGCTGACCATGTGCGTTGGCAAGCATGCACAAGCAAGCCAAGCCGCACTCGGAACTTTGAAGTTGCAGAACAGGATTCAACTCGAGGCTCGATTTCAAGGGGTGAGAAATGGCGCCTGCGCACCGGCGATGCGCAGGCTGTTGCGGGCCGCCTTAACGCAGGCAAATGCCGTTGGTGTAGTCACCCATCGGGTTGTAGCCGCCGGCGTCTACAGAACCATAGCTGGATGGTTCAAAGTCAATTTTGGATGCCACTTCGAAAATGGTAAAACCATTTGCAAAAAGTTCACCAATTTTGTAGGCCCACTTTGCGGCCAAGCCGCCTCCTTGAACTTCGTGTAATTCCGTGTTGATTAAATTTCGCATGTCATTCTCCTGGTTGTGCTGAAAAAATCGTTTCAGCGTCGATATCGGGTTCAAGAAAAAAAGAAATCAGGATGGCGCTGGCATTGGTTGCAAAGTGGATGACGCTAGAAAGCAGCAGGGCTTTGAATTTGCCTGTTTCCAACTTGTGCAAGTCGTACTGCTTTAGATACACATAAAAGAAAAAAAACAAACTCAGCACGCGTAAAAGAATGGGGAAGTGCATGGGACGAGGGCTGTAAAAGTGAAAGGCGGTCAACAGCATGGGTGCCACGACAAACAGGCCCGTTCGGTTGAATAACTTTTCGTGAATGGCGGCCAAGCAAACCAAGGCCAAATTTTCAACCAATGGTGCAACGACCAAACTTGTTAAAAGGATGAAGCCAATGGAGGGCGGCGTGAGGCCACTCACGTCAATGTCAGTAGTGCTCAATTTGAAAAGCAGTGTGATGTAGACCACCTGGAACACGACAATGCCAACCAAGGCATCGATGAAGCCATGCCGATTGAGATGAGTTGCTCTTATTTTTTGAATGATGTTCATGATGATTGTTGACGTGCATGCAGGGCCAGTAGCGGCTCGAATACCCATTCCCAAATGCCGCGCACATCGTGGATGATGTCGGCCTCGAGGGTCATGCCAGGGCGCAGCTCGTGCGACTGGCCAAATGCCACAACATGTTGCGATGCCAAGGCCACGTGTATGCGGTAAAGGGGTTCGTTGCTTTGGGTGGAAGACATCAAGGCGCTGCCTTGGCCGTGCGGTAAATCTTGTGGCGCGATGGGGGTGCCGCTGACTTTGACCACGTGGCCTTTGGCCAAGCCAAATTTTTGATAGGGGTATGCGCCAAGTCGAAGCCAAACCTCTTGGCCCGGCTGAATGAACCCGGCGGTGCGCGTGGGTGCAAACAAGGCTGCGATGAGTGGGGCTGAGTGCGTACTGATTGAGGTGGGGTGCGCTGTGTGGGGCACCAAGCTGGCAATGGTTTGACCCGCTTGCACCATGGCGCCCAAAGGCAAGTGCAGGGTGCTGATTTGGCCTGCTTGCGGGGCCAATACGCTGACATTTTTGCGCGATTGGTTCTCGGTGGTTTCTTGGTCGAGGCTGGCCAGGCTGCGATCGAGTTGCAGCAAATCGATGGCCAGTTGTTTGTGCAGATTGAGCAAGTCGGCCTGCGTGGCGCTGTGCTCGCGTGCCAATGCCACACCGCTTCTTTGTACATTTTCCAAACGCGATTGCAGGTCGATGAGTTCTTCTTGCTTGTTTTGAGATTGGATGTCTGAGACAAAACCCTCGTGTGCCATTTGTTCAAATCGGCGCCATGTTTTGTGAGCCAACTCAACCCTGCGCTTGGCCAACACCTGCTCTTGTGAGGCTTGTGCAATTTCGAGCGCAAGTGAACGGATGCGTTCGCTTAATTGAGACGCCCGCTGCTGCTGCTGGGCCACGCGTGAGGCGCGCTCGGCCAAGAGGGTGCTGCGCCGCTGCGCCAAGTGAGAGGAGAGCAAGGTCGATGTGCTGCCTTGGGCCGTGGTTTTGTCGGTGTTGATGACAAACAGAGTTTGGGCTTGCTGAACCCAGTCCCCTTCTTGCACACGTTGCTCAAGCAGAACACCTGGAAGGTTGGCGCTTAATTCCACGGTGCCCATGTGTGGCATGAGGATGCCAGGGACCCGCACCTTGCGCGCCACTTTGCCCCACGCGCCAAACGCCAGCAAAGCGCCTGCCAGCAGCAGCGCAACACTGGCCACAACGGTAAAGCGCGGGTTGTGTGCCAGTTGGATGCTGCCCAGCCACGAGGCTTGCTTGGCGAGCGTGACTTCTGGACGAAAAAGTGGTGTGGTCATGGTGCGTGCAGTGAACATGACTTCACAATACGGGTTTCTCGGACAAACTTTGTTACATTGCCTTGCAAGCGCAACACATTGAAACCGCACCATGCTTCAGTACCAAACCATCCCCGTCACGCCCTTTCAACAAAACTGCTCTTTGATTTGGGATGACCAGACGCGCCAGGCCGCGGTGATTGACCCTGGCGGCGACTTGGACTTGATCTTGGCGGCTGTGGCGCAACACCAACTCAGCTTAGAACAAATTTGGCTGACGCATGCGCACATCGATCACGCGGGGGGTACAGCGGTCTTGGCGCGCAAATTGAATTTGCCCATTGTGGGCCCGCATGCAGGCGATCAGTTTTGGATTGACCGCTTGTCAGACCAAGGCCGGATGTTTCAGTTCCCCGATGCTGAAGTGTTCACCCCCACACGTTGGTTGCAAGATGGCGACACAGTTCAATTGGGCGCATATACCTTGAACGTGCGCCATTGTCCCGGCCACACCCCTGGCCATGTGGTGTTTTACTCGCCTGACATCAAGCGTGCATTTGTGGGTGATGTGTTGTTTGCAGGCAGCATTGGTCGAACTGATTTTCCGCAAGGCGATCATGACACCTTGATTGCCAGCATCACGCAGCGCTTGTGGCCAATGGGCGACGACACGGTGTTCATTCCGGGTCATGGCCCTGAAAGCACCTTTGGCCGTGAGCGCCAAAGTAACCCCTATGTGGGCGGCACCTGAAGCCAAGGCGCGCAGACCGTTGACCTCAGTTCAGTGCTGCATTGGCCGGGTTTTGCCGGCCTTTTTCGAAGAGCAGGGCCACCTTGGGCAAATTGGCTTCGAGTTCTTGAATGCGATTGTTGCCACTGGGGTGCGTTGACAAAAAACCAGGCTGACCTTTGCCGCCGCCAGTGGCGCCCAACATTTTTTTCCAAAGCTGCACACTGGCTTCGGGTTTGAAGCCGCCACGTGCTGCAATTTCCAAACCGACCAAGTCGGCTTCGGTTTCATCGTCGCGGCTGTATTTCAGGGTGAGCAATTGGGTGCCGACGTTGGCCGCCACATCGCCCAGTTGACCCAAACCCAACAATTGCGAGGCCACCGACAAGCCCATGCTGGTGGCTTTTGATTTGGCCAAGCGCTCGCGCGCATGTTCACGCAGGGCATGCGCCATTTCGTGGCCCATGATCATGGCCACTTCGTCATCGGTCAACTGCAATTGGTCCAAGATGCCAGTGTAAAACGCGATTTTGCCGCCGGGCATGCACCACGCATTGAGCTGCTTGCTGCCGATTAAATTGACTTCCCATTTCCACTTGCGTGCATCGGGATTCCACTGCGCGGTGTAGGGAATGAGTCGGTTGGCAATGGCTCGCAAGCGTTTGAGTTGGGGGTAGTCGTCGGGTGCCAAAGCCCCTTTGCGACTGGCTTCGCCCAAAGTTTGTTGGTACTGCTGCCTGGCCGATTGCTCTAAAGATTCTGCTGGCACCAATTTGCGTACGCTGGAGGCTTGGCCGACATCGACTTGGGCATGCGCCGTCGTTTGGACCAAGGCGGCTATGCCCAGACCCGCTCCCCAGTGATTCAAAAACGAGCGCCGCGACGAAGCACCCTGCGCGGCCTTCAAAGGCGCGCCAGGGTGAGCGGGGTCAGAAGGTGTAAAGCAACGCCAGCACATTTTTCAATCATAGTGCCGCAAGCAGAGATTTCAAGGTGACGTGCATTGGAATTCCTTGCGCAGACTTGGATAATGAGAACATGACCGAAAAGACCACTGCCACCCCCTTGTCTTGGCTTGCCTCATGGCGCATTTATCTGCAACCAGCCAGCTTGCGCATGTTGTTACTGGGCTTTGCTGCAGGTTTGCCTTTGCTTTTGGTATTGGGCACCTTGAGCTTCAGGTTGCGTGAGGCCGGCATCGACCGCAGCACCATTGGTTACCTGAGTTGGGTGGGGCTGGCGTATGCCTTCAAGTGGGTTTGGGCCCCCTTGGTCGACCGACTGCCTATCCCTGGCCTCACCCATCGATTGGGCCGTCGCCGCAGTTGGTTGTTGCTGGCGCAAAGCATGGTGGTGCTGGGTTTGGTGGGCATGGCCCTCAGCGATCCTTCGCAAACCTTGGGGCCGGTGGTGTGGTGCGCGTTGTTGGTGGCCGTAGGCTCTGCCACGCAAGACATTGCATTGGACGCGTTTCGGATTGAGTCTGCAGACCCTAAGCAGCAAGCGGCTTTGGCCGCCAGTTATCAAACCGGTTATCGACTGGCCATGATTTGGGCTGGTGCGGGTGTGCTGTGGGTGGCTGCTTGGGTACAGGGTGACAACACCGAGGGCTATGTGCATGCGGCATGGCAAGCGGCTTATTTGGTGATGGCGGCCAGCATGTCTGTGGGATGCATCACCGTTTTGATGTCCCAAGAGCCTGTGCCGGCCCAGCTACCCCCGGCAAGAAACTTGAAAGAGTGGTTGCAGGGTGCTTTGATTGCGCCCTTTGCCGACTTTCTCAAGCGTTACAAATGGCAGGCTGTCTTAATTTTGAGCTTGATCGCGGTCTATCGCATCAGCGATGTGGTGATGGGCATCATGGCCAATCCTTTTTACGTCGACATGGGTTACACCAAAGCTGAAGTGGCCACTGTGACCAAAGTCTATGGTGTGCTCATGACTTTGCTGGGCGCTTTTGTCGGGGGCGTGATGGCGCTGCGCTGGGGCGTGATGCGCATCTTGATGTTGGGCGCGGTGCTCAGCGCTTTGAGCAATGTGTTGTTTGCTTGGCTCAGCGGGCACGGTCATGATGTGAATGCCTTGATGTTGGTGGTGTCAGCCGATAATTTGTCCAGTGGCATTGCCTCGGCCGCTTTCATTGCATACTTGTCGTCGCTGACCAATGTGCAATATTCGGCCACACAATATGCACTGCTGAGCTCCATGATGTTGCTACTGCCAAAGTTCATTGCCGGGTTTTCCGGCGACTATGTGAATGCGCATGGCTATGCTGACTTCTTCCATGCCACGGCATGGCTTGGGTTGCCTGTGCTGATATTGGTGGGTCTGGCTTGGCGCTTTCAACCCCCAGACAGACCTTGATTTACCTAACTTTACGAGCGCTTCAGGTCAGGCTGACGCAATTGGGCATTTGTCAGTGCATCATGTCGCTCTAAGCAAGTATGGTTCAAAGTATGACGCCGCAACTCTTGATGATCGAAGACGACGAACGCCTGGCCAAGATGGTGGGCGATTACCTGCGTCAGTCAGGTTTTGGTTTTGCGCACGCGGCAGATGGTGCACAGGGCTTGACAGCGGTGCAACGCACTTCACCCGATTTGGTTATTTTGGACCTGATGCTGCCCGACATGGATGGACTGCAGGTGTGTCAAAAAATTCGCAGTCTCAGTGGTGCTCAAGCACAAACGCCGGTGCTCATGCTCACGGCCAAAGGCGACCCCATGGACCGCATCATTGGCTTGGAGTTGGGCGCCGACGACTATTTGCCCAAGCCGTTTGAGCCGCGAGAACTGTTGGCACGCATTCGTGCCATCTTGCGGCGCAAATCCGATGGGGGTTCAGCCAGTCATACACGCATGCAATTTGGCAGTTTAGAAATTGACCGTGACGCCCGTACCGTCATGGTCAAAGGTCAAACTTGCGAGCTCACTTCTTATCAATTTGACTTGCTGGTGGCAATGGCCGAGCGCGCTGGCCGAGTGCTCTCGCGTGACCAAATCATGGAAGCTGTGCGGGGGCGAGAGTTGGAAGCCTTTGACCGCTCCATCGATGTACACATGGGGCGAATTCGCATGGCCATCGAAGACGATCACAAAGCGCCTGAGCGAATTTTGACAGTGCGCGGTGTCGGGTATGTATTTGCCAAGCAACAAAAGTAAGTGCGCATGAATTGGCTGTCCTCTATTGCAAAGCACCTGTACCTTCGCATTTGGTTGGCGGTGGTGGTGGGCGTGGCCGTGTTGATGCTGGTGGTGGGCTGGGCCTGGAGTTTGTCAGTTGAGCATGTGGCACGCAGTGGTTCGCAGAATACGCATGAGTTGCAGGTGCGCAATGCGCAAGGTGAACTGATCGCCGCTGCGCCAGGGCAACTGCAACGCGGACTGGGTGTCACATTTGAGGTGACCTTGCCCGATGGTCAAAAGTTAAATTTGTTGTTGCCCAAGCGACCGCCGGCTGTGGCGCAAGGCACGGGGCCAAGTATGGGATTAGGCCCTAACGGTCTCAATCGGGGCATGCCCAACAACCCCCGAGATGTAAGCCCTTGGTGGGCAAGACCCCCGTATGGTTTTGTTTGGATGCTGTTGTTGGTCGGCTTGGCTGTGGCCATTGGTGTGTATCCCATCGTGCGCAAACTAACCAGACGTCTGGAGTCTTTGCAGCAAGGCGTCCAGCGCTGGGGTGAAGGCGATTTGACCGTTCGCATGTCCGAACACGGGCAAGACGAAGTGGCCGATTTGTCCAAGCGGTTTAACGCAGCCGCCGAGCGCATTCAAAACCTGATGCATTCGCAACAGACGCTTTTGACGTCTCAAAAATCTTTGCTGGCCAACGCATCGCATGAGTTGCGATCCCCGCTCACACGCATTCGGATGGGTTTGGAGTTCATGGGCGCCAGCACAAACGATGCGGCCAAACAAGAAATTGCGCGCAACATTGCAGAACTCGATCAGTTGATTGATGAAATTTTGCTGGCCAGTCGTCTCGATGCGCAAGAAGCCGATTTAGGCACCGTCGAGGCCGTGGACTTGATGGGCTTGTGTGCCGAAGAGTGTGCGCGTGTTGGTGCGGTGTTTGATGTTCAAGCCGGCGTGCAAACCTTGCAAACGCAAGGCGTGGTGAAGTTGATGCGCCGTCTCATTCGCAACCTGCTTGAGAATGCGGGTCGCTATGGTGCCATTCATGGGCCCGAAGATGTGCATGTGATGGGGTCTGTCACAGGCACGGAAGTGGTTTTGACCGTGTGCGATCGTGGCCCTGGCGTGCCAGTGGCGTTTCGCGACAAAATCTTTGAGCCCTTCTTTCGTTTGCCGGGTGCCAGCGAGCGCGCGGGGAGCGTGGGATTGGGTTTGGCATTGGTCAAGTCCATTGCCGCGCGCCATCAAGGGCAAGTGACTTGTGAAGAGCGGCCTGGCGGTGGCGCTTGTTTTGTGCTGCGCTTGCCGAAGGTTTAAGCGCGTCCCACGTTGTTGCTGAGGTGGTCTTTGTCGTAGTGCAGGGCGGCGTAGCGGAAGAATGCTTCCAAGGCCACGAACAAACAATACAAAAAGCCAGCGCCGCCACACAAAAATCCCAAACGGAAAACATACAAGCGCACAAACATCGACAGGCCAGAAGCCAGACCGCGCACCACGCCGCCGCGCTTGCCTGCTTGTGCACGTTTGCTGGCGCCCAGCATGACGTACTGTGTGAGTTTCTCCAAACTGCCTCGCACGGTTTCACGTGAATGATGCAACAGCTTGGCTGCAATCACTTTGCGGGGCACTGGGCTTGTAGGATTTTCGTTGTGCAAGATGGCTTGCTCGTGCACTGCACCTACATATTCCTTGAGCATGTCGCGTCGGAACAGGCGCTCGACTTTGGAGCGCGAAATGTAGTATTTCAACTCATGCCCGTAGGCCACCATGCGCCATTGAATTTGCCAAACGGCTTTGGCATTGGATTGCACGATGGCTTGAAGCTCTTGTTGAAAGGCCGGTGTGATGAGTTCGTCGGCGTCCAAGAAAAAAATGTAATCGCACTTGGCATGTGCAATGAGGCGATTGCGTTGAACTGCAAAGCCTTGCCAGTCGGGATATTCAAAGACTTCGGCACCCGCTTGGCGGGACAAGGCCACCGTGTTGTCGGTGCTGCCGCTGTCGACGACCAGCACTTGGTCGGCGAAAGCGGCGCTGGCCAGGCAGGCCTCAATGCGGTGTGCTTCGTTTTTGGTCAGGACCGCAATGGTCAGCGAGGGCACCGCCATAAAAAAGGCGTCGACTCAGTGGCCGTGGCCGACTGTTTCGCCTGCTTTAAGTTGGTAGACCGTGCCGCAATAAGGGCACTTGGCATGGCCTTCGCGGGCCACGTCCAAGTACACCTTGGGGTGCGTGTTCCAAACCTTCATGTCGGCTTTGGGGCTGGGGCAAAAGACACCACCTTGTGGGTTCAGGTCTTTGGCCAGGAGTTCGACAGCTTGGCTCATGGTTTGCTCTTCCTTAAACGCGTGTCAACCAGTGTGCGTATTTGGGGTTCTTGCCATTCACGATGTCGAAGAACGCGGTCTGAATTTTTTCAGTGATAGGACCGCGGCTGCCAGCGCCAATTTCGATGCGGTCGAGTTCACGGATGGGCGTGACTTCTGCGGCAGTGCCGGTGAAGAAAGCTTCGTCGCAAATATAAACTTCATCGCGTGTGATGCGCTTTTGCACAATCTCGAGGCCCAAATCTTTGGCAATGTGGAACACGGTGTTGCGTGTGATGCCGTTCAAAGCGCCTGCAGACAAGTCGGGGGTGTAGATCACACCGTCTTTGATCACGAACAAGTTTTCGCCAGCACCTTCAGACACAAAGCCAGAAGTGTCGAGCAACAAAGCTTCGTCGTAACCTTCATCGGTGGCTTCCATGTTGGCCAAGATGGAGTTGGTGTAGTTGCTGACCGCCTTGGCCTGTGTCATGGTGATGTTGACGTGATGGCGTGTGAAGCTAGAAGTTTTAACGCGAATGCCGCGCTTCATGCCTTCTTCGCCCAGGTACGCGCCCCAAGTCCATGCAGCCACCATCAGGTGGATGGTGTTGCCTTTGGGGCTGACGCCCAGCTTTTGCGAACCAATCCATGTCAAAGGACGGATGTAGCCGCTTTCCAAATTGTTTTCACGCACCACTGCTTTTTGGGCTTCGTTGACCTCTTCTTTGGTGAAGGGCAGTTTCATGCGCAAAATTTTGGCGCTGTTGAAAAGTCGATCGGTGTGCTCTTGCAAGCGGAAAATGGCCGTGCCATTGACAGTTTTGTATGCGCGTACGCCTTCAAAGGCGCCGCAACCGTAGTGCAAGGTGTGTGTCAAAACGTGGATCTTGGCATCGCGCCATTCGACCATCTTGCCGTCCATCCAGATTTTGCCGTCACGGTCTTCCATTGAGGGGATTGCGGTGCTCATTGTTTTGTCCTTTGTTGCCAGTTTCGCAAAAGTCTCATTTTACGAGGCTTATGCCGTCATTTTGAGGTGTTGCCTTGATTAGCTTGCCAGCGGTGTTTGGCTTGTCGCCTTAGAGCGCTCATCGGAAGTGGCTTCTGCACTTGATTCCGGCGGTCGGGTCATGTCCCAAGCCGTCAACTTGCCTTGTTGAAAGGTGCAGATCACATAAGAATCGCCCGTGTCTGTCCATTTGAAGACTTCGGGTTGGGCATTTTGTTCTGACAAGCGTTCGCCCAAAGACTTGGTCATGGCAATCACATGCATCAAATTGACGCCTTTTTTGAGCTTGGCGTTCAACATGACGGCACTGCCCACATGCCCGACAGGCCGGTTGGCGGCCCGGCTGAGCACGGTGACCATGCGTGTGAAATGCAACAAAATCCACATCACGACAGCGCCAGAGGCAACGGCCACACCGGCCCATTGGTATTGTTGCCAAGCACCCGCTACAAAAAGAACGACCCCAATGGGGATCAAAAATCTAGAAAAGTTCATGCGCCGATCTTAAAGTCCGCGGACGCAGTTCATGGCGTCTTCGATGCGGTCAACCGGATAAATCGTGAGGCCTTCAAAGTTCTTGTCGTTCTTTTTGGGCGCATTGGCTTTGGGCACCACGGCCACGGTAAAGCCCAGTTTGGCGGCTTCTTTGAGGCGCTCTTGCCCACGAGGTGCGGGCCGCACTTCACCGGCCAAACCCACTTCACCAAATGCAATGAAACCTTTGGGCAGGGGCTTGCCGCGAAGTGATGAAGTGATTGCTAACATTACTGCCAAGTCAGCTGCGGGCTCGCTAATGCGAACGCCGCCTACCGCATTGACGAACACATCTTGGTCCATGCAAGCCACCCCGGCATGGCGGTGTAAGACCGCCAAGAGCATGGCCAAGCGGTCTCTTTCTAGGCCCACCGACAGCCTGCGCGGGCTGGGCCCACCACTGTCAACCAAGGCTTGAATCTCGACCAACAAAGGCCGGGTGCCTTCCAAAGTGACCATGACACAACTGCCCGCTACGGGCTCATCGTGTTGCGACAAAAAGATGGCGCTGGGATTGGAAACGCCCTTCAGGCCTTTTTCGGTCATGGCAAAAACGCCAATTTCGTTGACCGCGCCAAAGCGATTTTTGATGGCCCGAATGAGTCTGAAGCTGCTGTGGGTGTCGCCTTCAAAGTACAAGACGGTGTCGACCATGTGCTCCAAAACACGGGGGCCAGCCAGCGCGCCTTCTTTGGTCACGTGACCGACCAAGACGATGGCTGTGCCGGTGGCTTTGGCCGCCCTTGTAAGGTGTGCGGCACATTCTCTGACTTGCGCCACTGAGCCTGGGGCCGAGGTGAGTTGGTCGGAATACACCGTTTGAATGGAGTCGATGACCGCAATGTGGGGTCGCTCGGTTTGGAGGGTGGCTAGGATTTTTTCCAGCTGAATTTCGGCCAGGACTTGAACTTGGCTGTGGTCCAAGCCCAGACGCCTGGAGCGCAAGGCCACTTGGGCGCCGCTTTCTTCGCCTGTGACATACAAGGTGTTCATGCCCTTGCGTTGCAGGGCATCCAAGGCTTGCAACAGCAAGGTGGATTTGCCAATGCCCGGATCGCCGCCTATCAAAACCACGCCGCCTTCCACCACGCCACCGCCCAAAGCGCGATCGAGTTCTTCGATGCCCGTGGGGCTGCGGTCGACGTCGGTGGCTTCAATGTCGCCTAGTTTGGTGAGCTCTGAAGTTTTGGCCAGCGCTTGAAATTGGCTGGTGTAGCGGTTTTTGGCGCTGCCGCCTGCGTCGACCGTGCTTTCAATGAGGGTGTTCCATGCGCCGCAGGCGGGGCATTTGCCCAACCAACGTGGGGTGGTGCCACCACAATCGGTGCACGTGAAAATCGTTTTGTCTTTGGCCATGTGGCTAGCCTAACACCCTGCCGGGAACAAATTTGAAAAAGGCCAGATCATGCCCACCCTTGCAAGAGTTTGTGCGTGATGTCGGCGGCGGGCAAGGCTTCGCAGTCGGAGGCGTTTTGGCCAGACCACAGAGGCGAATAGTCAGCGGAACCCTTGGCCTCTGCGGCGGCTCGTAAAGGGGCAACGGCGGCTGTGGCCAAAGGGAAGGCTGGCGCATCGGGGTTGAGGGGCCCAAAGTCTTGCATGAACTTGTTCACGATGCCGCGCGCAGGGCGGCCACTGAACAGGTTGGTCAAGGCGGTATGGCGAGCGGCCTCTGACAACAGGGCTTGCCGGTGCAAGGCACTGGTGCTGGCTTCGTGGCTGGTTAAGAACGCCGTGCCCACTTGCACCGCACTGGCGCCCAAAGCCTTGGCCGCCCTAACAGCTGCAGCACTGGAAATACCGCCTGCCGCGATCACGGGCAGCTTCACCGCTTTCACCATTTGAGGCAGCAAAGACAAAGTGCCCACTTGGGTACTCAGATCTTCTGTGAGAAACATGCCGCGATGACCGCCCGCTTCAAGGCCTTGGGCAATGATGGCGTCTGCGCCGTGTTGTTCTAGCCATTGGGCTTCTGGCACCGTGGTGGCAGACGACCAAATTTGAATGCCCCAAGCTTTGAGTTGCTGCACCCATTCGGCTTTGGGCAAACCAAAGTGAAAGCTGACCACGGCTGGTTTGAACTGGCCCATGAGCGACAGGCTTTCCTCGCTGAACGGTGCGCGGCCAGGGCCCGAGCCCACAGACCGGGGGTCGATGCCGTACGACTGATATGTCGATGAGAGTTTGAGGCGCCAAGCAGACTCTTTTTCTGGCTGGGCTGACGGCGGCGTGTGGCAAAAGAAATTGACGTTGACCGGCAGGAAGTTTCCCCATGCTGAGGCGTTGATGTCTGCCGCGACGGCCATTTGAAAGGACGTCAATTCTTTGTGCAGTTGCTCGGCATTCAACATGGCTGCAGGCACGCTGCCCAACCCGCCAGCTTTAAAAACGGCCGCAGCCAACAAGTGGTTTTGCGATCCGGCCATGGGCGCTTGGACCAATCGGATGGGGTGGGCTTCAAAAAAAGACGTGTGCATGGCTCAATTATTCCCTTTGCAAAGGCTCACGGTGCAAGCCAGCACAGCAAATTCTGACAAGAGAGCGGGTTAACCCGATTTTGCGTCTCTTTGAAATTCATTTAACATGTTAAATAAATGAAGACGCCATGAAACAACAAGCTTTCGTTCACCGCAATTTGCCTCGTCTGCTGCTTCAAGCACGCGAGGCGGTGATGACGCACACCCGCCCCAGTCTGCGAGAGCATGGGCTGTCTGACCAGCAGTGGCGAGTGTTGCGTGTATTGGGTGAGCACGCCAACAGCACAGAGGCAGCGGAGGGCGTAGAAACAGGCCGTGTTGCACGGGAGGCCTTTTTGCTAGGACCTAGCTTGACGGGTGTTCTCACGCGGATGGAACGCGATGGCTTGATTGAGCGCAGCCGCTGCTCACAAGATGCACGCAGAACCGTGGTGCGCGCTACAAAGCTGGGCTTGTCAAAGGTGGCCAAGTTGTCTGAAGCCATTGAGGCGCATTACGCCTGGATGGAGAGCGAACTGGGCAAACAAAAATTAGCGCAGTTGTATCAATTGTTAGATGCCGTGATTCAGTTGGAGACTTCTCCCATGGACGAAGCGGTGGAAGAAATGGAATGAGCAAGATGAATCCAAACCAGGACAGCGACACACGCTTTTGGCCGCAAGGCACGGTGTATGGCGCCTTGTTGAATTTTCAACAAGAGTGGAACTTAAGAGCGCCGCAGATGAGTGAGGCGCCACACAAAGGCGCGCCCAAAGCACCTGTGTTGTTCATCAAAACCGCCAACACGTTCACAGCCTCGGGTGACAGCATTGCAATTCCCTCTGCGGTAGCCGATGTGGACATTGGTGCCAACTTGGCTTGGGTGTTTGGCCCAGATGCCAAGCCGGTGGCTTGTGTGTTGGTGAACGATGTGTCCATTCCGCACGAGAGCTATTACAGACCGCCTGTGAAGTTCAAATGTGTCGATGGTTTCTTGGGCGTGGGCGCCAAAGCGCTGGCCATTGCGCAGGTCAAGACCGACGCGGTGGTGATCACCGTCAAGGTGAATGGGCAAGTGGTGCAGCGTGTGAACTACGCAGACACTGTGCGCAAATCACAAACATTGCTGTCAGACATTT
The DNA here is from genome assembly GCA_030158125.1 of Limnohabitans sp. Taxonomy (GTDB): domain Bacteria; phylum Pseudomonadota; class Gammaproteobacteria; order Burkholderiales; family Burkholderiaceae_C; genus Limnohabitans_A. Next base: position 92,850 of record JAOATL010000015.1, on the reverse strand, counting down.
CCGAGTTCATGACCTTTCAAGAAGGCGATGTGTTGTTGCTCGGCAGCGACTGCTTGCCCGATGGCAAGCGCCCTCGCGCCAAGGTGGGCGATGTGGTGGAAATTTCTGCCGAAGGCTTTGACACCTTGGTCAACACATTCGTCGGAGGTGCCGCATGAAACACGCACGCATTGCATGGGCTGGCGCCATTCACGAAGCGGTGGAATCGGACGGCGAGTTGTTGCTCACGCGCAGCCCTTGGGCTGGCAAACGCTTGAAGTTTGACGAAGTGGTGTGGTTGCCGCCTTTGGCACCTGTGCCGCAGGCCAGAACCATTTTGGCTTTGGGTTTAAATTACGCCGATCACGCCAAAGAGTTGGCGTTCAAAGCGCCTGAAGAGCCCTTGGTGTTTGTCAAAGGTGAAGCGTCATTGATCGGTCACAAGGCCATCACGCGCAGACCGCAGGGCGTGACGTACATGCACTACGAGTGCGAGTTGGCCGTGGTCATTGGCCGCACTGCCAAGCATGTGAAAAAAGAAAATGCGTACGACTATGTGGGCGGCTACACCGTTGCCAACGATTACGCCATTCGCGACTATTTGGAAAACTGGTACCGCCCCAATTTCCGCGTGAAGAATCGCGATACCTGCACGCCCATTGGGCCGTGGTTGGTGGATGCCAAAGACATCCATGACCAATACGGCAGTCCCATGAATTTGAGTTTGCAAACCACCGTGAATGGGCAAGTGACACAAAGCGGCCACACGCGCGACATGATTTTTGACGTGCCCACTTTGATTGAGTACTTCAGTGCCTTCATGACGCTTCAACCCGGCGATTTGATTTTGACGGGCACGCCAGATGGCGTGGTGAATTGCAATGTGGGCGATGTGATCGTCACCCGCATTGAAGGTGTGGGCGATTTGATCAACACCTTGGGTGAGTGAATCTTGCCAAGCCAAGAACAGAATAAAGGAACAAAGACATGCGCATCGACCATTTGATTGACGGCAAAGCCGTTGCCAGCTCGCAAACTTTTGAAACACGCGACCCCGCCACACAAGAAGTACTGGCCGAAGTGTCCTCGGGCGGCATCGATGAAGTGAATCAAGCTGTAGCGTCTGCTAAGGCCGCCTTTCCTAAATGGGCTGGCACACCTGCTACAGAGCGCGCCAAGATCATGCGCAAGTTGGGTGAGCTTATTACTAAACATGTACCCCAAATTGCTGAAACAGAAACACGCGATTGCGGTCAAACCATTTCGCAAACCGGCAAACAATTGGTGCCGCGCGCTGCCGACAACTTTTCTTACTTTGCAGAAATGTGCACCCGCGTGGATGGGCATACCTATCCCACGCCTACCCATTTGAACTACACGCTGTTTCACCCTGTAGGTGTTTGCGCATTGATCAGTCCTTGGAATGTGCCCTTCATGACCGCCACTTGGAAAGTGGCGCCTTGCTTGGCATTTGGCAACACCGCGGTGTTGAAGATGAGCGAGTTGTCGCCCATGTCTGCTGCGCGTTTAGGGGAGTTGGCGTTGGAGGCCGGCGTGCCACCGGGCGTATTGAATTTGGTGCATGGTTATGGCCGCGATGCCGGCGAGCCTTTGGTGTCGCACCCTGACGTGCGTGCTATTTCTTTCACAGGTTCCACCGCCACCGGCAATCGCATTGTGCAAAGTGCAGGTCTTAAAAAGTTCAGCATGGAACTGGGCGGCAAATCGCCGTTTGTGATTTTTGAAGATGCCGATTTGCCGCGCGCTTTGGATGCGGCAGTCTTCATGATCTTCAGCAACAACGGTGAGCGTTGCACGGCGGGCAGTCGCATCTTGGTGCAGCAAAGCATCTACGCCGACTTTGTGCAAAAGTTCACAGAGCGCGCTAAGCGCATTTCAGTGGGCGACCCCTTAGACGAAAACACCATTGTGGGTCCCATGATCAGCCAAGCGCATTTGGCCAAAGTTAAAAGCTATATTGAGTTGGGTCCGAAAGAGGGCGCCACGATGTTGTGCGGTGGTTTGGACAAACCCTCGTATGCAGCAGACTTATCCGATCGCGTGAAGAACGGAAACTTTGTGTGGCCAACCGTGTTTGCCGATGTCGACAACCGCATGAAGATTGCGCAAGACGAAATCTTTGGCCCGGTGGCTTGCATCATTCCATTCCGCGATGAAGCCCACGCCATTGAATTGGCCAACGACATTCAATACGGTTTGTCCAGTTATGTGTGGACCGAAAACATTGGCCGCGCGCACCGCGTGGCGGCTGCCGTAGAAGCCGGCATGTGTTTTGTGAACAGCCAAAACGTGCGCGATTTGCGTCAACCCTTTGGCGGCACCAAGGCCAGCGGCACTGGCCGCGAAGGCGGCACTTGGAGTTACGAAGTATTTTGCGAACCTAAAAACGTGGCGGTGTCGATGGGCTCGCACCACATTCCACATTGGGGAGTTTGAGCATGGGACAAGTGTCACTCGCGGCCAAAATCACGCACGTGCCGTCCATGTATTTGAGCGAGTTGGACGGCCCGCAAAAAGGGACACGCCAAGCTGCCATCGATGGTCATCACGAAATTGACAGACGCTGCCGCGCCTTGGGCGTGGACACCATTGTGGTGTTTGACACGCACTGGTTGGTCAACTCTGCGTATCACTTGAACAATGCGGTGCATTTCAAAGGCAACTACACCAGCAACGAGTTGCCGCACTTCATCAGCAACATGCCGTACGAGTACGATGGCAATCCTGCACTGGGGCACATCTTGGCCAAGGCCTGCAATGAAGCGGGCGTCACAACCTTGGCGCACGAGCACACCAGCTTGGCTTTGGAGTACGGCACGCTGGTGCCTATGCGCTACATGAACACCGACCGGCACTACAAAGTGATTTCTGTTTCTGCTTTGTGCATGGTGCATTCCTTGGCCGAAAGTGCGCAACTGGGCTGGGCCATGCGCCGCGCCGTAGAGCAACACTACGACGGCAAAGTGGCCTTCTTTGCCAGCGGCTCTTTGTCGCACCGCTTTGCACAAAATGGCTTGGCGCCCGAGTACGCCAACAAAATGTGGAGTCCATTTTTAGAGCAGTTAGACCACGCCGTGGTTGAAATGTGGCAGCGCGGCGATTGGAAAACCTTCTGCGCCATGCTGCCCGAATACGCCGCCAAAGGGCATGGCGAAGGTTTCATGCACGACACCGCCATGCTGCTGGGCTTGTTGGGTTGGGACCAGTACCAAGGCAAAGCGGAAGTGGTCACGCCTTACTTTCCCAGTTCGGGCACAGGACAAATCAATGTGGTGTTTCCAGTGACTGAGGTCAAAGACGAAGCAGGACAGGCCATCACCCATCTCAATCTCAAAAGCTTGAAAGATCCTGCTGCGGTGTATGCAGCAGGGGCCAGCCGTTTGTAATATTTTTCGAAAGTTGTCACATGCCGCATTTGGTGATTTTGTACACGGGCCAGTTGGACGCTGAAACCAACATGAAAGTTTTGTGTCGTGATTTGGCTGATGCCATGCTCACAGTGATGGACGAAGCAGGTAAGCAAGTGTTTCCTACGGGCGGCACGCGCGTGTTGGCCTACCCTGCGCCACACTATGCCGTGGCCGATGGCGGCGCAGCAGGCCGCAAGGCTGCGCAGTTTGACAACAATCCGCACGGCGGCTCGGAAGATTATGCGTTTGTGTATTTGAATGTACGCATGGGCAAAGGGCGCAGTGAGGCCACGCAAAAGCGTGCAGGCGACACCTTGGTCGAGGTCACCAAAAAACACTTTGCCGATCTCTTTGCCAAACGCCACATCGGCATCACTTTGCAAATTGATGTGGGTCCCGAAGTGTTTGACAACAAACACAGCAACATCCATCCTTTGTTTGCGGCCCTTTGAAAGAAACGCATGTTTGATTCCCAACGCATTGCAGAACTGGCTGCCGAATTGCAGCAAGCGCAAACCACGCGCAAGCAAGTTGAGCACTTTTCCAAACGTTTTCCAGGCATGACCATTGAAGACGGTTACCGTGTGAGCCGCGCCTGGGTGGCTTTGCAATTGGCCCAAGGCCGTCAAGTGATTGGTCACAAGATTGGCCTCACCTCGCGCGCCATGCAGCAGGCCAGCCAAATTGACGAACCCGATTACGGCACGCTGCTCGACAACATGCTGTACACCTGCACACCCGGTCAAACGCTAGACATTGCCTACACCGACTTTGTGGTGCCGCGCGTGGAAGTGGAGTTGGCCTTTGTGTTGAAAAAAGATTTACAAGGTCCAAACGTCACTGTTGAAGAAGTGTTGGCGGCCACCGAGTACGTCACACCTGCCATTGAAATCATCGATTCACGCATTGAGCAATTTGACCGTCACACCAAAGTGATGCGCAAAGTGTTTGACACCATCAGCGACAACGCGGCCAATGCCGGCATTGTGGTGGGCGCTGAAAAAGTCGATCCCCTCACCACCAATTTGCCATGGTGCGGCGCCATTCTCAAACTGAATGGTGTGGTCGAAGAAACAGGTTTGGCAGCCGGCGTACAAGGCCACCCCGCAGTGGGCATTGCTTGGCTGGCCAATAAGTTGGCGCCCTGGGGTGAACATTTAAAGGCCGGCCAAATTGTGTTGGCCGGCTCCTTCACCAAACCCGTGCCTGCCAAAGTGGGCGATGTGTTCGACGCAGACTACGGCCCCTTAGGTCGACTGCAATTTAAATTCAACTGAAAGAAGCCACATGAAAACTCCTGTCAATCGTTTTAAAAAAGCCATCTCTGAAAAGCAAGCGCAAATTGGATTGTGGATGGGGCTGGCCAACAGTTACAGCGCCGAAATGTGCGCCATGGCAGGCTTCGATTGGTTGTTGATCGATGGTGAACATGCACCCAACAACTTGCAAAGCATTCAACAACAACTTCAAGCCATTGCGGCCTATCCTGTCAACAACGCCATTGCCCGTGTGCCAGTGGGCGATACGGCATTGATCAAACAGTATTTGGATTTGGGTGCCGAAACGCTGCTGATTCCCATGGTGGACACACCCGAGCAAGCGGCGCAGTTGGTGCAAGCCATGCGCTATCCACAAAACGATGGCAAGGGCGGCGTGCGCGGCATGGGCGGCGCACGGGCGTCGCGTTGGGGCATGTTTCCCAACTACACCAAAGAAGCCAATGAACAAGTGTGCTTGTTGGTGCAGGCCGAAACACGTGAAGCTTTGAAAAACTTGGACGCCATTGCCAACACACCTGGTGTGGATGGCGTCTTCATTGGCCCCGCCGATTTGTCTGCTTCTTTGGGCCACGTGGGTGATCCCAATCACCCAGAAGTGCAAGCGGCCATTGAAGATGCGATTGCACGCATTTTGAAAGCAGGCAAAGCACCCGGCATCTTGACGTCCGACGAGGCGCAAGCCAAACACTATTTGGCACTGGGCGCTTTGTTTGTGGCCGTGGGTTTGGACACGCAAATCTTGGTGCGCCAAACCGCCGCACTGGCGAAAAAATTCAAACCCAATGCAGGCATTGAGTTGCCCGCGTCCGGCCAGGTGTATTGATCATGCTGAAGCATCAACTGCCGACGGTTCGCTCATTGCAGCATGAGGTGCACCCCAAAGAATGGGAAGCGCGTGTGCAATTGGCGGCGTGCTACCGCGTCTTTGCTTTCTTGGGCTGGACTGAGATGATTTACAACCACATCACCTTGCGCTTGCCGCAAGAAGTGAGTGGCTCAGAAAAACATTTCTTGATCAATCCGTTTGGTTTGCATTACAGCGAAGTCACTGCCAGCAACTTGGTCAAGATTGACCTCAAGGGCAAAGCCTTGGATGGTTCGCCCTACCCGGTCAATCCTGCAGGCTTTACGGTGCATGCGGCCATCCACGACAGCTTGCCGGGCGCACATTGCGTCATGCACACGCACACCACCGCAGGTGTATCGGTCGCTTGTTTAAAAGACGGTTTGCAACAAACTAATTTTTACACCGCGCAACTCCACGACATGATCGCGTACCATGACTTTGAAGGCATCACCATCCATGCCGATGAAGCGCCGCGCTTGCTCAAGAGCATTGGCAACAAGCAGGCAGTGATTTTGCGCAACCATGGCTTGCTGTCATGGGGCGCCACGTTGCCGCAAACCTTTGCCATTTTGTGGACCCTGCAACGTGCCTGTGAAATTCAATTGGCCACCTTCAGCATGGGCGGCCCGCAAGCGGTCATTCCTGTGAGTGACAACATCGCTGCCAAATGCACGCGCGATGCCCTGCAATTCAATCCCAACCATGGTGCGGGCACTGATGTACTCGACGCCCTCATTCGACAAGTGGACCGCGGCATGGTGCGTCCCGAAGAAAGCTATCGTTTATGAAAGTTTGCATCTACGGCGCAGGCGCCATTGGTGGGTGGATCGGTGTTCACTTGGCACAAACAGGCCATGAGGTGAGTGTGGTGGCGCGCGGTGCCACGCTTGACGCTTTGCAAAAAAATGGCCTGCAGTGCGTTCAAACGCAAGCAGCTGATGCTCGCATCAAAGCAGATGTCAAGGTGTCTGTGCAGCCCGCCGATTTAGGGCCCCAAGATTTGGTCATTGTTGCCGTCAAGGCGCCCGCCATGGCCGATGTCGCAAAAGGCATAGCGCCTCTGCTGGGCCCCAACACCCTCGTGATGACCGCCATGAACGGCGTGCCTTGGTGGTTCTTTCAAGGCTTTGGTGGCAAGTTGCAAGGCACCACCCTCAACACCATCGACCCCGAAGGCCGCATTGCCCAAGCCATTCCAGCGCACCATGTGGTGGGCTGTGTGGTGCATGCCAGTTGCTCACTCGATGCGCCGGGTGTGGTGCGTCATCACTTTGGCCAAGGCTTGATTGTGGGCGAGCCTGCGGCACAAAACGGGGAGGTCAGTGCACGCGTGCAGCAGTTGGTGGCAGATTTGCAAGCAGCCGGTTTCAATGCCAGCGCCTCTGCGCAAATTCAAAAAGACGTTTGGTACAAACTCTGGGGCAACATGACCGTGAACCCCATCAGCGCCATCACCGGCGCCACCACCGACCTCATTTTGAAAGACGATTTGGTGCGCGACTTTGTCTCGAAGGTGATGCTGGAGGCCAAAGCTATTGGTGAAAAAATAGGGATCCCTATTGCGCAAATGCCCGAGGACCGGCACGCGGTCACCATGAAGTTGGGTGCGTTCAAAACATCCATGTTGCAAGATGTAGAAGCCGGTAAAACGGTGGAGCTCGATGCGTTGGTCAGCGGCGTGCGCGAGTTGGGGCAACTGACACAAGTGAACACCCCTTACACCGACGCCTTGTTGGGCCTCAGTCGCTTGCATGCCAGTGTTCGCGGGCTCTACCCGCCACAATGAAATCATGACTGAAACATCCAAAGCCCTGTCCATCACCGCCTTTGCCACTTTGTTGTTGGTGGCCTTCATGATGGGCGCCAACCATGTGGCTGCGCGCTTTGCGTTCAACCACGGCGTAGACGTCATCACCGCCGTGAGTTTTCGAAGTGCGGTCACGGCCTTGGTGGTGGGTCTGATTTTGTGGCAACAGAAAGTGCCAATTCGACTAGAGCCGCGGCACAAAAAATACTTGCCCCTCATCGGTTTGATCATTGCCGTTCAAAGTGTTTGTTTGTATTCTTCGGTGGCCAGATTGCCCGTGGCCTTGGCTTTGTTGGCCTTCAATACCTATCCCTTGTCCACCGCATTTTGGGCGCGTGTGCTCTACAAGCACCAACCCGAAAAAGCCGTGCTATGGAGCATGCCCCTTATTTTGGTGGGCTTGGCCTTGGCCTTGGATGTGATGGGTGCCGCTTCTGGTTTGGGCGCGTCCGAACATTGGGCGCAAATTGGCAGTGGTGTGGCGTTTGCTCTGGCCGCCTCGGCCACCTTTGGTTTGGCACTGGTCTACACCCAACACGAAACCGCCGGCTTAGATGGGCGCGTGCGCACCTTTTCTTCGATGTCCTTGGTCGGTGTGCTGGCCGTGGCCGCAGCATTCAGCCAGGGTGGTTTTCATTTGCCCGATGCGCCGGCCGGTTGGTGGGGCTTAGGGCTTTTGACCTTCTTATACGGCACGGCCTTCACCATCTTGTTTACCGTCCTGCCTCGTTTGGGTGTGGTGGGCAACTCGGCCATCATGAACGTCGAGCCTGTGTTTGCCTTGACCTTGGCTTGGGCACTGCTTGACCAAGCCATTGCGCCCATACAGTTGGTGGGTGCCGCTTTGGTGGTGGGCGCCGTGATGTGGCTAGGCTTGCGCAAGCGTTAAGTGAATGAGGTTCAGGTTTCAAATTCATTGAGACCTGACGCCGCCTTCAGTCCAAGCCTTTTTTCAAACTGAGCGCAGTGTCATAAACCACATTTTTAGAAGCGCCGGTGATGTCGCTGGTGAGTTTGACGGCCGTCTTCAAGGGCAACTCGGTCAGCAGCAATTTAAGCGTGCGCAAACTGACTGCATCTAAGGCTTCGCTGTGGTCTTGCTTGGGTTTGTCCAAAGCATGAACGACCAGCGCAAATTCACCGCGCACATGGTCGGCTTTTTGTGTAAACCACGCGGGCAGGTCTTGCGCAGGCACGGTGTGCACAGTTTCAAATTGCTTGGTCAATTCACGACCCACCGTGATCAAGCGCGAACCCAAACTAGACAGCGCTTGTGCCAAAGCTTCAATGCGATGGGGGGCTTCTAGCAATACGACGGCGCGCGATTCGGCTTGGATGATGTCAACCGCACGCTGTCGTTCGGTGGCTTTGGACGACAAGAAGCCTGTAAACACAAAACCGCCTTCGCCTGTCATGCCTGCGGCACTGAGCAATGTGGTGACACTGCTGGCCCCTGGCAAGGGCATCACTCTGTAGCCAGCCGCGGCAACGGCGGCCACCAAGCGTGCGCCCGGATCGCTGATGGCTGGCGTGCCAGCATCGCTGACATAAGCCACACGTTGGCCTTGCGCTAAACGCGCGATGACTTGCGCAGCCGCCTCGGTTTCGTTGTGCTGGTGCACAGCCAGCAATTGCGAGTTGCCTCGATCTAAACCATAAGCCCGCAACAACTGTTGCGTGTGACGGGTGTCTTCGCAGGCCAGTGTGTCGGCCCTTTCAATGACATACAAAGCGCGCAAAGTGATGTCTGCCAGATTGCCAATGGGGGTGGCCACCACATACAGTGTGCTGACGGGATGGTTTTGAGGACCCACTGCTTCACGTGCGGCCTGAAAGGCTTTGCCATAAACGGACGCCAAGGACGCACCTGCACTTGCAGGGGGCAAAGTTGCCGCCGTTGAATCAACTGCCTTTAAATCAACTGCCTTTAAATCAAGCGATGAAGTGGGCGTTTCAGACCGTTCAAAATGTTCAGATGGTGAAGTCAATGGTGTTCCTAGGTCCTACAAGTCAACGCAAAATTCAAGGTGCATCGCCAATCATGAAGCCAATCGCCCGGCAAAGCACCAAACAAATGGGCGATGCCGCAGAAGATGCAGCGCTTCTCTTTTTACAACAGCAGGGCTTGCATTTGTTACAGCGCAATTATCGAACGCCTGGCAGGGGCGGCGGCGAAATCGACCTCATTTTGCAAGAATCTGACAGTACCTTGGTGTTTGTCGAGGTGCGAAGGCGCACGCAACGCCAGTTTGGCGGTGCCTTGGGCAGCGTCAGCCGGGCCAAACAACGCCGCATCATCTTTGCTGCACGTTACTTCTTGTGGCGTTGGCAGCCCTTGCCGCCCACCCGGTTCGACGTCGTGGCTTGGGAAGCCGAAGGTCTCATATGGCAGAAGGCGGCGTTTGATGCGAGTGCATGGTAGACGTGCATGCCAAGCGTCATGCGCAGCAGGTATCATCCTGCTCATGTTAGACCTGCGCATTCAGCAACATTTCATCGACAGTGCCGACCTGCAGTACCAGGCCGCCGAAACATTGGCCAAGCCTTTGGACGCTGGCGTTCAGGCGCTCATGGCCTGTGTCACCAGTGGTGGCAAGGTGATGGTGTGCGGTGAGGGCAGTTCGGCGGCTTTGGCGCAGTACTTTGCCAGCCTGTTTGTCGGTGGTTTTGAGCGAGAGCGCCCCGAGTTGGCGGCCATCGCCTTGCGGCACGAAGGCATGGGCGATCCCGCTTATGCCGGCTTGGCGCGCCAAGTCCGTGCATTGGGACAGGCCGGCGATGTGTTGTTGTTGCTGACGGCCAACGGCGAAGAAGAAGGTCTGATGCGAGCCCTGCATGCGGCGCACGAGCGCGACATGACCGTCATTGCCCTGACGGGCAAAGGCGGTGGCGCGGTGGCCAAAGCCCTGCGCGAGACCGATGTGCATGTGGGCATCCCCCATGACCGTGCGGCGCGCATTCGCGAAGTGCAACAACTGGCCTTGCATTGCCTGTGCGATGGCGTCGATGCCCAGCTCATGGGCGATCAGGACGCCATCTCTTAAAGCGCTCCAAGCTTGGCTGAATTCACTTTCTCCCAACACCCGATTAAAATATGACAAGACTCTCTAAGGAATTTCAAGTGAAACTCAATCTCAAACGTTGGATGCTGTCTGGTTTGGCTGTCAGTGCCGTCATCACCAGTTTGTCGGCTTGCGCACCTTTGGTGGTGGGCAGTGCTGTGATGAGTGGCATGGTGGCCATTGACCGCCGCACCACAGGCATTCAGTTGGAAGACGAAGGCATTGAGTTGCGAACGGCACAAGGCCTTCGCCAAAACCTCAGCGATGCCGCGCACGTCAACGTCACCAGCTACAACCGCATGGTGCTGTTGACCGGTGAGGTCAGCTCTGCGGCCGAAAAAGACCGGGCGGAACGCTTGGCCAAAAGCCAAGAAAACGTCAATTCCGTGGTCAATGACTTGGCCGTTCAGCCTGCCAGTTCCCTGACACAGCGCTCCAAAGACGCCATCACCACCGGTCAAATCAAAGCCTTGTTGGTCGATGCCAAAGACTTGCAGTCCAATGCTTTCAAAGTCATCACCGAGCGCGGCATTGTGTATTTGATGGGCCGCGTTACCGCCCGTGAAGCGCAGCGCGCATCTGAAATTGCACGCAGTGGCAGCGTCAGCGGCGTGGTCAAGGTGGTGCGAGTGTTTGAGACCATTTCTGAAGAAGAGCTCAAGCGCATCAGCGCCCAGCCTTTGTCCCCTCAGGCCCAGCCTAAGCTGTAATAGGCCGCATGCCAAAGCAAAAAGGGCTCTGAAATCAGAGCCCTTTTTTGTGGCAAATCCCCGGCAGCGTGCTTAGCCCAAGCGTTTGATCAGGCTGGAGGTGTCCCAGCGCTTACCGCCCATTTGCTGGACATCGGCATAGAACTGGTCGACCAAAGCCGTGACAGGCAAGCGTGCGCCATTGCTTTTGGCCTCTTCCATCACCAGGCCCAAGTCTTTGCGCATCCAGTCGACGGCAAATCCAAAGTCAAATTTGTCGGCCACCATGGTTTTGCCGCGGTTGTCCATTTGCCAGCTTTGTGCCGCACCTTTGCCAATGACGTCCAACACCAAGTTCATGTCGAGCCCTGCTTTTTGGCCAAAGGCAATCGCTTCTGACAAGCCTTGCACCAGACCGGCAATGCACACTTGGTTGACCATTTTGGTCAGTTGACCTGCACCCGACTCGCCCATGAGGGTGTAAGCGCGAGAGAAAGCCATGGCCGCGGGCTTGGTGGTCTCAAACACGGCGGCATCACCGCCGCACATCACGGTCAGCAAACCATTTTGCGCACCGCCCTGACCACCCGACACAGGGGCGTCAATGAAGTGCAGACCTTGGGCTTTGGCAGTGGCATACAGTTCGCGCGCCACATTGGCCGAAGCCGTGGTGTGGTCCACCAAAATAGCGCCTTTTTTCATGCCGGCAAAGGCGCCGTCAGGACCTAAGACCACCGCGCGCAAATCGTCGTCATTGCCGACACAGCAAAAAACGATGTCGGCATTCTTCACGGCTTCGCGGGGTGTGGGCGCATGAGCCGGCTGGCGTGAATCGGCAAACTCTTTGCACCAAGCAGCAGCTTTGGCTTCGCTGCGGTTGTAAACCGTGACGGCATGGCCAGCACGTGCCAAGTGACCTGCCATGGGGTAGCCCATGACGCCCAGGCCCAAAAAGGCCACATGTTGTGAAGGTGCGGATTCGTAGGTTTTGGCGTTCAAGCTGCTCATGGTGCGTTCAGTGTTGGGGTTTGAAATAAGGGGTGAACAGAAAGACTGAATCGAAGGTCAATCTTCTAAGGCGTGATTGTCCATCAGTTTTGGATTTTGCGGGTATTTTCGGAGTCGCTCCAGCGTCTGCTGGCTAATTTCTTGGCTGTGAAACAAACGCAACAAACTTTGGTCCAGGGTTTGCATGCCCACTGCTTGACCTGTTTGCAGCAGTGCGTACAACTGGCTGACTTTGCCCGCCCGCATGAGGTTGCGCACAGCCGGTGTGGCCACCATGATTTCGTGCGCTGCCACGCGGCCTTGCCCCGAGCGATGAGGGCACAGTGTTTGCGCCAGCACGGCCACCAAGCATTCGGCAAACAAGGCCCGCACACCCTCTCTTTCATGCGAGGGAAAGGCATCGACCAAGCGGTCCAGTGCCTGCGGTGCGCTGGCGGTGTGCAAGGTGGCCAGCACCAAGTGACCCGTTTCAGCGGCCGTCAATGCCAGCTTGATGGTGGTGCTGTCGCGCAACTCGCCCACCAGCAGCACATTGGGGTCTTCGCGCAATCCCGCGCGCAAGCCCGATTCAAAGTCGGGTGTGTCGCGGCCCACTTCACGCTGGTGCACCAAGCTGCGTTGCGAGGTGTGGATGAATTCAATGGGGTCCTCTAGGGTCAAGACATGCGCTTCGCGGTGTGTGTTGATGTGATGCAGCAAAGCGCTCAGCAGTGTGGATTTGCCACTGCCTGTTGGACCCGTGATGAGCACCAAACCATGGGGCTGCAGTCCCCAATTGGCAACACAAGCCGGCGCCTTTAGGCTCACAAGGTCTGGCAAGTGTGAGGCAATCAAGCGCAGTGCCAAAGCCGGTCCACGATCTTGTGCAAACGCATTGACCCGAAAGCGGCCAAGCGCTGGCAGAGACACGGCAAAGTCGAGGTTGTTGTGTGCTTGTGTCGGGTCAATCGCGTGTGCATTGACCCATGCATGGGTTTGAAGCAAAGCATTGCGAATGCCATGCACATCCTCTGCCCGCATCACGCGTGACAGCATTTCGTCCGGCAGCGCCTGAGGTGCGCACCAATCTGCCACTCGCCGCAGGTGACCATCGATCCGCAGCCAAGGCATGTCGCCAGTTGTCCAGTGCACATCTGATGCGCCCAGGTTTCGCGCCAAGCGCAAGAGGTTCTGCCAATGCATTGAATTTTTGAGTTGAGTTGAGATTTGGTAAGCTCGATCCATGAGCACTTCAGTTTCAGCCAACCTGGCGCAAGTCCGCAAGCGAATTGAGCTTGCATGTCTTGCGACTGGCCGCCCCCTTGATGCAGTCAAGTTGTTGGCGGTGTCCAAAACCATGCCCGCGCAAGCGATACGCGACGCACATGCCGCAGGTCAGTTGGTGTTTGGTGAGAACTACATCCAAGAAGGCGTGGACAAAATCGCGTCATTGGCAGATTTGTCTTTGGAGTGGCATTGCATTGGCCCCATTCAAAGCAACAAAACCAAGCTGGTGGCTGAAAACTTTGCGTGGGTGCACAGCATTGACCGACTCAAAACTGCAGAACGTTTGTCGGCACAACGACCTGCCGAGCTGCCACCTTTACAAGTGTGCTTGCAAGTGAATGTCGATGGCGGCAGCAACAAATCGGGTGTGGCGCCTTCAGAGCTCATGGCCTTGGCACAGGCGGTGGCGCAATTGCCGCACCTTCAATTGCGCGGCATCATGACCATTCCCGAGCCCACCGACAACGAAGCGGCGGCTCGCGCAGTGCACCGTCAGGCCAAAGACTTGTTCGACAGTTTGAAGGCATCAGGCCTGGATGTGGACACCCTGTCCATGGGCATGACTGGCGATTTAGAAGCGGCCATTGCCGAAGGCAGTACCTGCGTGCGTGTGGGCACCGCTATTTTTGGCCACCGTTAGACGCGTGGTTTAGAAACGCGGCAAATCGGGGTGTGAAATTTGCCCACCACGCACCAGCATCTTGCCGTACTCCGCGCAGCGGTTGTGCGTGGGAATGACTTTGCCAGGGTTGAGCAAGCCCAAGGGGTCAAAGGCTTTTTTCAGCGCAAACATTTGCGCATTTTCTTCGCTTGAAAACTGCACACACATGCTGTTGAGTTTTTCAATGCCCACACCGTGCTCACCTGTGACAGTGCCGCCCATGGCCACACTGGTTTCTAAAATGTCGGCGCCAAACAACTCGCAGCGGTGCATTTGGTCGGGGTCGTTGGCATCGAACATGATGAGGGGATGCAGATTGCCATCGCCGGCGTGAAACACGTTGGCGCAGCGCAATTGGTATTTCTTTTCCATCTCGGCAATGGCCAGCAAAATGTCGGCCAAGCGTTTGCGTGGAATGGTGGAGTCCATGCACATGTAATCGGGGCTGATACGGCCCGATGCAGGGAAGGCGTTTTTGCGGCCGCTCCAAAAACGCAAGCGCTCAGCCTCGTCTTTGCTGACCGTGATGGCGGTGGCGCCACAGCCGCGCAGCACGGCGCTCATGCGCTCAATTTCTTCGGCCACTTCTTCGGGCGTGCCATCGCTTTCGCACAACAAAATGGCTTCGGCGCTCAGGTCATAACCGGCATGGACAAAATCTTCGACGGCCGCTGTCATGGGCTTGTCCATCATTTCCAGACCCGCTGGAATGATGCCGGCCGCAATGACCGCTGCCACAGCATCGCCGGCTTTGCGAATGTCGTCAAAGCTGGCCATGATGCATCGCGCCAATTGCGGCTTGGGCACCAACTTCACGGTGACTTCGGTGGTGATGGCCAGCATGCCTTCGCTGCCGACCAAGACAGACAGCAAATCAAAACCCGTGGTGTCCAACGCATCACTGCCAAAAGTGATGGGCTCACCTTCAATGGTGAAGCCTTTCACTTTGAGCACGTTGTGCAAGGTGAGGCCATACTTCAGGCAATGCACACCACCGGAGTTTTCGGCCACGTTGCCGCCAATGGTGCAGGCAATTTGACTGGAGGGGTCGGGGGCGTAATACAAACCATGCGGCGCGGCGGCTTCCGAAATGGCCAAGTTGCGTACGCCGCATTGAACCACCGCCGTGCGCGACACCGCATCCATTTTGATAATTTGGTTGAACTTGGCCATGGACAAGGTCACGCCCATTTTGTGCGGCATGGCGCCGCCCGACAAACCGGTGCCTGCACCGCGCGCCACCACCGGCACGGCCAAGGCATGACATGCTTTGAGCACGGCTTGCACTTGCGCTTCGGTTTCTGGCAACGCCACCACCAAAGGCCGCTCACGATAAGCCGTGAGGCCATCACACTCAAACGGCACAGTGTCTTCTAGCGTGTACAGCAAAGCATGCTGGGGCAATGCCGCACTCAGTGCAGCCACCACTTGCGCTTGGCGATCTGCGCGGGACAAAGCATCGATGTTGGTGAGTGCGTTCATGACAAAGCTTTCAAGCGCAAAGGGTAAAAGGCAAAGGGCAAGGGCAAGGGTAAGGGCAAGGGTAAGGGCAATCGGACTTATTTGAAAATGACGGTTTTGTGGCCGTTGAGCAGCACACGGTGTTCGCTGTGCCATTTGACAGCGCGCGCCAAAACTTGGCTTTCGGTGTCGCGGCCTTGCGTGGTGAGGTCTTCCACCGTTTTGGAGTGGTCTACACGCGCCACGTCTTGTTCAATGATGGGGCCTTCGTCCAGGTCCGCAGTCACGTAATGTGCTGTGGCACCAATCAGTTTGACGCCGCGGTCATGGGCTTGGTAATAAGGCTTGGCACCTTTGAAACTGGGTAAGAACGAGTGGTGAATGTTGATCGCCCGACCTGACAACTTGCGGCACAAGTCGTCCGACAAAATTTGCATATAACGCGCCAGCACCACCAACTCTGCGCCTTCAGCTTGAATCACTTCAAACTGCTTGGCCTCGGCCTCGGCCTTGTTGGCGGCCGTCACGGGAATGTGGTGGAAAGGCACGTTGTAGCTGGCCGCCAATTGGTAAAACTCGCGGTGGTTGCTCACAATGGCGCGAATGTCGATGGGCAGCAAGCCGCTTTTCCAGCGGAACAGCAAATCGTTCAGGCAATGACCTTCTTTGCTGACCAAGATGACCGTGCGCATGGGTTGCGTGGTGCTGTGCAGGTTCCAAGTCATTTGGAAAGGCGCCGCAAAACTGGTCAATTGGGTGCGCAAGTCGGCCTCGCTGACTTGGTCGCAAGCAAATTGCACGCGCATGAAAAACAGACCCGTGTCATGGTCGTTGTATTGCGCGGCTTCTTCAATGTTGCCGCCGCGTTCTAGCAAAAAGCCCGATACAGCGTGCACGATGCCCGTTCTGTCGGGGCAGGAAAGCGTGAGAATAAATGCGTGATTCATGGGCGACATTGTCGCAGGGACAGGGCCACTTTGCCAAAACTTGAGCTTTGACGGGTTTACACTGATCACTTGATGAATTTTTAGCCCTTTTGGGGCGGCGAGGTGATCACATGTCTTCTCCACAAAACCAGCAGCCTGCAGGCACCACAGCCTTCAACATGGACCATCAATGGTTGCCCTTCACGGCCAACCGCCATTTCAAGCAAGAACCGCGGGTGTTTGTCGCGGCCGACGGCATGAATTTCACCACCCACGATGGCCGCCAGGTCGTCGACGGCATTTCGAGCTTGTGGTGCGTGGGCGCTGGGCACAACCGCAAGCCCATTGCCGAGGCCATCAAAAAACAGCTCGATACGCTGGACTACGCCACGGCCTTTCAAATCAGCAACGATCAGGCCTTTGAAGCGGCCAAAATGATTGCCGATCTCTGCCCCGGCGACCTCAACAAAGTGCTGTTTTGCAATTCCGGCTCTGAGGCGGCGGACACCTCTTTGAAAGTGGCCTTGGCGTATCACCGTGCCCGTGGTGAAGGCCATCGCAATGTCTTCATTGGCCGCGAAAAAGGCTATCACGGCGTGAACTTTGGCGGCATGAGCGTGGGCGGTTTGCCTGCCAATCGCAAAGTCTATGGTGCGCAGTTGTTGCCCCGCGTGGACCACATGCGTTTTATCCATGACCCGGTTAACCACGCCTACATTCACAACGAAGAGCCCGTGTGGCAAGAAGATCCCTTACTGGAATTGGAAGGCCGCATCTTGGCCTTGCACGATCCCAGCAACGTGGCGGCCATCATTGTCGAGCCTGTGGCCGGCTCGGCTGGTTGGTATTTGCCACCCAAGGGCTACCTCAAACGCCTGCGTGAGATTTGCGACAAGCACGGCATCTTGCTCATTTTTGACGAAGTGATCACGGGCTTTGGCCGCATGGGCACCAACTTTGGCGCCGACTACTACGGCGTCGTACCCGACATGCTCAACTTTGCCAAGTGCGTCACCAATGGCGTCATTCCTTTGGGCGGCGTGGTCTGCCGTGATTTCATTTACGACGCCATGATGAATTCCGGCGCGCCCGATTACGCCATCGAGTTTTTCCACGGCTACACCTACTCAGGTCATCCCGTCTCTTGCGCCGCTGCCATTGCCACTTTGAAACTGCTCAAAGAAGAAAACCTGTTTGCCCGTGCGGGCCAAATGGGCCCTGTGTTGGGCGATGCCATGCACAGCGCCTTCAAAGGTTTACCCAACGTGATTGGCATTCGCAGCTTGGGCTTGGCGGGCGCGGTGGAGCTCGCCTCCATCCCCGGCGCACCTGGCAAGCGGGCGTATGACATTTTCTTGGACTGCTACAACAACGGTGTGTTGGTGCGTGCCGCCGGCGAAAACCTGGTGCTCTGTCCCCCCTACATTGTGGAAAAAGAACACATCGACAGAATGGTGAACACCTTGGCCGACAGCATTCGCAAGCATGCTTGAGTGGCAAAGAGGTCAGCGCGGGCTGCTTGAGGTTTGATGGCTGAGAAGATGTTGCACGCACTGCCGCGCCTGTTTCAAATTGCCCTGACCTTGTTGGTGGCGGTGGCGTCGGCATTGTTGTGTCAATGGCTTCGTACCCCCATTCCTTGGATGCTGGGCCCGTTGTTGGGCGTGGCCGCTTGCTCGATTGCGGGTGCCCCAACGCGCAGCTCAGGCTATTTGCGCAATGTGGGTCAGTGGGTCATTGGCGCGGCCTTGGGTTTGTATTTCACTGCCGAAGTCGGGCAGTTGGTGGTCAGCCTGTGGTGGGCCATTTTGCTGGGCATTCTGTGGGCGCTGGCGCTGGGGTACGGCTTTGGGCTTTGGTTGCATCACCGAAGTGCCGCAGATTTACCCGAATTGTCGCCGCGCGATTTGCGGGCCACCACCTACTTTGCAGGCGCCATCGGCGGCGCATCCGAGATGGCTTTGCTGGCCGAGCGCAATCATGCCCGAACCGACCTGGTGGCGGCCTCGCACAGTTTGCGTTTGGTCTTGGTGGTGGTTTGTTTGCCGTTTGGCATGCAATGGTTTCAGTCGCACTGGGGTTTGCATGTCAACAGCAATTTGCTGCCGGGTCCGCGCTTGTTGCAATGGCCTGGCCTTTTGTATTTGACGTTGGCCACTGGCGCAGGCGCCTTGCTCATGCAGGCCATCAAGCGCAACAACCCGTGGTTCATGGGGCCCTTGCTGGTGGCCATGGGGCTGACGCTGGCGGGGGTTCAGTGGACGGCGGTATCGTCTGAAATGTCCAACATGGCGCAGCTTTTCATTGGTATCAGTTTGGGAGTGCGCTTCAAGCGCGAGTTTGTGCGCACGGCGCCAAAGTGGTTGCTGTCGGTGAGCCTAGGTACGCTGGGCATGATGTTGGCGTCGGTGGTGTTTGGATGGGCCTTGGCTTGGGGCACTGGGCTGCACCCCGCCACCCTGATTTTGGGCACCTCACCCGGCGGCATCGCCGAAATGGCCATCACCGCCAAAGTGCTTGAGCTGGGTGCCCCTGTGGTGACCGCTTTTCAAGTGTGCCGTTTGATGGCCGTGTTGTTGATTGTGGCCCCGCTTTACCAGTGGGTGGCCTTGCCAGCGCACGCCGAAGCCCCTGCGACGAAGTCCTGAAATGACTTAGTGAACCACAACAGGCTGTTGTGCCAAGCCTGTGTATTGGTCCAAAGTGTCTTCGACTTCTTCTTGGGTGGGGGTGTTTTGTTGCCACGCTTGGATGTGCATTTGGAACATCTCGGCCCATGAGCCATCCAAATAGACCTCTTTACCGGAACGTTTGTCGACAATTTCAAATCCATGGCGCTCTAGTGTGGGCACTTTGGGCGCGTTGCTTGCTTCGCCTGTGTCGTTGGCCAACACATGCATGACGGCAAAAGATTCGGATTCATACAACAAGTTCATGGTGACATTCTGTCTTAAGTCTGTCTCAAATACATTGGGGCGGCGTCTTTTTTTTCAAGCCCACCAAAGCCCCTTAATCTGCCAAGGCTAGCAGTTCCTCTGCACTGCTCATTTCCATGTCAATGAAATTGCCCGAGACTTGCGTAATTTTGATGCGGGCCGGCAAGCCGCCGATGGCCTTGGCCAACCACATTTCTATTTGGCTGTCGAACTTGCCACGGGGCAGACAAACCCACCGCTGGGTTTCTAAGCGCTGGCCATCCACCTCAATGAACTCGTTGGCCTTGTAGGTCAGTGTCCAATTCGCGGCATCGCGCGCGGTGGCGGTTTGCACCGTCAATTCGGCACCAGGTTGGAAGCTTTGTGCAGACACCGTGGCGGCCATTTGAACAAACAGGCTCACCTGGTCTTGTGCGCCTGGCAGCAAGGGTGCACTGGGCAGATTGCCGCTGAAGCTGATGGTTTGCTTGTCGGATTCAAAATGCGCAGCACGCTCACCGCGCCAACTGTCTGAGTACCGGGTAGGCGACAAGCCGCCCTCGTTGAGCAAACCTACGCTGCGCCAAATGCGGCTGCCCACCAGAAAAGCTTTGACACGCAATTCAGCTGCATAGGTTCTTGGTAACGCAGGTCCTGATTTCGATTGCCATTTGAGTGCGCCCGATGCGTGGTAACTCAGCCCCCGCTCTTGCCCTGTCAAGTTGTAATTGATTTGCGTGTTGTTTGGAAAGTTGCCCACTTTGGCCACTTGCGCATGGGTGGTCAAGCTGGCGGGCTGTGCAGGGGGCTCTGCAATGGCTTCTGTAACAGTCTCTGCAACAATTTGGGGGGTGGTGTCGCTAGCAGGCTCGCTGGAAGCACTGGCATCACTGGCATCACTGGCATCGGGCGCTGGCAGTTCGGCTGAAGCCACGGCTTGCAGGCCGGTTTCAAGCGCCGCATCGGGCTGAACCACGGTTTTTTGCGTGGCCGCGCGTTTAACTGGGCGAGGTGCTTCGGGCGCTTGGGTTGCCGTGGAGGGGGGCACTTCAGCGCTGAGCACCCGGGTTTGGAGTGGCCGGATATGCGGTGGTGCAGGTGCTGTGCGCCACAGGTCGGCGCCCGAAGAAATCAGCATGAGCCAATGCAAAGCGGCCACCACGAGACCCAACGCCAGCAATTGCGGGCGCCGAGGCAGTGTGGTGGCGTGGGCGAAAGACATGGCCAAGAGTTTTTCAACGGCGAGTTGCAAATTGCGTGATTTGGTAAATTCTAGAGCTGTGCAGATTGGTTAAACTGAAGTACAGCTTTGAATCAATTGCAAATACTTCACGGAATTGATTCATTCATTCAATTTGAAAACCAATTTCGAGACCCAACATGAAATTAGCGACATACAAAGACGGATCACGGGACGGTCAATTGGTCGTGGTGTCCCGCGACCTCAGCACAGCGCATTATGCGACTGGCATTGCCCAGCGCATGCAGCAGGTGCTGGACGACTGGAATTTTCTGGCCCCTCAGCTGGAAGACCTTTATCAAACGCTGAACTCAGGCAAAGCGCGCCATGCGTTTCCATTCGATCCCAAGCAGTGCATGGCACCGTTGCCCCGCGCCTACCAATGGGCGGATGGTTCGGCTTATTTGAACCACGTGGAATTGGTGCGTGCATCGCGCAACTCGGAAGTGCCACAAAGCTTTTACAACGACCCCCTCATGTACCAAGGCGGCAGCGATGACTTCATTGGCCCTTGCGATCCTGTGGTGTGCCGAGACGAAGCCTTTGGCATCGACTTTGAAGCCGAAATTGCCGTGATCACGGGCGACGTGCCCATGGGTGTGACACCCGAGAATGCACTCGATGGCATTCGCTTGGTGATGATTGCCAACGATGTCAGCTTGCGCAACCTCATTCCCAACGAGTTGGCCAAGGGCTTTGGTTTCTTCCAAAGCAAACCTGCCACCGCCTTCAGCCCGGTGGCTGTCACCTTAGACGAATTGGGTGATGCGTGGGACCAAGGCCGTGTGCACCTCACACTGCAATCCACTTGGAATGGCCGCAAAGTGGGCATGTGCGAAGCTGGCCCCGAAATGACATTTCACTTTGGCCAACTGATTGCGCACATTGGCAAGACACGCAATGTGCGTGCAGGCTCCGTTGTGGGCAGTGGCACCGTCAGCAACAAAAGTGTGGACGTCAAAGGCAAACCTGAGTGGGCCAAAGGTTACAGTTGCATTGCAGAAAAACGCGCCATTGAAACCATTTTGGATGGCAAACCCAGCACCGATTTCATGAAATTTGGCGACACCATTCGCATTGAGATGAAGGGCAAAGATGGTCAAAGCGTGTTTGGCGCCATTGACCAGCAAATTACCCCGCTCACGCCCTGAGATTGGCGGCGCGACAGGCCTTGCTCAAAGGGTTTTGAGCAGGGCTTTCAAACCTTGGATGAACATCTCAATGGAGATGGCCACCAAAATCAAGCCCATGAGGCGTTCAAACGCACTCACCACACTGTCGCCCACCAAGCGCTGCAAGCGCTCGGCCAGCAGCAGCACCACGGCACACACCAGCATGGTGACGCTGAGCGCGCCCACCCATTCAAGGCGCCGATCGGGCGCCTGACTGACCAACAGCAACACCGTGGCCAAGGCCGAGGGGCCGGCCAAGGCGGGTATGGCCAGCGGCACGATCAGGGGCTCGCGCGTGGGCAAGCTGCTGCGCCGTTCTATGGGTGGAAAGATCATGCGCAGCGCAATCAAAAACAGCACCACGGCACCAGCAATTTGCAAAGACACGTCGCTCAAGTTCATGGCCTTGAGAAACGACTCCCCCACGAACATGAAGGTGAGCAAAATGCAAAAGGCGATAAACACCTCGCGCACAATGACTTTGGCGCGCCTCTCGGGGGCAACAGCTCGCAAGCTGTTGACGAACATGGGAATGTTGCCCAGCGGATCTGTGATCAGCAGCAACAAAATGGTGGCCGAAGCAAAAGTATGGGTCATCGCCTACTCGATAGAACAATGGCCCAAGCATAGCAGTGCGCGGCCGAGGCCGCATCAGAATTAGACCTGTGTGGGGTCGGCCGCCATGGCGTCGAACTTTTTAAAATACTGACGTGCCATGGCCACCAATTGCGGGTCGGTAGGGTGGTCGCTGGCCACGTTGTCCACCACAATGCCAGACAGCGCCGCGGCATGTTGTGTGTACCAGTCTTTGAATTGTTGACGTGTGAGGCCTGGCCCGGTGAGCAACACTTCGTGGCAGTTTTTAATCGCGGCGGCAATGTCTGCGAAGTATGCATTCATGTCCGTCGATTTGCCTTGGTGTTTGTGTTGCGATTTGGAGTGAATGCGTTGCGTTGTCGCATGGTCGCGGTCAAAAAATGCAACGTGGGCTTCTTGATGGTCTAGCCAAACAACCGCGTGAAATGTGCTCACTGAAAACTCCTTGTAAGTGATGGTTTGAATGCGTTATTGAAGTGCGGCGCCTGGGCCTGTCGCTGCTTCAGCCACGGTTTGGCACCCAATGCAGCGCAGGGCCGATGGAAATGCGAGCAGCCGTGTGGTGGGAATTTCTGCGCCACAGTCTTGGCACAAGCCATAGCTGCCTTGTTCGATGCGCACCAAGGCCTGTTCAGTGGCTTCTAACTCGGCCAGATCGTGTTCTTGGATGGCAAACGCAGTATCGCGTTCGGTCATGTTTTGAGCATGCGACTGCTCTGCCGCCGACAGCTGCGTGGCGGCCGCTTCAGCACGGCCACCCAAGCCGCCTTGCGCTTGTTTGATCTTGTCAATCAGTTGTGTTTTTTGGGCGATCAACAATTGACGAAGTGATTCTTTTTGAAGAGCGTTTTTCATGGTCGATTCCTGATGAAAGAGGGGCTGGCGAGCGGCGCATGTCGTCGTGCGTCTGCCTTGGGTTTATCGTAGGCAGATACCCTTTGTGAAACATTGATGCACATCAAGTAAGCATGCAAAGTTGAGCGCACTTCCGGCGACAATGTGGCTCATGTAAAGTGAGCATGCATTGACACAGGAGACCTCATGCGCCAAGCCGTCGACTACAGCCGATACCAAACCCTTCGCATCACCCGCACAGGGGTCAACGATGCCGTGTTGGACATTCAAATGAAAGCCGATGGCCCTGGCGGCAATGGCAAATTGCCCACAGCTGGCCACGAGGGGCATTGGGAGTTGGCCGAAATTTGGCGTGATGTGTCGCGTGACGACACCGTGCGCGCAGCGGTGCTGCGTGGCGAAGGTTTGGGCTTCTCGGGCGGTGGCGATTTGACGCTGGTTGAGGACATGGCGCGCGATTTCGAAGTGCGCAGCCGTGTCTGGAAAGAGGCCCGGGACTTGGTCTACAACGTGATCAATTGCGACAAGCCCATTGTCAGTGCCATGCACGGCCCTGCGGTGGGCGCAGGTTTGGTGGCGGGCTTGTTGGCCGATATTTCGATAGCCACCAAGACGGCCAAAATTGTGGACGGTCACACCCGCTTGGGCGTGGCGGCAGGCGACCATGCCGCCATCATTTGGCCATTGCTGTGCGGCATGGCCAAAGCCAAATATTATTTGCTACTGTGTGAGCCCGTGAGTGGTGAAGAAGCCGAGCGCATGGGCTTGGTGTCTTTGGCCGTGGAAGAGTCAGAGTTGCTGACCAAGGCTTATGAGGTGGCCGACAGGTTGGCCAGTGGCAGCCAAACCGCCATTCGCTGGACCAAGTACGCATTGAACAATTGGTTGCGCCAAGCAGGCCCCAGTTTTGATGCGTCATTGGCGCTCGAGTTCATGGGTTTTGCGGGCCCAGATGTTCAAGAAGGGGTGGCCAGCTTGCGTGCTCGCCGCCCTCCGCAGTTTTAAAACTGAATTGAAAGCTTCTGTGGAAGCTTCAAGCCTTGCTCTTCATGCGTGACATGAAAAGCTCGTTGCTGGCTTTGCGATCGGTATGAACGCGTTGCATGCTGGGACGCTCTGACCACATCTTCATGTAATCTTTCACTGGCAAGTCGGCCAAAAAGTCGCGGCCATAAATGGTTTTGGTGACTGCTGTGATCAAAGGCAAATGGACCGCTGCAGTGCAATCGGCCAAGGTCAATTCCGTGCCCGCAATGAAGGGTTTGAATTGTGCCAATTTGGCAAATGCCGCCACGTTTTTCGCCAGTTGTGCGCCCACTTTTTCTTTGACCGAATCACTGACCTTGCCGCCAAAGAATGCCTCTGGGTACAGGTTGCGCGCCACCAATTCCAAATGCAAATCTAAGAAAGTCATCAATTCGCGGACTTTGGCTGCGGCAAAAGGGTCTTGGGGCATCAAGGGGTGTGCCGGATAAGCCTGCTCGATGTAATCCAACATCACAGAGGATTCACACAGGGTGCCTTGCGTGGTTTTCAAGTAGGGCACCTTGCCCAAGGGACTGGCCAGAGGGTCGGTTTCACCGACCCACACCAATTCCTCTTCAAAGGCAACGCCTTTTTCCAACAAAGCCAATTTCACTTTGTTGTGATAGTTGCTGGCGCCAAAGCCGCAGAGTGTCAGCATGTTGTGTCTCCTGTTTAGAAAGTGCGAGCTTATGCGCAGAATGGGGAAGCTGGCGTCTCCAAGTTGACGTTTTTTTCAGCGATGCGTTAAGCTTCCACCCAAGAACTTCCTCTAGGAGCACACCATGAGCGACACATCAGCCTTCGGATTTGGAAAATTTGTACCTGGTTTTGATTTTTTACAAAACCTGGGCCAAGCCGCCAACCCTGGCGCCAAGGGTGCGCCGCAAGGCATGCCCAACATGGCCAGTTGGGTGGCGCCCACGATGAACATCGAGGAGTTGGACAAGCGCATTCAAGAGCTCAAAACAGTTCAGTTTTGGTTGGAGCAAAACACGAATGCCCTCAAAGCCACTGTTCAAGCTTTGGAAGTTCAAAAGATGACGTTGTCGACCTTGCAGGGCATGAATGTGAACATGGCTGACCTGGCCAAAGCTTTCACAGCCAAGATGCCCGACCTGAATGCGGCCAGCCAAGCCAAGGCCGCCGAAGAAAAGGCTGAAGCCCAAGCGGCCATGTCAGGCACTGACGCAGACAAGCCAGAGGCTTCTGCTGCAGCCAAAGAAGCGCCTGCCGTGGACCCAATGCAGTGGTGGGGCGCGCTCACGCAGCAATTTCAAAACATCGCTGCTGCAGCCGTCAAAGACGTTGCTGCAAAGGCCATGAAAGAGACACCCAAGCCAGCCACGAAGAAAGCTGCGACCAAACGGCCTGCGCGCGCCAAGAAAGCAAGCGCAGCCTCTAAAACAGCTGCCGCGAAAAGCGCTGCCAACGGCACCTCAGACCCTTCATGAGTTTGTTTCCTTTTGGCCACGCCACGCATCCGCAGTGGCAAATGGCCGCAGGCCTGGTCATCGCCCAATTGCGCGCGCAAATGACTTTGCCAGGTCATGCAACCCAGCCGCGCTTGGGTTTGCTCTACATCACCGACCATTACGCCAACGAGGCGCAAGCCATCTTGTCACACCTGCGGCAAGAGCTGCCGTTGGTGAAAGATTGGGCTGGCACGGTGGGCGTGGGTGTCGCGGCCAACAATGCCGAATACTTTGACGAACCCGGCATGGCCTTGATGCTGTGCGATGTGCCGGCGGCGCATTACCGCGTGTTTTCTGGCGCACAAGCCTTGCCTGCCGATTTTGTGGCGCAGAGTGCGCTGGTCCACGCCGATCCGCAAACGCCCGACTTGGCTGAATTGATTGCCGAAATGGCGGGCCGCACACGGTCTGGCTATTTGTTCGGGGGACTCACGGCCAGTCGCAAACAGAATGTGCAGTTTGCTTGGCAGGCGCCCAACGCGGTATCTTCAAATCCTGTTCAAGATGCTTCAGATTCATCGCACACCAGCGAGATGAACGATGGCGTGCGCAACGGCGTTCTCACGGGTGGGCTCAGTGGCGTCGCGTGGTCGCCCGATGTGCAAATTTTGTCGCGTGTGACGCAGGGCTGCGCGCCGCTTGGCAAAGAGCGCGAAATTACCGAAGCCCAAGGCAATGTGATTTACCAACTCGATGGCCTGCCGGCACTCGATGTGTTGCTAGAAGATTTGCAAGTGTCTTTGAGCGATCCGCAAAAAGCATTGCCTGCCGTGCGCGCGACCTTGGTGGGACTCACCTCAGCCGGCCAACGTGCCATTGGCAGAACCGGTAGTTTGGGTGTGGATGTGCGCGTGCGCCACATCATTGGCCTCGACCCTGCGCGCAAAGGCATTGCCATTGCCGAACACGTTGAAGCCGGCGAGCGTTTGGCTTTTTGCCAAATGAGTTTGCAGGCGGCCAAAGCAGATTTGCGCAGAATTTGTGCCGAAATTAGAGAAGAGCTCGAGCCCGAAACATTGAGCATGGAAACAGCGCACGCTTTGGCGGCCAGCGAGGCTGAAGCGGCACCGCATCCTGCACGGCGCATTGCAGGCGCGGTCTATGTCAGTTGTTCAGGACGTGGTGGCCCGCACTTTGGTGGCGACAGCGCCGAGTTGCAGTGGGTGCGCCACGCACTGGGCGATGTGCCTTTGGTGGGCTTCTTTGCCAGCGGTGAAATTGCCCATCACCATCTGTACGGTTACACCGGTGTGTTGACCGTTTTCACCACACCGGCCGAAGCCACTTAAAGCGCCGTTTGCCTTGCAGGCAACAACAACTTAAACACCGCGTGCGCGGTGCTGTTTGAATTGCGTTTGGAAGGCGGCAAAGCTGTCGGCTTCCAATGCGGCACGCACTTCTTTCATGAGGTTCAGGTAGTAGTGCAAATTGTGAATGGTGGTCAGCATGGGGCCGAGCATTTCGCCGCAGCGATCGAGGTGATGCAAATACGCACGGCTGAAGCCTTCGCGGCCACCCTCGTCCCAAGAAACGCCCGAGCTGCCTGCGCAGGCGTGGCATGTGCACGTGGTGTCCAGCGGTTGATGATCTGTCTTGTGACGCGCGTTGCGCAATTTCAAATCACCAAAGCGCGTGAACACGGTGCCATTGCGTGCGTTGCGCGTGGGCATCACACAGTCAAACATGTCGACGCCTTGCGCCACACCTTCCACCAAATCTTCAGGGGTGCCCACACCCATCAAGTAGCGTGGCTTATGCGCTGGCAAACGATGCGGCGTGTGCGCCATGATTTGCAGCATTTGCTCTTTGGGCTCGCCCACGCTCACGCCGCCAATGGCGTAGCCTGGAAAGTTCATGTCCACCAGATGATCGAGCGACTCTTGGCGTAAGTTTTCAAACATGCCGCCTTGCACGATGCCAAACAAAGCATTGGGATTTTCTAAACGTTGAAACTCGTCTTGGCTGCGCTTGGCCCAGCGCAAACTCATCTCCATTGACTTGCGTGCTTCAGCCTGTGTGGTGAGATGGCCTTTGGTTTCGTAAGGCGTGCATTCGTCTAATTGCATCACGATGTCGGAGTTCAACACCGTTTGAATTTGCATGCTCACCTCAGGGGACATGAACAATTTGTCGCCATTCACAGGCGATGAAAAATGCACACCTGCTTCGGTAATTTTGCGCATTTCGCCCAAAGACCACACTTGAAAACCTCCTGAGTCGGTCAGGATGGGTTTGTGCCATTGTTCAAACCCATGCAAGCCGCCAAAACTTTTCATGATGTCCAGGCCAGGACGCATCCACAAATGGAAGGTGTTGCCCAAAATGATTTGCGCGCCCATCTCTTCCAGGCTGCGCGGCATCACACCCTTGACGGTGCCATAGGTGCCCACCGGCATGAAAATGGGCGTTTGCACCACACCATGGTTCAGGGTCAGTTGACCGCGGCGCGCGTGGCTGTGAGGATCGGTTTTGAGAAGTTCAAATTGAAGCATGCTTCATTCTAAGTAAGTGTTGTCAAAGGTGCCGTAAATTGCGCACAAGGCGTGTATCAATGGGTTGGTCAGGCGGCGCGCGTCAGCAGCATGGCATCGCCATAACTGAAAAAGCGATAACGCTGTTCAATGGCATGTGCATACAAGGCCATCACGCGGTCATAGCCCGCCAGCGCGCTGACCAGCATCATCAAGGTACTTTTGGGCAAGTGAAAGTTGGTCAGGAGGCAGTCCACCCAAACAAACTCAAAGCCTGGGGTGATGAAAATTTGGGTGTCGCCTTGTGCTTGACCTGTCTTGGCCCAAGACTCCAAGGTGCGAACCGAGGTGGTGCCGACAGCCCACACTTTGCCGCCTCGCGCGCGGCAGGCCTGCAACGCGCGCTGTGTGCTCTCGGGCACGTCATACCATTCACGGTGCATGGTGTGCTCAGCAATGTTTTCTGTTTTGACGGGCTGAAAGGTGCCAGCACCCACATGCAAGGTAACGCTGGCCGTGTGCACGCCCATGTCTTTCAATTGGGCCAATAAGGCAGCGTCAAAATGCAGTGCCGCAGTGGGTGCTGCCACCGCACCAGGATGGCGGGCAAACACGGTTTGATAGCGGCGCTCGTCTTCTGCGATATCGGCTTCGCTGGCGCTGCCGTCGTAGGGGCGTTCGATGTAGGGCGGCAAGGGCACGTGGCCGTACTGCGCCATTAGGGCATGCGGCTCGTCACTGAGCGCAAAGCAAAAGAGCGCGCCTTTTTCGTCCGGCCAGCGGCCTGTGAGGGTGGCGGTAAAACCGGGTGCGCCAGACTTCTCGTCTTTGCCCATGGACAACACCCCGCCAATGGGCGGCTTTTTACTCACCTTCATGTGCGCCACCACTTGGTGGCCAGGCAACACGCGCTCAATCAGGAGCTCGACTTTGCCGCCGCTCGACTTTTCGCCAAAGATCCGAGCCTTGACCACCTGGGTGTCATTGAAAACCAGCAAATCGCCGGGCTGCATGAGGCTGGGCAAGGCTTTGAAAATGCGGTCGACGGGCGTTGTGCCGCGTCCGTCCAACAATTTGGAGCTGGTTCGCTCGGCAGCAGGGTGCTGGGCAATGAGGTCTGGGGGGAGTTGGAAATCAAAATCGCTCAAACTGAAGTGACGCTGGGCGTCGTCTGAGGCGGTCAAAGGCAGAGAACTGGTCATGTGCTTGAGGGCCGGACAGGCCCGTTCCAAGTTAAAGAGGGGATTGTCCCACGAGTCCTACATGCAAGCTTCTGCGCTTAGTCCTCTTGAAAAAGCGGAAATCGTCGCTAAATGTAATGAACATTTCAGAAAGTAATTATCTCAATTTACTTTCAAGTTGACCCAAGATATTACCGTACGACGATGCAATACGTACCAGAATCTCAACAATTCGCAGATCGTTTGCGCAGCGCCCTGGAAAGTGCCGGGGTGCGGCCTTCACCCACGGTGGTGGCCAACGCGTTCAATTTGCGATTCCAAGGCCGCAGCATCACGCCTCACACCGCCCGCAATTGGTTGTTGGGAAAAGTCATGCCCACCCAAGACAAGCTGCGGGTCTTGGCCGAATGGTTGCAAGTGAGTCCTGACGAGTTGCGGTTTGGGCGCGCCCCGGGCAAAACATACGTCTTTGAAATGGACGCTGGCCCCAAAGAAATGAGCTTGGCAGACCGGGAAATGGTGGACCGCTACTTGACCTTGTCGCAGGCTGAGCGCAAAACCATTCGGGATGTTGTGTCTGCATTCGTTTTGGCACATGCCGCCGACAATGTGCCCTGATTGCGCCATGCAATAAGCCGAGCTGCGGTGCCTGCGTTGCGCCTCACGCACGGCACAATGGCGGGATGGTTACCCTGTCCACTTCGTCTTCGCCCAAACCACTGTCTGCGCCGCAAAAAGCGATGCGCAAGATGGGTTTGGTGCGCGACATCGATTTGGCCCTGCACATCCCCTTGCGCTACGAAGACGAAACCCGCATCGTCAAATTGCAAGATGCGCGCGAGGGCGACTCGGTACAAATCGAGGCCACGGTCACTGCCTCTGAGATTCAATTGCGTCCGCGCAGGCAGCTGCTGGTGACGGTTGACGATGGCACCGACACGTGTGTGCTTCGATTTTTCAGCTTTTATCCGGCCCAACAAAAGGCCTTGGCCGTAGGGCAAATCATCCGGGCTCGGGGTGAAATTCGCGGAGGGTTTTTGGGCCTCACCATGATGCATCCGTCGTTCAAAGCCGCCACGGGTGACTTGCCCTCTGTGCTGACGCCGGTGTATCCAACGTCGGCCGGTTTGCCGCAGGCTTACCTGCGCCGTGCCATCGCAGGTTCTTTGTCGCGAGCCGATTTGTCCGAGTCCCTGCCGCCTTCTTTGACCTGGCCCAAGGCGCCGCGAGGACAAGCCATACACAGCCTGAGGCAGGCACTCACTTACTTGCATCACCCCACGCCTGATGTCTCTATTGCTGCGTTAGAAGATCGCAGCCATCCGGCTTGGCAGCGCCTCAAGGCCGAAGAATTGCTGGCGCAGCAGCTCTCGCAGCACATGGCCAAACAAGCGCGTGACTGTCTTCGTGCGCCTGCCTTGAAGGCCAAAACCGGCGGTTGGCATGACCAACTCAAAGCAGCTTTGCCCTTCCAATTGACCGCTGCCCAACAGCGTGTGGGCGAAGAAATAGCCCAAGATTTGGCCCGGCCTGTGCCCATGCACCGCTTGCTTCAGGGCGATGTGGGCGCAGGCAAAACCGTGGTGGCCGCTCTGGCGGCCATGTTGGCCATTGACGCTGGTTGGCAATGTGCGCTGATGGCGCCTACCGAAATTTTGGCGCAGCAGCATTTCGCCAAGTTGGTCGGTTGGCTGGCGCCCTTGGGCGTGCAGGTGGCCTGGCTCACGGGCAGCCAAAAGAAAAAAGAGCGCACCGAGATGCTGGCCTTGATTGCGTCTGGCGAGGCTGCCTTGGTGGTGGGTACCCACGCCGTGATTCAAGAACAGGTGAAATTCAAAAACTTGGCGTTGGCCGTGATCGATGAGCAACATCGCTTTGGGGTGGCGCAGCGTTTGGCGCTGCGCGACAAGATGCAAGATGAAGGCATGGAGCCGCATTTGCTGATGATGACGGCCACGCCCATTCCGCGCACCTTGGCCATGAGTTACTACGCCGACTTGGAAGTCTCCGTCATTGATGAATTGCCCCCTGGCCGCACCCCAGTGGTCACCAAAGTCATTTCCGACAGTCGCCGCGATGAAGTCATCGGCCGTATCGGCGCTCAGTTGGCAGAGGGGCGGCAGGTTTATTGGGTGTGCCCACTCATCGAAGAAAGCGAAGCGCTCGATTTGACCAACGCCACGGCCACGCACGAAGAGCTGTCAGCTGTGTTGCCCGGTGTCACGGTGGGTTTGTTGCACTCGCGCATGTCGGTGGCCGAAAAGCGCGACGTGATGGCGCAATTCACCCAGGGCAGCATGGGCGTCTTGGTCAGCACCACCGTGATCGAGGTGGGGGTGGATGTGCCCAACGCTTCCTTGATGGTGATCGAGCACGCCGAACGATTTGGCCTTAGCCAATTGCACCAACTGCGCGGGCGGGTGGGGCGAGGCGCTGCAGCGTCGGCCTGCGTACTGCTTTACGGCACACCCGATGGTGGGCGTTTGAGTGAAACGGCGCGGGAACGTTTGCGCGCCATGGTGGACACCAACGACGGCTTTGAAATTGCCAGACGTGATTTGGAAATTCGCGGCCCCGGCGAGTTTCTGGGGGCGCGTCAATCGGGTGCGCCACTTTTGCGCTTTGCCGATTTGGCCACCGATGAAGATTTGTTGACTTGGGCACGTCAAATTGCGCCTATGCTCTTGGCAAAATACCCAGAAATGGCCGAGCGACACATTGCCCGGTGGTTGGGTGGAAAATCTGAGTTTTTGAAAGCTTGAGAAATTGGCATGACCCTGACAGAGCTGAAATACATCGTTGCGGTGGCCCGAGAAAAGCACTTTGGCAAAGCTGCCGAAGCTTGCTTCGTGTCGCAGCCGACTTTGTCTGTTGCCATCAAAAAACTCGAAGAAGAACTCGACGTTAAATTGTTTGAACGCAATGCCAACGAGGTCAGCGTCACCCCTTTGGGCGAAGAAATCATCGGCCGAGCACAACATGTGCTAGAGCAAGCAGCTGAAATCAAAAAGATTGCCAAGCGCGGCAAAGACCCATTGTCTGGCGCTTTGCGCTTGGGTGTGATTTACACCATCGGACCTTATTTGTTGCCCGACTTGATGAAGCAGTCAATGCGCAAAACGCCGCAAATGCCGCTCATGCTGCAGGAAAATTTCACGGTCAAATTGATGGAGATGCTGCGTGCTGGTGAAATTGACTGTGCCATCTTGGCCGAGCCTTTCCCAGATGCTGGCATGGCCACGGCACCGTTGTACGACGAGCCCTTCATGGCCGCCTTGCCCGCCCATCATCCACTGGGAAAGCAAAAATCCATCACGGCCGAACAGCTTAAAAACGAAACCATGCTGCTCTTGGGCAGCGGTCATTGTTTTCGCGACCATGTATTGGAAGTGTGTCCCGAGTTTGCAAGGTTTTCCAGCAACGCCGAAGGCATTCGCAAAAGCTTCGAAGGCTCTTCTTTGGAAACCATTCGGCACATGGTGGCCGCTGGCATGGGCGTGACCTTGGTGCCTCGCCTGTCTGTCCCTGAAGAGGCCATGGCCGCCCAGCCCAAACGCAAGAAAAACGAAGACGCCGACATTTTGTATTTGCCCATCGTGGACGAAGCTGGTGGCTTGCCGCCCACCCGCCGTGTGGTGCTCACTTGGCGCAAAAGTTTCACGCGGTATGAGGCCATTGCCGCGCTTCGCAATGCCATTTACGCTTGCAAGTTGCCAGGCGTTGAACGTTTGTCGTGAGCGGTTTGTTCAAGTCGCTGGTTGAAAAATGTGTGATGCATGATGCGTGAAAAACTGACGCTTTATTTGGATCTGATTCGCTGGAATCGACCCGCCGGTTGGCTGCTGCTGTTGTGGCCTACTTTGTCTGCGCTGTGGTTGGCAGCAGGCGGTTTTCCGGGGTGGCATTTGATCGCTGTGTTCACCCTCGGCACAATTTTGATGCGAAGTGCAGGTTGTTGCTTGAACGATGTCGCCGATCGCGATTTTGATCGGCATGTGAAACGCACGGCAGAGCGTCCGGTCACCAGTGGCCGCATTGGCGTGAAAGAGGCTTTGGCTTTGGGTGCCGTGTTGGCTGTGATGGCCTTTGGCTTGGTGTTGACCTTGCGCATTGAAACTGTGGCTTGGTCTTTTGCGGCCTTGGTCGTTGCCTTGGCCTACCCCTATGCCAAGCGCTATGTGGCCATGCCGCAAGCCGTGCTGGGCGTGGCGTTTAGCTTTGGCATTCCCATGGCCTATGCGGCGGTCACCGGCGAAGTGCCTTGGCAAGCATGGGCCTTGCTGCTCGGTAATTTGTTTTGGGTGTTGGCCTATGACACCGAATACGCCATGGTCGACCGCGATGACGATTTGAAAATTGGCATGAAAACATCGGCCATCACTTTGGGTGATTGGGACGTGCGCGCCATCATGGGTTTTTATGCCGCGTACCTGCTCATTTGGGGTGTGGTGCTGGATGCGCCGCACAAACCGTGGGTTCAGGCGGGCTTGGCGGCCGCAGCTTTTCAGGCGGCCTGGCATTGGGTGCTGATCAAAGACCGTGCCCGCGAAGCTTGTTTCAAAGCTTTCCGCCTCAATCACTGGGTGGGGTTTGCGGTGTTTGCGGGCCTTGCGTGCGGCAGTTTGTGGCGCGCATAAGCGCAACCAGACATTTCAAGCCCTGGCGTCAGTCTTTGCCAAACTCATCGCCCAATTCACCTGCGCGGCGTTGCGCTGCCAACATGGCTTGAATGAAAGATTCTTTCACTTTGGCATCAGCCATGGCTGTCAGTGCTGCATACGTGGTGCCACCTTTGGAGGTGACGCGTTGCCGCAACACTTCGGGCGACTCAACAGACTGACGAGACAAATGCGTGGCACCGCCAAACGTGGCCTGTGCCAAATGGTAAGCCTGCTCGGCAGGCAAGCCCATTTGAACACCGGCTTCTGTCATGGCTTCTAAGAAATAAAACACATAGGCAGGACCCGAGCCCGACAGCGCTGTCACCACATCCAAGTCAGACTCTTGCTTCACCCAAAGCCATTCGCCAGTGCTTTTCAAAACTTGTTCTACCAACTGTTTGTCGCTGGCGGAGACGCCCGCGCGTGCAAACAAACCTGTAATGCCCTGGCCGACCAACGCGGGCGTGTTGGGCATGCTGCGCACCACGCGGTCGGTATGGAGCCAGCGCGCAATGCTGTTGCTTCGAATGCCGGCGGCCACCGACAAATGCAATGCGTTGGCCGTGTGCTGCGCCACTGGCGCGGCGGCTTCTTTGAAGACCTGTGGTTTGACGGCCCAAATGACCAAATCGCTATCGGCCAATGCGGCGCTGGCTGCAGGTAAAACGCACACGCC
Source organism: Limnohabitans sp. (assembly GCA_030158125.1). GTDB lineage: Bacteria > Pseudomonadota > Gammaproteobacteria > Burkholderiales > Burkholderiaceae_C > Limnohabitans_A. The sequence goes on along the minus strand of JAOATL010000015.1, from coordinate 58,167 downwards.
AAATTCGCTTTGGAGTTTGGCCGCTGTCTCGGCAAAGGGCTCCACCACGCACACTTGCGCTGGCGTCAGGCCTTGCTTTAGCAAGCCGCCCAAAATGGCGCTGGCCATGTTGCCGCCGCCAATGAAGGCCAATCGGGCTTGTTTGAAATCGGTGATGGGTGTTGAAGTCATGTTGCATATTGTCTCTTTTTTGGCATCGCTCTTGACCGCTTTTTCAAGGCACCTGTTTCGGTTAACCTTCTGTCCATGACCTACATCCTTGCACTTGATCAAGGCACCACCAGCTCGAGGGCGGTGCTGTTCAACCGCGATGGCCACCCTGTGGCCACGGCGCAAAAAGAATTCACCCAATATTTCCCCCAGCCTGGCTGGGTAGAGCACGATGCCATGGAAATTTGGCAGACCCAAAAAGAAGTGATGCAAGGCGTTGTCAAAAAGGCCGGCATCGCGGCATCGCAAATTCAAGCCATTGGCATCACCAACCAACGTGAAACCAGTGTGGTGTGGGATCGGCGAACGGGCGTGCCCATTGCCCCGGCCATCGTGTGGCAAGACCGTCGCACCGCGGCATTCTGCGATCGCTTGAAGCAGCGCGGTCAAGCGGCAGGCATTCAACACGCAACGGGCTTGGTGCTCGATGCTTATTTCTCGGCCACCAAGCTGGCGTGGTTGTTAGACCATGTACCAGGCGCAAGGCAGCAAGCAGCGCAAGGTCATCTGGCCTTTGGCACCATCGACACTTGGCTCATTTGGCAACTCACGGGGGGGCGTGTGCATGCCACCGATGCCAGCAATGCCTCGCGCACACTCCTTTTCAATCTGCACACCCAAGCATGGGACCCGTCGCTGCTGAAGTTGTTCAATGTGCCTGCCAGTGTGTTGCCAAAAGTCGTGTCCAGCAGCGGTGTTCTGGCGGAAACGGATGCCAGTTTGTTGGGTGTGCCATTGCCCATTGCGGGGGTGGCGGGCGATCAACAAGCGGCCACCTTTGGTCAGGCTTGTTTTGCACCGGGCATGGCCAAAAATACCTATGGCACAGGTTGCTTTATGCTGATGAATACCGGCACAGTGCCCGTTCAGAGCCGCAACCAATTGCTCACCACCGTGGCCTGGCAGGGGCCGTCGGCATCAAAGCATTCAACGGCGTATGCCCTCGAAGGCTCGGTTTTCATGGCAGGTGCCACAGTGCAATGGTTGCGTGATGGTTTGCAAATCATTGACAAAGCCAGCGATGTGGAAGCTTTGGCGGCCAGTGTGCCCAACACCGGCGATGTGCATTTGGTGCCTGCGTTTGCAGGCTTGGGCGCTCCCGATTGGGATGGTCAGGCCAGAGGCTTGTTGATCGGCATGACGCGCGGCACCACGCGCGCGCACATTGCACGGGCTGCGCTAGAGGCCATTGCGTGGCAAGTGGCCGATGTCTTTCAGGCCATGTCCAAAGACAGTGGCCTGGCTTTGACGGAACTGAGAGTCGACGGCGGCGCCAGTCAAAACAACTTGCTGATGCAAATGCAAGCGGATGCCTTGGGTGTGCCAGTGGTGCGCGCGCGTGTCACCGAAACCACCGCGTTGGGTGCGGCCTATTTGGCCGGCCTGGCCACAGGCTTTTGGACAAGCGCGGCAGACATTACGGCGCAATGGGCGCAAGACAGGTGCTTTGAACCGCAACGCCCATCGGCTGAGCGCTTGGCAGGACTGGCGCGCTGGCGCCAAGCAGTTGCGCGTTCGCGTTCTTGGGCGCAAGATTAAACATGCTGAAAACTGCGGTGCCTTGGGGTGCCTCACTTCAGTTGAATTAAAGAAGTATTTGGAATGAAGCCTTTGCAGACGGACAGAGCGCAATTGATGGCGCGAATTGCCAGTGTTGAAGAATTTGACCTGGCCATCATTGGTGGGGGCGCCACTGGATTGGGGACCGCCGTCGATGCCGCAGTGCGGGGCCTGAAAGTTGTGCTGGTGGAAGCCCATGACTTTGCCAAGGGCACCTCATCGCGGTCTACCAAATTGGTTCATGGCGGCGTGCGTTATTTGGCGCAAGGGCAGCTGCCCTTGGTGTGGGAGGCTTTGCGCGAGCGACAAACCTTGCTTCGCAATGCACCCCATTTGGCCCATGCCATGCCCTTTGTCATGCCGGCCTACCGTCGCATGGACCAGCTGTTTTATGGCATGGGTCTCAAACTCTATGACCTGTTGGCCGGGCGAGCAGGGCTGGGGCCGACCCAATTTTTAAGTCGCGCACAAACCTTGCAACAAGCGCCGGGTGCAAAGGACTTGCATTTGGTCGGCGGCGTGCAATATTGGGATGGCCAATTTGACGATGCGCGCTTGGCCTTGGCCTTGGCACGCACAGCCGCAGCGCACGGCGCCTTGGTGATCAACCACATGCCTGTGACCGGGCTGCGCACGGCGCCTGGTACGGGCAAGGTCGATGGCCTGACCTGCACAGACACTGAGACCGGCCTTCAACTCAGTATTAAAGCGCGTTGCGTGGTCAACGCCACGGGTGTTTGGGTCGATGACATCGAGGCCATGACGCAAACCCGTGTGGCCGACACCACGCAAACGCACGTGCCCCATGCCGTCAGACCCAGTCAAGGTGTGCACTTGGTGGTGGACGCCTCATTCTGGCCAGGTGAGACGGCCTTGCTGGTGCCTCGAACGCAAGATGGTCGGGTGCTTTTTGCGGTGCCGTGGCAGGGCAAGGTGTTGTTGGGCACCACCGACACGCCTCAATTGACTGTGGATTGGGAGCCGCAAGCGCTGGCTTCAGAAATTGATCAAATATTGGAGGAGGCCGGCAAGTACTTGGCCAGGGCGCCCACCAGACATGATGTGACAAGCGTTTGGGCTGGCTTGCGTCCGCTTGCTGGCGGCCACGCCAAACAAGGTCAATTACCGGGTGCAACACAGAACGTGAGCCGTGAGCACACCATCAAAGTGGCCACCAATGGTTTGATCAGTGTGACGGGTGGCAAATGGACAACCTACAGAGCCATGGCGGCCGACGTGATGCAGGTCATCCGCAAAGCGCAACTGTTGTCCCTGACAGCAGAGGATGTCACTGTCCACACGCAATTGTGGGGCGCGCAAACGCCGACCAAGGGCGATGGCTTGTCCGCTCCCTTGTCCGCTCCCTTGTCCGCATACGGCACGGATGCCCCCTCGTTAAGCCAAATGCCGGGCTACAACACATGGCTTCACCCCCAGTTAAGTGAAGCCATGGTTCGCTTTGCCGCGCGCTATGAATACGCAAGAACGGTGGAAGACATGTTGGCCAGAAGAAACCGCTTGCTGTTCTTGGATGCAGATGCGGCAACTAGGCTTGCGCCGATGGTGGCCGCCATCTTGCAAACAGAAACGACAACCGACCCGCAGTTGGCTGCATTTTTGGCCTTGGCAAAGGGCTATCAGCGCCCCGTCTAAGCCTTGCAGTCGACGTGCGCCTGCAAAAAACCAGGAATTTATTGGTTTTTGCCGGAAAAAGTGTTGACACAGCCAAAAAATGTTGTAACAATCGCGGGCTTCGCTTCTAAAAAAGCGGAGTTATCTACCCAAACTAAGCATTGCGAGTGGTTCGCGGTGTGGATGACGGGTCCAAGACTGATCTTGGTGCTGTAGATGAATGAAGGCTTTGAAACAGGTCTTTGTGAAATGCGGTGCACAAGGTGCAAGTTGGGAAATATTGAAATGATTCAGACAGAAACTCGGTTGGATGTTGCCGACAACACCGGCGCTAAGTCCGTACTTTGCATCAAGGTGCTGGGCGGTTCTAAGCGTCGCTACGCTAGTGTTGGCGACATTATCAAAGTGAGCATCAAAGAAGCTGCGCCCCGTGGCCGCGTCAAAAAAGGCGAGGTTTACAGTGCTGTGGTCGTTCGTACAGCCAAGGGCATTCGCCGTGGTGATGGCTCTCTCGTTAAATTCGATGGCAACGCAGCAGTACTGCTCAATGCCAAGTTGGAGCCTATCGGCACCCGCATCTTCGGCCCAGTTACGCGTGAATTGCGTACTGAGAAGTTCATGAAGATCGTGTCCTTGGCACCTGAAGTTCTTTAAGGACCCGTCATGAACAAGATTCGCAAAGGCGACGAAGTCATCGTCATCGCCGGTCGTGACAAAGGCAAGCGTGGCACCGTGTCACTGCGCGCTGATGATTCACACCTGGTGGTCGAGGGCATCAACCTCGTTAAGAAGCATGCCAAGCCAAACCCAATGAAGGGTACCAATGGCGGCATCATCGAAAAAACAATGCCTATTCACCAGTCCAACGTAGCCATTTTCAATGCTGCTACAGGCAAGGCTGACCGTGTGGGCATTAAGTTGTTGGCTGATGGCAAACGCGTTCGCGTTTACAAGTCCAGCGACGAAGAAATCAAGGTGGCATAAACATGGCACGTCTACAACAACAATACCGCGAAAAAATTGCGCCTGAACTGATGACCAAGTTTGGTTACAAATCAGTCATGGAAGTGCCCCGCATCACCAAAATCACACTCAACATGGGTGTGAGCGAAGCCGTAGCCGATAAAAAGGTCATGGACAACGCTGTGGGTGATTTGACAAAGATTGCTGGTCAAAAGCCAGTGGTTACCAAGGCTAAAAAGCCAATCGCTGGTTTTAAAATCCGCGAAGGCCAAGCCATTGGTTGCATGGTCACATTGCGTGGCGTGCAAATGTATGAATTCCTGGACCGCTTCGTGACCGTGGCTTTGCCCCGCGTCCGTGACTTCCGTGGTATCTCTGGTCGTGCTTTTGACGGCCGTGGCAACTACAACGTCGGCGTGAAAGAGCAAATCATTTTCCCTGAAATTGAGTACGACAAGGTTGACGCTTTGCGCGGTCTCAATATCAGCATCACCACGACAGCCAAGACCGACGACGAGTGCAAAGCATTGCTCGCCGGCTTCCGCTTCCCGTTCAAGAACTGAGGTGACACGTGGCTAAAGTAGCTTTGATCGAGCGCGAGCTCAAGCGAGACAAATTGGTGGCCAAGTACGCGGCAAAACACGCGGAATTGAAAGCCATTTCTCAAGATCCAAAACGCAGCGACGAAGAGCGCGCAGCAGCCCGTTTGGGTTTGCAAAAGCTCCCACGCAATGCGAACCCCACACGTCAACGTAACCGCTGTGCGATCACTGGTCGTCCACGTGGCACGTTCCGTCAATTCGGCCTCGGCCGCGCCAAAATTCGCGAATTAGCCTTCCAAGGCAACATTCCTGGCGTGACCAAAGCCAGCTGGTAATCGGCAGGAGAGATACAACATGAGCATGAGTGATCCCATTGCCGATTTGCTGACTCGCATCCGCAACGCCCAAATGGTGGCCAAGGCCTCCGTTTCAATTCCCTCTTCCAAAGTGAAGGTGGCAATTGCCCAGGTGCTGAAAGATGAAGGTTACATCGACGGCTTCCAAGTCAAGACAACTGGCGGTAAGTCAGAACTTGAAATCGCCCTGAAGTACTACGCAGGTCGCCCTGTGATTGAGCGCATCGAGCGCGTCAGTCGCCCAGGCCTCCGCGTTTACAAAGGCCGCGACGCCATTCCACAAGTCCTCAACGGTTTGGGCGTGGCCATCGTCACCACACCCCAAGGCGTGATGACCGACCGCAAAGCGCGCGCAGCCGGTGTCGGCGGCGAAGTTCTTTGCTACGTCGCTTAATCGCAGGAGAGACTAGAAAATGTCCCGTGTAGGAAAAATGCCTGTGACCATCCCCGCTGGCGTGGATGTGTCCATCAATCAAGACCAAATCAGTGTCAAAGGAACTGGCGGCACGCTTGCCACCGCTTCCAGCCTGTTGGTTAAAGTGAACAACGACAACGGTAAATTGACCTTTGACCCGGTCAATGATTCCCGTGAAGCCAATGCCATGAGCGGCACCATGCGTCAGCTGGTGAACAACATGGTGACGGGTGTCACCAAAGGCTTCGAAAAGAAGTTGACCCTGATCGGCGTGGGCTACAAAGCTGCCGCTCAAGGCACCAAGTTGAACTTGGCAGTTGGCTATTCGCACCCTGTGAACATTGACATGCCAGCTGGCATCAAAGTGGAAACACCTGCGCCAACCGAAATCATCATCAAAGGCGCTGACCGCCAACGTGTGGGTCAAATCGCTGCTGAGATTCGTGCTGTTCGTCCTCCTGAGCCTTACAAAGGCAAGGGCATCCGTTATTCGGATGAGAAGATCACGATCAAAGAGACTAAGAAGAAATAAGGAGCTGCATCATGTTGACCAAGAAAGAGCAGCGTCTCCGTCGTGCACGTCAAACACGCATCCGCATTGCACAGCAAGGCGTGGCACGTTTGACAGTGAACCGTACCAATCTTCACATTTATGCCAGCGTCGTTTCCGGCGACGGCAGCAAAGTGTTGGCCAGTGCTTCTACAGCCGAAGTCGATGTTCGCAAAGAACTCGGCGCTACCGGCAAGGGTGGCAACGCCAATGCAGCCCAACTGATCGGCAAGCGCATCGCTGAAAAAGCGAAAGCTGCTGGTGTTGAAAAAGTAGCTTTTGACCGCGCAGGTTTTGCATTCCACGGTCGTGTCAAAGCTTTGGCTGAAGCCGCTCGCGAAGCTGGCTTGCAGTTCTAAACGGATCGGAAATTACAAATGGCTAAGTTTCAGGCAAAAGCACAAGGTGACGGTCCAGAAGACGGTCTGCGCGAGAAGATGATCGCGGTGAACCGCGTTACCAAAGTTGTTAAGGGTGGTCGCATTTTGGCGTTCGCAGCCTTGACAGTCGTTGGTGACGGCGATGGCAAAGTGGGCATGGGCAAAGGCAAATCGAAAGAAGTGCCAGCTGCTGTCCAAAAAGCCATGGAAGAAGCTCGTCGCAACTTGCACAAAGTGTCGCTCAAAAACGGCACAATTCATCACACCGTTTACGGGCACCACGGTGCAGCGCGCGTTTTCATGGCGCCCGCTCCCAAGGGTACTGGCATCATTGCCGGCGGCCCAATGCGTGCTGTTTTCGAAGTGATGGGTATCACTGACATCGTGGCAAAAAGCCATGGTTCGTCAAACCCTTACAACATGGTTCGCGCCACTTTGGACGCTTTGACCCACTGCACAACGGCATATGAAATTGCCTCCAAGCGTGGCAAGAGCGTCGAAGACATCTTCGCTTGAACCCGAAAGGCACTACGATGACAACTCAACAAACCGTCAAGGTCCAATTGGTTCGCAGCCCTATCGGCTGCAAACAAGACCACCGCGACACCGTTCGTGGTCTGGGCTTGCGAAAGCTCAACAGCGTCAGCGAATTAGAAGACACACCTTCTGTTCGTGGCATGATCAACAAGATCAGCTATCTGGTCAAAGTTCTCTGAGAGATATCTGATGGAACTCAATAGCATTAAACCTGCAGCTGGCGCTAAACACGCCAAGCGTCGCGTTGGCCGTGGTATCGGTTCGGGTCTGGGTAAAACCGCCGGCCGTGGACACAAAGGTCAAAAATCCCGTTCAGGCGGCTACCACAAAGTGGGTTTCGAAGGCGGTCAAATGCCTTTGCAACGCCGTTTGCCTAAGCGTGGCTTCAAGTCTCACCTCTTGAAGTTCAATGCTGAAGTCACATTGACAGCCCTCGAAAACCTCGGTTTGCCCGAAGTTGACGTGTTGGCACTCAAGCAAGCTGGCCTTGTAGGCGAGCTGGCCAAAGTGGTCAAAGTTGTCAAAACAGGCGCGTTGACCAAAGCTGTCAAATTGACAGGCATTGGCGCAACAGCAGGTGCAAAAGCGGCCATTGAAGCTGCTGGCGGATCTTTGGCCTAATCGGTCATCTATTACAACGTTTTTAAAGAGATAAGCAGTGGTCACTAGCGCAACATCAGCAAACAAAGGCAAGTACGGAGACTTGAGTCGCCGCCTCGTCTTCTTGTTGCTCGCGCTGGTGGTTTACCGTGTGGGTGCGCACATTCCTGTTCCAGGCATTGACCCCGCACAACTGCAGCAACTCTTCAATGGACAGCAGGGCGGTATTCTGAGTTTGTTCAACATGTTCTCTGGTGGTGCTTTGTCGCGCTTCACAGTGTTCGCGTTGGGCATCATGCCTTACATCTCTGCATCCATCATCATGCAATTGCTCACTTATGTCTTGCCTGCTTTCGAGCAGCTCAAGAAAGAGGGCGAGGCAGGACGACGCAAAATTACGCAATACACGCGCTTTGGTGCATTGGCTTTGGCCTTGTTCCAGTCTCTGGGTATTGCCATGGCTTTGGAAGCCTCTGCCGGTTTGGTCATTGCACCCGGTTTTGGTTTCCGTATGACAGCCGTTGTCAGTTTGACGGCTGGTACCATGTTCCTGATGTGGCTGGGTGAGCAAATTACCGAGCGAGGTTTGGGCAACGGTATTTCTATCCTCATTTTTGCCGGTATTGCAGCAGGTTTGCCTGGCTCTATCGGTGGCTTGTTGGAGTTGGTTCGCACAGGTGCCATGGGCCCTCTGGTTTCCATCTTCATCATTGCTGTGGTTATCTTGGTAACCTATTTTGTGGTGTTCGTTGAACGCGGCCAGCGCAAAATTTTGGTGAACTATGCTCGCCGTCAGGTGGGCAACAAGGTGTATGGCGGTCAATCGTCACACCTGCCCCTGAAGCTGAACATGGCGGGTGTCATTCCTCCTATCTTCGCTTCGTCTATCATTTTGTTGCCAGCCACTGTGATCAATTGGTTCAGTTCTGGCGAAACCAACAACGCATTGGTGTTGTTCATGAAGGATGTGGCTTCTGCCCTCACACCAGGTCAACCGATCTACGTGATGTTCTATGCAGCCGCCATTGTGTTCTTCTGCTTTTTCTATACTGCCTTGGTGTTTAACAGCCGCGAAACGGCCGACAACCTCAAGAAGAGTGGTGCGTTCATCCCCGGCATTCGCCCCGGAGATCACACTGCCAAATTTATCGACAAGATTTTGGTTCGTTTGACATTGGCTGGTGCTGTTTACATCACCTTCGTTTGTCTCTTGCCCGAATTCTTGATCTTGAAGTACAACGTGCCGTTCTATTTTGGTGGCACTTCACTTCTGATCATTGTTGTGGTGACCATGGATTTCATGGCACAAGTTCAGAACTACATGATGTCTCAGCAGTATGAATCGCTCCTCAAAAAGGCGAATTTCAAAACAACGCTGTGAATGAATTGATAGTCAAAAGAGTTTTAGGAGAAATGAAATGAGAGTTTCGGCTTCGGTCAAAAAAATTTGCCGCAACTGCAAAGTCATTCGCCGTAAGGGCGTGGTTCGTGTCATCTGCACAGACCCACGTCATAAGCAGCGTCAAGGCTGATTGCAAGAGTTATTAGAGGACGAAAATGGCACGTATCGCTGGCATCAATATTCCGCCGCACAAGCATACCGAAATTGGCTTGACAGCCATCTTTGGTATCGGTCGCACCCGCGCTCGCAAAATCTGCGAGGCTTCAGGCATTGCTTATTCCAAGAAGATCAAAGATCTGACGGATGGCGACCTGGAAAAAATTCGCGATCAAATCGCATTGATCACCATTGAAGGTGACTTGCGTCGCGAAACAACCATGAACATCAAGCGTTTGATGGACATTGGTTGCTACCGTGGTTTCCGCCACCGTCGCGGTTTGCCCATGCGCGGCCAGCGTACACGCACCAATGCACGCACTCGCAAGGGTCCGCGCAAAGGCGCAGCGGCTCTGAAGAAATAAGCAGGATTGAGAGACCACTATGGCTAAAGCACAATCAAACAGCGCAGCACAACGCGTTCGTAAAAAAGTCCGCAAGAACATTGCTGACGGCATCGCACACGTTCACGCTTCGTTCAACAACACCATCATCACGATCACCGATCGCCAAGGCAATGCCTTGTCTTGGGCTTCTTCGGGTGGCCAAGGCTTCAAGGGTTCGCGCAAGTCGACACCTTTTGCAGCACAGGTTGCATCTGAAGTTGCAGGTCGTGCTGCACAAGAACAAGGCATCAAAAACCTGGACGTCGAAATCAAGGGCCCAGGTCCTGGTCGCGAGTCTTCGGTTCGTGCCCTGGGTGCATTGGGTATCCGCATCACTTCGATCGCCGACGTGACACCGGTTCCGCACAACGGCTGCCGCCCTCAGAAGCGTCGTCGTATCTAATTTCAAACCAAGCCCACCGCCAGGCCATGCTTGCATCGCCTGGCTCCCGCATTTCTGATGCGGCAGTTGCATAAAGGAAAATCAAGTGGCACGCTACCTCGGCCCCAAGGCCAAACTCTCTCGCCGCGAAGGCACCGATCTGTTCCTCAAGAGCGCACGCCGCTCGATTGCGGACAAGTCCAAATTCGACTCCAAGCCTGGTCAACATGGCCGCACTTCGGGTCAGCGCACATCTGACTACGGTCTGCAATTGCGCGAAAAGCAAAAAGTCAAGCGCATGTACGGCGTGCTGGAGAAGCAATTCCGTCGCTACTTTGCCGAAGCCGATCGCCGCAAGGGCAACACAGGTTCCAACCTCTTGGGTCTGCTGGAGTGCCGCCTTGACAACGTCGTGTACCGCATGGGCTTTGGTTCCACACGTGCTGAAGCACGTCAGATGGTGTCTCACAAGGCCATCACTGTGAACGGTCAATCGGTGAACATTCCTTCTTACCTGGTCAAGGCCGGTGACGTGATCGCTGTCCGCGAAAAGTCCAAGAAGCAGAACCGCGTGGTTGAAGCCTTGCAATTGGCTTTGCAGGTGGGCATGCCCGCTTGGGTCGAAGTCAATGCCGACAAGGCCGAAGGTGTCTTCAAGAAAGTGCCTGATCGCGATGAATTCGCTGCAGACATCAACGAATCGTTGATCGTCGAACTGTATTCACGTTAATACGTCGTTTCAATCGTTCCCGGCGCACAAGGCATTGTGGGCCGGGTGCTTCATCAGCCTTACCGGTGTAACGTACCGGGGGTATTGAGAGGAAGTCTGAATGCAAACCAATCTGTTGAAACCCAAAGCCATCCAAGTCGAACAAATCGGCCCCAACCGCGCCAAGGTCACCTTGGAGCCCTTCGAGCGTGGCTACGGCCATACTTTGGGTAACGCACTGCGCCGCGTTTTGCTGTCTTCCATGGTGGGTTACTCCGCTACAGAAGTCACCATCGCTGGTGTTGTTCACGAGTATTCATCCATTGATGGCGTGCAAGAAGATGTCGTCAACATTTTGTTGAACCTCAAAGGTGTGGTTTTCAAACTGCACAACCGCGATGAAGTGACATTGAGCCTGCGCAAAGATGGCGAAGGTCCTGTCACAGCGGCCGACATTCAAACACCGCACGACGTTGAAATCATCAACCCTGAGCACGTCATTGCCAACCTGTCACAAGGCGGCAAACTCGACATGCAAATCAAGGTTGAAAAGGGTCGTGGCTATGTGCCCGGTTCTATGCGCCGTTTTGCCGATGAGCCTACAAAATCTGTTGGCCGCATTGTGCTTGACGCATCTTTCTCACCTGTGAAGCGTGTCAGCTACACAGTCGAAAGCGCACGTGTAGAGCAACGTACCGACCTCGACAAGTTGGTCATCGAGATGGAAACCAACGGCGCCATCAGCGCTGAAGATGCCGTTCGCTCTTCTGCCAAAATTTTGGTTGAGCAATTGGCTGTGTTCGCACAGCTCGAAGGCAGCGAATTGTCTGCATTCGACGCACCCGCACAACGCGGTGGCGCCAGCAGCTTCGATCCTATTTTGCTGCGCCCAGTGGACGAGCTCGAACTCACCGTTCGCTCTGCCAACTGCCTCAAAGCAGAAAACATTTACTACATCGGCGACCTGATTCAGCGTACCGAGAACGAATTGCTCAAGACCCCTAACTTGGGTCGCAAGTCACTCAACGAGATCAAAGAAGTTTTGGCCTCTCGCGGTTTGACCTTGGGCATGAAGCTCGAAAGCTGGCCACCAGCCGGTTTGGAAAAGCGTTAAGAAGATCCGCTAAAATAGCGGTCTTCTCAAAAGTCCCACCGCCTCTGTTCCCAGGGTGGGCAGTGCACGGACAGTACCTGATACGGCTGTTTGATTAATAAAGAAAGGATTAGCACCATGCGTCACGGACACGGATTACGTAAACTCAATCGCACAAGCTCACACCGCTTGGCAATGCTGCAAAACATGATGAACTCCATCATTGAGCACGAAGTGATCAAAACAACAGTGCCTAAGGCCAAAGAATTGCGCCGCGTGATCGAGCCTATGATCACTTTGGCCAAAGTCGACACAGTGGCCAACCGCCGCTTGGCGTTCAACCGTTTGCGCGATCGCGACAGCGTCACCAAACTGTTCAACGACCTCGGCCCCCGCTTCAATGCACGCCCAGGTGGCTACACACGCATCCTGAAAATGGGTTACCGCGTGGGTGACAATGCGCCTATGGCGTTGGTCGAGTTGGTTGATCGTCCCGACGTGGCCGAGCAAGCACCTGCCGCTTAATTGCGTAAATAGTCGGCTTTAATTTTAAAACCTTATTATTAAAGCTGAATAACAAGGTATACTCTCGTTTTTACCGCGGGGTGGAGCAGTCTGGTAGCTCGTTGGGCTCATAACCCAAAGGTCGTTGGTTCAAATCCGGCCCCCGCAACCAAATTAAGCAGCAAATTCATTTGCCCGCTGATTGAAAAAATGCCCACTTTGGTGGGCATTTTTTTTTGGTCAAACATTTCATTGAGGCACGTGTTCAAACGGGCGTGCTGGTTTCAGCTTGTCGCCACCATCTTGGCCAGCTGTGCCAATGCCAGCGCAGTGGTGGCCTCACGGACGGTTTGCCTGTCGCCCGTAAAAACTTGGCGAATGCTGATGCATTGCGCAGGATTTTTAGAAGCCCATGCAAGCCAGACTGTGCCCACAGGCTTCTCAGGGCTGCCGCCTGTCGGACCGGCAACACCTGTGACTGCCACACTGAAGTTGGCCTTTGAGTGCGCTAAAGCGCCCAAAGCCATGGCCTTTGCCACTTCCTCGCTGACCGCGCCGTGTTGCGCAATCAGCGTGGGCGGAACACTCAGCATGTCCGTTTTGGCTTCGTTGGAATAAGTCACAAAACCCCGTTCAAACCAAGCGCTAGAGCCAGACAAATTGGTACAACTGGCGGCAATCATGCCGCCGGTGCAACTTTCCGCAGCGGCCATGCGTGCCTTCTGAGCCAACAGCGCTTGGGCAAGGTCTTCACAATGATGTTGAATGAGGGAAGTCACCAGGCTCTCCAAACTGCAAAACAAAAAAGTGTGCAAAACGCGGCCACAAAATCATCTAGCAAAATGCCAAAGGCACCTCGCCAACCAAAGCCTTTGAACAAACGATCGGCCCAAGCAACCGGACCAGGCTTGGCCGCGTCGAAATAACGAAACAGCGCAAACGCAAAGCATTGCGTTAAAAATGAACTGGGTTGCAACAGCCAAAGGATGAGCCAAAACGCCAACACTTCATCCCAAACAATGGCCCCAGGATCGGCGATGCCCATGTTCTCTGCCGTAATTTTGCAAGCCCACCAACCCAGCAAGGTGGACACAGCTAAAAGCAGACCCCACTCAAGTTGCGAGAAGTGTTGGTGAAAAACCCACCAACTTGCCCATGCCCACAAAGTGCCAACCGTACCAGGCGCTTTAGGCGAAAGTCCTGAACCAAAGCCCAGGGCAATCCAATGCGCAGGGTGTTTTGCCATGAAGCCTGCAGTGGGTCTCATGCTGATTTGAAGTGGTCGAAAGAGGCAAAGGTGTGCGGCATGACGTGGCCCTTTGCGTCTCGCAAAACCAAGTGGTGCGGGGCGGAGATGTAGCCGATCCGGGTGACCCGCGTTTGGGCGGTCTGGCTGGCCGCTGCAACAGCCTCTCGCTGATCAGGTGCTGCGGTGAAGACCAACTCGTAGTCATCACCACCCGACAAAGTTAGTGCCAACTGACTGGCAAGATCAAGCTGGTCATGGAATTCTTTGGAGCTGATACAGGCCAAAGTGCTGGCCACCTGTTGTGTTTCGATCTCAGCGCCAACACCGCTGGCTTTCAAAATGTGACCCAAATCGCCCAGCAGACCGTCGCTGATGTCGGCCGCCGAATGGGCAATGCCGCGCAAAGCCATGCCCAATGCAACCCGTGGCGTGGGTTGTTCCATGCGCCATCGCGCGCTTTCAAAAACAGGCGCAGGCACTTTCATGTTGCCTCGAAAAACTTCCAATGCCAAGCGCGCATCGCCCAAATGACCGCTGACATAAATGTCATCGCCGACTTGGGCGCCGCTTCGAAGCAGGGCTTGCGACGCGGGCACTTCGCCTAAAACGGTGATGCAAATGTTCAAGGGGCCACGTGTGGTGTCGCCGCCAATGAGGTCGATATCGTGGGCGTCGGCCAAAGCCCAAAGGCCTTGCGAAAACTCAGACAGCCAGTGAGGGTCCACTTGCGGCAATGACAGCGCCAACATGAAGGCCTTGGGTTTGGCGCCACAGGCAGCCAAATCACTTAAGTTCACGGCCAAGGCTTTGTGCCCCAAATGACGCGGGTTCACGGTGGAGAGAAAGTGTCGACCTTCAACCAGCATGTCGCTGGAAATGGCCAAATGCTGACCAGGCGACACAGCCAACAAAGCGCAGTCGTCGCCCACCCCCAGCGTGGCATGTCGCGCTGGTCGCTTGAAGAAGGTTTCAATCAGATCAAACTCACCCATAAACCCAAGCATAACCTCTCGCATCCCCTCAGGCATCCGTGCTGCTGCAACAATTTGTGGTCCGCAAAATGCGACAATTCAAGCATGACCACCTACCGCATCGCCCCCTCACTCTTGTCTGCCGATTTTGCCCGCTTGGGTGAAGAAGTGCGCAATGTCATAGCTGCCGGCGCAGACTGGATTCATTACGACGTGATGGACAACCATTACGTGCCCAACCTCACATTTGGCCCTATGATTTGCCAGGCCCTCAAGCCACACGCCAAAACAGCCGATGGCAAAGATGTACCCATCGATGTACACCTGATGGTGCAGCCTGTGGATGCCTTGGCTGCGGCTTTTGCCGATGCCGGTGCCAACCTGATCAGTTTTCACCCGGATGCCTCTACGCATGTGCACCGCAGCGTGCAAGCCATCAAGTCGAAGGGCTGCAAAGCGGGCGTGGTGTTCAATCCCGCCGAGTCTTTGGATGTGTTGGAGTGGGTCATCGATGACATCGATCTCATTCTGATCATGTCGGTCAATCCTGGTTTTGGTGGCCAAAGCTTCATTGACAGTGCACTTCGCAAAATTGAGCAAGCGCGCAAGTGGATTGACAAATCGGGCAAAGACATCCGCCTCGAAGTCGATGGCGGCGTCAAAGTCGACAACATTCGCCGCGTGGCCGATGCCGGCGCGGACACCTTTGTGGCCGGCAGCGCTATTTTTGGCAAACCCGATTACGCGGCTGTCATTCAAGCCATGCGCAAAGAATTAGGCGGCGCCTGAGATTGTGCTTGTTGGCAGCGCAAGAGCTTTGTTACACTTGCATCACATGATCCAAATTCATTCATTCTTCGCACTGGCACTGCCGGCCCCTTGTGGCCGGGGAGCCTGGTCTTGGCGTCAGCCAGCTTAAATTTGCCTAGAACCGGCAGCCGCTAGGTTGCCAACAAAGTGTTCAAGCTTTTCACTTGAACAAATGAATGAACCGGTTGGCCCCATTTTTTTAGACGCATGCCATGCGCAGCCCGGCCCAACCATCCTGAACGGAGTCCCCGATCGTGATTACAGAACTTGAATTCAAAAGCCTGGTGCAACAGGGCTTTAATCGCATTCCCCTCATGCTGGAAGCGTTTGCCGATTTAGAAACACCGCTGTCCCTTTACTTAAAACTAGCCCACGCCAAAGATGGCGGCAAGTACAGCTTTTTACTGGAGTCGGTGGTGGGGGGCGAGCGATTTGGTCGTTACAGCTTCATCGGTTTGCCGGCCAAAACCTTGCTGCAAGCCAGTGGCTTTGGCACAGAGGCCAAAACCGAAGTGGTCACCGATGGCGTGGTGGTGGAAACAGCTTCGGGCAACCCTCTCGATTTCATCGAGCAATATCAAAAGCGATTCAAGGTGGCCTTGCGTCCAGGCTTGCCGCGTTTTTGTGGTGGCTTGGCCGGTTACTTTGGTTACGACGCCGTGCGCTACATCGAGAAAAAACTCGAGAAGTCGTGCCCACCCGATACGCTGGGCACACCCGACATCTTGTTGCTGCAATGCGAAGAGTTGGCCGTGATCGACAACCTGTCCGGCAAGCTTTACCTCATTGTGTACGCCGACCCAGGGGTGCCAGAGGCTTATTCAAAAGCCAAGAAACGCTTGCGCGAACTCAAAGATTTGCTGAAGTATTCGGTCAGTGCACCCGTGGTGAGTTCTACACAAACGCACCCTGCAGAGCGCGACTTCAAAAAAGAAGATTATTTAAAAGCCGTGCTGGAAGCCAAAGAGCTGATTGCGGCCGGCGACTTTATGCAAGTGCAAGTGGGCCAGCGCATTAAGAAGCGCTACACAGAAAGCCCCTTGTCTTTGTACCGTGCGCTCCGGTCTTTGAACCCCAGCCCGTACATGTACTTCTACAACTTTGGCGACTTTCATGTGGTGGGGGCCAGCCCCGAAATTTTGGTGCGCCAAGAGCAAACCGAAGAGGGCGTCAAAGTCACCATTCGTCCTTTGGCGGGCACACGCCCTCGCGGCGCCACGCCCGAAAAAGACAAAGCGGCCGAATTGGAATTGATCAACGATCCCAAAGAGCGCGCAGAGCACGTCATGCTAATTGACTTGGCGCGCAATGACATTGGCCGCATTGCCAAGATTGGTTCCGTCAAAGTGACCGAAGCTTTTGTGGTGGAGCGCTACAGCCATGTGATGCACATTGTGAGCAACGTGGAAGGCATCTTGAACGATGGCATGACCAACATGGATGTGCTCAAAGCCACCTTCCCTGCGGGCACGCTCACAGGCGCACCCAAAGTGCACGCTATGGAATTGATTGATCGCCTCGAGCCCACCAAGCGCGGTGTGTATGGGGGTGCATGCGGTTACCTCAGCTATGCCGGCGACATGGATGTAGCCATTGCCATTCGCACGGCGGTCATCAAAGATCAAACTTTGTATGTGCAAGCCGCTGCCGGTGTGGTGGCCGATTCGGTACCCGAGTTGGAATGGAAAGAAACTGAACACAAAGCCCGCGCCTTGTTGCGTGCCAGTGAGTTGGTGGAAGAAGGTCTGGAGTAATCAACATGGCAAAAATTAAACTGTTGATGGTCGACAACTACGACTCTTTTACCTTCAACATCGTGCAGTACTTTGGTGAATTGGGCGCTGAGGTGGAAGTCTTTCGCAATGACGAAGTGACGTTAGAAGGCATCGCAGCCCGCGCGCCCGATCGTCTGGTCATCTCGCCGGGTCCTTGCTCACCAGCTGAAGCCGGCATTTCGGTGGCGGCCATTCAGCACTTTGCAGGCAAGTTGCCCATCTTGGGTGTGTGCCTGGGTCATCAAAGCATTGGCGCTGCGTTTGGCGGCAAGATCGTGCGCGCACAAGAATTGATGCATGGCAAAACCAGCGTCATTCAAACCAAGCAAACGGGGGTGTTTAAAAACTTGCCCGAAAAATTCACAGTCAATCGCTATCACTCCTTGGCCATTGAGCGTGCAACGTGCCCGGCCGACTTGGAGGTCACGGCGTGGACTGAAGACGGTGAAATCATGGGCGTTCGCCACAAACATTTGAACGTGGAAGGTGTGCAGTTTCACCCCGAGTCCATCCTGACTGAACATGGTCACGCCATGCTGAAAAATTTCTTGGAGACTTCCTGATATGAATTCGCCAGTCACTTTGCCGCGCGTCGATTTGCGCAGCGACACCGTCACGCGTCCAACACCTGGCATGCGCGATGCCATGGCGCATGCCTTGGTGGGCGATGATGTTTTTGCGGATGACCCTAGCGTCAATGCACTGCAAGAAAAAATTGCCAGCTTATTGGGATTTGAAGCCGCCTTGTTCATGCCCACAGGCACGCAAAGCAATTTGTGTGGCGTCCTGTCGCATTGCCAACGTGGCGATGAATACATCGTGGGCCAAATGGCGCATTGCTATCGTTGGGAAGGTGGCGGCGCGGCGGTGTTTGGCAGCGTACAACCCCAGCCACTCTTGCAACAAGCCGATGGCAGCTTGGCCTTGGCCGACATTGAGGCCGCCATCAAACCCGACGATGCGCACTTTGCCAAAACCAAGTTGCTGAGCTTAGAGAATACTTGGGGCGGCAAGGTCCTGCCGCAAGCCTACCTGAATGAGTTCAGTGCATTTGCTTTGCAAAAAGGCTTGGCACGTCATTTGGATGGCGCGCGACTGTTTAACGCTGCAGTGGCGCAGGCAAGCGCACTGGGTACATCGCCTTACGATGAAGCCAAGCGCGTTGCACAATGTTTTGACAGTGTGTCTGTTTGTTTTAGCAAGGGCTTGGGCGCACCCATGGGTTCTGCGCTGTGTGGCTCCAAAGCGTTCATTGCCAAAGCACATCGTCTGCGCAAAATGGCGGGCGGTGGCTTGCGTCAAGCAGGGTTCATGGCGGCTGCGGCTTCCTATGCTTTAGATCATCATGTGCTGCGCTTGGCAGAAGACCATCAGTTGATGCAGCACTTGGCGCAAGGCCTGAGTGGCATCGCTGGCTTGCAAGTGGAAGCCCCGCAAACCAATATTTTGTTTGTTGATTTGGTGGGCGACGCCAAAGCCAAGGGCGCTGCCCTGCAGACCCATTTGAAACAAGCGGGCATTGACATGACGGGCTTGTACCGTTTGCGCTTTGTCACACATTTGGATGTTGACCGCGCAGGCATTGACCGCACCATTGCGGCGGTGCGCCAATTTTTCAACGCTTGAGCACCTCAAGCACTGCCCCTTATTTATGAATTCAAATCCAGAGAGCGCCATGCCCATTACCCCACACGAAGCACTGCAAAGAACCATCGAACATCGTGAAATTTTTCACGACGAAATGCTCAAAATCATGCGCATGATCATGAATGGTGAACTCTCACCTGTCATGACGGCGGCCCTCATCACCGGCTTGCGTGTGAAAAAAGAAACCATTGGCGAGATCACGGCCGCAGCGCAAGTGATGCGCGAATTCTCTACCAAAGTGGTGGTGCCCGATACACGTCACTTGGTCGACATTGTGGGCACAGGTGGCGATGGCTCGCACACTTTCAACATCTCCACGTGTTCCATGTTTGTGGCGGCGGCGGCTGGCGCAAAAACAGCCAAGCATGGTGGCCGCAGTGTCAGCAGCAAATCGGGCAGTGCCGATGTGCTGGAAAGTTTGGGCGTCAACATCAATTTGTCGCCCGAAAAAATTGCGCAGTGCGTGCAAGAGGTTGGCATTGGCTTCATGTTTGCGCCCAACCATCACCCCGCCATGAAAAATGTGGCACCGGTTCGCAAAGAGTTGGGCGTTAGAACCATTTTCAACATCTTGGGCCCACTCACCAATCCAGCGGGTGCGCCCAACATTCTGATGGGCGTGTTCCACCCCGACTTGGTGGGCATTCAAATTCGCGCGTTGCAGCGCTTGGGCGCTGAGCATGCGCTGGTGGTCTACGGCCGTGATGGCATGGACGAAGTGAGTTTGGGTGCCGCCACCTTGGTGGGTGAGCTCAAAGACGGTCACATCACTGAATATGAAATTCACCCCGAAGACTTCGGCATGGCCATGGTGAGCAATCGCGCGTTGCGTGTCGATACGCCAGAAGCTTCGCAAGCTGTGCTGCGCGCTGTGTTGAACAACGAGCCAGGCGCTGCGCGTGACATCGTGATTTTGAATGCGGGTGCTGCACTCTATGCGGCCAACGTCACCAGCAGCATCAAAGAGGGCATTGCACTGGCGCGCCAGGCCATCGAATCGGGTGCTGCCAAAACCAAACTTGAACAGTTTGTGGCCTTTACACAAAAAGCGGGAGCATCTGCATGAGCGACATTCTGAACAAAATTGTGGCGGTGAAGCACGAAGAGCTTGCGCTGTCACTGCGTAAAAAATCCTTGGCTGCGGTCCGTGCCGATGCTGAAAGTCGCGTGCTCACGCGCGACTTCGTGGGTGCCATGCGACACAAAATTGACAACGGCCAAGCGGCCGTCATTGCTGAAATTAAAAAAGCCAGTCCCTCCAAAGGCGTGCTGCGTGAGGACTTCATGCCTGCAGACATTGCTCAAAGTTATGCAGAACATGGCGCTGCCTGTTTGTCGGTCCTCACCGATGTGCAATTTTTTCAAGGCAATTCAGAGTATCTGAAGCAAGCGCGAGCCAGTTGTGATTTGCCAGTGCTGCGCAAAGACTTCATGGTCGATCCGTACCAGGTGTACGAAGCCCGTGTGATGGGCGCCGATTGCATCTTGCTCATTGCCGCATGCTTGGACGACGCGCAGATGAAAGACATGGAAGCTGTAGCGCGCAGTCTCGACATGGCGGTGTTGGTGGAGGTGCACGATGCTGGCGAATTGGCCCGCGCCCTCAAATTGAAAACGCCCTTGGTTGGCATCAACAATCGCAACTTGCGAAGCTTTGAGGTGTCGCTGGACACCACCTTGGGCATGATCAAGGACGTGCCTTCCGATCGCATTTTGGTGACAGAGAGCGGCATCTTGTCGCTTGCCGATGTGCAAAAAATGCGGGAAGCCCAAGTTCACGCCTTTTTGGTGGGCGAGGCGTTCATGCGCGCGGCCGACCCTGGAAAGGCCTTGGCCGACTTGTTCCAGTGATGTTTGCCGACAACCGCTTGCGCTTGGAAAATTGGCCGCCCAGCGTGGGCGGTCTGGCACCCGCCTGGGCGCGATTGTTGGCGGCATACTGGCAGAGCGATGTTGGCGTCGACTTGTCACAAAAAATAAGCGCGGCGCTGGCGACGGGCAAAACGATTTACCCCTCTACGCCTTTCAAGGCGTTGCAACTGACGCCCTTCGACAAAGTGCGCGTGGTCATCTTGGGCCAAGACCCGTACCACGGACCAGGGCAGGCAGAAGGCTTGGCTTTTTCTGTGGGTGAGGGGCAGAAAATCCCGCCCAGTTTGCGAAATATTTTCAAAGAAGTTCAGCGTGACACTGGCGCGGTTCAGCCGCTGGGCGTGCATGAAGGCAGTCTGGTGCGTTGGGCCGAGCAGGGCGTCTTGCTCCTGAACACGGCACTCACAGTGGAAGATGCGCAGCCAGCCAGTCATAGCAAGTGGGGTTGGGAAGTGCTAACTGACCAACTTGTGGTGGCGTTGGCGGCCGATGCCCAGCCGAAGGCATTCTTGTTGTGGGGTGGACATGCCCAAAGCAAGACTGTGCACATCGAGAGCTTGTCTAAGCCGGGGCACCATTTGGTTTTGAGGGCCAATCACCCGTCGCCATTGTCGGCGCTCAGGCCGCCCTTGCCATTCATGGGGTGTGGTCACTTTGGACAAGTGAACCAGTGGTTGGCGGCGCAAAATAAAAAACCAATTGTTTGGTAATTTCCTTCGCAAGGCTTGCTGAGGCCTTGAAAATAGTGGCATAATCCCAGATTCGCTGAGGAGGGGTGCCCGAGTGGCTAAAGGGGGCAGACTGTAAATCTGTTGGCTTACGCCTACACTGGTTCGAATCCAGTCTCCTCCACCAGCAAAACTTACCTTGTTAAGAACAGAGCGTTTGGAATCAGAAGAACGCATCAGGGGCTTGTCATTCAATTGACATGCTTTGCCCAGATGATGTGCCTGACTCTGCTGCATTCACATGCGGGAGTAGTTCAATGGTAGAACCCTAGCCTTCCAAGCTAATGACGCGGGTTCGATTCCCGTCTCCCGCTCCAGTTTTTGATGAGGTGTGCAGTGGTTAATTAACTGACTGGCTGACAGTTGGTTGATGGTCAGTGCGGACAAAGTGCTTTGAGTGCTGAGTCAAGACCGCCCTTGTGGCTCAGTGGTAGAGCACCCCCTTGGTAAGGGGGAGATCGCGGGTCCGATTCCCGCCAAGGGCACCAGATTTTTGAGCAATCGTTTTAATGTTTTTTTCGGAGTCGAGAAATGGCAAAAGAGAAATTTGAGCGGACAAAACCGCACGTAAACGTTGGCACCATCGGTCACGTTGACCACGGCAAAACAACATTGACAGCTGCTATCACGACCGTGTTGGCAGCCAAGTTTGGCGGCGCTGCTAAAGCGTACGACCAAATTGACGCAGCCCCTGAAGAGAAGGCTCGCGGCATTACCATTAACACAGCCCACGTTGAGTACGAGACAGAAAACCGTCACTACGCACACGTTGACTGCCCAGGCCACGCCGACTATGTGAAGAACATGATCACGGGCGCGGCTCAGATGGACGGCGCTATTTTGGTGTGCTCTGCTGCTGACGGCCCAATGCCCCAGACACGTGAGCACATCTTGTTGGCTCGCCAAGTGGGCGTGCCTTACATCATCGTTTTCTTGAACAAGTGCGACATGGTGGACGACGCCGAGTTGCTCGAGTTGGTG
Source organism: Limnohabitans sp. (assembly GCA_030158125.1). Taxonomy (GTDB): domain Bacteria; phylum Pseudomonadota; class Gammaproteobacteria; order Burkholderiales; family Burkholderiaceae_C; genus Limnohabitans_A. Next base: position 35,757 of record JAOATL010000015.1, on the reverse strand, counting down.
GAAATGGAAGTTCGCGAGTTGTTGTCCAAGTACGACTTCCCAGGCGACGACACACCGATCATTCAAGGCTCAGCCAAGCTGGCTTTGGAAGGCGACAAGGGTCCTTTGGGCGAAGAAGCCATCATGAAGTTGGCTGCAGCTTTGGACTCTTACATCCCTACGCCTGACCGCGCAGTGGACGGTGCTTTCTTGATGCCAGTGGAAGACGTGTTCTCCATCTCTGGTCGCGGCACAGTGGTCACTGGCCGTATCGAGCGCGGTATCGTGAAGGTTGGCGAAGAGATCGAAATCGTTGGTATTGCTGACACACAGAAAACCACATGTACAGGCGTTGAGATGTTCCGCAAATTGCTGGACCAAGGTCAAGCTGGCGACAACGTGGGTATTTTGCTCCGCGGTACAAAGCGCGAAGACGTGCAGCGCGGCCAAGTGCTGTGCAAGCCCGGCTCGATCAAGCCCCACACACACTTCACAGGCGAAATTTACGTTTTGTCTAAAGACGAAGGTGGCCGTCACACGCCATTCTTCAACAACTACCGTCCTCAGTTCTACTTCCGTACAACTGACGTGACAGGCGCTATTGAATTGCCAGAAGGCAAAGAGATGGTGATGCCTGGTGACAACGTGTCGATCACTGTGAAGTTGATCAACCCGATCGCCATGGAAGAAGGCTTGCGTTTTGCGATCCGCGAAGGCGGCCGCACTGTGGGCGCTGGCGTTGTTGCCAAAATCATCGCTTAATTTGCGTCTTTCATACGCTGAAGGGGTATAGCTCAATTGGCAGAGCGTCGGTCTCCAAAACCGAAGGTTGTAGGTTCGATTCCTACTGCCCCTGCCACCTGAAAAGGTGGATTTTCAAGCCCGCTAGACCCTAGCGGGCTTCCTTGTCTGATAAGAGTCTTCGTGAGCGAAGGCTCAACAAAGGTTTCAAGCCGTATGGCAACGTCTGAAGTTCAAACTGTGAATGCTGCTGGTGACAAGATGCGTCTGGCATTGGCTGGCGCATTGGTCATTGCTGCATTGGTGGCCTTCTACATGTTGGCTGGCAAAGGCAGCTTGGCGCAATGGGCGGGGCTGCTCGCAGGTTTGGCTGCCAGCGTGGCGGTGTTTTTCACCTCCGAGTCGGGACGTCAATTGGTGGCTTTCGGCCGCGATGCTGTTCGCGAAGTCAAAAAGGTGGTCTGGCCCGAGCGTAAAGAGGCCATGCAGATCACGGCTTATGTCTTTGCCTTTGTGGTGGTGATGGCTTTGTTCTTGTGGCTCACCGACAAAACTCTGGAATGGGTTTTCTACGATCTGATTCTTGGGTGGAAAAAATAATGAACGATGCTGTAGTCAACGCCCCAATGGCGGGCTCCTCGACCAACCCAGACCTGAAGTGGTACGTGGTTCATGCCTATTCGGGCATGGAAAAAGCCGTCGAGCGCAACATCATTGAGCGCATCGCCCGTTCGGGTATGGAGTCCAAATTTGGTCGTATTTTGGTGCCCACCGAAGAAGTGGTCGAAGTCAAAAACGGTCAAAAACGCACCACCGAGCGCAAGTTTTTCCCCGGCTATGTGCTGGTGGAAATGGTGATGGACGATGAGACCTGGCACTTGGTCAAGCACACCAACAAGGTGACGGGCTTTGTGGGCGGTGCCAAAAACCGTCCAGCCCCCATCTCTGAAGCTGACGTTGCAAAAATCGTGAGTCAGATGCAAGAAGGCACTGACAAGCCACGCCACAAGGTGGAGTTCGAGGTGGGTGAGTACATCCGCGTCAAGGAAGGCCCTTTCACCGACTTCAATGGTACGGTTGAAGAAGTCAATTACGAGCGCAACAAGATGCGTGTTTCTGTGACCATTTTTGGTCGCGCAACACCCGTTGAGTTGGAATTCGGTCAAGTCGAAAAGACCTGATCGGTTTAAAAAATTCTGTCAGGCACTTACCGACTCGGTGCCCGGCAATATTTCAGAGTCGTTAACCCCGGGGAGCCGAGGGCCTGATGGTCCAAAGCGTTACAACCCGCAAGGAGAAAAGCATGGCGAAAAAAATCGTCGGCTTCATCAAGCTGCAAGTGCCAGCTGGTAAAGCCAATCCATCGCCACCTATTGGCCCAGCATTGGGTCAACGTGGTTTGAACATCATGGAATTCTGCAAGGCGTTCAACGCCCAGACCCAAGGTGTTGAGCCAGGCCTGCCTTTGCCAGTGGTGATCACTGCTTTTGCCGACAAGAGCTTTACCTTCATCATCAAGACGCCTCCAGCGACCACCTTGATCAAGAAGGCCATCAAGTTGGACAAGGGTTCTGCCCGTCCACACGCTGACAAAGTTGGCAAAATTTCTCGCGCTCAGCTCGAAGAAATTGCAAAAGCAAAAATGAAAGATTTGAACGCCGCTGATTTGAACGCTGCTGTCCGCATCATCGCCGGTTCTGCTCGCTCAATGGGCGTGACTGTGGAGGGCGTGTAAATGTCCAAACTGACTAAAAAACAAAAAGCACTGGTTGGCAAAGTTGATGGCAACAAGTTGTACGCAGTGGCCGATGCTTTGGCGTTGGTGAAAGAGTGCGCTACTGCCAAGTTCGATGAGTCCATCGAAGTGGCTGTGCAGCTCGGCATTGATGCCAAGAAATCTGACCAAGTGGTGCGTGGCGCCGTGGTCTTGCCTAACGGCACTGGTAAAACAAAACGCGTTGCCGTGTTTGCTCAAGGTGCCAAGGCTGATGAAGCCCGCGCCGCTGGTGCAGACGTGGTCGGCATGGACGATTTGGCTGCACAAGTCAAAGCCGGTGACATGCCTTTCGACGTGGTCATTGCTGCCCCCGACGCCATGCGCGTTGTCGGTACTTTGGGTCAAATCTTGGGCCCACGTGGTCTGATGCCTAACCCCAAAGTTGGCACTGTAACTGCAGACGTGGCAACAGCGGTTAAAAACGCCAAAGCCGGTCAAGTTCAGTTCCGCGTGGACAAAGCCGGTATCGTGCACGGTGCCATTGGCCTGCGTTCGTTTGACGTTGAAAAGTTGCAAGGCAACTTGGCCGCATTGGTGGATGCTTTGGTCAAGGCCAAGCCCCAAACCAGCAAGGGTGTTTACCTGCGCAAAGTGGCTTTGTCCTCAACCATGGGTGTGGGCGTTCGCGTCGACACACAATCCATCGCGGCTTGATCGTGAAAAAACCGAGGGGAGTGCCAGGGCAACCGGGCACTTCACTCAGTGTGGTGGGCTGAACCCAATTCTTCGGAAGAAGTTCAGGCCATCCAAGACCGTTGGTGTGCAGCAATGCACTTAATCGTGAAAGCCAACGCAGATGGCGATCCCGCTGCAGATGGACAAAAATCCTGAACAGTTGATCGCTGAAATTAGGCGAGCTCTAGAGCGCAATTGCTCAAAAGCTCATTCAAAAGGAGTAGACCTTGAGTCTTAATCGCAGTGAGAAAGAAGCGGTCATTTCAGAAGTGACCAGCCTCGCCGCTAAAGCTCAAACGCTGGTGATTGCGGAATACCGCGGCATCACGGTCACTGACATGACCAAACTGCGTTCTGATGCACGTAGCAAAGGTGTGAGCCTGAGTGTGTTGAAAAACACCTTGGCCCGCCGTGCTGTTGCTGGAACATCGTTTGAAGTTGTCGCTGATCAGATGACCGGTCCGCTGATCTATGGCTTCTCTGTAGATGCTGTGGCTGCTGCAAAAGTAGTCGCTGACTTCGCGAAAACCAACGACAAGTTGGTCATTCGCGGTGGTGCCATCTCAGGCAAAGTCTTGGATGCCAACGGCGTTAAGCAACTGTCAAACATTCCTTCGAAAGAAGTTTTGTTGGCTCAGTTGTGCGGCTTATTGATGTCCCCCATGTCCCGTACCGCAGTGGTGTTGGGTGCATTGGCGGCCAAAAAAGGCGAAACGGCTGCCGCGTAATTGCGCAGTCCTTTTTTTAAAAAATTGTTAGGAAATAAAAATGGCATTTGATAAAGACGCATTTTTGACCGCGCTTGACAGCATGACGGTCTTGGAACTCAACGAATTGGTGAAAGCCATCGAAGAGAAATTTGGCGTGAGCGCCGCAGCCATGGCAGCACCTGCTGCTGGTGGCGCAGCTGGCGGCGCTGCTGCTGCTGAAGAGCAAACAGAATTCAACGTGATGTTGCTCGAAGCCGGCGCTAACAAAGTGTCCGTCATTAAAGCAGTCCGTGAAATCACTGGCTTGGGCTTGAAAGAAGCCAAAGACATGGTTGACGGCGCACCTAAGGCTGTTAAAGAAGGCGCTTCTAAAGCTGACGCTGAAGCTGCTAAGAAAAAGCTGGAAGAAGCCGGCGCCAAAGTCGAACTCAAGTAATTCGACTTTTGTCCAAGGCTGGAGAGTCCCACAAGGGCCTCCAGCCTTTGGTGCTTACAGAGCACAGCCAAAAAATAGCTTCAAAGCCATTTTTTGAGTGTTCTCTGACCCGACTGCAGAGACGCCTTGGTTCGGGCTGCGTGCAATGCGCAGCCGTCCGCCAACGCTGGTAGAGGCCAGCGGCCAAGCCCGCCTTCAGAACAATGCGTTGTTCTAGAAGGTACACAGTCGCCGAAAGATCAAGCCCCGGAGATCTCATGGCCTATACATTTACCGAACGCAAACGCATTCGCAAAAGTTTCGGAAGCCGCGAAAGCGTGCTCGAAGTCCCTTACTTGCTGCAAATGCAAAAAGACGCGTACACGTCATTTTTGCAAGCAGGTGTTGCCTCCAACAAACGTGCTCACGAAGGTTTGCAAGCTGCATTTGAATCAGCTTTCCCTATCGTGTCACACAACGGTTTTGTCGAGATGAAATTTCTCGAGTACAACTTGGCCAAACCAGCCTTTGATGTACGCGAATGCCAAACACGTGGCCTCACATTTGCATCCGCTGTGCGCGCTCGCGTTCAGCTGATCATCTACGATCGTGACTCTTCTACATCACAGTCTAAGGTTGTGAAAGAAGTCAAAGAGCAAGAAGTCTACATGGGCGAAGTGCCCCTGATGACCGACAAAGGCTCCTTCATCATCAACGGTACCGAGCGCGTGATCGTGTCTCAGTTGCACCGTTCGCCTGGTGTGTTCTTCGAACACGACAAGGGCAAGACACACAGCTCTGGCAAATTGTTGTTCAGCGCGCGCATCATCCCTTACCGCGGTTCTTGGCTCGACTACGAATTCGATCCCAAAGACTTGCTGTACTTCCGTGTTGACCGCCGTCGCAAGATGCCCGTCACCATTTTGCTCAAAGCCATTGGCTTGAACCCAGAATCCATTCTGGCCAACTTCTTTGTGAACGACAACTTCCGTTTGATGGACAGTGGCGCACAAATGGAGTTTGTGTCCGAGCGTCTGCGCGGCGAAGTGGCTCGTTTCGACATCACCGACAAATCGGGCAAAGTGGTTGTCGCCAAAGACAAGCGCATTACCGTGCGTCACACCCGTGAACTCGAGCAGTCTGCCACTACGCACATCAGCGTGCCAGAAGACTTCCTCATTGGCCGCGTGGTGGCTCGCAACATTGTCGACACCGACACTGGCGAAATCATTGCCAAGGCCAACGAAGAACTCACAGAAGCCTTGCTCAAAAAATTGCGCTCTGCTGGCGTGCAAGACATCCAATGTATCTACACCAACGAACTCGACCAGGGTGCGTACATTTCGCAAACATTGCGTGTGGACGAAACCGTTGACGAATTCGCAGCACGTGTGGCCATCTACCGCATGATGCGCCCTGGTGAGCCACCCACAGAAGACGCCGTGCAAGCCTTGTTCCAGCGCTTGTTCTACAACCCCGACACGTACGATTTGTCGCGCGTGGGTCGCATGAAGTTCAACGCCCGCATGGGCCGCGACGAGTCGACCGGCCCCATGGTCCTCACCAACGAAGACATCTTGGCTGTGGTCAAGATCTTGGTGGACTTGCGCAATGGCCGCGGCGAAGTCGATGACATCGATCACTTGGGCAATCGCCGCGTACGTTGCGTGGGCGAGTTGGCCGAGAACCAATACCGCACCGGTTTGGCACGTATCGAAAAAGCTGTGAAAGAGCGTTTGGGCCAGGCAGAGCAAGAGCCTCTGATGCCGCACGATCTGATCAACTCCAAGCCAATTTCTGCAGCGCTCAAAGAGTTCTTTGGTGCGTCGCAGTTGTCGCAGTTCATGGACCAAACCAATCCTTTGGCAGAGATCACGCACAAGCGTCGTGTGTCTGCCCTTGGCCCAGGTGGTTTGACCCGCGAGCGTGCAGGCTTTGAAGTGCGTGACGTGCACGTGACCCACTACGGTCGTGTGTGCCCAATTGAAACGCCTGAAGGTCCAAACATTGGTTTGATCAACTCACTGGCTTTGTATGCGCGTTTGAACGAATACGGTTTCATTGAAACGCCGTACCGCCGTGTGGTGGACGCCAAAGTCACCATGGACATCGATTACCTGTCTGCCATCGAAGAAGGCAAATACGTCATCGCTCAGGCCAATGCCACTTTGGACAAAGAAGGTCGCCTCACCGACGGTTTGGTGTCAGCGCGTGAAAAAGGTGAATCCATTTTGTGCGGTGCAGATCGCATTCAGTACATGGACGTGTCACCTGCACAGATCGTGTCAGTGGCGGCCTCTTTGGTGCCGTTCCTTGAGCACGATGACGCCAACCGCGCGTTGATGGGTGCCAACATGTCACGTCAAGCCGTGCCTGTGCTCCGTCCTGAAAAACCACTGGTGGGTACCGGTATCGAGCGCGTTGCCGCGGTCGACTCTGGCACCGTGGTCACGGCCACTCGTGGTGGTGTGGTCGACTATGTCGATGCCACCCGCATCGTGATTCGTGTCAACGACAACGAAACCCAAGCGGGTGAAGTGGGCGTGGACATTTACAACCTCATCAAATACCAACGTTCTAACCAGAACACCAACATTCACCAACGCGCCATTGTGAAGCGTGGTGACAAGTTGGCCAAAGGTGACGTGATTGCCGACGGCGCATCGACTGACCTGGGCGAAATCGCCATCGGTCAAAACATGCTGATCGCTTTCATGCCTTGGAACGGTTACAACTTCGAAGACTCGATTTTGATCTCCGAGCGCGTGGTGTCTGAAGACCGCTACACCTCGATTCACATCGAAGAGTTGGTGGTGATGGCACGCGACACCAAGTTGGGTGCCGAAGAAATCACACGCGACATCCCTAACTTGTCAGAGCAGCAATTGGGCCGCTTGGACGAGTCCGGCATCATCTACGTGGGCGCAGAAGTGCAACCTGGCGATGTGTTGGTGGGCAAGGTCACACCTAAAGGTGAAACCACACTCACACCAGAAGAGAAGCTGCTCCGCGCCATCTTCGGTGAAAAAGCCAGCGATGTGAAAGACACCTCATTGCGCGTGGATCAGGGCTCGCAAGGCACCGTGATCGACGTTCAAGTGTTCACACGCGAAGGCATTGTGCGCGACAAGCGTGCGCAACAAATTATTGACGACGAACTCAAGCGTTTCCGCTTGGATTTGAACGATCAGTTGCGCATTGTGGAAGCCGACGCCTTCGACCGTATCGAAAAACTCTTGATCGGCAAAGTTGCCAACGGCGGCCCACAAAAGCTGGCCAAAGGCACCAAGCTCGACAAGGCTTACCTCGAGTCCATCGAGAAGTTCCACTGGTTTGACATTCGTCCTGCAGACGAAGACATTGCCAGCCAACTCGAGTCCATCAAGAACTCACTTGAGCAAACACGTCACAGCTTTGACTTGGCCTTCGAAGAGAAGCGCAAGAAGCTCACGCAAGGCGACGAGTTGCCAGCAGGCGTGCTCAAAATGGTCAAGGTCTACTTGGCCGTCAAGCGTCGCTTGCAGCCGGGTGACAAGATGGCCGGCCGTCACGGCAACAAGGGTGTGGTCTCCAAGATCGTGCCCGTGGAAGACATGCCTTACATGGCCGACGGTACCCCTGCCGACATCGTGTTGAACCCCTTGGGCGTTCCTTCACGTATGAACGTGGGTCAGGTGCTGGAAGTTCACTTGGGTTGGGCTGCCAAGGGCATTGGTCACCGCATTGGTGACATGCTCCAAGCCGAAGCCCGCGTGGCCGAGTTCCGCACACTGTTCGAAGAACTCTACAACGGCATTGGCCGCAAAGAAGACTTGTCTCAGTTGTCTGACCAAGACGTTTTGGCCATGGCAGAAAACCTCAAAGGTGGTTTGCCATTCGCCACGCCAGTGTTCGACGGCGCTGCAGAAGAAGAAATTCGCACCATGTTGAAACTGGCTTACCCAGACGACTTGGCCGCACGCAAAGGTCTGACTGCGACACGCACACAAGCGCATTTGTTTGATGGTCGTACGGGCGAAGCTTTCGAGCGTCCCACCACCATCGGCTACATGCACTTCTTGAAGTTGCACCACTTGGTCGACGACAAAATGCACGCCCGTTCCACAGGCCCTTACTCACTGGTCACGCAGCAGCCTTTGGGCGGCAAGGCCCAGTTTGGTGGCCAGCGTTTCGGCGAGATGGAGGTGTGGGCTTTGGAAGCTTACGGTGCCTCCTATGTGTTGCAAGAGATGCTCACGGTCAAGTCCGACGACGTGCAAGGCCGTACCAAAGTGTACGAAAGCATTGTCAAAGGCGAACACACCATCAGTGCCGGCATGCCCGAATCGTTCAACGTGTTGGTCAAGGAAATTCGTTCCCTTGGTCTCGACATTGAACTCGAGCGTTCTTGAACCCCTGCTAGATTAATAAAAGGAAGAGTCTCATGAAATCACTTCTGGACCTGTTCAAGCAGTTCACACCGGACGAGCATTTTGATGCCATCCGCATTGGATTGGCTTCACCCGAAAAAATCCGTTCTTGGTCTTTCGGCGAAGTTAAAAAGCCTGAAACCATCAACTACCGCACGTTCAAGCCTGAGCGTGATGGTTTGTTCTGCGCCAAAATTTTTGGCCCTATCAAAGACTACGAATGCTTGTGCGGTAAATACAAGCGCTTGAAGCACCGCGGCGTGATCTGCGAGAAGTGCGGCGTTGAAGTTACTCAGACCAAAGTGCGTCGCGAGCGCATGGGTCACATTGACTTGGCCGCACCTTGCGCACACATCTGGTTCTTGAAATCTTTGCCTAGCCGTTTGGGCTTGGTGCTCGACATGACCCTGCGCGACATCGAACGCGTGTTGTACTTTGAAGCCTACGTTGTGACCGATCCCGGCATGACACCTTTGAAGAAGTACAGCATCATGTCCGAAGACGACTACGATGCCAAAGTGCAAGAGTACGGTGATGAATTCCAAGCCAAGATGGGCGCGGAAGGCATCAAAGACTTGCTCAACAGCATCGAGATCGAATCCGAAATCGAACGCCTGCGCGGCGACCTCACTGGCTCTGAAGTCAAGGTCAAGAAAAACGCCAAGCGTTTGAAAGTGCTCGAAGCCTTCAAGAAATCAGGCATCAAGCCTGAGTGGATGGTGCTCGAAGTCTTGCCCGTGTTGCCACCGGACCTGCGTCCTTTGGTGCCACTGGACGGTGGCCGTTTTGCCACTTCCGACCTGAACGATTTGTACCGTCGCGTCATCAACCGCAACAGCCGTCTGCGCCGCTTGCTCGAGTTGAAAGCACCCGAGATCATTGCGCGCAACGAAAAGCGCATGTTGCAAGAAGCGGTTGACTCATTGCTCGACAACGGTCGCCGCGGTAAAGCCATGACCGGCGCCAACAAGCGTGCCCTCAAATCTTTGGCCGACATGATCAAAGGTAAGAGCGGTCGTTTCCGTCAAAACTTGTTGGGTAAGCGCGTCGACTACTCTGGTCGTTCTGTGATTACCGTGGGCCCAACCCTCAAACTGCACCAGTGCGGTTTGCCCAAGTTGATGGCCATCGAGTTGTTCAAGCCGTTCATCTTTGCGCGTCTCGAAGCCATGGGCATCGCGACCACCATCAAGGCCGCGAAGAAAGAAGTTGAAGCCGGTACCCCTGTGGTGTGGGACATCTTGGAAGAGGTGATCAAAGAGCACCCCGTGATGTTGAACCGTGCGCCTACTTTGCACCGTTTGGGCATTCAAGCGTTCGAGCCTTTGCTGATTGAAGGCAAAGCCATTCAGTTGCACCCCCTCGTTTGCGCGGCCTTCAACGCCGACTTCGACGGTGACCAAATGGCCGTTCACGTGCCTTTGTCTGTGGAAGCGCAAATGGAAGCCCGCACACTCATGCTGGCCTCCAACAACGTGCTGTTCCCAGCCAACGGTGAACCTTCTATCGTGCCGTCACAAGACGTGGTGCTGGGCTTGTACTACACAACCCGCGAACGCATCAACGCCAAGGGCGAAGGCATGATCTTTGCCAACATCGCAGAAGTTCAATCTGCTTTGGACGCAAAAGTGGTTGAATTGACCACCAAGATCAGCGTGCGCATTACCGATTGGATTCAAAACAAAGAAACCAAAGAGTTCACGCCCTCTACCAACATGGTGTACACCACCGTGGGTCGTGCTTTGTTGTCCGAAATCTTGCCCAAGGGCTTGGCTTTCGAGAACATCAACAAAGCACTCAAGAAGAAAGAAATTTCCAAGCTCATCAACACGTCTTTCCGCAAGTGCGGTTTGAAAGACACCGTGGTGTTTGCCGACAAGTTGCTGCAAAACGGTTTCCGTTTGGCCACTCGTTCAGGCATCTCTATCGGTATCGACGACATGTTGGTGCCGCCCGAGAAGGGCGCCATCATTGGTGAGGCCGAGAAAGAAGTCAAAGACATCGAGCAACAATATGTGTCGGGTCTGGTCACTTCTGGCGAGCGTTACAACAAGGTCGTTGACATCTGGGGCAAAGCGGGTGACGCTGTGTCCAAGGTGATGATGGACCAACTCCGTAAAGAGAAAACCACCGACCGTCACGGCAACGTGGTGGACCAAGAGTCATTCAACTCCATCTACATGATGGCCGACTCGGGTGCCCGTGGTTCTGCAGCGCAGATTCGTCAGCTGGCCGGTATGCGTGGCCTGATGGCCAAGCCTGACGGCTCCATCATTGAGACACCGATCACGGCCAACTTCCGTGAAGGTCTGAATGTGTTGCAGTACTTCATCTCCACACACGGTGCACGTAAAGGCTTGGCCGATACGGCCTTGAAGACAGCCAACTCCGGTTACTTGACACGTCGTTTGGTTGACGTGACGCAAGACTTGGTGGTGACTGAGCTCGATTGCGGCACCACCGAGGGCTCGCAAATGCGCGCCATCGTTGAAGGCGGTGAAGTGATTGAATCCTTGCGCGATCGCGTCTTGGGTCGCACATTGGCCGACGACGTGTTGCACCCAGAGTCACGCGAAGTGGTGGCACCTGCCGGCACCTTGCTCGACGAAGACATGATTGAAGTCTTTGAAGCTGAAGGCGTGGACGAAGTTAAAGTTCGCACAGCCCTCACCTGCGCCACACGCTTTGGCTTGTGCGCCAAGTGTTATGGCCGTGACTTGGGCCGCGGTGGCTTGATCAACAACGGCGAAGCCGTCGGTGTGATCGCTGCGCAGTCCATTGGCGAACCTGGTACACAGCTGACCATGCGTACGTTCCACATCGGTGGTGCGGCCTCACGTGCAGCCGTCGCATCCAGCGTTGAAGCCAAGTCCAACGGTTTGATTGGCTTCAACGCCACCATGCGTTATGTGACCAACTCCAAAGGCGAGTTGGTGGTGATTTCTCGCTCTGGCGAAATCGTCATTCACGACGAACATGGCCGCGAGCGTGAGCGTCACAAAGTGCCTTATGGCGCAGTGCTCACCGTCAAAATTGACCAAGCCATCAAGGCCGGTGCTATTTTGGCCAACTGGGACCCACTCACACGACCTATCATTACCGAGTTTGCCGGTCAGACCAAGTTCGAGAACGTCGAAGAAGGTTTGACAGTGGCCAAGCAGGTCGATGAAGTGACCGGTTTGTCCACCTTGGTGGTGATCGATCCGAAGCGCCGTGGTTCGACCAAAGTGGTTCGTCCTCAAGTGAAATTGATCGACGCCTCTGGCAAAGAAGTGAAGATTCCAGGCACCGATCACTCTGTGACCATCGGTTTCCAAATCGGCGCTTTGATCCAAGTGCGCGACGGTCAAGATGTGGGCCCAGGCGAAGTCTTGGCACGTATCCCTGTGGAAGGTCAAAAGACCCGAGACATTACCGGCGGTTTGCCACGTGTGGCCGAACTGTTCGAAGCACGCAGCCCCAAAGACAAGGGCATGTTGGCCGAGATGACCGGTACGGTGTCGTTTGGTAAAGAGACCAAAGGCAAGGTTCGTTTGCAGATCACCGACCCAGAAGGCAAAGTGTGGGACGAACTCATTCCCAAAGAGAAAAACATCGTGGTCCACGAAGGCCAGGTGGTCAACAAGGGCGAGAGCATTGTGGACGGTCCAGCCGACCCACAAGACATCTTGCGCTTGCTCGGCATGGAAGAGTTGGCTCGCTACATCGTTGACGAAGTGCAAGACGTTTACCGCTTGCAAGGCGTGAAGATCAATGACAAGCACATTGAAGTGATCGTGCGTCAGATGTTGCGTCGCGTGGTGGTTGAGAACATTGGTGACTCCACTTACATCGCTGGCGAACAAGTGGAGCGTTCAGAGATTTTGAACACCAACGACGCCTTGCGCGCCGAAGGCAAAATTCCTGCAACCTTCAGCAACTTGTTGTTGGGTATTACCAAGGCATCCTTGTCTACCGATTCGTTCATCTCTGCGGCTTCCTTCCAGGAAACCACCCGCGTGCTCACCGAGGCTGCCATCATGGGCAAGCGCGACGAGTTGCGTGGTTTGAAAGAGAACGTCATTGTGGGTCGTTTGATCCCTGCCGGTACGGGCTTGGCTTATCACAAAGCACGTGCCACCAAAGATGCGATGGACGAGGCAGAACGCCGCGCCATCACAGAAGCCGAAGCCGTTGAATTGGCCGAAGCCCAACAGTTGACCGAAGACGCAGCCAACAACGCTGCCGATTCGAACGCCTGATCAAGCGCCGGCTTCGGCCGGATGAATTGAAGAACGCCTCTGAACCGTCTGTACGGCCAGGGGCGTTTGACTTTTTGCAGAAGTTTTCATTCACAATGAAGCCAACATGTCTCTTCTGATTTTCAGTGCCGTTTTGGCCATCTTGTTTTTTTGGGCGGTGGGTGCTTACAACCGCTTGGTGGTCTTGCGCGCCAGCGTGGCCAAACAATTTGCCGCCGTCGATGCACAACTCTTGCGAGTGCTGGTCTGGCTGCAAGGCAATTTGCCAGCCTCCATGCGCGACATGCTGAGCGAAATGGAAGAGGCGGCTTTGCCGGAGGCACTTTTGAAAAATGAGCGTGATTTGAACTTGCTCAAAATTTTGGAAGAGCTGTCCGACAGTTTGGACTTGGCGCGCACGCAACCCTTGTCCATCAGTGCCATGCAAAAAGTCAACGCAGACCGTTTGTCTTTGGCTGCGTGGGCCAAAGCCGAAGTACGCGCTGGCCAAAGTGGCGAGGCCACTTGGTTCATTGAACCCCTGCCTTATAAATTTGACCGACTCAAGGCCCAAGCCTGGCCCTTGATGGACGCTTACAACCAAGCCGCGTACAAGTACAACGAAGCGGTCACCCAATTCCCCGCCAGCTTGTTGGCCAAGCAAGTGAATTTCTTGCCCGCACAAATGCTGGACAACGCCGACTTGTTGGCCTAAGTTGCATGGCCACCCCCCCAGTCTCCTCTCATTTGCAAGCCCCCTTGTGGCAGTTGTTACAAGCCACGGCGGGTGTAGCGCAAGCCGTGCACCATGGCCGCTCCATGACCGCCGCCATTGAACAGGTTCCCAAAGAACTTCGGCCCGGTGTGCAAGCCCTGTCCTTTCAAACCATGCGGTGGTGGGGCCGCGCGCAGGCCATTCGCAAATTGTTGGCACGCAAAGCGCCGCCTGCAGCGGCAGACGCTTTGCTGTGCACAGCCTTGGCCTTGTCTTGGCGCGATGACTTGTCGCCTTATGCCGTTCACACCTTGGTCAACCAAGCGGTGGAAGCGGCCCGTCGTCACAAAGAAATGCGTGCCCAAGCCCCGTTTGTGAACGCTTGCTTGCGGCGTTTCTTGCGAGAGCGCGACAGTTTGTTAAGCGCCACCGATGCCGATGTCACCGCCAAGTGGAACCATCCGCTTTGGTGGGTCAAGCGTGTGCAACACGATCATCCCCAACAGTGGACGGCCATTTTGGAGGCCGCGCAATCGGCCGCACCCATGAGCTTGCGCGTCAATGCCCAGCATCACACGGTGGCCCGTTATTTAGATGCCCTGCAAGCGCAAGGCATTGCAGGCAAAGCCATCGTCATTGCCGGCCAAGCGTCTGGGGTTCAGTTGGAGAAGGCCGTGCCTGTGCAGCTGTTGCCTGGGTTTGCGCAAGGGCATGTGTCTGTGCAAGACGCCGCCGCGCAATGGGCGGCCCCTTTGTTGTTGAAGGGCTTGCAAGCTTCTGGCGCGCCATTGCGTTTGCTCGATGCGTGCGCAGCACCTGGCGGCAAGACCGGACACCTGCTGGAGTGTGAACCCAATGCCCACGTATTGGCCTTGGATGTCGACCCCCAGCGCTGCGAGCGCATCCAACAAAATGTGGACCGCTTGCAAGTGCGTGCGCGAATTGTGGCGGCCGATGCCGCCGACACTGCCAAGTGGTGGGATGGCCAGTGTTTTGATGGCATTTTGTTGGATGCACCTTGTACCGCATCTGGCATTGGTCGCCGCCATCCCGATGTGCGGTGGCTGCGGCGTGAAACCGATGTGCCGCAATTGGCCGCCATTCAGGCCAAACTGCTCAAGGCCCTTTGGCCGTTGGTCAAACCGGGAGGACGCTTGCTGTATTGCACCTGTTCGGTTTTCAAGGCCGAAGGTGAAACTCAAATCCAAACGTTTGTTCAGCACAACACTGATGCGCTGATCTTGCCCTCTCCAGGCCATTTAACACCTTCAAATGACACATCTGATGCCAGTCTCCGCGACAATGGCATGGGTGAACATGACGGTTTCTATTACGCACTGCTGGAAAAGCGTTCAATCTAAGTTGAATGGCACGTGGCGCACAGGCTTTTGGCTTCGTGCGCTTTTGTTGTGTTCATGCTTGGGTGTTGCCGGCATCTTGCCAGCAGCCGCCCAATCGCCCACCCCGTCTGCGGCGGAGGTTATCGAGTTGCGCTTGGAGCGCGCCGAAGGCGCCTTGCTGCTGCAAAGCAGTTTGCGACTCGACCTCAGCAGCACCGTCGAAGATGCCTTGCAAAAAGGCATGCCCATTTATTTTGTCACCGAGGTCGAGCTGATGCGCGATCGTTGGTACTGGTACGACAAAAAAGTAGGGGCGGCCACCCGCCATTACCGTTTGGCCTATCAGCCGCTCACGCGCAAATGGCGCCTGAATGTCTCGCGTGACCCGATCGGTGCAGTGGGCTTGGCCAGCAGCTTGTCACAAACTTTTGAAACGCTGCCCGAGGCGCTGTCTGCCATTCGCCGGACGGTGAACTGGAAGTTGGCCGATTTGTCAGAGATCGAAGTTGACAACAAGTACACCCTCAGTTTCAAGTTCCGTTTGGATGTCTCGCAATTGCCAAGGCCATTTCAAATGACTGCTGGCAGCCAGGCCGAGTGGAACTTGAGCACGCAAAAGACGTTGCGCCTGAGCGCTGACCTGGGCCGTTGAGGCTTCTTGTCAGCGACAATTGAGCCATGAGTCGGAACAAACAAGATCGAATTGCCACAGGTGCGCAGCCGTCTAAAACGGTTCGCTGGTTGGTGGGCCTGGGCGTCAGCGTGTTGTTGATCATTGGTTTGGGTTTGTTGGTGTTGCTCACACAAGCCACCAGCAACCGCGCCCTCTACGATCGCAATTACGACCGCCTGTACATGGTCAACACCGTGGTGGCAGGCCTGTTGTTGTTGGGCCTGTTGTGGGGCCTGACACGGCTGGTCATTCGCGTCAGGCAAGGTCAATTTGGCTCTCGTTTGTTGGTCAAGCTGGCCGCTATTTTTGCCTTGGTGGGTGTGGTGCCTGGCGTGCTGATTTACGTGGTGTCTTATCAGTTTGTGTCGCGCTCCATCGAAAGCTGGTTTGATGTGAAGGTGGAGGGCGCCTTGGTGGCCGGTTTGAATTTGGGCCGAGCCACCCTGGACACCCTGACTGGCGACTTGGCCAAACAATCACGCGTGGCGGCGCAGCAACTGGTGGATGTCCCTGAAACCAGCGCCTCGCTCATGCTCGATCGGGTGCGCGAGCAAATGGGCGCCAACGATGCGGTGTTGTGGGCACTGGATGGCCGCATGATTGCCACGGCGGGGCAATCACGGTTTTCCATTCGCCCCGAACGCCCTACGGCAGCACAATTCAAACAGGTGCGCAGCAAGCTAAGCTTGGAAATTGTGGAAGGACTTGACGAAACTTCTGGCGCTCCCACGGGCCGCATCAAGGTGCTCACGCTGGTGCCGCAAAACAGTTTGAGTTTGCGCGACGATCCCTGGGTCTTGCAAATTTCACAAGAGTTACCGGCCACCTTGGTGGCCAATGCGTTGGACGTTCAAATTGCCAACCGCGAATACCAAGAGCGCGCATTGGCGCGAGATGGTTTGCGCCGCATGTACATCGGCACACTCACCTTGAGCCTCATCATGGCGGTGTTGGCGGCGGTGTTGCTGGCCGTCTTGTTGGGCAATCAATTGGCCAGGCCTTTGTTGCTGCTGGCGCATGGCATGCGGCAAGTTGCCGCGGGCGACCTCACGCCCAAATACACCCTGCAGGGCAAAGATGAATTGGGCGGCTTAACGCGCTCGTTTGCCGAAATGACCCAGCAGTTGTCCGATGCACGCAGCGCCGTCGAGCGCAGTTTGATGCAACTCGATGCCGCGCGTGGCAACTTGCAAACCATCTTGGACAACCTCACGGCGGGCGTCATTGTGCTCAACGCCCGCGGCATCATTCAGTCGTCTAACCCTGGCGCCACACGCATTTTGAAAGTGCCGCTGGCCGCACACGAAAAAGCAGCCTTTTTAAGTTTGCCCAATTTGCAAAACTTTGCGGCAGGTGTGCAAGAACAGTTTGAACTGCTCAGCGCCGACAAAGACCGTCACGAACTGGACCACTGGCAAAAGTCGTTTGAAATTCATGCATCGGGCCAGGGTTTGGAGGCCACCTCGGTCACCCTGGTGGCGCGCGGCGCTATTTTGCCCGACGGCATGCGTTTGCTGGTGTTTGACGACATTTCTGAAATTGTCTCGGCCCAGCGCTCGCAGGCCTGGGGCGAAGTGGCGCGCCGGCTGGCCCATGAAATCAAAAACCCCTTAACGCCCATTCAGTTGTCGGCTGAAAGGCTAGAGCGCAAGCTCGATGGCAAGCTCGAAGAGTCCGATCAGACGGTGCTGTCCAAATCGGTCAAAACCATTGTGGAGCAGGTTGCCGCCATGAAGCGCTTGGTCAACGAATTTCGCGACTACGCCCGCTTGCCTTCTGCCGACCTGAAGCCGCTCGATTTGAACAATTTGATCTTGGACGTGATGGGCCTGTATGCCCAAGAGCCTTCCGAAGCCGCCACACGCGCCCAGATCTTTACTGACTTAGACCCCACTTTGCCCATGATTGAGGGCGACGCGCAGCAATTGCGGCAAGTGGTGCACAACCTTTTGCAAAATGCCCAAGACGCCAGCGACGTGCAATCGCATGTGATGCTGGTCACCCGCTGGAGCCCTGCGCGCAAGCGGGTCAAACTGACGGTGCTGGACGAAGGTCCTGGGTTTTCACCGAATATTTTGCAACGCGCCTTCGAGCCTTATGTCACCACCAAGTCCAAAGGCACCGGTTTAGGGCTGGCGGTTGTGAAGAAAATTGCCGATGAGCATGGTGCCCGTTTGGACATTGCAAATCGAGTTGAAGAAGGGGTGGTCAAAGGCGCCCAAGTGTCGTTATCATTCAGTGTAGAAAAATTGGCGCAAATTTGAGGCAACGAAAAGCAACATGGCAAACATTTTGGTGGTTGATGACGAGCTTGGCATTCGCGATTTGCTCTCGGAAATCCTGAACGACGAAGGGCACAACGTCGAGCTGGCCGAGAATGCTGCACAAGCACGTGACGCTCGCATACGCATGCGCCCCGACTTGGTCTTGCTGGACATTTGGATGCCCGACACCGATGGCGTCACCTTGCTCAAAGAGTGGGCCACGGGTGGTCTTTTGAACATGCCGGTCATCATGATGAGTGGCCATGCCACCATCGACACCGCCGTCGACGCCATCCGCATTGGTGCCCAAGCCTTTTTAGAAAAACCCATCACGCTGCAAAAGCTGCTGAAAACAGTGGAGCAAGGCTTGGCGCGCGAGCAAGTGCGCATGGCGGCCGCGGCTTACCAAGCAGCGCAAGCGGGTGCAGGTGCCGCGCCCGTGGTGCCAGGTAATCTGGCAACGCCGCAAGACAATGCACTGCAAGGCATGCAAAGCTTCAACCTCGATTTGCCTTTGCGTGATGCGCGCGACGCTTTCGAAAAAGCCTACTTCGAATTTCACCTCACCCATGAAGGCGGCTCCATGACCCGTGTGGCCGACAAAACCGGTTTGGAGCGCACGCATCTGTATCGCAAGCTCAAACAATTGGGCGTCGACCTCACCAAGGGCAAGCGATCGGGCGCTTAAATGGGCACTTAAGCGGGCAGGTAAGCGGGCACGCGCCACCATTCAAATTGGGTTTTGTGCAGTTCATGCCTCGGTCTTGACGTTTCGTCGCAAACCGCGTGCATGCCCCCTTCAATGTTTCTACATTAGGCCCATTCCAAACAGCGAGGCCTTATGACTTCTTCAAATACCAAGCAACACACCGCCGCTTATGCGACTGCGCCTTCTGCGTGGCAGCCGTTCAAGGACGCATTCCATGGCTACGCCAAATGGCTGCTGAGCATCAGCTGGAAACTTTTCATGGGCGTGTCGTTTTTGCTCATGATGGCGTGCAGCATTTTGACCATCCCGCAAGTTGCGCTCCTGATCATCTTGACGTCCATTGTCATCAAGGTCACGTTCAAGTACCAAACCCAAGCTGAAGAAAAAGCCACAGCGGCCACCTACTTGGCAGAAACAGAACAACTCAAACGCCAATTGGTCGAGGCGCGTTTGGCCGCCATGCAGGCGCAAGTAGAGCCCCACTTTTTGTTCAACACCTTGGCCTCCATTGACCACCTGATTGAAACCGATCCACCGCGCGCCAGCTTGATGCAAAAGAGTTTGATTGCATTGCTGCGCGCCACCTTGCCTGCCATGCGAGAAACCAGTGCCGTCAAGTCGCGCAACTTGGGGCAAGAGCTGGCTGTGATTCGTCCCTATTTGGACATTCAAAAAATGCGCATGGAAGACCGCTTGCAAATTCAGTGGGACATTCCAGAAGGCCTGAACTCTGCAGAAATGCCGCACATGATGGTGCTGAGCTTGGTCGAGAATGCCTTCAAGCATGGTCTTGAGCCCAAGGCCGAAGGCGGAACGTTGAGCCTGCGCGCGGAAGTCTCGCACGGCCAACTGGAAGTCTCGGTCAGAGACACCGGTGTGGGTTATTTCCCCGCGCAACTGGACGCTTGGTCAGAGCCCACAGGCCATGGCTTTGGTCTTCAAAACATTCGCGACCGCTTGTCACTTTTGTATGGCGACAAAGCCCAATTCAGCATTCGTGCCATGGAGCCCTACGAAGGCTTTGGCACCTTGGCCAAATTGACCGTGCCCTACCGCGTGGTGCCGCTTGCCGCGCCAGAAGTTGCAGAGTGAACCTTGCCATGCGCTTGACCACCGCTTCCCATCCTCGCGCAGTGATTGCAGACGATGAGCGCTTGATGCGCGACCAGCTGCGTGCACGTTTGGCGCAGGTCTGGCCCAACTTAGAAATCGTGGCCGAAGCCAAAAACGGCATAGAGGCCATCGAAGCGGTCAGAACCCATTTGCCCGACGTCATATTTTTAGACATCCGCATGCCAGGGTTGACGGGTGTAGAGGCCGCCAAAGAAATTGCACAACTTGATGTGGGCGAAGACGCGTTGTTGCCCGAGATGGTGTTCATCACCGCTTACGATCAATATGCTTTGGATGCGTTTGAGCAAGGTGCAGTGGACTACGTGCTCAAGCCGGCCGAAGCAGAACGCTTGCGCGTGACCACCGAGCGCTTGCAAAAACGATTGATGCAACGCGCAAGCGATGGCGCGGAGGTGGTGGCCCTGGCTGCCACAAACCCAACGCGCTCCGTGCAACAACGCTTGCATGCGCTGTCGGCCCAAATCAAAGGGCAACCGACGCCCTACCTTTCTTGGCTTCAAGCCTCCGTGGGTCAAAGCATTCAAATGGTGGCCGTTGACGAGGTGCTGTTTTGCGTCAGCGACGAAAAATACACCCGAGTGCAAACCTTGAAGCAAGAATTCCTCATTCGCAAACCCATCAAAGAATTGGTGGAGGCGCTCGACCCGCAAGTCTTTTGGCAAATTCACCGAAGCACCTTGGTGAATGTGAATGCCATTGCCAGCGTGCAACGCGATGCGCGTGGCAGGCAAGAGGTGTGGGTCAAAGGCCGGTCAGAGCGGCTTGCTGTCAGCCGCAGTGCGTCGCAATTGTTTCGCAGCATGTGAGGCATTTTGTTGCTGAAAGCCCATTTTGAGCGGTCAATAAACGGTCCATTGTCGGAAAATGCCGCCATGCTGCAACGAAGTGCTTATCATGGGGCCTTGATCGACCTGACAACGACGGACGCCTCTGTGAAATGACTGATATGGGTGAGCAAAGCAATGTTTCCAATCCTGAAATTTTCTTCAGGACAGCAGACCGATTGCAAATGGACAGTTGCCTCACGGCCCTTGGCAAAGAGGGCAAGAGTGTTGTGATTTACAGCCGGTCCAACGAGTTGTTGGACCACTACGGTGCGGCTTTTTTGCGGCGTCTGAAAAACGAACTCACCGACAGTTTGATTGAAGTCTTCATGCCGGCGGACACCGAGGCCATGTTGCAACGCTTCAATCAGTTGCTGAGTGACCTGTCGCTGAACGTGGCCACCAAAGCCCGCACAGGTCAGGCCCCCGAAAAAGTGTGGGTGGTGCATGATGCCAGCGCCCTTGGCGCACACGAGCTTGAATTGTTGGCGCGTCTGATTCAGCAGTTTCCCGGCTCGGGTGTCAGTGCGGTGTTGATGTTTGCATCCGAGACCTCACCCAGCGACTCGCTCACAAGGCAAAACAAACAATTTGTGTCGTGGGCTTTGGAAATGCCCACCGCCGAACAAAAACTCAGCACCATTCAGCAGGCCCGCAAACAAGGCAATGAAGAAGCTGTTGTGCAGTTCTTCACTCGACTGGCCAAACGTGCGGCCAAGCAAGAGTCCACACTTGCGCGCGATGCGGCCGTGCGTGCGCCCAGCGCCCCCAGCAAACCGGCAATGCCCCACAAACCGGTCCTTCAGAAAAAATCGGGCCAAGCCTTGTTGTGGGCCATGATTGTGGTGGCCCTGCTGGGCTTGTCCGTGGGTGTTGCGTCTTGGCTCCATCCAGACGTGGCCGACACGGTGTGGACGCAAAGCAGCAAGCTGCTGGGCCAGACGCCGCCTGCAGCCAAGGCCGAAAACAAGCCCGCAACCGAGCCACCGCCACCAGGCGCGCCAGAAAAAATTGACGTGGTCAAAGACGGTGCCAAAGACGAGGCCAACAACCCCATGCCAGCGCCCGCATCCAGTGCCCAGCCAGTTGCCCAGCCAGTCGCCCAGCCAGTCGCCCACATTGCGCCGCCCGTGAAAGAGCCGGCACCGGTCAAAGTGATCACAGAATTGCCAGAGCCCGCGGTGCAGGGGCGTGCGTGGTTAAAGAGCTTGCCCGAGGACAGCTTTGTTTTAGAACACCAAATTTTGGCCAGCCTCAAAGAAGCACAAACAGCCATCAAGGGCAAAGAGTGGTTGGCCAATGCCCGCGTGGTGCCGGTCTATGCCGATGGCAAAGATGAAGCGCGCTTTGCGGTGGTCACAGGGCCCTTCAAATCCAAAGACCGTGCCAAAAACACCATCACGCGCTTGGGCTTGTCGGCCGATGTGGCCATCAAAGCCGTACCCAGTGCGCTGGCCCAAACAGCACCTGCACCCGCCAAACCTTGAGGCTTATTTGGCGCGACTTTGCGCCAATGCACCGTAAGGACAAAACCCAGGTTTAGGCCCTACTTGCGGATGGGTGCGGCAAGTGTTGGGACGATTGGCATACACCGTACAGTGCCGTTCTTTGGCATCTAAAAATTGACAATCACCACTGCTGCGCCGCGCCAGTGTGAAGATGCTGTTTTTGAAATTGAAGTGATCAATCAACCCGGCTTTGCTCAGGCGTTTGGCAATTTGCTTGGGCTCTTCGTGCGCTGCTTCAAAGGGATCGACCAAATTCAAGCGAATCAAATCGGCCATTTTGACCTCAACCGGCATGGTGCAGCAATTGGCCGCACAGGAGTCGCACATGCCGGCTTTGTATCGGGTCCAACTGTCGGTGCGATCGACGTCGACAATGCTGATGGGAGATCTCATGAAAAAGGAAGTTGTGCCAAAGCCTGGAGTATGGCGGTATTGTCGACAATTTCGCGATCAATGCCATAATATTAGAGACAACTAATACATCGAGACACCATGAAAAAATCACTCTGCACAGCCCTGTTGGTGCTGACATCGGCCTTCCCTGTTTGGGCCAACGACAAAGCCAAAGTGATTGACGAGTTGGCCGGTTACTTGGAGTTTGTGGACTATGGCGGCGGCACCATCTTTGCCGAACAAATTCCCAAGAGCGAATACGCCAAGATGATGATCATTGATGTGCGCGATGCCGCGCAATTTTCCAAAGCGCACCTGCCTGGCGCAGTCAACATTGAATGGCGTCAAGTTTTGGCCAAGCGCAACGACATTCCCAAAAACAAAATGGTCCTGATCTATTGCAATACCGGTACCTTGTCGGCCCAAGCCGGCTTTGCCCTGCGCGTCTCGGGCTGGGAAAACGTTCGCATTCTGCAGGGCGGTTATGCGGAGTGGCAAGCCAAGGGCGGTGTCGATGCCAACGCCAAGGCGGCAGGTGTGGTGCCTCAGCATTAATGCGTCCTTGAGCCTTTGCAGGTCGACGCTCCTATGACCATGCGCACGCCAGTCAAACTGCTGACGGGGCTTGGGGTGCTGGCGTTGCATGCATTGGCATTTTGGATGGCCAGTCACGCGGCTTTGTCGGTTCAAAGCCGCCTTTTCCAAAAGACAAGCCCTGTTGTGCTGGTGGCCATCGTGCCCACGTTGCCAGAGCCGGCCTTGCCAAAACCTTTGCCGCCACCGCCAGCGCAAACACCCTTGACGTCAGTAGCCCCCGACAAGCCCTTGGCCACCCTGGCTGCACCGCCGCCGCCCACGGCCGAAGAGTGGGCATTTGCGGCGCAATACACCCAGAAAAACAGCAAAGGCTATCGATACAGCTGGGGGCAACAAGTGCGCAGCATGATGGGTACCGCCGTTGAGGGCCCACAACAGGGCGTGGTGCGCTTCAGGGTGGTGATTGCACCCAGCGGACAGCTGGCCCAATTGGACACATTGTGGTCAACCTCCGCTGCCGCAGAGCAACTGGCGCGCAAGGCCATCCAAGCCTTGCCCCCGCTGCCGCCCACACCCACCGGTCAGCCCCTGATTTTTGAAAAAACCATTTCCTTCACGCCGTTTGCAGACGATGGGCCACCCATTTACAAAGACGATTGTTTGCCAGACCCGCCTGTGTTTCGCAACCCCTTTGTGTGGGATGGCAAATCACCGCAAACAGTGGCCACACCCGCAGCGGCGCAAAAACTCACACCTGAAGAACTCGAAGCGTGCTTGCGGCAACTGCCCAAAGACAGCATAGAAGCAGAAGCGGCGCAAGACAAACGAGAAATGCAGCGCTGGGGGTGGCGCTGAACGCACGCTTGCCAACGGGCGCATCCCAAAGATCTAACAAAGTTGTTCTCCGAAACAGAAAAAATCGGACTCCCGCAGTCCTCAACCGTAGGCTGCAAAGTAGCATTGGCGTGTTAGCAAAGAACAAAACGCTATGCCAGAAAGCAGAAAACCCTAGCAACATTTCTATTGCTAGGGTTTAAATTGGTGGAGGAGTTCGCATCATAACGAACCCTCATTCCGTAGTCATGGGAAGCCCGTAGCTCAGCCTGCGGTTCATGAGAGGTTCGTGGCGCTTAGTAGCCACTACCCGGACTTACTCACACTCCTCGTTTTTTCCTCATCAACCCGCCGCGTCCTTCTGCTCGCCAACGCTGCAACGTTTTGACATTGACACCCCAATGCGCTGATAGCTCGCGCTCACTGAGAACCAGTTTTTCCATAGAAATCCCCTGAAAGCTTCTTGAGAGCCGTCTCTCAAGTTCACTTGCAATCGTAGGAATGCAAGGACACTCACCCACAGGTTCGGAAAACACTTGGTATTCCGCACACCAGAGTAGGAAGTCTCATCCGCTTCAATCCTGAGGAAGTGATGGGGTGGGCGCGTAAATGGTCGGAGGAAGCGAAAGCCAATGGCGCGACGTCATCTGAAGACGAAAACCGCCGCACATTGCTGCAGACGCTCGCGCAACTACCTGGATAACAAAATAGGAGGTTAGAAACGACTGCGGCCCCTAGTGGGGCCGCTTTCTTGAGCGTGGCACACGCTCTAAGTCGTTGATTTTTTTAGCTTGGGAGCCGAGAGAGTTCGTTATATGGATTGGGTAGGCAGAAATCTTTGCGAATTTCTTTACTACCAACTCCTCGGAACTACTCGGATCTCCTCATTGGAATTTGGTGGTGGAGTATAGCAGCACCGCAAACACTCATCCCGAAGGTGTGAGGCTTGTTGTCCTGAAAACACCCCCCGAATGAGGAAATCGGGGCGCTTCCAAGGTTTTGCTCTAACTTCCTCGCTGGTTAGGAGAAATTCCTGCCACCACGCGTGTCGGCCACTGAAGGCCAGCAGTCCTGGCAAGCATATAGCGCCATCTGTCACGCACCAAGGCAAAGACTACCCAGGGGTTTAAAAATTTGGTAGACTTCCAGATCTTTTAAACCAAACCCTAGGAGGTATCATGATCGCAGATCGCATTCGGCAAGCACGATTGGCTGCTGGTCTGACCCTGGGTGCTTTGGGTGAAAAAGTCGGTGTCTCGCACACAGCGATCCAGAAGTACGAGAAGGGGTTGCTAACGCCTTCTTCCTCTCAACTCCTCAAGCTGGCGCGTGCCTGCGACGTCCGCACCGAATACTTCTTTCGCACCCACTCCGTCGAACTGCTTGAGCCAGAGTTCCGTAAAACGGCGGCCTTTGGCAAGACGGCACAGGATGCACTAAAGATCAAGGTCGTGGAGTTGGTGGAGAAGCGTGTGGAACTTCTCGGGGCTTTTCCAGAATTACCTCTATTGGTGTTCGCCCCTCCGGTCGGACTCCCTGAACACATCCAGGCGCTGGATGAGATCGAAGCACTTGCCGACCAGGCCCGCAACGCTTGGCAGTTGGGAATGAACCCCATTGGAGACCTCACAGACACCCTTGAAGGTCTTGGTCTGCTGGTCATTGTCGTTGATGAAGAACACCCAGGGTTCTCTGGCCTGACCGCCAAAGCCCGCACCGACGATGGTCGGGAATTCCCGATCGTGGCCGTCTCAAAACGGTGGCCAGGCGATCGGCAGCGGTTTACGCTGGCTCACGAACTGGGGCATTTGCTGCTTGAGGGACGGCTGGCTGTTGGCCTTGATGAGGAAAAGGCCTGCGACCGGTTCGCGGGGGCCTTCTTGGCACCACGCGTGGCCGTGCATCAATTGCTTGGGCAGCAGCGCCACGCGCTGGAGTGGCAGGAGCTCTATGTGCTCAAGCATGAGTTCGGCCTATCGATGTCTGGATGGCTGCAACGAGCCAAGCAGTGTGGCGTGATCACCGATGCTGCACATCTCATGATGTTCAAACGCTTTTCGGCCAAGGGCTGGCGCAAGAACGAACCCGGAAATCCATTACCTCAGGAACACCCCCGACTCTTCGATCAGTTGGTATACCGCGCTCTGGCAGAGCAATACATCTCTGAAGCCAAAGCAGCGGAACTGCTGGGCATTCCGATGATGCGCTTCCACAAAGAACGTCAGTTGGAGTCATCGGATGCGGTTGCTCATCAGTGATGCCAATATTTTGATCGACATGGAAGCCGGGGCGTTGATGGGCACGCTCTTTCAGCTTCCCATGCAGTTCGGCATCCCTGACCTGCTGTATTACGAAGAAATTGAACCGGGCAGCCCAGGACTTGAAAACCTGGGCCTACAAATCATGGAGGTCAGCGGCGACTTCGTGGCGTATGCCCAGCAGTTGCCAGCCCAGCACAATCATCTGCTTCCAGCGAAAAACGGTCCCAAGCCCAGTCACAACGACTACTTAGCTCTGGCACTTGCGAAGCAAGAGGTCTGCACCCTGCTGACGGGTGACACCAATTTGCGAATTGTCGCCAACAAGGAGCAGGTCAACGTCATGGGCACCATTGGGCTGTTGTGCGCCATGATTGAAAACCAGTTGCTGACGGTCGACGACGCCTTCAAGGCGCTTGACAGAATGAAGCTTGGTAAGCGCCGGTTGCCCTGGCCAGAAGCCGAAAAAATGCTCAACGCCTTGCGCTGAGCACAACATCCACGGCGACGGAACAGCCACTAATTTCGCGCACGTTCGATCTCCATACGTTTTGCTGTATGGAGATCACCGATGCCAATCAAATACTGCCGTTCCGGCCTTCTATTCTGACCAAGTCAGCCAACGAATCTAGGACCACTAAGACTGCTGGCGTAGCTACCAAACCAAAAAATTCTTAACGAGCGCCCTTGAGATCAGTAACGATCATTTTCCCCCCTTCATTGATGACCATGAATTCGACCTTATCACCAGGCTTCACATTGGCGAGTAACGCTTTGTCTTTGGCTGTAAACACCATGGTCATGCCGGGCATGTCCATGTGCTTAATGGGGCCGTGTTTGATGGTGACTTTGCCAGCCTCAAGGTCTATTTTCTTGACTTCGCCTTCGGTCATCGACGCAGCGGGCTGCGACATATCCATCTTGCTGTGATCCATGGTGGTCTGTGCCATGCTGCTCACAGGCAGCGCGATGCCCAAGGCCAAGGCGGAAACGGTGGTGATTTTCTGGATGATGTTCATGGTTATCCTCGTGGGTAGGTGTTGAAAACAGTGGTGCTGCCGTCGCGCTGGATTAGCAGCACCTGATACGCATCGCGTCGGTTGTCATAGGATGGACCGTCCATGCCTGGCGACCCAACCGGCATGCCTGGCACTGACAGTCCCAAGGCTTTGGGTTTTTCTTTGAGTAGGCGTTGGATGTCCGCAGCGGGCACGTGGCCCTCGATCACATAGCCCTGGATCAATGCCGTGTGGCAAGAGCCAAATTTCTGCGGCATACCAAGGCGTGCGCGTGCGGCGTTGTTGCCTTGGTCAATCACAGTGGTCGCAAAACCATTCTTTTCGAGGTGCGCAATCCAGTCTTTGCAGCAGCCACAATTGGGGTCTTTCCAGACCTGCAAAGTTGCCGGTGCGGCGTAAGCGGTCATGCTTAAAGGGGCCAGTGCCAGCAAGGCGATGCCCGCGAGGCAGGCGCGCCGGGTGGCGAAAACAATCGAGTGCTGTCGGGACATGTGGCGCTCCTTTTTAATCGCTCAAACTATTTCTTATTAACCTTGACCTGACCCTTCATACCGGCCTCGTAATGACCTGGCATCAGGCAGGCAAAATTCACAGCTCCTGCTTTTGTGAACTGCCAGACGATTTCCCCCTGCTTTCCAGGAGCCAGCGTGACTTTGCTGGGTTCATCGTGTTCCATATCTGGAAACTTGCGCATCTGCTCCAGGTGTTCCAGCAATTCCTGCTGGGTACCCAAACTCAATTCATGTTTGACCTGGCCTTTGTTTTTGACGATGAAGCGCACCGTCTCGCCCTGCTTGACTTGAATATCGGCTGGCGTGTAGCGCATGTTGTCCGTCATCTCGATGGTGACGGTTCGGCTGGCCTTGCTGGCCACGCCGGGTTTTCCAATTGCCGTCTCGTCGCTACCGTGTCCGTGGCCACCAGCATGGGTGCCACCGGCAAAAGCAGCACTGGACAACGCCAGCGCGGCGATCAAGGTCAAGGGCCAAAGGGTGCGGGTCATCTGGGTCATTGCAATTTCTCCTGGGTTAAATGAAAGCGGATCAGTGGTTCTCATGGCCACTGCTGGGTTTGCGCACCTTCACTTCCGTTGGGGTGGGCGGTTTCTGGATACGTGGCATGGATTGCCCGCCTTCCGACTTGAAGCGGGCGGGTTCGGCCAGTGGCCCGGTGTATTCGTGCGCCACCGTGCCCTCCGGGTGCTTGAACCACCCCGGATTGCTGTAGTCACCAGGCTTTTGGTCACGACGTACCTTAAGCACGCTGAACATGCCGCCCATCTCGACCGATCCGAACGGGCCCTCGCCGGTCATCATGGGCGCGGTGTTGTCAGGAATGGGCATTTCCATCTCGGTCATGTCGGCCATGCCACGCTCGCCCATCACCATGTAGTCAGGAATCAAGGAATTAATCTTCTTGGCGATCCCACGATGATCAACTCCGATGAGCGTGGGCACGTTGTGGCCCATGGCATTCATGGTGTGGTGGCTCTTGTGGCAGTGGAAGGCCCAGTCGCCTTCCTCGTCGGCGAGAAATTCGATCTGCCGCATTTGGCCGACCGCGACATCGGTGGTGACCTCGTACCAGCGAGTGCTCTTGGGAGTTGGCCCGCCATCTGTGCCAGTGACGAGAAACTCGTGCCCGTGCAGGTGGATCGGGTGGTTGGTCATCGTCAGGTTGCCGATACGAATGCGAACCTTGTCGTTCAACCGCACATTCAATGAATCGATGCCGGGAAAGATTCGGCTGTTCCAGCTCCACAGGTTGAAGTCCAGCATCGTCATGATCTTGGGCGTGTAGCTCCCAGGGTCGATGTCGTAGGCGTTGAGTAGGAAACAAAAATCCCGGTTCACTTCATCGATCAGCGGATGCTTGGCCTTGGGGTGCGTGATCCAGAAGCCCATCATGCCCATGGCCATCTGCGTCATTTCATCCGCGTGTGGGTGATACATGAAGGTGCCGGGACGACGCGCGACAAATTCATACACAAAAGTTTTACCTGGTTGAATGGCGGGTTGATTCAGTCCAGCAACCCCATCCATACCATTGGGCAAGCGTTGTCCATGCCAGTGAATGCTGGTGTGCTCAGGGAGCTTGTTCGTCACAAAGATCCGCACGCGGTCGCCCTCGACCACTTCGATGGTGGGGCCTGGGCTTTGCCCGTTGTAGCCCCACAGGTGGGCCTTGAAGCCTGGGGCCATCTCGCGCACCACTGGCTCGGCCACCAAGTGAAACTCTTTGACGCCGTTGTTCATACGCCAGGGCAAAGTCCAACCGTTGAGTGTCACCACCGGGTTGTATGAGCGCCCAGTATTGGGCACCAGTGGCGGCATGGTGTCAGGGCTGGTTTGAATGACGGGCTCTGGCAAGGCTGCAAGTGCCACGCGGCTCACAGCACTGGCTGCAACTGCACCACCGGCGATACTGGCCAATCGAAAAAAATCTCTTCTGGATGTCATTGCTTTACTCTCGTGTTCAATGTCCAGCCGCGCCAGCGCTAGGCGCGCTGGTCATCACGGACAGGGAGGTCATAGTGGGGCGGCCGATCAACGATGCCTGCAAGGCTGCGTCCGCCAGCCAGTACTGCTGCTGCGCAGCGATGGCGGCGGTCACGGTGCCGACTTGATCACGAGCATCGGCCATCAGCTCAAAGACACCAATCAGCATGCCGTTGTAACGAAGCTGGTTTTCTTCGGAGATCACACGGCGCACGGGCAGCACTTCATCCCGGTAATGCTTGGCCACATCAAATGATGTGCGATAGGCCGAATAACTCTCGCGCAAGTGCGAGCCCGCCGCGCGCACCGTGGCCTCCAGTTGATTGGCCGCCGCGAGCGTGCGGGCATTCCACGCATCGCGCTGCATGCCGCCCCAGTCGAAAATTGGTAAGCGAACCGCCACCTCGAATCCGCGCGGTTCGGTTCGGGTTCCTGCGGCGTTGTCAAATACCGTATTGCGCCGCGCGGTCAGTTCGATGTCGGTGAAGCTGGTGATGATGTTCAAGCCTTGTGCCTTGCCCGCGCCAGCCAGTGCGCTTTGCGCCAAACGAATGTCCAGACGACCATTCGTCGCCAATGCGCCGACCGTATTTGGTTCGAGCGGCGCTTTGGGCAAATCGGGCAGACGTTCGGGCAGTTGGAGTTGTTGCCCCTGCGCCTCATCAAGCCCCAGCAAACGAATCAGCTCCTCCCGGCTCGCGGTCGCTTGGTGTTGGGCCGTCGCCAGGCGGGTAGCGGCATCGGCATAGAAAGATTGCTCACGGGCACGACTGATGCGGTTGAAGTTGCCTACCGACTGCATGCGCCGCGCGAGTTCGGCACCTGCCTCGGCGCTTTCAAACACCTGTCGCGCGTAGCTCAGGGCCTGCTGAGCCGCCACGGCACGCACCCAGGCTTGGCGTACCTGCGTCACGCGATCCACCACCTCAGCAGAAAGACGGAATTGCGCCTGCTCAATGCGGCGCTCGGCGATGCCCGTGCGGGCAGGCAAGGTCAAGAGATCCAGCAGACCAAACGAGAGCGAGCGCGCCAACTCCA
Source organism: Limnohabitans sp. (assembly GCA_030158125.1). GTDB lineage: Bacteria > Pseudomonadota > Gammaproteobacteria > Burkholderiales > Burkholderiaceae_C > Limnohabitans_A. The sequence continues at coordinate 5,087 of JAOATL010000015.1, read as the reverse complement.
GCTCATCACCAACCACCATGCGCTCAAAACTGAAGATGGGGTTGGCAATGCGGCCGACCTGTGCGGCGTCGGCGGACTCCGCCCAACCTTGCGCCAGCAGGGCTTGCAAGGCGTGGCTGTTGGTCAATGCGAGCTGCACAGCTTCTTTCTGCCCAAGGGGTTTTGCCAGCAATTGGGCAGCGAGCTGTGCGCGTTGCTCACGTTCCTGATTGCTTTGGGCCAAGCTCAATTGCCCGTCAGTGAAGCCGGTGGTCTCGGTATTGACGCGGTTCACGTTCTGCTCAAGGCTGACGCTGGCACAGCCAGACAAAACCCCGATAGCAACCACGGACACCGCCAGCTTGGCGCGATGAGATGAGAGCAAGCGCTTCATTGCTTGCCTCCCTCATGGTGACCGGCATGCGGATTGGCCGCCGGTGGCGTATCGGGCGCTGGCTGTCCAGTTGCGGCTTCCTTGGCGTAGGCGCGCCAGCCGCCAATCCGGCCAACCCGGTCATTGGCCTCACGCCAGGACTGCACCGCCTGATCGGTGTAGCCCTGATAACTCGCCAATGCAGAGGCGTACTGCAACTTGGTCGGCAATGGATTGGCCTGAATTTTTTCCACTGGCGCGGCCAGTGCGGCACCGGTAGCCAGCACGCAGAGCCACGGCAACAGACTTCTGGACAGGGACGAAGGGTTTGGCATCACCGCAGGCTCCTTTCAATTTGTTGAAACATGAGAAGAGTTTGGGCCACCACCCCTGTCAGGAGGGTGATTCCAAGATGACATTTATGTCATCTTGCTGCCATAAAGACAAAATTCTGTCAGACTAACCGGTAGAAATAGATGGAGCAGGCCCGTGAAAATATTGATCGTTGAAGACGAACCGAAAACCGGCGAATACCTGCGCCAAGGGTTGAATGAAGCCGGTTTTGTCGCGGATTTGGCGGCCACTGGCAGTGACGGGCTGCACCTGGCGTTGCATGGCGAATACGACCTAGTGATCCTGGACGTGATGCTGCCGGAACTGGATGGCTGGCAGGTGCTGGCATCACTGCGGCGGCGCGGGCTGGAAATGCCGGTGCTGTTTCTGACCGCCCGCGATCAGGTGGAAGACCGTGTGAAGGGGCTGGAGTTGGGAGCCGACGATTACCTAGTCAAACCGTTTTCTTTTGCCGAGCTGTTGGCCCGCGTGCGCACCATCCTGCGGCGTGGACGAGGCGGCGGACTGGACAGCAATGTCCTGCGCGTGGCCGATCTGGAGCTGGACTTGCTGCGCCGCCGCGTCACGCGAGGCGGAAAGCGCATTGACCTGACGGCCAAGGAGTTCGGTTTGCTGGAATTGCTGATGCGCCGTCAAGGCGAAGTGCTGCCGCGCTCATTGATTGCCTCGCAGGTGTGGGACATGAATTTCGATTCGGACACCAATGTCATCGAGGTGGCCATGCGCCGACTGCGACTGAAGGTTGACGACGGGCAGCCCGTTAAATTAATCCAGACAGTGCGAGGTATGGGCTACGTGCTGGAAGTGCCGCAGGAGCCTTGAATGTTGCGCCGCCTTTCGCTGATCCGCCGTCTGACCCTGTTCTTCACCCTGGTGGCCGCCAGTGTGGTGCTGGGATTGGGCGGGCTGTTCATGACGGCGGCGGACCGTCATTTCATCGATCTGGATCGTAGCGTACTGCAAGACAAGCAACACCTCATCGATGACATCCTGGCCAGCGCCAATTCTGCCGAGGACCTGCGTTGGCGGCTCTCCGAAGCGCTCAACCATCATCACGGGCTGTTCGCACGGGTGACCACTCCGACAGGCCAGGCCCTGTTTCAGACCGAGGGCTTTCCGGAACCGGATCGCTGGCTATTGCCCGAACACGAAACGCTCCTTCATGCCTTGACGAGGGAGCAGCACGGACAGCGGCAATACCGCACCCAGCAGTTCCGTGCCCAGGCGCAGTACGCGCCCGAGGCCCCACTGGTGATCACCCTGGCCATGGATACGATTCACCATCGGCATTTTCTGGATGATCTGCTGCGCACCTTTGCGGTGTATGCCCTGGCCGCCATTCTGGTCAGCGGGCTGCTCGGATGGGCCGCCGTCTACTATGGTCTGGCCCCCCTGCGCGCGATCAAGGCGCATGCGGCTGCAGTGACCGCGCAACGCTTGCAGGCGTGCATGCCGGTGCAGGCCGTCCCTGCGGAAATGGCCGATCTGGCTCAGACACTCAATCAGATGCTGGAGCGTCTGCAGGACGACTTTCGTCGCTTGTCGGAGTTTGCTTCGGATTTGGCCCATGAGTTGCGCACCCCGATCAGCAACATGCTGACGCAGACCCAGGTGACCCTGGCGACCCCGCGCGAGAACGCCGCCTACCGTGACATCCTGGCCTCCAATGCTGAGGAGTTGCAGCGCCTGGCCCGCATGGTGGCTGACATGCTGTTTTTGGCTAAAACCGAACGGGGTGTGGATCTGCCGCACAAGGAACGCTTCATGGCGGCCGATGAAGCCCGGGCTTTGCTCGACTTCTACGAGGCGGTGGCGGACGACAAAGACATCCGCCTCACGGTGCAGGGCAACGGCAGCATCGAGGGGGATCGCCTGATGTTCTGCCGCGCGTTGAGCAACCTGCTGTCGAATGCGCTACGCCATGCCCCGGCAGGTGGCCACGTCCGGATCATGGTGGCTGAGCGGCCAGCCGGCACCGAGGTTTCTGTGGATAACGATGGCGAAGACATCGATCCCCAGGTGCTACCGCGACTGTTTGACCGCTTCTACCGCGCCGACCCCGCGCGTGCTCATCCGACCTCCGATGGTGCTGGGCTCGGCTTGGCCATCACCAAAGCCATTGTCGAGGCGCATGGCGGCCTGATCAGTGTCACTTCTGCGCAAGGCGTCACGTGCTTTTCCATGGTTTTTCCACACTCAGACGAGTGATGTTTTTCACACATTTTTTGGATTGACCGTTGAGAAGAAGCCAAGCAGCCTCGGCCTCTCTGCGATTAACCAGACCTGGCAAGACTCGGCCTCCTCCGTAAACCCAGCGCCGCAGCTCCGTACTGGCGGCGGTCCAGTCCCTCTGGTTCACCCGACGTCGCAGGGTCGACGTTTGCAAACGTCCCGCCCCAAGGTTAAAAGTGAAGTCAACGATGGCCGAAAGTCGCCCTTCGGGTTCGGCGGCGAGCACCGGGCAGTAGCGCAGCGTCGCGGCGAGCGCCGTTTGCAGGTCGTGCGCCAGATAGACCTCGGCTTCGGTCTCGGTGATCGGCAGGTGCGTCGGCTCGCACAGATGGCCATAGCCAATCGTCCAGTACCCTGCGGGGCAGATGTACGGGTGTGCGCGTCAAGGATCGACCTTCGGCACGCGATGGAATCCCTCGAAGCGCTTGGCCAGCTCGATGGCCGTTTTCGGCACTTCGCTCACGAACGCACCCGGTCGAACACGCGCCCGAGGAACCAGAAGTTCAGTACACCATGCGCAACGCACAGCTGATTGAGGCCAGCGCTTCAGAGCCCGAGGTGTACGTGGCCACAGCCACAGGGTTGCAAGAGATTGGCATCACCACTCAGCCACCACGCACAACACGCGAAGGCACCAAGCAAGCCGTGCTGATCGGGCTACTCAGCCGCGCCGAGGGCGCCACGCTGCCGCAGATGACCGAGGCAACAGGCTGGCAGGTTCACACCGTGCGCGGTGCGATGGCAGGCGCACTCAAAAAGAAGCTGGGGCTAGAAATCACCTCAGAGAAGCAGACCGGCACAGACCGCGTCTACCGAATCACCACCACAACCGTTTGAGGACCTCATGAACCCCATCACTATCACCATCGAATCCATGCCCACGACCATCAACTTCGATGGCCGCGAATTGCAGGTCCAAAAGCTCAGCATCCCGCTGCCCTTTGGCCGCAAGCCTACAGACATCTCCGACATTGCCGCTTGCGGCGTCGAGGCGGTCTACGTGACCGAGATCCGGGAGATGGATCCCGAAGAATTTGATGGCTTCAAATTGAACCTTGGCAAGTCTCGCGACTGGCTCAAAGGCAAGGGAGGCGATTACTGGGATGGCCGGTTGTGCGTGATGGTGCACGCACCTGGTCGCCCTTACTTGTTCATCGATCCATCCGGAGGAGACAGCGTTCGCTATCTCGCGCGTCTGGGCTGATCAGTTGCGAAGAAGCAACTGATCAGAAAGATTAAGCGCGGACACCGGCAGCATCTTTACGCGCATTGCGGAACTGCAGACCTGACGCAAATGTAATCACCAGCACATCTTCATGTCAGAGCCGCTCGACAGAATACAGGACGTGCATTCGCACAAGGTGCTTTGAGTAACGTAGCACCTGTATTCAAGAAAGGACCTGATATGAACACCCGCATCACTTCGCTCTTCGCTGCCGTCGTGCTCAGTACCCTGGCATCGACCGCTTTTGCCACCGACTCGCTGGCAGGCAATGTCGACAAGACCTACCGCCTGAAGGACGGTGGCACCGTATTCGTTTTCAAGGACGGAAAGATGGCAGTGGCCGACAAGTTCGACCGCGCCGTCCATCTCCCCAAAGGCCAAGTCCTGGAGGCGGCTGACGGTCAGAAGATCGTCATGACCAGCAGCGAAAGCGCGCGTCTCGACTTCCAGCTGCGCCAAGGTCACGAGAACTGACCTGTCATTTAGGCATGCCCCGTTTGAGGTACTGCCTTTCGTTCCTTTTGGGGGACGATGTCTCACGAGTCTTGGCGATGATCAATCGATCTTGCCAAGGCTCGTGAAATCTCTGCCATTAGAAACTTCGACCTAGCCAACCCGGTCTTTGCAAGATACGGCTACGAACGATTGCTTCGATGTCTTCGTTTCCGGTTACGCATCCTGCGCCGGAACCGATCCGTACACATCTGGAAGATGCAATAAAAAATCAGCACCGACACGGTGGCAATGGCACTCGAAAGAATGTCCCAAAGGCCCTGTGCATGCGATTCACCAAGCAATTGAACGCATCCGCATCAGGTCAATGTGATCAGATGGTGATACCGGCCTCGCTCCATGGAACGATTGGCATGTGCAACTCGGCGCTTACCAGCAAGCCACTGGAATCCGTCTGGCAGGACTTCCCAC
>JAOATL010000014.1 GCA_030158125.1 Limnohabitans sp. | reverse complement strand
AGCAAAGCGGTTATGCACCGGATTGCAAATCCGTGTAGGTCGGTTCGACTCCGGCCCGCGCCTCCAAACTAAAAGCCGTTACTGCTCGCAGTAGCGGCTTTTTTCTTTGATCAAGCGGCCAGTACGCGCCCGTCAACCACTTGAATGGTTTTGTCGCAACGCTCAGCCAATTCAGGGTTGTGCGTCACAAATAAAACGGAGGTGCCTTGTTCACGGCTGACTCGCCTGAGCAAATCAAACACAGCATCTGCGCTCTTCGTGTCTAAATTGCCTGTTGGCTCGTCTGCTAGCAGCAATGCCGGGCTCATGGCCAATGCGCGTGCAACAGCCACACGTTGGTGCTGCCCGCCCGACATGCTGCCAGAAGGCTGGTGCTGCATGGGCAGAAGGTCTTCGCTGTCCAACAAACTCATGGCGCGTTCGGTGATCTCGGGTGTGCAGCGTCCATGCGAGCCCATCATGGGCATCATGACGTTTTCAAGTGCCGTAAATGCGCTCAGCAGGTGATGGCTGCGTTTTGTCAGCGCATGACTTGACGCAGTGCTTGCAGAAGGTCCTCGCCGGTCATGCCGCTTCGCTGTCTTTGCTCAGCTTCTTGAATCAATTCAACCATGCGCGCATTCAACGGCGCCTGAGCGCCGCACAATTTGGCCAGTTCTACGACAGCACCATTGAGCTCATTCACTTCTGTGGTGCGGCCGAGTTGCAAGTCTTCCCACATTGACGATCTGGCTTGTTCATCAATTTTGAGCATGCTGCCAGCCAGTCGTTTGAAGATGAAATTGGGCAATCTCAAGATGGCAGGCAACAAGAAAGGTGAGGCTTTTGAAATTTTGGCAGGCTTGATGTTCGCTTTCTTCAAGACGCGCAAGGTTTCGTCGATCAGCAGTGCCAAACATTTTCGATAGACGTGCTGTGATAACTCTTGTTTGAGCGGCAGGTCGGACAGCGCATTGACGGCATTGTTCAAATTTAAAATTAATTTTCCCCACTGCACTTGTTGAAAGTTGTCGTAGGACTGAAGAGGCAAACCTGCATGTTCAAAAATGGGCCGCAATGGCCCCAATGCTGAATTGTTTTCGACGCAAAGCTGTCCTTCTGTGCCGCAATGCAAATGCCCCCTGGGCAAGGTCACAACATTGAAAGGCACCATGCCTGCGATGACATTCAAATGTGGCAGTAAGTTTGCAAGCTGTTCTGAATTGCCAATGCCATTTTGAAAACTGATCACTGTTGTGTGAGGTTTTGCGTGCAACTTCAGCAGTGCTGCCGCTTCTGGTGTGTCGCGACTTTTGACGGTGACCAACACCACATCTGCCAATTGCAATACTTCGGGATCAATGGAAAATCGGATGTTGGCCGCTGGAATCAAAACTTGTCTTTGATGCAAGTCTGTGAGGGTGTAACCATGCGCCTGAGCTGTGTCGCGTGCTTTAGCGCGTCCAAGAAGGGTGACCCGGGTGCCGGTGGCCAGCAAGCACCCGCCGATATACCCACCAATTGAGCCTGCGCCCAAGACAACAAAGTGCGGTGAATTGCCGCTTGGATTCTGTGTGGAAGTGCTCATGAATCAGTCTGGTTGACTTTATTTACAGACCCCGACTGGGGTTTGACTTTGGCTTTGCATCAAATCCAAGGCAAGGCCTTCCATCAGAATTCATGACTTGAATGCTGGGCAAAATTTGGGATTTGAAACCCAAAAGTTTGCAACTGTAGGGCATTTTGGGATCCCAGCTGGTGGCAAAGTGCTTGCAATTCCAGCAATTGACTTGACCAAGAAAAGAGGGAGATGTCGCCATGGTAGGTGGATTGATGCGGGGTGTCACATCATAAGTAAAAACTGTTCTGTGCTGGGCGCCCAAGTCGCGATCAGCAAGTTCTTGACGCTTCAATTAACATGTGGGTGTCAAGAAAGTCTGGCCATGAACACAAGCACCCCCCTTGAAATTGATCCCCGCATTTATGCCCTCTATGATGAGTACTGCCATGGGGCCATGGACCGTCGTGAATTTTTGGCCAAAGCCAGTGCCCTTGCGGTGGGTGGAATGGCCATGGCGCAGGCTTTGTTTCCGCGATATGCCAACGCACAAACCATTTCGTTCACAGATTCGCGCATCAAGGCCAACTATGTGAAATATGCCTCGCCTGGAGGCACCTCTGGTGAAATGCGTGGTTATTTGGTCCAGCCGACGTCACCCACACCCGTCAAATTTCCAGCCGTCTTGGTCATTCATGAAAACCGCGGTTTGAACCCTTACATTGAAGATGTGGCAAGGCGCTTGGCTGCTGCCGGCTTTTTAGCATTGGCACCCGATGGCCTTTATCCCGTGGGCGGCTATCCGGGCAACGATGAAGAGGGCAAATTACTGCAAGACAAATTGAACCCTGCGCAGCTTCAAACCGACATGCTCAACAGCGCCGTGTTTCTTCAAAATCACGGATTGTCCAATGGCAAACTGGGTGTCACGGGGTTTTGCTGGGGCGGCGGCATGACCAGTGAAATTGCCGCAGCGCTAGGGGATGGCGTTCAAGCGGGCGCGCCGTATTACGGTATTGCGCCGTCCGCAGAAAAGGTGCGAAAAATCAAAGCAGAGTTGGTTTTGCATTTTGCAGACAAGGATCCGCGCATCAATGCCAGCTGGCCAGCCTACGAAGCAAGCTTGAAGGCCCAAGCAGCGGTCTTTCAGGCTTATCAATATGAAGGCACACAACACGGCTTTCACAACAACTCTACCCCCAGGTTTCAGCAAGCTGCAGCCGACCTGTCCTGGCGTCGCACCTTGGCTTTGTTTCAGAGAACTTTGAAAACCTAAGCCTGTGAAAATTCTTCAGGCTTCTGCTGACCAGCTTCTAACAGCTTGAGGCAGAATGTCATTTTTATGGAGCCACTTCGGAACATCATGCAACCCTTTCACCTTGCCTTTCCCGTTACATCCCTGGCCACTGCACGTTCTTTTTATGGCGACTTGTTAGGTTGCCCGGAAGGTCGTTCGAGTGATGAGTGGGTTGACTTCAACTTTTACGGCCATCAAATCGTAGCCCATTTGTCGCCTGATGAAGCAGGCCATCACAACACCAGCGCAGTCGATGGCCACAACGTGCCTGTGCGTCACTTTGGCCTTGTGATGGAGATGGGCCAATGGGAAGCCTTGGCAGATAAATTAAAAAAAGCGGGCATCAAGTTCGTCATTGAACCGCATATTCGCTTCAAGGGCCAAGTGGGCGAGCAGGCCACCATGTTTTTTTTGGACCCCTGCGGCAATGCCGTCGAATTCAAAGCCTTTGCAAACCCTGCAAGTTTGTTTGCCAAATGATCAAAACCGGAAGGCGCTCTGCCTTTCGGTTTCTTAAATCGACAACGACTGCATCAGCTTGGCGATGCAGTCGTTTGTTTTTGCAGAATCAATCCAGCGCATCACGCAGACCCATTCAAGTTTTGGATCGACCCAAGTGATGGACGAACCTGCGCCAATGGCGAACCACGAAGTGTGGGGCGCATCCTTGAACAAACGACCTTCGTGGTTGAGCCAAATGAGGTAGCCGTAGTAAGGCGCCACATCGCAGGCTTGCTGCATCATTTGTAGCCATTGGCGGGACAAGATTTGTTGACCTTGGTACCGGCCATTGCCCATGAGCATGAGCCCAATTTTGGCTTGGTCCATTGCTGAAATAGACACACCGCCGCCCCAGTGGCTGCCACCCGGGACGGACATCATTCTTTGTCCATTGACAAGTGTCCATCCTTGTTCGTAGCCTTGCCATTGAAATGGATCCGTGCATTTCACGGGTTGGCGAATGGTTTCTTCAAATACGTCTGGCAACGGACGTTTAAAAAGATGCAAAAGTGCCAATGAAAGTTGGTTGATGCGCACGTCGTTGTATTCAAAACGAGAGCCTGGCTCGCCGAGTGGCCTGGCGTCGCCTTTTTTACCATCGGCTTCGCCGGTTTGATAGGCCAGCCAGCGGTAGCGGTCCACTTGTTCGGGGATACCCAGGCAGCTGCCTTCCCATTCGCTGGTTTGTTGCAACAAATGCTGCCAGGTGATACGCGACAAGCGCTCACCTTCAAAGCCGATGCCCGGACACTTGGCCATCACGGGTTCATGAACATCTGTGAGCAAACCTCGGTCAAACGCAACACCGGCTAAAAGTGCCAGGTAAGTTTTGGCCACGCTGAATGTCAGGTCCGCTTTATGAACGTCACCCCATTGTGCAAGCTGGTGATGCTTGTGAAAGATGACGCCAGACACCGGACCTCGACCATGCACCGGACCGTACAAGCGGTTGTACGGGGGCGGATCTACTTCATGAATACCCCAGGGCGGTGAGGTGTCAGTCGACCAGGGCGTTTCACACGACTGAATGAATTCAATGGCCGATTGAAGGGAGGTGTTCATGACGTTGACGCGTGCGGGGCTAGTTTAGAAAAATAAGAAGTAGCCGTTAACGGTACTGACGAATCCCAGCGCCCCTAAGATGCTGCCCGCCCAATACAAGGCGGGCATCGATGCCACGATGGAAACTGAAAGCAACACAATGGCAATTTGCAGCATGCCCTCAGCGTAGTCAAACCAGGGGTCTTGCTGCATGGCGTGGTCTCTGGTTGCCTCGTGGGCCTTGGCGCGTACCATGAGTTCTTTTTTGCCTTCTTTGCTTTCAGGCTCTGATTCATAACGCTCGGCAGTTTTTTTGTATTCTTCTATTTTCTTTTCAAACATGGCCTTGGCTTGCGCGTTCATATTGGGTTCACGGGCGAGCTGAAGCTCTAAGTCTGTGGCTGCCAATTTGAAGTTGGTTTGGCGAATGTTTTTGGCCTGATAGAAAGCGTAAACATTGGCCGCAGAGATGTTCTCTTGTGTGGCTTCTTTCATGGCGTTGGAGCCGCCTAAGCTGGCGATGGCCAACACCATGGCCAAAATAGAGATGGTGAGTGCCGATCGATTTTGTTGCTTGTCGCCGTGACCAGATTGTTCAATCAATTCTGCAGCTTCTTGTGTGTCCATGGTGTTTTCTTTCGGTTGTGAGTGAGGCAGTAAATTTGTCATGTTGCACTTTGGCAGACATCCACCCATTCTGCACTGGTAATGCTGCACATCAATTCCGGACTGATGCGTACGGCGCTGTTGACGGAGCCGGCAGCTGGAATGACCTCGTCATAGATTTGCAAGGATACATCTAAGTAAACGGGCAGCGGGGTGGCCAATCCAAATGGACAAACGCCGCCAACTGGGTGGCCCGTCAGCGTGACCACGTCAACCAGGTTCAGCATTTTGCCTTTGCCAAAAGCTGCTTTGAATTTCTTGTTGTCAATGCGCGCATCACCTTTGGCGACGATCAAGATGACGCGGTCATCGCTGAGTTTGAAGGACAGGGTTTTGGCAATACGCCCAGGTTCTACGCCATGCGCTTCAGCAGCCAGGGCGACGGTGGCAGTGCTCACGGCCAATTCAATGATGGGCAACTGAAGTTGATGGTGTTGAAAAAAATCGCGAACAGATTGGAGGCTCATGACAGATGGCTGAATAAAAAGGCAAAATCAAAGTTTGAAGATATCAGACTGCACCTCCTGGGTGGTTGCAGATTTCATCCACATTGACCGACAAACAGCATGTACTACGAACCTGGTGTCACGCCTCATGGCTTACCCTATGATCCTTTTAAATCGTGTGTCATCCCGCGGCCTATCGGCTGGATCTCGACAGTAGACCGAGAAGGACGTCACAATTTGGCGCCGTACAGTCAATTTCAAAATGTCACATTCAATCCGCCCATCGTGATGTTTTCCGCCAATCAAACTACCACGGGCAACCGCAAAGACTCTGTGCGCAATGCGGAAGACACCGGTGAGTTTGTCTGGAACATGGCCACCTACGATTTGCGCAACGCGGTTAACCTGACAGCCGAAGAATTGCCCTACGGTGTGGACGAGTTTGAACACGCAGGACTGCAAAAATTGCCGTCCCGAAAAGTCAAACCAATGCGAGTGGCTGGTTCACCCATTCAGTTCGAATGCGTGTACCTCAACACCTTGCGTTTTCCAGGTGAGCCACCTTTTGGTACGGCCGATGTGGTGTTTGGCCGCGTCGTGGCCATTCACATTGACGATCAAGTGATAGATGGCAAAGGCATGCTGGACATCCTCAAAATCAAACCCCTGGCGCGAATGGGTTACTACGACTACACGTATGTCGACAACAAATTTGAGATGGTCATTGGTGGCAACAACACAGCCCTGTTGGCCGGCCTTGAAGGTTCTCCCGATAAAGCCAAATCGGCCATGCGTTGATGAGCGTTAACGCCCAAGCCCAAGACAAGGCTTTGCCGCCTGCTTTTCACAAGCTGGCCATCTCCAATTTGATGGCGCAGTCTGCTGAGCAGCTGACGCTGGCGGCGGTTCCTATTGTGGCGGTGCTCTTGCTGCAAGCTGGTCCCGGTGAGATTGGCTTGATTGCGGCGGTGCAATCTTTGCCGTTTTTATTGCTCTCTATTCCTCTGGGTTTGTTGGCGGATCGTTTTTCTCGCAAAAAGCTCATGTTGATGTCTGAGTTGCTGCGCGTGTGTGCTTTGCTGGTGCTCATCATCGCCATGGTGCTTGATCAAATCAGCGTGAGCTTGCTGTCATGTGTGGGCTTCTTGGCGGCTGTGGGTACTGTTGGTTTCAGTGTCAGTGCGCCGTCCTTGGTCCCGGCTTTGGTTGGTAGTCAACACCTGGCCACAGCCAATGGGAGATTGGAGTTGGCGCGCAGCATGGCCTTCGCTGGCGGACCTGCCCTGGCCGGTGCGCTGATCGCGTGGATGGGCGCTTCAACGTCTTTTGTGTTGTCGCTCATGCTGTCGTTGGCCGCAGTCGGCTTTCTTTGGCAGATCCAAGAGCCCGCGCGCCCAGCAGCACCCGACCGCCATCCGTGGTTGGAACTTAAAGATGGCGCGCATTTCGTATGGTCAAGTTCCTTGTTGCGCCCCATCTTGCTCACCTCGGTTGCATGGAATATTTCTTGGTTTGTGTTGCAGGCAATTTACGTTCCCTACGCCATTCGTTCACTCGGCATGAGTTCCAGCGAAGTGGGACTGACCATGGCCTGCTATGGCGTGGGCATGATCACGGGTTCTTTGATGGCCTCTCGCATTGTGTCGATGATGCCTTTTGGCAAAGCGATTTTGCTTGGCCCTTTCTTTTCTGTAATGGCAGCAAGTGTCATGGCCCTCAGCCATTGGGTGCCTGCCGTAAGCGTCACGGCCGTGGCATATTTCTTGTTTGGTTTTGGTCCCATTATCTGGACCATCACTTCTACGACGTTGCGCCAAAGTGTGACGCCCAACACCATGATGGGGCGTGTTACGGCCATTAACATCGTTGCAGGCACTGGTGCCAGGCCCTTAGGGGCTTTGCTCGGAGGCTTTGTAGGGGAAATGGGGTCTGACCTGACCAGTTTGCTGGTGGTGGTGCTTGGTTTTTCTGTCCAAGCCATTGTCATCAGTTTTTCCAGGGTCCGAAGCCTGAAATCTCTCCGTGAGGCCAGCGAAGAGCGGGAAGATTGAGGGCTAATTTTGGCCTGGAAGTCAGAGACGCCCCGAATCTGTGGCTTAATATCGGCTTGAACTTTTTTTCCTGGAGCCATAGATGGGCAATAAGATCGTTACCGAAGCCGACCGTAAATTTACACCTCCTTTGACACCTCTGCCAGGCGTCACATTGCCCACCAGTGGCCGTGGTCAGCGCGTCAGCTTGGAGCGCGGTGTTGCAACACGCAGCAAAAAGAATCCTGGCAAGCGTGCCAAAAAAGGCGGTTAATCCTCGCTTCTCTTTGAATCCTCGTCCCTAGACTGAGGTTTCAATTAAAGCCCTCTTTGGAGGGCTTTTTGATGTCAAAAAGCTCAACTTGAAGGCACAATAGAGCTTTAGCCCCGGTGGTGAAATTGGTAGACACATCGGACTTAAAATCCGCCGCTTTCGTGAATAACGGGCGTGCCGGTTCGATTCCGGCCCGGGGCACCACTGACAAAGCAAATCGCCATGACATCCTACAACGCACCTTTTGAAATACATGTTCATGGTGAAGTCTTGTTGCGCGATGATGTCGACTTCAAAGCCCTTCAAGAAGCCACCAAACCACTCTGGAAATACGCCGGTGCACGCTCCCTGACAGAGGGGGCGCAAAGTCTTTACGAAGAAGAGCCAGGCATTCGGTTTGAAGCGGCTGACCACAAATTGCAAATGTGCTGGACGGTTCGCGGCGATGATGATTTCCGCCAAGTCCTAGACGATGTGTGCATGAACATCAACGAAGTCTCGGCCGCCGGTGCGCAGTTAGAAGTTACTTTCTACGACACTGAATTCGACGACGAAGAGCAATCTCGGGGTACCGAATCTCGCGATGACTTTCTCATCTTGTTTGTTGGCCCCGATCCTGCCGCCATCATGCAAGCCCAGCGTGACTTGCTGGTGCAAGACGTGGTGGGCCTCATGGAACGTCACTTTGATGGCGCTGAGTTGGGCGGGGTGGTTCACGAAATTGACAAATTGTTTTCGCAACGCTTTGACAATTTGGTCAGTTCCCTTGAGCTTGGAAAGCCTCCCCGAGGTGGCAATGGTGGTCCTTCGGGTGGCCACAGTGGCGGGCGCAGGCCGCGTCACCTGCACTAATCCACTGTCTTCACATACCTTGGCCGCATTGCCATGCTGAATCCAGGTGTTCAACGCAAAGAAGTCTTTGGCTGGGCCATGTATGACTTTGCCAATTCAGGCTACACCACCGTGGTCATCACGGCTGTTTTTGCCGCTTACTTTGTAGGCGCTGTGGCCGACAAAGCAGATTGGGCGGCACTGGCTTGGACCAGCGCACTGAGCCTTTCTTATGCCATTGTGATGTTCACCATGCCTGCTTTGGGGGAATGGGCCGATCGCCATGCCGCCAAGAAAAAACTCCTGATGCTGTTCACCATTGCCTGTGTGCTCAGCACCGCTGCATTGTCTTGGGTTGGGCCAGGGCAAGTTGCTTTGGCAGTCATTTGCATCGTCATCTCCAACACGTTTTACGCCTATGGTGAATCTTTAACGGCTGCCTTTTTGCCCGAGTTGGCCAAGCCTGAGGCCATGGGGCGCATCAGCGCTTGGGGTTGGGCGTGGGGTTATTTGGGCGGCATGCTGACCTTGGGCATTTGCCTGGCATATGTTTTGTGGGCGCAAAGTCAGGGGCAGTCTGCAGGTCAATTTGTGCCCGTCACCATGTGGGTGACTGCCGCCATCTACGCTTTGTCGGCTTCTGTCACTTTTGCGTTGATGAAAGAACACGCCAAGCCGCAACTGAGCAAGGTGCGAGCGACCAGCCACTGGCAGCAATTGCGTCAGACCTTTCAAGAAGCCAAAGCCTACAAAGATTTCATGCAATTGATGGCGTGCGCGGTGGCGTATCAAGGTGGGGTGGCCGTGGCCATTACCTTGGCCGCCATTTATGCCGAGCAAGTGATCGGTTTCCAACCGCAAGAAACCATGGTGCTTATTTTTGTATTGAACATCGCGGCATTTGTAGGTGCATTGGTGTTCGGTTATGCGCAAGACAGAATAGGTCATAAGTTGGCGTTGTCCTTGACCTTGCTCGGCTGGAGCATCACCTGTGTCCTGGCCGCGCTCACCACCAGCAAAGAAGTATTTTGGTGGGCTGCCGCATTGGCGGGGGTCTGCATGGGGTCCAGTCAGTCGACGGGCAGGGCCATGGCGGGTCTGCTCATTCCCAGTCAACGTCTGGCGGAGTTCTTCGGTCTTTGGACCTTTGCCATTCGATTGGCCAGCATTGTGGGGCCTTTGGGTTATGGTTTGATCACATGGTTGACGGATGGCAATCAACGTTGGGCCATCGCCTCTACAACAGTGCTGTTTGTGGTGGGTTGGATGCTGCTGCTGCCTGTCGATGTGCAGCGCGGTCAACGCCAAGCCGCCCATCAAACGTGATGACGTCATTTCGCTACTTGCAGGCCTACCCAGAAGCCTTGTTGCAGCAAGTGCAAAAAATCAGTGATGGGCCAGGCCTGGGACCTTGGTTGTTGTCGCGCCATCCAGAAGCGCATGGTGTGCGCACTGATGGCGCTTTGTACAACTACGTGATGGACTTGAAAAACGAGTATTTGCGACAGGCAGATCCCATCAACAAAGTTAGCTTTGACAGCAAACTGCACATTATTCAGCACGCCTTGGGCTTGCACACCACCACCTCACGCATTCAAGGCAGCAAGCTCAAGTCAAAGCGCGACATCAAAGTAGCGGCTTTGTTCAAGGACACGCCTTTGCCGTTTCTACAAATGATCGCGGTGCATGAGCTGGCACATTTGAAAGTGCGCGAGCACGATAAAGCTTTTTACAAACTGTGCCATCACATGGCGCCCGACTACGCGCAATCGGAGTTTGAGCTGCGCGTTTACCTCACGCATCTGGACATTGGGGGTGATCGCTTGTGGGCTTCAACCTGAAGCCCTGGCAGCCTAGCCACGGGTTTCGCTATTGGCGTTGAACGCAAGCACCTGGTGGCAGTGATCAGCCGTTAGATCAAGCCAGCGTTTGGCCGCCGCTTGAATAGCCTGCAAGGAGCCCGTTGTCCACAACTGAACAAGTCCCGTCTCTGGGGTGGACTGATGGCGCAAGGTCGCCTCCGTCATGAGCCGGTGTGTTTGCTTTGCCACAGCTTCACCGGTTGAAATGATGGTGACGTCGGGGCCCACCAATTGGCGCAAGATGTCTTGTGCAAAAACGTAGTGTGTGCACCCCAAAACCAGTGTGTCAATTTGCTTGCTTTGGGAACCAAAAGCGCCCATGCTGTGCACATATTGTGCGCACAACGCTGTCAGCGCTTGCGTGTCGTTTGCGGCTTTTTCTGTTTGTTGTTCTATGGCCAGTGCCAAGCCTTGGCAGGCTTGCACCACGAACTCGCATGACTTGGGCGAGGCCTCGGTCAGTACCATTTGCCGCAGTTTTTCAAAGCGTGAACTCCGCAATGTGCCATGGGTGCCCATGACACCAACACGCATCGTTTGTGTTTGTGCCAGTGCCGGTTTAAGTGCTGGCTCTACACCTATGAAGGGCAGATGAGGGTAACTTGCGCGTAGCTCTTCAATGGCCACTGCGGTGGCGGTGTTGCAAGCTACCACAATGGCTTTGACAGTGCCCTTGGCCAACAACTGCTGGGTGATGAAGTGGCAGCGCTCTATGACGAACGCATCGCTGCGTTCACCATAGGGTGCGTAGCCACTGTCGGCCCAATAGATAAAACGCTCATGCGGCATTTCTGCACGCAGGGCTTGCAGAACGCTCAGGCCTCCAATGCCGCTGTCAAAAACGCCAATGAAATCCGAATCGCTTGACTCAATTGGCAGCAACTTTGATGCCTTTGAACTCGCCCGTGGCGATGCGTTTTTGCCATTCAGCAGGGCCGGTGATGTGTGCGCTGGTACCGCCCGAGTCCACAGCCACAGTGACTGGCATGTCGACCACATCGAATTCGTAAATGGCTTCCATGCCCAGATCGGCAAAGCCCACCACCTTGGCCTGCTTGATGGCTTTGGACACCAAATAAGCCGCACCGCCTACGGCCATCAAATACGCAGACTTGTGCTTTTGAATGGCGTCAATGGCAACGGGGCCACGTTCAGCTTTGCCGACCATGGCAATGAGGCCTGTTTGCGCCAACATCATGTCGGTGAACTTGTCCATGCGCGTGGCAGTGGTGGGGCCAGCGGGGCCGACAGCTTCGCCCTTGATCGGGTCGACGGGGCCGACGTAGTAAATGACGCGATTGGTAAAGTCGACGGGCAACTTTTCGCCTTTGGCCAACATGTCTTGAATGCGTTTGTGTGCTGCATCGCGACCTGTCAGCATTTTGCCGTTGAGCAACAAGGTTTGACCAGGTTTCCAGCTGGCCACTTCAGCGGGCGTGAGTGCGTTCAAATCGACGCGCTTGCTCTTCTCTGTGTCGGGTGTCCAGTTGACGTCGGGCCACAAATCCAAAGAAGGCACATCCAAGTAAACAGGGCCAGAGCCGTCCATCACAAAATGTGCATGGCGCGTAGCGGCGCAATTGGGAATCATGGCCACAGGTTTGCTGGCCGCATGGGTGGGGTACATCTTGATCTTGATGTCTAGCACGGTGGTGAGGCCGCCCAAACCTTGCGCACCTATGCCCAAGGCATTGACCTTTTCATAAATTTCCAAACGCATGTTGTCAACTTGCGTGAGCTTCTCGCCCTTGCTTGATTTTTCAAGCAACTGGTACATGTCCAAGTCGTCCATCAAACTTTCTTTGGCCATGAGCACGGCCTTTTCGGCGGTGCCGCCAATGCCAATTCCCAGCATGCCGGGAGGGCACCAGCCCGCACCCATGGTGGGCACAGTTTTCAAGACCCAGTCGATGACGCTGTCGCTGGGGTTGAGCATGACCATCTTGGATTTGTTCTCACTGCCGCCACCTTTGGCAGCCACAGTGATGTCCAGTTTGTTGCCTGGCACGATTTGCGTGAAGATCACAGCAGGCGAGTTGTCTTGTGTGTTCTTGCGCGCAAATTCGGGGTCGGCCACCACAGAGGCGCGCAGCATGTTGTCGGCGTAGTTGTAACCGCGGCGAACACCTTCGTTGATGGCGTCTTCCAAGCTGCCAGTGAAATTGTCAAACTTGATGTCCATGCCAATTTTTAAAAATACATTGACGATGCCGGTATCTTGGCAAATTGGACGATGGCCAATGGCACTCATTTTGCTGTTGGTCAAAATCTGCGCGATGGCATCTTTGGCCGCTGGACTTTGTTCTCGGTGATAAGCGCTGGCCAAATGTTGAATGAAATCGGCTGGGTGGTAATAGCTGATGTATTGCAGAGCGGCTGCAACGGATTCAATCAAGTCTTCTTGTTTGATGAGGGTCGTCATGTCAGTCTTTCACGGAGTCAATGTTGAAATCAAGATGAAAATTGAGTCAAGCGGTCAATGCTTGTCGTGGGTGGTGTGATGCGACATCAACTTGTCGGTATACGCAATGGCAATAGCGCTCAAAAGGAAGGTAACGTGAATGATGGTTTGCCACATCAAAACTTTTTCGGAGTAGTTGGCGGCATTGATGAAGGTTTTGAGCAAATGGATGGAGCTGATGCCAATGATGGCGGTGCCCAGCTTGACCTTCAATACAGAAGCATTCACGTGATCAAGCCATTCGGGCTGGTCAGGGTGGCCTTCTAAATTCATGCGTGAAACGAAAGTCTCATAGCCTCCCACAATGACCATGATCAGCAAGTTGGAAATCATCACGACGTCGATCAGTGCCAACACCACCAACATGATGATGGTTTCATTCAAGTGCGTAACTGGGGCGTCTGCTTTGTAGCCGATGCCGTTGATGAGGGCTTGAAGTGCCGTTTGGCTACCAAAAGCTGCTTCTAACAAATGCGTGAGTTCAACCCAGAAATGAAAGGCATAAACGGCTTGTGCGGCAATCAGCCCGAGATAGAGGGGCAGTTGCAACCAGCGGCTGGCAAAGATGATCTTTGGCAGTGGTTTCAGCGGCGCAACAGCAGAGGAGTGTTTGGGTTTGTCAGCCATGTCTATTCTTCAAAAGGGTAATCCCTGATTTTAAAGGGGGTTGCCAGCCAGATGCGCGTCAGAATTTCTGTGCTTTGAAAGAAATGTGTCAGTCAGGGGTATGTAAGAGCCAAGCCTGACATTCACAGGATTGAATCGAACAAGTTGCCAAGGAGACATTGAATGAGTGCTACCGTTTACCAGCCCAGCGCTGAATTTGTGAAAAACGCCCACATTGCAGGCATGCCTGCCTACCAAGCGCTTTGCAAAGAAGCAGAAACCGACTACGAAGGCTACTGGGGTCGTCTGGCAAAAGAGTTCATCTCCTGGAAGACCCCTTTCACCAAGGTGTTGGACGAGTCCAAAGCGCCTTTTTTCAAGTGGTTTGAAGACGGTACCTTGAACGCTTCCTACAACTGCCTGGACCGCAACATTGAAAAAGGCCTTGGCAACAAAACGGCCCTGATTTTTGAAGCCGATGGCGGCGAAGTCACGCGCATCACGTACAGCGAATTGCTGGCCAAAACTTGTCAAATTGCCAATGGCCTGAAGTCCATCGGCATTCAAAAGGGCGACCGCGTCGTCATCTACATTTCCATGTCCATCGACGGCGTGGCCGCCATGCAGGCTTGCGCCCGTATCGGTGCCACACACTCTGTGGTGTTTGGTGGCTTCTCTGCCCAATCATTGCGCGATCGCATTGAAGATACCGGCGCCAAAGCCGTTATCACGGCCGACCATCAAATTCGCGGTGGCAAGCAGTTGCCCCTCAAATCCATTGTCGACGAAGCCCTGGCTTTGGGTGGTTGCGACAGCATCAAGAACGTCTTGGTGGTCAAGCGCAGTGGCGCAGCAGTGGCCATGACCACTGGTCGCGACACTTGGATGGACGAATTGGTTGCCAAACAAGCTACCACCTGCGAGCCAGAGTGGGTGAGCGCAGAGCATCCTTTGTTCTTGCTTTACACATCGGGATCGACTGGCAAACCCAAAGGTGTTCAACACTCGACCGGTGGCTACTTGTTGCACGCGGCCCTCACCACCAAGTGGACCTTCGACTTGAAACAAGACGACGTGTTCTGGTGTACCGCCGACATCGGTTGGGTCACAGGTCACACCTACATCACCTATGGTCCCTTGGCCTTGGGCGGCACCGAAATTGTCTTTGAAGGTGTGCCCACTTATCCAGACGCTGGCCGCTTCTGGAAAATGATCCAAGACCACAAGGTCTCTATTTTCTACACAGCGCCAACCGCCATCCGTTCATTGATCAAAGCCGCGGAAGCCAACGACGCGGTTCATCCTAAGAGCTACAACCTGAGCAGCTTGCGCTTGCTGGGCTCTGTCGGCGAGCCTATCAACCCAGCGGCGTGGGAGTGGTACCACCAACACGTGGGCGGCGGCCGTTGCCCCATTGTGGACACCTTCTGGCAAACCGAAACGGGTGGTCACATGATCACGCCTTTGCCTGGCGTCACACCCATGGTGCCCGGTTCTTGCACCTTGCCTTTCCCAGGCATTCAAGCCGCCATCGTGGACGAAACTGGCAAAGACATGCCAAACGGCCAAGGCGGTATCTTGGTGGTCAAGCGCCCCTGGCCTTCCATGATTCGCACCATCTGGGGTGACCCCGATCGTTTCATCAAGAGTTACTACCCCGACGACTTCAAGGGCAAGTACTACTTGGCCGGCGACGGTGCCATTCGCGACGCCGACACAGGTTATTTCACCATCACCGGTCGTATTGACGACGTGTTGAACGTGTCGGGTCACCGCATGGGCACCATGGAAATTGAATCAGCCCTGGTCAGCTGCACCGAGCTGGTGGCCGAAGCTGCCGTGGTGGGCCGTCCTGACGACACCACCGGCGAAGCCATCTGCGCCTTCGTGGTGCTCAAACGTGCGTTGCCAAGCGGCGACGAAGGCAAGGCCATTGCCAAGCAATTGCGCGATCACATCGCCAAAGAAATTGGCCCCATTGCCAAGCCCAAAGACATTCGCTTTGGCGAGAACTTGCCCAAGACCCGTTCCGGCAAAATCATGCGCCGTTTGCTGCGTAGCTTGGCCAAAGGCGAAGAAATTACCCAAGACATCAGCACCTTGGAAAACCCAGCTATTTTGGGTCAATTGGGTCAAGCGTATTGATCTGAAGAAGCATTCAGCTTTTGAAAAAGAGTCCAGCACTTAAGGGATGGACTCTTTTTTCTTGAGCGCTTGCTAACAGGGCCTGGGGCCTAAGGCTTGGGGCCCATCACAACCCCTTCGCGCCTAGGATCCGCGCCGCCAAAGTAGCCTGTGGGGGTCACTTCAATGGCTTGAAGACCACTGGGCAAAGGTGTTTCGCGCACTTCGTGTCCCTTGTCTTGAAGCGCTTTGATGGTGCTGTTTGGAAATCGTTTTTCTTCCAAGATGGTGGGGCCATTGAGCGAGCTGAAGTTAGGCATGCTAATGGCTTTCTGCGTGTTCAATCCCCATTGCAACGTGCCTATGAGCAGCTTGCCGGTGTAGTGAATGATGACGGCACCGCCTGGGCTGCCACCCGTCATTTTCAATTTGCCAGAGTCCTTTTCAAACACCAGAGTGGGCGACATGGAGGAGCGGGGGCGCTTACCGCCTTCCACCCGATTGGCAATGGGCAGACCTTTTGCATCGGTGGGGGCAAAACTAAAGTCAGTCAATTCATTGTTGAGCAAGAAGCCGCCATGGCGCCCTTGACCTGAATTGACCATTAGCCTTGAGCCAAACACCGCCTCAATGGTGGTGGTCATGGCCACTGCGTTGCCGTCTTTGTCAATCACGCTGATGTGACTGGTACCGTATTCTTCTTGAGAGGGCATAGGGGCATAAGCTGTCTTGGTGCCTGCAGGATTGCCAGGTTGCGCCACCTTCATGCTTTGGCTGCCAATGAGGCTGCTGCGTTGCTTCAAGTAAGCCGGATGGAGCATTGTTTTCCAATTGCCGCCAGGCGCTTGAACGTAGTCGGGGTCGCCCACAAATTGACCACGGTCGGCAAATGCCAATCGTGCGGCCTCTGTGTAGAAGTGCAACCAATCCGGGGAGGGCAGTCCTTGTTCCAGTGGCATTTTGCCAGCGGGCGTGTTGTTCAAAATACCCAGCATTTGACCGATGGCCAAGGCGCCCGAGCTGGGCGGTGGAAAGCCGCACAGCTGGTAAGTTTTGCCTGTGGTTTGCACCGCGTGATCAAAGCACAAGGGCTCGCGTTTCTTGACTTGGTAGTTGGCCAAATCTTGCAGGGTCATGGTGCCTGGGCGTTGAGGGTGGCGCTGAACTTTTTTCACAATGGCTTCGGCCACAGGGCCTTGCTTCAGCGCTTGTGAGCCACGTTTCGCAATGTCTTTGAGTACCGCTGCCAGCTCAGGATTTTTGAGCACATGGCCTACGGGAAAAGGCTTGCCCTGCGCATCGTAAAAGTAACTGGCCGCGACGGGGTCATTCATCAAAAACTTTTCAGCCATCAAGGCTCTGTGCAAATGTGGACTGAGTTTGAACCCTTGCTCGGCCAATTGAATGGCAGGCTGCATGAGTGTGGCCCAAGCTAATTTGCCATGCGCTTGATGGGCTGTCTCCAGTACGCTCAATGTACCGGGTACACCCACCGATAAACCGCTGACAACACCTTCAATGAAGGGCAGAGGCTTGCCTTGCGCGTCTAGAAATAATTTGTCGGTTGCCGCAGAGGGTGCTGTTTCGCGGCCATCGTAGGCTTCGACTTTTTTGCCATCGTGGTGAAGCACAAAGGCGCCACCTCCAATGCCGCTGGACTGAGGTTCGACCAAGGTCAGCACCATCTGAACTGCAATGGCTGCATCGATGGCAGAGCCACCGGCCTTCAAAACTTGGTAGCCAGCATCTGTGGCCAGTGGGTTGGCCGCAGCCACCGCAAAGTTTTGGGTGGCCCAACCTGGTTTTTCTTGATAACCCACAGGGTCGTTGGGTTGATCGGGCGTGGCGTAATGGAAGGCTGTAGGTTGAAGCGCACAAGCGCCTAAGCTACCGGCCAAAACGGCAACAGCAACCCGAAGGCTGCTGTTGTAACTGAAATACTTCATAAGGCACTCCATGGTGAGGAATGCCAAGTGTATGTCTTACTTCGGTGCGAGTCGAATGGCACCATCCAAGCGAATCACTTCGCCATTCAGCATGTCATTGTCCAAGATGTGCTTGACCAATTTGGCATAGTCGTTGGGCGTGCCCAAGCGGCTAGGGAAGGGGACTGATGCGGCCAAAGCATCCTGCACTTCTTGGGGCATGCCAAACATCATGGGGGTGCCAAAAATACCTGGGGCAATGGTCATGTTGCGAATGCCGTTGCGGGCCAAATCGCGGGCGATGGGCAAAGTCATGCCCACCACACCGCCCTTAGAGGCTGAATAAGCGGCTTGGCCAATTTGGCCATCGTAAGCTGCAACAGAAGCTGTAGAAATCATCACGCCACGTTCGCCTGTGGCTTCGGGTTCGTTTTGGCTCATGGCTTCGGCCGCCAAACGAATCATGTTGAAGCTACCGATCAAATTGACGGTGATGGTTTTGCTGAACACTGCCAGCGAGTGGGCGCCATTTTTGCCCACTGTTTTTTCGGCGGGGGCAATGCCTGCACAGTTGACCAAGCCCACTAATTTGCCCATGGACACCGCCTTGGTCACCACAGTCTGGCCATCGGCCTCGTTGCTGACGTCGCACTTGACAAAAGCGCCACCCAATTCTTTGGCAATGGTTTCGCCTTTTTCAGCTTGCATGTCTGCAATGACCACTTTGCCGCCGTTGGCCGCCAGCATACGAGCGGTTCCTTCGCCCAAACCTGATGCACCGCCGGTCACAATGAAAACCTTGCCTTGGATGTCCATTTTTTCTCCTGATTAGTTGACGTTACGTAAACGTCAATTATGCACCTTTGCCTTCTTTGGCGGAAGCTTTTAGCAGGGGGAATTGCTGTTTTTTAGAGGTGATGAGCCGGTACTTTTGTAACCCCAGACTATCGAGGTCATAAAAACTACCAATGATGGAAGCTTGTATTCGCGTTTAGCATTGAGCCCAATGAGTTTTCTCATTAACCCTCTTTGTTTAACCAACCTTAAGTAAAAACCATGTCACTCATCAATACAGCAGTTCAGCCTTTCAAAACACAAGCTTTCCATAACGGCAAGTTCATTGAAGTTTCAGACGCTAGCCTCAAAGGCAAATGGTCTGTTTTGATTTTCATGCCTGCCGCATTCACCTTCAACTGCCCCACAGAAATTGAAGATGCTGCAGACAACTATGCGGCCTTCCAAAAAGCCGGTGCTGAGGTGTACATCGTGACCACCGACACACACTTCTCACACAAAGTCTGGCACGAGACATCACCTGCTGTGGGCAAGGCCAAGTTCCCTCTGGTTGGCGACCCCACACACGTCTTGACCAACGCGTTTGGTGTGCACATTGCTGAAGAAGGCCTGGCTTTGCGCGGCACCTTCATCATCAACCCAGAAGGCATCATCAAGACCATGGAAGTGCACTCCAACGAAATCGCACGTGACGTATCTGAAACACTGCGCAAGTTGACGGCTGCTCAGTACACAGCCGCTAACCCAGGTCAAGTTTGCCCCGCCAAGTGGAAAGAAGGCGCTAAGACTTTGACACCTTCTTTGGATTTGGTCGGCAAGATCTAATTTCAAACCATGATTCGGTGCTGTGCAAACAGTACCGATCAGTTCAAGGCCCTGGCTTCAGGGCGTTGAGGAAAAAGCATCTGGCCGTCAACGCAATGTGCTTTGCCCTCAACCACTTCCCACTTTAAGTCGCAGCTTAAAGGCCTACGTTTTAGCGTGGGTCTGGCAGCGCATCGACTTTAAACTGACCACGCATTAGGAGAGAAACATGCTAGACGACACCCTCAAATCGCAATTGCAAACTTACTTGGGCATGTTGCGCGCCCCCATCCGTTTGATCGCCTCATTGGACGACAGTGAGACCGGCGTGGAAATGCGCAGTCTGTTAGAAACCATTGTGAGCTTGTCTGACAAGGTGTCTTTGGACACTTCGGGAGACGATGCACGCAAGCCATCCTTTGTGGTGGCGCGCGATGGCGAAACACAGGGCGTTCGCTTTGCGGGTTTGCCCTTGGGACACGAGTTCACCTCCTTGGTCTTGGCTTTGCTTTGGACCGGCGGTCACCCCCCAAAAGTTGAGTCTGATGTGATCGATGCCATCAAAGCCTTGGACGGTGACTTCAACTTTGAGGTCTACATGTCTTTGTCTTGCCACAACTGCCCCGACGTGGTTCAGGCTTTGTCGCTCATGGCCATCTTCAACCCCAAGGTCAAGACAGTGGTGATTGAAGGCGGCGCCTTCCAACAAGAAGTGACTGAGCGCGAAATCATGGCGGTGCCCATGGTGTTCTTGAATGGCAAAGTATTTGGTTCAGGCCGCATGTCCGTTGAAGAAATTGTGGCCAAGATTGACACGGGCGCTGCCGATCGCGAAGCTGCCAAAATCAATGCCAAAGAAACTTTCGATGTTTTGATTGTGGGCGGTGGTCCAGCTGGCGCTGCTGCTGCGGTCTATGCGGCACGCAAAGGCATTCGCGTGGGTGTGGCCGCAGAGCGTTTTGGCGGTCAAGTCAACGACACCATGGCCATTGAAAACTACATCTCTGTGTTGGAAACAGATGGTCCTAAATTTGGCGCGGCTTTAGAGCAGCAAGTGCGTCATTACGGGGTCGACATCATGAATTTGCAGAAGGCCGCCAAGGTTGTGCCTGCCACAGAACCAGGTGGCCTGATTCAAGTTCAGATGGAAAACGGCGGCGCCCTGAATGCACGTACCGTGATTCTCTCAACCGGCGCGCGCTGGCGCAATGTCAACGTGCCAGGCGAGCAAGAGTACAAAAACAAAGGCGTGGCGTACTGCCCGCATTGCGATGGACCTTTGTTCAAGGGCAAGCGCACGGCCGTGATTGGCGGTGGCAACTCTGGCATTGAAGCGGCCATCGATTTGGCCGGCATTGTGGCGCATGTCACGGTCATTGAGTTTGCCGACCAACTCAAAGCCGACGCAGTTTTGGTGAACAAACTGAAGAGCTTGAACAATGTGACCATTCACACCAATGCACAAACCACCGAAATTACGGGTGACGGCAGTGTGGTAAACGGCATTCGCTTCAAAGACCGTGCAACTGGTGATGAGCACCACGTCGCCTTAGAGGGCGTGTTTGTTCAGATTGGCTTGGTGCCCAACACCGAGTTTTTGAAAGAAACCATCGAGTTGAGCAAGTTTGGTGAGATTGTGGTGGACGCCAAAGGCCACACCAATGTGCCAGGCGTGTTTGCTGCGGGCGATTGCACCACCGTGCCTTACAAACAAATTGTGATCGCAGCCGGTGAGGGCGCCAAAGCGGCACTCAGTGCGTTTGATCACCTGATTCGCACGCCGGTAGTGGCTTGACCTTTCGCACATAGGCGAGCGCAAAGGCCAACCAACCTAAGATGAAACTGGTGCCGCCCCATGGCACCAGGGATCGGAAGCTTTGGATGTCATGCCATGCACGCAGCAAGATATTGAACGAGAAAAGCAAACAACCCACCAAAAACAGGGCGCCTGCAAATTGCAGGCGTTTTTCGTTAGGCTTCGATTGCCCAAGAACGCCAAGCAAAATAAGTCCAAGGGCATGAAATTGAAGCAACTGCAGGCTGGCTTGAACCATCAATGGTGATGAGCCGTTTAAACTGTTGCCGTGGGTGGCGTAGGCCGACGCAATGACGGACACGGCTGCCAAGAAAGCGCCTGTCGCAATCGCTCCTGTTGGCCAGCGCCGCTGCGTGCTTGCTTGAAGGTGTTCCATTTAAATCAATGCTTAATCAAAAAGATACAACATTATGCAAGTGAAGTCGTTGCCAGTGCGCGCCATCCTGAACGGATTGAACGCATTCAAATTTAGCTTTAACCAAATGGTGTTGCTTAGCCTGCTGTTCTTGACGGGTTGTGCCAGTGTCAAAGCGCCAGATACAGGTGGCTTGAAACCCTCAACAACGATCGAGACCTCAACGCCCAGCAGCGCTCCCGACGTTGTAGAAACAGTGATGCCAACCAAAGTTTTGCATCTGGGCCTGGCTTTGGGAGGCGGCGCGGCGCGAGGGTTTGCGCATGTAGGGGTGATTCAAGTATTGGAAGAGGCGGGTATTCAACCTGAGCTTGTGGTGGGAACATCCGCGGGCAGTTTGGTGGCGTCTTTGTATGCCAGCGGCAAAACCAGTGCCCAGTTGAAGCGCGTCGCAGAAACCATGGAAGAGGCAGAGATTACCGACTGGATGATGCCCATTCTGAACCGTGGCGCATTGCGTGGAGAAGCTTTGGCGCGCTACGTCAATACCCAAGTCGGTGGGCGCTTGATTGAGCAAATGAAAATTCCTTTGGGCATCGTGGCCACAGATTTACACAATGGCGAGCCCGTGTTGTTCAGACGAGGCAATACAGGCGCTGCCGTGCGTGCGTCCAGTGCGGTGCCTGCTGTGTTTCAGCCTGTAAAAATTGGCTCGCGGGAATATGTGGATGGTGGCTTGGTCTCACCCGTCCCTGTGCGGCAAGCGCGTGACATGGGGGCCAACGTGGTCATTGCGGTAGACATCTCAACCGATCCTGAAGGCAGTCCTGCAGGCGATACGTTTCAAATTTTGATGCAAACATTCAACATCATGGGCAAAAGTTTGAACACGGTGCTTTTGAAAGAGGCAGATGTGGTGGTGAAGCCTGCTTTGATGGGTGTCAAAAGTGCCGACTTTGCAGCACGCCGCCGATCGATTGAAGCCGGCCGTGAGGCAATGTTGAAGCAGTTGCCTCGCCTTAAAGAAATTTTGTCTGGCTATGCGCCCAAACCGTGAGCTGCTGTGACGGCCTTTGCAAAGGCGAAAAAAAAGCCGGTCAAGACCGGCTTTTCTTCGTTTGAGAGCGACTTGGCTTGCAAGTCACCTTCAGATCATTGCTGATTAACGCTTTTTAGCAGTTGTCTTAGCAGCAGAAACAGCTGTGTTGGTCACAGCAGCCATGTTGGCTTCAGCCATGTCAGTGGCTTGTTTCACAGCTTTTTGAACTGATTCGTAAGCGTTGTTAGCGGCAGACACCGCGCTTTTCATCACGGCCACGGCTGTTTCAGAACCAGCGGGTGCGTTAGAAGTTGCAGAGTCAACCAAGTTGGCGAATTGCTTTTGAGCGGCAGCTGTTTGGGCTTCCAAAGCTTTGGTGAATTCGTTAGAGGTACCAGAAGCGATGTCATAAAGGTGACGGCTGTAAGCAGCTGTTTTCTCGGCCAAAGGCTGGAACAAGTTGGCTTGCAATGCCAACAATTCTTGTGCGTCTTTCACGCTCAAAGCTGCTTTGGTGCTTTGTGCGGATTCGCTCAATGCAGCTTTTGTGGCTGTCAAGTTCAATTCGACCAATTTCTCGACGCCTTCGAAGGCTTTGGATGTCAAACCGAAGAGGGTTTCGACATTGGCTTTGTGGGATGCAACGATTTGTTCTGTAGTCATCATGATTTCTCCGTTAATTTAAAAAAGTTTAAAAGTCTCAAGGGACTGCTCCGAACCGGCTTTGCTTGACGCTTGGCCTAACATCTTGTTGCAGTGCAGCATGGGTTGAATTTTAAGGACTCTGAAGTCAATTACAAGGGGTTTTTGTTGCAATGCAGCATTTTAGAGTCGGCGTTCTAGAAATTGAAATTGGTCACAATTGGGTCATGAAGGCCTTTTACTCCGATCACTTTGTGCTGCCCTTGCCCGAGGGACATCGCTTTCCCATGGCCAAATACAGCATGCTCAGGGAGCGGGTGGCGCATGAGTTGGCAAGTGTGCAGATGCTTGAGGCACCCGCTGCAACAGAAGGGGAATTGGCGCTGGTGCATGCCCCTGATTACGTTCAGGCGGTGAAAACTGGCGGGTTGAGTCCTCAAGCCCAGCGCGACATTGGCTTTCCCTGGACACCGGCCATGGCCGAGCGCTCGGTGCGATCAGCTGGCGCTTCGATTGCGGCGGGCAGAGTGGCCATGCGGGAGGGCATTGCGGGCAATTTGGCAGGGGGAACCCACCACGCCAGCGCCGACCAAGGGGGTGGATTTTGTGTGTTCAACGACATCGCTGTCACAGCCAGGGTCCTTCAAATGGAGCATTTCAGGGCCAGCAAGCAGGGTTTGCAGGTTTTGGTCATCGATTTGGACGTGCACCAGGGCAATGGCACAGCCGACATTTTTGCCAACGACCCCACGGTGTTCACGCTCTCGCTACACGGGGAAAAGAATTTTCCATTCCGCAAGGTCAACAGCGATTTGGATGTGGGTTTGCCTGACGGGTGTCGCGATGAGCCTTACCTTTCGGCCTTGGACAGCGCATTGCGTCAAGTCTTGGACCTCACACAGCCCCAGTTTGTGATCTATTTGGCGGGTGCAGATGCCCATGAAGGTGACCGTTTGGGCAGGCTCAAAATCACCGAGCTTGGTATGAAGGCCCGAGATCAGCGGGTTTTTGACTGGGTTCGAACGCTTGGACTGCCGATGATCATCTGCATGGGCGGTGGCTATGGGCGAGATTTGGCCCAAACTGTCCAGGTGCAAATGAACACGTGGCAACTTGCGATGGACCATTGGCTTCACTGGCAAAATCGAGGCTTATGACTTCTTCAGCCCCTCAACCGCAAAAAGCCGACGTCAAACCGGCGCCCTTGCCCCGAACGGCCTACCGCGTCTTTCGTCCCATCACCACAAGGTGGATGGACAACGATGTGTACGGCCACGTCAACAACGTCGTTTATTACAGCTGGTTTGACACTGCCGTCAATGCGCACTTGATAGAGCAGGGTGTGTTGGACATCCATCAGGGCGACACCATTGGTTTGGTAGTGGAGACCCAGTGCAATTATTTTGCGCCCTTGGCTTTTCCTCAAACCATCGAAGCGGGCATTCGCGTGGCTCATCGCGGCTCGTCCAGTGTGCGCTACGAAGTTGGTTTGTTTGCACAAGGCGAACCCCTTACTGCAGCGCGTGGCCATTTTGTGCACGTTTACGTGAACAAGCTGACACGCCGTCCGCAGCCGCTGCCTGAATCCTTTGTCAAAGTCTTGGAGACCCTTTCATGAAAGAACTCACCTCTTCGCAAGTCACCACTGTCGTGGCCGATGCCAACAGCGTGGACGCCGCCATCTTGAGCCGCTTTTCTGCGCGTGCATATTTGAACAAGCCTGTTGAAAAATCAGTGCTTGAAGATGTGTTGCAAGTTGCAGCACGCGCTCCCAGTGGCACCAACACACAACCTTGGAAAGTGTATGTTGTGCAAGGCGCCACCAAAGACAAATTGGTAAACGAAGTTTGTGATGCACACAACGCCATGGCCACCCATCCCGAATTGGCCACCGAGTATGCAGAAGAATACGACTACTACCCCAGCAAGTGGGTCAGCCCTTTCATCGACCGTCGCCGTGAGTGCGGTTTTGGTCTGTACGGCGTGCTGGGCATTGGCAAGGGTGACAAAGACAAGATGCATTTGCAGCATCAGCAAAACTACCGTTTCTTTGGCGCACCTGTGGGTTTGATTTTCACCATCGACAAAGTGATGGGCCGCGGCAGTTTGCTCGACTACGGCATGTTCTTGCAAAGTGTGATGGTGGCTGCGCGCGCGCGCGGTTTGCACACATGTCCACAAGCTGCATGGAATCATTTTTCAAAAATCATCTTCAAGCATGTGGGTGCCGGTGACAACGAGATGATGGTGTGTGGCATGGCCCTCGGTTACGCCGATGAAGCCGCGTTGGTGAACACCTTCAAGACCACACGTGTGGATGCCAACGACTTTACGCATTGGGTTGAATGAGTTTTTGGCTCATCCAATGCCTGAATGGCCTCAGCCATGCCAGCACGCTGTTCATGATGGCGGCTGGTTTGACCTTGGTCTTTGGCGTCACCCGCATTGTCAATTTTGCGCACGGCAGTTTTTACATGCTGGGTGCGATGTTTGCAGGCCATCTGTTAACGCAGTGGTTGCCGCTTTGGTCTGAGCAAGCGCATCTTTATCTGGCAGCCATGCTGCTAGGCGCTTTGAGCGCGGCATTGTTGGGGGCTGCTGCTGAATGGTGTTTGTTTCGGCCCCTGCGGCAATCGCCGCCGCTTTATCCCTTGGTTGCCACCTTTGGCTTGAGTCTGGTGGTCCATGATGTGCTGCTGGCATGGATGGGGCCCGCCGAAGTCTTTGCGCCGCGCTTTCCAGGACTGAAGGGTTCGGTTCAAATCGGTGAGGACTTTTTTCCGCAGTGGCAATTGTTAAGCTTGTTGCTGGGCCCGTTGGTATGGCTGGCGCTGAGCTTGTTGTTAACGAAGACGCGATGGGGGCGGCAAGTGCGTGCGGCTACGCAAGATCGTGACATGTTGGATGCACTGGGTGTCAATCCTGCACCTTTGATGTTGGGGGTGGTGGTCTTGGGCTGTGGCTTGGCCGGCTTGGCCGGTGCCTTGCAACTGCCACGTGAGCCTGCCAATTTGCAAATGGATTTGCAAATGGTGGTAGAAACTTTTGTGGTGGTGGTAATGGGCGGCTTGGGCAGTATTTCTGGTGCCTTTTATGCTGCTGTGCTCATTGGCTGCGTCCATGCTTTTGGGATTTACTTTTTCCCGCAAGCCACGTTGGTGTTGATATTTTTCACCATGGCTTTGGTTTTGGCTTGGCGTCCGCAAGGCTTGATGGGCGAGTTACCCGGCGCTGCGCCGCGGGAAAAAGTGGCTGCCTTCATGGGGGTTGCGCCGCAGCGTGTTCTGATCTTGGCTGCCGGCTTGCTGTGGCTTGTATTGAGCATTGTGATGGTGTTGGCTGACAATTACATTCAGCATGTGCTTGAAGATGTTTTCATCATGATGTTGTTTGGCCTTAGCTTGCAAGCCATGATGTCCTTGTCGGGCTGGGTCAGTTTTGGCCATGCCGCTTACTTTGGTTTAGGTGCTTATGCGACCGCGCTAAGCCATTTGCATTGGGGGTTCAATGCGGTGCAAGCAGCCTTTTGTGGCATGGCGTGTGCGGGTTTGGCGGCTTATGCCATGTCAGGTTTGTTGCAGCGAAGTGCTGGCGTCTACTTGGCCATGTTGTCCTTGGCTTTTGCCCAGATGGTTTGGGCGAGTGCCAGTCAATGGATCAGTTTAACGGGGGGCGACAACGGACTCATTGGTTTGCAGTTGTTGCCCGGCACATCTCGCACCGTTTTTCAGTTGACAGTGGTAGCGCTGAGTGCATTGGCCATTGTGGGTTTTGCTCGCTTGATTCGCTCAAGTATGGGTGCTGCCTTACAGGCTGGACGCGATGCACCCTTGCGTGCGTTGGCCAGTGGTTTGCATGTCTCAGTTTTGAATATTCGTGTGTTTTGGCTCAGTGCCAGCATGGCGGGTTTGGCGGGAAGCTTGTGGGCGATCAGCAAAGGTGCGGTGTTCCCATCTGTAGCCTCTGTGGCAAATTCAGTGGATGCCTTGATGGTGGTTTTGCTAGGCGGTGTGCACCATCTATTGGGCGCCTTGGCTGGTAGCGCATTCTTGGTCGGGCTGGGCTCAGAAATGGGCCGGCATTTTGATTACTGGCGTGGCTTCTTGGGCATGCTCATCATGGTGCTGATGGTGTTTGCACCAGACGGTGTTTTAGGTTGGTCCAAAACAGATCGTTCGACGCGAAAGGTGCAAGCATGAGCGCTGTCTTGACGGTCCAAAATTTGCACCATCAATACGCGGGAGTCCATGCCTTGAAAGGTGTGGACTTTGAATTGCATCAAGGTGAGTGCGTGGCCTTGATTGGGCCCAACGGAGCTGGTAAATCGACATGCTTTGCTTGCCTTGCAGGACAGCAAACTGCGGCGCAAGGCAAAGTGGTTTGGCACGCGCAAGATTTACAGGGAATACCGGTTTCAGCGCGCCGTGCTTTAGGCATTGGCCGAACTTTCCAAGTGGCCCAAGTGTTTGAAGCTTTGAGCGTCCAGCAAAACTTGCAACTGGTGCTAAAGGCAGCAAGTGGGGTGTCATTTTTTGACAATTTAGACAATTGTCAGAACGAAGCAGCAGCGTATTGGGTCCATGCCATGGGCTTGCAAGATTTAGGGCCCGATGCGCTGAAGACGCCAGCGGCCCATTTGTCTTACGGCAACAAAAAACGATTGGAGTTGGCCATGGCGCTGGCGGGCTTGCCGCAAGCAGGCCGGGGCCTCTTGCTATTGGACGAGCCTGCAGCAGGTTTATCGCCAGAAGAGCGACTTGACATGATGTCTCGCATCCGAAAACTGACTTCGCAGGGCACCACAGTGCTTTATACCGAGCACAACATGGATGCCGTGTTTGGTGTGGCCGATCGCGTGCTGGTGTTGATGGAGGGGCGCTTGATTGCGCAAGGACTGCCTCAAGATGTAGCAGCCAACGCAGTGGTCCAAGAACGCTACCTTGGCACCCATTTCAGCAAGGTGCTAGGAGGGCATCATGCTTGAAGTTCGCCACCTCAGCGCACATTACGGGCAAGCACAGGCCTTGTTTGACATTTCTTTCCAAGTTGCCAAAGGCAGTATGGTGCTGATTCAAGGCTTGAACGGTGCCGGCAAATCGACCTTGCTCAAGTCCTTGATGGGGCTCATGCCGCAGGTGCAGGGAGAGATCTTCTGGCAGGGCGAAAATCTGATGGCCATGGCACCACACCAGCGATCCCATTTGGGTTTGGGTTATGTGCCTGAAGACCGTCGGCTTTTCTCGGCACTCACAGTGCGTCAAAACTTAGAGATCGCTGTGCCGCATATGGGCCGGCATTTGGCATCCAATCCTGCACACTTGGGCTTAGGCGATGTGCTGAACTTGTTCCCTACACTGGCAGGCATGTTGGATCGACCGGCGGCACAAATGAGTGGTGGCGAGCAGCAAATGCTGGCCTTGGGCCGAACCCTCATGACGCAGGCTCGAATGTTGTTGCTCGATGAGCCCTGCGAGGGCATTTCGCCAGTGCTGGTGCAGTCGATTGCAGCGGCCTTGGCGCGTTTGAAGCAGAATGGGTTGACGCTGTTGATTGCCGAGCAAAATCAGACCCTGACCCCATTGGCTGACCGAGTGCTGAACTTGGCCGGTGGAGTCTTAAGTTCCCAAGTCGTGTCACCCAGGCTCACACGGCCTTGAATTGCCTGTCAAACCCGCGTTAATCCCGAGGTGCTGGTCGGTGGAAACAGACTGGCTTCACGTACACTGCGGGTTCAACTTCTCAGCCTTCATTTCGACATGATCATTACCAGTTTGCTGGACACGGACCTTTACAAGTTCACCATGATGCAGGTGGTCCTGCATCAATTTCCGGGTGCGCAAGTAGAGTACCGTTTCAAATGTCGAAATCCCGGCATTGAATTGGCCCCTTTTGTGGACGAAATTCGCAGCGAAATCAAATCGCTTTGCAGTTTGCATTTTAAAGAAGATGAACTGGCTTATTTGCGATCACTGCGTTTCATCAAAAGCGATTTTGTAGACTTCTTGGGGCTCTTCAGACTCAACGAAAAATACATCCAAGTCACGCCCAATTTGGCCGGCGAAATTGACATCGTGATTCAAGGACCTTGGTTGCACACCATCCTCTTTGAAATTCCCGTGCTGGCCATTGTCAACGAGGTGTACTTTAGAAACACGCAACGTTTGCCCGACTTGATGCAGGGCCGCAGCAGGCTCGATACCAAAATCAAACAACTCCAAGCCGATGACTTGAAGTCCTTGAAAATTGCCGATTACGGTACGCGCCGCAGATTTTCACGTGCATGGCATGAAGAAGTATTGCGGGTCTTGATTGGCCGCTTGGGCTCTGGACCAACAGGTCAATTTGCTGGAACTAGCAACGTGCATTTTGCCTACCTGCTGGGGTTGACCCCGCTAGGCACCATGGCGCATGAGTACTTGCAAGCATGCCAAGCCTTGGGGCCCCGCTTGCGAGACAGCCAGGTGTTTGCGTTTGAGTCCTGGGCTCGTGAGTACAGAGGCGATCTTGGCATTGCCTTGAGTGATGTCTATGGTTTCAATGCGTTTTTGCGTGACTTTGACATGTACTTTTGCAAACTGTTTGATGGCGCACGTCACGACAGTGGCGATCCGTTTGTGTGGGGCGAGCGCATGATTGCGCATTACCGCGCCAACCGAGTAGATCCCCTCACCAAAACACTGATTTTCAGCGATGGCTTGACGGTTCCCAAAACCATCGAGTTGTTCAGACAATTCAACGGCCGGTGCTTATTGGCATTTGGCATTGGTACCAACCTTACCAACGATCTGGGTTACGAGCCTTTGCAAATTGTCATCAAGATGACGAGATGCAATGGCCAGCCAGTGGCAAAACTTTCAGATACGCCGGGTAAGGGCATGTGCGATGATGAAAAATACTTGGCTTATTTGGCACAAGTATTTGAAATCACTCCCATGAACTAAGTGCAAGCCAAGCTTGATCTTTGAAATAGACTTTTTTTGCAGGTAAAAAGACATGCACCCCATCTGCCGACTGCCCATGATTTATTGTTTAGGCGCACTTTTTATGGTCCCCGGCGTGGCCACGGCCGCTGATGTGAGCGGAACCGAACTCAGCCCTCTCTGGGGTGTGCCTTTTGCGGGTATTTTGCTTTCGATTGCACTGTTGCCTTTGATGGCCCCCCAATTTTGGCATCACCATTTTGGCAAAGTCACTGCAGCTTGGTCACTGGCTTTTTTACTGCCTTTTGCCGCTGGTTTTGGACTTGAGCTTGCCAGCGCCAGCCTGGTCCATGCCTTGTTGGCCGAATACATTCCATTCATTGTTTTGATCACCGCCTTGTTCACAGTTTCTGGCGGCATTTACATTCGAGGCAACCTGCATGGTAGCCCTGGTCTAAATACAAGCATCTTGGCCATTGGTGCTGTTTTAGCCAGTTTTATGGGTACCACCGGCGCATCCATGTTGATGATCCGACCTTTGATTCGCGCCAATGACAGCCGAAAACATGTGGCGCATGTCATTGTCTTTTTCATTTTCATTGTGGCCAATGCTGGTGGCGCCCTGACACCTTTGGGTGATCCCCCTTTGTTTTTGGGGTTCTTGAAGGGTGTCGATTTTTTCTGGACTGTGAAAACGATCCTGCCAGAAACCCTGTTTTTGGTGGGCGCACTGTTGTTGATTTTTTTCACCCTCGATTTTTGGTTCTACCACAAGCGTGAAGAATTGCTTCCTGCCGATCCCACGCCCGACTCCCGACAAATTGGTTTCGATGGCAAGCTTAATTTCGTTCTTTTAGCCGCTGTGGTGGGCTTGGTGCTGATGAGTGGTTTCTGGAAATCTTCAGTGGTCTTTGACATTGCTGGCACAGAAGTGGCGCTTCCTAGCGTGCTTCGTGATGTGGGTTTGTTGGCTGTGACCATTTTTTCTTTGAAGCTGACCCCTGCACAAGTACACGTCGACAATCAATTCAGTTGGGGGCCTATTCAAGAAGTTGCCAAG
The DNA here is from genome assembly GCA_030158125.1 of Limnohabitans sp. GTDB lineage: Bacteria > Pseudomonadota > Gammaproteobacteria > Burkholderiales > Burkholderiaceae_C > Limnohabitans_A. The sequence goes on along the minus strand of JAOATL010000014.1, from coordinate 138,810 downwards.
TTGTTTGCCGGCATTTTTCTCACCATCATTCCTGTCATTGCGATGTTAAAAGCTGGCGTGAATGGCCCCTTTGGTCCAGTGGTGTCAGCCGTTACCAATACTGATGGCAGCCCAGATGTTGTGATGTATTTTTGGATCACAGGTTTGCTGAGTTCATTTTTAGACAATGCGCCCACGTACTTGGTGTTTTTCAACACGGCAGGTGGTGATCCTGCCGTCCTGATGACCAGCATGGCGACCACTTTGGCAGCTATTTCTGCAGGCGCCGTGTTCATGGGTGCAAATAGTTACATTGGCAATGCGCCCAATCTCATGGTCAAAGCAATTGCAGAAGAGCGTGGCATCAAAATGCCCAGCTTTTTTGGGTATATGGCATGGTCGGTTTGTATTTTGATCCCATTGTTTGTTGTGATGACTTTGATCTGGTTTCGCCCATGAAAAAACCTGCAATTTTGGTGGCCCGCGCAATTTTTCCACAGACGCTGGATTTTTTGTCTCAACACTTTGAGGTAGAGAGTAACCAAACGGATGAGGTTTGGGACGCGGTGGAATTGACGCGTCGCTTGAATGGAAAAGCAGGGGCACTCACGACAGGCAGTGAGCGCATAGACGGCGCCTTGTTGCAAGCCAATCCTCAATTGAAAATAATTGCCAACATGGCTGTGGGGTTTAATAACTTTGACATTCCAGCCATGACAGCGGCCGGTGTGTTGGCAACGAATACGCCCGATGTCTTAACAGACACAACCGCCGACTTCGGTTTTGCCTTGTTGATGGCTACTGCACGACGCGTTAGCGAGAGCGAGCATTTTCTTCGTGCGGGCAAATGGACAAAGTGGCGCTACGACATGTTCGCGGGTGCTGAAGTGCACGGCAGCACACTTGGCATCATAGGCATGGGGCGCATTGGGCAGGGCATCGCTCGGCGTGGCGCTTTTGGGTTTGGCATGAAGGTCGTGTATCACAATCGGTCACAGCTTTCGCCACAACTCGAAGCAGAATGCAAAGCGACGTATGTGTCAAAAGAAGTGCTGTTGAAAACAGCAGACCACGTGGTGTTGGTGGTGCCTTACAGTGCCGAGTCGCATCACACCATTGGTGCTAATGAGTTGGGCATGATGAAGTCCACGGCCACCTTGGTCAACATTGCACGCGGCGGCATTGTGGACGACGCAGCTCTGGCCCACGCATTGGCTGGTGGTCAAATTGCAGCCGCAGGCCTAGATGTGTTTGAAGGTGAGCCTGTCGTGAACGAGGCGCTGTTGAAAGTTCCCAATGTGGTTCTGACCCCTCACATCGCCAGTGCCACAACCAAAACCCGTCTGGCCATGGCGCAATTGGCAGCCGACAACTTGGTGTCTTACTTCACGCAAGGACGCGCATTGACGCCTGTCAATCAAGTGGCCATTATGGGCTGACCCTCATGACTTCCTCCGTTTTACTTTGGGCGTTGTGTTTGGTTTCATGCGCTGTGCTGGTGGGTTTGTGGTTGATTTCTCGACAAATCAAGTTGCTGTCACAAAACAATCAAGACCTTTCGCAGCTAACGACCACTCTGCAAATTGCCAATGAACGCTTAGAACGCGAGTTGCGAAATGCCATTCTGGAATCTGCCAGAGGAGGGCGTCAAGAGTTGATTCAGACTTTGGGCACCTTTCAGCAAAGTTTGGTGCAGCAAAGTGCCGAAGCCACGCGCACGCAAAACAGTCAAATGGACGCGTTTGCACAGCAATTGTCATTGCTCCAAAAAACATTGTCTGACACCCTCACTTTGCAAGTTCAACAACTGTCAGAGGCCAATGCCCGGCGCTTAAGTGAGATGCGCGGTACTTTGGAAACCCAATTGGCCCAACTTCAACAAAGCAACACAGCCAAGTTGGATGAAATGCGCCAAACGGTGGATGAGAAATTGCAAACGACGCTGCAAGCGCGCTTGGGAGAGAGCTTCAAACAGGTGGCCGATCGCTTGGAACAAGTGCACAAGGGATTGGGCGAGATGAACACCTTGGCGCAAGGTGTGGGTGACTTGAAGCACTTGTTGACCAATGTGAAAACACGTGGCATGTTTGGCGAAGCGCAATTGGCATCCTTGCTTGAGCAGGTACTGGCACCCGACCAATATGCCACCCAACACGTCACCCGACCGGGTAGCAAAAACCGAGTTGACTTTGCCATTCGTTTGCCAGGCCGATCAGACGATGGTGAACCCGTATGGCTGCCTATTGATGCCAAGTTTCCCAACGAAGATTACGAGCGATTGCTCGATGCACAGTCACGCGCCGATGTATTGCAAGCAGAGCTGTGTAGCAAGGCCCTGGAAGCGCGAGTTCGCCTAGAGGCCAAATCCATGACTGAAAAATACGTGGAGCCGCCTTACACCACCGACTTTGCCATTTTGTTTTTGCCAACTGAAGGCTTGTATGCCGAGGTGTTGCGGCGACCTGGTTTGATTGAATCTTTGCAACGCGACTACCGTGTGACCTTGGCGGGCCCCACCACTTTAATGGCCATGCTCAATTCGTTGCAGATGGGCTTCCGTACCTTGGCTTTGGAAAAACGTTCAAGCGAAGTGTGGCAAGTGCTGGGCGCCGTCAAAACAGAATTTGGAAAATTCGGAGATGTCCTGGCCAAAGTCAAAGAGCAAACGCAAACTGTGCTCAATACCTTGGACAAGGCGCAAACACGCAGTAACGTCATGCACAGGGCATTGCGTCAAGTAGAGGCCATGCCCGAGGGGCAAGTCCCAGGCTTATTGTCTCAAGCGGCAGAGGAAAGCGACGGCGAGCCTTTGTGAAAAGAGAGCTTGCCAGGCTCATAGGAGGCCAAATTTTTCTACATGCTTGTATGACAGGCATGCGAATGGCCACACCGTTACTGGCGTTGCAACAAGGCTACAGCGCCATGGCCGTTGGCGTTTTGTTGGCCTTGTTTTCCTTGACGCAAGTTTTCATGGCCATCCCTGCAGGTCGGTTCACCGATCGCCACGGTCTTAAAAAACCCGTTCGCTTCAGTGTCATCATTGCTTGCCTTGGGGCAGGGCTTGCCATTGTGTGGCCCGTTTTCCCTGTGCTATGCCTGGGTGCGCTCACCACGGGGGGGGCGACCGGATTCACAGTGATTGCCTTGCAGCGACATGTAGGACGCATGGCCAGCGATGCCAATCAACTCAAAGAAACTTTCAGTTGGTTGGCCATCGGCCCCGCAGTTTCTAATTTTATGGGACCGTTTTTTGCCGGTTTGTTGATTGACCATGCGGGTGCCTTGCCAGCTGATGATGCAGGCTTCAGGGCGGCTTTCATCATGCTGGCGCTAATGCCGCTGGTGGCTTGGTATTGGATTCGCTTGGTGAAGGAGCAGCCCATGGAGCCGGTGTTGCCTGAGCATGCCAACGGCCGCGTTTGGGATTTGCTCAAAGAGCCCATGATGCGGCGCTTGTTGTTGGTCAATTGGCTGCTGTCTTCATGCTGGGATGTGCATACTTTTGTGGTGCCGGTATTAGGTCACGAGCGAGGCTTCAGTGCCTCGGTGGTGGGCACGATTTTGGGCTCATTTGCGGTGGCCTCGGCCGTGATTCGAGTCGTGCTGCCTTGGATTGCACGGCGCCTGCAGGAATTTAGATTGCTCACGGGCGCGATGGTTTGTGCCAGTTTGATTTTTGCTCTTTATCCATTTTTCGAATCAGCCATGGCCATGGGCATTTGCTCAGTTTGCCTGGGCGTGGTGCTGGGGGTGGTGCAGCCCATGATCATGAGTACATTGCATCAAATTACGCCCTCGCACCGACAGGGGGAAGCGCTTGGCTTGCGCATCATGACCGTGAATGCTTCAAGTGTTGTCATGCCCTTGATTTTTGGTGCGGCCGGTGCGGTGGCCGGTGTGTCTGTGGTGTTTTGGGTGGTGGGCGTGTGTGTGGCCAGTGGCACGCCACAGGCCTGGCGACTCAGGCCCGCTGAGCGCGGCCATCGAGCCTCCTAGCAGGGCAGCAATTTTTTAATCTCCTCCCATGCCTCTTCTGGTGTGTCGACATACTTGAAGCAAGCCAAATCTTCTTTTGCAATGGTGCCTGAAGTTACCATCCATTCAAAGTCAATCAAACGTTTCCAGTAAGCCGAACCAAACAGCAAAACGGGGGTGGGGTGAACCTTTTTTGTTTGCACCAGGGTGAGGACTTCAAACAACTCATCCAAGGTGCCAAAACCACCCGGGAAGGCAATCAATGCCTTGGCACGCATCGCAAAATGCATTTTGCGCAATGCAAAATAATGGAATTGAAAACTCAATTCGGGCGTGACATAGGGATTGGGTGCTTGTTCGTGCGGCAATGAGATGTTCAAGGCCACAGAGGGCGCACCGGCCTCCATGGCCCCCCGATTGGCCGCCTCCATCACCCCTGGGCCGCCGCCAGTGCAAATGATCAGTCGCTCGGTTTTTGGATGCGCTTCGCACCCTTCAGACACCAAACGCGCAAACTTTCGCGCGGCCTCGTAATAGGCCGCATTTGCGACTTCACGCTGTGCCTGTGCCCGTGCCTCATCGGTTTGTGCCGACTCTGGACTTCGGGAAAGGTCCTCCAAATGGAAACTTGCGTGTTCAAGACTTTTGAATCGCGCGCTGCCAAAGACCACGACGGTGTTGTGGATGCCCGCCTCTGACTGGATCAGGTCGGGCTTGAGAAGTTCAAGTTGAAATCGAATGCCACGCGTTTCATGCCGTAGAAGAAATTCTGGGTCGTTGAAGGCCAATCGGTAGGCGTTGGCTACTTCCTTGGATTCGTGGAGGTCGTGGGTCGATTTCATGCATGCATTGTGAACCAAGCACACGCGTTTTCAAATAAAAAAAGACCTCCGAAGAGGTCTTGTTTGGGGTCTGTCTGGACTTTCGTCGCAGCCAATACCTTAGACGCGTTTGCGGTATTCGCCAGTGCGTGTGTCAATTTCAATCTTGTCGCCTTGGTTGACGAACAAAGGCACAGGCACTTCAAAGCCAGTTGCAATCTTGGCAGGCTTGAGTACCTTGCCTGAAGTGTCGCCTTTGACGGCGGGCTCGGTCCAAGTGATTTCGCGCTCAACGCTGGTAGGCAACTCAACGGAGATGGCCTTGCCGTCGTAGAACACCACTTCAACGGCCATGCCGTCTTCCAGGTAATTCATGGCATCGCCCATGTTTTCGGATTCAACTTCGTATTGGTTGAACTCGTTGTCCATGAACACATACATGGGATCGGCAAAGTAAGAGTAGGTGCACTCTTTTTGGTCCAAGATGACTTGGTCCATTTTGTCGTCGGCCTTGAACACAGATTCAGTGCCCATGTTGCTGAGCAATGCCTTGAGCTTCATGCGAACGGTGGCAGCACCGCGGCCGCCGCGGCTGTATTCAGTGCGCAAAACGATCATGGGGTCTTTGCCCTGCATGATCACGTTACCGACGCGGATTTCTTGAGCTACTTTCATATGGTGTCCAGTGTGGCCCTTAACAGGCGATGAGTGGTTTTGGTTTTGAGTGTTTCATTAAGGGCTACAGATGAAAGCTTGCCCAAAGCCCACGATTTTAGCGCTTTTCAGCCACGAATTGAAGAAGCTGGCTGACCAAGTCTATTTGGGCCATTAAACGAGCCCGTGCAGACTGCACGCAAGCTTGCCAAAGTGGGAGGTCGACTTCTGGCAAGGCGCCTGGGGTCAGGCCGTTCCATTTCAGGTGAAAAAGCCGCAGACACTGAGGGGCCTGGAGCCATTCTAAGAAGGCTTCTAGTTTGGGGCCATGGGCGCCATCCTCTTGAGGGTAAATGTGCCAAATGAAGGCTTTTCCAGCCCAAAGGGCCCGGACCAAAGAGTCTTCACCCCTGACAAAGTTCAGGTCGCATTGGGCTAGGAGGCGGTCAAACTCACTTTGCGAGACAGGCGGCAGTTTTTGAAAGAGTGGCATTGCGTTCTGAGGGATGTGCGTCAATGCTTGGTCAAACGCCTTGGCGCCACGCCCATGGGCCACCAGCCATTGATGTTGGGGTGCCGCAAATGACTTTAGCAACAAGGCTTCGCTGAGTGCCTCGGGCTCATAGCAAAACAGGCTTGAGCGCTGTAGTTGGGGGATGGCGGCTTGCGTCAGGGCGGCGGCGGATGCTCCTGATTGATGGCTTTCACGAATCAGCCCCCCTGTCTTTTCTGTGAAGCCAGGATAAAAGAACCATTTTGTTCGCCCTTTGAGAGGGCCAGCCATGATGGGCGATGGGAGTTTGTGGCTGCGCTCAACGTAGTTCTCGGCACTGAGGTACTCTAAATTCAGCCATACGGGGTGATTTTTTTTGTCCTCGCTGTTTGTGTTGTGTGCAGCCCAATTGACAAAATGCGCTGGAAGCTCGCATCCAAAGGCCTCAATCCAAACCTCTGAAGCGACCGATGCCTCGTTGAGAGCGGCCATCCAAGGCCGTACCTCAATGTGACCTGTTTCAAACCGAAGTTGGGCCCAGCCCTGGTCGTTCAGTTGGGCCTGGGGCGCCATCCACGTGAGTGCACTGGCGTCGTCCACCCACAAGCGAATGTGGTGGCCGCGAGAAGCCAGATCGGCACTCAGCCGCCAGCAGACCCCCAAATCTCCGTGGTTGTCGATGACGCGGCAAAAAATGTCCCAAAGCATGCGTGATATTGTCGCGCGCTTCGAGACACAATAGCGACCATGTCGAGCGTTCACCCAGAATCTTTGTTGGCCGAAGTGGCCGCACTCCCCAGTTTGCCAGGGGTTTATCGCTATTTTGATGCGCAAGACCAAGTGCTCTACGTCGGTAAAGCGCGAAATTTGAAAAAGCGCGTCAGCAGCTATTTTCAAAAAGACCATGGCGGTACGCGCATTGGCCACATGGTCAGCAAAATTCGGCGCATGCAAACCACGGTGGTTCGCTCGGAAGCCGAGGCCCTGCTGCTCGAAAACAACCTGATCAAAACACTCAGTCCCAAGTTCAATATTTTGTTCAGGGATGACAAAAGCTACCCCTATCTCAAAATGTCTGGCACAGGCAGTCCTCGAGGTGATCAATCGCAAGAGGGAGTGAAGTCTGAGCACTACTCGCGCATTGCTTACTACCGAGGCGGGGTCGAGAAAAAGCACCGCTACTTTGGTCCATACCCCAGTGCATGGGCCGTCAAAGAAACCATTCAACTTTTACAAAAAGTTTTCAGACTGAGAACCTGCGAAGACACGGTATTTGCCAACCGCACGCGCCCGTGCTTGTTGTTTCAGATCAAACGTTGCTCTGGCCCTTGTGTGGGCGTGATTTCCGTCGATCAATATGCACATGATGTCGCACAAGCAGAAGCTTTTTTGCGCGGCGAAACGCAGTCTGTCCTAAAAGCCATGGAGGCGCGCATGATGGCGCATGCCGACAAACTAGAGTTTGAAATGGCAGCAGAAGTGCGCAATCAAATGACGGCTTTGTCGCGCGTACTGCATCAGCAGTCGGTCGACACCGTTTCCGATACCGATGTGGACATCTTGGCCGTTAAGGTGCAAGGTGGCCGAGCCTGCGTCAACTTGGCCATGGTGCGGGGTGGCCGTCATTTGGGCGACCGGCCTTACTTTCCTACGCATGTCGAAGATGGCCATGCCATCGGTGGCATGGCTTTGGAAGACGACGTGGCGCTGCACCCTCAGAGCTTGGAGGTCAAGGTGCTTGAGGCCTTCATTGCGCAGCACTATTTGCAAATTCCTGTCCCGCCGGCCCTGATCACCAGTGAAAAGGTCGATGCCAAAGTCATTGAAGCCATTTCAATGCAGTCGGGTGTCAAGGTGTCCGCTGTCCACAACCCACGCGAGCAGCGGCGGGCTTGGTTAGAGATGGCCGAAAAAAACGCCGCCATTCAATTGGCCCGCTTGTTGGCCGAAGAAGGTTCCCAGCAAGCACGAACCCGAGCCTTGGTCGAAGCCCTTGACTTGGCGCCCGATGACATCGATGCGTTGCGCATGGAATGCTTTGACATCTCGCACACCTCAGGCGAGGCCACACAAGCTTCGTGTGTTGTGTTTCAGCAGCACAAAATGCAAAACAGCGAGTATCGCCGTTACAACATTGACGGCATTACACCTGGGGACGACTACGCCGCCATGCGGCAGGTTTTGTTGCGACGGTACGGTAAGGTGGCTGAAGCCATGAAATCAGGTGAAGGCGATGTCAAAATTCGAATGCCTGACGTGGTGCTGATTGATGGCGGAAAAGGTCAAGTGTCCATGGCCCGAGAAGTATTTGAAGGACTCGGCCTCGACCTGTCACTCATTGTGGGCGTGGAAAAAGGCGAGGGCAGAAAAGTCGGCCTTGAAGAACTCGTGTTTGCCGACGGACGAGAGAAGGTGTATTTGGGCAAAGATTCCGCAGCTTTGATGTTGGTGGCCCAAATTCGCGATGAGGCACACCGTTTTGCCATCACAGGCATGCGCGCGCAGCGCGCCAAAGTGAGGGTCGGTGGTGGCCGATTGGAAGAAATTGCGGGCATTGGGCCTAAAAAACGCGCCAAAATCCTGCAGCGTTTTGGGGGTGTCAGAGGTGTTGAAGATGCCAGCGTGGCAGATTTGATGTCAGTCGATGGTATTTCTAGAGAACTGGCCGAAAGCATCTACCAAGCACTGCATTGAGTTGCCCCCTATGATGCCCAACAGATTTCTTGCGTGGCTTCAGGCCCATCAGCGAAAAGTCGTCAAGACATGACACAATAAGCACCATGTTTTTCACCATTCCTACCTTAATGACTTGGACGCGCATTGTGGCGATCCCCTTCATTGTGGGCGTGTTTTACGCAGACCTGCCAGAAGAGTCTCGCAACTTTTTGGCCACCAGCATGTTTGTGATCTTTGCCATCACAGATTGGCTCGATGGTTATCTGGCGCGCAAACTGAACCAAACCTCGTCCTTCGGGGCTTTCCTAGATCCGGTTGCCGACAAATTTCTGGTGTGTGCTTCTCTGCTGGTGTTGGTTCATCTCCACCGTGTCCCAGTTTTGGTGGCCCTGGTGATCATAGGACGAGAAATTGCCATTTCTGCCCTGCGCGAATGGATGGCCCAAATTGGCGCCAGTAAAAGCGTTGCAGTTCATTTTGTGGGCAAACTCAAAACCACTGTTCAAATGGTGGCCATCCCCTTTTTGCTGTATCACGGTCAACTTTTTGGACTGATAGACACCCACTTGTGGGGCACGGTTCTGATATGGATTGCCGCCATCTTGACCATCTGGTCCATGGTTTATTACATGCAAAAGGCCTTGCCTGAAATACGCGCGCGCGTGAAATGACACTCATTGCGGCTGAATGAGTTTTCATGACTTCCACTGACTCCAACGCTTCTTGGGTGAAGCACATGCCGGCCGTTTTTGTGCTCATTTGGAGCACCGGTTTCATCGTCGCGCGTTTTGGCATGCCCAACTCGCCGCCTTTTTCATTCCTTTGGTTTCGTTATGTGTTTTCTATCGCGTGTTTCCTGGTCTGGATACAGTGGGCACGCGTGCGTTGGCCACAAGGTCAACGCGAATGGTTGCACTTGTCCGTGACCGGTATCTTGATGCATGCAGGCTACTTAGGGGGCGTTTGGGCAGCAGTCAAGGCGGGTATGGGTTCAGGACTGTCCGCGCTTGTTGTCGGCTTGCAACCGGTGCTCACCGCCATTTGGCTGTCTTCGCAGGGCAATTCAGCCCAAAATGCAGTGAGTCGTCGTCAATGGATGGGCTTGATGCTGGGCTTTTGTGGCCTGTTACTGGTGGTCTGGCGCAAGCTCACCCAAGGCAGTGCCATGGACCATGTGACCGCCATCAATTTAAGCTTTGCGGTGATGGCCTTGTTTTCCATCACATTGGGTACGCTGTATCAAAAAAGCTTTGTCAAACCGTGTGATGTCCGATCAGCAAACACTGTGCAATTGATGGCCGCTATGCTGGTGACCACGCCTTTGGCTATGCTGGAAACAGAGCCTATGCAATGGAATTATGAATTGATGGGGGCCATGGCGTGGTCCGTGTTGGGCCTCACCTTGGGGGGCAGTTCACTCTTGTACCTTTTAATTCAAAAGGGCGCTGCAGCATCTGTCACCAGTTTGATGTACCTCGTCCCACCCTGCACAGCCATGATGGCTTGGTTGCTGTTTGATGAGCCCATCACAACCGTCACCCTGCTTGGCATTGCGCTCACTGCTTGGGGCGTGAGTTGGGTGGTTCGCCCTGCAAAGACATCTAAAGGAGAAAAATTATGACTAAAAAACGCATTGCCGTCATTGCCGGTGATGGCATTGGCAAGGAAGTGATGCCAGAAGGCTTGCGCGTGATGGAGGCTGCGGCCAGCAAGTTCAATCTAGATTTGCAATTTGACCATTTTGATTTTTCAAGTTGGGATTACTGCGAGAAACACGGGCAGATGTTGCCCGACAACTGGAAAGATCAAATTGGCGGTCATGATGCTATTTATTTTGGCGCAGTTGGCTGGCCTGAAAAAATTGCCGACCACGTCTCGCTTTGGGGTTCACTGTTGCTGTTCCGTCGGGAGTTTGACCAATACATCAATTTGCGTCCAGCGCGTTTGATGCCAGGCATCATTGCGCCAGTGGTTCGGCGAGATGGCACGCCGCGCCAACCCGGTGAAATTGACATGTACATCGTGCGTGAAAATACAGAAGGTGAGTATTCCAGCATTGGCGGACGCATGTACCCTGGCACACCGCGCGAAATTGTCATGCAAGAGACTGTGATGTCGCGTGTGGGCGTTGACCGCGTGTTGAAGTTTGCGTTTGAGTTGGCGCAGTCACGCCCTAAAAAGCATTTGACCAGCGCCACCAAATCCAATGGGATTGCCATCACCATGCCCTATTGGGATGAGCGTGTGGTTGAGATGGCCAAGAACTATCCCGGCATCAATGTTGACAAATTTCACATCGATATTTTGACGGCTCACTTTGTGCAGCGCCCTGACTTTTTTGATGTCGTTGTGGCCAGCAATTTGTTCGGTGACATCCTGAGTGATTTAGGACCCGCTTGCACCGGCACCATTGGCATTGCGCCCAGTGCCAACTTAAACCCAGATCGCACCCATCCGTCATTGTTCGAGCCTGTGCATGGCTCGGCTCCCGACATTGCAGGCAAAAATATTGCCAACCCCATCGGGCAAATTTGGTGTGGCGCCATGATGTTGGAATTCTTAGGTTGTAAGCCAGCGCATGATGCGATTTTGGCCGCCATCGAAAAAGTCTTGGCACCAAGCAGCGGTGCGCCCCGCACCGCCGACATTGGGGGAAATGCCAATACGCAAGATGTTGGGAAGGCCATTGTTTCGGCTTTGTGAGAACTTTTCTCAATAAGTTTATAGATTTGAAAATTTTTTTAAGTCAAGCCCACATCGGCATTCAGTTTGCGTCTAGAATTCGTGTCGCATCGCGGTTTCTAGACCCAAATCCATTTGACAGACGCTGTTTGTCTGGCTAAATTCAAGTCGACGAAATGCTTTGCGGAGACAATGCTTTGTCTTAGAAGTTTTCAGAAACTTCAAACAAAAATTTTTAACATTGACGCATCACTCGAGTTGTCGAGTGATCAATTTTTTCTAAGGCTCTTTGTATGAACAAGACAGAACTGATCGAGCACATTGCTAAGCAAGCAGACATTTCAAAAGCAGCCGCTGGCCGCGCTTTGGAAGCCACCATCGGTGCCGTTCGCACCACTTTGAAAAAGGGCGGCACTGTCGCTTTGGTTGGTTTTGGTACATTTGCTGTCACCAAGCGCGCTGCACGCACGGGTCGCAACCCACGTACTGGCGCCGCCATCAAGATCAAGTCTGCCAAGGTGCCTAAGTTCCGTCCAGGTAAGGCATTGAAAGACGCCTTGAATTAATCTTTGATCAAGGGGGTGATTAGCTCAGTTGGTAGAGCGGCGCCCTTACAAGGCGTAGGTCGGCGGTTCGAGCCCGTCATCACCCACCACCCCTCAAGCAAAGGCGAACAAATTGTTCGCCTTTTGTCTTTCAAGACTTTGACCGCGCAACTTTACTGAGAGTTCTCACATGTTTGATTTTGTCCGTAACAACACCAAGATCATGATGGGCTTGTTGTTCTTGCTCATCATCCCGTCCTTTGTGATGTTTGGCATTGAGGGCTACAGCCGTTTCAACGAGGGCGGTGTGGTCGTGGCCAAAGTCAATGGCAACAAAATTGTTCAAGCAGAGTGGGATGCCGCGCACAAACGTGAAGTGGATCGCATCCGTGCGTCTATGCCAAACATTGATATCAAAATGTTTGACACGCCCGAGGCCAAATACGCCACCCTAGAACGCTTGGTACAAGAACAAGTCATTGCCGCAGCGGCTCAAAAATTGCAATTGATGGCCAGTGACACGCGCTTGGCGCGCGAGCTGCAACAAAGCCCTTCCATTGCTGCGTTGCGTGGCCCCGATGGCAAGCTGGACATGGAACGTTACAAACAATTGGCAGCATCACAAGGCATGACGCCCGAGATGTTCGAAATGCAAGTGCGCTCTGATTTGTCCAGCCGACAAGTCATTCAAGGGGTGCAGGCTTCTGCCTATGCCACACCGACACAAACTCAAACCGCCTTGAATGCCTTCATGCAACGTCGTGAAGTTCAAATTCTCAATTTTCCCGCTGCCGACTTTGTCAGCAAAGTCAGCGTGAATGATGAAGAGTTGCGGGCCTATTACGAAAAAAACACCGCCAAATATCAATCGGCTGAGTCAGCGGACATCGAGTATTTGGTTTTGGACACCGACAGCTTGAAACACCTCATCGCGGTCAATGAGCAAGATCTCAAAACCTACTACGAACAAAATTTGCAACGCCTCTCCAGCAAGGAAGAGCGTCGTGCCAGCCACATTTTGATCACTGCTGCCAAGGATGCTTCTGATGCCGACAAAAAAGCAGCACGTGCCAAAGCCGAGGCGTTGTTAAAAACAGTCAAGGCCAAACCCGCCAGTTTTGCTGAAGTGGCGCGTAAAAATTCTCAAGATCCTGGCTCTGCTGTCAAAGGCGGCGACCTCGATTTCTTTGGCCGAGGTGCCATGGTCAAGGCCTTCGAAGATGCGGCCTTCGGCATGAAAAAGGCCGACATCAGCGACGTGGTTGAATCAGAGTTTGGCTATCACATCATTCAATTGACAGACATCAAGGCACCCAAGGCTCAGAGTTTTGAGTCCTTGCGTCCTTCGCTTGAAGCTGATTTGAAGAAACAACAAGCGCAGCGCAAATACGCCGAGTTGGCTGAAACGTTTTCCAACACCGTCTACGAACAATCCGACAGCCTCAAGCCTGTTGCAGAAAAGCTCAAACTGACCATCCAAAAAGCAACGCAAGTAGGACGCAATCCAGCACCTCAAGCCACGCCATCCCAAAATCCGCTCAACCACCCTGGATTGTTGCAGGCCTTGTTCAGCGAAGCTTCTTTGCAAAAACAGCGCAACACGGAGGCCATTGAAGTGGCGCCCAATACACTGGTGGCTGCGCGTGTCGTGAAATACCATCCCGCTGCCAGTTTGCCATTTGCAAATGTCAAAGACATCTTAAAGCGCAGCGTGACACAAGAAAAAGCTGCAGCCTTGGCCAAAGCACAGGGCGAGCACCGCCTCGCCGCGCTCAAGTCCAATGAGCCAGCTGCAGGATTGCCCAATGCCATTGTGTTGTCACGGGAGAAGTCGCAGAAACAACTGCCTCAAGTGGTCGATGCTGTGTTGAAGGCGGACCCCGCCAAATTGCCCGATGCGCAGGGTATTGATTTGGGCCTGCAAGGCTACGCGCTTGTGCGTGTGATCAAGGTCTTGCCGCCCGAAGCTGAGGACAAAGCATTGATGGCCCAGGCGCAGCAGCAATTCACACAGCTTTGGGGTTCAGCAGAAACCCAAGCTTATTTGGCACAACTCAAATCAATGCTCAAGGCCGAGATTGTGGTTGCTAAACCGGTTCCCGAAAAAGCAAAATCAGAAGGCAAGGGCGCCTGAATTTGAAATTCTTTGGGCTATAATTCCGCTTCTACGGTGGCTGTAGCTCAGTTGGTAGAGTCCAGGATTGTGATTCCTGTTGTCGTGGGTTCGAGCCCCATCAGCCACCCCAGTTTCAAGGGTTTGCAAGTTTTCTTGCAAACCCTTTTTCTTTGGCAAATGCCAAATTGAATCAAACCGCTGCCAACAAAACCCCATTACAACATTGCATATGTAAAAGTGGGTTTAATTCGACTTTGTTGCAATTGCCATGTCATCTTGATTCAAGTATCGCCCTTCTCACACACACCCGTTGACATCGTCTACCTTTGGGTGAATGGCAGCGATGGAGAATGGCGCGCCAAACGAGACAAGTACGCACAAAATTTAGAAGCGTCAGAACATTTAAGTGTTGCAAAATTTGGCAACGTGGAGGGGCGATATCGCGACAACGACGAGTTGCGATTCAGCTTGCGAGCACTTGAAAAATTCTTTCCTGAACATGGTCACATCTACATCGTGACAGATGGTCAAGTACCTGATTGGTTTCAAGCTTCCAACGCTGTCACGGTAGTTGACCATCGTCAGTTGATTCCGCATTCGGCATTGCCCACATTTGATTCTGGCAACATTGAATCCTACATTCACCACATTCCAGGATTGTCTGAACGGTATTTTTACCTGAACGATGATGTGTTTTTTGGTGCCCCCGTTTGCTGCGACGACTGGTTTTTTGAGGGGGGCTTTTATGTCTCATGGTCTGACGAACCCGTCGTTCAAGGCCATCAACTGGAAACGCAGTCAACGTCGCTCGAAAATGCCAGTCGCTTGTCCAAGCAATGGCTTCAAGCCAAAGCCTGTCAAGACGATAACGGTAAGTCTGCCGCAGTCCGATCTCCAGACCCCAATTACCAGCACACGCCTCGAACTTTTTCTCATTCACCTAGGCCAATGCTGAGGTCGGTGCTGATGGAAATTGAACACGATGCCCCCGAGTTGTTTGAACAAGTGCGGTCGACTGTTTTTCGAACTTGGAACAAGCCCACCATCGTTTCTGACTTTGTACTGCGTTGGGCTTTGGCGCACGGCTTTGCCAAAACGGTTGACCATTCACATTTGTACATCGCGACAGGACACCCGCAGGACACACGTTCTTTGCAAGAGCTAAAAGGTTTGTTTGGCAAGCTCCACTTTTTTTGCATCAATGACACAACCGACGATGCGCACGACGGCGATCCGCGTTTGCTGGAAGTGCGACAAATGTTGAGCGAACTTTTGCCCAATCCTTCTGTTTGTGAAATGGTCAGCAGTACTTTGGGCCTGGAACAGCAGGCCATGCAAATCAGCACCCCTCAATAGGCATCACGCACATGACAATTGACAAGCTCAGTGAAGAAGCCATCAAGGCGGGCATGAACCGTCTCCATCAATGGGACTACAACGCCGTTGAATCGTGCATTGCCAAAGCGTGGCGTTTCAAAGATTTCAAAATGGCCATTGCCTTCTTGGTCAAGGTGAGTGAGTTGGCTGAAATCCAAAATCACCATCCTGAAATCTTCTCGGCCTACACTTGCCTGCGCATCAAGTTGTGGACCCACGATGCTCAGGGCCTGACCCACAAAGATTTTGAGCTTGCCGAAGCGATTGACAGCCTTTTGGCTCAGTCGTTTTCGATCTGAAATTTCGACGGTCGAATCGCCCCTGTTGGCTAAAATGTTCGATTCCTTGAGTGACAAACCATTCTGTCTGTACAAAGGTCTTGAGACACCATGAGAATTTCTAAATCGAAAACTGCATCCCAAAATCTCTCCGTCGAGTTGATGTGGCAACTTCAGCGTTTAGGCGCACCCAGCATCAGCCCCGATGGCGCGCAAGCTGTCTGTGCGGTGGCCCAGCCTTCAGTCAAAGAAAACAACATTCAAAGCGCCATTTGGTTGCTGTCCACATTGGGTGGCCAACCCAGGCAGTTAACTCAGTGTGGCGACAAAGACGGACGGCCGCAGTTTTCACCGAATGGCGACTGGATTGCGTTTGTGGCCAAGCGTGAACAAAACGGAAAGAAGGACCAAGAGCCGCAGCTCTACCTGATTCCACCCGATGGTGGTGAGGCTCGTCGCGCAGGAGAGGTGCCAACGGGTGTACTCGATTTCAAATGGTTTCCAGATGGCAAACACATTGCATTTGTCTCCTGGGTTTGGCCACAGTTGAAAGGCGTTAAAGCACAAGCTGAAAAACTCAAAGCAGTGACGGCTGTGAAGGACACTGCCTTTGCCACCGAAGATGCCATTTACAGGCACTGGGATCACAACCTGCCTATGAACCGCGTGCCGCATTTGTGCGTCATGGATGTGACGGATGGTCGGGTGCAAGATTTGCTCGAAGGCACCGACTATGAGTTGCAGCGACGAGAAACGAGTGCCAATGATTTCGCCATTGCACCCAACGGCCAGAGCATCTGCTTTGTGCACGATCCCGACCGCGGACACAACCCAGCGCCTCGCATGGCCTTGGCTGAAATTCAATTGCGTGGTTTGAAAGTTCAAGCTTTTCGCAACTTGGTCAATGACCGTGCGTGGGATTTCTCAGCACCAGCTTACAGCGCAGACGGTCAGCAATTGGCCTTCTTGGCATCTCATCAGCAGATCAGCAACACCCAACCCAATCGCTTGGCCTGCATGAAGTTGCCTAGCGCAGCAAGTCGCACGCAGCGGGCGTCTGTTTGGCAAACCTTCAGTGACAAATGGGATCGAGAACCGCAAGCCCCTTTGGTGTGGAGTGACGATGGCAGCGCTTTGCTTTGCAAAGCCGAAGACCAAGGCCGGCAACATGTCTGGCGCTTTGACCTCGCAAGTCGAAAAGTCAGTAAGGTGGTTCAAGGTGGCACCGTGCATGCCTTTGACATGGCTGCAGGTCGCTTGGTGAGCCTGAGCGATACGGCGCTTCATCCTGGCCGCATTCATGTACAGGGCATAGACGAATCTGGCCATGCGACATTGCCGGGTGTCACCCGGATGGAAACATTCAACGATGAACTTTTGAAGGGTGTGGCTTTGGGGTCAACCGAGGAGCACTGGTTCAAAGGTGCGAAGGGCGAGGATGTTCAAGTCTGGTTGCACTTTCCGCCAGGCTTCAAGAAAGACAAAAAATATCCTCTGCTGCACACCATTCATGGTGGACCTCACACGGGCCCCGGTGACATATGGCATTGGCGTTGGAATTACCATGTGTTCGCAGCGCAAGGCTACGTGGTGGCCAATGTGAATTACCACGGCTCTTCTGGTTTTGGTCTGAAGTTTTTAGAGTCAATCAGTCACAAGTGGGGGCAACTCGAACTCAAAGACATGGAAGCTTGCACCGATTGGCTTCGCAAGAAACCCTGGATCGCCAAAGAGCGTGTGTTTGCCACCGGCGGAAGTTATGGGGGCTACATGGTGGCGTGGATGAACGCACATGTGAAGCCTGGCCGCTATCAAGCGTATGTGTGCCATGCAGGCTGCTTCGATTGGGTGGGCATGTTCTCGGACGATGCTTATGGTTGGCATCCCCAAGAGTTGGGTGCTTCGTATTGGGACAACATGAAGAAGATTCATGCGCAAAGCCCGCATGCATTTGCAGCCACCATGAAGACGCCCACCTTGGTGATTCATGGTGCCAAAGATTACCGTGTGCCAGATGCACAAGGCTTGGCCTACTACAACACGCTCAAAGCCAAGGGCGTAGATGCGCGCTTACTTTGGTATCCCGACGAAAACCACTGGATTTTGAAGCCCGCCAATAACGTGGTGTGGTATCACGAGTTTTTCAATTGGATACGTCGCTTCGACCCTGCTTTTCAAAAGAAAAAGCAGGGCTGAAGGTGTGGCCGGTGGGGGTCAGTTGACCATCACCAATTTGCCCATCACGCCGCGTGAACCCATGTGTGCGTAAGCGGCTTTGAGGTCGCTCATGGGCATGGTACGGTCTATGACAGGTTTGACTTTGCCCTGGGCATACCACTGTGCCAACTCGGCCATCATGGCGGTATTGGCTTGGGGTTCGCGGCGTGCAAAGTCGCCCCAGAACACGCCCACAATGGACGCGCCTTTGAGCAAGGCCAAGTTAAAGGGCAGGGCAGGGATGGGGCCGGCAGCAAAGCCCACCACCAAGTAACGCCCACGCCAAGCGATTGAGCGGAAAGCAGGTTCTGCAAAGTCGCCACCAACGGGGTCATAAATGACATCGGGGCCTTTGCCTTCGGTGAGGGCCTTCAACACTTCACGCATGTTTTGCGTGGTGTAGTTGATGGTTTCGTCGGCGCCCAAGGATTTGCAGAGGGCGCATTTTTCGTCTGTAGAAGCGGCGGCAATGACACGCGCGCCCGCTGCTTTTGCAATTTGAATGGCGGCTGTGCCCACGCCGCCTGCAGCGCCCAGAACCAAGACTGTTTCGCCGGCTTTGAGGGCGGCACGATCGATCAAGGCATGGTGGGAGGTGGCATAGATCATGATGAATGCCGCAGCGTCTACGGCAGGAAAGCCGGGTGGCAAGGGCATGCACAATTTGGCCGGTGCCAGCGTGTGAGTACCAAAACCGCCCGTACCCGACAAGCAAGCCACCGATTGGCCCACCTTGAGGTGCGTGACGCCTTCGCCCACGGCTTCAATGACACCGGCGTACTCAGAACCCGGCACGAATGGCAGGTCGGGTTTCATTTGGTATTTGTTTTGAACGATCAACAGGTCGGGAAAGTTCAGACTGGCCGCCTCAATGCGGATCAGAACTTGACCAGCTTGGGGCACAGGTGTGGGCAACTCTTTCCAAGTTAAAGCCTCAACACCAACGGGGTTTTCACAGAGCCAAGCGTGCACAGAAATTCTCCTCAAAATTCTTTCAATTGCTTGAATATAAAGGCCAAAGTGGCCATCGGGATGTCTCGGTAGCGACCTACAATTGGAGGCTAGGACACACCCATGAAAATTCTCATTTCCAACGACGACGGTTACCGTGCTGAAGGCATTGTGGCGCTTTACCACGCCCTCAAGCAAGTGGCCGATGTGGAAGTGGTGGCGCCCGAGCACAACAATAGCGCCAAGTCCAACGCATTGACTTTGCATTCGCCCTTGTATGTGCGTCAAGGTGAAAACGGTTTTCGTTATGTCAATGGCACCCCCGCCGACTGTGTGCACATTGCATTAACCGGTTTGTTGGGCTATCGGCCCGACTTGGTGGTCTCTGGCATTAACAATGGCGCCAACATGGGCGACGACACGCTTTACTCAGGCACTGTGGGTGCGGCCATGGAAGGCTATTTGTTTGGCATTCCCGCACTTGCCTTTTCGCAAACCGAAAAAGGTTGGGCGCACTTGGATCAAGCCGCCGAGTTCGCCAAAAACATGGTCGCCCAATTTGAGGAAGCTCAGCTGATTGGCAAGTCGCCGTGGTTGCTGAACGTCAACATTCCCAATGCATCAGCACAGTGGAAAAACGCCAAGCTGTGTCGTTTGGGCCGTCGGCACGCTGCCGAACCCGTCATTCAACAACTAAGTCCGCGCGGTGAAACCATGTATTGGATTGGCAATGCAGGTGAGGCCATGGACGATGGCGAAGGCACCGACTTTCATGCAGCCAAAAATGGCCATGTCACCATCACGCCCTTGAAGGTCGATTTAACCGACCATGACAATGCAGGTCACTGGGCGCAGAGTTTAGGCAAGTTAAAAGTCTGGGGTACTTGATGGCACAGCGCCCCGGCTTTCCGCTCAAGTTGGACAAGGCCACGCCCGCGCCACGTTCGCTAAAAGCCAATGTGAGCCTTAAGCCGGCTACGGCCCCTGCAATACCTGCTGTGACGGTCCAAAGTTTAGGCATGGATTCCATTGCGGTTCGACATCGCATGGTGCAAAAATTGGCAGCTCAGGGCCTTCAAGACCCCATGGTGCTGCAGGCCATGGGCACTGTGGAGCGCCATCGCTTTGTCGAAAGTGCATTGGTTGCACAAGCTTATGAAGACACCAGCTTGCCGATTGGTTTGGGCCAAACCATTTCCAAGCCTAACGTGGTGGCGCGCATGATCGAGTTGCTGCGAGAGGGCGCCACGGGAAAACTGGGACGTGTCTTAGAAATTGGTACGGGTTGCGGCTACCAAGCCGCTGTCTTAAGCCACATCGCGGCCGAGGTTTATAGCATTGAGCGCCTGAAGGGCTTGCACGAAAAGGCCCGCGCTAACTTACGTCACTTTCGTTTGGCGAATGTGCATTTGCTGTTTGGTGATGGCATGCTGGGCTATGCCAAGGGCGCGCCCTATGCCGCCATCATTTCTGCGGCTGGTGGCGAGTCAGTGCCGCAGGCCTGGATCGACCAATTGGCTGTGGGCGGGCGCTTGGTGGCGCCCACTGTCACGGCCACTGGCCAGCAAGCATTAATGGTGATCGACAAGACCGCAAATGGCTTGAAGCAAAGTGTGTTGGAGGCGGTCCATTTTGTCCCTCTAAAATCGGGTGTCTCCTGAAGGATTTTGAATGAATTTAAATCGTGGCCGTCTTGCCCTGACGGCACTGTGTTGTGTGGCCCTGAGCGTGCTGGTTGCGTGCGGTTCTAAACCGCGCGGCCCTGTGCCTGTTGAAGACCGTGTTGCTGGCGGCAATGCTGCGCGACAAACGAAAGCGGCCACCCCTCAGGGCAGTGCAGTGGGGGGGGCTGTCAGCTCTCCTATTTCAATGGGTGGCGCCTCTCTGCCGGGTGCCGAAAACGCAGGCAAGCCTGGCTATTACAGTGTCCGACCCGGTGACACGCTCACCAAAATTGCGCTGGACCATGGGCAAGCTTGGCGTGACATTGCCAAGTGGAATGGTTTAGACAACCCCAACGTGATTGAAGTGGATCAGGTCTTGCGGGTTGCGCCCCCAGAATTGAAAGTGGTCGCAGCACCCAAACCCAGTGCAGCTCAATCACAACAGACTGCGCCGTCTGTGGCACAAGCTTCACCAACGGCTGCCACAGATGGTGGCATGGCATTCGCATGGCCCCACCCCGGTCAAGTCTTGGCAGGCTTCGATGAAGCCAAAAACAAAGGCCTCGACTTCGCAGGCAAAGCTGGCGATCCCGTGTTGGCTGCTGCCGATGGCAAAGTGGTCTATGCCGGTTCTGGCCTTCGTGGTTATGGCAACTTGGTCATTCTGAAACATAACAACACTTACCTGACAGCTTACGCGCACAATCAAAGTCTGCTTGTCAAAGAAGACCAATCGGTCGTCAAAGGGCAGCGCATTGCCGAAATGGGCAGCACAGATGCAGACCGTGTGAAGCTGCATTTCGAAATTCGCAAACAAGGCAAGCCTGTTGATCCTTCCAAATATTTGCCCTCACGCCCATGAGTAAACAAAGCGATTCTTCAAGAGAAGAACAAACACAAGAAATTATCTTAGGTCGATCAGACTTGCCTGAAGGTTGGTTGCACATTGACGCGCTCGACATGGAAGCGCAAGGCATTGCTCGCCGGCCTGATGGCAAAGTGGTGTTTGTCGAAGGCGCATTGCCTTTTGAAATGGTGTCAGCCAATGTTCATCGCAAGAAGAACAATTGGGAGGCTGGCGTTGTCACTGCCGTGCACCACGAATCATCGCAGCGCGTCAAACCCGGTTGCCCTCATTTTGGGTTGCACGCCGGTGCGTGTGGCGGCTGCAAAATGCAACACTTGGAAGCCAGTGCGCAAGTGGCGGTAAAGCAGCGCGTGCTAGAAGACAATCTGTGGCATTTGGGCAAAGTCAAACCAGAAAATTTGCTTCGCCCCATGGAAGGCCCAAGCTGGGGATACCGCTACCGTGCGCGCATGTCGGTGCGTTATGTGCATAAAAAAGGTGAAGTGCTGATCGGCTTTCATGAGCGAAAAAGTCGGTATGTCGCCGACATCAAAACCTGCCGTGTGTTGCCACCCAACATCAGTGCCATGCTGTTGCCATTGCGCGAATTGATCTATGGCATGGATGCGCGCGAGACCATTCCTCAAATTGAATTGGCCCAAGGCGATTCGGTCACTGCATTGGTATTGCGTCACCTCGAGCCATTGACGCAAGCTGATCAGGACCGCCTGCGTGCGTTTGCGCAGCAACATGCTGTGCAATGGTGGTTGCAAATCAAAGGCCCTGATACCGTCAAGCTGATGGACGAGGGCGGACCAGAACTTTCCTACGACTTGCCCGATTTTGGCGTGCACATGCCGTTCAAGCCGACAGACTTCACGCAGGTCAATCCACACATCAACCGGGTATTGGTCACCCGTGCTTTGCGTTTGCTCAAGCCTGAAGCGCACGAACGTGTGATTGACTGGTTTTGTGGTTTGGGTAACTTCACCTTGCCAATTGCCACCACCGCCAAGGAGGTGGTCGGTATTGAAGGTGCAGAGAGTTTGGTGGCACGATCTCGCGAAAATTTAGCGCGCAATCAAAGCTTGCGAGGCGCCACCAAACCATTGGCGCCCACCCATTTCATTGCACGTAACTTGTTTGAGATGACGCCGGAGATGTTGATGGCCGATGGCATTGCCGACAAGTGGCTGATTGATCCGCCAAGAGAAGGTGCCTTTGCATTGGCTAAGGCATTGGCAGAACTTCACGAAAAGCCTGAACTTCGTGGAGATTGGCAATTTCCCAAACGCATTGTTTACGTCAGTTGCAACCCTGCTACTTTGGCCAGGGACGCAGGCTTGTTGGTTCACCACGCAGGCTATCGATGCCTAAGTGCTGGCGTGGTCAACATGTTTGCGCACACAGCCCATGTGGAGAGCATGGCTGTGTTTGAGCGCATGATTTGAAGGCCCGCAGGCCTTGTCGTTTAATCGCGCTCGCCGCCCCAAAGGCCAAGCAAGGCCAACAGACTTTGGAACACGTTGAACAGGTCCATGTACAGCATGAGCGTAGCGCTGATGTAGTTGGTTTCGCCGCCGTCCAGAATTTGCTTCAGGTCGTACAGCATGTAAGCGCTGAAGATGCCGATGGCCGCCACAGACAAAGCCATCATGCCGGCGGTTGAACCGACAAACATGTTGACGATGCCGCCGACCATCAAAACCAGGGCGCCCACAAACAACCACTTGCCCATGCCAGACAAATCGCGTTTGATGACACTGGCCAAGGTGGCCATGACAGCAAATACACCTGCTGTGCCTGCGAAGGCCGTCATGATGAGATCGGCGCCATTTTTGAAGCCCAAGACCATGGCAATCATGCGGGACAGCATGAGGCCCATGAAGAATGTAAAGGCCAACAAAACCAGCACGCCAGCGGATGAGTTTTTGGTTTTCTCAATGGCGTACATAAAACCAATGGCGCCGCCCAAGAAGACCACCAAGCCTAAGCCACCGCCTAAAGATTGGGTGATGCCCGTTGCCACGCCTAACCAGGCGCCTAAAACGGTAGGTAACAGGCTAAGCGCCAGCAACCAATAGGTGTTGCGCATAACTTTGTTGCGTTCTGCGGGCGAGCTGACAACGCTGCCCCAGCTGGGTTGTTCAATGTTTTGAAGATCGCTCATGTGAGAACTCCTGATGATTCACCCTGTATCGGGTGAGCAAATTGTAGGGCTTGTAATCCAAAATACCCTATTTGCCGAAGTTTTCAGGGTCTTTTGTGTAGTGACTTGGATGCAGGCAATCAAGATTCCAAGCTGCGCTATGCTTGCGGATCATTTTTTCAACAGCAGAGAACCATGAAAACTCAATCCAGCCTCGAACTGTCAGACATTCAAGCCATTGCAGCCGCTGCGCAAGCTGAAGCCCAAAAGAACAACTGGGCGGTGAGCATCGCCATTGTGGATGCCGGTGGTCATTTGTTTCATTTCCAACGTTTGGATGGCGCGCCCCCCATTTCTGCTCACATTGCGCCCGCCAAAGCCAAAACGGCCGCTTTGGGTCGCCGTGAAAGCAAAATTTACGAAGACATCATCAATGGTGGACGCGTGTCGTTTTTGACGGCACCTGAAGTAGAAGGCCTGCTTGAAGGCGGCGTACCCATCATGAAGGATGGTTTCTGCTTGGGCGCCGTGGGTGTGAGCGGTGTCAAATCCAACGAAGACGCTCAAATTGCCAAGGCAGGCATCGCCGCCATTGGCCTTTGAACACTACTTCAAACTGAGAATCCAAGAGGCCAAAACAGTGGCCTCTTTTTCATTGACTTGCGGGTTGCTGGGCATGGGTACAGGGCCCCAAACACCCGCACCGCCATTTTGAATTTTGAGTGCCAGTTTGTGGGTGGCTGCAGGATCGGCGACGTACTTTTTGGCCACAACTTTGTAAGCGGGCCCCACCATTTTGCGATCGACTGCATGGCAGCCCATGCAGTTTTTCTTGCTCGCTAAGCTTTGGTCTGCCCACACTGGCAGTTGGCTTGAGCAGGCGAGGGCAGCCGCAGCCAACCCCCACCGCACACTTTGAACACAAGCTGTTGCCAAGTGCGCTACCTACAGCTCAATACAAATCAAGAACAGCGCCTTTGCTGGCGCTAGACGCATTGAAGGCAAACTTGGCCTGCACGCCGCGTGTATATCGAGGTGCAGGTGCTGTCCAGCCCTCACGGCGCTTGGCAATTTCTGCTTCGGGCACGTTCAATTCCAAAATGAGCTTGTGCGCATCGATGGTGATGGAATCGCCTTCGTTCACAAACGCAATGGTGCCGCCTGCAGCTGCTTCGGGGGCGACGTGACCCACCACCATGCCCCAGGTGCCGCCTGAGAATCTACCATCGGTGATCAGGCCCACGCTTTCGCCCAAACCAGCGCCAATGAGCGCGCCTGTGGGGGCCAGCATTTCTGGCATGCCAGGACCGCCTTTGGGGCCAAGGTAACGCAAGACCATCACGTCACCGGCTTTGATCTTGCCATCCAAAATGGCCTGCAAAGCAGATTGCTCGTCGTCAAACACACGTGCTGGGCCAGTGATGACGGGGTTTTTCAAGCCCGTAATTTTGGCCACGGCACCTTCGGGTGACAGGTTGCCTTTCAGAATGGCCAAGTGGCCTTCTGCGTACATGGGCTTGTCGATGGGGCGAATCACATCTTGGTCGGCGCGAGGCGCATCGGGAATGTCTTTCAAGTTTTCGGCCACGGTTTTGCCGGTGATGGTGATGCAGTCACCGTGCAACAAACCGGCCTTGAGCAAGACCTTCATGACTTGGGGAATACCGCCAGCGCGGTGCAAGTCAACGGCCAAATACTGACCGCTAGGCTTCAAATCGCAAATGACGGGAATCTTTTTGCGCATGCGCTCGAAGTCGTCAATGGTCCACTCAACACCAGCGGTGTGGGCAATGGCCAAGAAGTGCAACACGGCATTGGTAGAGCCGCCAGTGGCCATGATCACGGCCACAGCGTTTTCAATGGCTTGTTTGGTGACGATGTCGCGGGGCTTCAAGTTGTGCTTGATGGCTTCGAGCAAAACCTTGGCCGATGCTTTGGCCGAGTTTTTGGTTTCGTCATGGGGGTTGGCCATGGTGGAAGAGTAGGGCAGTGACATGCCCAGCGCTTCAAATGCAGAAGACATGGTGTTGGCCGTGTACATACCGCCGCATGAGCCTGTGCCTGGAATGGCGCGTTTTTCGATTTCTTTCAAATCGAAGTCGCTCAAATTGCCGGCAGCGTTTTGGCCCACCGCTTCAAACACGCTCACGATGTTGAGGTCTTTGTTTTGGTAGCGGCCTGGCAGAATGGTGCCGCCATACACATAGATGGCTGGCACGTTGGCGCGCAAGATGCCCATCATGCCGCCGGGCATGTTTTTGTCGCAACCGCCCACCACCAACACGCCGTCCATCCACTGACCTTGCACGCAGGTTTCGATGCAGTCAGAAATGACTTCGCGGCTGACCAAAGAGTACTTCATGCCTTCGGTGCCCATGGCCATGCCATCGGAAATGGTGGGGGTGCCAAAAATTTGGGCATTGCCACCGGCTTCTTCAATGCCTGCCACTGCGGCATCGGCCAGTTTTTGCAAGCCACTGTTGCAAGGGGTGATGGTGCTGTGACCGTTGGCAACGCCCACCATGGGTTTGACAAAATCACCCTCTTCGTAGCCCATGGCGTAGTACATGGAGCGGTTGGGCGCCCGTGATTTGCCTTGAGTGATGTTGGCACTGCGGCGGTTGCTGGGGGTAGCGGGGTGGATAGGGATGATCTTGTCGCTCATGGTTTTGTCTGTGGTTGTAAGGAAACATCCTCTGGCCCAAGGGCTTTTCAGAGGGGTTGACGCAATTCTAAAGGACTCAAAGGGCTTGTTGGGGCATTGGGGTTAGACGGCATAGGCACATCCCACGACAACAAGGCACAATCGCCCCCATGCTGATTCACCCTCAAATTAATCCTGTGGCCTTGCAATTGGGGCCGCTTGCTGTTCATTGGTATGGCCTGACCTATTTGGCTGCATTTGGCCTGTTTTACTTTTTGGCCACTCGGCGACTGACCCACTTGCCCTATGCCCGCCTCACACATTGGCAACTCAAAGATGTGGAAGACATCCTGTTTGCCGGTGTATTGGGGGTGGTGCTGGGGGGCCGTATTGGCTATTGTTTGTTTTATCAGCCGGCCTACTATTTTTCACACCTCATCGAAATTGCCTATGTTTGGCAGGGTGGTATGAGCTTTCATGGTGGTTTGTTGGGGGTGATGGCGGCCATGGTGTGGTTTGCCAAAACACGACAGCGCCCGTTTTTCCAAGTCATGGACTTTGTGGCGCCTTGTGTGCCCACCGGATTGGCTGCAGGGCGAATTGGCAATTTCATCAACGGCGAGCTTTGGGGCCGCCAAGCTGATGTTGACTTGCCTTGGGGCATGATTTTCAGAGGGGCTGGCGACTTCCCTAGGCATCCGTCTCAAATTTACCAATTCCTCTTAGAGGGGCTCTTGCTGTTTGTCTTGATGTGGTGGTTTGCACGCAAAGACAGGCCGCTGGGACAAGTTTCTGCGGTTTTTTTAATCGGCTACGGCAGTTTCCGTTTTATGGCGGAATTCTTCAGAGAACCAGACGCGCATTTGGGACTGTTGTCCATGGGACTTAGCATGGGGCAGTGGTTGTGTGTGCCCATGGTGCTGGTTGGCATGGTGTTGTATGGGGCCGTGAGCAAACCGCACAAGAATTAACCGCTTTCGCTGAAGCAGAATCAAAGGAGACAATCATGGTATTTGACAAAAAAAATATGCAACGTCGTTCGTTATTGCAATGGGCTGCAGCGACTTCGATCGCACCAATGGTACCAATGGCACCTGTTTGGGCCCAAGCCAATTGGCCCACCAAACCAGTGAGCATGGTTGTGCCTTTTCCGGCAGGGGGGGGGACGGATGCGTTTGCCCGACCCTTGTCCGCTATTTTTGCAAAGCAAACGGGCAAACAACTGATCATCGACAACCGGGGTGGTGCGGGTGGTACTTTGGGTGCGGGCATTGCAGCCAAGTCTGCACCCGATGGCTACAACTACTTCATGGGGGCCGTTCATCACACCATCGCGCCCAGCATGTATCCCAAACTCGATTACGATTTGGAGAAGGATTTGGTGCCGGTCATTTTGGTGGCGGCTGTGCCGCAAGTGCTGGTGGTCAATCCCAAAAAAGTACCTGCCAATAACGTCAAGGAATTCTTGGATTACGTGAAAAAAAATCCAGGCCGATTGAACTACGGATCGGCTGGCGGCGGCACTTCTCACCACTTAGCGGGCGAATTGTTCAAGCTGCAAACACAAACCTTCATCACGCACATTCCTTACCGTGGCGCGGGTCCTGCACTGCAAGATTTGATCGCAGGCAATGTGGACATGATGTTTGACGGTCTGGGTTCATCCGCCGCTCACATCAAGGGCGGCAGAATCAAAGCCTTGATGGTGTCTGGCAGTAAACGCAATCCGGCGTTTCCTGACGTGCCCTGTTCGGCTGAAGTTGGTTTGCCAGAATACACCGTCAGTACTTGGTATGGCGTTTGGGCCCCCAAAGGGACGCCCGCCGATGCGCAGGCGCGCGCCGTTGAAGAAATTCGCAAGGCCTGCCAAACAGACGATGCCAAAGCGGTGTGGGCAGCGCAAGGCGCTGACTTCCCCAATTTGACGGGCGCTCAATTTGATGCGTTCATCAAAACTGAATTGCGTAAATGGAGCCAAGTGGTGAAAGCCTCTGGCGCGAAACTGGATTGAAGATGTCACAAGAGAATTTGTTTGCAGCACTGCGTGCTGCTTTTCCTGCGAACCTAGATGCTGTTGCGGTTGAAACCGACCATGGGCTGAACTACACGTGGCGCGATCTTGATCGTGCCAGTGCCATGATGGCCAATTTGCTAGAGGGCCTCAAATTGCCCAAAGGCAGCCGCATCGCCGTTCAGGTCGAAAAGTCGGTTGAAGCCTTGATGCTTTACTTGGCAACGCTTCGCGCAGGCTATGTGTTTTTGCCTTTGAACACGGCCTATCAAAGTGCCGAGATTGAATACTTCATCGGCAACGCAGAGCCCGCCGTGGTGGTTTGCACCAGTGCCAACTTTGGCTGGGTTAGCAAAATAGCTTTCAAGGCCGGTTCACACCATGTGTTTACCTTGGACGACAACCGCTCAGGTACCTTGCTAGAGCGTGCAGCGCAGCAGCGCGATCAACACAAAACGGCTGTCAAAAAAGCCGACGAATTGGCCGCCATTTTGTACACCAGTGGTACGACCGGTCGCAGCAAAGGCGCCATGCTGACGCATGGCAACATGCTCAGCAACGCCCAAACTCTCAAAACTTATTGGGCTTGGAAGAAGGGTGATGTGCTCATTCATGCGTTGCCAATTTTCCATGTGCACGGCTTGTTTGTGGCCATTCACGGCGCTTTGATCAATGGCAGCAAAATGATTTGGATGGCCAAATTTGACCCCAAATTTGTCATTGCCAAAATGCCTGAAGCCACGGTCTTCATGGGTGTGCCGACTTTGTATGTGCGTCTCTTGGCCGAGCCCTCTTTAACCAAGCAAGCTGCAAGCCACATGCGTTTGTTCATTGCGGGTTCTGCGCCTTTGTTGATTGAAACTTTCACCGAGTGGCAGCAGCGCACGGGGCACACCATTTTGGAGCGTTACGGCATGAGTGAAACCGTCATGCTGACCTCCAACCCTTATACGGCCGACAAGCGGCATGGCGGTCAGAGTGAGCGACGCGGTGGAACGGTGGGTTTCCCCTTGCCAGGTGTGAAGTTGCGCGTGCATAGCGACGAAGGCAAAGCTTTGCCTGTGGGCGAGATTGGCAATATTCAGGTGAAGGGCCCGAACGTGTTTCAAGCCTACTGGCGCATGCCCGAAAAAACCAAAGAAGAATTCACCACCGATGGCTTTTTCAAAACGGGCGATGTGGGTAAATTTGATGACCGTGGCTACGTCACCATTGTGGGGCGAAGCAAGGACTTGATCATCAGCGGGGGCTACAACGTCTACCCCGCAGAGATTGAGGGCTACATCAATGAAATGCCGGGTGTGGCAGAGAGCGCACTGGTGGGTGTACCCCATCCAGACTTTGGTGAAGTGGGCGTGGCCGTGGTAATTGCCAAGGCGGGTGCCGAGCTTGATGCGGAACAAATCATTGCCAACTTAAAGTCGCTGTTGGCCAATTTCAAGATACCCAAAAAGTGTTTCGTGGTGCCTGAGCTACCACGAAACACCATGGGGAAAGTACAGAAAAATTTATTGCGCGATCAGCACAAAAATTTGTTCTTAGCGTAAGACCAGAACGGGGACATGGCAGTGCGTCAGCACTTGCTGTGTCTCGCTGCCCAGCAACAAGCGTTTGATGCCTTTGCGACCGTGCGAGGCCATGACCACCAAATCGGCTTTGTGTTTTTTGGCTGCGGCAATGATGGCGTCGGACACAATGTCTGAGCGCACCACCACAGCTTTGGCTTTCAAGCCCTTGGCCAGTGCTGTTTTTTGCACTGCCGCCACGGCGGCTTGCGCTTCTTCAGCCCATTGGGCTTCAATTCGGGCCACGTCTTTCGCATTGAGTGGAATGCTGCCTTCAAAATAAGCTTGGGGGTATCGGGGAACCACTTTGACAGCAATCAATTCGGCGCCGCACGTGGCCGCTAAACCAATGGCTTGCGTCACTGCTTTTTTGGAAAGTGGGGAGCCGTCAGTGGCAACCAAAATTCGTTCGTACATGGTGCATCTCCTTTGAGTGATTGACGCCTCCATGTTAGCCTTTGGAATGCCCTGTGTCTTGATGTAAATCAAGTTTCGTGCAAGCTTGCTCACGTATCTTCAGGGCATGTCAAACCAATCCCCCTTGCCTGATGCAGAGGCCCTGAGTCAAAAATGGTCATTGCTGGACCAGCAGCAAGAGTGGTCTGACTTTAGCCACCTCAGCGACGCGCCCCGTCAGCAGTGGACATCGAGTGTTGTTTTTGAGGGCATGTATTGCACAGCCTGTGCCATTAACATTGAAGAGGCTTTGCTGGCTGTGCCGGGGGTTGAGTCCGCTCAAATCAGTGCAGCCAGCCACCGAGGGCGTGTGGTGTGGTCTTCTGCTCAAACCAAACCTTCTGATTGGATGAAAGCGGTCGCTCAGTTGGGCTATCGCACTTTGCCTGCAAATGATGCATTGGCCAACGAAGTGCGCCGGGAGGATGCCCGCAGAATGCTGTGGCGTTGGGGCGTTGCCGGACTCTGCATGATGCAAGTCATGATGTATGCCACGCCGGTTTATATGAGCCAGCCTGGCGACATGGCACCCGACATGGTGCAACTGCTTCGATGGGCCTCTTGGGTGTTGTCTTTGCCTGTTTTGTTCTTTTCATGCATGCCTTTTTTCGCTGCCGCTTGGCTTGATTTGAAGCAAAGAAAAATCAGCATGGACTTGCCAGTGGCCATTGGCATGGCCGTGACCTTTGCCATCAGTACGGCGGGTACCTTTGAACCATTGGGGCCGTTCGGTGAGGAAGTTTATTTTGACTCCTTCACCATGTTTGTTTTCTTCTTGTTGTCGGGGCGTTGGTTGGAGCTGCGTTTGCGCGATAAAACGGCGGGTGCGCTAGAGGCTGTGATGAACCGTTTGCCCGATTCGGTTCAGAAGAAAAACCGACAAGGACAGTGGGACAGGGTGAGCTTGCGCCAATTGCGAGTCGATGACGTCATTCAAGTGTTGCCCGGCGAGGCGTTTGCGGCGGATGCCGTTTTGCTATTGGGCGAAACACAGGTAGATGAGGCTTTGCTGACTGGTGAGTCCAAGCCCTTGGCCAAGATGGTGGGGCATTCAGTTCTGGCGGGCAGTCTCAATTTAACAGGCACGGTGGAAGTGCAAGTGTTGACGTTGGGCAAATCTACGCGGTTTGGACAGATGGTCGCTTTGATGGAAAGTGCTTCTGTGTCCAAGCCCAAGATGGCCATCTTGGCGGATCAAGTTGCCAAACCTTTCTTGTGGGCGGTCTTGTTGGCCGCTGCTTTGGCGGCTGTGTGGGGATGGCAATACAGCCCAGCGCATGCGCTGATGGTGGCCGTATCGGTGCTGATCGTGACATGTCCCTGTGCATTGTCACTGGCCACACCGGCGGCCATGTTGTCGAGTGCGGGTGCACTGGCCAAAGCGGGTGTGTTGTTGCGACGTTTGCAAGCCCTTCAAGCCCTTGCCACAGTCGATACAGTCATTTTTGACAAAACAGGCACGCTGACCCAAGATCACTTCAGTTTGAAGCAAACCACTGTCCGCGCGGGCTTCGCGCCTGACATGGTTCTGGCGTGGGCGGGTGCTCTGGCTGCGCACTCTTTGCACCCGGTTTCGCGTGCTTTGGTCAAAGCACTGCCAGACTTGGCAAGCTCAAAATTATCGGTATCCGATGTCAAAGAGTTTGCCGGGCAGGGCGTTGCTGCCGTCCTCACCCATCTTGCTGGATCGCCAGACAAGGTGGCGCAGAGACCCAGTCATTTGCGACTGGGTTCAGCTGCATTTTGTGGTGTGGTGCCCACCCAACACGAGGTGCTTCACGCTTGCCTCAGTGATCAAGATGGGTGGTTGGCAACGTTTGAGTTTTCAGAGACAGTCAGGCCTGAAGCGGCCGCAACACTTCGTGCGTTGGACGCGATGGGTTTGAATGTCCGTGTGCTTTCCGGCGATGGTCAATCCTCTGTGAATCAAGTGGCCCAAAGCTTGGCCATTACAAACGCCAAAGGGGGATGTTCGCCTGAAGACAAATTGCGTGAAGTGAAGCAAGCCCAAGCGCAAGGTCACCGAATTGCCATGGTGGGTGACGGCCTGAATGATGGTCCTGTATTAGCGGGGGCAGATGTATCATTTGCCCTCGGGCAGGCCTTGCCTTTGGCTCAGTCCAAAGCCGATTTTGTCTTGATGACCGGCGATTTGAGACCGTTGGTGGCCACTTTCAAGTTAGGTCGAAAAACGATTCGAATTGTGAGGCAAAACCTCATTTGGGCCGCTTTTTACAACTTTTCTTGTGTGCCATTGGCCATGTTGGGCTATTTGCCTGCATGGTTGGCGGGTTTGGGAATGGCTTGTAGCTCTTTAGGGGTGGTGTTGAATGCGATGCGGTTGTCAACACGGCTCGATTTTGATTCCAAAGGTGGCATTTAATGGACATTTTGTACTTGCTGGTACCACTCTCGGTTGCGTTGGTGTTTTTTATCCTGGGGGGGCTTTGGTGGGCCGTCAACAGAGGCCAATTTGAAGACATCGAAGCAGAAGGTGAGCGAATTCTCCGAAATAATTGACTTAAGTCAACCTAAGTAATTGCACGAACTGCGACACTTGTTTTGTAATTTTAGAAGAGGTGAAAATGAAATTTGCCAATACAGAGGCAACCGTTTACAGCGATACCGTTGTGAGACAGTTTGCCATCATGACGGTGGTTTGGGGTGTCGTGGGCATGCTGGTTGGCGTGATCATTGCGGCTCAATTAACTTGGCCAGAGCTGAACTTTGGCATCCCATGGCTGAGCTATGGTCGTTTGCGACCCTTGCACACCAATGCCGTGATTTTTGCGTTTGGTGGCTCTGGCTTGTTTGCCTCTGCTTATTACGTGGTTCAACGCACCTGTCACGTTCGCTTGTTTGCCGAAAAACTGGCTGCCTTCACCTTTTGGGGCTGGCAAGTTGTTATTTTGGCAGCTGCCATTTCCCTGCCTTTGGGTTACACCAGCGGCAAAGAATATGCCGAACTCGAGTGGCCCATTGACATCCTGATCACTTTGGTCTGGGTGTCTTTTGCCATTGTGTTTTTTGGCACTGTGGGTACGCGCAAGGTTCGTCACATTTATGTGGCCAACTGGTTCTTCGGCGCTTTCATCATTGCGGTTGCATTGTTGCACTTGGTCAACAGCGCTGCCATGCCCGTTGGCCTGATGAAATCTTATTCTGCCTATGCGGGCGTTCAAGATGCCATGGTTCAGTGGTGGTATGGCCATAACGCTGTGGGCTTCTTCTTAACAGCAGGCTTCTTGGGCATGATGTACTACTTCATTCCCAAACAAGCGGAAAGACCGGTCTACAGCTACCGTTTGTCCATCGTTCACTTTTGGGCATTGATCTTCACTTACATGTGGGCAGGTCCTCACCACTTGCATTACACAGCGTTGCCCGATTGGACGCAGTCCATTGGCATGGTGTTCTCTCTGATTTTGCTTGCGCCTAGCTGGGGCGGCATGATCAACGGTGTCATGAC
Organism: Limnohabitans sp.; assembly: GCA_030158125.1. GTDB lineage: Bacteria > Pseudomonadota > Gammaproteobacteria > Burkholderiales > Burkholderiaceae_C > Limnohabitans_A. The sequence goes on along the minus strand of JAOATL010000014.1, from coordinate 105,241 downwards.
CCTGTCTGGCGCTTGGCACAAGTTGCGCGATGATCCCGTGCTGCGCTTCTTGATTGTGTCCTTGTCCTTCTACGGTATGTCTACCTTTGAAGGCCCCATGATGTCTATCAAAACCGTGAATGCCTTGTCCCACTACACCGACTGGACGGTGGGCCACGTTCACTCTGGTGCCTTGGGCTGGGTTGGCTTGGTCACCATGGGCACCATGTACTACCTGATTCCACGTTTGTTTGGTCAGAAAAAAATGTACAGCGTCAAAGCCATTGAAGTTCACTTCTGGGTGGCCACCATTGGTATCGTGATTTACATCGCTGCCATGTGGATTGCTGGTGTGATGCAAGGTTTGATGTGGCGCTCTGTGAATGCCGACGGCACTTTGACGTATACCTTTGTTGAGTCTGTCAAAGCCACATTCCCTTTCTATGTGTTGCGTTTGTTGGGTGGATTGTTGTATTTGGGCGGCATGTTGGTCATGTTGTGGAATACCTTGAAAACAGCGACCAGCGGCCGTGCCGTGGATGTGCAAATTCCAGCAGTGGCTGCTGCACACGCCTAACCGCATCAGGAGAAATATAAGATGTCTAATCATTCAAATTCCGGTGGTTTGTCCCACGAGAAAGTTGAAACCAGCAATTTCCTCATGATCGTTCTGATCTTGGTGGTCTTGCTGTTTGGCGGCATGGTTGAAATCGTCCCGCTGTTTTTCCAGAAATCAACCACCGAAGCGGTCCCGGGTTTAAAGCCTTACACCGCTTTGCAAGTGGCCGGACGAGATGTTTATGTGCGCGAAGGTTGCTACAACTGTCACTCGCAAATGATTCGTCCTTTCCGTGCTGAAACATTGCGCTACGGCCCGTACTCAGTGGCTGGCGAATTTGTATACGACCACCCATTCCAATGGGGTAGCAAGCGCACAGGGCCTGACTTGGCTCGTGTGGGCGGTAAATACTCCGACGAGTGGCACCGTATTCACTTGATCAATCCGCGCGATGTGGTGCCCGAGTCCAACATGCCCGCTTACCCCTGGTTGGCCACAGCCGCAGTGGATGGTGCCAGTTTGCCTGCCCATATGAGTGGCCTGCGCAAATTGGGTGCGCCTTACAGCGACGACGAAATTGCCAAAGCCACAGAAGACGTGAAGGGCAAAACCGAGTTAGACGCTGTGATTGCCTACCTGCAAGGCATGGGCATTCACCGCAAATAAATGGGACTAGGCATCATGGACGTCAATACACTTCGATCGCTTGTGACAGTGGTCACCTTCATCTTGTTCCTTGGAATTTTGGTGTGGGCCATGTCGAAACGACGCTCGGCTGACTTTGAAGAGGCCGCTAAGCTGCCTTTCGGTCAAGACGACTGAAGCCCCCGATCAACGAATAGAAAGAGAATCTGAAATGAGTGACTTCACAAGCAATTTCTGGTCTGTCTATGTGGCCGGCATTGCATTGGTCGGTATTGTGGCTTGCTTGCTCTTGCTGTATTTCAGCGGCAAAGCAAAAGCCATGACCGCCAATGACAACACCACAGGGCATGTTTGGGATGGCGATCTGCGTGAAATGAACAATCCACTGCCACGCTGGTGGGTGGGTTTGTTTTTGATCACCATCGTCTTTGCCTTGGGCTATTTGGCTTTGTACCCAGGCTTGGGTAACAGTGCGGGCAAGTTGGGCTGGTCTTCAACGGGTCAGTATGAAGCCGAAGTGGCCAAAGCCAACAAAGAACTCGAGCCCCTTTATGCCAAGTTTGCGGGCATGCCGCCAGAAGATGTTGCCAAGGACCCTCAAGCCATGGCCATCGGTGATCGTTTGTTCATGAACAATTGTGCGCAATGTCACGGCTCTGATGCACGCGGTAGCAAAGGCTTTCCTAACCTCACGGACACCGATTGGTTGCACGGCGGTTCGCACGACAAAATCAAAGAAACCTTGGTGAAAGGCCGTATGGGCAACATGCCCCCTATGGCTGCTGCTGTGGGTTCTGCAGAGGATGTTCGCAACTTGTCGCACTACGTGTTGAGTTTGTCTAACAGCCCCCACGACGCATTGCGCGCCTCCTTGGGTAAGTCGAAGTTTGTCAGCTGTGCAGCATGCCACGGTCAAGATGGCAAAGGCAATCAAACCATTGGCGCCCCCAACTTGACGGATGACATCTGGTTACATGGTTGGGGCGAGAACGCCATCATTGCCATGGTTAACAATGGCAAAGTCAATCAAATGCCAGCACAAGAGGGCAAGCTCACCGATGCGCAGCTTCACGTCTTGGCTTCTTATGTTTGGGGTCTCTCCAACAAGCCTGCTGCCAAATAAAAAGTGAGTTGTTTTGGAATCTTCTGATAAAACAACTCGTAAAGTTATCCCCATCGTGCCCGCGCAAGAGGGCGCGCATGATGCCTCTGAAGACGGGGCTTGGGGTGAACTTTATGCGGCTCATCAAAAAATTTACCCCCGTAGCGTCCAAGGCATATTTGCCAAATGGCGCTGGGGTTTTGTTTTTTTAACGCAGATTATTTTTTATTGCCTCCCTTGGCTCGAGTGGGGACAGCGCCAGGCAGTCCTCTTTGATTTAGGGGCGAGGCGTTTTTATATATTTGGCATCGTTCTGTACCCGCAAGACTTCATTTATTTGACGGGCTTGCTGGTGATCTCTGCGTTCTCTTTGTTTTTGTTCACGGCCATTGCTGGGCGCTTGTGGTGCGGTTATGCCTGCCCACAAACGGTCTACAGCGAAATTTTCATGTGGATTGAGCGCAAAGTTGAGGGCGACCGGACAGCACGAATTCGCCTTGATTCTCAAGACATGTCGCTCGAGAAGTTGGTCAAGAAATGGTACAAACATTTTCTTTGGATCGGGTTTTCAATTTGGACGGGCTTCACGTTTGTGGGCTACTTCACGCCCATTCGCGAGTTGGGCATGGAGTTTTTCTTAGGACGCATGTCGTCTTGGGAAGTTTTTTGGGTCTTCTTTTATGGTTTTGCAACTTACGGTAACGCAGGTTTCATGCGCGAGCAGGTTTGCAAATACATGTGTCCCTATGCACGATTTCAAAGTGCCATGTTTGACAAAGACACACTCATCGTCACGTACGATGCTGAGCGCGGTGAGCCGCGTGGTTCTCGTTCCAAAAAAGCTGATTTGACAACTTTGAACCTGGGCTCATGCGTCGACTGCAGTTTGTGTGTTCAGGTTTGCCCCACGGGCATTGATATTCGCAAAGGCTTGCAATATGAGTGCATTGGTTGCGGCGCCTGTGCCGACGTGTGCGATACCGTGATGGACAAGGTGGGCTACCCGCGAGGTTTGGTGAAATACTCCACTGAACACGCCATGAAAAATCATTGGACATCTGCACAGACATTGCGGCACATATTCAGACCGCGGGTCTTAATTTACACAGGCATCTTGGTGCTGGTCACATCCTTGTTGTTTGGAAGTTTGCTCACTCGCAAGTCTTTCAAGGTCGATGTGGTTCGCGATCGTGCTTCGTTGGCGCGCATTGTGAGTGGCGGCAATATCGAAAACGTGTACCGTTTGCAAATCATGAACGCGGCTGAAAAACGCCAACATTTCAAAGTGAATGCCACGGGCATGTATGACCTCAAAGTGATGACGGATTCAGAAGACCTGATCGTCGAGTCAACCCAATCACGCTGGGTGTCGGTTCGTCTTCAAGTTCCGTATGATTCGGCAGCGCCAGGTACTTACCCAGTTCACTTTACCATTGAGGCTTCTGACGACGATCAAACAGCGCAAGGTAAGCTGGATGAGAAATCTGTGTTTTTGATTCCTCGCTAAGCTTGTGTCGAATGAATTCAATTGAAATGAGCTCCCCCATGAATACAAGCACATTGACACATTCTCAAACCACCCAGGCAAGGCCTTGGTGGTCTTTCGGCATGGTCTGGATGATCATCGCAGGCCCCGCCTTGGTGGTGGTGGCTGGCTTTGCCACGCTCTATTTGGCTGTTACCATTCCAGACCCCGTGTTGCCAACAGAGGCGTTGAACCCACGAAATGCCATCGAAAATCAGCGTCAGCTCGATGCGGCCATGGCACCCGCTATGCAGGCCCGCAATCATGCGGCTACAGGGCTTGTTCCGCAGAAACAAAAATAATTAAAAGAAATTCAGTGTCATTTTGACCAAACAAGAAAATTCCAATAGGAGACAAACATGCTGGCTCAAAGACTGATGTGGATAGTGTGGCCTGCTTTTTTGGTGGCAGGCTTGATTGAATTGGTGGTGTTTGGCATGTTTGATCCAGAGGACATGCACTGGTTTGGACAGCAATTGGCGCTGTCGCGACGAGGTGTTTACACCGTGTCATTTTTTGTGTTTTGGGCGCTGACCATCGTGTCAAGCAGTCTCACCACGCTGCTGTCCATGTCACCTTTTGAAGTGAACCGTTGCCCTGTGTCTGTTGACCAGCGTCCCGCCAATTGCACCCAGGGCGACAAAGAAGGTGGCTGCTGCTAAGCGCCCTTTGCAGCAAAATTCAGTGGCAATGGGGCTGTGTATTGACCATGCGCTGCAGCGCTTCAGTGTCCAATATTTTGACGTGTCGTTGCTTCACTTCCACAATGCCATCGTCCACGAATTTTGAAAACGTGCGGCTGACCGTTTCTAGTTTGAGTCCCAGGTAACTGCCAATTTCCTCTCGCGTCATGCGAAGCACCAGTTCGGACTGCGAAAAACCTCTGGAGTGCAGGCGCTGTACCAAGTTCAATAAAAAGGCGGCCAGACGCTCTTCTGCACGCATGCTGCCCAACAAGAGCATCACGCCATGTTCACGCACAATTTCGCGGCTCATGATTTTGTGCACATGGTGTTGCAATGCCGTGACTTCACGTGAAATTTCTTCGATGCGATCAAAGGGCATGACGCAAACCTCTGCATCTTCGAGGGCGATGGCATCGCAACTGTGGTGGTCGTTGACAATGCCATCAAGGCCAATGATTTCACCGGCCATTTGAAAGCCAGTGACTTGATCACGACCGTCTTCAGATGCCAGGCATGTTTTGAAAAATCCGGTGCGAATGGCGTAGAGGGATGTGAATTTCTCGCCGTTGCTGAACAAGGTGCTGCCACGCTTGATTTTGCGTCGGGTTGCAACCACCTCATCCAAGCGCTGAAGATCATTGTCAGACAGGCCGACAGGCATGCAGAGTTCGCGTAAGTTGCAGTTGGAGCATGCGACTTTGATGGTTTCGGGTTTCATGGCGTTCTCAGTTAAATGACATTGCGGTAAGTCAAGTCATTAGCTTATACCGACTTGGCGCAGTTGATGGAACTCAAACTTTTATAAAACTTCTATTTCGGCTCAGTTTGTCAAAAATTTGATGTATGTCAAGTTTGGCATGCCTTGGAAAAGGCACATTAATGAAAACTTATAAATATGACAGCTTGGGGATTACCGTATGTCCTTTTTGACGCCTGAATTGCTGACACGCTTTGATGTGCCTGGGCCCCGCTACACCTCTTACCCAACGGCAGACCGTTTTGTAGAGGCATTCTCGCAGGTGGATTTGCAGCAGGCCATGACGGTCCGGCAGCAGGGGCTGGGTCAAAAAAATCGACCCTTGTCCATTTATGTGCACATCCCGTTTTGTGAGTCATTGTGCTACTACTGTGCCTGTAACAAAATTATCACAAAGCATCACGAGAAAGCCGAGCCTTACTTGCGCTATTTGGCCAAAGAAGTCGAGCTCTACACAACACAATTGGGCACAGGGCAGTCAGTCAGTCAGTTGCATCTAGGGGGGGGCACCCCCACGTTTTTAAGCGATGACGAACTGCGCGAACTGATGTCAGTGCTCAAGCGCAGTTTCAGCTTTGTCGCAGGGGGGGAATATTCCGTTGAAGTGGACCCCCGAACCGTGAACGATGCACGCTTGGCACTTCTGTTTGAGTTGGGCTTTAACCGCTTGAGTTTTGGCGTCCAAGACTTTGATCCTGAAGTCCAAAAAGCGGTCCATCGAATTCAACCTGCCAAACAAGTATTTGAATTGGTTGCCTCAGCACGCAAAATTGGTTTTGAATCAATCAATGTCGATTTGATTTACGGTTTGCCCAAGCAAACTCCCGAATCATTTGACCGAACATTAAAGCAAGTCAATGAGTTGCGCCCAGATCGCATTGCGCTGTATGCCTATGCACATTTGCCAGAGCGATTCAAGCCGCAACGGCGAATTTTGGCCGCCGAATTGCCTGTGGCGTCTAGCAAAATTGCGATGCTTTCAAGGTCGATGGATGCCTTGATCAATGCGGGTTATGTCTATGTGGGCATGGATCATTTTGCCTTGCCTGACGATGCATTGGCGGTGGCCAAGCGTCAGGGCCGCTTGCATCGAAATTTTCAAGGTTACAGCACGCAGCCCGATTGTGATTTGATTGGATTAGGGGTGTCGGCCATTGGTCGCATGGGCGGGACATACAGTCAAAATGCCAAGACCATGGAAGAGTATGTGGACATGCTTGACAATGCACAACTCCCAATTATCAAGGGCTTGGCCTTGTCGCGTGATGACTTCATCCGGCGGGCTTGGATCATGGCGATCATGTGTCAGGGACACATCCAATATGATGCGTTCAATGAAGCCTGGCTGATTGATGCTAAAAAATATTTTGCCATCGAAATTGAACAACTTGAAACTTTGCAGACTCAAGGTTTGGTAGAGTTGACCGATGGCGGGTTGCAGGTCACACCCATGGGCTGGTTCTTTGTTCGAGGTGTGGCCATGGTGTTTGACAAGTACTTGCAAGCTGATCGCAACCGAACTCGATTTTCAAAAATTATCTGACAACTGATCGACTCCTGAATGCAGACGACCTTAGCCCTCACAGCTTTGATCATGGGCTTGGCCGGTGGGCCACATTGCGTTGCCATGTGCGGCGCGGCCTGTGCGGGCATGGGGCAAGCCGCAGGTGAGCGTCAAAAGCAGGCTTTGATCTCATTTCAATTTGGCCGTTGGTTAGGCTATAGCCTGATGGGGGGGCTTGCCGCATTCAGTGTGCAAGCGCTGGGTTGGTTAACTGTTGAGTCTGCCGCATTGCGACCGGTCTGGAGCATGCTGCATGTGGCGGCTGTCGTTCTGGGCCTGTTGCTCATGTGGCAGGCTAAGCAGCCCGTTTGGCTCGATCAAAGTGCACAAAAACTCTGGGCCAAGGTTCGCCGTTTCAATGCCCAATGGGGCAAAGTCGCACCTCTTGTGGTTGGCCTGCTTTGGTCTTTGATGCCTTGTGGTTTGTTGTATTCGGCGCTGATGGTGGCAGCCTTAACGGGCAACGTGTTGGACGGCGCACTCACCATGGCGTGCTTTGCCCTGGGCAGTGGTGTCAGTTTGGGATTGGCCCCTTGGATGCTGCTGCAATTGCAAAAAATTGGCGACGGCGCGTGGGGCATCCGCTTGGCGGGTTTTGCCTTGGCCGTTACTTCTGGTTGGGGTTTGTGGCTTGGCTTGGCCCACAACCAAGCGCCTTGGTGCGCAGTTTGAGTAAGCGGCCTGGTCGTCGCCAAATGGCCAGGGCTCTGTAAGCCTTCAATGCCCTCTATGCCACCAAGGCCCTACCTTAGGCGGTAAAACCTTTGTACAGCATGTAAGCGGCCAAGCCGTAAAGAACTGTGGCAAAAGAGCGTTTGAGTTGTTTGACAGGCAATTTGTGCGCTGCGCTGGCACCCAGAGGGGCCATAAAGACGCTGCAGCTCGCAATCACCACCAAGCCGGGTAGCCACAAATAACCAAAACTGTGGTCTGGCAGGTTCTGGACGTCTTGTCCAGCTACGACGTAACCGATGACATTGGCCAAAGCAATGGGAAAGCCCAAGGCTGCGCTTGTGGCCACGGCATTGTGAATGGCCACATTGCACCAAGCCATGAAGGGCACGCTGACAAAGCCGCCACCTGCGCCCACCATGCCAGACAAAAATCCAATGACGCCACCCGCGCCTAGCAGGCCAGGGGTGCCTGGCACGTTGCGATTTGGCGCTGGTTTCTTGTCCAAAAACATTTGAGTGGCCGAAAAGCCGACGAAGAGCGCAAAAAACAAGGCCAAATAGGAGCCCTTGAGTGCAGAAAATGCGCCCATGCTGGCCAGTAAGCTGCCCATCACAATGCCGGGCGCCAGGCCTTTGACCAAGTCCCAGCGGACGGCTTGTTTTTTGTGGTGGGCGCGTACGCTGGAGATGGAGGTGAAAATGATGGTGGCCATCGATGTGGCAATGGCCATTTTGACTGCCAGATCGGGTGCGACGCCACGATCACCCAGAATCAAGGTCAGAAAAGGCACCATGACCATGCCGCCGCCAATGCCCAAAAGGCCAGCCAGAAAGCCAGTGAGCAGGCCCAAAGCGCCCAGTTCGGCAATGAGGGTAGGTTCTAAAAACATGAGACGTGGCTTTTCGTAAGGTTGAAAAAGGTGTCTGCAAGTGCCACTGGACCGGCATCCTGAACCGGGGTTCAGGTGGGCGAGGGCAGACTGACGTTGGGTTCATCTGACGCGAGATGATCACGCTCACCAGACAATGTACCAAGCCCGGGCTCTAAGAGCATTGGTTCAAGGAAATATAAAGCCCAGCATGCACTGCAGACAGCGCGATTGTAGGCGCAGTTAAAGCCGGCCTTGTGAGACTAAATCAGTTGACCATCTTGATGGAGGGCCTGATCTAGTTTTTTCAACAACTGGCTGAGCCGTTCGCTGTCGGAATGACTGAGTGCTGCAGCGGTTTCTGTGGAGGCTGCTTGGGTGGCAGCTGCAGTCGGGGCTTCGGCTTGTTCAAAGGCCAAATTGAGGGCGGCCAGTACCGCAATGCGGTCACGTGCTTTGATTTTGCCGGCGTCGCGAACCTTGCACATGGCTTGGTCGACTTTGTCAACGGCGGCCAACAGGCGATCTTCTCCCCCCACTGGGCAGCCCAGCAGGTAGCTTTGGCCCATGATTTGAACTTCAAGCTGTTTGGTGCTCATGCGTCGGTGTCAGAAGAGGAGTTTTGGGGCAGTCGCTCAATCAGGGCGTCTACGCGAGAACGGGCGGCGGCCAACTTGGACTTGAGCAAGTCGCGCTCGTGGGAAATTGCCAGCACCTGCTGCTGTAGCAGTGCATTGGTCTTTTGCAGTTCTTCGTGCCTGAGCAAGAGGTGCTCGACGCGTTCTGCAATCTGGTCGACGGTGGTGGGGTTCGTCATGTCAGAGCCATTGTAATTTCTAGCATTGTAGGCTTGGTGCAAGGTGACATCTTACAATGTACTTTGTTGGTGCTCGAGACTTGGTTCGCAAGTCTCAGTTCAACGGGAAGCAGGAGAGCCAGCCCCCTCGGGGTGAACTCCACCTGCGCTGCCCCCGCAACGGTCAGCAGACGGGCTTTTTTTACAAAGCCCCGCTTTCATCAATCGCCACTGAGTGCCCTGAAACAGGCATTTGGGAAGGTGATGGAGGTTGATCTGCTTAGCCCGGATACCGGCCAACAAGGTGGTTCTCCGCATGGAGAGCCGTACGTTCATGCACTGTCGGGGAAGGCAGTGAGAACACATCACTGTTAGGTTAACCATGAAATTGACTTGCAAAGTCCTCGTTGCCAGCTTGGCCGTATCGCCCTTGGCGATCTCTCACGCATTGGCGCAAACTTTTTTACCAGACACCGTCATCACGGCCAGTCGCGTCATGCAGCGCGCCCAGGATGCGCTGCCCGATCTGACGCTTGTCACCCGCGCAGACATTGAGCGCTCGCAGGCCAAAGATGTACCGACGTTGTTGCAAAACTTGGCGGGCATGGAAATCACCCAGTCGGGCGGCATGGGCGGTGTGGCTTCCTTGTTCATGCGCGGTGCGGAGTCGCGTCACGCCCTGGTGTTGGTGGATGGCTTGCCCATGAACAATCTCAATTTCAATTTGGCTGCGTTGGAGCATTTGCCCTTGAACGGCATTGAACGCATCGAAGTGGTTCGTGGCAATGTGTCGAGTTTGTACGGCAGTGCTGCTTTGGGCGGTGTGATTCAAATCTTCACACGACAAAATGCAGGCGAGGGCTTGAAAGGCCCATGGCTAGAGGCTTCAGGACAAGTGGGCTCTGAGGGCTTCAGAAGCGCCCAAGTCAGTGCGGGCCAAAAGTGGACTTCTGGTTTTGGTGTGAATGCATCTTCTGAAACAACAGAAAGCAAAGGCTTCAACGCCATCAATGCCTTGCAACGACCTGGCACCAACCCCGACCGTGACGGCTACAGCCACACGTCAAATGCCGTGAACTTGTCGCAAGAATTCGAAGCGGGTCGCATGGGTTTGATGCTGCGCGAAACGCATGCCACGGTGCAATACGACAGCCAGTGGGGACCCGTCAACCAAGCCGATGAATCCAAGAGTGTGTTGCGCAATGTCTTGCTGAATGGCACTTACAAAGCTTCCAAAGATTTGCAGTGGGATGTGTCTGTGGGGCAGCAAGAGGACAAGCTCAACGCAGCCGTGACGGCCTATCCTTACTTTGTGAATTCTCAGTCACAAACTTCTGCAGTGAGTGCTGTGTGGTCGCTTTGGCCTCATCATTCGATCACCTCGGGGTATGAAAACACGCGCCAAAAAGTGGCGAGTGACACCGAATACAGTTTGGCAGAGCGAACCCTCAATTCATGGCGTTTGGGCTATCAAGCCAAGCTGGAAAATCAGCAGTGGCAATTGAATGTGCGCCGCGATCAGTACTCCGACCTTGGCAACGCCAACACTTGGTATGCAGGCTATGCGTATTTCGTCACCCCAGAACTGCGTTTGAAGGCCAGTTCATCGACCGGTTTCATGGCGCCAACCTTCAACGACTTGTACTACCCATGGGGCGGCAATCCTTTGCTCAAGCCTGAGCAAGCGCGGTCCAACGAAGTCGGCATGCAATACATGCAAGCTTCTTGGAATGCACGCCTCACAGCTTTTGAAAACCGTTACACCGACCTGATTGACAACGATGCCAATTGGACGCGCACCAACATCGCCAAGGCCAAAAACCAAGGCGTGGAAGTGGCACTGGCTGGCCAATGGCAATTGCCAGGCTTGGGCGCCCAACAATGGCGCTTGAGCTTCACGTCGCAAGATCCGCAAAACGAAATCACACACCAAGCATTGGTTCGACGCGCCAAAACCTTGGCGCAAGCCGGTCTGATGCAAAGCATCGGCCATTGGGACACGGGCATTCAGTGGCGCTACAACGGCGCTCGCGCTGATGATTCGCAAGTGCTCAAGTCTTATACCGTGTTGGATTTAACCGCCAGTCAAGCCCTGACGCCCGAGCTGCGATTGAACTTGCGGCTTGAAAATGCAGGCAATGCCAACTACCAAACCATTTATGGCTACAACATGCCCAAGCGTGGCGTGTTTGCAGGCTTAAAGTGGACGCCTAAGATTTAAGGCTTCGCAAAGATGGACTTGATGCTGATGACTGCGTTGAAATTCTTGCGGCTGATGCTAGCGGGAGCGGCCTGTTGCGTGCTCACAGCGCACGCGACGTCCATCTCATTCACGCTCACCGATGACCGCGGCCGTGTGGTGGTGATCGACAAAGCACCGCAGCGGGTCATCAGCTTACTGCCCTCACTGGGGGAGATTGTGTGCGAGCTCAAAGCGTGCGATCTGTTGGTGGGCGTAGACCGTTACAGCAATTGGCCAGAGCGCGTGAGGTCGCTTCCTAAGTTGGGTGGCTTGGACGATACGCAGCTTGAAGCATTGGTCAAGCTCAAGCCCGACTTGGTGTTGCTGGCGCGCTCATCGCGTGTCACTCAGCGCTTGGAATCTTTGGGCATTAAGGTGGTGGCGCTGGAGCCACAAAGCCAAGAAGACATGCACCGTGTGATTCAGCACATTGCCGGCGCATTGCATCTGCCCAATGCCAAAGAGCGCGCCGACAGATTGTGGCAAAGCATCCAACAAAAATTAGACACGGCCGCAGCGCGTGTGCCCAAGTTGGCCAAAGGTGCGCGCATTTATTTCGAAGCAGGCAGTGGCTATTTTGCAGCGGGCGAGGCCTCGTACATTGGTGAAACACTGAAGCGTTTGGGCTTGGTCAATGTGGTGACGCCTGCCATGGGCTCGTTTCCGCAAGTCAATCCAGAGTTTGTGGTCAAGGCCAATCCGCAAATTATTTTCATGGGCGAACGGGCAGCCACCGATCTCAAAACCAGACCGGGTTGGCAGCGCATTGAAGCCATTCAACAACACAAAATTTGCAGCTTCTCGCCAGATCAATCCGACATCGTGGTGCGATCGGGTCCGCGCATGCCGGAAGCTGCCGATCTGATGGTGGCTTGCTTGAAACGGCTCTATCCAGAATGAACGCTCACAAAGTTTCGTCCGCATCCAAGCTGGCTGGGCAGTTGAGCTTGTTGCTCATCCTGCTGCTGCTGGTGGGTGCGCTAGTGGGCAGCGAGGGCTGGGCTTTGTCGCACATTCAAGCCGATGCCAGCCTGATTGCCGACATCCGATTGCCCCGCACTTTGGGGGCGTGTTTGGCAGGCGCCTTGCTGGGTTTGGCAGGCGCTTTGGCCCAGGGCTTGTTTAGGAACCCATTGGCCGATCCCTTTTTGTTGGGCAGTGCATCGGGTGCCAGTTTGGGTGTGGCCATTGGCATGGTCATCCTCAGCCAACTCGATGTGTCGCCTTGGTTTGTGCGGGTGGGCATCACCGGCATGGCTTTCATGGGCGCTTGGTTGGCGGTGGTTTTGTCATTGGTCTTGTCTTGGGGTGTTCAGCACACCTTGCGATTGTTGCTGGCCGGTGTGGTGGTGGGCGTGGTGTTTGGCGCCATGGCTTCTTTGCTGTTGGTGATGTTTCCGCAAATTCAAGGGTCGGTGCAGTCCTTCATGTTGGGCTCAACGGCTTATGTCAGTTGGTCAGCTTGCGGGCTCATGCTGGGTGTGCTCTTGCTGTCTTGGCTCGTGTCTGTCGCAGCCAGTCCTTTGCTCGATGGCTTGGCCTTGGGTGAGTCCACCGCGCTCAGTTTGGGTTTGCCAGTGAAGGCTTTGCGTTGGGTGTTGTTGGCCGTGTTGGCCTTGTGCACCGCAGCCGCAGTGGCGCAAACGGGACTCATTGCCTTTGTCGGTTTGGCTGCGCCGCATTTGGTGCGTGCGCGCTACAAAGGCATTCATGGCCAAACACTCAGCTTGTCTTGTCTGATGGGGGCCGTGTTGTTGGGCGCTGCCGATGTGTTGGCGCGTGGTTTGATGGCACCGCTTGAGTTGCCTGTGGGTGTGCTCACGGCCATACTGGGCGGTGGCTACATGTTGTTCCTGATGCGCAGCATGTCATCCACGTCTGCTGGCAGCAGAGGAGGCCGAGCATGACCACCGCTCACAAAATAGCCTTGTCGGCTAAACATGTCACGGTGATGCACGGCAACTTCAAAGCGGTTGACGATGTATCGCTCACTTTGAAGGCTGGCGAGTGGATGGCCTTGGTAGGGCCGAATGGCGCAGGCAAATCCAGCTTGCTGAAAGCCTTGGCTGGCTTGTCGCCGTGCACCGGTGAAGTGACTTTGCTTGGCAAGTCGTGGACTGAATGGAGTCGCCGCCATCGCGCGCAAACTTTGGCCTGGTTGGGTCAAGCAGAGGCAGGCCAAGATGATCTGACGGTGTACGACGTCGCCATGTTGGGGCGTTTGCCGCATCAGTCTTGGTTGGCCTCGCCCAGCCCAAAAGACAAAGCCGTGGTGGAGGTGGCCCTCAAAACGGTCCAAGCTTGGGAATGGCGCACACGCAGTTTGGGTCAACTGTCTGGCGGTGAGCGTCAACGTGTTTTATTGGCACGCGCTTTGGCCGTGCAGGCCGACGTGTACCTCATGGACGAACCCTTGGCCGGCGTGGATGTTCCGCATCAGGCCGATTGGTTGGAGTGGGTGCGATGCCTCACTGAGCAAGGCGCTGCGGTGGTGAGTGTGTTGCACGAACTCAATTTGGCCTTGCAAGCGGATGCTTTGTGGGTGATGGCAGAGGGCAGACTGAGGCACTCGGGTTTGCCTCAGGACAAAGCCACGCACCAAGCGTTGTCGGACGTATTTCAAAACCGATTGCAGTGGCGCGAATGGCAAGACGAAGACACAACGCGCTGGGTGGCCTTGCCTCGATAAAGTTTTGCAAAAGCTTGTCTGGAAAAGTCTGGGTCAGCCCTTAAGCGGCTTGCGTCTTGAGTTTGAAATCGCAATAAGCCGACACCGCACATTGATGGCACAAAGGCTTGCGGGCTTGGCACACATAGCGGCCGTGCAAAATGAGCCAGTGGTGTGCATCAACCAAATACTTTTCTGGAATGCGCTTGAGCAGTTTCATTTCCACTTCATATGGCGTCTTACCCGGCGCGAGGCCCGTTCTGTTGCCAAGTCTGAAGATGTGCGTGTCGACGGCCATGGTGGGCTCGCCAAAGGCCACGTTCAACACCACATTGGCCGTTTTGCGGCCCACCCCGGGCAAGGACTCTAAGGCCTCGCGCGAGCGGGGGACTTGGCCTTGGTATTGGTCGATCAATATCTGGCAGGTTTTGAGCAAATTGCTGGCCTTGTTTCGGTACAGGCCAATGGTCTTTAAATAGCCTTCAAGCCCCGTTTGACCCAATGCCAAGATGGCTTCGGGCGTGTTGGCCACAGGGAAGAGCTTGCGAGTGGCCTTGTTCACGCTCACATCGGTGGCCTGCGCCGACAACAACACCGCTGTGACCAGCTCAAACACCGAGGTATAGGCGAGCTCGGTGGTCGGCAGGGGGTTGGCTTCTTTCAGGGTGTGAAAAAAGAGTTCGATGTTGTGTGCGTTCATGAGAGAAAATATCAGAAAAATGGCGAAATAGCCTTGTCAATTCAAGTCAAAATAGACGCCTATCAGTCGTTCATCTGTCGTTTTTGACGACAGAGTTTTGTGGAAGATACACCATGTCCTTGCATTTTGCCGATCGTTTGAACAATGTCGAAACCTCCGCCATTCGGGAGTTGTTCAAACTTCTGGGCAAGCCCGGCATCATCAGCTTTGCGGGTGGCTTCCCCGACAGCGCCATGTTTGACGTCGAAGGCATTCGCGAAGCGTCGTCACAAGCCTTGTCGCAAGAACCTGGCGCTGCTTTGCAATATGGCGCTACCGAGGGTTATGGCCCACTGCGCGAACAGTTGGCGCACTTCATGGGACAAAAGGGCGTCACTGGATTGACGGCCGATCAACTGATTGTGACGACTGGAAGTCAGCAAGCGCTAGACCTGCTTGGCAAAACCATGATCAGCCCAGGCGACAAAGTGATTGTGGAAGGCCCCACATTTTTGGCCACCATTCAGTGCTTCAGGTTGTATGGCGCCGAACTCATTTCTGCACCGGTCGATGGCGAAGGTGTTGACACCGCTGCCTTGGAAAAACTCATTGCCGAACATCGTCCCAAGTTTGTGTATGTCATCCCCACATTTGGCAACCCTACCGGTGCCTTGCTCAGCTTAGAGCGCCGAAAAAAATTGTTAGAGCTGGCCGTCAAATACAAAACCCTGATGGTGGAAGACGACCCTTATGGCGATTTGTATTTCAACGCAGCACCGCCCCCCAGTTTGTTGGCCTTGAGTGCACAAATGCCCGGCAGCCGCGATTGGTTGGTGCATTGCGGCTCTTTGTCCAAAGTGCTCAGCCCTGGCTTGCGTGTGGGTTGGATGATTGCCCCCCCCGAACTGTTAAGCCGCGCCGTCATGTGCAAACAATTCAGCGATGCACACACCAGCACTTTTGCACAGGCCACTGCGGCGCATTACCTCAAGGCCGGTCGCATGCCGGCCACCTTGGACAAGGTTCGCAAGGTGTATGCGGCCCGTGCGCAAACCATGTGCGATGCCCTGCGCAAAGACTTGGGCGATGCCATCTCTTTCGTGCAACCACAAGGCGGCTTGTTTGTTTGGGCAAATCTCACTGGCGCCGACGGCAAAGTCAAAGATGGCAATGACTTTGCCAAGTTGGCCATCGACAAAGGTGTGGCCTTTGTGCCGGGTGCGCCGTTCTTCTGTCAAAACCCTGATCACAGCACCTTGCGTTTGAGTTTTGCCACTGTGGGTGAAGACAAAATTTTGGACGGCGTTGATCGCTTGAAGCAAGCCATGGCCTCATCGATTTGATGCCATGAACATTCAGGGCGTTGACATCCAAATCGAAGGCGATGGCCCAGAAACGCTGGTCATGCTGCATGGCTGGCCCGATACCTTGGCCCTGTGGCATGACACTGTCAATGAATTGAAGCACACGCACCGTTGTGTGCGCTTTACATTGCCCGCATTTGATGCGTTACAGCCCGTTGCGCCTCAATCCCTCAGCGACATGGTGACGTTCATCGATGCCGTGGTCAATGCCGTATGTCCGCAGCAAGCCATCACCTTGGTGCTTCACGATTGGGGTTGTGTATTCGGCTACGAATATGCAGCGCAACACCCACACCGTGTGAAGCGCATCGTTGCCGTTGATGTGGGCGATCACAATTCAGAAGCACTCACGAAGTCCTGGGGGCTCAAAGCCAAGTGGGCGGTGTTCAGCTATCAGGTGTGGTTGGCCATGGCTTGGCAAATTGCCAAGTATGGGGGGCGTTTGGGCCGCCCATTGGCCAATGGCATGACGCGCTACATGGCAAAAGCCCTAAGGTGCCCCAGTGCCATGGCGCACATGCACAGCGGCATGAATGTGCCTTATGCCATGAAATGGATGAATGCTTTGGGCGGTTTAAATCAAGCAGCCAATGTCCTCAAGGTGTTGCCCTCGACTTTGCCAATGCTGTACATCTACGGCAAACGCAAACCTTTCATGTTTCACTCCGATGCTTGGCTGGACAAGATCCAAAACTCACCAGGCTCGCGTGCCGTGGGCTTTGACACGGGGCACTGGGTGATGAGTGCCAAACCACACTTGTTCACAACGCTCTTGAAGGATTGGCTCACCCCAGCATGAATTTTTCATTCAACCAATCAGCAGACGTTGGAAGCCGCAGAGATGTGTTGAAGTGGGCGTTGGCGGCATCTGCACCCTTGAATTATCAGGTGTCCCATGCGCAAGCCGCGCTCAAGCACAATCCGTTCGAGTTGGGTGTGGCCAGCGGTTCTCCCAACCACCACTCTGTGGTTTTGTGGACGCGATTGATGCCAGATGCCGCCAGTGGTCAGTCTTACTTTGCACCAACCGATGTCTCGGTGCAATGGGAGGTGGCTGACGATGAGCAGTTCAAAGTCAATCGGCGCGCAGGCCATGTCGTGGCTTTGGCCACGTTGGCGCATTCTGTGCACTTAGAGTTGGAAGGCTTGCAAAGCGATCGCTGGTATTTCTATCGGTTCAAATTTGGTGATGCACAAAGTACGGTAGGCCGCACGCGCACTTTGCCGCACCCAGAAGCCATGGTGCAGCGACTGCGTGTGGCATATGCCTCGTGCCAACGTTGGGAGCATGGCTACTTCAGTGCATACGACCACATGTGTCTTGAAAATCTCGACCTGGTCTTGTTCTTGGGCGATTACATCTACGAATATGCAGGTGCCGCCAACGCCGTACGTTTTCCCAGCGGTGGGTGGGTCACCAGCTTGTCCGATTACCGCAATCGTTATGCGCTTCACAAAAGCGAAAAAGGTTTGCAAGCCATGCACGCCCAATGCCCTTGGCTGGTGACATGGGACGATCACGAGGTCTCCAATGATTATGCGGGTTGGGTGCGCGGTCAAAGTGGCAACATTTCATTTGATTTTGCCGCGCAGCGTGCCAGAGCCTACCAGGCTTTTTACGAGCACATGCCTTTGCGTGCCAGCGCTTTGACACGTTCAATCGATGGCTTGGCGCGTGGCGCAGAAATGCGCATTTACGGTGAGGTGGCTTACGGCAAATTGGCCAATTTTTACTTGCTAGACGATCGCCAATATCGTGACCGGCAAGTGTGCAACAAAGGCCTAGGATTTGGCTCTGGCTGGGTCGATCCTGACCAATGTGAGGAATGGCTCAACCCTCAAAGATCTTTGTTGGGCTCGCAACAAGAGCAGTGGTTGAATGAGTCCTTTGTCAATGCTCGCAAAGACCCGAGGCTTTGGAACGTGGTGGCTCAACAAACCATCTTTGGCCGAAGGGACTACAAGTTGGGTGCCGGCCTGTCGCTTTGGAACGATGGTTGGGATGGCTACTCGGCTGCACGGCAGCGCATGACGCAGGCCATGCAACACAACGCACTGCAAAATCCTGTGCTGATAGGCGGTGATGTGCACGAGAACTGGGTGGGCCATGTCATGGCCGACGCCTACAAAGACGACAGTGCCAAAGTGGGCGTCGAGTTTTGTGGCGCAGGCATCACTGCGCGGTCGGCTGGTAATGCAAAGTTATTGGCGCGCTTGGCCGAAAATCCACATTTTATTTTTGCCGACAGTGAGCGCAAGGGCTATGGCGTGGTGGAATTTACGCCTAAGCAAATCCAAACCGAACTGCGCGTGGTAGACGATGTACGTCAGCCCCAAACCAAGATTGAAACCTTGGCCAAGTTTGCGGTGGAAGCGGGCGTACCGCTGATTCACCGCACGACTTGAAACACTTCCAGCAAGCGGTCTAAGCCGCCTTCTTCAATGGCCACCATGGCTTGCTCGCGCACTTTGGGTTTTGCATGATAGGCCACAGACAAACCGGCCACGCCCATCATGGGCAGGTCATTGGCGCCGTCCCCCATGGCAATGGCTTGCGAGGGCTCAATGCCCATATGCACACAGGTTTGCAGCAGCATCTTGCGTTTTTCTTCACCGTCACAAATGTCACCCCAGTCTTGGTCCACCATGCGGCCAGTCAGCACGCCATTGACCACTTCCAAGACGTTGGAACGGGTCCAATTGATGCCCAAGCGATCGCGCACATGGTCTGTGAAAAAGGTAAAACCGCCAGAGACCAGGAGTACTTTCATGCCCGCCGCTTGACAGGCTTTGACCAACTTTTCCGCGCCAGGGTTGAGTTGGAGGCGGTGGTTCAAAACCTCTTCCATGTGCGCCACTGTGACGCCCTTCAGCAAGGCCACACGTTGACGCAAGCTCTCTTTGTAATCGGTAATTTCGCCGCGCATGGCGGCTTCGGTGATGGCGGCGACTTCTGTTTTGCGGCCTGCTGCATCGGCAATTTCATCGACACATTCAATGTTGATGAGGGTGGAGTCCATGTCAAAAGCAATCAGCTTGAAGTGGCCAAGTTGCAGGGGCGGCTTGATGTCCTTGACAGTCATGCCATGAAATGTTTTGGCGATGTGCATTCTTTATCCTTCCAATTTTTCAATTTTAGGCTGCCCCAAAGAGCGCAAGATGTCACGCACCATTTGGGCCCTCGCTTTGGGGTCGGGCAGTTCACGTTCAATGCGCAACTTGTCGTTGCCTGCCAATTGAATGTGCTTGTTCTTTTGAATCAACTCAATGATGCGCATGGGCTCAATGGGCGGATTGGGCTTGAAGCTGATCACAATCACGCCTGGTGAAGCATCGACCTTGACCACTCCATAAGGCACACTCAATACGCGCAAGCGGTGCACGTCTAATAAGGTTTGCGCCTGCGGTGGCAATTTGCCAAAGCGGTCCACAATTTCCTCCAGCAGGCCATCGATTTGATCTGATGTTTTGGCAGTGGCCAATTTTTTGTAGAACGACAATCGCAAATGCACATCGCCGCAATAGTCGTTGGGCAGTAACGCTGGGGCGTGTAAGTTGATATCGGTAGCGGCCGACAAAGGACTGAGCAAGTCGGGTTCTTTGCCGGCCTTCAAACAGCGTACGGCCTCGTTCAGCATTTCGTTGTAAAGCTGAAAACCCACTTCCAGCATGTTGCCGCTTTGGTTCTCGCCCAGCACTTCACCCGCACCGCGGATTTCCAAATCGTGCATGGCCAAGTAAAAACCACTGCCCAATTCTTCCATTTGCTGAATAGCGTCTAGGCGCTGTGAAGCTTGTTTGGTCAGGCCGTCAATTTCAGGCACCATCAAATAAGCATAGGCTTGGTGATGGCTTCGGCCGACACGACCACGCAGTTGATGCAATTGCGCCAAACCAAATTTGTCGGCACGCGAAATCACAATGGTGTTGGCTGTGGGCACGTCAATGCCGGTTTCTATGATGGTGGAGCACAGCAGAATGTTGTAGCGTTGCGCCACAAAATCGCGCATGACTTTCTCCAAATCGCGCTCGGGCATTTGGCCGTGCGCTACCGCAATGCGCGCCTCAGGCAAGATCTCTTCCAACTTCTGACGGCGGTTTTCAATCGTCTCGACTTCATTGTGCAAGAAGTAAACCTGACCGCCCCGTTTCAATTCTCGCAGCACCGCTTCGCGAATTACGCCGGTACCTTCGTTGCGGACAAATGTTTTGATGGCCAATCGACGTTGCGGCGCCGTCGCAATCACGCTCAGGTCGCGAATGCCCTCAAGCGCCATGCCCAGGGTTCGGGGAATGGGGGTGGCCGTCAGGGTCAGTACGTCCACTTCAGCCCGCATGGCTTTCATGGCTTCTTTGTGTCGCACGCCAAAGCGGTGTTCTTCGTCAATGATCAAGAGTCCCAGGTTTTTGAACTTGGTGGATTCGCTCAACAGTTTGTGGGTGCCCACCACAATGTCCACCGTGCCATCGGCCAAGCCCTTGAGGGCTTCCGTCACTTCTTTGCCAGATCGAAAGCGCGAGACCTCAGCCACTTTGACGGGCCACTTGGAGAACCGATCTTTCAGGGTTTGAAAGTGTTGCTCTGCCAGCAAGGTGGTTGGCGCCAAAATGGCCACTTGCTTACCACCCGTGACGGCAACAAACGCGGCGCGCAAGGCTACTTCGGTTTTGCCAAAGCCCACATCGCCGCAGACCAGCCGGTCCATAGGACGAGGGCTGATCATGTCTTGAATGACAGCATGAATGGCTGCGTTTTGATCGGCGGTTTCATCAAAACCAAAGTCGTTGGCAAACACTTCGTAGTCTTGCGGGCTGTAGCGGAAGGGGTGGCCCTCGCGTGCAGCGCGTCTGGCATAGATGTTCAACAACTCTGCAGCAGAATCGCGCACTTGCTCTGCGGCTTTGCGTTTGGCCTTTTCCCACTGGCCACTGCCCAAGCGGTGCAAAGGCGCCTCATCGGCACTGACGCCGGTGTAGCGACCAATCAATTGCAATTGGCTGACCGGTACGTACAAAGTGGCTTTGTCAGCATATTCAAGATGCAAAAACTCTTGTAACGCAGGCGTGCCGTCTGGATTCTTTTCACCCAAATCCATGTTGACCAAACCGCGATAACGGCCAATACCGTGAGCGTTGTGCACCACCGGGTCGCCCACATTCAGTTCAGACAAATCTTTGATGAGCGCTTCGACGTCGCTCACTTGTTCTTGCTTCTTACGTCTGCGTGTGGTGGTGCCTGCTGCAAACAGCTCGGTCTCGGTGATCAAATCGATGCCGGCTTCAAACCAATGGAAACCGGCATTCAAGGCTGCAGTGGCAATGCCCAATTTTTCGTCGCTGGCCTGAAACTCTTGCAGGTCGTCAAAGGCGGGCGGGTTGACACCACCGGCGCGCAAGAAGTCGAGCAAGCTTTCTCGGCGGCCTGCGCTTTCGGCAAGGATCAAGACGCGATTGGCAGTCTTGCGAATGTGCGTTTGCAGTTTGGCCAAAGGCTCTTCTGCGCCGCGCACAACGGTAAGGTCTGGCAAGGCTTGTGCTAGCGTGTTGTCAGCGCCGGCATCAGCACCTTGACGTAAAGCCAATTGCGCATGTTGGTTGCTGCCTGTGTAAAACTGTTCTGCCGACAAGAACAAAGCCTCAGGTGGCAAAGCTGGGCGCTCGGGATCACCTTGCACCAGTCGATAACGGTCTTTGGTGTCTTGCCAAAACCGTTGAAAGGCTGGCTCTAAATCACCATGTAAAACCAAAGTGGCCGGAGCATCAGTGCCTGCACCCAAATAATCAAAGATGGTGGCGGTCTCTTCGAAGAACAAGGGCAAGTAGTACTCAATGCCAGCCGTTGCAACGCCGTTACCCATGTCTTTGTAGATGCGGCTTTTGGTGGGGTCACCTTCCAACAGTTCGCGCCATCGACTGCGAAACTTGGCGCGAGCCGCCTCGTCCATCGGAAACTCACGACCCGGCAACAAGCGCACTTCGGGCACCGGGTACAAACTGCGTTGTGTGTCGGGGTCGAAGGTGCGAATGGAATCAATTTCGTTGTCAAATAAATCGACCCGGTAGGGCACTTGCGAACCCATTGGGAACAAATCAATGAGGCCACCACGCACGGCATATTCACCCGGACTCACCACCTGGCTCACATGGCTGTAGCCTGCCAAGGTCAGTTGCGCTTTGAGTTTCGCTTCGTCCAGTTTTTGCTTGGTTTTAAACTGAAAGGTGTAGCCCGCCAAAAACGCAGGCGGCGCCAGTCGATACAGAGCCGTGGTGGCTGGAATGAACACCAGGTCGGCACCCTCGGCCTTGTCGCGTTGGTTGATGCGCCACAGTGTGGCCAGTCGCTCGCTGATCAGGTCTTGATGTGGCGAGAACGTGTCGTAGGGCAAAGTTTCCCAGTCGGGAAATATGGCGCAGCGAAGGCCGGGTGCAAAAAAAGCCACCTCGTCCATCAGCCTTTGGGTGTCTGCGGCATCCGATGTGACAACGGCCGTCAGGCGACCGTGTGCTTTTTCGCGTTCGGCCAGTTGGGCCAATAGCACGGCATCTGCCGAACCCATGGGGCGGGGCAGGGTGAAGCGTTTGCCTAAGCTGAGCGCGGGTAATTGCATGAAACACCAATAGAAAACACCCCCCGCCGTGTAGGTGGGGGGTGTGAAACAAACTTGGT
The DNA here is from genome assembly GCA_030158125.1 of Limnohabitans sp. Classification (GTDB taxonomy): domain Bacteria; phylum Pseudomonadota; class Gammaproteobacteria; order Burkholderiales; family Burkholderiaceae_C; genus Limnohabitans_A. Next base: position 82,465 of record JAOATL010000014.1, on the reverse strand, counting down.
GTGTATTTTAAGAGGGCTTGTTGCGTTGCCGCACGGGGCTTTTAAAAAGTCCTTGAAAGTCTGAAAATTCGCCTGAAGTCCTTCAAAATGGGAACTTGGCGACCCACTGTGGGCCTTGAAAAGTGAATGACCTTGAATTTCTCTGAAAAAGACACTGCGCTCGGCATCGAAACCCGCACCGAGACAACGACCATTGCTGCGCGCTGTTTTGCGTTGGTGCCGTGTGCGGGCTCGGGTTCAAGGGCAGGCACGCTCAAGCCCAAACAGTACGAATTGATTGGCGGCAAATCCATGGTGATGCACACCCTGGCGGCCTTGGGTGCCGTTGAGCGTTTGCAACACGTGGTCGTGGTGGTGTCACCCGACGATGCGCATGCGTGGCCTGATGCACCCGAGTGGCCAAGTCATTTCAGGCGCATGGCATGCGGTGGTGCCACCCGCGCCGAATCGGTTTTCAATGGCTTGACGGCTTTGCTCAAAGAGGGTGAGCACAACCCTGCGGCTGTGCAAGCGCACGATTGGATTTTGGTGCACGATGCCGCACGTTGCCTTGTCACTGAACTGGAAATCAATCGTTTGATTGATGCATGTTTAGACGATGAAGTGGGCGGCTTGCTGGCGCTGCCTTTGCCCGATACCTTAAAGACCGCGGTTCATGGCCGTGTTAGTCAAACCTTGCCAAGGCAAGACAAATGGTTGGCGCAAACGCCGCAGATGTTTCGCGCAGGCCAGTTGCATGCAGCCTTGCAGGCCAAAGCGAAAGAGAATTTTGAAGGTGTCACGGACGAAGCCAGCGCCATGGAAATGGCTGGGTTTGCGCCCAAACTGGTGGTGGGCAGTCCCCACAATTTCAAGGTCACTTATCCATCCGATTTCGCCTTGGCGGAAGATTTGCTGGGGAGCAGAAAATGAACATTCGAGTCGGCGAGGGTTGGGACACCCATGCCTTGGTAGAGGGTCGTCCCTTGATGTTGGGCGGCGTGCAAATTCCACATGACAAAGGCTTGCTGGGTCATTCAGACGCCGATGTGTTGCTGCACGCCATCACCGATGCTGTTTTGGGCGCTGCGGGTCTGGGCGACATTGGCCAGCATTTTCCAGACACCGATGCCACCTACAAAGGTGCTGACTCGGTCCTACTTCTGAAAAAAGCTTACGACCACGTTAAACAATTGGGTTGGTATTTGGGCAACGTCGATTGCACCATCGTGGCTCAAGCGCCTAAATTGGCACCTTACCGATCAGAGATCCGCTCTTCTATTGCAAAAGCCTTGGGCGTGCCAGAATCTCATGTGAACGTCAAAGCCAAGACGGCTGAAAAAATGGGGCCAGTCGGTGAAGGCCTGAGCATGGAAGCCAGAGCGGTGGTTTTGATTCACAAGGCTTGAACAAAAATGCCACCTGAACAGGTGGCATTGGCTGAATCACGCAGTGATCAATGGCGTCTTATTGCGCAGCCCAACCGCCGTCCATGTTCCAGGCCACACCGCGAATGTTGTTGCCTGCTGCCGAGCAGAAGAACACGGCCAACTCGCCCAATTCTTCGGGGGTTGTAAATTGCTTAGAGGGTTCTTTCTCACCCAGCAACAATTCTGTGGCGGCTTGATTGGTCAATCCCAAAGCTTCGGCTTTGGCATCGACTTGTTTTTGCACCAGAGGCGTCAGCACCCAGCCAGGGCAGATGGCATTGCAGGTGATGCCAGAGGTGGCGTTTTCCAATGCCGTCACTTTGGTCAAACCCACAATGCCGTGCTTGGCAGCCACATAAGCCGATTTTTCAGAAGAGCCCACCAAGCCGTGCACCGATGCCACATTGATGATGCGGCCCCAGTTGGCTTTTTGCATGGCAGGCAGCACAGCGCGCGTGGCGTGGAAAGCGCTGGACAAATTGATGGCAATGACCGCATCCCAGCGTTCAACCGGAAAGTTCTCAACACGGGCCACATGCTGAATGCCCGCGTTGTTGACCAAAATGTCGACGGCGCCAAACTTTTCTTCGGCAAACTTCACCAAGGCCTCAATTTCTGCAGGCTTGCTCATGTCGGCTCCGTGGTAGGCCACTTTAGCGCCCAAGGCAGCAATTTCAGCCTCGGGCCCGGCATGGTCCCCAAAGCCGTTCAAAACAATGTTGGCACCCTGTTTGGCCAGGGCTTTGGCAATGCCCAAGCCAATGCCACTGGTTGAGCCTGTCACAAGTGCAGTTTTGCCTTTCAGCATGGTGGTTCTCCGAATGATTTACGATGTGGAAAAGTTAATTATGGCGCGTCAATGCCACTTGGGCCTGACAGTCAGCGCATGAATGAAGTGAAAAGCCATGTTTGAACCTGTTCTTAATCATGTAGATTGTCCCGATGCTCAGGGCTTGCACCGCATGGCCTATTGGGCCTGGGGGGATGCAACGGCCTCGCATGTGCTCGTTTGCGTGCATGGATTAACTCGCCAGGGGCGAGACTTCGACCTGCTGGCCCAAGCCATGGTGGCGTCAGCCAAAACCGCAGCACTGCCGCCTGTTCGTGTCATTTGCCCTGATGTGGTGGGGCGTGGCCAGAGCGATTGGCTCCAAGATCCCATGGGTTATCAGTTTCCGCAATACGCCAGCGACATGGCTGTGTTGTTGCAAACCTTGAACAGCCAGCAGCCCATCGATCGGCTTGACTGGGTGGGCACTAGCATGGGTGGTGTGATTGGCATGTTGTTGGCCGCGCAAGATTTACCAGTCCCCATTCGTCATTTGGTTCTGAATGACATCGGACCTCCTGTGTCTTGGAAATCCATTCAAAACATGCAGACCTATGTAGGCGAGGTGGGGCACTTTGCATCCGTGCAGGAGGCTGCCAATGCCATGTGGGAAATTTCCAAGTCTTTTGGCCCGCACACAGCTGCAGAGTGGTTGGCTTTGTCGCAACACATGGTAAAGCGCTTGGACGATGGCGCTTTCAGCTTGCACTACGACCCACAGCTGCGACTGCCCATCAGGGCCGTCACAGAAGATGCGGCCAAGGCAGGCGAGGCCACACTTTGGCAAGTTTACGACGCCATTCGTTGCAAAACGCTATTGATTCATGGCGCTGAGTCAGAACTGCTAAGCGACCTTGCTGTGCAAGAGATGTCGCAACGCGGACCGCGTGCGCAAGTGGCCACGGTGAAGGGCGTGGGTCATGCCCCCACCCTGACGCACGAGGATCAAATGAACATCGTCCTCGAGTTCTTAGGATTGCGGGCATGAGCCTTGTGACAGATGACATTCTGGTTCGCGCAAGGGCATTTGCAGAGCCTTTTTTGTCGGGTGAGCTTCTAGACACCGGTGAAAACTTGCTGGCACACGCCGATGAGGTGGTGGCCATTTTGGACACCATGAACAGCGGCAACGATGTGAAGGCCGCCAGCTATTTGGTTTACACCTGTCCGCACCTCAATCGACCACACGAGGTCATTGCCAAAACTTTTGGCGAAGCGTTTGCGTCCCTTGCTGTTGAAACCACCAAACTGGTCGAAGTACAACGTTTGTCACGCACGGCCACGTCGGCTGCGCAATTGCAAGATGACCCCCGTGCACAAACTGAAAACGTGCGCAAAATGCTGCTGGCATTCAGCAAAGATTTGCGCGTCATCATGTTGCGACTGGCCTCGCGTTTACAAACGCTTCGCTATTTTGCGAGCAGCAAGCAAGCGGTGCCTGTTAGCTTGGCGAAAGAGTCGCTGCAGGTGTTTGCACCACTGGCCAACCGACTGGGCATTTGGGAAATCAAATGGGAATTGGAAGATTTGTCTTTCCGATTTTTAGAACCCGAAACCTACAAACAAATTGCCAAACTGTTGGATGAAAAGCGCACCGAGCGCGAACTCAACATGCAACATTTGCGTGAGCAAGTACAAGCTGAATTGGCCGCCCAGAACATCAAAGCTTCGGTGCAAGGTCGACCTAAACACATCTACAGCATTGTGAAAAAAATGCGTGGTAAATCGCTCGACTTTTCGCAAGTGTTTGACATCAGAGCCATGCGTGTCATTGTGCCAAGCGTGGCCGATTGCTACGAAGCGCTCAGTTGGGTTCACTCAAGGTTCGCGCCCATTGCGTCAGAATTTGACGACTACATCGCCAAGCCCAAACCCAATGGCTACCAGTCCCTTCACACGGTAGTGCGCGATGTGCAAGACCGTCCTATTGAGATTCAAATTCGCACACAAAGCATGCACGACCATGCCGAGCATGGCGTGGCGGCGCACTGGGCCTACAAAGAGGCCGGTGCCAAAGGTTATGTCGGTGTGAGTGCCAACAGTGATTACGACGCCAAAATTGCTGTGTTGCGACAGCTCTTGGCCTGGGAGCGTGAGATGTCGTCGGAGGCGGCTGGACCCGGCGCTGCAACAGATAAAAACAATGCCACATCTGCAGCGCAATCACCTGACGACGCCACATTGTTTGACGATCGCATTTATGTGCTCACACCCAATGCGGCCATTGTGGAATTGCCCAAAGGTGCCACCCCCATCGATTTTGCGTACACAGTGCACACCAACTTGGGTCACCGATGCCGAGGCGCCAAAGCCGATGGCGTCATGATTCCTTTGAACACGCCTTTGCAAAATGGGCAGACAGTGGAAATTTCCACCGTGAAGGAGGGCGGACCCTCTCGCGATTGGATGAACACCGAGCTGGGCTTTTTGGTCAGCCATCGCGCACGTTCAAAAGTGCGCGCATGGTTCAATGCGCAGATCACGCACGAGAACATTGCCAAAGGCCGTGAGGCCGTTGAAAAGATTTTGCAGCGCGAAGGCAAAACTTCCATCAAGCTGGAAGACTTGGCCTCAGACTTGGGATTCAAGTCTTCGGAAGCCTTGTTCGAAACAGTGGGCAAAGATGAGTTTTCTTTGCGCAACATTGAAATTTTCTTACGGCCACCAGAGCCCGTCATGCAGCCCGATGATTTCGTCTTGCTGAAGAAGTCACGCGTGGTGCCGCCAAAATCACAGTCTGGTGTGTTGGTGGTGGGGGTGGACTCATTGCTCACACAACTGTCTAAATGTTGCAGGCCGGCACCGCCAGATGCCATCAGCGGCTTTGTGACACGCGGCAAAGGTGTCAGCATTCACAGAGACGATTGCCGCAACTTTCAGTCTTTGCTGGCCAGGCACGGTGAGCGCGTGATTGAAGTGCGATGGGGTGTGCAAAAACCGGGGCAAACGCTTTTGTATCCCGTGGAGGTGTCTGTGGAGGCCACCGACCGACAGGGACTGCTTCGAGATATCTCTGAAGTCTTTGCCAAAGAGAAAATGAACGTGGTGGGCGTACAAACTCAGTCCGTCAAGGGCACGGCTTGGATGACCTTCACCGTAGAAGTCTCGGATGCCTCCCTCTTGAAACGGGTCATGCAGAGTGTGAAATCCGTTTCAGGGGTGGGGCAGGTGAGGCGAAATTAAGTCAAAGTTCATGTCTTGGCGTCACGGGCTTCAAAGTGGCCATTTTTTGATGCTACAATGCGGGCTGAATTTGTAGGCGCGTAGCTCAGCTGGTTAGAGCACCACCTTGACATGGTGGGGGTCGTTGGTTCGAGTCCAATCGCGCCTACCAACATTCTTCAGAACACCAAACAAATGGGGTCAGATCAACATTAATTGCTAATTAATGTTGATCTGACCCCATTTGTTTTTCTGCCCTCATTATTCTGGACATCCAAATGAAAAAGACAGACCTATCGCCAGCTCAAATCTGGCGCATTCTGGGTGGTGCCGCCATCATGCTGAGTTTGGCCATGGGGATGCGGCAAAGTTTTGGCTTGTTGCAGCCCCACATGATTCGCGACATTGGCATTACGGCTGCAGATTTTTCACTTGCCGTCGCATTGCAAAACATTGTGTGGGGTGCAACGCAGCCCATCGTGGGCATTTGGGCTGACAAGTATGGCACCCGACCTGTGGCGCTTCTGGGAGTGGTGATTTACATCATCGGTTTGTGTTTTTTAAGGTTTGCAGATGCCGCATGGATGGTGACCATGGGTGTTGGTTTTTGTGTTGGCATTGCGTTGTCGTGCACGGCCTCCAACATTGCCATGAACATCACGGCGAGAACGGTGAGTGCGACCAAGCGTGGCGCAGCGATGGGGGCTGTTTCTGCCATTGGCTCTTTGGGTTTGACCATTGCATCGCCGATGACGCAGTCGTTGATCACAAATGTGAACTGGCAAATGGCGGTGGTTGGGTTTTTGGGTTTGGCCTGCGTTATGTTGCCCGCCGCATTCATTGGCACCCATGCAGACAAGATTGAACCAGAAGTGGTGGTCGGTCAGCCGCAATCGGTCAAAGAAGCCATCGTGGAAGCCCTTGGCCACAAGGGCTATCGCGTGTTGGCCATCGCTTTTTTTGTCTGTGGTTTGCAATTGGTTTTTATCACCACACATTTACCTGCTTATTTGGACATCTGCGGCATTGACCCAACGGTGGGAAGCACGACATTGGCATTGATCGGATTATTCAATGTGATTGGCTCGTATCTTTTTGGCTGGCTGGGCGATCGTTACTCCAAACGCATGCTGCTGGGTGGCATATACGTGCTTCGGTCGCTTGCACTGTTGATGTTTTTTTCTGTGCCACCCACACCCGTTTCCACATTGGTCTTTGGTGCGGCCATGGGCACCCTGTGGTTGGGTGTGGTGCCCTTGGTCTCGGGGTTGATTGTTCACTTGTTTGGCCTGAGATTCATGGCCACGCTGTCTGGCATAGCGTTCATGAGTCACCAAGTAGGTTCGTTTTTAGGCGCGTGGGGTGGCGGCTATATCTTCAATTCATTTGGCAACTACGACCTGGCCTGGAAGCTTGCCGTTGCCATTGGCCTGGCAGCAGGCGTTTTCCAAATGACAATGAACATACAGCCCTCCGAGCGAATCCGGCTTCAGTCGGCGTAGCCGGGGTTGGTGCGGTCTAGGATGCGCATATTGGCTTCGAAGTAAAGCCTTTCGCGGTCACCTCGTGGATGACGGTCTGAGGCAGAGGGGGTCAAAACGCGTTGGATGACGTCCTCACTCAGGATGTTCAATGCCTTGCCTGTGCTCATGGCCAAAACTTGTGTTTGACATGCTTTTTCGAGTTTGTACAAGCGGCGGTACGCCTGTGCCACTGTATCTCCGATGCTCACCACGCCATGATTTTTCATGAACAGCACGGTCTTGTTTCCCATCAACGCAGCAAGACGTTCGCCTTCCTCTAAAGAGGAGGCAAGCCCTGTGTAGTTGTCGTCATAGGCAATGCGCCCGTGAAAAAAAGCCGCAGTTTGCGTAGCCGGAAGTAGACGATTGTCCTGCAACATATTCAGTGCAGTTGCCCACGGTTGATGTGTGTGTAACACCACTTTGGCCCCTGTGAGTCGGTGCAAGGGTGCATGAATGCTTTGCGCCGATAGTTCAACCACGCCACTGCCTTCTAGGGTCTCTCCAGCTTCATTGAAAACCATCATGTCACTGGCCTTGGCTTCAGACCAATGCCGACCAAAGGGCAAGACAAAAAATTGATCTGATTGTCCAGGCACGCAAGCGGTGAAATGATTGTCAATGCCTTCTTCAAAACCATCTAGAACAGCCATGCGTAAAGCTGCTGCCAAATGAACTTTGACTTGCTGAACAGCATCTGTCATCGTGGATGTGTGAAGTGGGTGGACAGACATGGTGGTTGCAAAGAAGGGCTTAGGGAGAACAGAGATTACGCCAAGTCGAACAGAATTCAATCGGCTTAACCCTCATATGACATAAATGAGCGCCTCAAATGGTGTCAACAAATGGGGTCAGATCAACAATAATTAATATTGATCTGACCCCATTTGTTTGATCCAACCCATACTCAAAGGCGCATGTCGAGGGAGAGGTTAAGTTGGGGTTTGGCGTATCGGTCTGTTCGGACGTAGTCGCCATTGGACAGCAATGTGACGGTGCTGCCGTTCGGCGGGCCGAACTGTTGAACACCAGCACTGGCTGAAGCCCTGAAAGACAGGGTGGGGCTGATGGGCATCATGGCAAATACGTCAATGCCGCGCGTGATGGAGCGTGTCAGCAACTGTTCCGAAGTTTGGCGTGTATCGTAGCCTGGCGTCAGACTCAGGTTGCCGCCCACTGTCATGCGCAAGCCATTGATACGCTGATCAAATCCCAAATTGGCAGACCAAGGTTGTTGGCCGTCAAGTCGGTTGTTGGGTCCGATCAAGGCGTCAATGCTGGATCGATAAAAGTTAAGGGATGTTCTGATGTTCAAGCCCTTGGCGTTGCCAAGCCAATGCGGCATGAGATCAGCTGCACGGCCACGCAACTCAAATTCAACGCCCTGTGTCACTGCTTCTGAGAAGTTTTGAGGCTGAGTAACCCAACGCGGTGCGTTGGCCCACGTCACCTGACGCAAGCTTGTCAGATTTCGAACGACATTGGTGAGTTGGCGATGAAAAAGACCAACGCTGAAAATGCCATCGTTGCTCAAATAATTTTCATAGGTGATGTCCAAGCCGCTGGCTAACTCGGGTGCCAGTCCAGGGTTGCCCAAACGGTCGGGTGACAAGTATGTGTTGGTCTGCTGGGTGTTCGTGTAAGCCGCATTGATGACAGGTCGGGCTAGCATACTGTTGAGTCCTGGCGCTTTGTAACTGCGCGTGAGACTGGCACGTACCATGTCTTTACTTTTGGGGTCAAACTTGTAAGTGACATGCGCCAAAGGTGACAACACGCTGCTAACATTGAGAGTGGGTGTCGTTGCGCTACTGCTTTCGGACACGATCCTTTCGTTTCTCAAGCCCAAGTAAAGTTGCCACTGCGGCGAAATTTCCCATTCGTCTTGAATGTAAAAAGCTTGTCGTCGCATTTGCGCTTCAAAGGGCTGACCTTCAAAGGCGGGCAGCAGTGCAAACCCTGCGCCATCGGTGGTTGTGCGGCGTTCTTGGCGTTCGCGCGTCTCCAGATCCCATCCGGCGGTAAGCGTGTGTTCGGTTCCAAGCAATTGACTGTATTTGCCTGCCTGCGTGTAAGCCTCATCTTGGTTACTGCCATTGGTTTTGAGTTGGGTTTGGCTGGCGCGCAAGTTGCTCAGGTCAAAACCAGAACGAAACTGCTGCACACCAGCTTTAATTTCAATGCGTTGGTCTTCGCTGAATCGATGAATCCAAGTCAAGTTGCCTCGTCGATTTTCCCAAAAGCCACTCTGAATGGCGTTGTCGTCAAAAACAGGACTGCCTGAGATGGCGCGGTTGAGATAGTCTGTGCTGTAGTTCCAGTAGCCTTTTTGGAAAAATGTCGCAAGAGACAGGGTTTGCTCGTCGCTGATTTTGTAATTGAAACGTGGGGCCAAGTTGTAGCCCCAACCCCAGGAGGTGTTGGTGCCCAACTGCTCTGACAAGGCCGGATGGCCATCGGTACCAGCCATTTGGCGATCGACCAAATTGCGCACCTGACGTTTCCATTCAAACAAAGAGATGGGCAAGGAAATGTTGAAGGGGCCGTTCGATTCGCTGATGGAATAATTGAGATTGCCAACAGGCCTGTCCTGGCCATTTGATAAGCCCAAACGCAAAGTGCTGAGGGCGCGTCGTGATGTCTCTTTCAAGATGACATTGATGGTGCCGGCAATGGCTTGCGTGCTTTGGTCTGCCGTGGCTGCTTTGATGACTTCAATGCGTTCAATTTGCGAAGGGCTTAGCTGGTCCAGGTTGAAGCCCTGGGGCGCAGGGTCGCCGTTGATCAAGATTTGGGTGTAGCCTGCGCCCAACCCCCGCATGCGCGGGCCGCCTGAATCCACGTTAACGCCAGGAAGGCGGCGCAACACATCCATCGTATTGGTGTCGCCATAGCGATCTAGCTCTTCACGGCCGTAAATCTGTTTGGCTACGCTGGCCGCACGGCGCAGCTCTGTTGAGCCTTGGCGCGCCACAATTTCAACGCGCTGAATCACACTGGCTTGCGAGCCGCTGGCGGGCTCCGTTTGCCCGCCTACGCCTGTATCTTGAGATAAAGCAACAAGTGGCGCAAACAATCCGGCCCACAACGCTGGATAGAAAGCGGTGCGAGGGCCAAGTGCAGTAAGGGTAAATGAGCGATGCCGAAGTTTGAAATTGGCGTGGCATTTCATAAAAAGACTGATCTCAAAGTTGTCACCCATCTTAGTCAGATTTAGAAAAAGTCTGCATGTGAAAGGCTGTTATCAGCGTAAATAGGGATAGTTTATAAATCTCGCTTTGGCTAGGATGCGTCATTCTTTGGAGTCCATGATGTTGAAGCCCTTGCAAATTCGCTTTTCTCGCCGGATGCTTGTTGCGTCTTTGTTTTTTATCGGCAGTGTTGCCATGGCACAAAGCTGGCCAAGCAAACCCATCAAGGTTATTGCGCCTTATCCGCCGGGTGGCCCAAGTGATTTGGTCATGCGCACTGCTGCTGAAAAAATCCAAGCCATTTTGAAGCAGCCTATCGTGATAGAAAACCAGCCTGGCGCAGGTGGCAACATTGGTGCGGCCTCTGCGGCACGCGCAGCGCCAGATGGCTATACGTTTTTAATTGCCACTGACACATTGCTCACGGTCAATCCGCATGTTTACAAGTCGATGGCGTTTAAACTGGAAGACCTCAAACCCATCAGTGTGTTGTCTTCGTTCAGCCAAACCTTGGTCTGTCATCCATCGCTTGGTGTCAAAACCTTGAGTGAGCTCATTGCAAAAGCAAAGACCACAAGCTTAAGTTATGCCTCTGGTGGAGCGGGTGTGCCGGGCCATTTGTCGACTGAACTTTTGCTGAATATGACGGGCATGCAAATGACCCACATTCCCTACAAGGGCCCAGCCCCAGCGATGCAGGATGTGTTGGCGGGGCAAGTGCCTTGTGGTTTATTGGCCGGCCCTACTGTGTTGCCACACGTGAAATCTGGCAAGCTGACTGCCTTGGCTGTGTCGGGGCAGGGACGATCGCCAACTTTGCCTGATGTCCCCACCATCGCCGAAGCAGGTGTAAAGGGTTACGAGGCAGACTTCAGTTTGATTTTGTTAGCGCCTCGCCAAGTGCCAGATGAAGTGGTCAACAAATTTAGACTGGCCGTGGTGGAGGCTTTGCGTACACCAGATGCAACTGACCGACTTAAAGCCACAGACCAAGTGGTGATTGGCAGTACGCCGGAGGTTGCGGTTGCCAAAGTCAACAAAGATTTCACCAAATGGGGGGCCGTCGCTCGAAAAATAGGCCTGAGCCTCGACTGATATTTCAAGGCGGTCAAATTAAATGGGGTCAGATCAACATTAATTTTTAATTAATGTTGATCTGACCCCATTTAATGACGCTGGGTCAATATGCGGCTTGCAAAGTACTACATCTTGATGTTGGCTTGCTTGATCAGCTTGCCAAATCTCTCAAACTCTTGGCGGTTCAGCTTGCTGAAATCTTCTGGACTGATGTTGCCAGGTTCGCCGCCTAAACTTTTGAGCTTGGCTTGCACGTCGGGTAATTTGACGATGCGAGCCAACTCTGTTTGAAGTTTGTTCACAACATCGGGGGGTGTGCCCGATGTCACAAACACGCCATACCATGTGCTCATCTCAAAGCCCGACACGCCAGCCTCAGCCAATGTAGGCACGTTGGGCAATTCGGCAGAGCGTTGTGCGGTAGTGACAGCCAATGGCTTGAACTTGCCCGCTTTGATTTGTCCCATGGCAGAAGATGTGGTGTCAAACATAATTTGCACGTTGCCTGCAATGATGTCTAAGTGCGCTTGGGCGCTGCCTTTGTAGGGGACATGCACACTTTTTACACCTGCCGCAATGTCAAAACCCTCGCCGGCAATGTGCTGTGTGCTGCCCACGCCTGACGATGCGTATTTGAACTCTTCAGGTTTGGCCTTCATCAAACTCACCAACTCTTTGATGTTGTTTGCGGGGACCGAGCTGCCAACCACCAGCACATTGGGAACGGTGACAACCAATCCGACGGGGGTTAAATCTTTGATGGGATCAAATGACAGTTTGATCAAATGCGGCGCAATGGCTTGGCCAGTGTTTGTGGCGACCAGCAAAGTGTGTCCATCGGGTGCGGCCTTCGCAGTGAGGTCGGCCGCAATGGTGTTGGATGCTCCCGGTTTGTTTTCAACAATGAACGTGCCTTTGAGTGAATCGGTCATTTTTTCAGCCAACATGCGCGCAATGATGTCCGTGCCACCACCTGCGCCAGCGCCCACCATCAGTTTGACGGGTTTGCTTGGGTACGTGGTTTGCGCAACAGCGCTGAATGCACAGATTGCTGTAGCAAGGAGAAGTGTGATTTGCTTTTTCATGACGTTCCTTTAATTGAGACTTAAGATGCGACCGATACTTTTTGTTTGAATTGCTTGTGGTGTTGTCCCATGCGACAGGCCAATTCAAATGCATTGCACATGGCTTGCGGATTGGCCAGGTTTGCACCCGCTATGTCGTAGGCTGTGCCGTGCGCAGGGGTGCAGATGGGGATTGGCAAACCACCATGCACGGTGACCCCTTTTTCAAATCCCATCAGCTTCATGGCAATTTGACCTTGGTCGTGGTACATGGTGACCACGCCGTCGTAGCCACCTTCTTTGCGAATGGCGCGGACAAAAGCCGTGTCGGCAGGGAAGGGCCCGTCAGCGGGAATACCCGCTTGCTTGGCCAATTCAACGCCCGGTGCAATGATGCTGAGTTCTTCATCGCCATAGTTGCCGTTGTCACCGTTGTGGGGGTTGAGTCCACAAACGGCCAATCGGGGAGAGGGCTTGCCTGAAGCGATTAAGGCTTTTGAAATCATCTCAATTGACTCATACACCTTTTCGCTGGTGAGCAAACTACTGACCTCCTTGAGTGCCACATGTGATGTGACGCGGGAAGTCCAGAGGTCTTGCAGAACGTTGAGTTCGCCGCACACGCCCTTGTATTTCAGGAACTCCGCAAACCAACGAAGTTCATCTTCTTGATGCATACCACCCATGCGCAGCGCGCTTTTATTGAGCGGCGCAAAGCAAAAAGCATCGGCCAGTCCATCTCTGACCAACGAAACACCCTCGGCCAAAGCTTTAATCATGTAAGCGCCGTTGTCGGCGTTGGCAACTGCCTTGGGAAACTGTGGCGAATGGCGTCCAGGCCATTCATGCCACTCAACCTGAGGAGGCGTTTGTACACTGCCATTTTGGGCAATCAAAATGATCTTGCCAGCCTGTTGGCTAATGGGGCTGTTCAGTAGTTTTTGAACTAGCTCGGGGCCGATGCCCGCAGGGTCGCCTGTGAAGAGGGCAATGGTAGGTTGCGTCATGTGGTGTCCAGGTTTTAATCTGTAATCTGTAATTACGGATCTCAGTATAGTGAATCTCGTAGAATGTCCAACATCCGTTATTACCCTCAGTTTTTCCAGTCATAACCGCATGCCCACCAAGGACCCCATCGCCAGAACCTCGTTGCATTCGGAGGTAACTGCTCGGCTTCGCAGTTTGATTGTGGAATCTCACATCAAACCTGGTGACCGTGTCCCCGAACTTGAGATCAGTAAAGACTTGGGCGTGTCACGCACGCCAATCCGTGAGGCACTGAAAGTATTGGCCGCTGAAGGCTTGGTTGAATTACTGCCTTTAAGAGGTGCGGTCGTTAAAACATTCAGCGCCAAGGATGCGGCTGACATGTTGGAAGTGATGGGCATGCTAGAGAGCTTTGCGGCACAAAAAGCGTGCAAAGCAGATCAAAAGCGCATAGACCAAGTGTTGGCCATGCATGAAAAAATGAAGGCCTTGTATGCCAAAGGCAAGCGCCCTGAATATTTTGAGTTGAATCAAAAGATTCACGATGCTTTGGTGGACATGGCAGACAATGAGTCACTCACCATGGTGCACAACACACTGAGCAAACGCATGCGAAGCCTGCGTTACAGCGGCAATAGCACGCCAGACAACTGGCGGGGGGCGCTGGACGATCACGAGCAGATTGCGCTGGCATTGGCGCAGCGTGATGCGAAAAGAATTAAAAAAGCCGTTGAGACGCATTTTGAAAACACCATCAAACGGGTTGTGAAGTAATCGCATCTGTATGTCTCAAATTCTGAGTGACACATCCCGCAACCGTCAAATTGGCATTGCCTTGGTCACTGCAACCACTTTGATGTTTGCAGTTTTGGACACCAGCGCAAAGTGGTTGGTGCAATCTGTGCCGGTGCTTCAAGTTGTTTGGTTGAGATTTGTATTTCACACTTTCTTAACCACGGCCATATTCATGCCGTCCATGGGCACGAGCCTCTTCCAAATTAGCAAGCCGCGCTTGCAGTTGCTGCGCGGCGTGATGTTAGCCCTCATGACGGGTCTTAATTTTTTCGCACTGCAGTATTTGCAATTGGCTGAAACTGGGGCGGTCCAGTTTTCTGTGCCCATATTGATTGCACTTATCTCGGCCGTGTGGCTTCATGAGCCCTTAGACGCAAAAAAATGGATGGCCATTTGTATCGGATTTGTAGGTGTATTGATCATCATTCGGCCGGGAAGTCAAGGCTTCCATCCGGCCATTCTGCTCAGTATTTTGAATGCGTTACTGTATGCCGCATTTAATTTAATGACACGTCGACTGGCCGGCAGTGATCATCCTATTTCGACACAGCTGACATCTGCAGCGGTGCCTTCTGTGGTGTTGGCACCATTTGCCATTTGGTTTTGGCAAACACCAGACTCTTGGCAAGTTTGGTGCGTTTTGATCTTGGCAGGTTTAACGGGTGGCTTGGGGCACACAGCGTCTGCCTTGGCGCATCGATACGCCACCGCGGCAGTGTTGGGTCCTTTTTTGTACCAACAAATTATTTACATGACATTGGGCGGGTGGCTGGTGTTTGGGCAAACACCCGATACCCCCGTGGTTTTAGGCGCCAGCATCGTGGTGCTCAGTGGCTTGTACCTCTTGTGGCGAGAATTTCGCCTCCCGACATAAAGTGAGTTCACATTCATGGGCGTCATTAATTGGGGTCAGAGCAACATTAATTTTCAATTAATGTTGCTCTGACCCCAATTAATTACATCAAGCTCAGGCCACCGAGGACGGTCATGAGTTGGGTTGCGTTGAGCAGGATGGCTGTTTTGTGAATTTTTCGAAAATCGGGAATGGCCATCAAATTGTTGTCGCGGATCTCTGACCCCAGTTGGTCCATTTGGGGAATGAACCTGTACTTTAGAACCAAGGTCAATATTGCGATGCTGGCGGCACCCAAGGCCAGTGCAGGCCTGGCTGCAAATGTGTAACTGATGGCTGCTGCTGTGGCTGCGACAATCGCAAACTTGAAGTATGTGATGTAAAACGACCGAATGAACTTGGCGTCCATGGTGTTGTCATGTTTCAAAATCAGAAGCGGGATCGATCCAAATAAAAAATAGGTGGTCACAGCCAGCATGGCTACGGTAAAAAACAGCGCTGCGTGATTGGCGTTGAGCATGTTTGAGGGTAACTCCCCGTAGTACAGGATGATTTGATAACTCTACAATCTGTTGCGGTGCAGCATACTGTGGTTCATTGCTGCATTCAATCGAATTGCATTGTTTATATTGTGAAGAGTCTAAAACATGGCACGTCAATCAGCCAAATCCACCACCCATGTGAATGCCGCAAATTCACAGCCAGAAGCCACTGACAATGCCAATCAAGCAGTGGTCAAAGTGCAGCGGGTGATTAAAAAATACCCCAATCGCAGGTTGTACGACACCACCACCTCAAGTTACATCACGCTAGCTGAAATTAAATACTTGGTGATGGACGGTCACACTTTTGCCGTGAAAGACGCCAAATCGGGTGAAGATCTCACACGCAGCATTCTGTTGCAAATCATTTTGGAAGAGGAGTCGGCCGGTGCACCCATGTTCACCGAAGCTGTTTTGGCCAACATCATCCGTTTTTATGGCCACGCCATGCAGGGGTACATGGGCTCGTACCTTGAAAGTAATTTGCAATCCTTGATGCTGATGCAATCCAAAATGGGTCACCAATCCAATAACATCATGAGTCAAATGCAAGATCAAATGCAAAAGCAAACGGCCCAATTTTTGACGGCATTTGGCTTGAAGCCCTGATTCTGTGAAACCTGGCCAGCCAGAGGCGATCGATTTGCTGGGACAATAGGGCCATGAACGAAATTGCAAGCACAGGCCCTGGAACTGCCACATCGCCCGCCCCCAAAGTGGGCTTCGTCAGCTTGGGCTGCCCCAAAGCGCTGACAGACTCCGAACTCATTCTCACTCAGTTGAGTGCCGAGGGCTATCAAACCTCCAAAACCTTTGAAGGTGCCGATCTGGTGATCGTCAACACCTGTGGCTTCATCGACGATGCAGTCAAGGAAAGTTTGGACACTATTTCTGAAGCATTGAACGTCAACGGCAAAGTCATTGTCACCGGCTGTTTGGGCGCCAAAGAGGCGGAGGGTGGTGGCAACATGGTTCGCGAGATGCACCCCAGTGTGCTGGCCGTCACAGGCCCTCACGCCACTCAAGAGGTGATGGATGCTGTTCACGCGCATTTGCCAAAACCCCATGATCCTTTTTTGGATTTGGTGCCCAACGCCTTTGGTGAGGCGGGTCTCAAGCTTACGCCGCGTCATTACGCTTATTTGAAAATCAGCGAAGGCTGTAACCATCGTTGTACGTTTTGCATCATTCCTTCCATGCGAGGTGATTTGGTGTCGCGTCCCATTGGCGATGTCTTGAAAGAGGCTCAGGCCTTGTTTGAAGGCGGTGTGAAAGAATTGCTGGTCATTAGCCAAGACACCTCTGCCTATGGTGTTGACGTCAAGTACCGCACTGGTTTTTGGGAAGGCCGTCCAGTCAAAACGCGCATGCTTGAGCTGGTTCAAACCTTGGGTGAAATGGCTCAAAAACATGGCGCGTGGGTGCGCTTGCACTACGTTTACCCATACCCTAGCGTAGACGATATCTTGCCTCTCATGGCCTCTGGTTTGGTCTTGCCATATTTGGATGTGCCTTTGCAGCACAGCCATCCCGATGTGCTCAAACGGATGAAGCGTCCTGCCAGCGGCGAAAAGAATTTAGAGCGCATTCATCAATGGCGCGAAATCTGCCCTCAATTGGTCATCCGCAGCACGTTCATTGCAGGTTTTCCGGGTGAAACAGAAGAAGAGTTTGAGCACCTGCTGAACTTTGTGCGTGAAGCCCAAATCGACAGAGCCGGATGTTTCGCCTACAGCCCCGTCAAAGGTGCAAGCGCCAACGAATTGCCAGGCATGTTGCCCGAGGCTGTGCGCGAAGAGCGTCGTTCGCGTTTCATGGCGGTGGCCGAGGAAGTGTCTGTCCAGCGCTTACAGCAGCGCGTTGGAGCCACCATGCAAGTGTTGGTGGACTCAGCCACAGCCATGGGCAAGAAGGGCGGTATGGGCCGCTCCTACGCCGATGCCCCCGAAATTGATGGTTTGGTTCGTCTGTTGCCACCTGAGAAGCTCAGTAAAACCTATAAAGCCGGTGAATTTACCCGCGCGCGCATTGTGGGCGTCGAAGGTCATGACCTGGTTGCTGTGCCCATTTAAGTGGGCAAATAGCTCTAAAACGCGTGCGCGACTTCTTTTGCTGTATGAAATTGCAAATTCCGCGCATAAAAAAAGCTGCATCGCGTGCAGCTTTGTTTAAACTTGGTGCCCAGGAAGGGACTCGAACCCCCACGAAGTTACTCGCTAGTACCTGAAACTAGTGCGTCTACCAATTCCGCCACCTGGGCTTTCAGGAAAAAAAGGATTGTATATCAAAAAAATTAGTCACCCCTCTGGACTGCTCGATGAAATCGAGGGCAGCGTGCAAGGCCATCGTGATGGACATGGTTTTTTCATTCGTGACGATGGTGATGGCGATATTTTTTTACCGCCCAACGAAATGCGCGCGGTGCTTCACAAAGACCGTGTCAAAGTTCGCATCGTCAGGCAAGACCGCAAGGGCAGACCTGAGGGCCGGGTGGTTGAAATTCTGGAACGCCCCGCACAACCCATCATTGGCCGCTTGCTCAACGAAGGTGGCATTTGGATTGTGGCCCCCGAGGACAAACGCTACGGCCAAGACATTCTCATCCCCAAAGTAGGCATCGGATCAGGCAAGCCTGGCCAAGTGGTGGTGGTGGAGTTGACCGAGCCCCCCGCCTTGTTTGGCCAGCCAGTCGGACGTGTCAAAGAGGTTTTGGGTGAAATTGACGATCCTGGCATGGAAATCGACATTGCTGTTCGCAAGTACAGCGTGCCCCATGAGTTTTCCGAGGCCTGTCTGAGCATGGCGCGCGGTTTACCAGACAAAGTGCGCCCGCAAGACAGCAAAGATCGCATTGATTTGACAGACATCCCATTGGTCACCATCGATGGTGAAGATGCGCGTGACTTTGACGATGCGGTCTATTGTGAGCCTGCCAAAATTGGCAAGGCGAAAGGCTGGCGCTTGTTGGTGGCCATTGCCGATGTCAGCAACTACGTTGAAACAGGCAGTGCCATTGATGTCGATGCGTACGACCGTGCCACCAGTGTGTATTTTCCGCGTCGCGTCATCCCCATGCTGCCCGAGAAACTCTCCAATGGCTTGTGCTCACTTAATCCTGAGGTAGAACGCTTGTGCATGGTGTGTGACATGCTGATCTCGGCCAAAGGTGAAATACACGCCTATCAGTTTTACCCAGCGGTGATGTACAGCCATGCGCGCTTTACCTACACCGAAGTGGCGGCCATTCTTGCCAATACACGTGGACCCGAAGCTGTCAAGCGAAAAGCACGCGTCAATGATTTGCTCAATTTGCATGATGTGTATCGTGCGCTCTTGTCTTCACGTGCCGTTCGCGGCGCTGTAGATTTTGAAACCACCGAAACACAAATCATTTGCGACGACAACGGTCGCATTGAGAAAATTGTGCCGCGTGTTCGCACTGAGGCGCACCGTCTCATCGAAGAGGCCATGTTGGCTGCCAATGTGTGCAGTGCTGATTTCATTCAAAGCAGCAAACACCCAGGCTTGTTTCGCGTGCACGAAGGTCCCACACCCGAAAAGAAAGACTTGCTGCGCAATTACTTGAAGTCTTTGGGCCTGCCTTACACCGTCAGTGACGAGCCCAAGCCCAGTGAATTTCAGCACATTGCACAAGCCACCAAAGATCGGCCCGATGCGCAGCAAATCCACACCATGTTGTTGCGCTCTATGCAGCAAGCCATTTACACGCCCATCAACAGTGGTCACTTTGGCTTGGCTTACGAGGCCTACACGCATTTCACCAGTCCTATTCGTCGTTATCCTGACTTGCTGGTGCATCGTGTCATCAAGGCCATCTTGGCGCGCAAAAAGTACCAGTTGCCGGCTTTGCCAGTGCCCGGAGAGGCGCATGCCAAATTGGCCAAGCGCTTGCAGAAGAACAAAGCTGGCGCCCAAATGGACGATGCCCCTCGCATCAAAATGTCGCCTGCCGAGCAACAAGCATGGGAGGCCGCAGGTCTGCATTGCAGTGCCAATGAGCGCCGCGCAGATGAAGCCAGTCGCGATGTAGAAGCCTGGCTGAAATGCAAATACATGCGCGAGCATTTGGGCGAAGAATATTCGGGCGTGGTCACATCGGCCACCAGCTTCGGCATATTCGTCACCTTGGACAATCTGTACGTCGAAGGCTTGGTGCACATCACCGAGCTCGGTGGCGAGTATTTCCGCTTTGACGAAGCTCGCCAAGAGTTGCGTGGTGAAAGAACAGGCATTCGCTATGCCATTGGCACCCGTGTTCAAATTCAGGTCAGTCGCGTCGATTTGGATGGCCGTAAAATTGATTTTCGGTTGGTCAATCCTGCGGAAGAATTCAGTCCGCGCCAAATGCGTGACAAAGGCGTAGGCAAGCAAAGCGGTCATCGCAATGACAACGCACGCGCTGGGCTGCCAAGTGCTGAAGGTGTGAAATCCAAATCACGCCCCTTCAATGCGCGCAAAGTTGAGGGCGGTAAACCTTCCACTCGCAACGGCAAAGTCGTTTCAAAGGGTACTGCATCCAAGACGGCAAGTGCCAAGAAATCAAGCCAATCCAGAAAAAGTCGACGATGAAATCCGAGGCGACTCTTTCACCAACACATCATTTTTTTCGTAACAAACACTCAAACAGGAGACAGAATCCATGACACACACTTCAAAAATTGCCATCGTCACAGGCGCTGGATCAGGCATTGGCAAGGCAACGGCATTGGCCTTGCTCAACGACGGCTGGTCCGTTGTGTTGGCTGGTCGTCGCTTGGTGAATTTGGAAGAAGTAGCGGCCGAGGCCAAAACCATCAATGCCAACTACAAAGTGCTGGCCGTTCCTACCGATGTGACGCAAGAAGACTCTGTGGCCAATTTGTTTGCGCAGTGTGTCAAAACATTTGGTCGTGTGGACTTGCTGTTCAACAATGCCGGTGTCAGTACACCTGCTATCCCGTTGCCTGAACTCAGTTTGGAGATGTGGAAGAACGTGGTCGATACCAATCTCACAGGCATGTTCTTGTGCATTCGCGAAGCTTTCCGCGTGATGAAAGACCAAGCGCCCATGGGTGGTCGAATCATCAACAATGGTTCAATCTCTGCCACTACGCCACGTCCTTTTTCCATTGCTTACACTTCGACCAAGCATGCCGTTTCTGGCTTGACCAAAACAGCCTCATTGGATGGTCGTCAGTACGACATTGCCGTAGGCCAAATCGATGTGGGCAACGCAGCCACGCCTATGGCCATGAAGATGGCCAAAGGTGTGCCGCAAGCCAATTTGGAAATCAAAGCCGAACCTTTGATGGACGTGGCCTTGGTTGGCACGTCTGTGGTCTACATGGCCAGCTTGCCCTTAGAGGCTAACGTGATGTTCCATACCGTGATGGCCACTAAGATGCCATTCGCGGGCCGCGGATAAGTTCCGCCAGCTTGCCTGCGGTCAACGTAGGCAAGCGCCATTCATCTGCCAGTAGGCCGTGTTCAAACACGGCAGCGCAGGCGGCTTCAAAGTCGCCCATGCCTTGTGCAATGCGCGCGCCCAACAGACCTGCCAATACATCGCCTGTCCCTCCCGTGGCCAGATGCGCGTTGCCGGTGGGATTGATGACAGGCGTTTCGCCTGATTTAGCAATCACGGTGCCAGAGCCCTTCAGTACCACAGTGCACTTCAGGTCATCCGCCAAAAATTGCGCAGCCCTCAGGCGATCGTGTTGCACATGAACGCTATCGGTGTCCATTAGTCTGGCTGCTTCAAGTGGGTGGGGTGTGATCACCGTTGACCATTTTCGAGTTGCGCGTTGACGCACCATATCGCGCAGCCAGGGGTCCTGTGAAATGCCATTGAGCGCATCTGCATCAAGCACCAAGTGCTTGCTTTGCTGCAAGACCATGGGTAAAACTTGACGCACAGCCATGCCGCCGCCGCAACCGCAAACGATGGCACCGGCT
Source organism: Limnohabitans sp. (assembly GCA_030158125.1). Classification (GTDB taxonomy): domain Bacteria; phylum Pseudomonadota; class Gammaproteobacteria; order Burkholderiales; family Burkholderiaceae_C; genus Limnohabitans_A. The sequence goes on along the minus strand of JAOATL010000014.1, from coordinate 61,078 downwards.
TGAAAGTTCAGTGCTGAAAAGTCGCGTTGCATGATTTCTGCCAAGCGGGGTGATTGAACAGGCCCAGTTGCATCGGTTGTTAAATAGCAAGCCATGACACGACCTGCGCCTGCGTGCAGTGCTGCTGTCGCCGCCAAATCCACTGCGCCCGTCATGCCCATTCCGCGCACTTGAACAGCTTCGCCGCCAATCAGCGTGACATCACCCCTTGTGCCTTTGTGGCTTGCATGGTGACGCATTAGAGCTGGTCGCGTGGGGCTGTTCAACCGGGCTGCGGGGTGCGTCGTTTGCTGCAGGTCTTCGCTGCCTAATGTCGCTGTCCACAATGTGCCGCAGGCATCCCTGCCGTGTGCGGTGAAGCAGCCTGGTTTGGCTGTGAGTAACTGCAAAGTGTGCTGTGCTTGAATGTGTTGTGAAGCGCTTTCTTTGTTTTGAAATTGTCCTGTGTCGGCATTCAATCCTGACGGTATGTCTACCGCCAAAACATCTGCGCCCAGTTGGTACAGGCCATCGATCCAAGATGGCAGTTGTTGCGCTGCATCAGCACTTGATTCGTCAGCAGAGGGTGCGCGCAAACCAATGCCCAGCACGGCATCGATGCACAGGTCTTCTGATGTCACCGAATTGTTCGATGCACGATGTTTGGAATTGCGAATTGGCAACTCTTCTTGAATTGAAACGCCCAATGCTTGGACTTTCAGCAATGCCTTGTTTGCATCCGCCGGGCGCTTAGAAGAAGGCTGCCAAAGCACCACGCGCACCTGTTGACCCCATTGGTGTAACAGTGCTGCGGCTTCAAGCCCGTCGCCGCCATTGTTGCCAGGTCCACAAAAGATCCAGTAGCACGGCGCAAAAGGCTTCAAAGCCATGGCCAACTTGGCCACAGCCAAGCCGGCCTGCGCCATCAAGCTGTCATCGCTTGTGATGCGCGCTTTGGCCAAGTGTTCAATGTGGCGCGTTTGCGCCACATTGAACAAGGCAAGGGGCTCTTGCCAGTTAAGTTTTTTCAAGCAGACCTCAATGCAGTTTCAATCGCTAACGAAATGTTCAAGACATCGTCATCTTTCATGGGGCCTTGCCACACCATCATGCTGCTAGGCAGCTCACCCGCTTGATGCACAGGCAAAGACAGTGCGCAGCCATCGAGCATGTTGACCACACTCGTATTGCGCAACAACAATGTATTGGTGGTAAAAAATGCGTCATCTCTGTCTGCCCCAGGCGCCACGCTGGCCAATGTCGGCCCATGGATGGGCAAGGTGGGGGAGAGCAGTGCGTCAAACGCTGCGAGTGCCGATTGCATGCGCCCAATCCATGCAGTTCTGCCAGCTTGTAAATCCAAATACTCGAATGCTTTCATGTTGGCACCTCGCAAAATGCGGGCCGACACTCGAGGGTCGTATTGGCTCTCGCCTTTGGCCAAGAGGTGCCTGTGCCAGGTGTAACTTTCTGCCGCGCTGAAACCACCTGTGGCCAAGAGTCCTGCCAGTTCGCTGATTTCAAACAAAGGTGTTTCAACAATGCGCGCGCCTGCCTTGGTAAGTTGACGCAGGCTACGCTCCCAAGCCGTTTGCACGCCAGCCGATAGCCCGTCCAGCATGAGGCTGGTAGGAACTGCTAAACGATAGCTGGATAGATCACGCGATGAACGGGCAACTTTGCGCGATGCCAAAATTTCATGTGCCAAGACCGCATCGCGAACACTGCGCGTCATGGCGCACACGGTGTCCATGGTGGTGGACAAAGGCACAGCGCCCACCGTCGGAACCAGTCGAGCTGTATTTTTAAAACCCACGATGCCATTGAGCGCCGCAGGGATGCGAATGGAGCCACCAGTGTCAGAGCCTAAGCCGATAAAGGCAGCACCTGTGGCCACGGACACTGCGGCACCTGAAGAGGAGCCGCCGGGCACATGGCCTTGACCATTGCTCAAAACGGCTTGGTCAGATATGGCATCCCAAGCGGCAGGTGTGCCGTAGTGTGGGTTGTTGCCTACACCCGAAAAAGCGAATTCCACCATGTTGGTACGTCCCAGAAACGCGCCGCCTGCGTGGCCTAAGCGTGCCACGGCTGGGCAATCCAGCAAGGCTGCCGGCCGCCCTTTAAGGACGGTGGAGCCGGCCAAGGTGGGACTGCCAGCAACATCAAACAGGTCTTTGACAGAAAAAGCCAGACCCTTGAGAGGCGCGTTCAGCAAGCTCTGCTCCCGTAAAAAGGGGGGGGGCTCTGCAGGCGCTAGGGCCATAAAAGCCTTGTCGCAGGCTGAGCTTCTGGCCAGTTCCTGGCTTTTCTGCCATTCGGCCATGGGGGTGGTCTGTTGGGTGTTAAGCGCTTGGAGGGTGGCGATCAGGTCTTGGCGCATGGCTGGTGAGGAGGTGTGTAAAGAGGGTGGAAAAGACCGGAGAAAGTGCAATTTGGGATGCTATACTCGACAGGCTTAGCAGGAATTCACCTGCAAGTAAATCGCAAACCGGCTCCTTCAAGGTGTTGGCTGTTTGAAGGATGGTGCTTCATCGCACCGCCACAAACAACCGATGTGTGAGCCGGATTTTAGACCCAACCTTCGGAGAAACAATATGTCCGTTACCATGCGCGAAATGCTGGAAGCCGGTGTCCACTTTGGTCACCAAACTCGCTTCTGGAACCCCAAGATGTCCCCCTTCATCTTCGGTCACCGCAACAAGATCCACATCATCAACTTGGAAAAATCTTTGCCGATGTTCCAAGATGCATTGAAGTTCGTCAAACAACTCTCTGCAAACCGCGGCAACATCCTGATGGTTGGCACCAAGCGCCAAGCCCGTGAAACCGTGGCAGCTGAAGCGCAGCGCGCTGGCGTTCCTTACGTGGACCAACGCTGGTTGGGCGGCATGCTCACCAATTTCAAAACAGTCAAGACTTCCATCAAGCGCTTGAAGGACATGAAGGCTCAGCAAGAAGTCGGCCTCGACTCTTTGAGCAAAAAAGAACAACTCATGTTCAAACGTGAAATCGAGAAGCTTGAAAAAGACATCGGTGGCATTCAAGACATGGCCACATTGCCCGATGCCATTTTCGTGATCGACGTGGGTTACCACAAGATTGCCATCTTGGAAGCCAAAAAATTGGGCATTCCATTGATCGGCGTGGTTGACTCCAACCACTCACCCGAAGGCATCGACTACATCATTCCAGGTAACGACGACTCTTCCAAGGCCGTTACTTTGTACGCTCGCGGCATTGCCGACGCCATCATTGAAGGTCGTGCAAACGCCGTTCAAGACGTGGTCAACGCTGTGGCTGCTGAAGGCGCGGACGAATTCGTTGAAGTGCAAGAAGCATCTGCTTAAGGCCCACTCAACCAGAGAAAAGGGGCTTCTTGCCCCTTTTTTTTAACCTGAGTCTCACTGAGTTTTTATCAATTTTTATTTAGTTCGAATTTACATTCGAAGACGAAACGGAGAAACAAAATGGCTGCTATTACCGCAAGCATGGTCGCAGAATTGCGCGCTAAAACCGATGCCCCCATGATGGAGTGCAAAAAAGCCCTGACGGAAGCCGAAGGCGACATGGCCAAAGCAGAAGAGTTGCTGCGCGTTAAATTGGGCACAAAAGCTGGCAAGGCTGCATCACGTATCACAGCCGAAGGCGTGATCGTGGCCTACACAGAAGGCAACACAGGTGCCATGCTCGAAGTCAACTGCGAAACCGACTTCGTGACCAAGAATGACAGTTTCTTGGCATTGGCCAACGCCGCTGCCAAGTTGGTTGCTTTGAACAATCCAGCCGACGTGGCTGCATTGGGCGAATTGCCATACAGCCAAGATGGCTTCGGTCCTACATTGGAAGAAGTTCGCAAAGGCCTCATCGGCAAAATCGGTGAAAACATGAGCTTCCGCCGCTTCAAGCGCGTGGCCGGTGGTGCACAAATCGCGACTTACTTGCACGGCACCCGCATTGGTGTGTTGGTTGAGTACGAAGGCAAAGAAACAGCGGCCAAAGACGTTGCCATGCACGTTGCCGCCATGAAGCCAGTGGCTTTGACCAGCAACGATGTGCCTGCCGACCTGATCGAAAAAGAGCGTTCAGTTGCTACAGCCAAGGCCGCCGAGTCTGGCAAGCCTGCCGACATCGCAGCCAAAATGATCGAAGGTTCTGTTCAGAAATACCTCAAAGAAGTGTCTTTGAACAACCAAACTTTTGTGAAAAACGACAAGCAAACTGTCGAGCAAATGCTCAAAGCCGAAGCCACCCAAGTCAAAGCCTTCACTTTGTACGTGGTGGGCGAGGGCATTGAGAAGAAGGTTGACGACTTTGCCGCTGAAGTGGCTGCACAAGTTGCTGCCGCTCAAAACGCAGGCTAATCTGCCTCTATCAGGGTTAAAACCCGGGTAAAAGAATCGCTCGAAAGGGCGATTCAACGTTAAACTTAAATCTGTCTTTATGAGGAGCCCGTCATGACCATCGCCCAACCAGCTCACAAGCGTATTTTGCTCAAGCTGTCAGGCGAGGCATTGATGGGTGACGACCAGTTTGGTATCAACCGTGCCACCATTGTTCGCATGGTTGAAGAGATTGCCGAAGTTACCCGTTTGGGTGTTGAAGTGGCCGTGGTCATTGGTGGTGGCAACATCTTCAGGGGTGTTGCGGGCGGTGCCGTTGGCATGGACCGTGCCACAGCCGACTACATGGGCATGTTGGCCACCGTCATGAATGCGCTGGCCTTGGCCGACTCCATGGACAAAGCCGGTCTTACTGCTCGCGTCATGTCTGCCATTGCCATTGAGCAGGTGGTGGAGCCCTACGTTCGCCCCAAAGCATTGCAGTACCTGGAAGAAGGTAAAGTGGTTATTTTTGCAGCAGGTACGGGCAATCCATTTTTTACGACAGACACAGCCGCCGCCTTGCGCGGTGCAGAAATTGGTGCTGAATTGGTGCTCAAAGCCACCAAAGTAGATGGCGTGTACAGCGCAGACCCCAAGAAGGATCCCACAGCCACGCGCTACAGCAAAATTTCATTTGACGATGCCATCTCTCAAAACTTGGGCATCATGGACGCCACTGCCTTTGCGCTGTGCCGCGACCAAAAACTACCCGTCAAAGTGTTTTCGATTTTCAAGCATGGGGCCCTCAAGCGAGTGGTCATGGGCGAGGACGAGGGCACTTTGGTGTACGCCTAATATCGCGGAACAGCGACCTCATTCTTGAACCTGCCACATCTGGCACCGGAGAATTTCATGAGCTTAGAAGACATCAAGAAAACCACGCAAACCAAAATGGACCAGTCCATTGCGGCTTTCAAAAACAACCTCACCAAAATTCGCACTGGCCGTGCCAATCCTGCTATTTTGGACACCATCCAGGTGGATTACTACGGCTCAATGATGCCCTTGTCGCAAGTGGCCAACGTTTCTCTCATTGACTCGCGCACCATCAGCGTTCAGCCCTGGGAAAAAAACATGGCTGCCAAAATTGAAAAAGCCATTCGCGAAAGCGACCTCGGTTTAAATCCCGCTTCCATGGGCGATTTGATTCGCGTTCCCATGCCGCCCATGAGCGAAGAGCGTCGCAAAGAAATGACCAAGCTGGTTCGCACCGAAGGTGAAAACGCCAAAATTGCCGTGCGCAATTTGCGCCGCGATGCCAATGAGTCTGTGAAAAAATTGGTCAAAGACAAACTGGCTTCAGAAGACGAACAAAAGCGTTCAGAAGCTGAAGTGCAAAAAGTCACTGACAAGCACATTGCGGAAATCGACCAATTGGTCGCGGGCAAAGAGCAAGAGATCATGGCCGTTTAAGGCCTTTAAATCTTTGAACATGCGTCGAATCATGCTTTTACAGAAGTTTTTTGGCTGATTCGATGCTCAAGCAACGCATCATCACTGCACTGGCTTTGCTGGCTGTTTTGCTGCCAGCACTTTTTGCGGCATCACCCCAGCCTTTTTATGTTTTGTCCATTCTCATGATGGGCGCAGGTGCTTGGGAGTGGGGCAACATGAACGGCATGTCGGGTCGGCAGGCCATCCTTTCTGGTGTTATTTGTGCCGACCTTTGTGTTTTTGCGTGGTGGGCTGGATGGACCACCCACACCGATGCTTGGGTCTGGTGGTTGGCTGGTTCTGGCTGGGTCGGCGTGACGGCTTGGATGTTGCAGCGTGGTGTTCAAGGCTGGGCCTTGTGGCACCGTGATTTACGTTGGATGCTGGGTCTCATCATGCTGTGGCTTTCTTGGCTTGCCATGGCTCAAGCACGAACCGCAAGCATTCAATTGTTGTTGTCTATTTTTTGTGTCGTGTGGGCTGCCGATGTGTTTGCCTATTTCTGTGGCAAGGCACTGGGCGGTCGCATCATTCACCGAAAATTAGCACCAACTGTCAGTCCTGGCAAAAGCTGGGAAGGCGCCATCGGTGGTTTGTGCGGCGTGTTTGTACTGGCGTGGACTTGGATGCAATTGGAGCAAACATACCAATGGCCGGGAACCAGTTTGTTTACACACATGATGTCGCACGGTGTCTTTTTATGGGTGCTCAGTTTGGTTTTTCTGACCACGATGAGTGTGGTGGGCGACTTGGTGGAGTCGCTGGTTAAACGCAGTGCCGGTGTAAAAGACAGTTCCAATTTGTTGCCAGGCCATGGCGGTGTGCTCGACCGTTTGGATGCATTGTTGCCCAGTTTACCCATCGCCTTGATGTTGCTCAACTGGCCATCGGTTTAGTCAGTGCCCCGCATCATGAAACAAAACATCACCATCCTAGGTTCCACCGGTTCAATCGGTACCAACACTTTGGATGTGTTGTCTCGCCATCTTGATCAATACCAAGTGTTTGCGCTCACAGCCTCTGTACAAGTTGAGGTCATCTTGGCGCAATGCGCCAAGTTCAAACCCCGTTATGCGGTGATGGCCCAAGAGCATGCCGGACGTCTGCTTGCAGATCGTGTCAAAGCGGAGGGCTTGTCGGTTGAGGTGTTGTGGGGTGCTGAGGCGCTCGACACTGTGTCCTCTCATCCAGAAGTACACGCCGTGATGGCGGCCATCGTGGGGGCTGCTGGCTTGTCGCCATGCTTGGCCGCTGCTCATGCGGGCAAGCGTTTGCTGTTGGCCAACAAAGAGGCACTGGTTGTGGGCGGCGATGTTTTCCTCAGCGCTGTCAAAAAAGGGGGGGCTGTTTTATTGCCCATCGACAGTGAGCATTCTGCGGTGTTTCAATCTTTGCCAGATGACCCGGCCACTTGGGCCAACCGCATCGAGCAAATCATCTTGACGGCCTCAGGCGGTCCCTTTCGAACACGAGCTGTTGCCAGCCTGCGCGATGTCACACCTGAAGAAGCATGCGCGCATCCCAACTGGGTCATGGGGCGCAAAATTTCGGTTGACTCCGCTACCATGATGAACAAGGCACTCGAAGTCATCGAAGCGCGATATTTGTTTGGCGTCACCCCAGATCAGTTGAGTGTGGTCATTCATCCTCAGAGCATCATCCACTCCATGGTGAAGTACAAAGACACCTCCGTTGTCGCGCAATTGGGTACGCCCGACATGCGCGTGCCTATCGCCTATGGGCTCAGTTGGCCAGAACGCATCACCTCGGGCGCCCAAGGTTTGGATTTTCACAACCTCAAACCCATGACCTTTGAAGCCATTGACGATCATGGTCACGATGTGCGTTTTCCAGGGTTAAAACTGGCGTGGCATGCGCTTGATGCAGCATCCGGTACCTGTGCGGTCTTAAATGCCGCCAATGAAATTGCGGTTGAGGCCTTTCTCAATCGGCAAATTCGATTTGATCAAATTCACCATGTGAACTTGGAAACGCTGACGAAAACCATGCCTCAATCGCCTCAAAGTTTGTCGGACTTATTGGCTTTGGATGCCATCAGTCGTGTGCATGCTGCGGCGCTGGTTCGTCGTCTCGCGACCCACTGATGTTGTTCTAGAGCTTGCATCGCTTGTGTTAACGCTTCTGGCTTTTTTGTTTGCATTGACACTGCTGATTGCGGTGCATGAATACGGCCACTACAGGATGGCGCTGGCCTGGGGGGTGCCAGTCATGGTTTTCTCAATTGGCTTTGGTAAAACCATTTACCAATGGCGGCCCCAAAAACAAAGACCCGGTCAAAACACCGAATTTAGGATAGGCGCGTTGCCTTTGGGGGGCTTCATCCAAATGCTAGACGGCAGGGAGTCTGATGTGCCGCAAGACCAACGGCACATGGCCTTTGATCAAAAAAGTTTGATGGCACGTGCCAGTATTGTGGCAGCAGGCCCCTTGGCCAATTTGTTGTTGGCGGCAGTGCTGTTCAGTGCATTGGCTTGGTGGGGGCATCCCAAGGTTTTGCCCATCATTGGCCGTGTCGAAGTGGGCGCTGCAGCCGATAAAGCCGGCCTGCAGCCCGGCGATCTTGTTTTGACGGTCGATTCGCAAGAAGTCAGGGATTCTCAGCATTTAAGGTCCTTGATTCGTGGTGATGACGAGACGCAGGAAGCGGACAAAGACACGGGCCAATTTGCACCGGTCAAGATGGTTTGGGAGATTGATCGCCAAGGGAATCGCTTATCACTGACGGTGGTCCCCGTTCTAAGCCCTGTCCCAGGCCCGCCTACTTCGAGTCCCATTCGGCGAATTGGTGCGGTGGTCGGCGTGCCCTCCGAAACTGAATGGGTACGTGCTGGTTTTTGGGATGGTCTTGGGCTGGGCTTCAGTCAAGTCAAGCAAATTGCACTGATGACCGGTCAATTGCTGGGCAAAATGTTGACGGGAGAAGCCACTTCTAAGCACCTGAGCGGTCCTTTGACCATTGCTGAGCAAGCGGGCCAGTCGGCTCAGAGGGGCTTGTTTGCGTACACAAGCTTTTTGGCCCTGATCAGTGTCAGCTTAGGCTTGCTGAATCTGCTACCGTTACCGATGTTGGACGGCGGGCACCTGATGTATTATCTTTGGGAGTCACTGACGGGTAAACCGGTATCTGTTGCTTGGCAACGGGGTTTGCAAAAAGTCGGTCTGGCTTTGTTGATTTTCATCATGAGCTTGGCGTTTTTCAATGACCTGACGCGACTCTTTAATTAATACAAACGCATGAAATTTCTTCCACACCAATTTCGCTTACAGCCACTTTGTGTTCTCATTGCAACAGCTTTGAGTAGCATGTCTGCTTGGGCCATTGAACCTTTTAAATTGAAAGACATTCGTGTCGAAGGTTTGCAGCGCATTGAGTCTGGCACTGTGTTTGCGTCACTGCCTTTTCGCGTGGGTGATCTCTACAACGATGAATCTGGATCAGCGGCTATTCGCGCGTTGTTTGCACTTGGCCTGTTCAAGGATGTGCGTCTGGATGCGCAAGGCGATGTGTTGGTTGTGATTGTGGAAGAGCGTCCATCCATCTCAGAAGTTGAATGGGTTGGTTTGAAGGAATTTGACAAAGATGTGTTGATCAAAGCGCTGAAAGAAGTGGGTATTTCTGAAGGTCGTCCTTTTGACAAAGCACTTTCAGACAAAGCTGAGCAAGAGTTAAAACGTCAGTACATCACTCGCAGTTTGTACGGGGCGGAAGTTGTCACCACGGTCACACCCGTTGAGCGCAACCGAGTCAAGCTCACCTTTACAGTCTCCGAAGGTGGCCCTTCTAAAATCAAAGAAATCCGCATCACCGGCAATCAAGCTTTTTCTGAAAACAGCCTCAAAGACCAGTTCAATTTGGATGTGGGGGGCTGGCTCAGTTGGTACACCAAATCAGACCGTTATTCCCGCACCAAACTCAATGCCGATTTGGAATCATTGCGCTCTTATTACCTCAGCCGGGGTTTCTTAGAGTTTCGAATTGACTCGACTCAAGTGGCCATTTCAGCGGATAAACAAGATATCTCTATTGCCATCAATGTCACCGAGGGTGAGCGTTTTGTCGTATCTGGTGTAAAACTGGAAGGTAATTTTCTTGGCAAAGAAGATGAGTTCAAGGCCTTGGTCAAAATTGGTTTGGGCCAGCCCTACAACGCCGAAACTGTGGCTGAAACAAGCAAAGCCTTCACCGATTATTTTGGCAAGTTTGGTTTCGCGTTTGCCCGAGTCGACGTCAGACCCGATATAGACCGCTTGAACAACCGTGTTAATTTTGTGCTGTTGGCTGAGCCTTCCAGGCGCGCATATGTCCGTCGCATCAATGTCGCCGGTAACAATCGAACGCGAGACGAAGTGATTCGGCGTGAGTTCCGTCAGCTCGAGTCTGCTTGGTATGACGGTGACAAAATTAAGTTATCACGAGACCGTGTTGATCGTTTGGGTTTCTTCACCGAGGTCAACATTGACACGCAAGAGGTGCCCGCAACGACCGATCAAGTGGATTTGACGGTGAATGTGGTTGAAAAACCCACGGGCAGTGTGTCATTGGGCGCAGGCTTTTCCTCTACTGAAAAAGTGGCATTGAGTTTTGGCATTCGGCAAGAGAATGCCTTTGGTTCTGGCAACTACTTGGCCACAGAGATCAATACCAGCAAATACAACCGCACCATTGTGGTGAGTACCACCGATCCGTACTTCACACCCGAAGGTATTTCTAGAACCATCGACGTGTTTCACCGCACAACGCGTCCCTATTTGGGCGATTTAAACGCTTACAGTTTGGTCAGCTCTGGGGCGGGCATGCGTTTTGGTGTGCCTTTCAGTGAAATTGACACGGTTTACTTTGGTGCCAACTTAGAGCAAACCGCTATTCGTCCCGGCAACAATTTGCCCAACGCGTATGTAGAGTACATGCAGCAATTTGGCTACACCAGCAACTCGCTGCCCCTGACGGTGGGCTGGGCACGGGATGGGCGGGACAGTGCTTTGGTGCCCACGCGCGGTATGCTGCAGCGCTTCAATGCCGACCTCAGCATGTCAGGCGATGCGCGTTACGTTCGCACCAATTATCAAATCCAACAGTACACCCCACTGACTAAAAAGTATACTTTAGCACTCAACGCCGACTTGGGTTGGGGCCAGGGTTTGTCTGACAGGCCGTATCCTTTGTTCAAGAACTACTTTGTTGGTGGTTTGGGCAGTGTTCGCGGTTTCCAGCAGTCTACTTTGGGTCCTTCAGACAACACCAACAGCCTGTACTTGGGTGGACCTAAGAAGATTGTCATGAACGCAGAATTGCTGGCGCCATTCCCTGGTGCAGGCAACGATCGAACCCTGCGTTTGTTTGCATTTACGGATGTGGGACGTGCTTTTGGTGAAAATGAAAAAATCCAGTTGTCTGAGCTCAGATCATCCTATGGTGTCGGCTTAAGCTGGATTTCACCAATGGGTCCATTGCGCTTTTCTTACGCAGTGCCAATGAGGCGCCAGGTTACGGATAAAATCCAGAGATTGCAATTCCAAATTGGAACTTCCTTTTAATGAAAACACTTCGCCATTTCTCACAAGTTTGTTTGCTGGCCTTGGGCGCTATGGGCGCTAGCCTTGCAAGCGCACAGGAATTCAAAATCGGTTTCGTGAACACCGATCGTATTTTTCGCGAAGCTAGCACCGCCAAATCAGCGCAGGCCAAGTTGGAGCAAGAATTTGCAAAGCGTGATAAAGATCTGATGGATTTAGGCAACACCAACAAAGCCGCTTTTGAAAAATTCGAGCGCGAAGCACCCACGTTGTCAGAGACACAGCGCAATACGCGTCAAAAACAACTCATGGACCAAGACCGTGAGTTGCAACGCAAGCGTCGTGAATTCCAAGAAGACTTGAATACACGTAAAAACGAAGAGCAGCAAGTCGTGATCGAGCGCGCTAAAAGGGCCGTGAAGCAAGTGGCAGAAGCAGAAAAATACGACGTGATTTTTGAAGAAGCCGTCTACATCAACCCTAAGCACGACATTACTGACAAAGTCATCAAGTCACTCAACGCTTCCGCTGGCAAGTAATTGCTAAGCGCATTGGACCTGTGTTGTGCTGCAGCTTGGTGAAATTATTGAAGTTTTAGGCGGCAGCCTTCACGGTAGTCCACAAACGCCCATTGATAAATTGGCCCCGCTTGAGAGCGCGGGCCCACGTGAGCTGAGCTTTCTCAGCCACCCCAAATACCAATCTCATTTGTTGCAGTCGCATGCTGCTTGTGTCATTGTCACAGCACAATTCAAGGATCTGGCCTTAACGCGTGGTGCGTGTATCGTCACAGATGACCCGTATTTTTATTTCGCACAACTCACCCAACTGTGGAAAAAAAGAACGGCACCAGTGCCCGCATACAGAATTCATCCAAGTGCTGTGGTCGATGCTACCGCCACCGTGCACGAGACGGCCATCATTGGACCTCTGTGTGTGGTGGAGCGGGGCGCCAAAGTGGGCGCACTGAGCCAGCTCAAATCAAGGGTCACTTTGGGTGAGAACTGCCAAATTGGCGAGCGCTGTATTGTGCATGCCGGCGTGGTCATTGGCGCCGATGGCTTTGGCTTTGCCATGCACCAAGGCGCATGGGTCAAAATTGAGCAACTGGGTGCCGTGACCATCGGCAACGATGTTGAGATTGGTGCCAATACTTGCATTGACCGAGGTGCCTTGCAGGACACGGTCATTGAAGATGGCGTGAAGTTAGACAACCTCATTCAAATTGGTCACAACGTTCAGATTGGTAAGCACACGGCCATGGCGGGATGCGTGGGTGTGGCGGGCAGTGCGCGCATCGGTGCCAACTGCACGGTAGGTGGTGGTGCCATCATTTTGGGACACCTCAGTCTGGCCGATGGCGTGCATATTTCTGCCGCCTCTGTCGTCACGCGCAGCATCAACAAACCTGGTCAGTACACGGGTCTGTTTCCCATTGACGACAATTCAGCATGGGAAAAAAATGCAGCCAGCCTCAAGCAATTGCACCAACTACGCGATCGAATCAAAGCCATGGAGGCGCAGCGCCTTCAGCCACCCTTACAGGAAAAATCATCATGATGGACATTTATCAAATTCTCAAGCAATTACCGCACCGTTTTCCCATCTTATTGGTCGACCGTGTGTTGGAAATTGAAAAAGGGGTTCGCATCAAGGCATTGAAAAATGTGTCGGTCAATGAGCCTTACTTCACAGGTCATTTCCCATCCCGTCCCGTCATGCCAGGCGTGCTGATGCTGGAGGCCTTGGCGCAAGCCGCAGCGTTGTTGGCATTTGACACCATGGGAGAAACACCTGATGAAAATACTGTCTACTACTTTGCTGGCATCGATGGCGCGCGTTTCAAGCGTCCTGTTGAACCCGGTGATCAACTGATTTTGGAAGTGGAACTTGATCGCATGAAGGCTGGCATTTTCAAATTCAAGGCGCGCGCAAAGGTGGGCGAAGAAATTGCAGTTGAAGCTGAACTCATGTGCACCATGCGTAAAGTTGCCTAAAAGTCAAAGCCTATGACCACTGTGTCTCTTATTCATCCCACAGCCATCATTGACCCCCTGGCACAGCTGGACAGTAGTGTCTCGGTAGGTCCTTACACGGTCATTGGCCCTCACGTTCGCATTGATGCTGGCACCACTGTTGCCAGTCACTGTGTGATTGAGGGGCACACCACCATTGGCAAAGACAACAAAATTTTTCAGTTCAATTCACTGGGAGCCGTGCCGCAGGACAAGAAGTACGCGGGCGAGCCTTGTGAGCTGATCATCGGTGATCGCAATACCATTCGTGAGTTTTGCACGTTCAACATTGGCTCACCAGGAGATACCGGTGTTACCAAGCTGGGCAATGACAACTGGATCATGGCCTACGTGCATTTGGCCCACGATTGCGTCGTCGGTAACCACACCATTTTTGCCAACAGTTCGCAACTCGCTGGGCATGTCCACGTCGATGACTGGGTGATCTTGGGTGGCTTTACGGTGGTTCACCAATTCTGCAGATTGGGTGCGCACAGCTTTACGGCCATGCACTCATTGCTTTTTGCAGATTTGCCACCCTTCGTCATGGCACAAGGGCAACCCGCTCAAGCGCGTTCCATGAACTTTGAAGGGCTGCGTCGCCGGGGATTTTCTGCTGAAAGAATTTCTGCGGTCAAAACCATGCACAAAAGCCTATACCGTCAAAACCTGACGCTGGCCCAAGCGCAATCCGAAATTGAGTTGCTCACGCAAAAATACCCAGAGTCAAAGGCGGATGTCGACATGATGCTCAGCTTCTTGCAAGGCACTTCGCCTGAACGTGGCATTGTGAGATAAGCGGTGCAAGACGTGTCCAATTCTTCGCTATTAAAAGCCCCAGCAGGGGCTTTTTCCATGGCCATGGTGGCGGGCGAAACTTCAGGTGATTTGTTGGCAGGTTTGATGATGCAGGGCATTCGTGAGCAATGGCCCGATGCCAACTTGTATGGCATCGGTGGCCCCCGCATGCAGGCGCAGGGCTTCAATGCCTTGTGGCCTTCGGATAAGCTGGCGGTGCGAGGTTATGTTGAAGTTTTGCGGCACTACCGAGAAATTGTAGGCATTCGAAATCAGCTCAAAGCGCAGCTGTTGGCCCAACCGCCCCAAGTTTTTGTGGGGGTGGATGCGCCCGATTTCAACCTCGATCTAGAACGTGATCTGAAACAGGCTGGGATTCCCACGGTCCATTTTGTGTGCCCCTCCATTTGGGCTTGGCGAGCTGATCGCATTGAGAAAATTAAACAAAGCGTAGACCATGTTTTGTGCATATTTCCTTTTGAATCAGATTTGCTGCATGCTCACGGCATTCCTGCAAGTTATGTGGGTCACCCATTGGCGCAAGCCATTCCCATGCATGTTGACATGCTCAAAGCACGCCACGAATTACAACTAGATCCCGATCGGCCTGTGGTGGCGCTCTTACCGGGAAGCCGTGAATCTGAAATCACTTACTTGGCCGAGCGTTTTTTTGAAACGGCGATGTTGCTCAGCAAGCGAGAGCCCAACTTGCAGTTTGTGTTGCCGGCCATGCCCTCCATGAAAGCGCGCATAGACCAGATGCGCGATAAAGTGGGTGCCACACAAGTTCAAATTTTGCAAGGTCAATCACATGCGGCATTGGCAGCGTGTGATGTCACACTCATCGCAAGTGGCACCGCTACGCTAGAAGCTGCGCTGTTTAAAAAACCCATGGTGATTGCGTACAACATGAATTGGCTCAGTTGGCAATTGATGAAACGCAAAAAGTTGCAGCCCTGGGTAGGCTTGCCCAACATCTTGGCGCAAGAGTTTTGCGTGCCAGAATTTTTGCAAGATCAGGCCACGCCAGCAAACATGTCCAAGGCTGTCCTGGATTGGTTGCAGTCCCCCTCGAAAGCGCAAGCCTTGGTCGGAAGGTTTGAAACAATGCACGCGTCTTTGTTGCGCGACACCCCTACATTGGCAGCCCATGCGATCCAAACGCTTGTCAACGCCTGAACAGGTAAGCTTGGCATGGGATGCGCCCGGTCTATTGGCTGGCGTGGACGAAGCTGGGCGCGGACCCTTGGCGGGTCCGGTGGTCGCTGCAGCTGTCATCTTGGATGACCTCAAACCCATCAAAGGTTTGGCCGACTCCAAAAAGCTTAGCGCCAAAACCCGCGAGCGCTTGTTCGATGAAATTCGAGCCAAAGCTTTGTGCTTTGCCATTGCCGAGGCCAGTGTGGAAGAAATTGACAGCTTGAATATTTTGCAAGCCACCATGCTGGCCATGCAAAGGGCCGTTGAGGCTCTGCGCTTGAAACCTACTTTGGTGTATGTTGATGGGAATCGTTTGCCAATTTTGGATGTGCGGGGGGAAGCCATCGTGAAGGGCGACGAAAAGGTGCAAGAAATTTCAGCGGCTTCTATCTTGGCCAAAGTGCACCGCGACCGCATGTGCGATGAGATGCATCGGCAATTCCCAGCCTACGGTTTCGATGCTCACAAAGGATATGGCACGGCCATTCACTTAAAGGCACTGCAAACTTGGGGTGCAACACCGTTTCACCGTAAAACTTTTGCGCCAGTGACGCAGGCCATTTTGGCCGCCCAAAAATCATG
Source organism: Limnohabitans sp. (assembly GCA_030158125.1). Taxonomy (GTDB): domain Bacteria; phylum Pseudomonadota; class Gammaproteobacteria; order Burkholderiales; family Burkholderiaceae_C; genus Limnohabitans_A. The sequence goes on along the minus strand of JAOATL010000014.1, from coordinate 45,150 downwards.
AAACTCATCACGTCGCGAGACAACCCCCGTTTGAAAATTATTCGTCGTTTGGCGCAAGATTCTCAAGCTTATCGAAAAGCGGGCTTGGTTTGGATGGAGGGTGACCATCTGTGCCGAGCTGCATTGTCGCGAGGCGTGAAGCCCGATTTGGCCATTTTCTCAGAGTCCATTTGGCAAGCTTCAGAGTTTGAGTGGGGGCATTGCGCTGTCGACGTGTGGGTGGTGCCAGATGAGTTGTTTGCAGGACTGAGCGCGCTGGAGTCACCTGCCAAAATGGGCTTTCTTCTGACTTTGCCTGTGCCACCCGAGCTAGACCCTGATGCGGCAACAGTGGTTCTTGACAGGCTGCAGGATGCCGGCAACGTGGGTGCTATTTTGCGCAGTGCTTCCGCTTTTGGTTTCAAACAAGTGGTGGCCCTTAAAGGAACGGCAGGCATGTGGTCCTCCAAGGTCTTGCGAGCTGGAATGGGTGCGCACTTTGGTTTGCGTCTGATCGAGTCGGCCAGTGCAGATGACTTAAAGGCCCTGAACGTGCCATTGTTGGGTACCGATGTGCATGAAGGTCGTTTTTTGCATGAGTTGATTCAACAAAACAAGTTGCCTCGGCAATGTGCTTGGGTGATGGGGCATGAAGGGCAGGGTGTGTCGCCCGAATTGATGGCTCAGGTGCATCAGAAGGTCAGAATTGCACAGCCTGGTGGTGAGGAGTCGTTGAATGTGGCCACAGCCGCCGCCATCTGCCTGCACGCCAGCGCCACTTCCTTGTAAAGATCCCCTTGGGGGCGTGTAGTGTGTGTCAATTTGTTGAAAAATCAAGGCGCTCAAGCTTGGGTTAGGGAATACTCGCGGCTATAATGAGAGGCTTTCCCGCATCAACCTGTACGCACCCGCTCACTACAAGCCACATCCCTTCAAAAGCAGCTAAAAAGTTAACCTTTTAAGGTGAACCTTGCGCGTGCTGGGGCGTACCCGAACCATACCGGAGAACCCAGTGCTTTTGTCTCTTCAGGGAACCTTCCCCTTAGCCATTTTGGCGCTTGCAGACGGCACAGTCTTTGTCGGCAATTCCATTGGAGCCCCTGGCTCCACAGTTGGTGAGGTGGTTTTTAATACCTCTCTTACCGGCTATCAAGAAATCCTCACAGACCCCAGCTATTGCCAGCAGATCGTGACTCTCACGTATCCGCACATCGGCAACTATGGCGTCAACCCCGAGGATGTCGAATCCGACAAAGTCCATGCTGCTGGCCTGATCATCAAAGATCTGCCCATGGTCGCAAGCAATTTCCGCTCTACCGAAACGCTCTCGGCCTACTTGTCACGCAGTGGCACCGTGGCCATTGCCAACATCGACACCCGCAAACTCACACGCCTGTTGCGCACCAAGGGTGCTCAAAACGGCGCCATTGTGGCTTTGGCTGCAGGTCAGGCGGTCACGCCCGAACTCACAGCCCAAGCAGTGCAAGCTGCTAAAGCAGCACCTGCCATGGCTGGCTTGGACTTGGCCCAAAAGGTCAGTGTGTCTGCTTCATACGCTTGGACCGAGTCCGAGTGGAAATTGGGCAGTGGCTACGGCCAACAAACTGCCCCGCGTTTCCATGTGGTGGCCTATGACTTTGGCGTCAAGAAAAACATCTTGCGCATGCTGGCCGAGCGCGGCTGCAAAGTCACAGTGGTCCCCGCCAAAACCCCAGCCGCCGAGGTCCTCAAACACAAGCCCGATGGCATCTTTTTGTCCAACGGCCCTGGCGATCCAGAACCTTGCGACTACGCCATTGCCGCGGCCAAAGAGCTGATCGAAACAGGCATACCTACTTTTGGTATTTGCTTGGGTCACCAAATCATGGCCTTGGCCAGTGGCGCCAAAACTTTCAAAATGAAGTTTGGTCACCATGGTGCCAACCACCCCGTCAAAGACCTCGACTCGGGACGTGTGTCCATCACCAGCCAAAACCACGGTTTTGCGGTTGACGAAAAATCTTTGCCCGCCAACTTGCGCGCGACCCACGTGTCTTTGTTTGACGGCACCTTGCAAGGTTTGGCCCGCACGGACAAACCTGCTTTCTGTTTCCAAGGTCACCCTGAGGCCTCACCTGGTCCTCATGACATTGCCTATCTCTTCGATCGCTTCATCAACCTGATGGAGACCAAATAACATGCCAAAGCGGACCGACCTAAAAAGCATTCTCATCATTGGCGCTGGCCCCATCATCATTGGCCAGGCCTGTGAGTTCGACTACTCTGGCGTGCAAGCTTGTAAAGCTTTGCGCGAAGAGGGGTACAAAGTCATCTTGATCAACAGCAACCCTGCCACGATCATGACCGACCCCGCCACTGCGGACGTCACTTACATCGAGCCCATCACTTGGCAAACGGTTGAGAAGATCATTGCCAAAGAGCGTCCTGATGCCATCCTGCCCACCATGGGCGGCCAGACAGCGCTCAACTGTGCGCTCGATTTGTGGCACAACGGCGTACTCGACAAATACAAAGTCGAGCTGATTGGCGCCACACCCGAAGCCATCGACAAAGCCGAAGATCGCTTGAAGTTCAAAGATGCCATGACCAAAATTGGTCTGGGCTCTGCGCGCTCTGGCATTGCCCACAGCATGGAAGAGGCTTGGACAGTTCAGCGTGAAATGGGTTTCCCTACCGTCATTCGCCCCAGCTTTACCTTGGGCGGCACCGGTGGCGGTATTGCCTACAACCCCGAAGAATTCGAGACCATCTGCAAACGCGGTTTGGAAGCATCTCCCACCAACGAACTCCTCATTGAAGAGTCGCTGTTGGGTTGGAAAGAGTACGAGATGGAAGTGGTTCGCGACAAGGCGGACAACTGCATCATCATTTGCTCCATCGAAAACTTAGACCCGATGGGTGTGCACACAGGCGACTCCATCACGGTTGCGCCCGCTCAAACATTGACGGACAAAGAATATCAAATCATGCGCAATGCCAGCTTGGCTGTGCTGCGTGAAATTGGTGTTGACACCGGTGGTTCCAACGTTCAGTTCTCGATCAATCCCAAAGACGGCCGCATGGTGGTCATTGAGATGAACCCACGTGTGTCTCGTTCCTCTGCGTTGGCCTCTAAAGCCACAGGTTTCCCCATTGCCAAAGTGGCCGCCAAATTGGCCGTGGGATACACGCTGGATGAGTTGCGCAACGAAATTACGGGCGGCGCTACACCCGCCAGTTTCGAGCCCAGCATTGATTACGTGGTGACTAAGATTCCACGCTTCGCCTTCGAAAAATTTCCCACAGCCGACAGCCGCCTCACCACTCAGATGAAGTCTGTGGGCGAGGTGATGGCCATGGGCCGTACGTTCCAAGAATCCTTCCAGAAAGCCTTGCGCGGTTTGGAAGTGGGCGTCGATGGCTTGAACGAAAAAACACAAGACCGCGAAGTTCTTGAAAAAGAACTGGGCGAGCCAGGTCCCGATCGCATTTGGTACGTGGGCGATGCTTTCGCCATGGGCCTCAGTGTCGATGAAGTGTTTGAACTCACCAAAATTGACCGCTGGTTCTTGGTTCAAATTGAAGACATCGTCAAGATTGAACTTGAACTCGAAACCACTCACCTCAAAGCCATCACGGCCGACGAGCTGCGCGCTTTGAAGAAAAAAGGTTTCTCAGATCGCCGCTTAGCCAAGCTGCTCAAAACAACCGAACACGAAGTGCGTGCGCAGCGCCACGCTATGAATGTGCGCCCCGTTTACAAACGTGTGGACACTTGCGCGGCCGAGTTCTCGACCGACACGGCTTACATGTATTCCACTTATGAAGATGAGTGCGAAGCAGAGCCCACCACCAACAAAAAGATCATGGTCTTGGGTGGCGGTCCCAACCGAATTGGTCAGGGCATTGAGTTTGACTATTGCTGCGTGCATGCCGCTTTGGCCATGCGCGAAGATGGTTACGAAACCATCATGGTCAACTGCAACCCCGAAACGGTTTCAACCGACTACGACACGTCCGACCGCTTGTACTTCGAGCCGCTGACGCTAGAAGACGTGCTCGAAATTGTGGACAAAGAAAAGCCAACGGGCGTGATTGTTCAATACGGTGGTCAAACACCTTTGAAATTGGCGCTTGGTTTGGAAGCGGCTGGTGTGCCCATCATCGGTACCAGCCCCGACATGATTGACGCTGCAGAAGATCGTGAGCGTTTCCAAAAGTTGTTGCACGAATTGGGCTTGCGTCAGCCGCCCAATGCCACAGCCCGCACAGAGCCAGAAGCTTTGGAAAAAGCCGCCGCCTTGGGTTACCCCTTGGTGGTTCGCCCCAGCTACGTGTTGGGTGGTCGTGCCATGGAAATCGTTCACGAGCAACGCGACCTCGAGCGTTACATGCGCGAAGCGGTCAAGGTCAGCAACGATTCCCCCGTGCTGCTCGATCGCTTCTTGAACGATGCCATTGAGTGCGATGTCGATTGTCTGCGCGACCCCGAAGGCAAAACCTTCATTGGCGGCGTGATGGAGCACATCGAACAAGCTGGCGTCCACAGCGGCGACTCTGCTTGCTCTTTGCCCCCTTACAGCTTGAGCGCAGCCACTGTGGATGAACTCAAACGTCAATCAGCCGCCATGGCGGGCGCATTGAATGTGGTGGGTTTGATGAACGTTCAGTTTGCCATTCAACACGTCGATGGCAAAGATGTCATCTATGTGTTGGAAGTGAATCCCCGTGCCTCCCGCACTGTGCCTTACGTTTCTAAAGCCACCGGCATTCAGTTGGCCAAAGTGGCGGCACGTTGCATGGCTGGCCAATCTTTGGCATCACAGGGCATTACCAAAGAAGTCACGCCGCCTTATTTCAGCGTCAAAGAAGCCGTGTTCCCGTTTGTGAAGTTCCCAGGCGTCGACACTATTTTGGGCCCAGAAATGAAGTCCACTGGCGAAGTGATGGGTGTGGGCAAAACATTTGGCGAAGCCTTTGTGAAGAGCCAAATGGGTGCGGGCACCAAGTTGCCACGCGAAGGCAAAGTGTTCTTGACCGTTAAGAATGGTGACAAGCCACGTGCTGTAAAAATTGCGCGCGAGTTGGTCGCTTTGGGCTTTGAACTTTTTGCAACCAAGGGCACTGCAGCCGCCATTGCGGCTGAAGGTGTACCCGTTCAAGCAGTTAACAAAGTCACAGAAGGTCGTCCTCACATTGTTGACATGATCAAGAGCAACGAAATTTCGTTGGTCATCAACACGGTGGAAGAACGGCGCAACGCCATTGCCGATTCACGTGTCATTCGCACTTCGGCTTTGCTGGCGCGTGTCACAACATTCACCACCATCGCAGGCGCGGAAGCGGCTGTTGAGGGTATGAAATACATGGACAAACTGGATGTCATTTCTGTTCAAGAAATGCATGCCATGTTGACCGCTTAAAAGAAGTTTGGAGACATTGAGTTGGCTACTATTCCCATTACCCTGCGCGGCGCAGAAAAGCTCAAGGCCGAGCTTCATCAATTGAAAACGGTGGAGCGTCCCTCGGTGATCAATGCAATTGCTGAAGCGCGTGCTCAAGGCGATTTGAGTGAGAACGCAGAATACGAAGCTGCCAAAGACCGTCAAGGTTTTGTGGAGGGTCGTATTCAAGAGGTTGAAGGCAAGCTGTCCGCAGCGCAAATCATTGACCCTGCTTCTGTGGACGCGGGTGGCCGAATTGTTTTTGGCACAACCGTTGAATTGGAAGAAGAAAGCACTGGCGAAGTGGTCAAGTACCAAATCGTGGGTGAGGACGAAGCCGATCTCAAGTTGGGTTTGATCAACATCAGCAGCCCGATTGCCCGTGCACTCATTGGCAAAGAAGAGGGTGATGTGGCTGTGGTGCAAGCGCCAGGTGGTGAAAAGCGCTATGAAATTGTGGCTGTGTCTTACATCTAAGACCCGCTGCAGCTTCCATGAAAAAGGCGTTCTGTTGAACGCCTTTTTTTATTCTTTCCAGTGATCTGCCACCCACATTGCAGGCTTGATGAATCGAAATTTTCGATTGCGTTTACCTGCCAGTGCATCGGGCGGATTGCATTCGCCATGAAAAATCACAATGCGTGCATCTTTGGGAATGTAGGGCGCAGTCCAATAATTGGTGGGCCACGATGGAATGCTGTGGTACTTGAAACTAGGACACCATTCAGTGGGCCAGTAAGCCAGTTTGCCTTGTCGGTGTAAAAAGTCAGACAGATAGGCTTGTTCGTTCCGGAACTGTTTGCGAATGCTGTCAAAGTTGTTGCGGAAATAGTCAAGCACATCGGGGTGTGCGCCCAACTCATATCTGTAAACAGAGGAGTTGCCAGTAATGCGCCAAGGTCGCTTGTAGTCATGAATGATCATGAAGTCGCCTGGCACATCAAAGAAGCCATCCATGCTGCCCACAATGACCACGTCCACATCCAAGAACAAAGCGGTGCCGCGCAAGCCATGCAGGTCGTGTGTGAAGGATGCCAACTTGGTCCATCCACGCTCAGGAATGCCGGGTGGTAAATCCAAAGGGGGAATGGGCAAGCATTGAACTTCACCTCGGATGCCTGTGGCGTCATCTGTGAGGCACACCATGTTGAATTCACCCGTCAGATGCCTGCGCACCATGGCGTACAAACGATTGACATATTCGGGGCCATACTTGGTACCCCATTTCATGCAAATGATGTGACGTTGAGCGGACTTCTCAGTCATGACTTAAGCTTGGTTGCGCTTTTTGATCGATTTTTGCTTCACCTTGGCGCGCTTCACTTGGCCGCCAGAGGTCAAGCGTTGGTTGCCCAACACTCGCAATGTTTTCACTTCAGGGCGTTGGCCGCCACGACTGCTGTACTTCAAGACCTTAAAATCGCGGGGTCCGGCCATGCGATCTTCTGAAACGGTTTTTTCCTTTTCAGGCATGGGGCGCCAGAGCACCAGCAATTTGCCAATGTGCTGAATTGGGGCGGCGCTGAGGTCTTCTGCCAGTTGGTTGAACATGGCTTCGCGGGCGACACGGTCGTCTCCCAGAACACGAATTTTGATCAAGCCGTGGGCCTTGAGGGCCGCGTCAGTTTCCTTGACAACGGCAGGCGTGAGGCCATCGTTGCCAATCATGACAACGGGATCGAGATGGTGCGCTTCGGCTCTGTGAACCTTGCGTTGGGCGGGAGTCAATTGAATTTGAGGCATAGCGCTATTATCCCTGCTTGAATGGAAGAACATGAAAGTAAAAACCAAAAGTAAAAAAGTCAATAAGTCGTGGTTGAACGATCACGTCAATGACCCCTACGTCAAATTGGCCAAAAAAGAGGGTTACAGGGCGAGGGCGGCTTATAAATTAAAGGAAATTGATGAAACCTTTGGTTTGATCAAGCCTGGACATCTGGTCGTAGACTTGGGCTCAGCACCCGGCGCCTGGAGCCAGTACGTGCGGCGCCGCTTGTCCCCCCAGGGTGCTGCCGTTGGCGACCTGAATGGCACCATCCTGGCCTTGGATTTGCTGCCAATGGAGCCGGTAGAAGGCGTCCACTTCATTCAGGGTGACTTTACAGATGCGGATGTCTTGGCGCAACTGCAAGAGATCGTGGGTGATCGTCCTGTGGATGTGGTGGTGTCCGACATGGCGCCCAATTTGTCCGGCATAGATTCAGTGGATGCGGCTCGAATTTCGCACCTGATTGAATTGGCTGTTGAATTTGCCCAAATGCACCTCAAACCCCAGGGTGCCTTGGTGGTCAAGGTGTTTCACGGCAGCGGCTACAGCCAGTTGGTGAAGCTTTTCAAAGATTCTTTCAAGGTGGTCAAGCCCATCAAACCCAAGGCATCGCGCGACAAATCGTCCGAACAGTTCTTGGTTGGCATTGAGCCAAAAAACAGACCCGATGCACCATCAGTTTTGTAACCGGGTCTGTCAGCTTCAAATTTCCTTGGACTTTTAAGGCTAAGTCAAGGGAAATTAAGGGATCTGCACTTTCAAAAGCCTAGAATGATCGTCAATTCGACGTTAAATGGGAGCTCTTCTTGAACAACCCCTGGTTTTCCAAGATTGCCGTATGGCTGGTGATTGGCATGGTGCTTTTCACTGTATTCAAACAATTCGACAACCGCACGGGTGTGGGGTCTGGCTATTTGGGTTATTCCGACTTCCTGGAAGAAGTTCGAAGCAATCGCATCAAAACAGCCACCATCCAAGAAGGTCAGGGCGGCACAGAAATTGTGGCAACCACCACGGATGATCGCCGGATCAAAACCACCGCCACTTATTTGGACCGCGGTTTGGTAGGTGACCTCATCGCCAACGGTGTGAAATTTGACGTGAAGCCTCGTGAAGAGGGTTCGTTGCTCATGAGTTTGCTGGTCAGTTGGGGCCCCATGTTGTTGCTCATTGGCGTGTGGATTTATTTCATGCGTCAAATGCAAGGCGGTGGCAAAGGTGGTGCTTTTAGCTTTGGCAAAAGCAAAGCACGCATGCTTGACGAAAACGCCAACCAAGTTACTTTTGCCGATGTGGCAGGTTGCGATGAAGCAAAGGAAGAAGTGAAGGAAGTCGTTGATTTTCTCAAAGACCCCCAGCGTTTTCAAAAGTTGGGTGGACGAATTCCCCGTGGCTTGCTGTTGGTTGGCCCTCCAGGCACTGGCAAAACCTTGCTGGCCAAAAGCATTGCAGGCGAAGCCAAGGTGCCATTTTTCAGCATCTCAGGCTCCGACTTTGTTGAAATGTTTGTGGGTGTGGGCGCTGCCCGTGTTCGCGACATGTTCGAAAACGCCAAGAAAAATGCACCCTGCATTATTTTTGTGGATGAAATTGATGCCGTAGGCCGTCAGCGAGGTGCTGGCTTGGGCGGCGGTAATGATGAACGTGAACAAACCCTCAACCAAATGCTGGTCGAGATGGACGGCTTCGAAACCAATCTTGGTGTGATTGTGGTCGCTGCCACCAATCGCCCCGACATCTTGGATGCGGCTTTGCTGCGCCCTGGCCGTTTTGACCGCCAGGTCTATGTCACATTGCCCGACATTCGCGGCCGTGAACAAATCTTGGCTGTGCACATGCGCAAAATTCCCATTGGCCAAGACATGAATCCTGGTGTGATCGCGCGCGGTACACCCGGTATGAGTGGCGCCGATTTGGCCAACTTGTGCAATGAAGCGGCCCTGATGGCCGCACGGCGCAATGCTCGCGTTGTGGAAATGCAAGACTTTGAAAAAGCCAAAGACAAAATTCTCATGGGACCCGAGCGTAAAAGCATGGTCATGCCCGAAGAAGAGCGTCGCAACACGGCTTACCATGAGTCGGGTCATGCCCTTATTGGCAAACTTTTGCCCAAGTGTGATCCTGTCCACAAGGTCACCATCATTCCACGTGGCCGTGCCCTGGGTGTCACCATGAGCCTGCCCGAGAAAGATCGCTACAGCTACGATAGTGAATACATGTTGAACCAAATCAGCATGCTGTTTGGTGGCCGCATTGCAGAAGAAGTGTTCATGAACCAAATGACCACGGGTGCCAGCAACGACTTTGAACGTGCCACGCAAATCGCACGTGACATGGTCATGCGTTACGGCATGACCACGGCTCTGGGCCCTATGGTCTATGCTGAAAATGAAGGTGAAGTGTTCTTGGGTCGCTCGGTCACCAAAACCACCAACATGTCAGAGTCCACCATGCAAAAGGTTGATTCCGAAGTTCGCCGCATCATCGATGAACAGTACAACTTGGCGCGCCGTTTGATTGAAGAAAACAGCGACAAAATGCACGCCATGGCCAAGGCTTTGCTGGAGTGGGAAACCATCGATGTCACGCAACTCGATGACATCATGGCAGGCCGTGAACCGCAGGCCCCCAAAGACTGGACGCCCCGCATTCCACCTTCTGGTAATGATGATGCAGGTGGTACACCTGCTGTCAAAACAGATCCAGAGCCTACAGCGGCCTGATCGATTTGATCTTCTACGGGGCTTCGGCCCCGTTGCTATTTTTGCATGGACACTTTTTTTAAAATGACTTCCTCCGTGTGGCAAACCTCTCGGTTCAAGATTGACCTGACGCAACCCAAAGTCATGGCCATCGTGAACCTCACACCTGACTCTTTTTCAGATGGCGGCCAGCATGCGACTTTGAAACAGGCGCTTGACCATGCACAAATGGTCTTGGAACAGGGTGCTGACATTTTGGACATCGGCGGAGAGTCTTCAAGACCGGGTGCCAAGGCTGTAAGTGTGCAAGAAGAATTGGATCGAATTGGTCCATTCTTGCAAGAAGCAGTCCGTTGGCATGTCCCTCTTTCAGTGGACACCGCCAAGCCTGAAGTCATGAAGGCGGCATTGGAGATGGGGGCGGACATCATCAATGACATCTGGGCTCTACGCCAACCGGGCGCTGTGGAGGTGGTCGCCCAGCACGCCAATTGTGGTGTGTGTTTGATGCACATGCACCGCGAACCCCAAACCATGCATGAACAACCGATGCAAGGCGATGCCGTTGCAACAGTGAAAGATTTTTTGTTGCATCGTTTGCAATTCATGTCTGAGGTGGGCATCGCGCAAGATCGAATTGTTTTAGACCCTGGCATCGGGTTTGGTAAAACCATTGCGCAGAATTTGAGCTTACTGAAACATCAAGCAAAATTGTTGACGCTCCAAAGGCCGTTGTTGGCCGGCTGGTCTCGAAAAGGCAGCCTTGGTCGATTAACGGCAGTCAATGGCGTGGTGCCAGTGGCTCAACAAAGGGTGGGCGCCAGTGTGGCGGCGGCGCTCATGGCGGTTCAAAATGGCGCTTTGGTGGTTCGTGTGCACGATGTTCAAGAGACAGTTCAAGCCTTGCGCTTTTGGCAAGCCGCAAAGCCCTAAAATCAAGGCTCAATTGAGCAGCGGTGCAGACCTTCAAAGAAGACGAACATGACAAGACAGTATTTTGGAACTGACGGCATTCGGGGCACAGTAGGCCAAGCGCCCATCACCCCTGACTTTGTCATGCGGCTTGCACATGCGGTGGGGCGAGTCTTGCGTCAAACTGAGAACCACCCTGTGGTCTTGATTGGCAAGGACACGCGCATTTCTGGGTACATGCTTGAAAGTGCTCTCGAATCTGGTTTTAATTCTGCAGGTGTAGACGTGGTGCTGCTAGGTCCTGTGCCTACACCTGCCGTTGCGTACCTCACACGTGCGCAGCGCGCGTCTTTGGGCGTGGTGATCAGTGCCAGTCACAATCCTTACGAGGACAATGGCATCAAATTTTTCAGTGCCAAGGGTGCCAAGCTCGGTGATGAGTGGGAGGCTGCAGTTGAAGCTTTGGTAGATCAGGCGCCTGTCTGGGTTAGCTCTGCAGAGTTAGGCAAAGCCAAGCGATTGGACGATGCTGCCGGTCGCTACATCGAATTTTGCAAAAGTACCTTTAGCAATGATTTCACCCTCAAGGGCATGAAAATTGTGGTCGACGCGGCCAATGGTGCAGCGTACCAAATTGCACCCAAGGTGTTCCACGAATTGGGCGCAGATGTCATTGCCATCGGTTGTTCTCCGGATGGATTGAACATCAATAAAGGGGTTGGGGCCACGCACCCAGAGGCCTTGATCGAAGCCGTCAAGTTGCACAAGGCAGATTACGGCATCGCTTTGGATGGCGACGCCGATCGGCTTCAAGTGGTAGACCACACGGGCCGCTTGTACAACGGTGATGAGTTGCTTTATCTGATGGTCAGTGATCGTATTGCGCGCGATGAGGTAGTGCCTGGGGTGGTTGGAACGCTCATGACCAACATGGCGATTGAAGTTGCATTGAAGCGTAAAGGCATTGCGTTCATTCGCAGCAAAGTAGGCGATCGATATGTCTTGGAAGCGCTGCAAGAAAAATCTTGGTTGCTGGGCGGTGAGGGCTCGGGCCATTTATTGGCCCTCGACAAACATACCACCGGTGATGGCCTGATCAGCGCGTTGCAAGTTTTGCAAGCATGTGTTGCCACGGGGCAAACCATGGCGAACTTGTTGGCAGACGTGACACTGTTCCCTCAAGTGTTGATCAATGTTCGAATTGCCAAAGACCAACATTGGAAAGACAACGCGCAACTGGCTGCCACATTGAAAGAAGTCGAAGCAAGCCTGGGCGACACTGGCCGAGTACTGATTCGTGCCAGCGGAACTGAGCCCTTGGTGCGGGTGATGGTGGAGGCCCAGGATCCTAAGATGGCACAAACTTACGCAGAAAAATTGGCGGCCACCCTGCGTCAATAAATCAACCGTTCTGGTTTGATTTCCTGCAGGATGGTGGTGGCGATTTCTTCAATCGATTTGGTGGTAGTTGACAGCCACCGAATACCAGACCGACGCATCATAGACTCTGCGTCCGCCACTTCTTGACGGCAGTTTTCGAGACTGGCATATTTTGAGTTGGGCCGTCTCTCGCTTCGAATTTCTGACAAGCGTTCTGGGTGAATGGTGAGACCGAAAATCTTCTTTCGATGAGGTACCAAGGCTGGGGGCAGCTGCTTGCGATCGAAATCCTCTGGTATGAGGGGGTAGTTGGCGGCCTTCAGGCCGTGTTGCATGGCCAAGTACAAGCTGGTGGGCGTTTTGCCGCTGCGGCTGACACCGACCAGAATGACTTCTGCAGATTCCAAGTCTCGGTTAGATTGCCCGTCGTCATGCGCCAGTGAGAAGTTAATGGCTTCAATGCGGTCGTGGTATTCCTTGCTTTTGCTTACATCAGAAAACCGACCCACTCGGTGATGCGATTTCAATCCTAATTCTTGCTCGAGGGGATTGACAAAAGTGCCAAACATGTCAAGCAGCATGCCTTTGCAGCCAGCCCGAATGACCTCAAGTACTTCCATGTTCACCAAAGTGGTGAACACAATGGGTTTGATGTTCTCAACTTCCGCTGCATGGTTAATTTGGCGCACCGCTTGATGGGCTTTGTCGGCACTGTCCACAAAGGGCAGTCGAATGTGGCGGGTTTTCATCTCAAACTGAGCCAATATGGCGTTGCCGAAGGTTTCCGCCGTGATGCCTGTGCCGTCAGATATGAAAAAGACTGTTCTGTGTGACATTGATGCAAATTTTGTGAAGGAAGAGGGCGTTGCGTCCTAAAATCACACCCATTATCTACCGCCTGCTGGTGCCGCAGAGTCAAATATAAGAACAATCAAGATTCTGGGCGTTGGTTCGGGCGACAAGTGCCTGTTTTTTAACTTTGGAGCTTTTATGTCTAACCTCTTTGCAAAGGATGCTTTGGTTGTTCCTTTTGAACAACTTCGAATGGCTGACGTTGAGTCGGTGGGTGGTAAAAATGCCAGCTTGGGCGAGATGATTTCGCAACTCCCCAATGGCGTTCGAGTCCCCACAGGTTTTGCCACTACGGCATTCGCATTCAGAGCCTTTTTAAAGCACGATGGCTTGGTCGACCGCATCAACCAAAAACTCGACGCATTGGATGTTGAGGACGTTCGAACCTTGGCGACGGTCGGTGCAGAAATCCGTGCCATGGTAGAGGCACAGCCATTTCCTGCCGATCTTGAGAAATCCATTCGCGATCAATTCACCGTTCTCAGTGCGGGCAATACACAAGCTTCATTTGCCGTTCGTTCTTCTGCAACAGCAGAAGATTTGCCCGATGCTTCTTTTGCAGGCCAGCAAGAGACGTTCTTGAACGTTGTTGGCATTGAAGACGTACTGCACAAAATGAAAGAGGTGTTTGCATCGCTTTATAACGATCGCGCCATCAGCTACCGTGTTCACAAAGGTTTCGCTCACGCTGAGGTGGCCTTGTCTGCGGGTGTGCAGCGCATGGTGCGTTCAGATTTGGGTGCTGCAGGTGTGATGTTCACCATCGACACAGAAACTGGCTTTGAAGATGTTGTTTTCATCACCTCTAGCTATGGATTGGGTGAAACCGTGGTTCAAGGCGCGGTCAACCCGGATGAGTTTTATGTTCACAAGCCCATGTTGGCGGCGGGTAAAAATGCGGTCATTCGTCGAAACCTTGGCTCCAAATTAATTCAGATGGTTTTTTCATCGCCAGACGAAAAAGCCAGTTCCGGAAAGTTGGTCAAAACGGTAGATGTTGGCATGGAACTGCGCAATCGCTATTCACTCACCGACTCAGACATTACACAGTTGGCGCAATACGCTATGGTGATCGAACGACATTACGGCCGCCCCATGGACATTGAGTGGGGCAAAGATGGCACAGATGGTTTACTTTACATCTTGCAAGCAAGACCTGAAACTGTCAAAAGCCAAACCAAAGGCACCGCCGAGCTTCGCTACAAACTGAAGGGCAAGGGCACTGTCTTGGCCGAAGGCCGCGCCATTGGCCAGAAAATTGGAACCGGTCCCGTCCGATTGGTTCACAGCATTGCTGAAATGGACCAAGTTCAGCCAGGCGATGTCTTGGTCACGGACATGACCGACCCCAACTGGGAACCTGTGATGAAACGTGCCAGCGCCATTGTGACCAACCGTGGCGGACGAACATGCCACGCAGCCATCATTGCGCGAGAATTGGGCATTCCGGCAGTGGTGGGTTGTGGTCATGCCACAGAACAACTCAAGGATGGTACCTTGGTCACGGTCAGTTGCGCTGAAGGCGATACGGGCCACATTTACGACGGCTTGCTTGAGACAGAAGTGACGGAGGTGGTCCGCGGCAGCATGCCAGAAATCGCTACCAAAATCATGATGAACGTTGGCAATCCTCAGTTGGCTTTCGACTTTGCGCAATTGCCCAATCAAGGTGTCGGTTTGGCACGCTTAGAGTTCATCATCAACAACAACATTGGTGTTCACCCTAAAGCCATTCTGGATTATCCAAACATCGATGTAGACCTTAAAAAGGCGGTGGAGTCTGTGGCCCGGGGTCATGCATCGCCAAAAGCGTTTTACATCGACAAAGTGACCGAGGGGGTGGCCTGTATTGCAGCGGCTTTTTGGCCAAAACCTGTCATTGTTCGCTTGTCCGACTTCAAAAGCAACGAATACCGCAAACTGATTGGCGGCAGTCGTTACGAGCCAGAAGAGGAAAACCCCATGTTGGGCTTTCGCGGTGCAGCCCGCTATATCAGCGAAGATTTTGGCGAGGCTTTTGCAATGGAGTGTGAAGCCATCAAACGTGTTCGTGGCGACATGGGGTTGACCAACGTGCAAGTGATGGTGCCCTTTGTTCGCACATTGGGGCAAGCCGATCGTGTGACGCAATTGCTGGCCAAGCATGGTTTGAAGCGTGGCCAAGATGACTTGAAAATCATCATGATGTGCGAGGTGCCAAGCAATGCCATCTTGGCAGACCAATTCCTCGAATATTTCGATGGTTTTTCCATTGGCTCCAATGACCTGACCCAGCTCACATTGGGACTAGACCGTGACTCTGGTTTAGAGTTGCTGGCAGTGGACTTCGATGAGCGAGATTTGGCTGTGCAAACACTCATTTCGCAAGCCATCAAAGCTTGTTTGAGTCAAGGAAAATACGTTGGTATTTGCGGCCAAGGACCCAGCGACCATCCGGACTTTGCCAAATGGTTGATGGCGCAAGGCATCAGTTCTATCTCCTTGAACCCCGATACGGTTGTTGAAACCTGGACGCAACTCGGGAAAGTCGATTGAGTTCTCCAACGCCATTTCAACAAAAGTACGCTACTTACAAGTGGCGTTTGCATCGCAACGTTTTGTTGTTCGTTGCTTTGCTGCTGAGTTTGATTGGCGTGATGAGTTGGGCCGAGCAAGAGGGCCTTTCCAGAAATTTGATTGGCCCCATTTTTTTATTTTCAACGGTCATGCTCTATGCCCTCATCGGCGTTGCTGGGCGAACCAGCAACGCCGATGAATACTACGTAGCGGGGCGGCGCATCCCCGCGTTCTACAACGGAATGGCCACGGCGGCTGATTGGATGAGTGCCGCGTCCTTTATCAGCCTGGCAGGCGCTTTGTACCTCCAAGGTTTTTCCGGCAGTGGCGGGCAGGCGGGTGGTTTGGCTTACGTGATGGGCTGGACCGGTGGTTTTTGTTTGGTGGCACTGCTCATTGCACCGCATTTGAGAGCCATGAATTTGTACACCTTGCCTGATTTTTTCAGTCAGCGCTACGGTGGCAGGTGGCCGCGTCTGTTGGCGGCATGGGCCGCTATTTTGTGTTCTTTCACGTATGTTGTGGCGCAAATCTATGGCATTGGTTTGATTGCGTCGCGGCTCACTGGCGTTCAATTTGAAATCGGTATTTTGTTGGGTCTTGGCGGCGTTTTGTTGTGCTCGTTTTTGGGCGGCATGCGCGCCATCACCTGGACGCAAGTGGCGCAGTACATTATTTTGTTGTTGGCATTCTCAATCCCGGTCACTTGGTTGGCCTACAAGCAGATGGGAACGCCTTGGGCACCACTGGCTTATGGCTCGCAACTTAGCAAAATTACGGAACTTGAGCAGCGCTTAATTTCGGATCCCTCCGAGTTGGCTGTTCGCCAAGAATTTCTTCGGCGTGCAGAAACTTACAAAATGCGTCTGGCAAATGTTGAGCTTGCCTTGCAACAAGAGCGTCAAGTACTGGAACAAAAAGTACGAGACTTGAAATTGCAAAACGCAGAATTTTCATTGATTGCAAAAGCACGAAGAGAATTGCTGGCCTTGCCTAAAAATGAACTGGCTGCGAAGGAAGTTTGGCAACGAGCCATGGCCGAAAATTTTGAAAGAGCCAAGCCTTTGGGCGGCATGCCCTTGCATGCCACCGCTTTTCAAGGTGATCCAAACGGGGCAGCGCAAGAACAAGATGAGTTCAGCCAGTCACGCCTCAATTTCGTCGCTTTGATTTTTTGCTTGATGGCTGGAACAGCCGGTTTGCCGCATTTGCTGACACGGTTTTACACAGTCCCCAATGAGTCTGAGGCTAGGCTGTCAGTGGCTTGGTCACTCTTTTTCATTGCCATCTTGTATCTGAGTGCACCTGCCTTGGCCGTGCTTGTTAAATTTGAAGTGATGAACAATTTGGTGGGTAGTCGATTTACGGAACTCCCGCACTGGCTTGCCCAATGGTCGCGCGTGGACACGTCCTTGGTTGAGGTTGCAGACGTGAACCTGGACGGTATTTTGCAATTCGGTGAGCTGAAGTTGGGTGCAGACATGGTGATGCTGGCCAGTCCAGAGCTGGCAGGCTTGCCATACGTTATTTCGGGACTTGTGGCCGCAGGCGGTTTTGCTGCTGCACTTTCTACGGCCGATGGGTTGTTGCTGACCATCAGCAACGCATTTGTACATGACATGCGATTGGGAACCCGAAATGGTGTGGAAACGGCTGAGGGCAGGGTCATTCTGTCTAAATTTGCCCTGCTAGCGGTTGCAATGTGCGCTGCGTTTGTAGCAGCTTGGAAGCCAGCTGAAATTTTGGCTTTGGTTTCTGCTTCATTTTCACTGGCAGCATCTGCCTTCTTTCCCGGTATGGTGATGGGGATTTTTTGGAAACGAGCCAGCCGACAAGCGGTCGTTTTGGGCATGATCTTGGGTTTGGGGGTCACCATGGCCTACATGATTCTGAACGCAGGCACGGTCAGAGGCTTCCTGAACCTGTCTCCCCTGGGCGGCCTGATCGGTGGCATACAGCCCATATCAGCCGGCATATTGGGGGTGCCGGTTGGTTTTTTGGCCATTTTTCTAGGCTCGTGGATCTGGCCGCAGTCCGAAGCAACGGACGACGCCGTCAGTTCATCAGCCGAAAACCCCTTTCCAGGCCTCTGATTCCTGGGCTATAATCGCGGGCTAGCCTTGCTGCACCCCGTCCGACGCTGGGGGCAGTTTTTTTTAAAATCCAAAAGGAGTTTCAATGCGTCATTACGAAATCATTTTGCTGATTCACCCGGATCAGAGCGAACAAGTTCCAGCCATGCTGGAGCGTTACAAAGGCATGATCGTTGCCGGCGGTGGCAAGATTCACCGTGTCGAAGACTGGGGTCGCCGCCAGTTGGCATACCAAATTAACAAGTTGGGCAAAGCCCATTACTTGTGTGTGAACATTGAAGCTGACCAGGCTGTGATGGCCGAACTCGAACACGCCTTCAAGTTCAACGATGCCGTATTGCGTCACATGACTGTTCTGAAGAAGAAAGCCGACACAGGCCCATCTTCCATGATGAAACAAGTCGAGCGCGAAGAAGCTCGTAAAGCCCAACAAGCCGAATTTGCAGGCTAATTACATTTGTTCACGGGAGTGACGGAACAAAACCACGTTGAATTAACCGCTGGTATCGCAGAGCAAAAAGCAATTCGATACACACCGGCTGGATTGCCAGTCATTGACTTGGTCCTAGAGCACAGTTCTAGTATTCAAGAAGCGGGAGTTCTCAGGCAGGTCAACGCAACAGTGAAAGCTGTCGCCATCGGATCTGTTGCAGAGCGAATTCAAACGCAGCCGGTTGGCAGTGTTTGGAGATTCAGAGGTTTTTTGGCCACGCCCAAAAACGGAAAAAATGTAATTCTGCACATTCAAGAATTCAAGACACTTTAATTTTCAGGAGGCCCCATGGCCACTTTCAAAAAATTTAACAAAGACAAGCGCCCTAAGCGCAACACACAGTCATTGCTGTTCAAGCGCAAGCGTTTCTGCCGCTTCACTGTGACAGGCGTGGAAGAGATTGATTACAAAGACGTCGACACATTGCGCGACTTCATTGCCGAAAACGGCAAAATCATTCCCGCACGTTTGACAGGCACACGCGCCATTTATCAGCGCCAGTTGAACACTGCCATCAAGCGCGCTCGCTTCTTGGCCATGTTGCCTTACAGCGACCAGCACAAAGTTTAAGGAGAACAACCATGCAAATTATTCTGCTCGATAAGGTTGTGAACCTTGGCAACTTGGGTGAAATCGTCAAAGTTAAAGACGGCTACGCTCGCAACTTCTTGATCCCTAGCGGCCGTGCACGTCGCGCCACAGAAGCCAACAAAGCCGAGTTCGAAGCACGCCGTGCCGAACTCGAAAAAGCTGCTGCAGCCAAGTTGGTTGAAGCACAAGCTCAAGGCGAAAAACTGGCTGGCGCAGTGGTCAAGATCACTCAGAAAGCTGGCGTTGATGGCCGTTTGTTCGGTTCCGTCACCAACCACGACATCGCTGAAGAGTTGAACAAAGCCGGTTACGGTTTGGCCAAAGCTCAAATCCGCATGCCTAACGGTCCAATCAAGACTGTGAGCGAGTCAACTGTTTCTGTGGCTTTGCACACAGACGTGGTCGTTGAAGTGACTGTTTCTGTCTACGGCGAAACAGCATAATCTTTAAGCGCTTCCAAAAGCCGCCTGTTTTGCGACAGGCGGCTTTTTCATTTTTGACAGATTATTGTGTTTATTCACAAGACTTTCTCTACTTACCAAGGACTTATCCACAGACTTGTCCCATGACCAATGGCCTGTCTGTGCGTAAGATCGAGCAATCAAATTAGAACGTCTATGTCAGCACTTTTTTCTCCTCAGTCGCACGCAGAATCCGAATTGGGTTTCAATTCAGTCAGTCAAGATCAGCAGATTGCACAATTGCGTGTGCCACCACACTCCATTGAGGCAGAGTCCAGTGTGCTTGGCGGCTTGCTGCTCGACAACAGTGCTTGGGATCGCATGGGCGACTTGCTTGCAGAAAACGATTTTTACCGCCACGAACACAAGCTCATCTTTACGGCCATCTCAAGCTTGATCAATGGCTCCAAACCTGCAGATGTGATCACGGTGTTTGAACAATTGCAAAACCAGGGCAAAGCCGATGGCATGGGCGGGCTAGGTTATTTGAACTCCTTGGCGCAATACGTACCCAGTTCTAGCAATATTCGCAGGTATGCCGAAATTGTTCGTGAACGTTCTATCTTGCGCAAGTTGGTCACTGCCAGCGATGAAATCGCCACCAACGCGTTTAGCCCACAGGGCAGACCTGTCGAAAAAATATTGGACGAAGCTGAGCAAAAAATCTTCAACATTGGTGAAGAGGGCTCGCGCATGAAGCAGGGGTTCCAGTCCATGGACACCTTGGTGGTGGATCTGATGGACCGCGTCCAAGAGATGGCCGACAACCCCAACGACATCACGGGTGTGCCCACAGGTTTCTATGACTTAGACCGCATGACCTCCGGCTTGCAAGCGGGTGATTTGGTGGTGCTGGCTGCGCGGCCTTCGATGGGTAAAACAGCTTTTGCGATCAACATTGCTGAGCATGTAGCCTTGAACGAAGGCTTGCCCGTGGCTGTGTTCTCCATGGAGATGGGGGCTGCTCAGTTGGCCGTGCGTGTGGTGGGCTCGATTGGCCGCATTGATCAAGGACACTTGCGCTCAGGCAAGCTCACCGATGAAGAATGGCCACGCTTAACGGATGCCATTGAGCGTTTGCGTACGGTGTCTTTGCACATCGATGAAACGCCAGGCTTAACGCCCAGCGAGTTACGCGCCAATGCAAGGCGTTTGGCACGAAAGTGTGGCAAATTGGGTTTGATTGTGGTCGACTACTTGCAGCTCATGAGTGGTTCGTCAGGGGGCGATGGTGACAACCGTGCCACCGAACTGGGTGAAATTTCTCGAGGCCTCAAGATGTTGGCCAAAGAACTTCAGTGCCCAGTCATTGCCTTGTCGCAGCTCAACCGTGGCGTGGAGCAAAGAACCGACAAACGACCCATGATGAGTGACTTGCGAGAGTCGGGCGCCATTGAGCAAGATGCCGACATCATCATGTTCATTTACCGCGATGACTACTACAACAAAGATTCAAAGGATCCTGGTATTGCAGAAATCATCATTGGCAAACAGCGTAACGGCCCCACTGGCGCCGTTCGCTTGACGTTCTTGAAGCCGTTGACCCGCTTTGAAAGCCTGGCCTCAGGCGGCGACAGTGGCGACTATTAATTTGTTCTTGAACTTTGAACCGGCATCTTTAGAGCACCTCGCTGGCAAAGTCGGCCAGTCTTGAACGTTCGCCTCGGGCCAATGTGATGTGCCCACCATGCGCCCATCCTTTGAAACGATCGACGGCATACGTCAAGCCTGAGGAACCCTCTGTGAGGTAGGGTGTATCGATTTGCGCCAGGTTACCCATGCAAATGATCTTGGTGCCCGGACCGGCGCGGGTGATCAAAGTTTTCATTTGTTTGGGCGTCAAGTTTTGGGCCTCGTCAATGATCACGTATTTGTTCAAGAAGGTTCTGCCGCGCATGAAGTTCATGCTCTTGATTTTGATGCGGCTTCGAATCAGTTCATTGGTGGCAGCACGACCCCATTCACCAGCATTGCCGCCATCGCCCTTGGCCAAGAACTCTAGATTGTCATCCAGTGCCCCCATCCAGGGTCCCATTTTTTCTTCTTCGGTGCCCGGTAAAAAGCCGATGTCTTCGCCCACGCTGACAGTGGCGCGCGTCATGATGATTTCGGTGTAACGGCGATCGTCTAACACTTGGGTCAGTCCAGCAGCCAAGGCCATTAAAGTTTTACCAGTGCCTGCTGTACCAGCCAAGGTGACAAAGTCAACCTCGGGGTCAGTCAACATGTTCATCGCAAAGTTTTGCTCACGGTTGCGTGTGGTGACGCCCCAAACAGCATGCTTGGCGTGGCCGAAATCTTTTAAAGTTTTTAAAACAGCAGTTTTGCCGCGAATCTCTGTGACGCGAGCATAAAGGCTGGGTTCACCTGGCGCTTCAAGGTAGACAAACTGATTGATGAGCAGGCTAGGCACCAATGGGCCGCTGAAGCGGTAGAAGGTGTGGCTGCCTTGTTGCCAGCTTTCGATGGCCTTACCGTGTTGGTTCCAAAAGTCATGGGGCAGGGCCAGTGCACCTGAATAGAGCAGGTCACCATCCTCCAAAACTTTGTCGTTTTGATAGTCTTCTGCGGCTAAACCTAGGGCACGGCATTTGACGCGCATGTTGATGTCTTTGGACACCAACACAACTTCGCGGGGGGCATGCAATTTGCACAGGGCTTGCACCACACCCAAAATTTGATTGTCTGCCTTGCCCTGCGGCAAGCTCATGGGGAGACTGACATCCATCAATTGCGTTTGAAAAAACAGCTTGCCGCCGGCCTCGATGTGGCCCGTGGCACTCAATGACAAGCCTTGTCGAATATCAGAGCCCGGAATTGCCGCCAACGCGTCGAGGGAGCGACTTGTTTGGCGCGCATTACGGGCTACCTCTGTCATGCCTTTCTTGTGGCTGTCGAGTTCTTCAAGAACAATCATGGGCAGGTAGACGTCATGCTCTTCAAATTGGAAGAGGCACATGGGGTCGTGCATCAAGACGTTGGTGTCCAAGACGAATAACTTGGTAGGGCCACTGTTCTTTTTTGTGGGCTTGGCTTTCTTCGGTGCCGCTTGCACGATGACCTTGGTCGGTGCTGATTCAGGGCTGGGGTCTATGCGAGGTTCAAGCTTAATTTTCTTGTTGCTGATTTTTGGGGTGCTTGTTTCACGAAGTGACGGATCGACGGACGCATTTGCCGGCCGTTCGGTGTTGGCGAGCGCCTGTGATGAGAGCAAGGATGCGCGCTGAGTCGGTGCGGGTGGCAATGGCATGAATCGTGGCCTCAAGTGAAGAGTTGAAAACAAGAATGCAAAGAAAAAGCCGCCTGGAGGCCAAGGCGGCTTTGCTTTAGGGGAAGATCTGAATGGGGCTGTAATGTCAGCGGCATGACGCCATTATGCGGCTTTTTTCAGGGCCTTGACGGCTTTGAGGACGTCTTCCACGTGGCCTGGAACTTTCAGGCCGCGCCATTCTTCTTTAACCAAGCCATCAGCGCCGATCAAAAAGGTACTGCGCTCAATGCCTTTGACTTTTTTGCCATACATGATTTTGTTTTTAACCACGCCAAACATGTGACACATTTTCTCTTCCGTGTCTGCTATCAGTTCAAAGGGCAGTTCTAGCTTGGCTTTGAATTCGTCATGCGACTTCATGTTGTCGCGGGAGACGCCGAAAACGGTAGCGCCAGCTTTGGCAAAGTCTTTGTATTTGTCGCGAAATTGCATTGCTTCAGTGGTGCAACCAGGCGTGTTGTCCTTCGGGTAGAAGTACAAAATCATGACTTTGCCGTTGTGAGATGTGTTTGAAACCTTCAAACCGCCCGTTGCGTTTGCTTCAAATTCAGGGAGGGGTTTGTTAACAACGATCGCCATAGAACTAATCTCACGTGACAGAAATGAACCGCATAACCGATCTGGTGCTGGGGGGCAACATCACCGGACGGCAATTTGGTATTTTATCCTGAAACCTGAGGAGGTTTTGTTAAATCCCCTCAAAACTGCCAAATCAGGTGTCCATCAGGGGGAGCATGGCCAAAACCACGTGTCGGCCTTCGCCAGCCAAGACATTGAAAGTTCGGCAAGCGGCGCCACTGTCCATGCTTTCTAAACCAATGCCTTGTTGGATCAGTCCCTGCAAAAGCTTGGCTGAGGGGAACCGAAGGCGTTGACCGCTGCCAAAAATGATCAATTCCGGCTTGAAAGACAACAACGCATCAAATGAGGCTTGCGTTAGGTTTTCAAATGATGTGGCCGTCCATGCATGTGGCCCTTGCA
This sequence comes from Limnohabitans sp., assembly GCA_030158125.1. GTDB lineage: Bacteria > Pseudomonadota > Gammaproteobacteria > Burkholderiales > Burkholderiaceae_C > Limnohabitans_A. The sequence continues at coordinate 21,688 of JAOATL010000014.1, read as the reverse complement.
CTGCACACAACATCAACGGGCCAGTTTGCAGTTTGCCGTTGACCACCACGCCTGCCGCGCTGTAGCTCTGAATGGAATAGGCGTTGCTGGCGTCAGGATGGAGTTTCATACGGTGTTGTTTCTTAAAAATGGCCAGTTCTGTGGTCAAATTATAGGTTTTCCCCAGCGACAACACCCTTCGGAGGGATTTTGAAAACTATCCAAAAATCAGCCAAGCTTGCCAACGTTTGTTATGACATTCGTGGACCCATCATGGACCACGCCAGACAAATGGAAGAAGAGGGCCACAAAATCATCAAACTGAACATTGGCAATTTGGCCGTGTTTGGTTTCGATGCGCCCGAAGAAATTCAGCAAGACATGATTCGCAACCTGCCCAATTCGGCGGGTTATTCGGATAGCAAGGGGATTTTTGCGGCGCGCAAAGCGGTGATGCATGAAACTCAAAAACAAGGTATCAAGGGCGTTGCGCTGGACGATATCTATTTGGGCAACGGCGCCAGTGAATTGATTGTGATGGCCACGAACGCTTTGTTGGACAACGGCGACGAGTTGTTGTTGCCGGCACCCGATTACCCTCTGTGGACGGCGGCGGCCAGTTTGTCGGGCGGCACACCTGTTCATTACTTGTGCGACGAGTCCAAAGGCTGGATGCCTGATTTGAACGACATTCGCGCCAAGCTTACGCCTAAAACCAAAGGGATTGTGGTCATTAACCCGAACAACCCCACGGGCGCTTTGTACTCAGATGAACTGTTGCTCAGCATCGTAGAGATCGCGCGCGAACATGGCTTGGTCATTTTTGCAGACGAAGTCTATGACAAGGTTTTGTACGACGGTGTGAAACATACCCCCATTGCCAGTCTCAGCCAAGATGTTCTCACCATTACCTTCAACTCTTTGTCAAAAAGTTACAGGTCGTGCGGTTACCGAGCGGGTTGGATGTTTCTCACGGGTGACAAACGTCCCGCCAAAGACTACATCGAAGGTTTGAACATGCTCTCCAACATGCGATTGTGTGCCAATGTGCCAGGACAATGGGCTATTCAAACGGCTTTGGGCGGACACCAAAGCATCAATGAGTTGGTGAATGAAGGAGGGCGCTTGCGCAAGCAACGTGACCTGGCCTATGAGTTGATCACGGCTATTCCAGGCGTTACTTGCGTGAAGCCCAGTGCAGCGCTTTACATGTTTCCCAAGCTCGATCCAGCCGTCTACCCCATCCAGGACGATCAGCAGTTTTTCTTGGAAATGCTGCAAGAGACCAAAGTAATGTTGGTCCAAGGCTCCGGTTTCAATTGGGCAGCACCCGATCACTTCCGAATCGTCTTCTTGCCGCATTTGGATGATTTGCGTGAAGCCATCGAACGCATGGCCAAGTTTTTAGAAAAAGCGCGTCAGCGTTTTGGTACAGCAGTTTAAGTAGTACAGCGGTTTAAGTGAGAATGATATGAAACCAATACAAGTAGGCCTGTTAGGCATGGGTACAGTTGGCAGCGGTACGTTCAACGTGCTGCAGCGCAATCAGGAAGAAATTAAACGACGTGCGGGCAGAGGCATCGAAATCACCATGGTGGCCGACTTGGATGTGGCCAAAGCACAAGCTTTGTGTGGCGATCATGTCAAAGTGGTAAACGATGCGCGTCAGATCATTGCCAATCCAGAGATTGACATCGTGGTCGAGCTGATCGGTGGCTATGGCATTGCCAAGGCGCTGGTGCTTGAGGCCATTGCGGCGGGTAAGCACGTTGTCACTGCCAACAAGGCTTTGCTGGCTGTCCACGGCACAGAAATTTTTGCTGCTGCGCATGCCAAGGGTGTGATGGTGGCTTTTGAAGCCGCTGTGGCGGGGGGTATTCCCATCATCAAGGCATTGCGCGAGGGGCTAACGGCCAACAGCATTCAGTGGGTTGCAGGCATCATCAATGGCACGACCAACTTCATCTTGTCTGAAATGCGTGAGAAGGGTTTGGACTTTGATGTTGTTTTGAAAGAAGCTCAACGCTTGGGCTATGCAGAAGCTGACCCTAGCTTTGACATTGAAGGTGTAGACGCTGCGCACAAAGCCACGCTCATGAGTGCATTGGCGTTTGGCATTCCGGTTCAATTTGACAAAGCCTATGTTGAAGGCATTACCAAATTGGGTGCGGCCGATATCAAATACGCTGAACAATTGGGTTATCGAATCAAGTTGTTGGGCATCACCAAGCGCACCACTGCTGGCGTTGAATTGCGTGTGCACCCAAGCTTGGTGCCCACACAGCGCCTGATTGCCAACGTCGAAGGCGCCATGAATGCTGTGATGGTTCAAGGCGACGCAGTGGGTACAACGCTTTATTACGGTAAAGGCGCCGGTTCAGAGCCTACTGCCAGTGCAGTCATTGCAGATTTGGTTGATATCACACGCTTGCACACGGCAGATCCTTTGAACCGCGTGCCGCATTTGGCCTTCCAGCCCGATGCTATGAGCAACTTGAAAATTCTGCCAATGTCCGAGGTTGTGACCAGCTACTACTTGCGTTTGCGAGTGGCAGATGAAGCGGGTGTTCTGGCCAAGTTGACAGGCTTATTGGCCGAAGCCAATATCAGCATTGATGCTGTGCTGCAGCGCGAAGCAGACCAGGTCAGCCAAGCCGGAGAAAATCAAACGGATGTCATCATCCTGACTCACGATACTGTCGAAGGCAAAATGAACGAGGTGCTTGCCCAAATGCAAGCGCTACCTACTGTGATGGCGCCCATTACCAAAATTCGCAAGGAAGAGTTGAACTGATGCGCTACTTGTCGACACGCGGCCATGCAGACCGCAAACATTTTTGTGAAATTTTGTTAGAAGGCTTGGCGCCAGATGGCGGCTTGTACTTGCCTGAAAGTTATCCGCAAATATCTTCTGAAAATTTGATGCATTTGCGTCAAATTTGGGAGTCCAATGGCTATGCAGCGCTGGCCTTTGAGGTTTTGTCTCTGTACATTGATGACATTCCCGCTGCAGATTTAAAAGCCTTGTGTTTGAAGACATACACAGAAGCCAGTTTTGGTACGCCTGAAATTGTGCCTTTGAAGCCTCTTAAAACCAAGGCCGTGGCAGGTGCAAATGTCTACTTGGAGGCTTTGTCCAACGGCCCTACGCTGGCCTTTAAAGACATGGCCATGCAACTGTTGGGCAACTTGTTCGAGTACGAACTGGCACGACGCAATGCCGAATTGAATATCTTGGGGGCGACGTCTGGTGACACCGGTAGTGCGGCTGAATACGCCATGCGCGGCAAAAAAGGTGTGCGCGTGTTCATGACCAGCCCACAAGGCCGTATGAGCCCATTTCAACAGGCACAGATGTTCAGTTTGTTGGATGAAAATATCCACAACATTGCCATAGAGGGTGTCTTTGACGATTGCCAAGACATTGTCAAAGCTGTCAGCAACGATCTGGATTTCAAGCGCAAATACAAGATTGGCACCGTCAACTCCATCAATTGGGCGCGATTGCTGGCGCAAGTGGTGTATTACTTTGCCGGTTACTTTCAAGCCACTCAAAATAATTCGCAGAAGGTCAGCTTCAGTGTGCCAAGTGGTAACTTTGGCAATGTCTGTGCAGGTCATGTGGCTCGCATGATGGGCTTGCCCATCGACCAACTGGTTGTGGCCACCAACGAAAACGATGTGCTGGATGAGTTTTTCCGAACAGGCGTTTATCGTGTGAGGGGCACGGCAGACACGCACGAAACGTCCAGCCCTTCGATGGACATTTCCAAGGCCAGTAATTTTGAACGCTTTGTGTTTGACTTGCTGAATCGCGATGCCGCGCGAACCAAGGATCTCTTTCACGCTCAGTTGAATCAAAAGGGGCGATTTGATTTAGGACAAGACCCTTTGTTTGCTGACGCTAAAAACAAATTCGGTTTCCTCAGCGGCAGAAGCACGCACGCCGATCGTCTTAAAACCATTCAAGACGTGTTTGCCGACAATCAGATCATGATTGACACGCACACGGCTGATGGCCTGAAAGTGGCAGTCCCACTCGCAAAACCAGGTATTCCCATGCTGGTTTTGGAGACAGCACTGCCCATCAAGTTTGCGTCCACTTTGGTGGAAGCCTTAGGACGTGAGCCTGATCGCCCAGCCAAGTTTCTGGGCATTGAGACCTTGCCCAAGCGTGTGAAGGTCATGCCCATGTCGGCCGAGGCGATTAAAACTTACATTGCACAGCATTGCGATTGAATGCCATGGCCACAGACAACGTCCTCAAACGCCCCCCCTTGATGTCATTGGACGAGGCCTTGGACTTTGTCCTCAATGATGTTGCCGTCTTGTCATCGCATGAGTTGGTGCCTACCTTTGATGCAGATGGCCGTGTGTTGGCTGCATCCCTGGTATCGCAGTTGCAGGTGCCGCCACACGACAACTCGTCGATGGATGGCTACGCGCTTCGAGTGGAGGATCTGACATCGCCTGGTGTGCGTTTGAAAGTGACACAACGCATCCCTGCTGGCCATACAGGCCACTCGCTTAACCCGGGCGAGGCTGCGCGTATCTTTACGGGTGCGCCTATTCCGTCTGGTGCCAATGCCGTTGTCATGCAAGAAGATGCGCAAGTCGATGGCACAAGTTCAGTACCTGAAGTCAGTGTCAGTGTGATGCCAAGCTTGGGTCAATGGATTAGAAGAAGTGGTGAAGATGTTACGCGTGGCGCTGAAGTGTTGGCCCGGGGAACGCGCTTAGACCCTGCTGCTTTGGGTTTGGCCGCCAGTATTGGCGTAGCACAGGTCCGTGTGGTGAAACGCCCACGTGTGGCTTTGTTCTCAACCGGTGACGAGTTGGTGATGCCTGGAGATGTCGCACCGCACGACATGCGACCTGGCGCCATCTACAACTCCAATCGATATTTCTTGCGTGCATTGTTGGTGCGTGCGGGTTGTGAGGTGACCGATTTAGGGATCGTTCCTGATAACTTAAAGGCAACTCTTCAAGTCATGAAAGATGCCGCATCAAATCACGATTTGATTCTGACCAGTGGCGGAGTGTCTGTGGGTGAAGAAGACCATGTCAAGCCTGCTGTCGAGGCATTGGGTCGTTTGAATTTATGGCAAATCTCCATGAAGCCCGGAAAGCCTTTTGCCTTTGGCGAAGTTCATTCGGGCGATGCGCCTTCTCAAAATAAGGCCTATTTCATGGGTCTGCCGGGTAATCCAGTGTCCAGCTTCGTAACATTTCAACTGCTGGTGCGTCCATTTTTATTGGCATTGCAAGGGGTGGCTGCTGCACGCCCAGAACCGTATCAGTTGCAAGCTCATTTTGATTTTCCCAAGCCCGACAAGCGACGAGAATTTTTGCGTGTGAAACGCAATCATCAGGGCGGTCTTGATTTGTTCCAAAACCAAAGCTCGGGTGTTTTAACGTCGCTGGTATGGGGTGATGGTGTCGTTGATAACCCAGGCTCAAAGCCCATTCAATCGGGTGACTGGGTTCTGTTTTATCCCTTTGCTGAGTGGTTGAAATGAAACTGAACGTGCGCTACTTTGCGTCATTGCGCGAGTCCATTGGTAAGTCTCAAGAAGAGATCACCACGTCGGCTCAAACCGTCGGCGAATTAAGATCCCAATTGCTTGCGCAAGGTGCTAACTACCAAAGTTTAGCGCGTGGAAAAGCCGTCAGAATCGCGTTGAACCAGGTCATGGTGGACGAGGAAGCCCCACTGACTGAGAATTCTGAGTTGGCATTTTTTCCGCCTGTTACGGGAGGTTGAGGCATGTCGACACGTGTCATCATTCAGACGGAAGATTTCAATGTGGCAGATGTGCTGTCACAGTTGCGCGCCCAAGATTTAAGAGTGGGCGCTATTTGTTCATTCGTTGGAACGGTTCGAGACACGCGAATGCTCACAGGCAAAGCCCTTGATGAAGTGGTGTCCATGACATTGGAGCACTACTCAGGCATGACCGAATTGTCGATTGAAGCCATGATTGACGAGGCACATCAGCGGTTTGATTTTTATCAAGCCAAGGTGATTCACCGGGTCGGTGAATTAAAACCGGCCGATCAAATTGTGATGGTGGCAGTGACGTCTGCTCACCGAGGGGAAAGTTTCAAGGCCTGCGAATTTTTGATGGACTATCTCAAAACGCAAGCGCCATTTTGGAAAAAAGAAGAAACACCCGAAGGCGCACAATGGGTGGATGCGCGGGTAAGCGACGATGCGGCCCTGGCTCGCTGGGGTATTCAATCGCGCAACGCCTAAGTCTGACCCTCATTGCAGGCGCTTGGACTGCGTTTATCTAACGATCGCTGTGTTACGTCAGTGTTGATAAGTAGGACGCTCGGTGTTTGAGGCGTCCAAATTGTCTGGGCGTTGTGAGAAGTCGGGTTGTTGCCACTGGGCCTTTTTCAGGGCTTGTTCAATGAGATGCAGCAAACCATGCAACAAAGCGGCTTGCAGGTTGAATTCGCAAGATGCACCACTGGCATTCTCACCACTTTTGTCTTGAAACAGCAAATTCAAACTGCCACTGTTGTGCAAGTTCAATTGCACATCTGTCACCAACATGGGTGTGGGGCCTAAAGGCAGGCTGAGATTTTGCGACACAAACGGCGTTGAAAAATCAGCTTGCGACAAGAAGTTCTCGCGTTTGAGTTCGGCCAACATTTGCTGAGCCGTCGTGTCGGTGGCCATGACTTGAGGGTCTCTGGCTTCCAGTTGCACCACAGACGCCTGCAAATGGGGCAGCAAACGCAAGGTCATGGCCCGCGTAAGCCATAGTCGGAATTCTTGACTGTCTTGATTGCTCACCCGCAGGGCCATGCGATCTTGACGCTCGTCATATTGGACTGACATTTGGTGAATGTTCATATGAGCATTCTAGGTGGTCTGGCTGCGGGAAGTACTCAATTTGCACCGCCTCTTGAAAAATAGCCACATCGGCCCAAAATGGAAGTCAATAGGAGATTCAGATGCGAATTGACAAACTAACCACCAAATTTCAAGAGGCACTCGGTGATGCTCAAAGCTTGGCTTTGGGCAAAGACCATGCATACATTGACCCTGCGCACGTTTTGTTGGCCATGCTACAACAGCAAGATGGCCCCAAAGCACTGTTGCAAAGGGCGGGCGTGAACATCAACGCATTGCTGTCAACAGCCACCACGGCAGTTGAGCGCCTGCCGCAAGTGACAGGACAAGACCAAGTTCAAGTAGGCCCAGACTTGGTCAAGTTGTTGCAGGCTGCTGAAAAAGAATCCTTGAAACGAGGCGACTCTTTTGTCGCCAGCGAACTCTTTTTGTTGGCCCTGACCGACAGCAAGTCAGAATTGGCCCGCAGCGCAAAGGCTGCAGGTTTGAGTCGTCAAAGTTTAGAAACTGCTGTCGATGCAGTACGTGGAGGACAAAACGTGAACAGTGCAGAAGCCGAAGGGCAACGAGAATCTTTGAAAAAGTATTGTCTAGACCTGACAGAGCGAGCTCGCATGGGCAAGCTCGACCCTGTAATTGGTCGTGACGATGAAATTCGCAGAGCCATTCAAGTCTTGCAGCGCCGTACCAAAAACAATCCAGTTCTCATTGGAGAACCTGGCGTGGGCAAGACTGCCATTGTGGAGGGGTTGGCTCAGCGCATAGTTGCGGGCGAAGTGCCCGATTCGTTAAAAGGTAAACGTGTCTTGTCTTTGGACATGGCATCGTTGTTGGCGGGTGCCAAGTTTCGCGGTGAATTTGAAGAGCGCCTCAAATCGGTGCTGAACGAGCTTGCCAAAGACGAAGGTCAAACCATCGTTTTCATCGATGAATTGCACACCATGGTCGGGGCTGGCAAGGCAGAAGGCGCCATGGATGCCGGGAACATGCTCAAACCGGCGTTGGCACGGGGGGAGTTGCACTGCGTGGGCGCCACAACATTGGACGAGTATCGAAAGTACATTGAGAAAGATGCGGCATTGGAGCGTCGCTTTCAAAAGATCTTGGTGGGCGAGCCCAGTGTGGAGGCCACCATTGCCATCTTGCGCGGCTTGCAAGAGAAGTACGAAATTCACCATGGCGTTGACATTACCGATCCAGCCATCGTGGCCGCTGCCGAACTCAGTCACCGCTACATCACGGATCGTTTCTTGCCTGACAAGGCGATCGACTTGATCGATGAGGCCGCATCCAAAATCAAAATTGAAATTGACTCCAAACCCGAAGTCATTGACAAGCTTGATCGTCGTTTGATTCAGTTGCAGATTGAACGAGAAGCGGTTAAAAAAGAAACCGATGAGGCGTCGCAAAAGCGCTTAGGCCTGATTGAAGAGGAAATCGTCTCGCTCAAAAAAGAAGCAGCCGATTTGGAAGAGGTCTGGAAGACAGAAAAAGCACAAGCGCAGGGCAGTCAAAACGTTCGAGAAAAAATTGACCAGTTGCGTCAGCAAATTGAAGAGCTCACTCGAAAAGGCGACTTCAACAAAGTGGCCGAATTGCAGTACGGCAAATTGCCTGAGCTTGAAAAACTTCTGTTCGAAACACAAGCCAAGGAATTGAATCCAGTTGCGGGTTCCGCGCCGCGGCTGTTGCGCACGCAAGTGGGGGCAGAAGAAATTGCAGAAGTGGTGAGTCGCGCGACAGGTATTCCTGTCTCCAAAATGATGCAGGGCGAGCGCGAAAAACTGCTTCAAATGGAAGTCAAGTTGCATGAGCGCGTGGTTGGTCAAAACGAAGCTATTGCTGCGGTGTCTCATGCCATTCGACGTTCACGCTCAGGTTTGTCCGATCCGCAAAGACCCACAGGATCTTTCTTGTTCCTTGGGCCAACGGGTGTTGGTAAAACAGAGTTGTGCAAGGCCCTGGCAGGCTTCTTGTTTGACAGTGAAGACCATCTCATTCGAATCGACATGAGTGAGTTCATGGAGAAACATTCGGTGGCTCGCCTCATTGGCGCGCCGCCTGGTTATGTGGGTTACGAAGAAGGTGGCTATTTGACAGAGGCGGTGCGCAGAAAGCCTTACGCAGTGTTGCTCCTTGACGAGGTGGAAAAAGCCCATCCCGATGTTTTTAACGTGCTGTTGCAAGTACTGGACGACGGCCGTCTGACCGATGGCCAAGGGCGCACAGTAGACTTTAAAAATACTGTGATTGTGATGACATCCAACATTGGTTCGCACCTGATTCAAGCCATGGTGGGTGAATCCAATGAGGATGTCAAAGAAGCTGTTTGGGGCGAATTGAAGAATCATTTCCGGCCAGAATTTTTGAATCGCATTGATGAGACCGTGGTCTTCCACAGTTTGGATGCCAAACACATCGAATCGATTGCCAAAATTCAATTGCAGGTTTTGTCGGCTCGGTTGGCCAAGATGGATTTGCATCTCGAGGTTTCCGCTGCTGCATTGGCAGAGTTGGCCAAAGTTGGATTCGATCCTGTATTTGGTGCGCGGCCATTGAAACGCGCTGTCCAGCAACGGATTGAGAATCCGCTGTCTAAACTGCTGCTCGAAGGCAAGTTTTTGCCAAAGTCTGTCATTCCTGTCGATGTCGACCCAGTCAATGCGCCAGGTGTCTTTAAATTTGACAGAGTGGTGAGCTCAAAGTGACCTGAGATCGCGTTTGTATTTGGCTTTGAAAGTATCATGCGGCCTTGATCACAAGAGGCCGTATGAGCAATCAAAACGACAAAACGAATGAAACCTGTGCCACCCCTCAAATGGGGGGGCATTTGTTGGTGGAGTGTCTGGTCGCACAAGGCGTGACACATGCCTTTGGGGTGCCAGGTGAAAGTTACCTGGCCGTCCTAGATGGTTTTCACAAATACCAAGACCAAATTCAATTCGTCACTTGTCGCCAAGAGGGCGGCGCAGCCTTCATGGCCGATGCGCAGGGCCGTTTGACAGGTCGTCCGGGCGTTTGTTTTGTCACCCGTGGGCCCGGTGCCACCAATGCGTCGATCGGCGTTCACACGGCGTTTCAAGACTCTACGCCCATGGTTTTGTTTGTGGGCGATGTCGCTACCGACACGCGCGACCGAGAAGCCTTCCAAGAGGTCGATTTTTGTTCTTTCTTTGGCCCAAGCACCAAGGGCATGGCCAAGCGCGTGGAGCGCATTGATGATGCCAAGCGAATTCCGGAATACGTTGCGCGTGCGTTTGCCACAGCCATGAATGGCCGGCCCGGTCCTGTTGTTCTGGTCTTGCCCGAGGACATGTTGACGCACGAGGTTACCGCCAAACCCTTGCCTAAGCTGGAGCCTGTAGAGGCCTGGAGTGATCCTGGTAGCCTGCGTCAAATGCGAGAAATGCTGTTGGCGGCCAAGCGCCCCTTTGTAATTGCTGGCGGTGGGGGCTGGACGCCTCAGGCGGCGCAAGCACTCCAAAGATTTGCCGAGAACTGGCAATTGCCTGTGGGCAATGCCTTTCGATTCCAAGACACCTTTGACAATTTTCATCCGTTGTATGCGGGTGATGTGGGCATTGGCATTAACCCCAAATTGTCACAACGCATCAAGGACAGCGATTTAATTTTGGCCATTGGCCCTCGATTGGGGGAGATGACCACCAGTGGGTACACCCTGCTGGAAGTGCCCAAGCCTAAGCAAAAATTAATTCACATCCATGCCAGTGCCGAAGAGCTCAACCGGGTTTACGCAGCAGATTTGGCCATTTGTGCCACCATGAATGCGGCGGCCAGAAGTCTTGAAGTTTTGACGGCACCACCCTCAGTACCCTGGGCCGATTGGGCGTCACAAGCTAACGCAGACTATGTGGCCAACATACAGCCTCAGTCGCTTGTTGGATTGACGCAAGACAGCGCCAAAGGCTTGGTCAACATGCCGGAAGTGGTGGCTGCCTTGCAGCGTCATTTGCCGGAAAACGCGGTATTGACCAATGGCGCCGGTAACTTTGCCAGCTGGGTGCACCGTTACTACCAACACCATGGTCTGAGCAAAGGATACAAAACGCAACTGGCGCCGACTGTAGGGGCCATGGGCTATGGCGTGCCGGCGGGTGTTGCTGCAGCTATTCTGTCCAAGCGTGTTGTCTTCACCATTGCTGGCGACGGCGATTTTTTGATGAATGGCCAAGAGCTGGCAACCGCGTCACAACACGGTGCAAAATCGATTGTGGTGCTGTTGAACAACGGCATGTATGGCACCATTCGCATGCATCAAGAGCGAGAGTTCCCGACGCACAACATGGGTTCGAATTTGAACAATCCGCACTTTGCCAATTTGGCCAAGGCCTATGGTTATGAAGGCATCCGAATTTCGCGAACAGAAGAGTTCGAGCCTGCGTTGCTTGAGGCCCTCAAGGGAGAGAAGGGCACTTTGATTGAAATCATGCTGGATCCGGAAGTGATCACTACACGGGGTACTTTGTCGGCCATTACGCAAAACGCCTTGAAGTCAAAGACATAAAAAAAGCCGGGGTGACCCGGCTTTTTTTATTCGAGAAGCAAAGAATTACTTCAAGTGCTTGCCGATCAGGCCGGCCATCTCGAACATGCTGACTTGGGCTTTGCCAAAGACTGCCTTGAGTTTGTCATCAGCGTTGATGTTGCGCTTGTTGACTTTGTCTTGCAGGTTGTTTTTCTTGATGTAAACCCACAACTTGCTCACGACTTCCGTACGTGGCAGGGGGGCTGCACCCACCACAGCTGCCAATGCGGCACTAGGTGTCAATGCTTTCATGAACGCTGCGTTGGGTGTGCGCTTTTTAGCAGGGGCTTTTTTGGCTACAGGCTTTTTGGCTGGTGCAGCTTTCTTTGCGGGTGCAGCTTTCTTAGCAGGCGCTGCTTTTTTAGCAGGCGCTGCTTTTTTAGCTACGGGTTTTTTGGCGGGTGCTGCCTTTTTTGCAGGAGCAGCTTTTTTTGCCGGGGTTTTTTTTGCAGTTGCCATTTTGAAATTCCTTAAGTCGGAAGTTGGTTCGCAGCCGGAAACTTATTTATCCGGCTGAGCGGATGCTACTGGAGAAAGCACAGGTTTCCAAGGGGAAGATGAGTTTTTTTACCCTTGCTGTTGTAGATATCCCTCTCGAATGAAAGGCACTGATTGATTTGTCTTTGCCCTTGGTGTGTTGTCTTGTGTGCTTGAAGCATTTCCATTCTCGAAATTGATTTCCATAATGCGGAATTTCAACATGTTGCGCCGCAATATTATTTCTCAATATGAGAGATGATATTTTGCAATGAGAAATGTCTCGTGTAAGTATATGTTTTTCAATGTAAAAATATTTGTCTTATATAAGACATAAGATATTTCAATGGTCTTCTATAAGACCTAGAATTTCAACCAGTGCCAAACAGTTTGAAGAATGGATTGGCCGAATCATTAACCACTTGCAAGGAAATCGACATGCCACAAAATCTCGTTGAACAACTCAGCCGTGAACAACAAATTGCCGCTTTGGAAAAAGATTGGGCCACCAACCCCCGTTGGAAAGGCATCAAGCGCGGTTATTCAGCAGCAGACGTGGTCCGTTTGCGTGGTTCTTTCCCCATTGAGCACACATTGGCTCGCCGTGGTGCTGAAAAATTGTGGAACTTGCTTCACACGGAAGACTACATCAATTGCTTGGGCGCATTGACCGGTGGTCAAGCCATGCAACAAGTGAAGGCTGGCATCAAAGCCATCTACTTGTCTGGCTGGCAAGTTGCAGCCGACAACAACTCTTACGCTTCCATGTACCCCGACCAATCTTTGTATCCAGTGGACTCCGTGCCAAAGGTTGTGGAGCGCATCAACAACAGCTTCCGCCGTGCAGACGAAATTCAATGGTCTAAAGGCACCAACCCTGGCGACAAAGATTACACAGATTACTTCGCGCCTATCGTGGCCGATGCCGAAGCTGGTTTCGGTGGCGTTCTGAACGCTTTCGAATTGATGAAAGCCATGATTGCATCTGGCGCTGGTGGCGTGCATTTTGAAGACCAGTTGGCGTCTGTGAAAAAATGCGGTCACATGGGCGGCAAAGTGTTGGTGCCAACGACCGAAGCTTGCCAGAAATTGATTGCAGCCCGCATGGCTGCTGACGTTTGCGGCGTGCCTACTTTGGTGATTGCTCGTACCGACGCAGAAGCGGCTGACTTGCTGACCAGCGACTACGACGAAAACGACAAGCCTTTCCTCACAGGCGAGCGTACAGCTGAAGGTTTCTACAAAACCAAGAAAGGCATGGAGCAAGCTATTAGCCGTGCCGTTGCCTATGCTGAATACGCCGACTTGGTCTGGTGTGAAACAGGTACACCTGATTTGGAATTTGCTCGTAAATTTGCAGAAGCTGTCCACAAGAAGCACCCAGGCAAATTGTTGGCCTACAACTGCTCACCTTCTTTCAATTGGAAGAAAAACTTGGACGATGCCACCATCGCCAAATTCCAGAAAGAACTCGGCGCCATGGGCTACAAGTACCAGTTCATCACGTTGGCTGGCATTCACTCCATGTGGTACAACATGTTCGACTTGGCGCAAGCCTACGTTCAACGCGGCATGTCTGCCTATGTTGAGAAGGTGCAAGAACCCGAGTTCGCAGCGCGCGATCGCGGCTACTCCTTCGTGTCGCACCAGCAAGAAGTCGGCACAGGTTACTTCGACGAAGTGACCACCGTGATCCAGGGTGGCCGCTCCAGCGTCACGGCTTTGACCGGTTCAACTGAAGAAGAACAGTTCCACTGATCGAAAAACACCTCAGGCACAGCGTAAAATCTGGCCTGAGCGTTTGAAAACGCGGCAAATGCCGCGTTTTTCATTTCTGGCGCCATCTGGGCGCCTTCCTTTTTTCAGTTCGAACATGGTTCAGATCACACTTCCAGACGGTTCATTGCGTGAGTTTCCCGGTCCCGTCACCGTGGCAGAGGTTGCCGCCTCCATTGGCGCAGGCTTGGCCAAAGCGGCTTTGGCTGGCAAAGTCGATGGCAAAGTGGTGGACACGAGTTTCACCATGGCTGCCAACGCGCAGCTCGCCATCATCACGGGCAAAGATGCCGATGGCTTGGAAGTGGTTCGTCATTCAACGGCGCACTTGCTGGCTTATGCCGTCAAGGATTTGTATCCGGACGCCCAAGTCACCATTGGCCCCGTGATTGAAAACGGCTTTTACTACGACTTTTCATACAGCCGCCCATTCGACTTGGACGATTTGGCCGCCATTGAAAAGCGGATGACCGAATTGGCCAACAAAGACGAACCTGTGGTTCGTCGTGTGTTGCCTCGTGATGAGGCTGTGGCTTATTTCAAAGGCATGGGCGAGCACTACAAGGCCGAAATCATTGGCAGCATTCCTTCCAACGAAGACGTGAGCTTGTACAAAGAGGGCGCATTTGAAGACTTGTGTCGCGGCCCCCACGTGCCCAGCACTGGCAAGCTCAAGCACTTCAAACTCATGAAGGTGGCCGGTGCTTATTGGCGTGGCGACAGCAAAAACGAAATGCTGCAACGCATTTACGGTACTGCATGGACCAGCAAAGAAGATTTGCAAAACTACCTCACGCAATTGGAGGAGGCGGAAAAGCGCGATCACCGCAAACTAGGCCGTGAACTGGACCTCTTTCACATTGACGAGCACGCACCTGGCTTGGTCTTCTGGCACCCCAAGGGCTGGTCTGTATGGCAGAAGGTTGAGCAGTACATGCGTGCTGTGTACCAAGACAACGGTTATCAAGAAGTTAAAGGCCCTCAAATCATTGACAAGTCTTTGTGGGAAAAAACAGGCCACTGGGACAAGTACCGCGACAACATGTTCACCACAGAGTCTGAAAAGCGCGATTACGCTTTGAAGCCAATGAACTGCCCAGGCCACATCTTGATTTTTAAGCAGGGCATGAAGAGCTATCGCGATTTGCCACTGCGCTACGGTGAGTTTGGTCAGTGTCACCGCAACGAGCCTACAGGTGGCTTGCACGGCATCATGCGCGTGCGCGGCTTCACACAAGACGATGGCCACATTTTCTGTACCGAAGACCAAATCTTGGATGAAAGCGTCAACTTCACCACGCTCTTGCAAAAGGTCTACAAAGATTTTGGATTTACCGACATCATTTACAAAGTGGCCACACGGCCTGCGCAACGCATTGGTTCCGATGAGATTTGGGACAAGGCAGAGCATGCATTGATGGAAAGCCTGCGTGCGTCCAACTGTGATTTCGAAATTGCCCCAGGTGACGGTGCTTTCTATGGCCCCAAAATTGAATACACCCTGAAAGATGCCATTGGTCGTCAATGGCAGTGCGGCACCATTCAGGTTGACTTCTCTATGGCTGAGCGCCTAGATGCAGAGTACGTAGGGGAGGACGGCAACCGCCATCGCCCCGTCATGTTGCACCGCGCCATTGTGGGCAGCATGGAGCGATTCATCGGTATTTTGATCGAACAGCACGCTGGTGCATTGCCTGTTTGGCTGGCCCCAATTCAAGTAGTGGTGTGCAACATTACCGATTCTCAGGCCGATTACTGTCGTGAAATTGCCCAAAAAATGCAAAAACTGGCGGGAAATCAAGGCCTTAGGGTCGATTTAGACCTCCGGAACGAGAAAATCACGTATAAAATACGCGAGCATTCATTGCAGAAGCCGCCTTACATCCTTGTCGCTGGCGACAAAGAAAAGGCTGCGGGTACTGTCGCAGTACGCGCCCGAGGTAACAAAGACCTCGGTGTCATGTCTGTTGATGCGTTCATTGAACTCATCCAATCAGACATTGATTCTAAAGTTTGAAGAATTTTTCCGATTGCTTTAGCTTGACGCTTGCTCGTCGGTTTGGGCTGCCTTGTGCAGTTATTTATTAAAGGATTTGAACCATCGCTACCACCGAATTTCGTGACCGCCGTCAGCGCGAAGAGCGTAAGCATCGCCTGAACCGTGAAATCACTTTCCCCGAAGTCCGTTTGTCCGGACCCGAGAACGAGCCATTGGGCATTGTTTCTTTAGCAGATGCCTTGCGCATGGCGGGAGAGTTGGATGTTGACTTGGTTGAAATTGCAGCCACGGCCACACCCCCGGTTTGTCGTTTGATGGACTACGGCAAGTTCAAATACCAAGAACAAAAACGTGCTGCCGAAGCCAAAGCCAAGCAGACGGTCATTGAGATCAAGGAAATCAAATTCCGCCCCGGTACCGATGACGGTGACTACAACATCAAGATGCGCAACATCCGCCGCTTTTTGGCCGATGGTGACAAGTGCAAAGTGACCCTGCGTTTTCGCGGTCGCGAAATTACCCACCAAGAGTTGGGCATGGCACTGTTGCAGCGTATTCGCGATGACTTGGGCGATCTGATTGTGGT
This sequence comes from Limnohabitans sp., assembly GCA_030158125.1. GTDB lineage: Bacteria > Pseudomonadota > Gammaproteobacteria > Burkholderiales > Burkholderiaceae_C > Limnohabitans_A. Next base: position 5,460 of record JAOATL010000014.1, on the reverse strand, counting down.
CGAGCAATTTCCAAAGTTGGAAGGCCGCCAAATGATCATGATGATTGCACCCGGTCGCAAAAAACCGGCTGGTAAATCAGCCAACGAAGCCGCTCCGGCAGCTTCAGAGTGAGTTTGAAGAGTTCCTTCGGGAGCTCTTACAAATGAGGTTGTCACCAACCTCAAACAGCAAAACACTTCGGTGTGTTGCTGATTAAAAGTGGCTCGGGGCCAACAAGGCTGCAAGGAGTTTGCAGACGCCTCACGAGCACAAAATAAGGAGCAGTCAAATGCCCAAAATGAAGACCAAAAGCAGCGCCAAAAAGCGCTTCCGTGTTCGTCCTGGTGGTACCGTTAAACGCGGTCAAGCCTTCAAGCGTCACATCTTGACGAAGAAGACAACCAAGAACAAACGTCACCTCCGCGGTGCAGTAGGCGTGCATGAGACCAACATGGGTCACATGGCACAAATGCTGCCTTCGGCTGGCCTGTAATTCACTGACGAACAAGGAGAAAATATGCCTCGCGTAAAACGTGGTGTTACGGCACGAGCCCGTCACAAAAAAGTATTGGCCCTGGCCAAAGGTTTCCGCGGTCGCCGCGGTAATGTCTTCCGCATCGCTAAACAAGCGGTGATGAAGGCTGGACAGTACGCATACCGCGACCGTCGTGCCAAAAAACGTGTGTTCCGTCAGTTGTGGATTGCGCGTATCAACGCAGCGGCCCGTGAATGCGGTCTGACATACAGCCAATTCGCCAACGGCCTCAAAAAGGCTGCCATTGAAATCGACCGTAAAGTGTTGGCGGACATCGCCGTGCACGACAAGGCCGCTTTTGCTGGCATCGTGAACCAAGTTAAGGCCAAGTTGGCCGCAGCTTAAGTACTCACGCAGTCGATCACAATCGATCGTTATCGATCGCAATCGATCTAAGGGGTTGAAGCTTGCGAAGGCTTCAATCCTTTTTTCATTTTGAATTTAAGTTTCTTTTAAAGTTTCCACCATGACCGAGTTGGACAGTTTGGTTGAAGCGGCCCGCGGCAGTTTTGCACAGGCCCAAACCCCCGCCGATCTTGAAAATGCCAAAGCCCTGTATTTGGGCAAGTCAGGCCGCATCACCGAAATGATGAAGGGCATGGCCGCATTGAGCGTTGAAGAGAAGAAAACATTCGGCGCCGCGGTCAACGTGGCCAAGCAGGGCATTGAAACCGCGTTGAACGCGCGCCGCCAAGCTTTGGCCGATGCCGAGTTGGCCGTTCAACTCAAAGCGGAAGCTTTTGACGTTACATTACCGGGCCGCCCCCTCACGCAAGGCGGCCTGCACCCTGTGTCACTCACCTTAGAGCGCATCGAGCAAATTTTTGGCTCCATGGGTTTTGAAGTGGCACAAGGCCCCGAAATTGAAACCGACTGGTTCAACTTCACAGCGCTCAACACGCCCGAAGATCATCCCGCACGCTCCATGCACGACACCTTCTACGTCGAAGGCGGCCATCTGCTGCGCACACACACCAGCCCCATGCAAATTCGCCATGCAGTGCAGCACGTGAAGCGTCACAAAGCGCAATTGGATGCAGGGCAGGGCATGCCAGAAATTCGTGTCATTGCACCTGGGCGCACTTACCGTGTCGACAGCGATGCAACACACTCGCCCATGTTCCATCAGTGCGAAGGCTTGTGGATTGGCGAGAACGTCAGCTTCAAAGACTTGAAGGTGGTGTTTACCGATTTTTGCCGTACGTTTTTTGAAAGCGACGACTTGGTCTTGCGCTTCCGACCTAGTTTTTTCCCTTTCACCGAACCCAGTGCCGAAGTGGACATTCAATTTCAATCGGGTCCTTTGGCAGGTCGTTGGTTGGAAGTTGCCGGCTCGGGTCAAGTGCACCCCAACGTGGTTCGCAACATGGGCCTCGATCCCGAAAAATTCATTGGCTTTGCCTTCGGCATGGGCCCTGACCGTCTCACCATGCTCCGATATGGCGTGAATGATTTGCGCTTGTTCTTCGACGGCGACGTTCGCTTCTTGAGTCAATTTCAATAATTAAAAGACCATGCAATTTCCTGAATCCTGGCTGCGTGAGTTTTGCAACCCACCCCTCAATACAGAACAACTCGCCGAAACACTCACCATGGCGGGCCTGGAGGTTGAAGAGCTTCAACCTGTGGCACCGCCATTTACTAAGGTGGTGATTGGCGAAATCAAAAGTGCAGAACAGCACCCTAATGCTGACCGCTTGCGTGTGTGCCTAGTGGATGTGGGGCAACCCACATTGCTCAACATCGTGTGCGGCGCGCCCAATGCACGTGTGGGCATTCGCATTCCTTGCGCCATGGTGGGCGCAGAGTTGCCCCCTGGCGAAGATGGCAAACCTTTCCTCATCAAGGTGGGTAAATTGCGAGGCGTTGAAAGCCAAGGCATGTTGTGCTCGGCCAAAGAGTTGAAAATTGCGGACGACCATGGCGGATTGCTGGAGTTGCCAGCTGATGCACCTTTGGGCCAAAGCATTCGTACTTATTTAAACTTGGATGACACCTTGCTCACGCTCAAGCTCACGCCTAATTTGGCGCATTGCTTAAGTGTGTATGGCATTGCACGCGAAGTGTCGGCGCTCACAGGCACGCCTTTGAAGGCGCCAGTTTTCAAGGCATTGACAGCGCAAGTGCAAGACAAATTGGCTGTGAAAGTAGAAGCCACCGATTTGTGCGGCCGCTTCAGTGGCCGCGTGGTGAAGGGCGTTAATCCAAAAGCGCAAACACCCGCATGGATGGTCGACCGCTTGGCACGCTGCGGACAACGCAGTGTCAGTCCGCTTGTGGATATTTCCAATTATGTGATGTTTGAATTTGGCCGTCCGTCACACATTTTTGACCTCGACAAAATTCATGGCGGACTGCAAGTTCGCTGGGGCCGTGCAGAAGAATCATTGAAACTGCTCAATGGCAACACGGTTACAGTGGACGATAAAGTGGGCGTCATTGCAGACGACTCACAAGTTGAGTCTTTGGCGGGCATCATGGGCGGCGACGCCACAGCCGTGTCTGATGACACGCAAAACATTTACATCGAAGCTGCGTTTTGGTGGCCTAAAGCCATTGCAGGCCGTTCACGTCGTTACAACTTTTCAACCGATGCTGGCCACCGCTTTGAGCGCGGTGTCGACCCAGAAGGTACCGTTGAGCACATCGAGCGCATCACACAATTGGTGATCGATATTTGCGGTTCAGATGCGACGCAAGTGGGCCCTGTAGATGACCAAAAACTGAACATGCCTGTTCGCAAGCCTGTCACGCTTCGTGTAGCACGTGCGGTTAAAGTGATCGGCATGGCACTGACGCAAAAACAATGTGCTGATGCATTGCGCGGTTTGGGATTTGAAGTCACTGAAGCCGAAGGCTTGGTTACCGTCAATCCTCCCAGCTGGCGTTTCGATTTGGAAATTGAAGAAGACCTGATTGAAGAAGTGGCGCGCATGGTGGGCTATACCCAATTGCCCACCACACCACCTTTGGCGCCCATCACGGCCAAAATTCGCAAAGAAAATGTACGCGGCCCATTTGCCGTACGTCGCAGCATTGCGGCCTTGGGTTACCAAGAAACCATCAACTTCAGCTTTGTCGAAGAGCGCTGGGAACATGAATTGGCAGGCAATGCCAACCCCATCAAGTTGCTCAACCCCATCGCCAGCCAAATGAGTGTAATGCGCACCAGCTTGCTGGGTTCTTTGTTGCAAGTGGTGAAGTTCAACACCGATCGCAAAGCCGACCGTGTGCGTGTGTTCGAGTTGGGTCGTGTGTTTTTGCGCGATGCATCTGTGCACAACAGCGACACCACGGTGGAGGGGTTAAACCAACCGATGCGCGTTTCAGGTGTGGCTTACGGCCCCGTCACTACCACCACTTGGGGGGGCAAAGTTCGCAATGTCGACTTCTTTGATGTCAAAGGCGAAGTGGAGGCTTTACTGGCACCTGCCAAGCCCGTGTTTGAAGCCGCGGAACACGCCGCCATGCATCCTGGTCGTTGCGCTCAAGTCAAGCTTCATGGCCAAGTGATTGGACATGTAGGCGAGTTGCATCCCCGTTGGCGCCAATCTTGGGATTTGCAGTTGGCACCCATCCTGTTCGAATTGGATTTGGACGCTGTGCTGCAACGCGACGTTCCGGTTGCGCAAGGTGTGGCCCGATTCCAAGCCGTCGAGCGCGACATTGCCGTCATCGTGGCAGAAAAGGTGACGCATGCTGAAATGATGAGTGCAATTCACGATGCCCCTACCGCAGGCTTGCTGAAGAGTGCGGTTTTGTTTGACGTGTTCCGCCCACAGGCTACGCAAGGACTCGAGAAAAGTTTGGCTGTGCGTCTGACGCTGAACAGCGACGACGCAACATTGACCGACGTTCAAATTGAGTCCACCGTCAAAGCAGTGCTGGATCATTTGGCTTCCAAGCTGTCCGCGCGTTTGCGTTCTTAATTTAAAGCAGAAAGTATGTATGGATTTTTCTGTTGAAAGTCTTGAAACGCCTGCGTTGACCAAGGCGCATTTGGCCGATTTGTTGTTTGAACAAATCGGTCTGAACAAGCGCGAGTCCAAAGACATGGTGGACTCATTTTTTGATCTGATTGCCACGCAATTGGTTCAAGGAACAGACGTCAAAATTTCTGGATTCGGCAATTTTCAAATCCGTGAAAAAGCGCCGCGTCCTGGTCGCAATCCTCGCACGGGCGAATTGATTCCAATTGATGCGCGTCGCGTAGCCACCTTTCACGCCAGTCACAAGCTCAAAGACGTGATTCAGGGTGACGAATCCAGTCAAGCTTAAAGACAGCATCTTGGTCGTGTTGGGGCATTCTTAAAATTAATCAAAAGAGGGCTTTACGGAGCCCCTCTGCTTAGAGTAAGCTAGTAGGTTCCCCTAGCAAGTTTGTGATTTCAATGGAGAACTCCCTCCCATCTATTCCCGCCAAGCGCTACTTCACCATTGGTGAAGTGGGTGAGCTTTGTGGCGTCAAGCCACATGTGCTTCGTTACTGGGAGCAGGAATTCACACAGCTTCGGCCTGTCAAGCGTCGTGGCAATCGCCGCTATTACCAACATCACGAAGTGTTGATGATTCGACGCATTCGCGATTTGCTTTACGACCAAGGGTTCACCATCAGTGGTGCCCGCAACAAAATGCAGGAGCTTGCGCAGTCGCAAAAAGGCTATCGCAAAGAGCAACTTGCTGGCATGGTGTCAGCGCTTGATTTGCCAGATGAATTAGGTTCTGTCGGAGAGATGCCAGAGGATGAAAATGAATTGCCAGTCATGGCATTGGAAAGTTCTCATCGGGCCGGAAGCCTACATGCCACCAGTAGCGTGCCAAGCTTGCGACGTGAATTGATGGATATTCGAGACCTGCTCTCAATTTGAGCGAATTCTCGAGCTATAATTTAAAGCTTGTCGGCGTGTAGCGCAGCCTGGTAGCGCACTTGCATGGGGTGCAAGGG
>JAOATL010000013.1:2878-239681 GCA_030158125.1 Limnohabitans sp. | reverse complement strand
AAGCTACTGGTCACGATCTGTCAAATTGAGTGGTCACGATCGCTGGAATACGCAATAGGAATTCTGGCAGCAGTTTTTCATGCTGAAGTTGTAGCTCATAGAGTTGGTGAGCCATATGGCACCTTGGTTCTGGCACTGGCTGTCACAGCCATAGAAGTTGCGCTGATTGTCTCGCTCATGATCGCGGGTGGAGAATCAGCTAACGGGCTAGCCAGAGATGCGGTCTTTGCCTCCATCATGATTATCCTTAACGGTATGGTTGGCATATGCTTGTTGATTGGCGGACAACGACATGGGGAGCAAACTTTTGGCTTGTTCGGCATTTCCGCCGCTTTGGCAACACTCGCAGCCATTTCAGTTTTAACTTTAGTTCTTCCCAACTACACGATAACCAAATTAGGTCCAGTCTACAGCCCGAGTCAACTTACATTCATCGCAGTTGTATCGCTCTTTTTGTATGGTACTTTTGTGTTGGTTCAAACAGTAAAGCATCGCGATTATTTTCTGCCAGTGGAAGCCGAAACAGATGAAACCGTCCATGCCAAGCCGCCTTCTAAAAATACAGCCATACTAAGTGCCTTGTTCTTATTGGCTTGCTTAGGTTCTGTTGTTTTGTTAGCCAAAGAACTTTCACCTATGTTAGAAACAATGGTTGCGGATATGGACGCCCCTAAAACATTAGTAGGCATCGTGATCGCCGCCGTGGTCTTATTGCCTGAAAGCATTGCAGCCTTTCAAGCCGCAAGAGCCAACCGTTTACAGACCAGTCTCAACCTAGCGTTGGGCTCGGCACTGGCGAGTATTGGTTTAACAATCCCCGCTGTGGCACTGGTTTCACTCATTAATGGATGGAATCTGACCCTTGGAATTGACGCAAAATCAACAGTATTACTCTTGCTGTCGTTGCTAGTCGCTTCATTTTCTTTGGGAACAGGACGAACGACCATCATGCAGGGCACTGTACATCTGGTTATCTTTGCGGTTTATCTCTTTATGGCTGTCGTGCCATGATTCAAATCTAAGTCTGACACGAGACTCCTAACCATTTTTGATTAGACAAATCTAAATCCTAAAGTTTTCGCGAAAACATACTTTCTCAAGTTGGAAGCAACTCTTTTTGTTAAAGAGAGAATGTCACTTCTGTTTAATGGCACGCCAATTTTTACCTAGCCATACACCAAGAACGACAGCAGATAGTTTCATGTATGCATAGATAAACTCATAGATCATTAGACCGCTTGCCTCTACTCGCCACGGAAAAGCATCAATTTCCAGTGCTATCAAAACTGCAATTCCAGAAAAAATAAAACCAACTATTACCCCAGCATGCCAAGTCATGAGACCTACAGCTAACGCATAGGGAACCAAATTCCGAATAGGGAAATCGTGAAACTCACCAAGCAAATAAATGAATAAAAGTATGGACCCCGCTAACAAGCTATGGCGATTAAACACAAATATCAAGAGGCTTTGCTAATTGTTCAGGCTTCTTCCATCATGCTTATGATGAATCCAGTCAAAAATGACGCAATAGAAAAGAAATATAAGCCAGTGAATGCTCCTGTCACAGAATGAACTACAACAGCAACAGCGAGCAATAAGACTCCAACCATTGTGAAGCCAACACTAAAGGGGCTGGAATTAGAAGTAATCATTTGCAACTTTCATTAGTTGCCCCAATGTAGAAAAACCACCCAAGTTTGTAAATTCGCCCCAAGCCGTAAGGGCAAGCCCTTATGTCAACTTAAGATTTGACAGAAAGACGCAGAAGGTCAGCAAGCGTCTTTATTCCCAGCTTTTCCATCACTCTAGCCTTATGAACCTCTACCGTTCTAGGGCTGATATTTAGTAATTCACCGATTTCACGATGACTTTTTCCTTGGGAAAGAACATCAAAGACTTCCTTCTCGCGAGGTGTCAGCAAGCTCAGCTTTTGATTTTGTTGGATATTTTCGGTAGTGGCAGATAGATTCTGAAATGAACGGTTGATAGATTCCAAAAGCTGTTCAAGTACAAATGGCTTTTCTAAAAAGTCCACAGCATTGCCTAAAAATGCTTCTCGCATCACTTGAACATCTGCAAAGGCAGTTAGAAAAATGATTTGAACTGGTGTCTTTAAATTAAGCAAACGGTTTTGCAGTTCTAGTCCACTCATTCCTGTCATCTTCAAATCCAAAATGATACAAGCGGGACGATTGGGCAAACTTGAGAGGAAAGACTCAGCACTTTCATAAGTACGGCAGTCGTAGCCCTTCAAACCAAGCATCAAGCTTAGTGAATCACGCACAGACGCATCATCATCAACAATACAAATCAGCTTGTTTTCAAACATCTATTTTGTTCCCTGTTGGCAATGAGACAACAAAACATTTTTTAGGTTTTGATCTGTACGAAATTGATCCATCATTGTTTTCAATCAATGACTTACTGATAGACAAACCCAATCCCAATCCATCTTTTTTCTCACTGTAAAAAGGTTTGAAAATAATTTCACTTTCGTAGATATCCAGTGTTTTACCTGAATCAAAAATACTTATTTCAATTCGCTGTTGCTTATCAAACGCAAACATTACTTCAACGACACCATCCGAGTTTGCTGACTCTATAGCATTCTTGATCAAGTTACCTAATGCTGTTTTAACCTGAGTGATGTCAACCATCACCCACACTGGTTCGCTGAGCTTTTCTATCTTTAACTGGACATTTAGCTTTTGAGCGTAGCTTTCTAACTGAAAAACTGTATCCGTCACCAACTGGTCAACATCTGCTAACTTGATATTTGAAGCGCCACCGATGAAAAAACTTCTCAAACCACGAACAATCTCAGAAGCACGAATTGATTCTTTGATGATTTGATCTAGTGTTTTTCGCAATGTATCTTTGTTTTTTCCGTTTAGCTCGTTGTGTTCACTTGACGAAAGCAACATCGCAGATTCTGCATAGGCATTGATAGCACTCATTGGCTGATGCAGTTCGTGTGCGAGAGATCCTGCCAGCTCACCCGCTGCCACCAATTGCAATGTTTCTTTCAACTTTTCTTGAGTATTTAATCGTTCGTCAACAACAGTACCAATGAGCAACCCCGTCATTGACAAAGTAAACATCCCAATTTGCATATCAATCAAATCACTGGGCAGCACACCAGTCTGGGTAAAACTGATGACTAAAGGTATTTGCACCACAGCCGCGGCAAATGTGGCGCCTGGCAGAGAATGAGCGGCGCCAATCAAGCCAACTGCAAAAAACAGCGGGAAAAAATATTTCATCTGCAATGCAATAGGCAAAGAAAAAACGAAATATTCACATACTAGAAGCCCCAAGAAGAATAGCCAAAATGATTGACTCTTGAACATTTGCTTGAATTGATCTTGTCTGTATGGATTTAAAAATAAAAGAGACAACGGAAGTACGACAACCAGTCCCAATAGATCGCCTACAAAAAAACGATAACTCGCCTCTGCAAAATCTTCTTTGACTAGTTTGCCTATTAGAGTTTGAAATCCAACATACAAGATTGATGTAATTGCCGCACCAATCACACTAACCAAAATTAGCTTAAAAACCTCTACGCGGTTTTGAAGTCTTGGAACACCTTTCATTAGCTTGATCAATACATACGAAATACTTGCGTAGCATCCGATCAATATAGTATTTCCAATCAAAACTGAAGATGAAAAAATGATTGAATCGCGGATTAACCAATCAGCTAATCCGATTGTGATAAACACCCACGGAGCCCACATCAATCCCGCCCAAGTTAAGAAAAGTACTTGAACTGCGGCTGGCGGGTTCCAAGGTGTGATGTTGAGCTGCCCCATTGGATGAATGAAACTAAGCCAGTCAACGCACACAAATACAAGCGAGAACAACATCGCTAGCTTTAAGTTTTTCATTGGATGCGCCATATTTGGTAAGTTTTAACTCAGCCGGTTAAAGGGTAAGTTTTAAAGCCACTATACCCAAGCCCCTAAATAATCTTCAATATCACCACCTGTCGTGTTAAACGACACTTGATCTCCACGAGAACCCACAAGCACGATCCCCACGCTGAACTCAACTTAGAACAACGGTTTTTGCCTAGCCGCGAGAAAAGCGAGCTTCAATCTAAATGACAAGGTCACAAACTTTATTCAAAAGTTCTAACAATCAGCCCATTTCATTTGCTATAATTTTTGGCTCAGGCTCTTTAGCTCAGTCGGTTAGAGCGATGGAATCATAATCCACAGGTCCGCGGTTCGAATCCGTGAAGAGCCACCAAACTTAGAGCCCCCCGTGCATGCACAGGGGGCTTTTTTCATGGACTTTAAACAGGCAGCCCCATGAACGCAGACAATCGCCGCGGCATTTTGGCCATGAGCCTGGCCATGGCTTTGTTCATTGCCAACGATGCTTTGGTCAAGCAAGTTAGCGCATCTCTGCCAGGCCCCCAGCTCATTTTCATTCGCGGCCTGATGGCCACCACGCTGGTGCTCATCATGGCGCAGGCCATGGGCCATCTCAAAAACTGGCGCCTGATGCTCAACGGCAAGCTTTGGCTTCGGGGCGGCGTCGATGCCATGGCGTCGCTGACCTACCTCACTGCGGTGTTTCATCTGCCACTGGGCAATGCCACGGCCATCAATTTGGCTTCGCCATTGTTCATCACGGTGTTTGCCATTTTCTTTTTCAAAGAACGCGTGACGTTTCAGCGCGGGGCGCTCATTCTTTTAGGCTTTGCTGGCGTGTTGATGGTGGTGCAACCTAGCGCTGACGGCTTCAATGTGTATGCATGGATTTGCGTATTGGCCACACTGTTTCACGCCACGCGAGACACGCTCACAAGGGCCATTGGCCTGCATGTACCTGCCTTGCTCATTACCCTGTCCACCGCGGTCTCTGTGGCCATTGCTGCAGGCAGCATCACACTCACTCAAACGTGGGTGCCTGTAACAAACACGTCTTTGGCATTGCTGTTTTGCGCCTCACTGTTCTTGTCCATTGCCTATTATTTTTTAATTGTCGCCATGCGTTCTGGCGAGATGAGCTTGGTAGCACCTTTCCGCTACAGCGGCCTGCTTTTTGCCCTGCTCATTGGCTATGTCGTGTGGGACGAAGTACCCAACCTCTTAGCGTGGTTGGGCATTGCACTGTTGGTGTTTTCTGGCTTGCTCATTCTGCGTGCCGAGCGGCTCAAGCTTCCAAAGTGATGTTGGCCTTGCGGACCACTTGCGCATACTTCTCAATTTCTGATTTTAAAAACTGCGCAAACTTGTCGGGCGTGCCCGACAAAGAAGCAATGCCACCTTTTTGAAACGCCTCCAACACGGCGGGGGCCATCAGGGCTTTGTTCACTTCGGCGTTGAGGCGCTCCACAATGGCATCGGGCGTGTTGGCAGGCGCCAGCAACCCATTCCATGAATTGGATTCCAGGGGCACGCCTTGCTCTGCCAAAGTGGGAATGTCTGGCGCATACACAGATCGTTTGCTTGTGGCCATGCCCAGTGCCACCAATTTGCCAGACTGCACATGGCTTCTAAATTCTGGCCAATTGCCAAACATCAAAGTCACTTGACCGCCCAACAAATCGGACAATGCAGGGGCCTGGCCCTTGTAAGGCACATGCACCCAGTTCATGCCCATTTGCTGCGCCAATGCCGCACCCGACAAATGCGCCGAAGTACCGTTGCCAAAGGAGGCGTAGCTGATTTTGTCGGCCGCAGCTGCAGTCAAGGCTTTGAGGTCGCTGAGTTTTTTAAGACCACTGCCAGGATGCGTGGCCAGCACATGCTCCGACATGCCCATGAGGGCCACGGGGCGTAAATCTTTCAGGGTGTCATACGGCAGTTTTTTAACCAGAGTTTGATTGGCTGTAAAGCTGTTGGCCACCGTCACAAAGCTGTAGCCATCAGCGGCAGATTTGGCCACCGAATCAACACCAATCACAGTGCCTGCACCAGGCTTGTTTTCTACAACAACGGGTTGGCCCAAGGCCTTGGCCAGTTCAATGCCCACCAAGCGGGTGACGTAATCTGTGGTGCCGCCAGGTGTGAATGGCACCACCAACCGCAACGCTTTAGAAGGCCAACTTGTTTGAGCTTGCGCCGTGGCACTGGCAAATAAGCTACTCGATGCGGCCATGGCCACAGGCCACTGCGCGAGCTGATTCAAGCATTCACGGCGAGAAATTGTCATAACATGGCACCTTGGTTTGAATCAGAATAATAACTGACATTCGTTTCTATCTTTGTTCAACAGGAGTCAGCATGACCCGTCTCAATACCCACCGCAGAACAAGCCTCATTCAATCGGCTGCAGGCCTCACATTGGCCGCATTGAGTTTGTGGGGCAGCAACACTTGGGCACAAACCAGCAGCCCTGCCACCGCAGCTGTTAACGCTTGGCCTAACAAGCCCATCAAATTCATTGTGCCCTTTGCCTCCGGTGGCGCCAACGACTTGCTGGCTCGAGCCGCTGCCGAGGGTGCCACCAAGGTATTGGGACAGCCCGTTGTGATTGAGAACAAACCCGGCGCTGGCGGCACCTTGGGCACCATGCTGGGCATCAAAAGCGCGCCCGACGGCTACACGTTTTTGATCAGTGCAGCGGGTGTGATTTCCAACACCATGATTAAAAAATCAGCTCCCTACAAAGACAACGAGTTGGCACCTGTGGTCATGATTGGTTTGGCACCGTCCATCATCGTCACATCGTCCAAATCCAAGCACACCACCTTGAAAGAGTTCATTGAAAACGCCAAGCAAGGCCAAGGCGCGCACTTTGCAACTGCAGGTACGGGCAGCACGCCGCACTTTGTGGCCGAGATGATGAACATGAAGTACGGCACCAAACTGATTCCAGTGCCCTACAAAAGTGGCTCAGAAAGTTCAACAGCGGTCATGGGCGGCCAAGTAGAAGGCACCTCCGAAGCCAGCATCGTGTCGTTGCCACACATTCAACCAGGCGGTAAATTCAGAGCCTTGGCCACCACATGGACCAAGCGCATGTCGGCCGCGCCCGAGCTGCCCACCACGGCCGAGCTGGGCTACCCCGACGTGCAAATTGCACACTGGGCGGGCATTCATGCCCCTGTGGGTGTACCGTCTGAAATCATGGACAAAATGGCCGCCGCTGTGGATGCTGCCATGAAAAACCCAGAGATAGCCAATCGCCTTAAAAGCATGGGTATTGAGCCCATTGGTGGCACACGCGCCAGCTTCAATGAGTTTGTGAATGCAGAACGTACCAAGCTGGGTGCCATCATTCGCGCCTCCGGCATGAAAGAAGATTAAATGACTTTGAACTCTGCGCATCCTGGCACCTTTCTGCGCCAGCGCGTGAATCAAAAAAATGGCCTGTTGGTGGCAGGTGCGGCCAACGCCTTGGCCGCACGCGTCATTCAGGAGGTCGGCTTCGAAGCCGTGTACCTCAGTGGCGCGGGCATCACCAACACGTTTTATGGCATACCCGATTTGGGCTTCATTGGCCTGAGCGATTTAGCGCAGCACACGGCAGCTGTGCGCGATGCAGTGAACTTGCCCATCATCGTCGACGCCGACACAGGCTTTGGCAACGCGTTAAATGTGCGCCAATCGGTGCGCACCCTTGAACGCTCTGGGGCCAATGCCATTCAACTTGAAGATCAGTTGATGCCCAAAAAATGTGGGCACTTTGCCGGCAAGGCTGTGGTGCCTGCCGACGAAATGATTGGCAAAATCAAAGCCGCGGTGGATGCCAGACAGCATGCAGACTTTTTGATCATTGCCCGGACCGATGCACGCTCAGTCTTGGGCATCAACGAGGCCCTTGACCGCGCGGCATCCTATGCCGAACAGGGTGCAGACATCACCTTTGTGGAAGCGCCCGAAAGCGTAGAAGAAATGCGCCGCATTGCCAGCGAACTCACCTGCCCTCAAATTGTGAACGTGGTGATTGGCGGCAAAACACCTGCACTCCCTCAACAAGTGTTGGCCGACATGGGCTTTGGGCTGGTGTTGTATGCCAATGCAGCGTTACAAGGCGCTGTTCGGGGCATGACCAATGCGCTGACTCAGCTCAAGGCCACCGGAGAACTTCAAGAAGATCCCAACTTGGTGGCCACCTTTGCAGAGCGTCAAGCCCTGGTTCAAAAACCATTTTTTGACGCCCTGGAAGCCAAGTACAAATAAGGGCTGGTCAAGCAGCCCTTCCCTCCAATTTCAGGGCTGCATGGCCTTTTGCCAAAAACGTTTGTCGACATACTTGCTTGCATCTGTCAGTTTCTGACCGTTGTCACCCAACTTGCTGCGCAAGTCCATCACGGCTTGAATGCCTTTGTCATCGAGCTGCACATCTGAGAAAAAGCCCGACTGCGGGTCTAGCAGCAAGTCGCAAGACTGCGCTGCAATTTGCGCGCTCATGTTGGGCACGTACTTCATCAGCAAGGCTTGTGCAAGTCTTGGCTGTGGGCACACCCAAACGCTCAGACGATTTGCCCAACACCCCCACCACTGCAGAAGCAGGCGCACCTGGCTCCGAGTACACGTTTTGGGTGGGCATGTTGGCGCCCAGCAAAACGCCCAAGCCCATCTTGGACAAGCTCAATGCGGAGGTCGTCAAAATTTTGAACTCACCTGAGTTCAAAACACGAATGGACAACATTGGTGCAGCCCCCATGCCCATGAATAGCACGGCCTTCAACGGCTTTATCAAATCGGAAACCGAAGGCATTGCCAAATTGGTTCAAGCGGCAGGCATCAAGGCCAACTGACACGCCACGCTCTTACAATGCCAACATGCTCGATTACTACAACAAACGATTAACCGAGTACGAGGCTATTTATGCCAAGCCCGAGCGCCAAGCCGATTTGCAAAAATTGGTGGCGCAGCTTCAAGTAGATGTTGCCAACTGCAGCGTCTTGGAGCTGGCCTGCGGCACGGGTTGGTGGACTGAGCGACTGGCACCTCACGCATCGTCCTGGACGGCCACCGATGCCGACACTGGCGCACTTGAAGTGGTGCAACACAAAGCCATTAAGGGTGTCGTTTCAATACAAACGCTGAATGCCTACCAACCCCAATTCAAAGCCCAAGTGGATTGCGTGTTTGCCGCGCATTGGTGCTCGCATTTGCTATTCGTTGAGTACTCCGCATTTTTCAAAGCGGTAAATCAATGCCTCAAACCGGGTGGCCGCTTGATCATGCTGGACAACAATTATGTGACGGACTCCAGCACCCCCATTTCACGCACAGATGCCGATGGCAATACCTACCAAACACGCCCTCTCAAGGATGGCAGTACGCATGAGGTGCTGAAGAATTTTCCAACGCATGACCAGTTAAGAACTGCAGCGCAGCCCTTTTTGGACCCATGTCAATCCAACAATGCGTTGACTTTGGACGTTGCGCATTACTGGTATGTTGCTATGCTTAAGGTCTAACGCAAAGCAATCAGCGCAGACCATGCACACCCCCAGTACCCAGCCCCGCCCTTCCATCTATTACAACTACCAAGTCTTCAAGCCTTGGTTGTCTTCGCAGAACCCGCCCCAACCCAAGCACAAAGTGGTCATTGTGGGCGCAGGGCCAGCCGGCATGGTCACCGCCCTTGAGTTGGCAAGGCATGGCGTGCCCAGTGTGTTGCTCAGCGCCGAATTGCAGTTTTCGCAAGGCTCGCGTGCCATTGTGTTTACGCGACGCTCCATGGAAATTTTGCAACAAGTGGGGGTGGCACATCGCGTCACAGAAAACGGTTTGCCTTGGCGCTGTGGCAATTCTATTTACCGCGGCCAAAAAGTGTTTCGGATGGAAACACCGCACGATCCAGACGATCGATTCTTTCCCATGATCAACATTCAGCAGCAGTACCTCGAAGAGTACTTGCACGATGCCTGCGCTGCACATCCGCTGATCGATGTGCGCTGGGGTAACAAGCTGGTCAAAGCAGAGAACATCGAAGGCGGCGTGAAGGCCGAGATCGACACACCCGAAGGCCCCTACACCCTCGACACAGAATGGCTGGTGGCGGCAGATGGTGGCCGCTCTGAAATTCGCAGTGGCATGAATTTGAAGTTGGAAGGCGCCTCGTTTGAAAGCATCTTTGTGATTGCCGACATTCGCATTGACCTGCCCTATCCCACCGAACGCTTGGCCTTCTTTGACCCCGATTGGAATCGGGGCAACACTATCCTGATGCACCGCGAACCGCATGGCATTTGGCGTGTTGACTACCAACTGCCGCCCGGCGAAACACCCGAAGAAGCTTTGCGACCTGAGTCTTTGAAGCAGCGCATTGATGCGCAACTCAAAATGATCGGCTTTGAGGGCAAGCCTTGGGAGATGGACTGGAATTCTGTCTACTCAGCAAGAACGCTCACCTTGCCCGAGTACGTGCACAAGCGAATTGTGTTCACTGGTGATGCTGCGCACTTGCTTCCCATCTTTGGTGTGCGCGGTGCCAATACCGCTTTCCAAGATGCGCAATCTTTGGGCTGGCACTTGGCCTATGTGGTCAAAGGTCATGCGCCCGAACAGCTCATGCAGAACCACAGCGCAGAGCGTGTGGGCGCTGCCCGTGAAATCATCACCGAGGCTGGCAAAAGCACCCGCTTCATGGCGCCGCCCAGTCGAGGCTTTCGGTTGCTGCGCGACGCGGTGTTGTCTTTGTCGCTCACACAAGAATTTGTGCGGCCGCTCTACCACTGGCGAACGTCGAGGCCACACGCGTACAGCCACTCTTTGCTTAACAGTCCCTGCGACGACAACTTGCACTTCACTGGCGGGCCAGCCGTCGGTGCACCACCTCAGAATGTGCAATTGCAAGCAGATGACCATTTGCTAGACCACTTGGGTGGTGGCTTTGATTTGGTTTATGTCGCCGACACACAAGGTGTTCCCTTCGAAATTACACAGGCAGTAGCGCGCATTCAGCAGCAGGGCACCCCCTTAAAACTGACCGCTGTCAGCGCACAAGCCACACCACTAAAAGGTGCACACCAAACCTTGCATGACCCACAGCAACGTTTTGCAAACCGCTACAGTGTCCAAGCAGGCGGCGCCTATTTGTTTCGCCCCGATCAGCACATTTGCGCACGCTGGCAACAGCTCGATGCCGCACGTTTACAGCAAAGCCTTCAAGTGGCTTGCATGCAATAAGCGCGCAAGCGCTTCATCTTTGGAATTGAACGTATGAACACACAAGCCACTTTGGACATTGCGGGCCTAGAACAGGTGTACGACGCACTGGCCACAGCCATCGACCAAGCAGGTGCAGACAAATCAGAGTTGTTCTTGGTGAAGCTGGCCTTGCTCAATGCCAAGGCCATGGGCAACCCTCAAGTCTTTGAGGCGCAGATTGCATCAGCCCTGCAGGACCTTTAAAAAAGCGTCAACAACTTATTGCGGCAAAGCGCACTCAACGGGCTGAGCACCCAGTTCTGTGATCAACACTTGCGGGTCAATGCCCACCAGAAACCCACGCCGTCCGCCGTTGATCCAAATTTTGGGCAAGGCCAAAATGCTGGACTCCACATAGACCGGCATGTCTTTGCGCAAACCAAACGGCGACGTTCCGCCCACCAAGTAGCCTGAGTTCTTTTGAGCGACATCGGGCTTGCAGGGCTCGACCTGTTTGCGGCCAATTTGGCGCGCCAGGTTTTTGGTGGAGGTTTTGCAATCGCCATGCATCAAAACCACCAAACCTTTGCCGTTTTCGTCTTGCATCACCAAAGTTTTGACCACCTCGTGCTCGGGTACGCCCAGCTGTTTGGACGACTCGGCCGTGCCCCCATGGTCTACGTAGTCATAGGGATGCTCGGTATACGAAACTTTTTTTTGCTTTAACCACTGAGTGGCTGGGGTTTCTGAAACGTGTTTTGCCATGGATAAATGCAACTTTTTGGGGACATTGTGACATCGCCCGAAAACGGGGGCACTTGCTTGGGGCAAGGCCTCCAAACTTGCCCAGTCTTGGGGCCATGAAAGATTTCAGCCTAAGGACGTCAGCACTTACCCGCAGTTTTAACGGCATTTTTTCATGCAAAATGTGCTTTTCTTAATTTCGGAGCTAGTCCATGAAATCCATTCGGAAATTGATTCAACGCCCCTTGCTGGCAACTGCTGCTTTGGCATTGCTCGGTTCTTTGGCCACACCCGCTTTTGCTGGCAAAACCATCGATGCCATGAAGGCACGCGGCAGCTTGAATTGCGGCGTGAACCCTAGCTTGCCTGGTTTTGCAGCTGCCGACAGCCAAGGCGTTTGGTCTGGCCTCGACATTGACATTTGCCGTGCAGTGGCTGCCACTGTCTTGGGCGACGCATCCAAAATCAAGTACACACCCCTGAACGCCGCACAGCGTTTTGCTGTGTTGCAAGCTGGTGAAATTGACATCTTGTCACGCAACACCACTTGGACCCTGAACCGCGACGCCTCTTTGGGCTTGCATTTCACAGGCACCACTTACTATGACGGCCAAGGCTTCATGGTTCCCAAAAAGTCCAAAATCACCAGCGCCGCCAAGCTCAAGGGCGCCACAGTGTGCGTGCAATCTGGCACCACCACTGAAAAGAACTTGAATGACTACTCCAAAGTCATGAAGCTCAACATGAAGCCTGTGGTGTTTGACACACAAGAGGCCACCAACAAAGCTTACTTCGCAGGCCGCTGCCAGGCTTACACCACAGACGCCTCTGGTTTGGCATCTGTGCGCAACAAAGAAGCCACCAACCCCGATGACCACGTCATCTTGCCCGAGCTGATCTCTAAAGAACCTCTTGGCCCAAGCGTGCGCCGCGGTGACGACGAGTTCTTCGCCATTGTCAAATGGGTTACTTACGCTTTGATCGAAGCTGAAGAATATGGCATCACACAAGCCAACGTTGACCAACTCAAGGGCAGCAGCACAGACCCCGTCGTGATGCGAATCTTGGGTACCTCTGAAGACACAGGCAAGCTGTTGGGCTTGGACAAAGACTGGGCTTTCCGCGCCATCAAGGCTGTGGGCAACTACGGTGAAATCTTCGAGCGCAACGTTGGCCCTAAGTCCACTTTGAAATTGCCACGCGGTTTGAACAACCAGTGGAACAAAGGCGGCTTGATGTACGCACCTCCCGTACGTTAATTTCGGCTTTGCGTTCTCCTCCATGAGGAAAACTTTTTAAACCAAAGACTTCCGGCCCGCCTCGTGCGGGCCGGTCTATTCTTATGAGCACCCCTCCTCCTCCCAAACGACAGTGGTCTTGGCGCAGCCAAGCCTTCCGCGGCCTGGTGTATCAGATCATCGCGATCTTGGTACTGGTCTTGGCCGTGGGCTACTTGATGTCCAACACGTTCGCCAACATGCGTGCGCGTGGCATTCAAAGTGGTTTTGATTTCTTTCTCCAGCCGGCTGGTTTCGGCATTGGTGAAAGCCTCATTGAATTCGATTCCTCGCAAAGTTACCTCATGGCCTATGTCATAGGTCTTAGCAACACGCTGCGAGTGGCGCTGGTGGGCCTGGTGATGGCCACCATTTTGGGCACCCTGATCGGCATTGGCCGCCTGACCAAAAACACCTTGGTCAAATCTCTGTGCACCAGTTACGTTGAAGTGACTCGCAACATTCCATTGCTGCTGCAACTGTTCATGTGGTACTTTGCCATGACCGAATTGCTGCCCCCCATTGAAGAACCCCTCAAGCCCTTGGCTGGGGTGTTCTTTAGCAAGAATGGTTTGCAATACCCCTTGCCCGTGTGGGCACCTGGTCATTGGGGAACGCTCATTGGATTGTGCGTGGGCATTGGCGCTTGGAAGTTTTGGACTCGCCACGTCAAACAGCACTTTGAAGCCACCGGACACACCAAGCCTTCGTTCTTGCCTGGCTTGGGTTTGTGGGTGTTGTGCGGTGTTGTGGGTTGGCTGGCTGGCGGCGCACCGGGTGAAATTGACATTCCCGAAGTGACCGAGATCAACGTGGTGGGCGGTGGCTCTGTCACCCCCGAGTACCTCACCTTGCTCATTGGCCTTACTGTGTACACCTCTGGCTACATTGCCGAAGTGGTTCGCGCAGGCATTCAGTCGGTGTCGTTTGGTCAGCACGAAGCGGCTGTGGCTTTGGGTTTAAAGCGCACTCAAGAGTTGCGCCTGATTCAATTGCCGCAGGCCATGCGCGTGATCATTCCGCCACTCACCAGTCAGTACCTCAACCTGATCAAAAACTCTTCTTTGGCTGTGGCGGTGGGCTATCCCGATTTGGTGTCCATCAGCTCTACCGCCCTTAACCAAACAGGTCGGGCCATTGAGTGCATTGCATTGGTCATGCTCATTTATTTGAGCTTGAGTTTGCTAACCTCCGCACTCATGAACATGTATAACCGCCGTGTGCGAATCAAGGACCGATGATGACAAACACCGGTTATCAACAACATTTCGAAACCATCGAAGCACGTCGCCCACCTGTCAGCGAATCTGGCGCATGGGCCTGGATTCAGCGCGGCTTCTTTGATGGTCCTGTCAACACCCTGCTCACACTTGTCTTTTTGGGCATCTTGGTGTGGGCCATTCCGCCCATCTTCAACTGGACCATTTGGTATGCCATCCCCAATGCCGACAACGCAGCCTGCCGTGCGGCCCATGGCCTAGGCGCCTGCTGGGGTGTGGTGGCCGAAAAAGGCCGACTCATCTTGTTTGGCCGCTATCCCTTTGAAGAACAGTGGCGCCCACTGGTGGCCAGTACTGTCTTGGTTGCGCTGCTGGTGGTGTCTTGCTTGCGCGCGTTTTGGCGCCCCGCTTTGGCCGTGGCTTGGGTGGTGGTGTACGCCTTCTTCTTTGCCCTGATGTTCGGCGGCTTTGCAGGACTGACACCCGTTGAAACAGCCCGTTGGGGCGGCTTGCCCCTCACCTTGCTGTTGGCCAGCGTGAGCTTGGTGGTGGCATTTCCCTTGGCTATTTTGCTGGCCCTGGGCCGTCAATCCGACTTGCCCGCCATTCGCACTTTGTGCGTGGTGTTTGTCGAATTTGTGCGCGGCGTGCCACTCATCTCTGTGCTGTTCATGGCCTCGTTCATCTTGCCCTTGTTCATGCCACAAGGCGCCAAGATTGACGTGCTGGTGCGTGTGCTCATTGGCATGACCTTGTTCACGGCGGCCTACTTGGCTGAAGTGATTCGCGGTGGCTTGCAAGCTTTGCCCAAAGGCCAAGTCGAAGCTGCCCACTCCCTGGGCATGAGCTACTGGCAAATTCAACGCATGATTGTGTTGCCCCAAGCCTTGCGCTTGGTGGTGCCTGCCATTGTGAACACCTTCATTGGCGCCTTCAAGGACACGTCCTTGGTCACCATTGTGAGCTTGTACGACCTCACGGGCGCCGTGCAATTGGCGCTGGGCGATGCCGACTGGCGCAAGTTTTTCATTGAAGGCCAATTGTTTGTGGCCGCCATTTACTTCATCGCATGCTTTGCGATGTCACGCTACAGCCAATGGCTGGAATCCCATCTGAATACTGGAACACGGAGACAGTGAAGTGAGTACCTCAAGTCCCATCATCGAATTTTCTAAAGTCAACAAGTGGTACGGCGAGTTCCACGTGTTGCGCGACATCGACTTGTCGGTGGCCAAAGGCGAGCGCATTGTGGTGTGCGGCCCATCAGGCTCTGGCAAAAGTACTTTGATCCGTTGTATCAACCGTTTGGAAGTGCACCAAGCCGGCACCCTGACGGTAGACGGCACCGAACTGACAGATGACGTCAAGTCCATTGAAGCGGTGCGCCGCCAAGTGGGCATGGTGTTTCAGCAGTTCAACCTGTTCCCTCACCTCACCGTGCTGGAAAACCTAACGCTGGCCCCTATGTGGGTTGGCAACGTGCCCAAGGCCGAAGCCGAAGAGCGCGCCATGCAACAGCTCAAGCGCGTGCGCATTGCCGAACAAGCCCACAAGTACCCCTTGCAGCTGTCTGGCGGCCAGCAGCAGCGTGTGGCCATCGCCCGCTCTTTGTGCCTCACACCCAAAATCATGTTGTTTGATGAGCCCACTTCTGCGCTCGATCCTGAGATGATCAACGAAGTGTTGGACGTGATGGTGGAGTTGGCCAACCAAGGCATCACCATGATCTGCGTCACGCACGAGATGGGCTTTGCCCGCTCTGTGGCCGACCGTGTGATCTTCATGGACCAAGGTCAAATTGTGGAACAAAACACCGCCACTGAGTTCTTTGCCAATCCAAAGAACGAACGCACCCAAGACTTCTTGTCCAAAATTCTGGCGCACTGATGTCTGTCATCTCAAAGCCCGCTGGCCCTGCCGGCGGGCTTTCTTTTTTAGACCCGCGCGGCGATGCACTGCCTCGCCCTCATGGCAATACCTATTGGCTGTGGGCAGGACACGTCTTGGCGGGCGAGCACCCCGGCAAAGAGGGAGAAGCGTTGTTGCCTGAACGATTGCAGTGGTTGGCGCAAATGGGCATCACGCATTTCATTGACCTGACAGCGCCCACCGATCCATTGAAGTCCTACCAACCCTTGGGCGGCGCGGTGCGCATCAACCATCCCATTACCGACTTTGGCGTGCCCAGCACGGTGCAAATGCAAAGCATTTTGTGCAGCATCCATGAGGCTTTGCAACACGGCGGCAAAGTGTACGTGCATTGCCGTGCAGGCATTGGCAGAACAGGCACCGTAGCGGCCACTTGGTTGGTTGAACAAGGCATGAGCGGGCCAGCTGCTTTGGCATTGCTGCTGCAAAAATGGCAAGCTGTGGACAAGCGTTTTTCAGAGCCGCACACACCCGAGACCGAGGCGCAGCGGCAATTTGTGTTGGCTTGGCAGCCCACTTCAAGTGCTCAAAGCACCTCTCGTTACGACTGACTGTCCAGCCGTTGACCTTGATCAAGCGTTTGCCAGTGCTGGCTTGATGCAACGCAAATCAGACACCTCTTGAATGATTTCCAATGATTTAACGGTGAAGTCTCCGTTGTATCAAGGAAATCAAATCATGAAAAAACTCATTGTGACCACTGCCGTTTGCGCCCTTTTGTCTGGTGCTGCTATGGCCGATCAAAGCCCTTGGATGGTTCGCGCACGCGCTGTTGGCATCGACATGTCCAACAACGACGCCACTGGCTTAGGTTTAAGCGTGAACAACAAAACCATTCCTGAAATCGACATTTCGTATTTCATCAACAAAAATGTGGCTGTGGAATTAATCCTGACAGTGCCACAAAAGCAAACCGTGCATTCAAGCGCTTTAGGCACCGACATCGGCACCTTCAAACATTTGCCACCCGTGGTCTCTTTGCAATACCACTTTGACACGGTTTACGGCATCAAGCCGTATGTGGGTGCAGGTTTGAATTACACCCAAATCACACAGGTCAATTTGCTCAACGGTGGCGCCAACATCAACAGCAACAGTTGGGGTGCCGCCTTGCAAGCAGGCATTGACATGCCCATCGACAAAAATCTGAGCTTCAACATTGACGTGAAAAAAGTCAATTTAAAGACGGATGTGTTTGTAGGTGGCGACAACAAAGGCGTCTTGAAAGTTGACCCCACGCTGATTGGCGTGGGTCTTGGCTATCGCTTCTGAAGCTTGTGGCGCGTGATCAGCTGAACACGCCGCCATAGGTCTGACGCAAGTCACCTTTTTGCACCTTGCCTGTGCCGCCCACGGGCAAGGATTCCAAAAAGATCACATCGTCGGGCACCCACCACTTGGCCACGCGGCCTTCCAAGAAAGACAAAATCTCCTCTTTCTCCACGGTTTGACCTGGCTTGCGCACCACGAACATCAGCGGACGCTCATCCCACTTGGGATGCTTCACGCCAATGACGGCGGCCATGGCCACCGCAGGGTGGGCAATGGCTGCATTCTCCAAGTCAATGGAGCTGATCCATTCCCCCCCCGTTTTGATGACGTCTTTGGTGCGATCGCGAATTTGCATCACGCCTTGTGCGTCGATGGTGGCAATGTCGCCTGTCGGGAACCAACCGTCTTGCAAAGGTGAGCCTTCGCCTTTGTAATAACCTGAAATGATCCATTGGCCGCGCACCATCAACTCGCCTTGCGAGGTGCCATCGCGCGGCAAGGTGTGGCCATCTTCGTCCACCACTTTGATGTCGACGCCAAACACCGAGCGGCCTTGTTTGCCCACCAAGGCATGGCGGTCTGCCGCAGGCATGGCCTTTTGTTCTGGCGTCATGCTGCTCATGGTGGCCACGGCTGTGGTTTCGGTCATGCCCCAACCATGGCGCACTTCCACACCGTAGTCATCGCTGAATTTGGCAATCAAGGCCATGGGCATGGCCGAGCCTCCCACGGCCGTGCGCTTCATGGTGGAGAAGCGCAATTTGTTTTGTTCTACGTGCTGAATGAGGGCCATCCAAATGGTGGGCACACCCGCACTGATGGTGACTTTCTCTGATTCCATGAGCTCGAACAAACTGGCACCGTCCAACTTGGATCCTGGCAACACCAGCTTGGCGCCGGCAATGGGCGCCGCATAGGGGATGCACCACGCATTGATGTGGAACATGGGCACCACTGGCAAGATGGCCTCGTCGGTTGAGAGGTTCAGCACACCCGGCAAACAGCCAGACAGCGCATTGATGACAATGGCACGGTGCGAATACAGGGCGCCCTTGGGGTTGCCTGTGGTGCCTGAGGTGTAGCAAAGGGCGGCGCCAGCACGTTCGTCAAATTCGGGCCATACAAACACATCGCTTGCGGGTGCAATGAGCTCGTCGTAACACACCAGATTGGCAACACCTTCTATCTCGGGCATGTGCGCGCGCTCTGTGAGGCAGACCCACGCACGCACCTTGGGGCAATGAGCGGCAATGCCTTTGATCAAAGGCGCAAAGGTGATGTCAAACAACACCACTTCGTCTTCGGCGTGGTTGATGATGTAAATGAGTTGCTGCGGGTGCAGGCGCGGGTTGCAGGTGTGCATCACCATGCCACTGCCCGACACAGCGTAATAGGCTTCTAAGTGGCGGTGGTTGTTCCAAGCAATCGAGCCCACCACGCTGCCCTCTTTCAAGTTCAAAGCTTTGAGTGCGTTGGCCAGTTTGCGCGCGCGCTTGGCGCAATCGGCGTAGGTATAGCGGAACAATGGACCGTGTGTTTCACGCGAGACCACTTCTTGCCCGCCAAACTGGGCCGCAGCGTGCTCCAAAATGCCGGACAAGAGCAAGGGACGGTCCATCATGAGGCCGGGTTTGAGCATGAAAATCTCCGAATGAAATGAATTCAGAGATCATAGTCAGAAGTGCTAGCGTGTCTCTCGGGATTGACCCGTAAAGGGGGCTTGGTACAACCACACAGGTCGGTTGGGGCTGGCTTGAGTTTGAGCAGTGGGTTTGAGTTCTGCAGCTTCAAATTCCAAACTGACCAACCACGCACCCGGCTTCATTTCTGCTTTGGCTTTTGCGACTGCGCGAGGCATGGTTTCGGGTCTTTGAAACAAATACACCATGTCATAGGCACCCCAATGATCTTGCCAAATGTCGCCACAACGCACTTCTGCCCAAGGGCAACGAAACTTGGCCACCCAGCTTAAGGGCCGGCTGAATTCGATGCCAATCCACTGCGCGTTCACGTAGGCCAAACGCAGCGCCTTCAAGCCATCACCCGCGCCACAGCCTGCGTCTAAAATTTTGGCTTGAGCCGGCAAAATGGCATAGCGGGGCACATCACGCAAAGCGTTCAAGGGCGTTGGAAAAATAGGGGCATCGCGCCAAGCATGCAGGGGGTAGATCCAAATGATCAACACCAACGGCAACAACCAAACCCAGGCCGGCAAGCTGGCCGTGCCCATCAACCAAAATGACACCGGAAAACCCATGGCCAATGCGGCAGCGCGGGCTTGAGACATGTTGCGACGCCAACCTACAGCAGCAGCGCTAACCCCTACCAGGGTGGCAAACAACATGGCCACCGACGAATGCAGACCTTGCGCCACCAAAAGGTTGAACACATACCAAGCAGCTCCCCAAACACCAAGGGCCGTTAAAGGCCAGCGGATCAAATTTGACAATTGATTCTTCTTTCAGATAATTGGGCCACGATCAACACCCACAACGACGTGCTTTTTGCAGCATCTTAATGGTTCCTTTTAGCTTCACTCAAAAATTCAACGCCACAAGCGCCAGCGCCTTGGTGGTCATGGCGGCAATGGCAGGCAACCTGTGGCTTGTGCCATCGGCCTATGCCTACAAAGTTGAAAAAATTTGTGAAGACGTGCCAGCCACATCAAGTGTGCCTGCACACAAAAAGTGCAAAGTGGTGCGCGTGAAAGAAGGCGGGGCCGCCAAGACGGCAGATGGCAAGGCAGCAGATGGCAAAGCCCCTGCAGGCGATGCCAAAAAAGACGCCAAGCCCGCAGCCGGTCACTGATCGCCAGGGGCCACATGCCTCTAGAATGAACCCCAGTCCATCAGGGACTGAAGGAACATTCATGTCAGCGACGATTCAAACCGAGGCGTACAGCCTTCACAAAGCCCAACAAGCCGTGCCCCTGGTGATGGACTCGCCACATTCCAGTCCCACCTTCCCCAGCGACTTCAATGCCTGCTTGCCCTTAGACGACTTGCGCGATGGCGAAGACGTGTTCATCGATGCACTGTGGTCTCACGCACCTCAACACGGTGCCCATTTGTTGTTGGCCGAATTTGCCCGCACCTACATCGATCCCAACCGCCACATTGGCGATCTCGATTTGTCGATGATGGCTGGCGAGTGGCCTCACACCTATGTACCCAGTGGCAAAGCGCACATTGGCAAGTCGCTCATTTGGCGCACATTGGACGATGGCCGCCCCATCTACGATCGCAAATTGTCAGTGGACGAAGTGCAGCAACGCATTCAGCGCTATGCCCTGCCCTACCAAGCACAACTGCAAAAGCTCATTGACGAACACCACCATACTTTTGGCGTGTGCTAT
This sequence comes from Limnohabitans sp., assembly GCA_030158125.1. Taxonomy (GTDB): domain Bacteria; phylum Pseudomonadota; class Gammaproteobacteria; order Burkholderiales; family Burkholderiaceae_C; genus Limnohabitans_A. The sequence continues at coordinate 218,814 of JAOATL010000013.1, read as the reverse complement.
CACATCAACTGTCACTCGATGAACGCCGTCAGCGGCAAGATGGGTGAAGGCGGTGCTGGCATTGCGCGCGCCGACGTGGTGCTGGGCGACCGCGATGGCACCACTTGCAATGCCGAGTTCACGCACTTGGTGAAAGACTTCATGCAAGGCTGTGGCTACGAGGTCAAGATCAACGACCCCTTCAAGGGCGTAGAGCTGGTGCGTGCGTTCTCCAATCCTGCACAAGGCAAGCACAGCCTGCAAGTAGAACTGAACAAACGCTTGTACACCGATGCCACTGGCCGCGGCAAAGGCGCCAGCTACGACAAGCTTGCACAAGATCTACAACAACTCACCGCTGTGTTGGCGCAGTTCGCCAAATCTAAAGCTGCAAAGTGATTGCCCCATGACCACCACGCCTTCCACCCTCAAAGTTGAACTCAGCGCCCCCGACATCAGCGCCTACCGCCAAAGCAATGTGGGCATTGACTACGTTACGCGCATGGACTCTGGCAAGCCTGGCCCACACGTCATTGTTCAAGCCCTCACGCATGGCAATGAGTTGAGTGGCGCCATCACATTGGACTATTTGTTCAAGCAAAAATTTCAACCCGTCTGCGGCGTGGTTTCGTTCATCTTTGCCAATGTGGCAGCCTATGCCTTGTGGGATCCACAAAACCCCGATGGCAATCGGTACGTGGAAGAAGACTTCAACCGCGTTTGGTCTGACGAGGTGCTCAACGGCCAACGCGACAGCGTCGAGTTGCGCCGTGCACGCGAATTGGTGGCCTACATCGACACCGCCGACTTCCTGCTCGACTTGCATTCCATGAGCGCGCCCAGTGCACCCTTGATGGTCTGTGGCGTGCGTCCCAAAGGCGGGCAAAAGTCGGTCAACCTGTCCGCCAAAATTGGCTTGCCCGAATGGCTCATGATGGACACCGGCCACGCCAATGGCCTGCGCATGATTGAGCGCGCCGCCTTTGGCGACCCCCACAAACACAACACCGCCATCTTGCTAGAAGCTGGCCAGCATTGGGAAAAAGCCTGCGAACAAATTGCCCGCGAAACCACGCTGAAGTTTTTGAAAGTGACCGGCGTTGCAGATGCGCAATGGATCGATGCACGTTGCAGTTTGCCCCCCGTTGAACAAAAAGTGGTGCAAGTGACCGAAGGCTATGCGGCCAAGTCGCTCGACTTCGAATGGCTAGACGTTTACAACGGCTTGGAAGTGATTGAACAAGCGGGCAAGGCCTTGGCCGAAGATGCAGGCCACACCGTGCGTTCGCCCTACGACAACGCCGTGTTGGTCATGCCCACACGCAGCAAACGCTTTGCAGTAGGCAACACCATGGTGCGTTTTGGCCGCATTGAAAGTTTGAACTGATGCGCGTCTTCTTCCGAAAAATCAATGCGGTGGGTGCCTTGGTGTCGGCCGTGAAATTCTTTGTTCGCAAAAACAAAGACCGCACTTTTCGGCAGAAGGTCTATGCGCTGCTCAACCCCACGCCCTACTCGGGCCCGCTGCGTCGCTACATTGACCAGCTGATCACTTGGGCCGTATTGGTGTCGGTGGTGTGCATTGTGTTGGAAACAGTGCCATCCATCTATGCCATGTTTCAATACGAATTTGAAATTTTGGAAGTGGCCACTTTCACCTTGTTCGTTGCCGAGTACATCGGCCGCGCCTACGCCTGTCGGGAGTCGCCGCATTACAACGAACCGGTCAAAGGTCGGCTCAAATACCTGGTCAGCATTCCCGCGCTGATTGACCTGGTGGCCATCCTGCCCTACTTCCTGGGCCTCTTGCTGAACCAGTTCATGGACACCCGTTTCTTGCGAATTTTCAGGCTGTCCAGGCTGCTCAAAGTTACCCGCTACACCGGCACTTTGAACACCTTGCTGAAAGCCATTCAACGCGAAAGGCGCGTGCTGTTTGCCTCTGCCTTCATGATGCTGTTGCTGGTGGTGCTCACGGCCAGCTTGGGCTACGAACTAGAGCACGATGCACAACCCGACAAGTTCAACACCATTCCCGATGCCATGTACTGGGCCGTGATCACCTTGGCCAGCGTTGGCTATGGCGACATCTCGCCCGTCACCCCCTTGGGCCGAGCCATGACGGTGGTCATTAGCCTCATCGGCATTGGCATCTTCGCCATTCCAGCCGGCTTGATGGCCTCTGCCTTTACCGATCAATTGCGCATTGACCGAGAAACCTTCGAGAACGAATTTCGCGATGTCTTGGCACGCGGTCAAATTTCACATTCCGATCGCAACGCACTCAACGCCGAGGCCGAGCGATTGCACCTCACAGAACAAGACGTGAACCGCATCATGGAACGCGTCAAGCACGAGATGACCGTCAAAGGCCATCTGGGTCTGAGTCATCTCAACCCCCATCAAATCTTGGAAAAATACCGCCAAGACGTGAGCGCCCTGCGCAGCCTGGTCCAAAGCGACGACTTTGAAGAAGCCGAAGCCCTGATCCTGGAAATTGGCCGTACCACCCCCTCAGAACGCGCAGTTTTAGAAGCTTTGCGCAAATAACAGCGCATAGACAGCGATTAGACCCTTGCAATTTACAGAACCGGCCTAAAATACGAGCCTTGGGGCTGCACTGGTTTCGACATGGGTTCGGACGCGTGGCAGGGCATGTCGAGGTTCTGATCCTCGTAAAACAGCAGAAAAAAAACTAACTGCAAACGACGAACGTTTCGCACTCGCCGCTTAATCCGGTGAGCCTTGCAACAGTTGGCCGATAGGCTGGGCAAGGGGGCAATAGGCGTTAAAACCTAAAGCTTCCAGGCTGCAAGGGAAAACATATGGGCTGGCGTCACATCGGGCATCTTGGTGTGGCGCGAGAAAATAGGATGCTGGTTGGATCAATAGCGTGTCGCTGCGCGATTGGTTTGACGAGACTCAAATCAGACGACTACACATGTAGAACTGTACGAAAATGGCTTGTGGACGCGGGTTCAATTCCCGCCAGCTCCACCAGATGCAAGTTTAAAGGCCGCTAAGGATCAACACTTAGCGGCTTTTTTCATTGGTAAAACAACGATACAAGCTATTAAAGATTAAATTCAAGCATTTAATGCTGTGAGTTAGCCCCTGAATATAGACTCAGGTCAATATCTCAGTTATGAAGATTCACTCGAATTGTTTGTCATAGCAGGCGTGAGCAAAAAAGTTATTAGATCTGAAACTCTGTTAATTTTTTCACCAAATGGGAGTGCGCCTGCACCTCTGAAGAAAAGCCCCTTTTTCATATCGCCTTCCAATGCGTGACTTAATTGCTGATCAATGCAAAACTGACCGATGTTTGAATCGCCATCACGTAAGCCGCAATGCTGTAAACAGTCAAACGACATGTTGCACTTGTTTTTTTGATGGGCTCTTTCTTGAAGAATTGGCAATATGCGCAAATACTTATCTAGCCACGGCGTTCGAACCGCTCGAGCGGGTAGTCCTGCAACACTTACGAATTCAACAATATCCTGCGGTTTAGCTTGAGCCAAAATTTCCTTAAAAACCTGTGAAGCATCGCACTCTTCAGTGACTGCGAATGCCGTTCCTAGTTGAACGCCGCTTGCACCGAGCTTCTGCAGACGCAAAATCTCAGCGTGGCTATTAATGCCGCCAGCAGCGATAAGTGGTATCTGATGTTCAATGCCTGAAGCTTTAAAAAACTCAAGAATTTGCGGTATCGCGACGTCGAATTCAAAACGTGAATCGCGAAGATCAGCTACCTTTGCCGCCCCTAAATGACCGCCAGCTAATCTGGGGTTTTCAATGATGATGGCATCAGGTAACCGTCCTTTTTTTTCCCACTTCCGAACAAGAAGTTGAACACCACGCGCATCTGAAAGAATGGGGATTAATGCAAGCTCTGGATGATCTTTTGTTAAATCAGGGAGATCTAGGGGCAGACCCGCACCAACAACCAAGGCATTAGCCCCACTTTTGATTGCTTGCTTGATGTAGCCCTCATAGGCACTTAGCGCTTTCATGATGTTGACGGCTATCCATCCTTGGCCGTTCGAATTTAACTTGGCAGTTTTAATTTCACGGTCAAGTGCTTCAAGGTTTGCGGCATCAATCTGCGCCCGCGCATCGGGCTCTTTATCCAAATGACCTGTTTTCTTCATCAAATCGGCATGGCGGCGCCGTAAATCGACTGAAGAAATAGTACCCATGCCACCTAATTTGGCAACGGCAGCTGAGAGGCCGGAGGCTGAAACACCAACGCCCATGCCTCCTTGAACTATTGGCAACAACGCTTTGCCCTTAATGATGAGTGGCTTCAAACCTGCAGCTTCTGTCTGGTTTAACCAATAAGTTGCGTCGGTGGTCATAAGAAGGCTCCTTGAAATGTTGGGACTTCTTAATTACTCTGAGATGCAAGTGGTTCAAACTGCGGAAACAGGAGATTGTTTTCTGTATGAATGTGCTCGATGAGATCTTCAGTCAAGCGAGCAGTTCCAGCATAAAGTGCTTGCCATGTATTGCATGCACCTTCTGGGGGTTGATGGTTAGACGTTAAATTGACCAATTTTTCAAGCTGCGCTCCGTGACTCACATGTTCGTGCCTCATCATTCCGATCGGGTGCACCACCATCGAGTGACCCCCTTGTTTGAGCATCGGAAACAGGATCTGCTCCTCCTTCGCCATGTGGTCCAGTAATTCTTGCGCCATGGTTTCTAGGTGATCGGCTAGGCCGTTTGGCACTTGGGGGTTGTCGCGGTGCACGGCCTCGACGCGGCGTGCCATTCGGATTAGCTCGGGTAGTTGTTGGCGATGCGTATCGTGGTAGCGCTGAAGAATATGGTCGATTAGCTCTCCGGGCGTAGGTGTCTTAGGAAGTTCAGCCTTATGTTCCAGCGCTTGGATGGCGTGCAGCACCTGCTCGATGTCAATCCCTTTGTCGGCACAAGCTTTTGCAAGGGGCTCTTGTCCGCCGCAGCAAAAGTCGAGCTTGAGCTTTCGAAAGATGGCGGTCGCACCGGGCACTTGGACGGCAATGGCGCCGATACTTTGTTGGGACTGGATTGTTGTGCTCATGATATTTCCTTTAAAGATTCATTTGATGTGAATCTATTATGCGTTAAGATTCATTCAAAATGAATATTTAACATGATGCTCTTCAGGGCTTTGTCATGCCATGCGCTGGCATCTGGGCGCCATATGAAGCCAAATCCTGCGGGATCTGTCTGGAGATTTGATATGGATTTTTCGCAATCGCCCCAAGCACGCCAGTGGCATGCACGCCTAGAGGCCTTCATGGACCGCTATCTTTTGCCGTACAACGCGGCCTGGCACCAGTGCGTGAACGAAGGTGTGTATCCACCTCCCTTCATTGACGACCTGAAAGCACTGGCGAAGGAAGAAGGCTTGTGGAATATGTTTCTGCCGGACTTGAAGGCCAACGAACCAGGCACGGGCCTGAGCCACCTGGACTACGCGCCGCTGGCGGAAACAATGGGCCGTTTGCCATGGGCGGCTGAGATCTTCAATTGCAACGCACCCGACAGTGGCAATATGGAACTGTTGCACCGCTTTGCCAACGATGTCCAAAAGCAGACATGGCTCGCGCCCTTACTGCGCGGCGAGATTCGCTCAGCCTTTGCCATGTCCGAACCCGATGTGGCTTCGTCTGACCCTACCAACCTGCAAACCACGCTGCGTTCTGATGGCAAGGACTGGGTTTTAAATGGCCGCAAATGGTTCATTACCGGTGCAGCGCATCCTCGCTGCAAAGTGCTGATCGTGATGTGCCGAAATGACAATGCAAACGACCAAGCTGCGCACCAGCAGCACAGCATGGTGCTGGTGCCACTGAACACCCCGGGTGTCGAGGTGGTGCGCAACATCCCGGTGGTTCACCACCGAGCGCCTGAAGGTCATTGCGAAATCGTGTTCCGCCAAGTTCGTGTGCCCAAAGATCATCTGCTGGGTGCATGGGGGGAAGGCTTTGCCATGGCACAAGCGCGGCTGGGTCCCGGCCGGGTGCACCACTGCATGCGCACCATCGGTCAGTGCGAGTTAGCGCTGGAGATGTCCAGTGAACGGGCGTTGGAGCGAAGCGCCTTTGGCAAGCATTTGTCTGATCAATCCAATGTGCAGGACTGGTTGGCCGACTCCAGGCTGGAGATCGATCAGGCGCGACTATTGGTGCTCAAGACCGCCTGGATGCTGGATATCGGTCAGGTACCTGCAGCCGACCTGCGAGCTCAAATTTCAGGCATCAAGGTCGTAGCGGCACGGCTGCAAACCCGCGTTGTCGACCGCGCCATGCAGGTCTTTGGGGCGATGGGCCTGTCGCCCGACACGCCTCTGGCGTATTTCTGGACCTGGGGCCGCGCCATGCATCTGATGGATGGCCCCGATGAAGTACATTTGCGCACATTGGCCCGGCACGAGCTTCACAAAGCACGTGAGCGCATGGGTCATACCGCTGCCTATTTCACCACACCTGAACAAATGCGCGCACAGCCTCACTTGTCGGCTTGATGCATCGATACAGAGTCTTTTTTATAGGCGAAATCAAATGAATCACCTCGCTGCTTATAAAATGCATTCGCCATGCATATTAAGGCTGCCGCCTTCAAAACCAAGACTTCACAATCATGAGACTGACCCATTGGACCGATTACAGTTTGCGAGTACTGATGTATTGCGCCCAATGCGAGTCGCAGCAGACAGTGGCGACCATCCAAGCGATTGCTGATCAGCACGGCATCTCCAAAAGCCACCTTACTAAGATTGTGATGACGCTGGCAGCCGGTGGTTATTTGCTGACAAGTCGAGGTCGAGGCGGTGGCATTCGGCTAGGTCGACCTGCGTCGCAGATCGTGCTGGGTGAGGTGGTGCGCAAGACCGAGACCGATTTTCAGATGGTCGAGTGCTTTGGTGATGTGCCCAGCAGTTGCGCATTGATGCCGGCCTGTTATTTGAAGCAAATTTTGGCCGAAGCTCTGGGTGCATTTTTGGCCAAACTTGATGGGGTCACTTTGGCTGATTTGATGAGCACCACTCAAGAGCGATTGCCGAGATTTAAAGCACTTACGTTTCAGCCCAAACCGTCAAGCGTCAAAGCATGAAACACACAGCCTCCTTGTCGGCCAAGCTGGTGCGCATAGGATCGGGCTTGTTGCTTGTCGTGCTGATCTCGATTGGCCTAACCTTATGGGTGACTTGGAAGCTCAGCGGCGGAGCTGCTGCTTTGAACGAGGCCGGGCGCATGCGAATGCAAACATGGCGTCTGACCAGCGAGGTGCAGGCACAGTTGCCTGCCTCTGAAATTGAAAAATTGACGCGTGAATTCGACCGCAGCATGCAGGTTCTCAAAAACGGTGATGCAACGCGGCCTCTTTTTGTGCCTTGGAATGATGCCGTTCACGAGCGATACAGCAAGGTGGAGGGCTTGTGGCACGACCAGAAAAGTCTCTTCATGTCTCAACCTTCGCTTGACCATGCCAGTCTGGTGCAGCGCGCCAACACTTTTTTGGTGGCGATTGACAGTTTCGTCTTGTCCATCGAAGACCAGATGACAGGATTGACAGCAATACTCAACCTCTTCCAGTTCGTGATGATGGCGCTGGCCATTGGCGGCGCGGTCATCATGCTGTACACGGGTTATATGTATGTGATCAACCCACTGAGCCTTTTGCGCGATGGTTTACACAAGATTGAGTCGGCCAAGTTTTCGGCACGGGTCGATGTGTCCTCGAACGACGAATTTGGCCAGGTTGCCTCCAGTTTCAACCGCATGGCAGCGACTTTGCAGTCTTTGTACGGCAACTTGGAAGGACAAGTGGCTGCCAAGACGCAGCGCATTGCAGCGCAAAAGGAGCGGCTTGAAGCGCTGTACGGCGTGAGCGTCTTTCTAGCGCAGACTACTGACTTAACCGCGTTGACTCAAGGTTTTGTACAAAGGGTGCGACGGATGATGCAAGCCGATGCGATGGCTCTGCGCTGGTCGGGCGAAGATCCCAGCAAATCAATGTTGCTCGCATCTGACGAGTTTCCAGAGTTCATGCAGGAAGAAGAGAAATGCCTGATGGCGGGGGCTTGCGCCTGTGGCCAACCCCAGTCCGATGCCCGCACGCGCGTGATCCCGATCATGAGCAGTGATGTAGCGCCATTGCAGCATTGCTCGCGAATGGGCTATGTTGGCATGATCTCTGTGCCTGTGCGTCTGCATCACAAGGTGCTGGGAGAGATCAATCTGTTCTATAAAAGCCAGGTCAGCCTGCCTGCCGAGGAGTTGGAGCTGATGGACACACTGGCCAGTCATCTGGCTACAGCGGTAGAGGGCTTGCGCACAGTGGTGCTGGACCGAGAGGCGGCCATATCGGGTGAGCGTGCTTTATTGGCCCGCGAGTTACATGACTCGATTGCTCAGTCTCTGGCATTTCTCAAAATTCAAGTGCAGCTTTTGCGCACCGCCATGGCTAAAAACGATGTCGAAAAAACAGCATTGGTCTTGGGAGAACTCGACAGTGGACTCAAGGACAGCATTGCCGATGTGCGAGAGTTGTTGGTGCATTTTCGCACCCGAGCTCAGGCTGATGACATTGATCTGGCCGTGCGGGAGACTTTACAAAAATTCCAACACCAGACAGGACTGAAGGTTAGCCGCAAGGTGATCGGAGAGAGCTTGCCTCTACCGCAGGATGTGCAGATCCAAGTGCTGCATGTTTTACAAGAGGCGCTGTCCAATGTTCGCAAACATGCTGGGGCGCGAAGCGTCGAGATTGAAATCCACAAAGGCGAAATCTGGCGCTTTGTGGTCCGCGACGACGGCGCAGGTTTTGACGAAGGCGGCCAGCGCACTGAACTGCAGGTGGGGCTGAAAATCATGCGCGAGCGCGCCCAGCAGATTGGCGCAACGGTGACCGTGGACTCAGTCATTGAGCAAGGCACTGTGATGACCTTGCGAGTGCCCACGCTCCAAACGCCCCCGTCTAAAACCAAACCGGCAGCGATCCTGTCCTCTTTCAAATGATCGAACCCATTGAACTTTTGGTGGTCGATGACCACACCTTGTTTCGCCGAGGTCTGATGGCCCTGCTATCGCAGGACGAGCGCTTTCGCATCGTGGGCGAGGCCGGTGATGTGGGTGAGGCATTGCGCGTGCTGGCCACAACTCGGCCACATATGTTGCTGCTGGACAACCACCTACCAGGTGTTAAGGGGGTGGATGCCATTGGATCGCTTAAAGAGGCAGCCCCTGATTTACGCATTCTGATGCTCACCGTAAGTGAGGACGAGGACGATTTGTCCCGAGCCCTGCACAACGGGGCCGATGGTTATTTGCTCAAAACCGCTGAATCGGACCAACTGTGCGAGGCACTTGTAAAGGTGAACGAAGGTCATTCGGTCATCAGTCCTACCATGCTGAACAAATTAGTGTCTGGATTGCGCCACCCTGCTGTTGCGCCCACGACACCTGAAAATCCTTGCATCGCGAAATCACCATTGCAACTGCTAGACATGCTCTCGCCCCGCGAAAAAGATATCTTTATCCTGGTAGCCCAAAGCCTGAGCAACAAGCAAATTGCACGTGATCTGGACATCGCCGAGACCACCGTGAAGATCCACATTCAGCATATCTTCAAAAAGATGACGCTGAATTCCCGAGTTCAGATCGCGATTTTTGCGGCAACAAACGGAATCGTTTGATATTCATCAATTTTGATAGTTCCAAAGGAGGATGAAGATCAATCTTCATCCTCCTTTTGCTTGGGGGTAGATAAGCTTCAGATGGATACCCAAGGCTTGCCAAAAAAACCACACTCAATGCATGAGTTTGGAAAATACAAATGGCAAGTGATCTGGTTCAACAGCGAAAAGCATGGTCGGTACTGATTGTCAGCACCCTGGCATTCACGGTTTGCTTCATGGTTTGGATGATGTTTGGTGTGATCGGGGTACCCATCAAGAAAACCCTGGACCTCAACGCCACGCAATTCGGTCTGTTGATGGCCATGCCGGTACTGACCGGCTCGCTGGTGCGGGTGCCGCTGGGCATCTGGACTGACCGCTATGGCGGTCGCATCGTGATGACGGTGCTAATGGCGCTGACAGTACCGGCCATCTGGCTCATGTCCTACGCCACGGCGTATTGGCATTTTCTGGTCATCGGCCTGTTTGTGGGCCTGGCAGGTGGCTCGTTTTCGGTGGGCACGCCGTATGTGGCGCGCTGGTTTCCAAAACACAAGCAGGGCATGGCCATGGGCGTGTACGGCGCGGGCAACTCGGGCTCGGCCGTCAATAAATTTGTGGCCCCAGTCATACTGGTGGCCTTTGGCTGGACGGCGGTGCCGCAGGCTTATGCAGCCATCATGGCGGCCACGGTGGTGCTCTTCTGGTTGTTCAGCCACAGCGACCCGGCACACCTGGTGCCCAGTCAGGTCTCGTTCACCGACCAGCTAAAGGCGCTCAAAGACCCCCGCGTGCTCAAGTACTGTCAGTATTACAGCATCGTGTTTGGTGGTTATGTCGCCCTGGCATTGTGGATGGTGCAATATTACATCGGCGAATACGGCCTAGACATCCGTTTAGCCGCTTTGCTGGCGGCTTGCTTCTCGCTGCCCGGTGGCGTGTTGCGCGCGGTGGGCGGCGTGCTAAGCGATAAATACGGCGCGCACAACGTCACCTGGTGGGTGCTGTGGGTCAGTTGGATCTGCCTGTTCCTTCTGTCTTACCCCCAAACCGAATTCACCATCGCAACCATGACTGGTCCCAAAACTTTTGTGATCGGACTGAACGTATACGCCTTCACTGGTTTGATGTTCATCTTGGGCATCGCTTGGGCCTTTGGCAAAGCAAGTGTCTTCAAGTACATCGCCAACGACTACCCCGGCAACATCGGTGCCATCAGCGGCATCGTGGGGCTGGCCGGTGGTCTGGGCGGTTTTGTCTTACCCATCCTGTTTGGTGCGTTGGTGGACCTGACCGGCGTACGCAGCAGCGCCTTCATGCTGATGTACGGCGTGGTTTGGGTCTCGCTCATCTGGATGTACTGGACCGAAGTGCGCCAGACCGACGTCATGGGGTCAAGCGCAGTGATTGCTGCACCAGCCGATCAGCGCACCTGAACCATTCTGAAGGAATCAAAATGAACAATTCTTCCAAACAAACTGAAGGCAGCTCGACCGACATTGGCGACTGGCGTCCCGAAGACGAAAAATTCTGGGAAACAACCGGCAAGCGCATCGCTTACCGCAACCTTTGGATCTCGGTACCTGCGCTTTTGTGCGGCTTCGCCATCTGGGGCATGTGGGGCATCATCACCGTGCAGATGCTCAACCTGGGCTTCCCGTTCAGCCAGGCCGAACTGTTCAGCCTCACCGCCATCTCGGGCCTGGCGGGCGCGACCATGCGCATCCCCGCTTCGTTCCTGATCCGCCTGTCCGGCGGGCGCAACACGATTTTCCTGACGACCGCCATGTTGCTGGCGCCGGCCATGGGCACGGGCATCGCCTTGCAGCACCCCGAGTGGCCTTTGTGGGTGTTCCAGCTCATGGCCTTGTGGTCGGGCGTGGGCGGCGGCAACTTCGCCAGCTCCATGTCCAACATCGGCACCTTTTTCCCAAAGCGCCTGCAGGGCACAGCGCTGGGTTTGAACGCGGGCCTAGGCAATTTTGGCGTGACGACCATGCAGATCGTCATTCCACTGGTCATGACCGTCAGCCTGTTTGGCGGCCTGGGCGGAGAGCCCATGACGCTGGTCAAAGACAGCGGCTGGATTTTCGGCAAGATCGCCGCCGGCACGCCCACCTGGGTGCAAAACGCGGGCTTTGCCTGGGTGCTGTCGCTGGTGCCTTTGTCGGTGATCTGCTTTTTCGGGATGAACAACCTGACCACCGTCTCTCCCCACATTGGCGGCACCATTCCCGCCTTTTTCAAGATCATCTGGCTGTACACCTTGTCATTTGTTCCGGCCGGGATTGGCTTGTATTTGTACCTGCCCGCACCCAGCGGTTTGGGCGTGCTCAACATGTGGCTGGCCATGCCGCTCATCATCGTGAGCACTTTGATGGTGATGAAGCTCACCGCCTTTGGCACCATGAAGGACAACATCGCGGCCCAGTTCTCGATCTTCAAGAACAAGCACACCTGGGCCATGACGGTGCTCTACATCGTCACTTTCGGGAGTTTCATTGGCTTTTCGATGGCCTTGCCGCTGTCAATCACGGTGATCTTTGGCATCAGCCATGTACCTGATGCCAGCGGCGTGTTGCAGCACACGCTCAAAAACCCCAACGCGCCTTCGGCCCTGACCTACGCCTGGATCGGACCCTTTGTGGGCGCGTTGGTGCGACCTATTGGTGGCTGGCTGTCGGACAAAACCGGCGGCTCTATCGTCACGCAATGCATTTCGGCGGTGATGGTGTTTGCTTCAGGTGCGGTAGGTTATGTCATGTGGCTTGCCTACCAGTCAGCTACGCCCGAGCAGTACTTTTTGATGTTCATGCTGCTGTTTGTTTTGCTGTTCACAGCAAGCGGCATTGGCAACGGCTCGACCTTCCGCAGCATTGCTGTGATCTTTGACCGCCAACAAGCCGGCCCCGTGCTGGGCTGGACATCGGCTGTGGCTGCGTACGGCGCTTTCATTGCGCCCGTGGTGATTGGCCAGCAGATCAAGGCAGGCTCGCCCGAGGTGGCGATGTACGGCTTTGCAGTGTTTTACGCACTGTGTCTCTTACTTAACTGGTGGTTTTACCTGCGCGCCGGTGCAGAGATCCGTAACCCCTGACACCACCTGAATACTGTTTACAAACGGGGCTGATCTAGTCCCGCTGAATTGGAGAAAAAGATGAGCCATTTTCTAGACCGACTGAATTACTTCACAAACCCTAAGGAGCCCTTCTCGGGCGGACACGGTGTCACCACCGGCGAAGACCGCACTTGGGAGGATGCCTACCGCGACCGCTGGGCCCACGACAAAATCGTGCGCAGCACGCACGGCGTAAACTGCACCGGCTCGTGCTCGTGGAAAATCTATGTCAAGGGCGGCATCGTCACCTGGGAAACCCAGCAGACCGATTACCCGCGCACTCGCGCAGATTTGCCCAACCACGAGCCGCGCGGCTGTGCGCGAGGCGCTTCTTATTCTTGGTATTTGTACAGCGCCAACCGCGTCAAGTACCCGATGATCCGCGCCCGTTTACTTCAGCACTGGCGCGCTGCGCTGGCCGTGGCCAAGAGCCCGGTAGACGCCTGGACCAGCATCGTGCAAAACGAAGACGCCCGTCGCGAGTGGCAGCAGCAGCGCGGGCTGGGCGGCTTTGTGCGCAGCACCTGGGACGAGGTCAACCAGCTCATTGCCAGCGCTAACGTCTACACCGCCAAGCAATACGGACCGGACCGTATCATCGGTTTCTCGCCCATTCCTGCCATGTCAATGGTCAGTTACGCCGCAGGCAGCCGTTACCTGTCACTCATTGGCGGCGTTTGCATGAGCTTTTACGACTGGTATTGCGACCTGCCACCCGCCAGCCCACAAGTCTGGGGTGAGCAGACCGATGTGCCCGAGTCGGCCGACTGGTACAACTCGAACTTCATCATTGCCTGGGGATCCAACGTGCCGCAAACGCGCACACCCGATGCCCACTTCTTCACCGAGGTGCGCTACAAGGGTGCCAAGACCGTGGCCATCACGCCCGACTATGCCGAGATCAGCAAGCTGGCCGATTTGTGGATGCACCCCAAGCAGGGCACCGATGCGGCCATCGCCATGGCCATGGGCCATGTGATCCTGAAAGAGTTTTACTTCGACAAGCGCAGCGCCTACTTTGACGACTATGTGCGCCGCTACACCGACATGCCCAACCTGGTGCAGCTCGAAGAGCGCACCTTGCCTGATGGCCGCAAGGTCACCGTGCCCGGCCGCTACCTGCGCGCCAGCGACTTCAATGGCAAGCTGGGCCAGGACAACAATCCCGAGTGGAAAACCGTGGCGCTGGACCAGAACGACCGCGTGGTCTTGCCCAATGGCTCGATCGGTTTCCGCTGGGGCGCTGAGGGCCGCAGTGACGCAGGCAAATGGAATCTGGAAAGCAAAGAGGCGCGAGGAGACAACGAAGTCAAGCTCAAGCTGAGCCTGATGGAAGGACATGGAGAAGGAGGGGGCAGCGACTACGAAGTGGGCGAAGTGGCTTTCCCGTATTTCGGCGGCATCGACACCCCCAACTTCAGTGCCAACAAGCAAGCCAGCGCGGTGGACGATGTGCTGGTGCGCCATGTGCCGGTGCGCCGCATCAAGCTGGGTAAGGCCGGTGAGGAACGCTACGCCCTGGTGGCCACGGTGTTTGACCTGACGGCGGCCAACTACGGCGTGGCCCGTGGCCTGCCCGGCGAAAACGCCGCCACCAGCTACGACCACGACACCCCCTACACGCCCGCCTGGCAGGAAAAAATCACCGGCGTGAAGCGTGACCAGGTGATCGCCGTGGCCCGCCAGTTTGCCGACAACGCCGACAAGACCCGGGGCAAGTCCATGGTCATCATTGGCGCGGCCATGAACCACTGGTACCACAGCGACATGAACTACCGGGGCATCATCAACATGCTGATGATGTGTGGTTGCATTGGCCAAAGCGGTGGCGGCTGGGCCCACTATGTGGGCCAGGAAAAGCTGCGTCCCCAGACCGGCTGGACCGCGCTGGCTTTTGCCCTGGACTGGGTGCGCCCACCGCGCCAGATGAACAGCACCAGCTTCTTTTACGCGCACACCGACCAGTGGCGCTACGAACGCCTGGGTGTGGAGGAAATCCTTTCGCCGCTGGCCGACAAGTCGAAGTTTGGCGGCAGCATGATCGACTACAACGTGCGTGCCGAGCGCATGGGCTGGCTGCCCAGCGCACCGCAGTTGCAGACCAACCCGATGCAGGTCGTGAAAGACGCGCAGGCCCAGGGCATGGACCCGAAAGACTACGCGGTCAAGGCCTTGAAGGACGGCAGTCTCAAGATGAGCTGCGAAGACCCGGACCACCCGCTCAACTGGCCGCGCAACATGTTTGTCTGGCGCTCTAACATTCTGGGATCTTCAGGGAAGGGACACGAGTATTTTCTCAAGCACCTGCTGGGTACTTCACACGGTGTGCAAGGCAAAGACTTGGGTATCGAAGATGCCAAACCAACCGAAGTGCACTGGCACGACCAAGCCCCTGAGGGCAAGTTGGACCTTTTGGTGACGCTGGACTTTCGCATGAGCACGACCTGCCTGTATTCGGACATCGTGCTGCCCACCGCCACCTGGTATGAGAAGAACGATCTCAATACCAGCGACATGCACCCTTTCATCCATCCGCTGTCCACCGCTGTGGATCCAGCTTGGCAAAGCAAGAGCGACTGGGCGATTTACAAAGGGTTTGCTAAAGCCTTTAGTGAAGTGTGTGTGGGCCATCTAGGCGTCGAAAAAGAATTGATGCTCACACCACTCATGCATGACACGCCTGCCGAGCTGGCACAAGCCTTTGATGTGAAAGAGTGGAAAAAAGGCGAGTGCGAACTGATTCCAGGCAAAACCGCACCACAAATCTCAGTGGTTGAGCGCGATTACCCTAACACCTACAAACGCTTCACCGCGCTTGGCCCTTTGATGGAAAAAGCGGGCAACGGAGGCAAGGGTATTGGTTGGAATACCGCCGACGAGGTGCACCAACTCGGGGAGCTCAATGGCAAGGTGCGTGCCGAAGGCGTGACCAAGGGCATGCCCAACATCAGCACCGACATCGATGCTTGCGAGGTGGTGCTGCAGCTGGCCCCCGAGACCAACGGCCATGTAGCCGTCAAGGCTTGGGAGGCACTCTCCAAAATCACCGGACGCGACCACACGCACCTGGCCTTGCACCGCGAAGATGAAAAAATTCGTTTTCGCGACATCCAGGCCCAGCCGCGCAAGATCATCAGTTCTCCCACCTGGTCGGGCCTGGAGAGCGAAAAGGTCTCGTATAACGCGGGCTACACGAATGTGCATGAGTACATTCCGTGGCGCACGCTCACTGGGCGCCAGCAGTTCTATCTGGACCACCCTTGGATGCTGGCTTTTGGCGAAGGCATGACCAGCTACCGGCCACCCGTGGACCTGAAAACGGTGGACGAGATGATCGACCGCAAGCCTAACGGTCACAAAGAGATTTCGCTCAACTTCATTACGCCGCACCAGAAGTGGGGCATCCACAGCACCTACAGTGACAACCTGCACATGCTCACGCTCAACCGGGGCGGCCCGGTGATCTGGCTGAGCGAAGACGACGCCAAGAGTGCAGGCATCGTGGACAACGACTGGGTCGAGCTGTTCAACAGCAATGGCGCGATCGCTGCCCGCGCCGTGGTCAGCCAGCGGGTCAATCCTGGCATGGTCATGATGTACCACGCTCAGGAAAAAACCATCAACACGCCCGGCTCGGAAATCACCGGCATCCGCGGCGGCATCCACAACTCAGTCACGCGCATCGTGACCAAGCCGACCCACATGATTGGCGGCTACGCCCAGTTCAGCTACGGCTTCAACTACTACGGAACCATTGGCACCAACCGCGATGAATTTGTTGTGGTGCGCAAGATGCGCAAGATCGATTGGCTCGATGGTGAAGCCCCTGCCACCGTGCAGGCTTGAAGGAGAAAACACATGAAAATTCGTGCGCAAATTGCGATGGTGCTGAACCTGGACAAATGCATCGGCTGCCACACCTGCTCGGTCACCTGCAAAAACGTCTGGACCAGCCGACCTGGCGTGGAATACGCCTGGTTCAACAACGTGGAAACCAAGCCCGGCATTGGCTACCCCAAAGATTGGGAAAACCAGGACCGCTGGAACGGCGGCTGGACCCGCAAGGCCGACGGTTCGATCGAGCCAAAGCAGGGTGGCAAATGGAAACTGCTGATGCGGATTTTTTCAAATCCCAACATGCCGCAGATTGACGACTACTACGAGCCCTTCACCTACGACTACGAGCACCTGCAGGGTGCACCCGAGTCCAAGGCCACGCCCACAGCCCGTCCGCGCAGCCTGATCACCGGTCAGCGTATGCAAAAGATCGAGTGGGGCCCCAACTGGGAAGAAATCCTGGGCGGTGAGTTCAGTAAGCGCAGCAAGGATGCCAACCTGGCCAACTTTGACCAGGTGCAAAAAGACATGGTCGGCCAGTTTGAAAACACCTTCATGATGTATTTGCCGCGCCTGTGCGAGCACTGCCTGAACCCGGCTTGCGTGGCCTCGTGCCCTTCGGGCTCGATCTACAAGCGCGAGGACGACGGCATCGTGCTGATCGACCAGGACAAGTGCCGTGGCTGGCGCATGTGCGTGAGCGGTTGCCCCTACAAAAAGATTTACTACAACTGGCAAAGCGGCAAGGCCGAGAAATGTATTTTCTGCTACCCACGCATTGAAGCGGGCCAGCCCACGGTGTGCTCGGAAACCTGTGTCGGCCGCATCCGTTATCTGGGTGTTGTGCTGTACGACGCCGACCGCATCGCCGAAGCGGCTAGCACCGAAAACGAGAAAGACCTGTACCAGGCCCAGCTCGACATCTTTCTGAACCCACACGACCCCAAGGTGATCGAGCAGGCCCGGCTGGACGGCATCCCCGAGGCCTGGCTGGAAGGCGCACGCAACAGCCCTGTCTACAAAATGGCCATCGACTGGAAAGTGGCACTGCCGCTGCACCCCGAGTACCGCACACTGCCCATGGTCTGGTACGTTCCGCCACTGTCGCCTATCACGGCCGCTGCCAACGCGGGCCATGTGGGCATGAACGGCGAGTTGCCCGATGTGTCGCAGATGCGTATTCCAGTGCAGTACCTGGCCAACCTGCTCACTGCCGGTGACACAAAACCCGTGACCCGCGCTCTGGAGCGCATGCTGGCCATGCGCACTTACCAGCGTAGCAAACACGTGGACGGCGTGGACAACCTGGCGGTGCTGGAGCAAACCGGCCTGACAGTAGCCCAAGTCGAAGAGATGTACCACATCATGGCGATTGCCAATTACGAAGACCGCTTCGTGATCCCCAGCTCGCACCGCGAATACGCAGAGAACACTTTTGACATGCGCGGCGGCTGCGGCTTCTCGTTTGGCAACGGTTGCTCGGATGGCCAGTCAGAGGCCAGCCTGTTCGGTGGCGACAAGCGCCGCACCATCCCCATCCAGCCCGTGGTTTGAAGAGAGCTTATTTATGAAAAACAACCGATACACCTTGCGCGTTCTGTCGCAACTCTTGTCTTACCCTGACGCTACACAGCGTGCACAGCTGCCCCAGCTAATTTCAGTGATGCAGAAAGAGGATGCTTTGAGCTCCGGCCGCCAGGCTGAACTGCAAACTTTGGCCACGCACTTGCGGCGCCTAGACAGCATGGACGCCGAGTCGCGCTATGTGGAGACCTTTGACAGAGGCCGTTCCACCTGCCTGCACCTGTTTGAGCATGTGCACGGCGATTCGCGTGACCGGGGTCCGGCCATGATCGACCTGACCAAGACCTATGAACAGTCGGGCCTGTTCCTGTCGCCCGACGAGTTGCCCGACCATTTGTGTGTGGTGCTGGAGTTTGCATCGACTCAGACGCCCGAGGTGGCCAAGGCCTTTCTAGGCGAGATGGTACACATCCTGAATGCTATTTTCAGCGCCCTGCTCAAACGCGAGAGCCCTTATGCGGTGGTGCTGGCGGCAGTGCTGGAGCTGGCCGGGCACAAGGCGCAGGCCGTGCCGATCGTGGCCGACGAACCGCTGGACGAAAGCTGGAGCGAGCCCGAGGCATTTGATGGCTGCAGCACACGCGGGCAGGCCCGGCCGGGTGAGGCGCAGCCCATTCACATCGTCAGAAAAACACCCACTCAAACCCGGGGAGTTGCAGCATGAGCTACTTGGACCATTTCATCTTTGGCGTTTATCCCTACATCGCGCTGAGCGTGTTTTTACTCGGCAGCCTGATCCGTTTTGACCGCGACCAGTACAGCTGGAAGAGCGATTCCTCGCAGTTGCTGCGCAAAGGCCAGTTGCGCTTGGGCAGCAACCTGTTCCATGTGGGCGTGCTGTTCTTGTTTGGCGGGCACAGCGTGGGCATGCTCACGCCGCATTTTGTGTACGAGTCTTTCATGAGCGCAGGCGACAAGCAGTTTCTGGCCATGGTCTCGGGCGGTGTGTTTGGGGTGTTGGGTTTTGTGGGCGTCACGCTGCTCTTGCACCGCCGTCTGTCGGATGAGCGCATTCGGTTGAACAGTAAAACCAGCGACATCGTGCTGCTGGTCTTGTTGTGGGCGCAGTTTGCGTTGGGCCTGGCCACCATACCGCTGTCGGCTCAGCACCTGGATGGCAGCATGATGCTCAAGCTGGCCGAATGGGCTCAGCGCATCGTCACTTTCCGCGGCGGTGGAGTGGAGTTGCTGGCTGAAGCCAGCTGGATTTTCAAGGCCCACATGTTCCTGGGCATGAGCATCTTCTTCATCTTCCCGTTCACCCGGCTGGTGCATGTCTGGAGCGGCTTTGGCACACTGGCCTATGTGGTGCGCCCCTACCAGGTGGTGCGCAGTCGCCGCTTGGGTATGACGCCACGACCACCGTTTGGCCGTGGCTGAACGGACGCTCACATTTTTGAAACCATGTACCTTAGGCTTCATATGACTTTTGATACTTTGACAGAAAACTCGCTGGACAATGCGGGTGCAGCCAGCACATCAGGCTCGTGCGGCAGCGACTCTTGCGGTTGCGGTAGCGCGTCTTCTTCTTCAACTTATGAACAGACGGCGGCGTCTATGTCAGCGCTTGCGCATGCAGCGCAGGCCGAAGAGGCCAGCGATATTTCGCTGGATGTGAAGCCTGTCACGCCACCTGCCATCAACGGCATCGCCTTACTCGCCCCCGGCGAGAGCTTGTCGGCAGAAGACCTGCTGGAGCGGGCGCACGCCGAACTGCTGCGCCAAGAGGCCTTCCGGCTGGGCCTGTTGCCTGCCCATGCGGGACCAACTGCACCCGAACTGAGTGTCAACGAGCAGGCCGTGATCGACCGCATGCTAGATCAGCAAGTGGCCTCACCCCTGCCCACGACCGAAGAAGCACTGCGGTATTACGACGCACACAAGGCACAGTTCATGGTGGGGCAAGCCCGGCATGTTCGCCATATCCTGTTCGCCGTCACACCGGGTGTGAATGTGCCCGCGTTGGCGCAACGCGCCGAAGCGGCTTTACTAGAGCTGAGCAACAAGTCGGCACCGCCCGAGCGTTTTGCGCAACTGGCGGCTGAGTTGTCCAACTGCCCATCGGGCGCTCAAGGCGGCGATCTGGGTTGGCTCACACCGCAAGACTGCGCACCAGAGTTCGCCAAGGAATTGTTCTTTTTGGCCGAGTCCAGCCAGAACCTGGGTTTGCGCTCGCGTCTGGTGCACACGCGCTTTGGTTTTCACATAGTCGATGTACTGGAGGTGAACCCCGGACACCTGCCAGAGTTTTCGCAGTTGCAAACCCAGATCGCCACGCGACTGCAATGGCAGTCGCGTGCCACCGCCTTGGGTCAATACATGCGCCGACTGGTAGGCCAGGCGCAGGTGCTAGGTCTGACGCTGGAGGGCGATGCCTCGCCCTTGGTGCAATAAATCAATAGTCATGAATGAGCATGTGTTGCCGGATTCGGCCGATGAACTGCTGCTGCGTTTGCAGCGATTTCATGCGGATTATTTTCCGATGCACCAGCAGCGTTTTCAGGATCTGGTGGCGCAGGGGCAGCACCCCAAAACCTTGTTCATCGGCTGTTCGGACTCGCGCCTAGTGCCTTATCTGTTGACCGGCACCGGCCCAGGTGAGTTGTTCATTGTGCGCAATGTGGGTGCACTGGTGCCGCCCTACGATGGCTCGCACGGGCTGCACGGCACCATGGCGGGCATTGAGTTTGCAGTGCTGCAGTTGCATGTTCAGCGCATCATCGTGTGCGGGCACAGCCACTGCGGCGCGATCCTCACCGCCTATGAAGGCGCACCGGCAGAAGCCAAGGCGTTGCAAAGCTGGCTCAAACTGGCCGACGAGGCGCTGCTGCCAGTGCGACCCAGCCCTGAGGCATTGCTGCGCACTGAGCAGCGTTCGGTGGTCTTACAACTTGAACGCCTAATGGACTACCCCATGGTGCGTCGCGAAGTGGAAGCGGGTCACCTGACCCTGCATGGCTGGCACTATGTGATCGAAGATGGCGAGGTGCATGTGTTTGATGTGCAGCAGGGCGATTTTGTACCCGCTTCGAAGTCTGCGCACAGTGGCACCGGACCGTATTCGCCGTATGTTGAGCATGATGGTCAGATCATTGCAAATTGAACGCAGTGGGCGCGGCCATGGAGAAATACCTGAATGAGCGATATTGACAAATACACCGCCATCCGACTGGCCAGCCATCTAATGGCTTCGCGCCAGACAGTGCTGCCCAAGCGACTAGCAGCCCCCGGGCCTGATGCAGCAGAACTGGCGCAATTGTTTCAGGCTGCTGCGGCAGCGCCCGACCATGATCTGATCAACCCTTGGCGGTTTTTGATCATTCCAGATGACAAGCGGGCCGATTTGGGTGAGCTGTTTGCCGCAGCCTTGCTTGATCGTGATCCGAGCGCATCGTCCGAGCAACTTGAGCAAGCACGCGAAAAAGCCCTGCGGGCTCCTTTGCTGATGTTGCTGATCGTGGACGAGGCCAAGGGTTCAATCGAAATTGACATGCACGAGCGCGTGCTGAGTGCGGGCTGCGCAGTGCAAAATCTTATGTTACTGGCCAACGCCATGGGCTATGGCTCAGGCCTGACTAGCGGTAAGGCCCTTAAAGCAGCTTGTTTTCGCGCCGGATTGATGTTGAGGGATTCGGAGCATGTTATTTGCTGTTTGAGTGTGGGCACCGTGAGTTCGCGCAAACCCTTCAAGCCACGACCTGAGATACAGCAGTTCACCCGCATTTGGGGAGAAAACGCATGAGCCCTCCAACCAAAGCGGGAGCAGGAGTGGCCGCAGGTGTCAGTTTGCCTGGCCTGCGCTCCCCTGGCGTGGGCTTTGAAGCGCCATTTGAAATGCTCGAGGCATGTCATGAGAGAGTCGAGCGCATGCTAGATCTGCTGACGCGGCTCAGAAAACATGTTGCAAAAAACGGATGCGACGCCCAAGCAGCTGCCGCCGCAGTGGACGTCATGCGCTACTTTGATCTGGCTGCGCCTTTGCACCACCAGGACGAAGAGCTACATGTTTTTCCTGCGGTACTGGCGATCTGCAACGATCCTCTGGATCGGCTGGTTTTTCGTCTAAGGCAAGAGCATCTTGAGATGGAAAGCCTCTGGGGTCGAGTGCGTCTAGCTCTGGCGCGTGTGGCACAAAAAGACGCCCCCACCCAAGTCCTTTTCAGCCAAGCCGAACAGACCGACATGGGCGAATTTGTTGCCATCTACAAGGATCACATCCGGTCCGAAGAAGATCTGGTGTTTCCTGAAGCCAGACGGGTATTGAACCCAGAACAGATAGAAGCAATTTCAAAGGAAATGATGCGCCGACGGGTTGAGAAATAAGAGAGTTGCTCCGATTGTGGGTTGCACAAGTTTTGAAAGCTTGGCAGTTTCAAACGCAAGCTTTATTTCAGCAAGTTGAGCGGGTTCATGTCACGCATAAGCATTTACGTGTGGCGATGTTTCGGATTTCCATCGTGGTTTATGTACCAATGAACGTCTCTAGGCTATCTGCAGCCCTCAACTAGCTTTCAGTTTGCGACCATTGTTCAAAATGATGGTTTTAAGAAATTTTCGCATTCACCAAAGGGTTACCACTAATAACAAGTTTCAAAGATAGCGCTATCTTAAACATGAATATGTATTCATGTTATGAAAACCCAATCATTTGATTCTGAAAAAATTTCTGAATTGCCAGAGGGCTTAATTCGTCTGCCTTTCCAGCAAAGAAGTCGTGACCGACAAAAGGCGCTCTTGAGCACAGGCTTGCGCTTGACCGCTTCTCATCAATGGTCAAAGGTCACTGTTGCAGAAATCGCAGCTTCCAGTGGCATGTCGGTTGGCACTTTTTACACGCGCTTCCGTGACAAGCAAGCCTACCTGGAAGTCCTGGTCACGCTGGTGGCCGATCAAATGCGCCAACACATGGACGAGTACGTAGAACTTGAACTCGCGAAAAATCAAACAGCGACAAAATTGCTCAATAGTTTCGTTTCTCACTCCATCGACACCTACGCCAAATTAGAAGGCGTTTTTCGTGCATCGGTGCTAACGCGAACCGAAGAATCAGATCATCCATTCGTTGTTTTGCGAGCTTATTCACGCGAGCAATTCATTCGTTTACTACGGCCGTATTTCAAAGCACACGGAGCCAGTACAAATCTCAAGTTAGGTTTCGCGCATCAAATAATCAACAGCACATTGGTGAACACGATCTTGACCGATCCTGGTCCACTTAGGCTTAAAAATGAAAACTTCAGACTAGAACTTGTCAATGCCATAGCTGCCTATTTGAATTTAAAAAATTGAGCCGTCTTCATTAAATACATCCATCCTTGAGAGGACCGAAATGACACATGTGTACAGCGCCACCCTTGATTTTCATCGCTTGATTTCTCAAGAACTGCCAGAAGAAGATGGTCAAGATTGGGTCGATGCCAACCGTGGGTTTTTAGGGACACGAGAACATGCAGAAGTCATTCGCCCCGACGGCCATGTGGTTTGGAGCATGCGTTCGTACGGATTTTTGGACGACGATACATCCCCTGACACAGTCAATCCCAGCTTATGGCGCCAGGCTCGGCTTAACCGCATTCATGGTTTGTTTCAAGTGACGCCGCGTGTTTTTCAAGTGCGCGGCTACGACATTGCCAACATCACGTTCATTGAAACGGACAATGGCCTGATTGCACTTGATGCCCTCACCTGCCCAGATACAGCTGCCGTTGCACTATCGATGTATCGTCAATACCGAGACCCCAAAGGTCTGCGCAAACTGCACACCGTGATTTACAGCCACAGCCATGCAGATCACTTTGGCGGTGTCATCGGATTAGTGACTCAGGAACAAGTCACTTCGGGTGAAGTACAAGTGGTTGCGCCCTCTGGTTTTATGCAACATGCCGTTTCAGAAAATGTCATTGGAGGTGCTGCCATGGCTCGTCGATCACAGTTTCAGTTTGGCCATACTTTGAAAAAGGGAGTCAAGGGTCAAATAGATGCCGGACTTGGAAAAACCATGCCCATGGGCAGACCCTCACTCATCGCGCCAACATTGACCATCGAGTCAGAGCATGAAATTCACATATTCGATGGTTTTGAAATTGAGTTTCAGCTGACACCTGAAACTGAAGCCCCTTCTGAGATGCATTTTTATTTTCCATCCGAGCGGGCTTTGAATCTGGCAGAAAATGCAACGCATACTCTTCACAACTTATGCCCTTTACGAGGCGCACAAGTCCGAGACTCACTAGCGTGGTCTAAATACTTGAATGTGGCACTCAAGCGATACGGCCACCGAAGTGACGTGGTTTTAGCGCAGCACCATTGGCCAACTTGGGGTCATGACAAGGTACACAGCTTTCTGCAAGAGCAGCGTGATTTGTATCGTGTATTGCACGATCAAACAGTGAGGATGATGAGCCACGGGCTGAAGCCTGCTGAGATTGCAGAAAGCTTAACCCTGCCACAAAGTTTATCAAAGCGCTGGCACACTCGTGGGTACTACGGCACCGTATCTCACAATGTCAAGGCGATCTACCAACGCTATTTAAGTTGGTATGACGCACATCCGGCAAACTTGCACAATTTACCGCCAGTGGCAGCTTCTCATAAATACGTGGCTTACATGGGAGGCATCGATGCACTGATAACCCGTGCACGCACAGACTTTAACGCTGGCGAATACCGATGGGTGGCTGAAGTTCTCAAGCATGCGGTCTATGCATATCCAGATCATCTAGAAGCACGATCATTGGCGGCACAAACAATGGAACAAATGGGTTTTCAGGCTGAATCAGCCACTTGGCGAAATGCATTCTTGTTGGCAGCACATGAATACCGTGAAGGCCCACCGGCAAGCGGCGGTGCGCTGTCCGGCAATCCATTGTTGGCGGCTGTCTCCAATGGCTTGCTGTTTGATGCGTTGGCTGTGCGTGTGGACGCCACGAAAACAGAAAACCTGTCATTCACCATGCAATGGCATTTCACCGACCTTCAAGAGCATTGGTCGTTGCATTTGTCAAATGGTGCGCTGAACAGCGTAATGCTGACAGAAGCAGACACTGCCGATGTCACATTGCATTTAGAAAGACCCACCCTCGATGCCATGCTTCAGCAAAAAATGATGCCCGCGCAAGCAATCCAGGAAGGCAAACTCAAGATGGAAGGGAACGGGCAGCTCTTGGGTGTTTTCTTTAGCTTACTCGATCGTTTCGCTGGCAATTTCCCAGTGGTAGATGCGGCCACGTTACAAGCAAGCCAGGGAGCAGCCCATGCATAATGAATTCGACTACATCATTGTAGGCGGCGGCACGGCTGGCTGCACCTTGGCAGCTCGCTTGAGCGAAAACGCCAACACCACAGTGGCATTGGTAGAGTCGGGTGGCACTGACCAATCGGCATGGGTTAACGTTCCCATTGGCTTGATGGGGACGGTACCCACGCAGCGCATGAACTGGGCATTTGAGACAGAAGCACAAGCCAGTTTGAACGGTCGGCGTGGTTATCAGCCTCGCGGTAAGGTGATGGGAGGAAGCTCCTCGATCAATGCCATGATCTACATTCGCGGCAACCCAATGGACTACGATGCTTGGGCATCTTCTGGCTGCAATGGATGGTCTTGGAACGATGTCTTGCCTTATTTCAGACAATCAGAGGGCAACACCCATTTCAGCGAAAGTGAGCTGCACGGCACTCAAGGGCCACTCAAGGTCTCCAACGTTCGATCGGCAACTTCTTTCAATCAATATTTCATAAACGCAGCGGTTCAAAAGGGTTATGCACTCAATCCCGATTTCAATGGTGAGCAACAGGAGGGCGTTGGCTATTACCAGGTCACTCAGTTCAACGGCGAACGTTGGAATGCACAACGTGCGTTCATCGAACCTGCATTGCACAGAATGAATTTGCATGTCATCAAAGAAGCGCACGTTCAGCAAGTACTGATCGATCAAGGACGTGCGACCGGCATACAAATTCATCAAAATGGAAAAATCACCAATCTGAAGTGCAGGCGTGAGGTGGTGTTGTGTGCCGGTGCCTTTGGCAGCCCTCAACTTCTCATGCTCTCTGGCATCGGACCTGCTGCGCAATTGCAAGCCAAAGGCATTGCTGTTAGGCATGATGCACCTGAAGTAGGCCAAAACTTGCAAGACCATGTGGACTGCTTGCTGACTCGAAAGTATTTTGATTTGGAACTCTTTGGTCAAACGATTCCTGGCGCAGCGTCCATGTTTGTGAATTGGATCAATTACAAATTGAAGCGCCAAGGAAAGTTTTGCTCCAATTTCACAGAGTCAGGTGGTTTCGTCAAAAGCAGACCGGATTTGAACATGCCAGATTTGCAGTTGCATTTTTCAAGGGCGCAAGGTGTAAACCATGGGCGCACCAAGTTGCCTGGACATGGCTACGGATTGCATGCTTGTTTGTTGAGACCGAAGTCTCGAGGCAACGTCAGTCTGCAAAGTGCGAATGCTTGGGATGCACCATCGATTGACCCTCAATTTTTATCTCACGCACAAGACATGGAAGGCATGGTTCGCGCCTATCAAATTTGCCGAGATATTTTAGATGCGCCTGCATTCGAAAAAGTCAGAGGAACACCGGTGCACCCTGAACCGGAGTGCCATGACATTGATGCCATTACCGGTTACTTGCGCTCATACAGCGACACGATTTACCACCCCGTTGGCACTTGCCGTATGGGCAGTGATTTGCAATCCGTGACAGATCCTCAATTGCGTGTGCGAGGGTTGCAAGGATTGAGGGTTGTCGATGCGTCCATCATGCCTACATTGATTGGTGGAAACACCAATGCCCCCACTTACATGATTGCTGAAAAAGCAGCCGTCATGATGCAGCAAACACACTGAACTGAAGCACAGGAGATCTTATGAAATTGAAACACTTTGCCATTGCATTTGGTTGGTCCATCTTGGCCCCTTGGACACTCGCTCAAACACCCTTGAAAATTGTCACCACAGATCAGCCCGGGGGGGGCATGGATGCACTAATTCGCCCCGTAGCTGAAAAATTAGCCGTGACACTGGGGCGACCCGTTGTGGTTGAAAACAAAGCAGGTGCCCAGGGCCGCATTGGTGGTCAAGCCGTTGTTAACAGTGCGCCCGATGGCAACACCGTACTGATCACGGTTCAGGCGGGTATTGTGATTAACCCACATGTCTATGCTTGGCCCTATAACTCCTTGACAGATTTGGCGCCCATCACAGACTTGGGCCGAGGCAGCCTCATCTTGGTTGCACCTAGCGCCATCCCAGTCAATAATTTCAAAGAGCTCGAGACCTGGCTCAAAAAACAACCCAACGGCAAAGTCAACTATGGCACCTACAGCCCCGGTACATTGTCGCATTTTGGTGGATTGTTGTTATCACAAGACCTTGGCATCGAAATGACGGCGGTTCATTACAAGGCATCGGGGGATTTGATGAAGGACCTCGTTCCTGGCGTCGTCAACATGGGCTGGACTTCACCTGCAGGACCTATTGCACAGTTGGTCAAATCGGGACGACTCAAGGCATTCGCATACATGGGCCCCAAACGATTGCCAGTGTTTGCTGACATCCCCACCATTCGTGAGTTGGGCCATCCCTCTGTAGAGGCCGATGGTTGGATCGGTATTTTTGCACCTAAGGGCACGTCACCTGATGTCATCAACAAACTGCAACAGAGTTTTTCCAAAGTATTGGCGTTACCCGAAATTCGTGCGATGTACCTGAATTTTGGATTTGAACCAGGCGGTACTGCTTCGCCAGAGTTTGCAAAATTGGTTGAATCAGATTGGCAGCGTTATGGCGACTATGTTAAAAAAATCAACTACAAAGTTGAGTAGTTGAAATCGTAAAAGGATTTATATCTTGAGACAAATCTCTCATATTTTTGCCAATTGCACACTATTTGTACAAAACCTCCGGCAACCACAGTCCAATGGCTGGGAATGTGTAGAGCAAAATAATCGCAAAAACTTGTATGGCCATGAATGGCAGCATACCAGCAAAAATTTGATTCAAAGTGACATGTGGTGGGCTGACACCTTTCAGATAAAAAGCAGCCATCGCAACTGGCGGGCTTAAGAATGCTGTCTGCAAATTCAATGCAACCAGCAATCCGAAGAACAGAGGGTCAATTCCAAAATGCGGCAGCAGCGGAATAAAAATGGGCATAAAGATCACAATGATCTCAGTCCATTCCAATGGCCAGCCCAGTAAGAAAATAACCACTTGCGCCAAGATCATGAATTGCACAGGGGTCATGTCCATAGACAACACCCATGTATTGATAATTTCTTGACCACCCAACAATGCAAATGCAGCTGAAAATATGCTCGAGCCCACAAAAAGCCAACAGACCATGGCGCTGGTTTTGGCAGTCAAAAAAACCGACTCTTTCATGACTTGAAAATTCAGTCTGCGATATGCAGCAGCCAAAAGCAATCCACCTAGAGAGCCTATGGCGGCCGCCTCGGTGGGTGTCGCTAGTCCAAACACAATGGTTCCCAGGACAGCCAAAATCATGATGGCCAATGGGAAGAATGAGCCCAACAGCATTTTGAATATTTCAAGTCTTGCAAAACTGAAATAGGCGTAAAAAAGAAACAAGGACACAGCCACGACGGCCATCGCAATCCAAAAACCAGAAGGTGCTTGCTGCCGCTCCTGTGCAGAAATTTCTACTGCAGTTGAACTAACAGGTGTTATGGGCTCGGCAGCTGCGACAGTTGACGATTCGGCAACAACACCTAAAGCCTGCGGGGGTTCACTCAAAGCCGTCGCCTTCTTGGCATCGCCCATCGCTTCAGGCTCTTGAAGTCCCGACACGTTGTAAGATTCAATTTTAGTTGTGATTTCTTCAAATCCACCGCCCATAGCCACCACACCATCGAGTGCTTCCACAGGCGCTGGCTCTGTAAGTTTGAAGTACACCAATCCAGAAAGCAGAACGACTGTGATCAAAGGCAAACATGCAATGCCCAATTGTTTCAAAATTTCAGCCACAGGTGTGGCTGCATTGCGCTTGCCTTTCAAGGCACCAAGCAAACCCGGTAAAACTTTGTCGCTGATTGAATTTGATATGTGACGCGTTAATTCTGGTAAAGGTACTTTCCGATCTTCGGCAGACATAGGAGGCGCCAAATGTGGTTTCCATTTAGCAACCAACACGACATAAACAATGTATAAAGTTGCGAGCATGATGCCTGGGAAGAATGCGCCTGCA
Source organism: Limnohabitans sp. (assembly GCA_030158125.1). GTDB lineage: Bacteria > Pseudomonadota > Gammaproteobacteria > Burkholderiales > Burkholderiaceae_C > Limnohabitans_A. Next base: position 189,415 of record JAOATL010000013.1, on the reverse strand, counting down.
TACAGCTTTACAACAGACACACCTGCAGTAGCACCATAAACAATCAACATGACTGACGGCGGAATTAAGATGCCCAAGCACCCGCCAGCTGTAATGGCACCCGCAGAGAGTTGAACGCTATACCCTGCTCGTAACATGGCGGGCAAGGCCAAAAGTCCCATGAGTGTTACAACAGCCCCGACAATGCCCGTGGCCGTTGCAAAAATTGCGCAAGTGATAATGGTTGCAACAGCCAGAGAGCCCGGTACACGTGCCGTTGCCAGGTGCATGCTTTTGAATAACTTTTCGATCAAATTCGCACGCTCAATTAAATACCCCATGAACACAAAGAGCGGAATTGAAATCAACACATCATTCGACATGACGGAGTAGGTTCGTTGCACCATCAAGTCAAGCGTTTGCGCTACTGCTAAACTGGGATTTTGACTTCGATACGCAATCCAAGCAAAAATCATCCCCATACCCATGAGTGTGAAAGCAGTTGGAAAACCAAGCATGATGGCAACCACCACCAATGCGAGCATCAAAAGACCTAAATGGCCATTGGACATTTCAGCAAATGGCGGTAGCAACACAAATGCAGCGAGCACCACCATGGCCATGATGGAAAGGCCAAACCAAATTTCTTTTTTCATTTTTGAGCGCCCTGCCCTGCAACAACATATTGATCTAATTTTGCAATGTCAGCGTCTTTGACGTTGACCATTTCTTTGAGTTTTTCGACGTCGACTTCTTCAACATCATCTATGCGAGATGGCCATTCGCCCTGTTTCATGCAAATCACACAGCGCACAATTTCTACAAAACCTTGCAACAAAAGAAAACCACCAGCAAGTGGAATGATCGTTTTAAAAGGATAGACAGGTGGGCCATCGGCGGTGACGTTGGAATACTCTCTGATGGCCCATGATTCGGCCGCATAGTGATAACCTGCCCAGGCCATCGCAACAACACCTGGAATGAAAAATAACAAATAAAGCAGCAAATCTAAACCGGCTTGCAAACGCGGTGGGAAAAACCCATACAACACATCACCCCGAACATGGCCGTTCTTTGACAACGTATACGCGCCAGCCATCATGAACAAAGTTCCGTACATCATGCTCATGACGTCGAATGCCCATGGGTGAGGGTTATTTAAGGCATACCTGGAGAACACTTCCCAACTGATCATGAGCGTCAAGGCCAATATAAGCCAGGCAAAAAATTGCCCAATCCATGTGCTGATTTTGTCAATGCTGAGAAGAATATTTTGCATAAATGAGCTTAAAAAATCAGCCAATCGCCAGTTGACGAAAGGCTGATTGGATGGGGTGAAAATGATTAAGCTTTACTCGCTGGCTTCTTATCACCAAAGAAGTGGCCGACGGCCATGCGTCGATTGACATAGGTGTCTTGATCCCATTTGACTGCGCGTTCTGCAAAGGCTTTTTGAGACGCCACAATATCTTTGAACATTGGATTCTCAGCAGATTTTTTGACCAAAATATCGTCCCAAAGCTTGAGCTGATCTTGCAAGACGGAATCAGGTGTCTTGTAGAACTTGACCTTGTCCTTGGTTTGCAACTCAATGTAATCTTTCGAATATCGATCGATGGCTTTCCAAGACATATCAGCGGAAGCTGCTTCCGTAGCGCCAGCAATGATGGCCTTCATCTTTGCCGGCAACGCATCGTACTTGGTCTTGTTGAACATGATTTCAAAGGTTTCAGCACTTTGGTGATAGCTCTGAAGCATGCACACTTTGGACACATCAGGGAATCCCAAAATTCGATCAGAGGTTGCATTGTTGAATTCGGCACCATCCAACAAACCACGATCTAAAGCAGGCACAATTTCACCACCCGGCAAGGCATTCACTGCCGCACCCATGGCTGTGAATAAATCAATTGCTAAACCATTTGTTCGGAATTTCAAACCCTTGAAATCTGCAGATTTTGTAATGGGTTTCTTAAACCACCCAAGCGGCTGTGTCGCCATTGGGCCATATAAAAATGACTGTACGTTCATGCCAATGGAGGAATACAGTTTAGCCAACAGCTCAATGCCGCCGCCGTACTTGTGCCATGCCAATAACATGTTGGCATCCATTCCGAATGCCGGTCCAGAATTCCACAGAGCCAAGGCATTTTGTTTACCGTAGTGATAACCCAAAACACCATGCCCACCATCTAAAGTTCCTTTCGAAACAGCTTCCAGCAAACCAAATGCGGGAACCACGGCGCCAGCTGGTAGCACTTCAATTTTTAAATCACCACCGGTCATGTCATTGACTTTTTTGGCGTAGTCCAATGCATATTCATGAAAAATATCTTTGGCTGGCCATGTACTTTGCCAGCGCATGTTGATGGGACCAGTTTGAGCACTTGCAATCATGGGTGCGGAAATTGCACCTGCAGCCACTGCGGCAGATTTCAAAAGGCTACGACGTTGCGAATTAGCATGATCAGTCATCTTGAAGCTCCTTGTTGATGTTAAAAATACTTCGTAAATGTCATCTACAAAAGTGAGGAAACAAAGCGGGTTACTACCTACGTTATTTGCAATGTATTCATTCGTTTTCAATCACTGAGATTCATCCATTGAATGCTGAAAGACCTTCATTAAATCTAGAACATTAAATTGCATAACTAATGATCGACAGTTGCCCTGTTTGAATTCACAGCAGGGAATTCCATGTGTGTCAGCGTCTATAAGCTGTGTACATTGAGCCAGAACTGTTAGCTTTGATTGTGATGTCATGAACAAGTCTGAATTAATTGAGCACATAGCTGATCGATCTGCGCTGTCTAAAGCAGGCGCAGCAAGAGCGTTGAATTCGATTGTTGATGCGATCACTCAGAACTTAAAAAAAGGCGACTCCGTGGCCATCTCTGGCTTTGGGACATTTGCAGTTCGCAAACGCGCAGCTCGAATTGGACGCAATCCTAAAACGGGTGAATCTGCCACGATCAAATCAGCCAAGGTTCCACATTTTCGAGCCGGAAAAATTTTGAAAGAAAATTTAAATTAAAACTGAGGATCGCCATGAAAACTGCAGGCCAATTTCTAGCTCAAAGTAATCAAAAACTCTATTTTGTCGCACCAACAGCTACTGTCAGAGATGCACTGGAAATCATGGCGACTCACAACATTGGCGCATTACTCGTACTGGAAGAACAAGCATTAAAAGGTATTTTTTCTGAACGCGACTATGCAAGAAAAGTAGTTTTGAAAGGGAAAAGTAGCAGCGAAGCATTCGTCTTGGACATCATGACTCACAAAGTGATCACCATCGAAACTCATCAAAGCATTCATGACTGTATGCAAATCATGACAGATTTTCATATACGACACCTTCCGATCATGAATGGCAAAGAAGTCCTGGGTCTCATCTCGATTGGTGATGTCGTCAGGGAGATGATGGAATACCAAGAAGAAATGATCAAGCAACTTAAAAACTACATCGCTGGTTAGTCATTAAAAAAATTAGTGGAATGCGCATCCAGATTCTTTTTAAATAATCATCAACAATGAATTTGCACAATGCGTTACACAACTAAAAAAGCAGTTTTGAACACGACGAACGCGCAAAAAATTGACGACCTTTGCAATTGGATTATTGAAAACTGCGAGAGCACCATCGGTTGGATACAACTAACCCATCGCAGTGGATTTCAACATAAACAACTCATCGAGCTATTTCTTCTTTACAAGCACAAAACACCCATGACTTTTATTCGGCAAGTTCGCCAGCAAAAAAACATCGGTACTACTTCCAATTTGCAAACTGCACTCTTTGATGCTTCCGACAAAATTCAAATCACTACAAAAGGAGAAGAAGGATGTACAAAAAAATAGTTTTAGCTTATGACGGATCTTTGGAGAGTCAACAGGCGATCATCAATTGCAAGGATCTTTCTCAATGGGAAGATGCGCATGTCCACCTTGTATCAGTGGTCGCATACGATGCAATTGCAATGGGTCATGAGACGGCCTACTTCAATGAATACCAAAACAAAATTGAGGAAGGAAGATGCCTCACAATCCTTCAGGAAGGCATAGCACAATTAACGGCGTCAGGAATCAGTGCTCAAGGTGAGTTACTGAAGGGCGATCCTGTGTCGCGAATTTCCACATACGCTAACAGCGTCGGGGCCGACTTGATAATGCTGGGTCACAAACATAGAAACAATTGGCTGGAGAGATGGTGGAAAGGGTCGATTTCTCAATCTTTGATCGAGATCTCTTCATGCAGTGTGTTGGTTGTTATCACCAGCCAAACTGACTTCTAAATTAGGCATTATTTTTTCAGTCTATATTTACTAGTCAAACTTGTCTTAAATTTTTGATTGCAATGTGCTCTGTGGAAGACATGACCGAGTTTGTTCGCCACCTGTCTGATGCAGTGGACCGCTCGGCAGACATGAATTGGTGACCACTAATTACTTCACCGATGCCTAACCTCCCACAGCCTGGTCTGCCGCTGGATGGCACAGTCTGAGTTGTCCGGGGCTCAAGGGACTTTAGGCGGATACCATATGCGCTGTGAGGTCGAAGAAGTCCACCTCGGAACTTGCGCCTACGTCCTAACTCACTGCACAGCAGGCGTTCACAATTCGAGTGATCCGTTCCATTCGGAGTGGTCAAAATATCTTCCTCTCATTCACGCTCTAGCACCCGCTAGCATGATTGAGTACGAATAGAAAGTTCCTGAGTAGTGAACCGTCCACCACCAATACCTTAAAAGCCAACCCTAACCGGTTGGCTTTTTTTTGCCTACTACCGCGTGTTTGCGCGGGTTCTTGCGGACTAAGGAGAGAGACATTTCTGCCAGCAACCGGCGCGTTTTACTCTCCGTTTGCGTATTCTCTCTCCGACCCTCCCCACCCAGTGCAGGTCGAAGTCCGGAAGGCTCATCCACCAACGCTATATAAATCAATGGGTTACGTGCGGACGAATCAATCGGTTTTTTTGTGGCATTGGTAGGCTGAGCGGTAATTTTGGACCGTACTCTTTGATTTCAGGGCGACCCAAACAAATCCATGTGTGATACCGGCTGCGAATAAAATTGTCAGAAACTCTGCGGTAGCGAGGTCAATAAATGACGAATTCAGATGACTGCGGTCAAATTGCCCTACTGCGAGATGCGCTGGATCACATTGCCAGGATCGCAACTGCGGCTCGTCAGCCAACAAAGCGCTTGGATTGGATTGCATCTCGAGCTAAAGATGCCCTTAGAGGGCAGGATTTGTCAGGGGTTCGAGGGCGTGGCAAAAATGAGTTGCCGCAGTGGGCGCACAGCTTTTTCAGCATTGAGGACTCCTTGTAAAAAGTCCTATAGAAACTCTGATACCCCCCAGTTCTTACTCCTAAGCAGTCACAATGGTGGCGTTCCTCTAGAGTCAGACAACCAATTTTGTGAAACTCATAGGTTTCAAAATGTCCATGAATATGGAACTCATGAGTTTTGTATTTATTGTCGAAATGAAACCTATAGGTTATTATTAAGTCTGTCTAACGAAACTCATAAGTACCATGGACAAGCAATTTCGTGATCTTCAGCTCCAGCAGATGGATGCTTTGCTCAGCTCTTGGAAGTCGGCGCAAATGTGCGCACGACCGAAATCGGGCTGGGTTCGTGCTGTGCGCGAGTCTTTGGGAATGTCGGCAGCGGCCTTCGCTAGGCGGCTGGGTATTTCGCATGCAGGTGTGCGCAAGTTGGAGGCGTCTGAGGCTTCGGATGCCATCACGTTGGCAACGCTTCGCAAGTTGGCGCAGGCGTTGGACTGCGAGTTGCAGTACGCGCTTGTACCTCGAACAAGTCTTACGCAGCAGCTCCAAGATAGAGCACTAGCAGTTGCCAAGGCGCATTTGCAACCGATCGCGCATTCCATGGCGCTTGAGGACCAGGCGGTAGTTGGCCCATTAAATAAACTTCAATTTGATCTCGCGGTCAAAGAGTTGCTTGAAGGATCGCGTCGCGAATTGTGGTGAGATAGGGCAAATGGAATTTCAGTACGCACCGGGGGCCACCCCTCTTGATCCTGATGAGGCTGCAGGTCTAGTGCCTGTGCACATCACAACACAGGCAGACCTCAACGCTTGGGAGCAGGCCAACATCGTTTTAGGAGATCGCTGGGCAGCTCGCCAGAAAAAACGCGATCTGTTGGATGAAGGTTTTGTGAGAGATTTGCACCGCCAGATGTTTGACAAGACTTGGCAGTGGGCTGGGAAGTTTCGTCAGACCAATAAAAACATTGGGGTGGACTGGACTCAAATCGCCGTGAAATTGCGTGACTTGATGGACAACACTCGCTACCAGATCGAAAACCATGTCTTCAAAGAAGATGAGGTAGCAGTGCGTTTTCATCACCAACTTGTCTTGATTCACGCCTTCCCAAACGGGAACGGGCGTCATTCTCGTTTGATGGCAGATTTATTGATCACACGGCTTGGGCAACCCAGATTGACCTGGGGTGGTGCCAGTGCAGCTCTCACGCCTGTTGGAGCAATTCGTGACCGTTATTTGGTGGCCTTGCGTGAGGCAGACAAAGGGCAAATTAATGGGTTAATTGAATTTGCCCGTAGTTGAGAACGGTGTTGTGGCCGGTCAAGAAAGGCGGGCGATTGCTTCGTGAAGCATAAAACCGGACACAGCTTTTGGTGGGACTGGCTTTTGTACATCGGGGCGTTGAAATCGGCGCTCGGATTCGAATGCTTCGATGTCAATCAGTCGGTACATTACTTTGCCGCCAATTTTTAGATAAACTGGACCAGTGCCATCGCAACGGTAACGTTCGATTGTGTGGACTGATTTGTCCATCTGTTGGCTAGGTCGTTTTGAGTTAGGTGTTTCACGGAATCTGTCATGTGTTTTTCCTCTTTTTTGGGAAGACCATTGACGCGTAGATTCGAGAGAAAAGCCAGCTAATTCGAGAGGTAGCGGCGGAAATTTGTAAGTGATGCACTGCATACGCAACTACCGGTCAAGCACTATTCAAGTGCTGTTGGTGTGGAATTGAACCAGGGTCCACAATGCACCACCACATCCCTCCTAAAAAGCCAAGCTTCACCGCTTGGCTTTTTTTCATTCTGGCTTCCGATTGACCTGCTCATTCGAAGAGTCTGAGTTGCTCTCCGAAAAGGCTGCCGTTGAAAGCAAGCCTGTTCGGGGTTTATCCAAAAATAGCCACGTTCTGGCGCGCCATCACAACGGGCTGGCCATCAGCACTCCAAATGACAATTTCATGGGATGAATAGCCATTTTGAGAGGTGTCAGCCCTCGCTTGAGCCAACCACCAACCGTTGGTAGAAAACGGACGGTCGTCCAAAATGTCGAGCGACCAAGTCATGGTGCTGAAGGGCATCATTTCTTTGGACAACACCAGCGATGGCGGTGGCAAAGCATCGGCCAGCGCCAACAAGCGCACTAAGCTGGATTCGTCACCCACATCACGATGACGCAGCCAAATTGTCATTTCAGGTTTTGCATCGGGCGTTCTGGGCATAGCGCCCCCTGCAAATTTGGCTTCAAAGTGTTTGGCAAATGTGGGGGCTTCTGGGGAATCGAAGAAACTGACGCAATCATGAGGCGATGCCACCTGGGGCATGGGCAGCGCTTGGTAGTTGTGTGACGAAGCTCGGCCCGTACCAAAACACAAGGTAGAGCGAACGGCCATGCCACTGTCACCCACCATGTCGGCACACACCATGGTGGTGGACTTACCCGTTCGCAGCACTTGGGCTGTCAGGTTCAAGTTACCCGATGCGGGTCCAACAAAGCAAAACTGTGCAGAGCGCAAAGGCGGCAAATTTTCAATGCTGCGTTGCGTTGCCTCTAAACACAAAGACGCAGACAGTCCGCCGTATGTGGTTCGTCCTTGCAACCAATCGGGTGGCAAAACGATGCTGTGGCCTTCTGCATTTTTTTGAAGGCTGGCGATTAAGGCTGAAAAAGGTGTCATTTTGATTTCAATGCTTTGATGACTTGTTCAATGCGGTCTTGTCCCCAATACATGTCATTGCCAATGAAGAAGGTCGGGGCGCCAAATACACCCCGCTCTACGGCGCGCAGGGTGACTTCTTTCAATTTGTCTTTGGTGGCCTGTTCATTGGCCATGGCCAGCACAGACTCAGGATCAAACCCAGCGCGGCTTAAGACATCGCCCACCACAGCGGGTTCATTCAGGTTGAGTCCTTCCACCCAAATGCCGCGGTAAATGCAATCCATATAGCGCTGAAATGCTTCCGCACTTTGCATTTGCAATGCCGTAGCGCCACGCATCAGGGTGGTCGTGATGATGGGGAAATGATGGTTCATGACTAAGGGCACACCGTATGCATCCGCAAAGCGTTTCATGTCGATGAACACATAACGACCTTTAGCAGGCACGGCCATGGGAGACGCATTGCCCGTGGCTTGAAACACACCCCCCAGCAGCATGGGGTACATCACGGCTTGTGCGCCTGTTTCCGCTGTGATCCTTGGCAGTTGGGTGTGGGCCAAGTAGGAAGCCAAGCTGCCAAAGTCAAAATAAAAGTCGAAATGCTGTGTCATTGTTGTCTCCGTTTTATATTCTTTGTTTTCAGAACTTTTCCATGTAGGGGCGCAGGTCTAATTCGTGCGTCCACGCATCTCGAGGTTGTTGGTGCAACATCCAATAGGCATCGGCAATGTGGTCAGGATTCAAAATACCATCCTGGTCCTTGAGTGCGTACCTTTCAGGAAACATGGTTCGAATGAACTCAGTGTCGATGGCGCCATCAATGATGGTGTGGGCCACATGCACGCCCATGGGGCCCAACTCGCGCGCCATGCACTGCGCCAAGGAACGCAAGGCCATCTTGCCACCGGAGAATCCAGCGAAATGAGAGCTGCCGCGCAATGAAGCAGTTGCGCCGGTAAAGATGATGGTGCCCTTGTGTGATGTGCCCTTTGCACCCTCTGCATTGGGACGCAACACCATGCGCTTAGCCACTTCACGGCCCACCAAGAAACCAGCCAAGCAGCACATTTCCCACATCTTGGTGTAGCGGCGCGCGGTTTCGGTCAAGATACTCATAGGCGAATTGGCACCGATGTTGAAGACCAGAACTTCAATGGGGCCAATGGTCGATTCAATGTGTTCCACCAAGGAAACAACTTCTTCCTCTTGCCTGGCATCAGAGGCAAAACCATGTGCAATGCCACCCGTGCTTTGAATCTCTGCAATCAGCGGCTGAAGCTTTTCCAAACTTCTGCGCGTGGCACAGACTGTGTAGCCTTGGCGCGCAAAGCGCTTGCCCACAGCACCGCCGGTTGCGTCTCCAGCTCCAATCACAAGGCACACTTTGGAAGAAGTCATGACCGATCCTTTTGTAAGTTTTTTGCAACGTCACCCACCACCTGTGACTCTTCGAAGCCGTGCATCGCACTGCCTCCAAGATCAATGGTGGACACATTTTAGGGGGGGTCGAAGCATTCCAACAATTCAATTGGCGCTTGGGGTGCCTTGCTTGCAAGGTAGCGCCGAATGACTGGCCCAGCCAACCAAGGGTGCGTCTCCCCACTCCAGATGGCGTTCGGAATGATGCGTGCTGGCCCATTGCTTTGATCGATTAGAACGACGGCAGGCAACAGTTCTTTGAATTCAACCGCCACCAAAAACCAGTTGCGCATCGTCAAAAGACGAACGATATTTGCAGACTCAGAATGGGGCGGGCTATAGGTTTGAATGAGCTTTTGAATGTCTGAATGCTGTTGTGATGTTGTCGCCAATTGCGTCACCCGCTCACAACTTCGAGTGAGCTTGCCCCACTTTTCATGAGCCATGCCCAGTGCATCCACTTCTCGTCCATCGACGACCAAAAGCCAACCATTTTCTTTGCGACTGACTGAAAAGTGATTGAGAAAGACACCCAAGACGACCAGCAGCAACACATAAATGGATATTTTTCTTGGCGTGATGAATCAATAGCGAGCTGACGATTCAGTTAGAGAGGCTGGACATTTTGGGAATGCAAGTCATGGTTGTATCGACCTATTGTCTTAGGCAGAGAAATACCTTACTGCCGTCTGTGCTATCCGCCATTTCTGATAATGACCCATCAAATAGCCACTTTTGTATGCAACCCAGCTCCGTCTTTTCCAACCTTGAAGGCCACTACGATGATGGCTGTTGGTGCTGGCATTTGAAACGCAATGTGTCCATCGGTCCCTCACAATTGGCCCTGCTGTTGGCTGGTTTGGCATGCGTCACCTTGTTCATTGGCACAGCGTTTTATTGGGTGGGTGCATCTTTCATTTTGCCCTTCTCCATCCTAGAAGTGGCAGCACTGCTGATCGCCTTCTTGTACAACGCCATTCATGCCAATGATTACGAGAAACTGCTGGTATCGGATGGCTTTGTGAAAATTGAAAGCAAATTCGGCATGACCACTCAGCAAGTTCAATTGGTCCGGTCCATGACACGCGTCGACCGCGAGCTTCACAAGAACACCCTGATTCAACTGCGACAGGGCCACCAATCCACATTTTTCGGCCGATATGTCCACGCCAATTTGAGGCCTTTGTTGGCCCAGCAAATTTCAAAGCGCATGCTATCGCCGCGCCATAGCCATTGAACTTGGCACTTCAAAAACAACCTACTGAAGTACCAGCGTCACCTTGCTGGCAACACTGAAAACTCAAGTTTTGGCAGCTCGCGCTGCATGCAGCTTTTTGAAACTGTCGATCAAGCGATGGTGCCTGTCCAGACCTTCCAGCTTCATGCTGGTGGGCGTTAAACCAAAGAAGCGCACGCTGCCATTGACCGAGCCTAGGACAGCATCCATGCGTGCGTTGCCAAACATGCGCCGAAAGTTGTGCTCGTAGTCTGCGATGTCGAGGTCTTCATCCAGGGCAACTTCAAGCACCACATTCAAGGCTTGGTAAAACAGTTTACGTTCAACGGTGTTGTCGTTGTATTGCAAGAAGGCACCAACCAAGTCTTGTGCGGCCTCTAGTTGTTTTAACGCCAGATGAATCAGCAGTTTGAGCTCTAGAACTGTCAGCTGTCCCCACGCCGTGTTCTCATCAAATTCAATGCCAATGAGGGTGGCGATGTCGGCGTATTCGTCCAACTCGTTGTTGTCCAAACGATCTAGCAAGGCCACCAAACTTGGGTCGTCTAAGCGATGCAAGTTCAGAATGTCTTCACGGAAAAGCAAGGCTTTGTTGGTGTTGTCCCAAATCAAATCTTCAACCGGATAAATCTCTGAATAGCCTGGCACCAAAATTCGGCAAGCCATGGCACCCAGTTGATCGTGCACCGTGGTGTAAACCTCTTTGCCCATGCTTTGCAGAATGCCAAACAAGCTGGCGGCTTCGTCGGCGTTGGCCGTGCTGCCTTGACCTGCAAAGTTCCATTCCACAAATTCGTAATCGGGCGTGGCGCTGAAGAAGCGCCACGACACAATGCCGCTGGAGTCGATGAAGTGCTCTACAAAGTTGTAGGGCTCGGTCACAGCATTGCTCTCAAAGGTGGGCGCTGGCAAATCGTTCAAGCCCTCAAAGCTGCGGCCTTGCAGGAGCTCTGTGAGGCTGCGCTCAAGCGCTACTTCCAAGCTGGGGTGTGCACCAAAGGAAGCAAACACACCGCCGGTGCGAGGGTTCATCAAGGTGACACACATCACGGGATACACACCGCCCAGTGAGGCATCTTTCACCAACACGGGAAAGCCTTGGGCTTCAAGGCCTTGAATGCCAGCCATGATGCTGGGATATTTGGCCAAGACTTCAGGCGGTACATCGGGCAAGCAAATTTCGCCTTCCAGAATTTCTTTTTTAACAGCGCGCTCAAAAATTTCGGACAAGCACTGCACTTGCGCTTCGGCCAGCGTGTTGCCAGCGCTCATGCCGTTGCTGACGAATAAGTTTTCCACCAAGTTGGACGGGAAGTACACCACCTGCTGGTCGGATTGCCTCACAAAGGGCAGCGAACAAATACCGCGCGTCACATTCCCCGAATTGGTGTCGATCAAGTGCGAGCCTTTGAGCTCGCCATCGGGGTTGTAAATACTCAGGCAGTACGGGTCCAGTATTTCTTTGGGCAGCGCATCCTTTTTGCCAGGTTTGAACCACTTCTCATTGGGGTAGTGCACAAACTCGGCATTGGCCAAGTCTTCGCCCCAATACGCGCCCGCATAAAAGTGATTGTTGTTCAAACGCTCAATGTATTCACCCAAGGCAGAAGCTAGCGCGCTTTCTTTGGTGGCACCTTTGCCATTGGTAAAGCACATGGGTGAGTGCGCGTCGCGAATGTGCAGAGACCACACATTGGGAATGATGTTGCGCCACGAGGCAATTTCAATCTTGATGCCGAGGTCGGCCAAGACGCCCGACATGTTGGCAATGGTTTGTTCCAAGGGTAAGTCTTTACCCAAAATGAACGTGCTGCTTTGGGCATCTGGCTTGAGGCTCAGCAAGGCTTGTGCGTCCTCGTCCAAGTTTGCCACTTCTTCAATGACAAATTCGGGTCCTTCTTGCACCACTTTTTTAACGGTGCAGCGCTCAATGGAATTCAGGATGCCGCGTCGGTCCACTTCCGAAATGTCAGGTGGCAGCTGCACCTGAATTTTAAAAATTTGCGCATAGCGGTTTTCGGGGTCAACAATGTTGTTCTGCGACAGGCGAATGTGCTCGGTCGAGATGTTGCGCGTGTCGCAATACAGCTTCACAAAATAGGCAGCGCACAACGCAGAAGAAGCCAGAAAGTAGTCGAACGGGCCTGGTGCTGAGCCATCACCCTTGTAGCGAATGGGCTGGTCTGCAATAACTGTAAAGTCGTCAAACTTGGCTTCTAAGCGAAGTTTGTCGAGAAAGTTGACTTTGATTTCCATGAATTATTTTTCTATGAAATGAGTGATTCGAAATCGCTCATCAAGTTACAAAGGTACGGCCAGTAAAGAGGAGAGTTGATATTTTCTTTGACTATATCGTTTGGCAGAAAGCGTCTCATCTCTTTTTGGAAATCAATTTCCATTTGGGGTTCATTTTTTAATGAGGCTGCGCGCTCCGAAAATGCTTTTAAAAAGGCATTTTGAGATATGCGATGGTCAATGAGTTTTTGAGCTATCAATTCAATTGCTGGCGACACTTTTTGTTGCGTTAGCCAAGCAATGTCCCAAATGTCTCGGTGCTTTAGCCTATTGGGCCTTAATGCGAAAGCCAGCAGCTTGTCAGCAAAAATTTCTTCCCTAGATTGCACTCTCAAAATTAGACCACTGGTTCCCATATCAACACCATAGGCGTTGAGTAGAACCATAGGACGAACTTGGTAACTGGCAATAGCACACACATCAATGTTGATTCGCTGAGCAGGTAAGTCTCTTTGCCCAGGTCGAGTTTGGACTTTTATTTTCCAAGTGTCGACATTGCCTTGTTCTTTGATTGGCTCTGATACTTCAACTGCCAAACCATATTTGGCCTGAAGGCTAGTACTTATCAACTGGCCCATGGTTGACAATTGATCACGCGTAAAACGATGTCCACCTGTGAAATCTAAATCTTCACTCAAACGACTAGCGCCATAACAAGCTCGTAGGCAAGTTCCGCCCATGAATGTCAGTTGATGCAGTAATCCTTCTTGGCTGAGCACTCGCAGAATGTCATGATGCAAAAGCTCTTTTTCCACCACGGGTCGCAAAGTCATCATCGATGGTTGCTGTTGCATTGCGACATTGACCAATTGATCAAACAGATTCACGGCTTGCTTTCAAATCGATCAAGTCTTGACTACGTTGTGTCACACGCATATCGCGCATGGCTTGGTGAATGCTGGCCCGCCATATGCCATGCGTTGGATCGTAAATAAGATGGGGCGTTAACTCATTTGGTTTTTGCTTGGTTTTGACAAAATCAATGCTGCCCCATTTGCCACAGTCAATTACACTTGATCGACCCGTTGACATGACCATGATTCGGTTCATAGGCACCTGTGAAATAAGGCCTGCATCACTTAATACAGACTCGAGGCTGAGGTAATTGAGCGTAAGAGGTCTCAACTTGTTCACTGCATTGAACAAGATTTTGCTGTGATCGGGTTTTGCTTTGGCATACAAATACAGGCCACGGCAAACACGCTGAAGTTGACCGTCCTTGACCGCTCTGCTCAGCAAGGTTTTGAAAGCAAAGTCTGAATGCTTTGGGAGAAGAGCCCTCATGTCAGCAGGCGTGAACAAACAAGCTTGCGGACTAGCAAGCTGACCAAGTTCATCGATGAATTGTCTAATTGGATGCAAGATAGGTATTCAGAAAGTTTCACTTAGTGTAACCTTCTGATGATCTTCAATCCATTTAATAAGTATGCTTATTATCTTGACAAAAATTAATAAGCACAGTTATCATTTCTCTCAGTTGCCTAACAAGGCTTAATTTTTCTGGGAGAGAAGTGATGCAGTTTTACAAAAATGGTTTCCGCGGTGGCAGCCCCGACATCAAGCAAGCAGCCCCCAACCGCCGCAATCGCGGCACCAATGAGCCCCTGCCCGAAAAAGTGGACGTACTGATTTCTGGCACCGGCCCTGCAGGCCTCTGCTTGGCCGCCCAACTGGCCCAGTTCCCTGACATTGAAACCATGATTGTGGAGCGCATGCCCGCCAACATCATCAAGGGCAAGGCCGATGGCATCAACACACGCACCATGGAAATGTTCCAAGCCTTTGGCTTTGCCGACAAGGTGAAGCGCGAAACCTATTGGGTCAATCAAACAGCTTTCTGGATGCCCGACCCTGCCAATCCTGCGCACATCAAGCGCGTGGGACGCGTACAAGACGTGGCCGATGACAGCTCTGAGATGCCCCACATCTTGATCAACCAAGCGCGCTTGCACGAGTTGTTTTTGGAAGTGATGCAAAACTCGCCCTCTCGCCTGGCGCCAGACTATGGCTGGGAAGTTTTAAGCCTCACCGTTGACCCCACCACCGACGACCACCCTGTCACGGTTGTGTTGAAAGACTCTAGCGGCATCAACTGGGGCGGCACCCGCACTGTACGTGCCAACTACGTGGTGGGCTGCGACGGCGCACACTCCTCCGTGCGCAAAGCCATTGGCGGCGTATTGCATGGCGATGCGGCGCACCAAGCTTGGGGCGTGATGGACATTTTGGCCAATACCGATTTCCCAGATGTGCGCCAGAAGTGTTTGATTTCATCTGCTAACGAAGGCAACATTTTGGTTTTGCCGCGCGAAGGCGGTTATGTGTTCCGCATGTATGTGGAACTCGACAAATTGCGCCCTGACGAAAAAGCGGCGCAGAAAAAATTCACACAAGATGACATGATTGCAGCGGCCAACCGCATCATCAAGCCTTACTCACTGGACGTGAAAGAAGTGGTGTGGTGGTCCATTTATGACATTGGCCACAGCCTGACCGACAAGTTTGACGATGCAGGTGACTCGCAAGACCGCAACCCGCACGTCTTCGTAGCAGGTGATGCTTGCCATACGCACTCACCTAAAGCCGGCCAGGGCATGAACGTCTCTATGCAGGACACCTTCAACCTGGGTTGGAAACTGATCCATGTGTTGCAAGGCCGCGCCGATGCACGTTTGCTGCGCAGCTATTCACACGAACGTTTGACCGAAGCCAAGCGCTTGGTGGACACCGATCACAAATGGTCGCGCGTGATGTCGGCACCCACCACGCAAGCCGAGCGTGATGGCACGGAAGAGCCGCGCATCATTCGCCAATTCAAAGACAACTTAGAGTTCACAGGCGGCACAGCCGTGAAGTACGACGCGTCATATTTGTTTGCCAACAGCCCGCACCAAGCATTGGCCACTGGTGAAGAAATTGGCCGTCGCTTTCACTCCGCCCCCGTGGTGCGTGTGTCCGATGCCAAGCAAATGCAATTGGGCCATGTGGCCGAGGCTGATGCACGTTGGCGCATTTACGCGTTTGCAGGCAAGGCAGACGCATCCACTGCCGGCTCGGCCATTCACAAGCTGGCCGACTGGTTAGAGACAAACCCAAACTCACCGGTGGTAAAGCACACCCGCAAGGGCGAAGACATTGATGCTGTGATTGATGTTCGCGCGGTGTTTCAGCAAACCTTTGACCAATTGGCTTACGAACACATGCCTTCCTTGCTGAAGCCCAAAACAGGCAAACTCGAATTGCAAGATTACGAGAAAGTATTTTGCGTCGACCACAAAGGTCTGGGCGACATCTTTGACATGCGCGGCATCAATCGCGACAAGGGCTGCATGATTGTGGTCAGGCCAGATCAATATGTGGCCCATGTGCTGCCCTTGGATGGCTTTGAAGCTTTGTCTGCTTATTTTGCGGGTGTTCTCCGTTAAACCATCAAGCGCTAAACTCTTTGGATGAACACAGCACATCCAAACTTACCCACTGAAGCTCCTGGAGCTGTTAGCTTTTGGCAGGCTTTGAAGTTCTGGATCAAACTGGGCTTCATCAGCTTTGGCGGGCCTGCTGGTCAAATTGCCATCATGCACGAAGAGCTGGTGGTGCGCAGGCGCTGGCTGTCAGAAAAGCGCTTTCTGCATGCGCTCAATTACTGCATGGTCTTGCCCGGCCCTGAAGCACAACAACTGGCCACTTACATCGGGTGGCTCATGCACAAAACGCGTGGCGGTATTGCAGCGGGCGTCTTGTTTGTATTGCCCTCGCTGTTCATGCTGATCGGTTTGTCTTGGCTCTACATTGCGTTTGGGCATGTGTCATGGGTGGCGGGTTTGTTTTATGGCATCAAGCCAGCCGTCACGGCCATCGTGGTGCAAGCGGCACACCGCATTGGTTCAAGGGCATTGAAGAATAACTTTTTGATGGCCATTGCAGCTGCCAGCTTTGTGGCTATCTTTGCAATGAACGTGCCCTTCCCTTTCATTGTCTTGACAGCAGCAGGCATAGGCTATGTAGGGGGACGCTTGTCACCGGCTTCATTCGCTACGGGTGGTGGACATGCCAGTGCTCAATCAGCTCTGGGCCCAGCGTTGCTTGACGATGACACACCCACACCCTCCCATGCTGTGTTCACTTGGAAGCGTTTGCTGAAGGTTTTATTGGCGGGTGCCGTTTTGTGGTGTGTCCCCATGGCTTTACTGTCTGTGCAATACGGCTGGGATCACACCCTCACGCAAATGAGTTGGTTTTTTACCAAAGCTGCACTTCTCACATTTGGCGGTGCCTATGCGGTGCTGCCTTACGTGTACCAAGGCGCGGTAGAACAGTTTGGCTGGGTCACCGCTACGCAAATGATCGATGGCTTGGCCTTGGGCGAAACCACCCCAGGACCGCTCATCATGGTGGTGGCCTTTGTTGGCTTTGTAGGCGGCTATGTCAAAGCTGTGTTGGGGCCAGACAGTTTGTTTTTAGCAGGTGCATTGGCAGCCACAGTGGTCACTTGGTTCACGTTTCTACCTTCCTTTATTTTTATCTTGGCAGGTGGCCCATTTGTTGAGAGCACCCACAACGATTTGAAATTCACAGCCCCACTGACCGCCATCACAGCGGCAGTAGTGGGAGTCATTTTAAATTTGGCAATGTTCTTTGGTTATCACACACTTTGGCCAAAGGGCTTTGGCGATGCGATGGATGTGCCATCTGCGCTCATTGCGTTGGGCGCTGCCATTGCCTTATTTAAATACAAGCGCAATGTGATGCATGTGATTGCCGTGTGCGGTTTGCTGGGCATGGCTGTCCATGCCCTTCAGCGTTAACGCAGTCCACCCAACCGACTTAATCGACTAAACCGACTTAACCGCGCTTCAAATAAACTTTGACAAAGCTGGTTTTGAGTTTGTCTGCTTGTGCAGGCAGGGCATCTGCTTTGCCTTCTTTGGCCAATGCATACAAGGCATCTAACTGTGTACGGATGGCTTGAATTTCTGCATCGTTGGCTTCGGCTTCGATGGCCTGCAACTTGGCATTCACTTGTTCAAACAAGCCAACTGTTTTGGCGGTGTCTTTGGCATTGCCAGAGTCAAGCATGAGTTCCATGGCATCGTGAAAATCCACCAAAGCTACGGACAACATAGAAAAGCCATTGCGCTTGAATTGTTCTTGAAAAACGGGGCGAACTTTTTCTAAATCTAAGTGCGCTTGTTTTAAATCGCCAGATTTAACAGCATCTTTAACGCCCATCATCATGCCTTGCACCTGCGCTAGGTCGGCAACAAATCGGGTGTCACTTCGCAATGCATAGGGACGGTATTCGCTGTATTTGTTTTGAAACTTGTCAAAAACAGGCACCCATTGATCGTAGTTGGCAATGGCTTTTTCGCGCTCACCCTTGCCCGTGAGAAACAAGGTTTGCTTGTAAAAATGGTTCATGGCATTGAAGTCTTCCAAGAATATTTTTCTTGAAAAAACGGCACTGGCGTAACTGCCGCCCACCACAGCACCCAACAAAGCCACAACGGCTACAACACGAACCCAAAGTGCTGGCATGCGGCTGCAAGACGCTGCACTGGGGCCAACACCAATCACTTTATAAACAGGGCAAAAGCTACTGGCCCCCGTGACAAGCATGACCGCGCCTGCCAAGTAAGCCAGTATTTGAGGCACGCCACTCAACCAAAAGAAGCCGGCCTCTAAAAGCACGACCGCCAGCAAGAGGCGAAGAAAACGATCGATGGGCAGTATGTTTTTCATGAAGTACCTCGTATTAAGTGTTGTTCTAAGTGTGGCGCTTCGTAACCAAAATCAAATGACATAGATCAAGGCAAACACTTTTTTGAATTCAACAAATTCAATAAATTCAAGGCTTTACAAACGCACCCTGGTTGAGATATATTCTGACCAATCTAGTCAGAATAGACGTTGGGAGGCTCTATGCAAATGTGGCAAATGCAAGAAGCGAAAGCTCGCCTGTCTGAAGTCGTCAAATGTGCAGAGACCATGGGTCCTCAAAACATCACCGTGCACGGCCAGCCGGTGGCGGTGGTCATTTCCCATGCCATGTACGAGAAATTGACGGGCAATGAACAATCATTGGTCAAATTCATGCGCTCTTCACCCTTGTATGCCATGGAAGATGTGCCCCTTGAAAGAGACCAAAGCCTTACACGCAAGGTGTCGCTTTGAGCTACTTGATTGATACCAACGTCCTGTCTGAACTGCGCCGCAAAACACCCGATGCCAATGTTGTGAAATGGGTCAACAGCAGGCCTGCCACATCTCTGTATTTGAGCGTGCTCACTTTGGGCGAATTGCGCAAAGGCATCGACAGTTTGGCCGATGCAAAACGCAGACTCAAACTGGTGGACTGGCTCGAAACCGAATTGCCTTTGTTTTTTGCGGGAAGAATTCTTGCCATTGACCAAGGTGTTGCAGATCGATGGGGACGTTTATTGGCAGTTGCCAGCAGGCCCCTGCCAGCCATTGACAGCCTGTTGGGCGCTACCGCAGCACATCACGGTTTAACCATGGTGACACGTAATAGCAAAGATTTTGATAACCTAGGGCTAGAAGTCCTCAACCCCTGGAACGATTGAACAAGCATGACCAAAGAATTTGACATCGTGGTGCACGGCGCCACTGGCTTTACGGGCCGCCTCATTGCAGAATATTTGCTCACCCGCGCCGACACCGGCCTCACATGGGCCATGGGCGGCCGCAGTCTCGACAAGCTGCAAGCCGTGCGCGACGAAATTGGGGCGCCAGCCTCCACACCTTTGGTGGTGATTGAAAGCAGCGATGAAGCGTCTTTGAAATCGCTCATGTCTCGCACGCGTTTGGTCATTTCTGCCGTGGGCCCTTATCAGCTGTACGGCAACGAATTGGTCAAAGCCTGCGCCGAATCGGGCGTGGACTATGTCGACTTGTGCGGCGAGCCCGCATGGATGCGCCACATGATTGACCAACACCAAGCAGCCGCCGAAAAAAGTGGCGCTCGCTTGGTCTTCTCATGTGGCTTCGACTCCAGCCCCTTCGACTTGGGCGTGTTCATGGCGCAAGACGAAATGACCAAACGCTTCGGCAAGCCTGCACCTCGCGTCCGCGGTCGTGTGCGCAAAATGAAGGGCACTTTCTCTGGCGGTACCGCAGCCAGCTTCAAGGCCACCATGGCTGCAGCCGCCACGCAGCCTGGCGTCATTGATTTGCTCAAAAACCCTTTTTCGCTTACCCCCGGTTTTGAAGGCCCTAAACAGCCTACAGGCCACAAGCCCATGTTGGACGAAGTGATGGGCGTGTGGGTTGCGCCTTTCATCATGGCCACCATCAACACCCGCAACGTGCACCGATCCAACTTTTTGTTGAATCATGTTTGGGGCTCAGACTTTGTGTACGACGAAATGATCGTGACCGGACCTGGCGACAAAGGCGAAGCCATTGCCAACGCCATTGCACAAGACAAGAGCATGAGCGAAGACAAGCTCAAACCAGGCGAAGGTCCGTCCAAGGCCGAGCGCGAGGCAGGCAGCTACGATGTGTTGTTCATTGCCACCAACGAGCAAGGCCAGTCCGTGCAAGTGGGCGTGAAGGGTGACCGCGATCCTGGCTACGGCAGCACGTCCAAAATGATTGCCGAAGCCGCCATCTGCTTGTTGAAAGATGCCTCAATCACTCGGGGTGGTTTTTGGACCCCTGCTTCAGCCATGGGCCACGCGCTCATTGCCCGTTTGCAGTCGCATGCGGGCCTGAGCTTTAGCGTGGAATAAAGCGATGTCGAAAGGTGCGCGCGTTGATCACACGCGCATGTTTTCAAGGATGCAGCTCTAAGGCCGCTGGCAAATAGCCCTTCAGGCCATGAACGCCATTGGCAAACAAAATGGCATTCACAGTGGCCTGAGCTGTGGCTTCTGCGGCCATCACGGTCAGCAGCAGCATGTCGGCCGGCGCGGTCTCAGCGCACGTGGCCATGGCAAACAAAGTGTCGCCATCCAAGGTGGTGTGTGCGGGCCGGATGCTGCGCGCAAAGCCATCGTGCGCACTCATGGCCAAGCGCTTGGCTTGGGCTTTGGTCAAGCTGGCATTGGTGGCCACGATGCCAATGCTGGTGTTGGTGCCAGCCATGGGCGTGGCAGCAGTTTGACCTGCCAACAAGGCTTGCTGGGTATTGAGCAAACGTGTGCCATCGGCGGTGCGCGCACCCGCCAAAACTTGGCCTGTCAAAGGATCGATGACATCGCCCACGGCATTGCACGCCACCATGGCACCCACTTGCCAGGGCCCCACTCGCACCAAGGCATGACCAATGCCACCTTTCATGGCACGGTTCAAGCCAAACAATTTACCCACCACCGCCCCTGCACCTGCGCCCACATTGCCCGACATGGGCGGCACCATGGACCGGATGTCGCTAGCAGACAGTGGTTTTTGATACATGGCATCGTCGCAAGCGGTATAACCTGCCGCAGCGTCTGGCCGAATTTTGGGGTTGTCGCCTTCGCGCACCATGGGCAAGTCAAACAGCACCGCGGCTGGCACGATGGGCACACAACCGTGGCCCGTTTGAAAGCCCATGTTGCGCTCATCTAGCCAGCGCATCACGCCGCTGGCTGCATCCAAGCCAAAAGCACTGCCGCCCGACAGCAACACCCCGTGCACCTTGTCGACCAAATTGGAGGGGTCAAGCAAATCGGTTTCGCGGGTACCTGGCGCAGCGCCGCGAACATCCACGCCGCCCACAGCACCTTGCGGTGCCAGCACCACGGAACAACCCGTTAAGCGTTGGCTAGAGGTAAAGTGGCCGATGTGCAATCCAGCAATGTCGGCAATGCTGCCGTAGTGCGGGTTGGCTCTTTCGCTCAATCGGGTGATTACAATGTTCTGAGATGTCATTTGAAACCCTTTTATCAATGCCCCGGTTCAAACGTGCCAACACGGCAAATGAAACGCAAGCCCTGAAGTCACAAGGATAACGCGTGACGTCATTTGTGTACCAACGATTGTTCAGTTTTTTCGTCACGTTGGCGGTCACGTCGGTGGTGGTGTTTGGGGTGCTCGAATGGTTACCGGGCAATGCGGCACAAGTCATATTGGGTGAAACCGCCACCCCTGAATCTTTGGCGGCCATGGAAGAAAAGTTGGGCTTGAACCAACCCGCCCTCACCCGCTATTTCAACTGGACAGGCGGCTTGCTGCAAGGTCAGTCAGGCATCAGCATTTCCTATGACACACCCACGGCCCAGCTGATGCTGGAGCGCATGCACGTCACTTTGCCCTTGGCCGTCATGGCCATGAGCATCACAGTGATCATGGCTTTGTGTTTGGGTTTGTATGCGGCATCCAAACAAAACACAGCGGGCGATGTGGGCGTCATGACGCTCAGTCAAATTGGTTTGGCGTTGCCCAATTTTTGGTTGGCCATTTTGCTCATCTTGCTGTTTGCAGTCCAACTGCAATGGGTCAGCGCCGGTGGGTTTCCGGGTTGGTCCGAAGAAGATGGTGGGGGCCTGTGGGCAGGTCTTGCGGCTTTGATTTTGCCGGCCATGGCCTTGGCTGCCGTGCAAACGGCCATCCTCACGCGCGTCACGCGCTCGGCCGTCATTGAGGCCATGTCTGAAGACTATGTGCGCACCGCCCGGGCCAAAGGATTGTCCAAACAGCAAGTGCTGTGGGGCCACGTGCTGCGCAATGCCATGATTCCGGTGGTCACGGTCATGGGTTTGCAATTTGGCAACCTGATCACCAGCGCCATCGTGATTGAAAACGTGTTTGTGCTGCCCGGCATTGGCCGCTTGATTTTTCAGGCCATTGCCAACCGTGATTTGATTGTGGTGCGCGATGTGGTCATGCTTTTGTCGGCCATGGTCATTCTGATCAACTTTTTAATTGACTTGCTCTACGCTTGGATTGATCCACGATTGAAATCGGGCGGGGCTACAGCATGACACGCGCATTCAAGCATCCCAGTTTTGTCGCAGGAACTGCCTTGGTTTTGCTGCTGGTGCTCAGTGCCCTCGTCTCCCTGTTCTGGTCGCCCTACCCTGTGGGGGACATCGACATTCCCAACAAACTGGCCGCAGCCAGCGCACAGCATTGGTTTGGCACCGACAGCTTAGGCCGTGACATTGCCTCGCTGTTATTGGTTGGCAGTCAAAACTCTTTGTTGGTAGGTTTCATCGCGGTGGGCATCGGCTTGGGTGTGGGTGTGCCGTTGGGGCTGTTGGCCTCTGCCAAACGGGGCTGGGTAGAAGAAGTGGTGATGCGTGTCGCCGATTTCACCTTTGCGTTTCCCGCGCTGCTGTCGGCCATTTTGCTAACCGCCATTTACGGCCCGGGCCTGGTGGTCAGCATCACGGCCATTGGCATTTTCAACATTCCGGTGTTTGCGCGCATCACGCGCGGCGCCGCCAATGCGGTGTGGACACGAGACTACACATTGGCCGCCAGAGCCGCTGGCAAAACCAAATGTGCCATCACTTGGGAGCATGTGCTGCCCAACGTGGCCAGTGTGCTGATTGTTCAAGCCACCGTGCAATTTGCCATTGCCATCTTGGCCGAAGCCGCTTTGTCTTATTTGGGTCTGGGCACCCAACCACCCAACCCCAGTTGGGGTCGCATGCTGAACGAAGCGCAATCGCAAATGTTCCAAGCCCCTATGCTGGCGGTCTACCCAGGTGCAGCCATTGCTTTGGCTGTACTGGGACTCAACCTGATGGGCGATGGTCTGCGCGACTTGCTCGACCCTCGTTTGTCTAGGACGCGATAAGCCAACTTCCATGAACGCGTCCACCCCTACCACTCCCTTGCTGTCCGTGCGCGATTTGCGCGTGTCTCTGCAAACCTCGCATGGCCATGTAGAAGCTTTGCGCGGTGTGAATTTTGAAATGCAACGTGGCGACACCTTGGGATTGATTGGCGAAAGTGGTTGCGGCAAATCACTCACCGCTTTGGCCGTCATGGGTTTGCTGCCCGAACGCGCCAATGTCATGGGCAGCATTGCTTTGAACGGCACCGACCTCACGCAACTGAGTGAAGCGGCCATGTGCCAAATGCGCGGCGCACGCATGGCCATGATTTTTCAAGAGCCCATGACAGCGCTCAATCCATTGCATCCCATTTGGAAGCAAATTGCCGAGCCACTTCAATTGCACCAAGGCATGGACCTGACGGCGGCCAAAGCACGCGCGCTTGAATTGCTCGAACGCGTGCAATTGCCGCGCGCCAAAGAACGCCTCGAAGCCTACCCGCACCAACTCTCGGGCGGTCAGCGCCAGCGCGTGATGATTTCGATTGCGCTGGCTTGTCAACCCGACATTTTGATAGCCGACGAACCCACCACAGCGCTGGATGTGACGGTTCAAAAAGAAGTCCTGAACCTCATTCGCCAACTGGTGGCTGAAGACGGCATGGGCTTGCTGTTGATCAGCCACGACTTGGGTCTCATGCGCGATCAAGTGCAACGTGTGATGGTGATGTACGGCGGTGCAGTGGTTGAAAGTGCCAACACTGAGGCTCTGTTTGAACATCGCGCGCATCCCTATACCCAAGGCTTGTTTGCAGCACGCCCGCAATTGGGTTTGAAGCGCGGCACACGGCTGCAAACCATTCCTGGCAATGTGCCAGAAATTTTCAACTGGCCGCAAGGCTGTGCGTTTGCAGACCGCTGTCCTTATGTGGAAACCAACTGCCACCAATCATTGCCTCCGCTGGAAAGAATGCCCAGCGATAAGCGAGCAGATGGTTTGCCCGACGCGGCTGCACACTGGGTGCGCTGCGCCAAATGGCAACACTTGGGGGTGACGGCATGAGCCACACGTCACCGGTCTTGCTCGACGTACAACACGTCAGCCAACACTACACCCTGCCCAAATCTTCTCTGTTTGCAAAACCTGGACACATCCAAGCCTTGCAAGATGTCAGTCTGCAATTGCACGCTGGCAAAAGTTTGGGCATTGTGGGCGAGTCGGGGTCTGGCAAATCCACCCTGGCGCGTTTGGTCATGGCCTTGGAAAAACCCACGCAAGGCAAGGTGCTGTTCAAAGGGCAAGACTTGAATGCGCTACCCTACAACGCGCTGCGTGCTGCGCGCAGCGATTTCCAAATGGTCTTCCAAGATCCTTATGGCTCGCTCGATCCGCGTCAAAAAGTTTTGCGCATTGTGGCCGAACCTTTGCACAGCACTGTGCACAGCACATCGGGCCAATCGCTCAGCAAGCACGATTTAAAAGACCGCGCGGCCCAAGCGCTCATGGAAGTGGGCTTGAGAGCGTCCGACCTCGACAAATACCCGCATGAATTCTCAGGCGGCCAGCGCCAGCGCATCGCCATCGCGCGCGCGCTCATCACACGGCCCGCCTTGATCGTGGCCGATGAGCCTGTCAGTGCGTTGGATGTCTCTGTGCAGGCGCAGGTATTGAACCTCATGATGGACCTGCAAGACCGACTGGGCTTGAGTTACCTGTTTGTCAGCCATGATCTTGCGGTTGTGAACCTGATGTGCGACGATGTGCTCGTTTTGCAACACGGCCAGGTGGTGGAAGCTGGTGCATCAGAAGCCATATTTCAAAATGCACAGCACCCCTATACGCAAGCATTGCTTGCAGCCATTCCTGGCCATGCCGCATCCGCCCATTTGCATTCCGCCTAATTTTTGATGAAGGAGTTTTTCATGACACAAGCACCTCGTTCAACGCGTCGTCAGTTGGGCCAATTTGGCCTGGCCCTGATTGCTGCGACCAGCATGATTCTCGTCAACCCTGCGGCACATGCCCAGTCCAAAAAAGACAGCGCCGTGATTGGCATGATTTTGGAGCCCACCAGCCTTGACCCTACCACTGCGCCTGCTGCGGCCATTGGCGAGGTGGTGCACTACAACATCTTGGAAGGCCTCACCAAAATCAATGTCGACGGCTCGGTCACACCCTTGTTGGCTGAAAGCTGGACCATGGACGCCGACGGCAAAGCATTCACATTCAAATTGCGCAAGGGCGTCAAGTTTCAAGATGGCGCCGCTTTTGATTCTGCCGCAGTGAAGTTCAGCTTCGAGCGTGCCAAAGCCGAGAAGAGCACCAACAAAGCCAAAGGCGCAGTGTTCAACAACATTGCGCACATCTCTACGCCCGATGCCCACACCGTGGTCTTGGTGCTCACCAACCCCGATGGCAATTTCTTGTTCCGCATGGGCGAGAACACTGCCGTCATCTTGCACCCCAACTCTGCGACCAGTGCAGCCACCAAACCCATTGGCACAGGCCCTTACAAATTAGAAAATTGGGCCAAGGGCACAGCAGTCACCTTGACCAAATGGGATGGTTTCCGAGATGCTGCCAATGTCAAACTCAAAAAGGTCACCTTTCGTTTCATCAACGATGCCTCCGCCCAAGTGGCTGCCCTGCTGGCGGGTGACATCGATGGCATGCCTCGTTTCCAATCGCCCCAAAGCTTGAAGCAGTTCCAAACCGACAAACGCTTTGTGGTTGAGTTGGGCAGCACAGCCGGCAAGGGCATCATGACCATCAACAACAAAAAGAAACCGTTTGACGACGTGCGCGTTCGCCGTGCTTTGTCACACGCCATCGACAAGAAGGCCTTCATTGATGGTGTGTTCGAAGGTTTGGCCAAGCCCATTGGCAGCCATATGGCGCCTACCGATGCGGGCTATGTGGACCTCACGGGCCAATACGCTTTCGATCCAGAAAAAGCCAAAGCCTTGTTGAAAGAAGCTGGCGTCCAAACGCCCTTGAACGTCACGCTTACTTTGCCCCCCCCACCTTACGCCCGCAAAGGTGGTGAAATTTTGGCTGCACAGTTGGCCAAGGTGGGCATCGTGGCCAAAATTGAAAATGTCGAATGGGCACAGTGGCTCGGTGGTACGTTCAAAGGCAACTTTGACCTCACTGTCATCAACCACGTTGAACCGCTCGATTACATGGCCTATGCCAATCCCAATTACTACTGGGGCTACGACAGCAAGGCCTTCCGTGACTTGGCTGCCAAATACTCATCCACCACTGGCGCCAAAGACCGCACCAAAGTGTTTGGCGACATGCAGCGCATGATTGCCAACGATGCCGTCAATGTATTTTTGTTCAATGCCACCAACACAGCGGTGTACAAAAAGGGCTTGAAAGGTCTTTGGTCTAGCTCACCTGTTTTTGCCAACGACATGGCGGCTGTTTCCTGGAATTGATGCATGAAAATATTGGTGACGGGGGGTACTGGCTACATTGGCAGCCACACCTGTGTTCAGTTGATCGAACAAGGCTGGCAACCCGTCATCTTGGATTCTCTGGTCAATTCAAAGGCCAGTGTTCTCGGCCGAATTGAGCAGATCACAAAGCATCGCCCGCCCTTCATCGTGGGCGATGTACGTGATGCCAGCTTGATTGAAAAAATCCTTGCCGAACATAAGATCGAAGCTGTGATTCACTTCGCTGGCTTGAAGGCTGTAGGCGAGTCGGTGGCTCAACCGCTTCGCTATTACGACAACAATGTGCACGGTAGTGTGGTGCTGATGCAAGGCATGCAGAAGTGCGGCGTCAAAACATTGGTGTTCAGCTCTTCGGCCACCGTCTATGGCAACTCCTCTGCGCCGCCATGGAACGAGCAGGTCCCTACCTCGCCCGCCAATCCATATGGCAGAAGCAAGCTCATGGTCGATCAAATCATGGCCGATTTGACCTTAGCAGATCCTACGTGTTCAATGACTTCATTGCGCTACTTCAATCCGGTGGGGGCGCATCCCAGTGGTCAGATGGGCGAAGACCCGCAAGGCATTCCCAACAACCTCATGCCCTTCTTGTCTCAAGTGGCCGTAGGGCGGCGTGAGTCCTTGCACATTTATGGCAACGACTACGACACCCCCGATGGCACAGGCGTTCGTGACTACATCCATGTCAGTGATTTGGCCAACGGTCACATTGCAGCTTTGGCTTACGCTCATGGTTGCGCAGGTCACCATGTATTCAACCTAGGAAGCGGTCATGGCCATAGTGTTTTAGACATGCTGAATGCATTTGGCAAAGCCTGTGGCCGCCAATTACCTCACACCCTAGCACCGCGCAGACCTGGCGATTTAGCCGCCTATTGGGCAGATCCCTCGCACGCACTTAGCACCCTAGGATGGCACGCCGAAAAAACCATTGATGACATGTGCCAAGACACATGGCGCTGGCAATCGCAAAATCCAAACGGCTATCCCTGAGTTGAACAGCCAACCGCACAGCGATCAGTGATCAACTTAAACCCTGCAAGTTGAACCGCGAATGATCAAATCGGTATTGACAACCTCAGAGTCAGAGTGACCTTCGCTGAACACGCGCATGAGATTTTGAACCAGCGCTGCACCGGCCGAATCCATCGGTTGGCGAATGGTGGTCAGTGGAGGGTACGTATGCTCAGCCATGCCAATGTCGTCATAGCCAACCACACTCACATCTTGCGGAATTCTGAGCCCGGCTTGCGTGATGGCACCCATGGCCGTGATGGCCAACAAGTCACTGGCTGCAAACAGCGCATCAAAGCTCAGTTTCTGTTGCAAGAAAGCCTTGATGTCTTCTCGGGCTTCGGCAACCGTGAAGGGTGAAGGAATGTAGAGCTCAGGCGCAATGGGCACCTTGTTCAATTCATGGGCTTGTACATAACCTGCATAGCGCTGCTGTGTTTCTGTGGCGTGCTTGTCACCCATGAACACAATTCTGCGTCGGCCCAAACTCAGCAAATGATTGGCGGCCAAAAAGCCGCCATTGAAATTGTCACCACCCACGGTGCAATACAACTGACGTGGCAGCTGACCGCCCCACACCACAAATGGAATTTGTCTGCGCGCCAACTCGTTGAGTTTCTCGTGCTGGTCCCACTGTCCCACCACAATCAGGCCTCCCACGCGACCTGATTCGTAAAGCTGCGCCAAGTCTTCTAAGTGTTCTGCTGAAATGCGAGAGAACAGCAGATCAAAATTTTGCTTGGTCAATTGATCGGCAAGATGACCCAGCATGGTCATGAAGAAAGGATCCGTCACATCTTGACGAATTTGATCTTGATAAGGAATAACCACGCCAATGGTTCGGTTCTCACCCGAGCGTAAGTTTTTAGCACTCAAGTTGATGGTGTAACTGAGCGACTTGGCCAAGTCTGTAATGCGTTGGCGAGTTTCTTCGTTGATCAAAGAACTGCCATTCAAAGCGCGCGACACCGTTGAGGTTGACACACCCGCCATTCTGGCGATGTCGACCATCTGGATCTTCTTGTTGTCTGCGTCTGCTTTGGCCATGAATCTGCCGTCAATTTCCTTGGTAATGCTTGCAAGTATAAGAAATGAATGCAATCGTTTGAAAAAGTCTAATTTCCCTGAATCAAACGTGGTTTTAGCGGCACCACTCTAGGGAAAACACTTAATTGCTGGTTTTTTTCAAAACAAATCAATTACTTAGAACATCCACGGCCAGCTTCCGATGTCCCCAAACGCTTCAAAACAACAAATTGATATTGCAAACGTTTGCAATTTTTCAGAGAATTACTTCATTCGGGATTGCAAAGAAGTATCCACTCTCG
Source organism: Limnohabitans sp. (assembly GCA_030158125.1). Lineage (GTDB taxonomy): Bacteria > Pseudomonadota > Gammaproteobacteria > Burkholderiales > Burkholderiaceae_C > Limnohabitans_A. The sequence goes on along the minus strand of JAOATL010000013.1, from coordinate 160,006 downwards.
AATTTTATTGAAAATATTCAATAAATTCATACACTTAAACAATTCAATATTTTTTCCGGAGACTTTCGATGTCCAAACGAATGAATGCAATCGTTCCCAATGCAGTTGCATTGGCCTGCGCCTTGACCGTTGCCCACATGGGCAGTGCCTGGGCACAAACAGCCGCCAACAACGACACCTTGAAGTTGGATGAATTGGTTGTGACTGGTACCGCCTCTGGCGCCAGCAAAATGAAACAATCCAACTCCATCTCAACCGTGGGCGTGGATCAAATTTTGCAGGCACAACCCACCAACGCTTCCGACATCTTGCGCACCATTCCAGGTGTTCGTGCCGAGTCTAGCGGCGGTGGTGGTAACGCCAACGTGACCGTTCGTGGCTTGCCCATCTCTGCCGGTGGCGCACGTTATGTGCAATTCCAAGAAGATGGTTTGCCCGTTTTGATGTTCGGTGACGTCGCCTTTGCCACACCCGACATGTTCTTGCGCGCCGATGGCAGCCTTGAGCGTCTCGAAGTGGTTCGTGGTGGTTCTGCTTCCACATTGAGCACCAACGCACCCGGCGGTATCATCAACTTCATCTCCAAAACGGGTGAAGAGCCAGGCGGCTCTGTGGGCATCACCACAGGTTTGGGTTACGACGAAAAGCGCTTCGACTTTGACTACAGCGGCAAATTGAGCGACAAGACACGCTTCTTTGTAGGCGGCTACACCAACATGGGTCAAGGCCCCCGCAATGCACCTGCCAACGGCGTGCAAGGTCATCAGATCAAAGCCAACATCACACAAGACCTTGCCAATGGCTTTGTGCGTTTGAACTTCAAAACATTGGACGACAAATCACCTTTGTTCATGCCAGCGCCTGTCAGCATCAAGAACGGCGTGTTGAGCGAGTTGCCAGGCATTGACCCCCGCAAAGCGACTTTCTACTCACCCTACTGGGTTGCAGACGCAACACTGTCAAAGAACAACACAATGGTGAACTCCAACGTGAACGACGGTTTGCGCGTGAAGAGCGATTCATTCGGTCTCGAAACTGAATTGAAATTGTCTGGTGGCTGGAAACTGACTGAAAAGTTCCGCACTTCTGAAAACAGCGGCCGCTTCATCAGCATTTTCCCTGGCGACGATGTGGCCAACGCTGCTTCTGGCACCAAGTTCGCGACTGGCCCCAAGAAAGGTCAAGCCTACAACGGCAAGTCTTTCACAGCCACCGTGTTCAACACATCCATGGATGACATGGGTTCTACAACCAACGACGTCAAGCTGAGCAAAACATTTGCACAAGCCGATGGTTCTAAGATCACCACCACAGCAGGTTTGTTTGTGAACGTTCAAAAAGTGGCACTGACTTGGAACTTCAACCAGTACTTGATGGAAGCCACAGACAACAACCCAGCGTTGTTGGCCAATGCAAAAACCAATTCTTATGGCGCCATTGACTTGGGCACCAATGTTTGGGGTGGTTGCTGCACACGCTCTATCGACGGCACTTACCGCACCACATCTCCCTACGCTGTATTGGGCTGGGAAAAAGGTGCTTTGAGCTTGGACGGTAGCTTGCGCTCTGACCAACAAGTGGCCACAGGTTCATACAACCAAGCTTCTGACAACCAGTTCAAGCCTGAGAACACACAAGCCATCAACTACACCAAGAACTTCAACTCTTATTCTTTCGGTGGTAACTACCAGTTGGACAAAGACACTGCCTTGTTTGCACGCGTCAGCCAAGGTGCAGCCTTCAATGCAGACCGCATCATGTTCGATCCTAAGAAAATGCCTTTGGACGGTTCAGGTGTTGTGCCTATCAATGAAGTGAAGCAAGTTGAAGGTGGTGTGAAGTTGCGCAATGGCAACCTCAGCACATTCGTGACTTTGTTCAACGCCAAAACTGACGAAAGCAACTACGACGCAACCACACAAAAGAGCTCGTCCAACAAGTACGATGCCACGGGTGTAGAAGTCGAAGCAGGTTACAAAATGGGCGCCTTCCGCATCAACGGCGGTGTGACTGTGACCAACGCCAAAATCGTTGCCAGCGGTTTGACACCTAACCGTCAAGCCAAAGTGGTGTATCAGTTGAGCCCAACCTATGTTTTGGGTGATGCCACCATCGGTGCAGCCATCGTAGGTACCTCAAGCTCTAAAGATGCACAAGGTTCTGGCTATGACGTGACATTGCCTGCCTACACTGTAGTCAACGCATTTGCCAACTTCAACGTCGGCAAAAACGCAGTGGCCACATTGGGTGTGAACAACCTGACCAACACACTTGGCTACACTGAAAGCAACGACGGCCGCATGGCAGCACGTGCAATCAACGGTCGCTCTGTGAAAGCCGGTCTGAAGTACAACTTCTAATTTGAGGTTTGGGCTGCCGACTTCGGTCGGCAGCCTTTTTTTTGGTTTTCTATGTCTCTCACACTTTCTCCGATGCCTGAAAAGTCAGCGCAAGCACCCACACCACAAGTGTCGGCCTGGCGCAAAGCCTTGACGCATGCGTCTCCCGACCGAGCAGACGAATTGGCAAAGCGTGTTGCCAAGCAATTACCGACACTTCAAAACCGTTTAAGCAGAACCTACGGCGAAGGTGTCCATGTCGAAGAGTTAACCGAGCAATTGCTCAAGGCAGCTGTAGACATCGCTTTACTACGTTCCCAAGACTTATGGGATTTAGATTTATTCCGTCAGGCGCAACCGCATTGGCATCAACAAGGTGCTGTGGGTTACACCGCTTACGCAGATCATTTCGCAGGCAACTTGCGAGGTGTGGTTGAGCGCATTGATTACTTGAAGTCGCTAGGAGTGACTTATTTGCATCTGTTGCCATTTTTCAAAGCAGCTGAAGGTCCCAACGATGGTGGCTTTGCAGTCGCCAATTTTGAACTTGTTGAACCACGACTGGGCACGCAGACAGATTTGCAATTTTTGACTGAATCGCTGCGAGGTGCAGGCATCAGTCTGTGCAGCGACTTTGTTCTGAACCACGTAGCACACGATCACGAATGGGCAGTACAGGCTCGCAATGGCAATCCAGATTTTCAGAATTTTTTCTGCTTGGCGCACTCACAAGATGAGGTTGATGCTTGGGAAAAAAACTTGCCCCAAATTTTTCCAGATACAGCACCGGGCAATTTCACGTACCAACCCAGCTTGAAAGCTTGGACGTGGACCACGTTCTACCCCTATCAGTGGGATTTGAACTATGCCAACCCCAAAGTTTTTTTAGAAGTGGTCAGTGCCATGATGCGCGTGGCCAACTTGGGTGTAGAGGCATTTCGCTTGGACTCCACCGGCTTCTTGTGGAAACGCCAAGGCACCAATTGTCAAAACCAACCCGAAGTTCATTGGCTCTTGCAGGCGATGCGCGCACTCATGGAGATTGCCTGCCCAGGCGTTCTCATGAAAGCCGAAGCCATCATGCCAACGCATCAGCTGCCGCCTTATTTTGGCATGGGCGAAACGCCAGGCCCCGAGTGTCATTTGGCCTATCATTCCAGCATGATGGCCGCCAGCTGGGTGGCTTTAGCAGAAGAGAATGTCAGCATCCTCAACGCGGTCATCGAAAAGACACCCGCCGTACCCACCGGCAGTTCTTGGTTGACCTATGTGCGATGCCACGACGACATTGGCTGGAACGTTCTGAAACCTGAAGTTGAGTCTTTGGGCGATGCACAACATCAACGTTTGCTACAAGCTTCACATTTTTTTGCAGGCTTAACGCCCAATAGCTATGCACAAGGTGCGTCGTTCCAAACAACTGATTTAAAAACAGCCCACGGCACCAACGGCATGGCCTCTGCACTGGTGGGCATGTCGTCTGCAAGCAACGCCGATGAACTTCACACAGCAGTCGATCGCTTGATCCTTCTTCAAAGCTTGTCCTTCTTCACTGGCGGCTTGCCGCTGCTCTACATGGGCGATGAACTGGGCCTTGGCAACACCTCGGCCGAAATTCTTCTGGCGCGCCAAGGACCCGATGGTCGCGAATTGCATCGACCTGTTTGGCAGGAGGCGCATGCTCAATTGCGAAACCAGGAAGGCACGGTACAACACCGAATTTTCAGCACTTTACAGTCCTTGGCAAAACTGCGCCAACAACTTGACGCCTTTCACAATGACACCCCTGTCACCTTGAAGAAGACAGAACTTGCCACCGTTCTTGGACTGCAACGCGGTAGAGACTTGACTGGCCTCTTCAACTTCTCAAGGCAGGCTGTCACACAAGAACTTGCACCAGGACAAACCATTGCGTTAAAACCATTTGGCTTCGTTTGGCTTCAAACAAATGCTGACAAAACACTACGCAGCTTGATTGACTGATTCATTGGCCATTGATTGGACACCGCATGACCGCTCTTAAACCGCATCTCTCGCTCTGGCAAATTCTGCAAATGAATTTTGGCTTCTTCGGAATTCAATACAGCTTTGGTTTGCAGCAAGCCAACATGAGTCCCATTTACCAGTACTTGGGTGCCGACGAGGCCAGCCTGCCCCTCCTTTGGTTGGCAGGGCCAGTCACGGGTCTTTTGGTTCAGCCCTTGGTGGGCGCCATGAGCGATCGCACCTTGAGCAGATGGGGACGACGTACGCCCTACTTTTTAATTGGCGCCTTGCTGTGCAGCATTTGTTTGTTGTTCATGCCCTTCAGCCCTGCGTTGTGGTTTGCGGCCAGCTTGCTTTGGATTTTGGATGCTGCCAACAACGTCACGATGGAGCCCTACCGTGCATACGTGAGTGATCGATTGAACAAAGATCAACATGCCATGGGGTTTTTAACGCAAAGCGCCTTCACGGGCTTGGCACAAACCTTTGCTTATTTAACACCCACACTTTTGTTCTTGATTGGCATCGACAAAGACGCCGTCAATAGCAGCAACATTCCACATCTGACGGTCATCGCTTTCATGATCGGCGCGGTGTTCTCTATCACCACGGTGGCTTGGTCGGTCAAATCGACGCCTGAGTTGCCGCTGACAGAGGAGGAAGTTGCCCACATCAAATCGCAAAAGACAGGCATCAAGGCCACGCTTACAGAAATTGCAGATGCCATACGAAACATGCCCACCACCATGCGTCAGCTTTGGTGGATGAAATTGTTTCAGTGGTACGCCATGATGTGTTATTGGATTTACATCGTGCCCGCTCTGGCCCTGTCAATGTTTGGCACACGTGACCCCAACACGCCAGAGTTCAGAGACGCCAGCCTTTTGAATGGTCAGATTGGTGGCTTCTACAATTTCGTTGCCTTCATTGCCGCCTTTGCATTGATGCCACTGATTCGAAAGTGGGGACCTAGATACGTTCACGCTGTGTGCCTCAGCTTGGCAGGCATCAGCATGATCATGCTGCCCTCTGTTCAACAAACTTGGATGCTTTTTATACCCATGGTAGGTGTTGGTTTGGCTTGGGCCAGCATCATGGGCAACCCCTATATTTTGTTGGCAGGCAGCATTCCAAAAGAGAGGGCTGGCGTTTACATGGGCATTTTCAACATGTTCATTGTCTTGCCCATGATCGTTCAAATGATCACGCTGCCCTTCATCTATACACACTGGCTGGGTAGCAACCCAAGCAATGTCATTGTGCTGGCCGGCGCCTTGTTGTGCATTGCGTCTCTGTTAACTTTGCGAATTCAAGAAAACAAGCCTTGACGCTTTTCAAGCATTCTTAAAACTGAAGGGCGCTCTTGGCAAACTGCTAGGGCGGCCGGCCAATTGGTCGGCCAGCAGTTCGGCAGAACCTGCAGCAAAGGTAAGCCCCAAAGTGCCGTGCCCAATGTTGGCGTAAACATTGTCAAACGCTGTTTGGTCGATGATGGGGCGACCTGAGGGTGTTGCGGGTCGAAGGCCTGCCCAAGTTTGCACTTTGGTGTAATCGCCCGCGTTCGGAAAATTGTCGCGCGCTTGCGCAATCAGCGCTGCCATGCGGGGCGCTTCGATGTTTCGATTTTCGCGTCCAAGGTCGACCATGCCCGCGACACGCAGACGGTGACCTAGTTTGGCAAACACAATTTTGTGATGGCTGTCCGTGATGGAAACGGAAGGTGCAATGCCATGCTCGCAATCTAAGGTGATCGAAAAACCTTTCAGGCCCAGCAAGGGTGCATGGGTGTCAAAGTTTTTCAACAAGTCTCGACTGCTCAAGCCTGCGGCAACTACAAAAAAGTCGGCCTTGAATTCTTCAACATCGGATATCTCATCTGAGCTGCCAAGGGCTGCGTTTTGCGACTTGAGCTTCAAGGCTACGCAGTGGCGTCCCTCCTGAATTGCACCGGTAATGCGTGTGTCATATCGCAAAGTACCTCCGCGAGACACTATCAAGCGCTCCAAATACATGCACAAGCCATGGCTGTCGACCACATCTTCTGAAGGGGTGTAGATGCCGCCAACCAATTTATGTTGCATGGCGGCCAATGCGGGCTCTTGTTCGACACATTCAGCAGCAGACAAAACATATTGTTCACAGCCAACGTCCAAACTTCGCTGATAGGCCACTTGTGCTGCCGCCGATGTCAACGCTGCGGAGTCTCGAAACACCACCAACTTTCCGTTGGTGCGGTAATCCAAGCCTGTAGCAGTGGCCCAGCTTGCAGGGGCATCAGCCAGCCAAGTTCTTAGAACACGCCGCGACAAATAGCCCAAGTCCAATAAATCTCGCGTCGTTTGATGGGCCTTGGCTGTGGTGCAGTGCGACGCAAAGCGCAAACCCCAACGCAAAAATGTGGGTGACAAGGATGGATGGATGCGCAAGGGACCATCTTTTTGCAGCAGCCATTTGGGCAAATGGGTCAGGGCCGATGGTTCGGCCAAGGGTGCGACATAGCTGTAAGACAATTGCGCACCGTTGGCATAACTGGTGACCAGACCAGGCGCTGCACCCTCTTCAAGCACACTCACTTGCCAGCCGTCTTGCACCAAACGCCACGCCGTGGACAAGCCCACGATACCTGCGCCGATGATGCATACGTGTTTAGTTTGCGGATTCATACTTTGGCATCGTACTGTTTTCCGTGAGCCAACAATTCTGGTGTGCCAATGAGTTGGTTCAACTCATCAAAATTGAGCATCTGGTCGCGCCAAGGTGTGGTGGTTTGGTGCGCATGCAAACTGCCGTAGTAGCCTTGCAAGGTATGCGCCACAGCCCGAGCCGTGCCCCCGGGAAAAATCACAATTTTGAAACCGCGGTCACCCAACTCTGTGGCGCTTTGAATGGGCGTTTGTCCGCCCTCCACCATGTTGGCCAACAAAGGTATGCGGTGCGCAAACTGTTTGCAAGCGCGATCCATCTGCTCAGGACTTCGCAAGGCTTCAATGAACAAGGCATCCACGCCGCAGGCCAAATAGGCTTCTGCACGGTCTAAGGCAGCATCTATTCCTTCAACCGCCAAGGCATCTGTGCGCGCCAAAATTAAAGTGTTGCCGCTATGACGTGCATCCAATGCCGCTTTCAATTTGCCCTGCATTTCAGCCACGGGCACCACGCCTTTGCCATCCAAATGACCACATCGCTTGGGAAAAGTTTGATCTTCAATTTGAATCATGGCCGCACCCGCACGTTCAAAGTCTCGCACGGTGCGCTGTGTATTGAGCGCATTGCCAAAGCCAGTATCGGCATCCACGATCACGGGCACCTTGATGCGATCGGTGATGTGCGCCAAGGTTTGCGCCACTTCGGTGGCTGTGGTGAGGCCAATGTCAGACCGGCCCAAGCGGGTGTAGGCGATCGACGCACCCGACAAATACAAGGCTTCAAAGCCGGCCTGCTCAGCGATCAATGCACTGAAGGCATCGTAAATGCCGGGGGCTAACAGCGCCGTGGGCTGCTGAAGTCTCAGTGCCAAATTGGGGGTGGCAGTTGAGGTGGAAGTAGAGGTAGCTGTGGCTTTGGAAGTCATCTTGTTTTCTCCGAAATTTTTTGTGCAACAGCCTGTGCCGCAATGTGGCCACCTGCAATGGCACTGAGCAATCCATTGCCTGAAAGATAACCCCACACTTCAGCGCCCGAGACACCTCGTGCAGCGCCACCTGCGGCATACAAATTGGGTAAGGTCTCGCCATTGGGCTTGAGCACTTGGCAATAGGCGTTGATGTTCAACCCGCCTTGTGTGTGAAACAAAGCACCGGTGACCTTGATGGCATGAAAGGGACCCAGCAAAGGTCTCTTGAATGTTCGGCCCCATGCGTCTGCGCCCGTGCTGGAATTGACTGAAGACATGGTTTTTTCAAGTGACTCAACTGAACAACCGATGATGGCTGCCAATGACACCACATCAGCTGCAGACTTCACAGCACCTGCAGCTTGCGCAGCCACAAAGTCTGGAAAGTCTTGTGCAAAGCGCAGGAGTTGGTTGTCGAAGACATTCCACGCAAGCCCATCAGGCTGATTCAACACTTGGACAGCAGCTTCTGAGTAGCCTTGCGTTTCATCGTGAAAGCGCTCACCCAGGGTATTGATCTGCACACCCCCCTCCATCATGAGCGCCCAAGAAATGAGGCTGCCCTGTGGAATGGCCCAAGAGCCGTGGCCTTGGTAGGCGCCCATATCAGCCAAGGCGGCCCCCAACTGCAAACCCCAAGCTACGGCACTGCCATCGTTGCCAACATGACCTGCATACTGCGCATCTTTCATAGCGGGCAAGTGTTGCTTCACCATGTCGGCATTGCCACCAAAACCATTGCACGCCAAAACAACAGCATCGCACGACAACTGGGAGATGCTGCCATCGGGTTGTGAATAACTCAGGCCCTGGACGGTCCCTGCGCTGTCGGCATGAAGTGCCGTGACATGCGCTTGGGTAAGAACCACCACGCCAGCCGCATCTGCCGCTGCACGCAGACGGGTCATCAAACCTTCACCGGTTTTTTCAGGGACGGCATGCATGCGGTGCACGCTGTGGCCTGGATACAAAAACTGATCGAGCAATTGCCAAGGGATGTGGTGGTGGGTTTCTAGCGCATCCATGGCCGGGCCAATGGCTTCGCTGTAGGCCTTGACCAACGCAGGGGCGGCTTGACCATGCGCTTTGTGTTGAATGTCTTGCGCGAACAGCTCTGGGCTGTCTTGCACCTTGGCTGCTTTTTGCACCCGGGTTGCAGGCGCTGGCACAAAGCCAGACGACAAAGCGGTAGAACCCGCTGGCACTGTGTCGCGTTCAAGCACGACACACTCAACGCCTTGCCTGTGCAAAGCCAGTGCGGCTGTCAGCCCGCAAGCACCTGCGCCAACAATGGCCACCGGTGTGTGGAGGGTTTCTTCAGAGGGGTTCATTTGACGTTCATTTGACGTTCATGTGACGTTCATACCAAGCTGCTGACAAATTCGCTGCAAGTCGTCACTTTGCCAATCGAGGCCAAGTCGGCCAAGGAGGCTTGGTGCAAGGCATCGCTGAAAGCGGCGCAGCCATCGCTCAAAACCACCACCTTGTAATCGCGCAGGTGGGCATCGCGTGCGGTACTGGCCACGCCACCGTTGGTCACAATGCCGCACACCACCACGGTTTCAATGCCCGCTTTGCGCAGCACCCAATCGAGTTGGGTGTTGAAGAATGCAGAGTACGCCACTTTGCAGACCACCAAGTCCACGCAGTCTTTGAGTTCTGGCACATTGGCTTGACCCACACTGCCAGGCGCGAAATCGCCTTTGCGTAAGAAGGGCCGCTTTTCTAACAAATGCGGCGACACCATCGGTTCGCCTTTGGCATCGGGCCACAAGGTAAATTGGCTGGCCGCGACATAGCCCCCTTGTGCTTTCAAAGCTTGGGCCACGGGCGCTACGCGCGCAGGCAACAACAAGGCTTCTGCACTGACAGTGTTGCCACGCGCATAAGCGCCTTGCGGCGACAAAAAGTCGTTTTGCAAATCCACAATGATCAGGGCGGTGCGAGCCGCAGGAATCTTTGAATGCTGAGTCATGGCCATGCTTTCGTTTGTCTTGTGCGCACTGGGTTCAAGCTTGCGCAGTGACCCGTAAATTGCCCATGTCATCCACTTTGGCGACAAAGCCTGGCTCCAACCACACGGTGGTATCGGCCTGCTCCAAAATGGCCGGGCCATTCACCTTGGCGCCAATCGGCAATTCCAATCGGGCGTAGCGCTGGGCATCCCACCACTGACCTTGGTGGTACACACGCTGCACGCCCAAAGGCTGCGTGCTGCCGGCACCCACGGGAGCCAACACTGACAAGTCAAATTTAGGACGACGACCAATGCGCGCATAGCGCAAGTTCATCACGCGAATCACGGGGCCTTCGAGCACTCGGCCAAAGGCGTTTTGATACGCCTCTGTAAATGCTTGGCGCAAACCTTCGGCTGACAACTGAGAACGTTGAACGTTCACTTGCAGTGTGTGGGTTTGGCCGGTAAACAGCATGTCGAGCGCAATGTTTTCATCGACGGCCACAAAGCGCACGCCAGCAGAATCAAGGCGCGCTTGGCACGCCTCTGCCAATTGATCGATGCGCGACAAGACCTCTGTGAAGTTCACATCGCTCAAGGCCTGATTTAATGTTTGCACAGCGTCATGGCGCATGTCGGCCATCACACAACCCAAGGCCGATGTCACGCCGGGGTAACGTGGCACGATGCCTGTGGCCACGCCCACTTCCCGCATCATGGCGCAAACATGCAAGCCACCACCGCCGCCAAAAGGCATGTATGCAAATTGACGGGGGTCGTGACCTTTTTCAATGGACACCACGCGCACAGCGCCGGCCATCTTGGCATTGGCCACTGTCAAAATGGCTTCAGCTGCTTCCAAAGTGCTCAGGCCCAGAGGCTCTGCTACATGCTTTTGAATGGCCTGCTCAGAAAGGTCCGCGCGCAAGGCTTGCAGCAAGCCACCGCCCAAAGGACGGTCGGCGGCAATGCGGCCTAAAAACACATTGGCATCGGTCACGGTAGGTCGTGTGTTGCCACGGTCGTAGCAAGCCGGGCCTGGCACACTGCCAGCCGACTCGGGACCCACTTGCAACATGCCACTGGCGTCCACGGAGGCAATGGAGCCGCCGCCCGCGCCAATGGTTTCAATTTGAATCATGGGGGAGCGCACCACCAAGCCAAACTCAATGGAAGTTTGCGCCGCCAAGGCCGCTTCGCCTTGCGCCACCAAGGACACATCAAACGAGGTGCCGCCCATGTCGCCCGTCATCACATTGGGATAGCCGGCTGCACGCGCAATGGCGGCACACGCCATCACGCCAGCAGCAGGTCCCGACAAAGCCGTGCGAACGGGTACATCGCAAGCGGTTTGACGCGACATGACGCCGCCATTGCTTTGCACAATCAGCAATTCGCCTTCAAAGCCTTGGCCGCGCAAATCAGATTCCAAACGGGTTAAATAGCTTCCCACCACGGGCTGCAAAGCGGCGTTCAAGGTGGCTGTGGAGCAGCGCTCAAACTCGCGAATTTCGGGCAAGACTTCGCTGGCGGCCGTCACGTGAGGGTTGGGCCAGATGGCGCGCACGGCGGCCACGGCGGCCTGCTCGTTGGCCATGTTGGCATAGGCATTGATGAAGAACACGCACACCGCTTCGCACCCGGCATCGAGCAAAGCTTGCGCTTGCGCTTTCACCTGATCGATGTCGACGGGCGTGTGAATTTGACCATCGGCTAAGACGCGCTCGTCCACTTCCAAGCGCAAAGCGCGTGGCACGATGGGCGTGAAGCTACCGCGCAAACCCCAGGTTTGAGGCCGATCACGGCGGCGCATTTCCAACACATCGCGAAAACCGCGTGTGGTGATGATGCCGGTGCGCGCTACTTTGCGCTCAAGCAAAGCATTGGTACCCACCGTGGTGCCATGCACAATGCTGGCCACGCCCGAAGCAGAACCATCGTCTGAAATTTTCTGAATGCCATTCATGAAACCGCGCGCTTCTTCGCCGCGTGTTGAAGGCACTTTCACAATGCGTGCGGTTCCGGTTTGCTCATCGAGCACAAACAAATCAGTAAACGTGCCGCCCACGTCCACCCCCACCACCCAGCGTTTCTGGCTCATGATTTTTCCTTTGAAACGTAGGCTTCTTCAATGTCTTTGGCGCGCGCTTCTGCGCTGCGATCGCTGGGCTTGCCCCAACCGCCGCCGCCCGGTGTTTGTAAACGCACGCGCTCGCCTTTTTTCAACCGAATGCCCAGCATCTTAGAAACCATGGGCGGTGTTTTCCACACGCCCTCATTTTCGTACTCAAACACATTGGGCAAGGCAGGCTGTCCGCCCGCAATGCCTTTGGGCGAGGCTTTGCCGCGCTCGCCAAAAATAAAGGCTTCGGCCGAATCTTCTAACAATTCAATTTCGTAGACGGCACCCAAGCCTCCGCGGTGTTGGCCATCGCCCCCTGAATTGGCGCGCAAGGCCCATTGCGTAAAACGCACAGGGTAAGCCGCTTCCAAAATTTCCAAAGGGGGAATGGTGGCGGTAGAAATAGGCGCATTGCTGTGCGACAAACCATCGGCGTCAGAATGACCGCCATGGCCACCGCCAAAAAAGCTGAACATCACCCAACGCTGGCCTTTGCGTTTTTCATCGGTGCGATGGCCCGCAATCGACAACGCATTGATGGTGCCGTAGGCATGCGCCACAGCGCGCTTGGGATCGGCCAATGCCGTGGCACTGAAAATCACATCGATCATGCGCAAAATGGTTTCGGTGTAACCGCCCACGGGGCGTGGGCGTTCTGCACTGATCACCAAGCGATCGGGAATGATGAAATCGACGGCATCGAGCACACCAGCATTGGCCGGCACATCGGGGAACACATGTTTCAACGCCACATAACAAGCTGCCACTGCCGTGGCTTTGGAAATGTTCACGGGACCGGCACACTGCGCAGACGTGCGTGAAAAATCCAGCGCCAATCGATCGCCCTTGACGGTCATGTCCAAAGCAATGGTGAGCGGTGTGTCCACCACACCATCGTTGTCCAGCACATCTTCAAAGCTGTAGCAGCCATCGGGCAAGCTGCTAATGTGCGAGCGCATCAAGCGCACGGCGCGCGAGCGTAACTCCACCATGGCTTGCGCCACTTTGGCGTCGCCATATTCATCGAGCAAACCATTCAAGCGCTTGGCGCCCAATTCCAACGCGGCGAGTTGACCATTCAGGTCACCCCAGAGGCTGTCGGGCAAGCGGGTGTTGGCGCGCAAAATGGCCAACACGTCTTCGTCCAACACACCTGCACGCAAAATACGCACCGGTGGAATTTGCACAGCCTCTTGCCAGCATTCAGTGGCGGCAGGGTTGTAGTTACCTGGCACCGCACCGCCCACATCGTGCCAATGCGCGGCTGACGCCAAGAAGCAAAACAATTGGCCATTGCGAAAAAATGGGCGCACCAATTTGAAATCGTTGGCGTGTGTGCCGCCTTCATACGGGTCGTTGAACAACCAAATGTCACCATCCTGCATGCCACCGCGCGTGGCAGCCGCTTTGGCCGCAGCGCGAACTGCAAAGGCCATCGCGCCCACAAACACGGGCAAGCCTGATTTGCCTTGCACCAGCGTGTCGCCAGACACACCGTCGTAAATGCCATGACACGCATCGTGCGCTTCAGCAATGATGGGATTGAAGGCGCTGCGATACAAGGTGGCGTCCATCTCATCGGCCACTTGCTCTAAACGCCCTTTTAAAACCGCCAGAGTGACAGGATCAAGGGCCGCAGGGTTTTGAGGCTTTCGCTCACTCATTGGATGTCCATTCATTGGGAAAAATTAAGCAGACAAACTGGCATCAGACGCCGCGGATGACTTGGCTGCCATGCGCTGCTTCAGCACGTTGACCAAGCCACCGGCATTGACCATGTCCATTAAAAAAGAAGGGACTGGCGCACAAGCCAGTAACCGTCCCGATGCTGTCAACACTTGAGGTGTTGTGCCTTCGTAGGTCAATTGCACGTGCTCGTTCTCTTGCAGACTTTCTGCTTCGGGGCACGTCAGCAACAACAGACCCAAATTAAAGGCGTTTCTAAAAAACAAACCACTGTACGACGGCGCAATGACGGCAGCCATGCCCAACTGTTTCAAAGCCCCAGCTGCTTGCTCTCTGGAAGAACCAATGCCAAAGTTAGGCCCCGCCACCAAGACATCGCCGGGCTTCACGGCACCTGCAAAATCGGCGCGATGAACTTCCAAGCAATGCGCAGCAATCACTTCGATGCCATGCTTCATGTAGGCGCCTGGTGCCAAAGCATCGGTGTCCACATTGGCGCCAACGCGCCAAACTTTGTGGGTTTTGAGCGCAGCTCGGCTCATGACAAGAGCTCCCGCACATCAGAGATGTTGCCCGTCACAGCAGCCGCTGCCACGGACCAAGGAGACGCCAAATACACCTGCACACTGGCCGGGCCCATGCGGCCTTGGAAGTTGCGTGCTGTGCTGGAGATCACGGTGGCCCCCTCTTGGAACGTCCCGCCATAACCCGCACAGGCACCACACGCATTGGGCAACACGCTGGCACCGGCATCGGTCAAAATTTGCATCACACCTTCACGCGCCGCTTGTGCCTGATCACGTGCACTGGCCGGCGCCACCAGCAACTGGATGCCTGGAGCCACTTGACGGCCTTTTAAAACTTCTGCGGCAGCACGCAAATCGGCTAATTTGGCGCCAGTGCATGCGCCGATGTAGGCCACCGTGGGCTTGATGTCCGAAAAGGCTGCAACGGATTTCGTGTTTTCTGGACTGTGTGGCGCGGCAATCTGAGGACTCAATTGCGTCGCGTCAAATTCAAAACGCTGACAGTCGGCATCTTCATCGGTTTGGAAAAAATGACTGGCTTCTAATTGCGCATCTGTCACGCCCACCGATTTCAAATACTGAGTGGTCACCGCATCAGCAGCAATCAGCCCCACTTGGGCGCCCATTTCTGCACTCATGTTGGACAAGGTCATGCGCTCTTGCATGCCCAAGCCGCGCACTGTGTCACCGGCAAATTCAACAGCTTGGTAGTTGCCACCATTCATGCCAAACTTGCCAATCATGTGCAGCATCATGTCTTTGGCGCAGACACCTTTTTGCAAGGCACCCGACCACACCATGCGCATTGTTTGGGGCACTTGCACCCAAATTTCACCAGTGGCCACCACGCCCAACATTTCAGTGGCACCAATGCCAAACATGTAGGTGCCAAACGCACCGCCTGTGGGCGAATGCGAGTCACCACCCACACAAAAATATCCAGGTTTCAAGTGGCCTCGCTCTGGCAGCACCACATGGCAAATGCCTTCGGAGTCAATGACATGGGGCAGTTGCCATTCTTTGGCCACATCGCGCGTGACTTGAATGATCTTTTGGGCATCTTCGTCTTGTGCCGGCACGTAATGGTCCAGCACCAACACCACTTTGTTGCGATCCCAAATTTGCGCACCGATGTCGGCCAACATGGGCTTGAGACGGCGCGGGCCAGACGAGTCATGGAACATGGCCAAATCAACTTGGCAAGTGAGCACGTCACCCACTCTGACCTGCGAGCGGCCCGCAGCCCGCGCAATCAGTTTTTGCGCCAAGGTTCTGCCAGCACCTGAAGGCAGTGAACTCGCCTTGTCAAATGTCATTCTGGCTTGGCTCCCGAGTACTGAACCACCGTGCGCCAGCGCACAATTTCTGACTCAACGAATTTGGCAAATTCTTGGGGACTGTTGCCAGCAGGTATGGCACCTTCACTTTCGATGCGCCTTTTGACTTCGGGACTTTGTATTGCTACACGTGCTGCATCGCTCAAGCGCTTGGCCAATTCTGGGTTCATTCGCCCTGGTGCAAACAAACCAAACCAAGCACTCGACTCATACCCCGGCAAGGTTTCACCAATGGCGGGGACATCTGGAAAGGCGGCCAGTCGTTTAGGGCTGGTCACCCCGAGGGCACGCAACTTGCCCGCCTTGACGTGCGCTTGGGCATTGCCCACGGCAGCAAACATCAACTCGACCTGACCTGCCAAGACGTCTTGCACGGCAGGCGCGGTGCCACGGTAAGGGATATTGACAATGAACACGCCCGCCTTCATCTTGAAGGAGTCACCAGCCAAATGCAATGAGGACCCCAAGGCACCAATCGCAAAATTCAGCTGGCCCGGTTTTTCTTTGGCCAGCTTGACCAATTCCGCCACGTTCTTGACCGGCAAAGATGGATGCGCCACCAACATGGAAGGCGAGGACGACACCATCGTGAGCGGGGTAAAGTCTTTGATGGGGTCGAATGGCAAACTGGGGTAAAGCGATGCGTTGATGGCATGGCTGGTAAAGCTCATCAGCAAGGTATTGCCGTCGGGCGCTGCTTTGGCCACCATGTCGGCGGCCAGATTGCCTCCCGCACCCGGCTTGTTTTCAACGACCACCACACGGCCCAGCTGCTGCCCCAAAGACTGCGCCAAGGTTCGCGCCATGGTGTCGGTCGTGCCACCTGCTGGCGCGCCCACCAAAATTCGAACCGGCGCGCCCGCAGCTGTTTGGGCCTGAGCGCCACTCAAGGCCATGGTCATGGTCATGGCCATGCCGATCCAACCCAAGCGCAATGTCAAAATGGATGTCCGCATTTGATTGTCCTTTTCACATGCCCAAATAGGCTTGTCTTAATGTGTCGCTGGCCAACAGCTCAGCGGGTTTGCCGCTGAAACGGATGGCCCCGTTTTCCATCACATACGCACGATCGGCAATCTCCAAAGATTGCCCCACGTTTTGCTCCACCAACAACACCGCCAAGCCATTGGCTTTGAGTTGTCCAATCAGGCGGAACATCTCTTCAACCAGCAACGGTGACAAACCCAAAGAGGGCTCGTCCAAAATCAAAAGTTGCGGCTCGGCCATCAAACCACGACCAATGGCCAGCATTTGCTGCTCGCCACCACTCAAGGTGCCCGCCAATTGTTGAATGCGCTCCCGCAGACGCGGAAAAATACCAAAGATTTTTTCCAAGTTGGCATCCCGCCGTTGCCGGCCGCGTGTGAACGCACCCAAGGACAGGTTCTCCAGCACACTTAAATTGGGAAACACTTTGCGGCCTTCAGGCACATGGATCAAACCGGCCTGCACCACTTTGCGCGCATGCCAGCCTGTGATGTCTTGCCCCTCGAATATCACCTGACCACTGCGCGCTTTGACAAGGCCACTCAACACGCCATTCAAAGTGGTTTTGCCAGCACCATTGCTGCCGAGCAGCGCCACGGTTTCGCCAGCATTCACCGTCAGGTCCACACCTCGCAACACCTCTACTGCACCGTAGCCTGCGCGCAGTTGGGACACTTTCAAAATTTCGGTCATGCCGAGACCTCCGCTTGACGCAGTCGCGCAGCCGTGCCGTGGCCCAAATAGGCTTCAATCACTTGCGGATGTCGCGTCACCTCGGAAGGCGTGCCCTGTGCAATCAGTTGGCCTTGGGCCAACACCCAAACATGCTCAGCCAAACTCATGACAGCTTGCATCACGTGCTCAATCATCAGCACCGTGACGCCCGACGCGGCAATGGCCCGCACCACGGGAATCATCTCGGCAATTTCTTGCGGGTTCAAACCCGCCAACACTTCGTCTAGCAACAACAATTGAGGTTGCGTGGCCAGGGCACGCGCCAATTCCAAACGCTTGCGACCTGCCACAGTCAAGTCACTGGCCAGTTTGTCCAATTGATCGGCCAAGCCCACGCGTTGCGCCACCTGCTCGGCTGCGGCCAAGGCTTGCGTGCGCGATGCTGTGTGCAGATGTGCGCCCACGGCAATGTTTTCTCGCACAGTTTGTGCGGCAAAGGGCTGCACAATTTGAAAGGTCCGCGTCATGCCCAATTTGGCATTCAGATGCGGCGCCTGTCCTGTGATGTCCTGACCCTTGAACATCACGCGTCCGGTGTCCGGGGTTAGAAAACCAGACAGCAATGCAAACAATGTGGTCTTGCCTGCGCCATTGGGGCCAATCAAGGCGGTCAAGGCGCCTTGCGGCACGTCCAAGCTGACGTTTTGAACCGCCTTCAAGCCCCCAAAGGCGCGGCTCACACCCTGCACTTCTAGCAAAGCAGTGGACTTAGTCATAGCGTCTCCAAGACTTTGGCAAATGCGGGTACAAGCCGGCGATACCTCTGGGTAAAAACATCACAATCACCACCAACACCGCGCCGTAGATGACCATGTTGATACCTGGCATTTGGCCAAACAAATTGCGTGTGAGATCGGCCAACACGTGCAAGGCCAAGGCGCCCAACACAGGGCCCCACAAGGTGCCCATGCCGCCCACGATGGCCCCCACCAAAGCTTCGACCGAGGTGTGAGAACCAAAACCAATGCCCGGATCGATGTACTGAAACACTTGCACATAAAAAGCGCCAGCCGATCCCATCAAAGCGCCCGACAACACAGTGGCCCAAGTTTTGACATAAAAAGGATTGACGCCGATGGCTCGGGCCGCATCTTCGTTGTCGCGCACGGCCTGTAAATAAGCACCAAATCGAGAGTTGCGCAAATACGCCGTGACACACAAAGC
Source organism: Limnohabitans sp. (assembly GCA_030158125.1). GTDB lineage: Bacteria > Pseudomonadota > Gammaproteobacteria > Burkholderiales > Burkholderiaceae_C > Limnohabitans_A. The sequence goes on along the minus strand of JAOATL010000013.1, from coordinate 141,553 downwards.
CAAGGTGACCAAGCCCAAAATAAGCCATACAAAACCAGCCCGCGAACCAAACTGCATGTTGGTCCACGACTCATTCAAGGGCAGCATCAAACCCACACCGGCTCCCGTGAACGGCACTGACAAAGAAACAATTCGGAAAACTTCGGCAAAGGCCAAGGTGACCAACGCAAAGTAAGAGCCTTTCAAGCCGTACCTGAAAGACAGTGCCCCCACCCAAGCGCCCACCAATGCAGCCGCCAACATGGCCGCCGGCAGGGCCACCCATGGATTCCAGCCCCAAGAGATTTGCGCTATGGCCTGAAAGTAAGCACCCGTGCCAAAGAACAAGGCATGGCCAAAGGAGAACTGACCACCAAAGCCGCCCAACACATTCCAGGCCTGCGCCATCAGGCATGCAAACAAAGCCATCATGACAAAGTTCAAGGTCACACCCGACTGGGTGAGCACAGGTATGAAGGCCACGGTCCACACGAACAGGCCAATGCTGACCATGTCTTTGAGTAATTTAGTCATGCGCAAAGCCTCATGTCTTGGCCCCAAACAAACCCTGGGGACGCAACAACAACACGGCGATGAAGATCACAAAAATACCCACCTGACCAAGGGACTCGCCCAAGAACAAGCCGCCAAATGACTCCACCACACCAATCAGCAAACCACCCAGCAATGCGCCCGCAAAGCTGCCCATGCCACCCAACACCACCACCGTAAATGCCACCAACACAAAGCCATTGCCGACTTGTGGGTTGACATAGTAGGCGGGCAACAAAAAGCAGGCTGCCGCACCCAGGCAAGCCAAGCCCAAACCAAAGCACATGGCATAGACGTGTTCGACATCGATGCCCATCAAACGCGCGCCCTGTTTTTCTTTGGCCACCGCACGAATGGCACGGCCCAAATCGGTGCGTTGCAACAACACAATCAACAATGCCGATACCACCAAGGCACCAGCAAAGGCCACCAACTTGGGGACCGAGACCATCACCTGCGCCATCTCAGGCCCAATGGCCACCGTGCTGAGGGTGTATGGCGTGTCAATGGTGCGCGTGTCCGATTTGAAAAACAACAAGGCCAGGTTTTCCATCACGATGGACAACCCCAAAGTCACCAGCAAGATGTTTTCGTCTTTGCCGTGGCTGGCCCGGTTGATGATGAGGCGTTGCATGCCATAGCCCAACAAGAACATGGCGGGCACCATGATGGGCAAGGCCACATACGGGTCAATGCCCCAACGCTCTTTGAGCGCATACACGCCATACAAGGCCATCATGAGCGAGGCACCATGTGCAAAGTTGATGATGTGCAGCACACCATAAATCAGGGTCAACCCAAGCGCAATCAGGGCATAGACTGCGCCCGTGGTTAAACCATTGAGCAAAGCGGACAGCAAAATGCTGGCGTCAAACATCATGGTGACTCATTCAAAGTGGCGATCATGGCGCAGCGCAAGGCCTTAGGCCTTAGGCCTTCAAGGGGAAGATCGGTTCGACTTCGCGGTAATCACGCGGCACGATCACTTTGATGTCGCCTTTGACCACTTGCGTCATCAAAGGTTGCGCACCCATGTTTTGACCATTCACAAACTGTGTGGCACCGTAGGGCATGATGTGGTTGGAGAAGGTGCTCTTGTTCAAAGCATCGATGATGGCCGCACGGTCGGTCGACTTGGCGCGCTCAATGGCATCGGCCAACAAGCTCATGGCGGTGTATGTCATGAACACTTCGTAGCTGAAGAACTGGCCTTTGGCTTCGACTCGCTTTTTCAGTTCCAAAGAACGCTTGTCGCGTGGATTGAACCAGTGGTTGCAATCGATGATGCCGTTGGCCGCTTCAGGAAACTCTTTGACAAACTTGTAACTGGAAGCCGCGCCACCCAACACTGAGTAAATTGCTTTGGGCGTGATTTTTTGCTGCTGCATGGTGCGCACCAACAGCGCGTACTCGTTGTAGTAGTTGGCGGGAATCACAATGTCGGGGTTGACTTGCTTGATGCGCAGTGCGATGTTGTTGAAATCGCGCGTGGGGTTGGCGTGCTTGATGATTTCTTTCACGTCGTAACCGTAGCCGGGCAACTCCTTGGCCAACAAATTGGCAGTGCCTGTGCCAAACAATGACTCTTCATGAATGATCATCACACTGCGTGCAGGCTTGCCCGCAGCCGTGTTGAGCACATGCAAATTGGCCACAGCCACTTCTGCACATTTTCTGTAGCCTGGGCCAAATCGGAAGGTGTTTTTCAAACCACGCTCCACAATTTGATCGGCCACACCCACGTCCACCACGTGCGGCAGGTTGTACTTGGCAGCCGCCTGCGTGGTGGCCAAGCAAATGGCCGATGCAAACGCACCCACAACGGCGCTAACACCCGCTTCATTCATTTTTTCAATTTCAGCGGTACCGGCTTGTGGGCTCGATTGGGCATCGCCCAAAATGGCTTCAATTTTGGCGCCGCCCAAAGACTTGATACCACCCGCGTTGTTGATGTCTTCAATGGCCAACAAGGCGCCCAGTCGACATTGCTGACCGGAATACGCCAGTGCACCCGTGACTGGATGCAAAACGCCGACCTTCACAGTCTTTGCTTGCGCGCCGGCAATCAAAGGGAAGGACATGACAGAAGCCGCAGCAGCGGTCTGGCTCATAAAGTGACGACGTGTGGTCATAGGAAGCTCCTTTAGATGGTCAAGGGTCAAGTGAATAAGAAGGTCAACGAAAAGGTCAATGGAAATTGGCTGACAGCTCTTTGTCCACCCAAATTTGGGCGTCAATGCTGCCAACACGTGACAACTGCATTTGGTATTCGTAACGATCGGGACGGTACAAACCCAACAGCCACTGGACGGGCTTTTCCTGCTGGTCATAAATCAAGCGGCGCACAGACAACAAGGCAGAGCCCACAGGCACATCCAGGTGCCGCGCCATCTCGGCATCGGCCAAGCGGGCAGAAATGGTTTGTTCAGCACGGCCCACTTTGACGCCGGCCTCTTCCAGCAACACCAAGATGGGCTTTTGGGCCAACTCGCGCTGACCGAAACCTTTGGCAATGGCCGATGGCACCCAAGTGGTGATGTGTGACAGCGGCCCTTCACGCGTGCTGCGAACACGCTCGGCTTTTTGCACCCAATCCGTGGGCAATATTTGCAATTTTTCTTGAATCTCTTTGGGTGCCAACAAAGTTTGCACAGACAAGACCTTGACCGATGTCCGAAGGCCCATGGTGACCAGGTTTTCCAGCAAACCCGTCAACCGCGCCTGCTGACTACCCGTGACGGAGGCGTCATTTGCAGTGCTCAACGCACCGGATGCATCTCGCTTCACAGGCCGTGTGCCACGGCCCGGCTCGCGTTTGATCAAACCTTCCTCGGCCATTTGCTGAAGGGCTCGTCGCACAGTGACACGGGCCACTGAAAACTGCTTCATGAGGGCCAACTCACCTGGCAAGCCTTCATCAAACTTACCCTCTTGCAATTGCTCGCACAGCACCAAATAAATCTGGTGGTACTTGGGCAATGGCAAGCTTTGGTTCATGAGCGCTATGGTTGATCACTCCTAATGACCTGTCAATAGGACATTAAGTAGGACAAATTAGCAATTTCACCAATGCATTCAACCCAAGGGCTTAAGCGTAGTGTGTTCTCAATTCTCGTTTGAGCAATTTGCCGCTGGGGTTTTTAGGCAGGGCATCGGCAAAAACAACCCGTTTGGGCACCTTGAAGCTGGCCATGTGCTGGTTGCAATGCGCCATCACATCTTCCGCGCTCAAAGTCTGGCCGGCCTTCAACACAATGACAGCGGTCACAGCTTCTACCCATTTTGGATCGGGCAAACCAATCACCGCCACCTCGCTGACGGCAGGTAGCTGGTAAATCATTTCCTCGACTTCACGGCTGGCCACATTCTCGCCACCCGTCTTGATCATGTCCTTTTTGCGGTCCACCACGCTGATATACCCTTCGTCATCGATGGTGGCCAAGTCGCCGCTGTGAAACCACTCGCCCGTAAAAGAGGCGCGTGTTTTTTCTGCATCGTTAAAGTAGCCCAACATCAAGTGAGGAGACCGGTGCACAATTTCGCCCACTTCGCCAGGCTTCACCTCTTGCATGTCGTCGTTCACCACACGTGTTTCCACATTCAAGACCGCACGGCCGCAAGAACCAGGTTTGCGCAATTGGTCGTCGGGGCCCAGCATGGTGGCCAAGGGGGCTATTTCGGTTTGACCATACAAATTCCACAAGCGGACCTTGGGCAAGCGTGAGGCCAACTCTTTCAACACTTCAACGGGCATGATGGACGCGCCGTAATAGCCTTTGGCCAAGTGACTGAGTTTGTTGGCATCAAACAAAGGTGAGCGCAACAAGGCAATCCACACCGTAGGCGGTGCAAAGAAGCTGGTGATTTTGTATTTTTCGATCAACGCCAACAAATTGTCGGGCACGGGTTTGGCGGTGATCACGTTGCTGCTGCCAATGTAAATGGCGGGGCCAAAGAACACATCCAACTGCGCGCAGTGGTACAGCGGCAGCGCATGCAATGCCAAATCTTGCTCGGCAATTTCGGCATTCACCACACAGCTCACGTACTGCCACAGCACCGCGTCATGTGTCAGCATGGCCCCCTTGGGCATGGACTCGGTGCCACTGGTGTACACAATTTGCGCCAAATCTTGACTGGCCAAACCGCTCTCTGGCAAGGCGGCGGTACAAGCGGCCAGCGCATGAAAATTGAGCATGCCCACCACCGGTTCGCTGGGGTCTTCAGAAGGCAACCAAACAAACTGCTGCACTTTGGTATCCAGCGCCGACGCTTGCTTGGCTAAATCAGCCAAGCCGGAATCGGTGGCCAAGGTTTGGGCGCCAGCATGCCGAAGGATGTAGGCCACTTCTTCGGCCTTGAGCATGAAATTGATCGGCACCATCACAGCCCCCATGCGCGCCAAGGCAAAACGCAAAGCTGCAAAACCATGGGAATTGCGAGCCAGCACGGCCACACGATCGCCAGGTGTCACACCTTGGCCTGACAAACCCGCAGCCAGGCGCGTCACCAGCGCATCAAATTCCGCATAAGTCCAAGACGTACTGCCGCACACAATTCCCAACTTGTTTGGCAAGCGCAAAGCCGTGCGCCTCAGGGCATCGGCAATGGTTTGACGCCGAACCACGGGAGAAATGAGAGGCTGTGCTGCAGTTGACATTCAAAAGCTCCAAATCAAATCGATAATCAAGGCATTGAACTCGAAATTTGAGAGGCCGACATTGGCACTTCCACCCCCCTCCCCTCGAAAACTGTCACATACGCGCACCGTGGTCTATTCAGGCTTTGAACGCGAGGATGGCTTGTGGGACATTGAAGCCGCTCTGACAGACGTCAAAACCTACAACTTCATTATTCCTAGCCAAGGCCCCTTGGAAGCAGGTCAGCCCATTCATGGCTTGAACATTCGACTCACGGTGGACAATGATTTCAAAATCCATGACCTGATCACCGACATGGCCCACATCCCCCACCCAGAATGTGAGCGTGCCCCTCTCAACATGCACAAGCTGGTGGGCTGCACCTTGGGGGCGGGTTGGCGCAAAACCATCGACGCGCACCTGGGCGGCGTTGCAGGCTGCACCCATTTGCGCGAGATGCTGTTCAACATGGCCACCGCGGCCTACCAAACCATTCCCTCCGCGCGTCAGTTCAAAGCGCAGCAAGCGGGCCTGCCCGACGAAGTCCCCACCACGCCGCCGCCCCACGTGGGCAAGTGCATGTCTTGGGCTTTTGACGGGCCGGTGGTTGAACGCTACTACCCCATGTTTTTCAGAAAACCAGAAGCCGCTTGATCAGTCCCTGCGATAATCGCAGGCTGAACCGCGCGCCGCAATGGCGAGCACCTTCCATCAGCCCCTGGATATAAACCAGTTACCGCTTGGAGTCTCTTGTGAGCAAAAAAGTATTTATCAAAACCTTCGGTTGCCAAATGAACGAGTACGACTCGGACAAAATGGCCGACGTCATGAAGGCCGCTGAAGGCTACGAGCCCACCCAAGACGTCGAAGAAGCCGACCTCATTTTGTTCAACACCTGCTCGGTGCGTGAACGCGCCCAAGAAAAAGTGTTCAGCGACTTAGGCCGTGTGAAGCACCTCAAAGAACGCGGCGTACTCATAGGCGTGGGCGGCTGTGTGGCCAGCCAAGAAGGTGCCGACATCATCAAACGTGCCCCCTATGTGGACGTGGTGTTTGGCCCCCAAACTTTGCACCGCTTGCCCGAACTCTTGGCCGCACGCAGCGCCAAAAAACGCCCGCAAGTGGACATCACCTTCCCTGAAATTGAAAAGTTCGATCACTTGCCACCTGCCAAGATGGACGGCCCCACCGCCTTCGTGTCCATCATGGAAGGTTGCAGCAAATATTGCAGCTATTGCGTGGTGCCTTACACCCGCGGCGAAGAAGTCAGTCGCCCCTTCGAGGACGTGTTGGTTGAAGTGGCAGGCCTGGCTGAACAAGGTGTACGCGAAATTACCTTGCTCGGTCAAAACGTCAACGCCTATCGCGGCAAGATGGGCGACACCGCAGAGATTGCAGATTTCGCGTTGCTGATTGAATACGTGGCCGACATCCCCGGCATTGAGCGCATTCGTTACACCACCAGCCACCCCAATGAGTTCACACAGCGCCTGATCGATGTGTACGACAAGGTGCCCAAGTTGGTCAGTCATCTGCACCTGCCCGTGCAGCACGGCTCCGACAGAATTTTGATGGCCATGAAGCGCGGCTACACCGCCATGGAATACAAAAGCACCATTCGCAAACTGCGCGCCATTCGTCCCGACATGGCCATGAGCAGCGACTTCATTGTGGGCTTCCCAGGCGAAACCGACGAAGACTTCAACAAGATGATGAAGCTCATTGACGACGTGGGCTACGACACCAGTTTCAGCTTCATTTTCAGCCCGCGACCCGGCACACCTGCAGCCAACTTGCAAGACGACACGCCGCACGACGTCAAACTCAAACGCTTGCACCATTTGCAGGCCACCATCGAGGCCAATGTGAAGCGCATCGGTGACAGCCGCTTGAACACTGTGCAGCGCATTTTGGTAGAGCGTCCTGCGCGCAAAGATGCCACCGAAATGGCCGGCCGCACTGAATGCAATCGGGTGGTCAACTTTCCGGCTGGCCCCAACGGCATGCGTTTGGTGGGTCAAATGGTCGATGTGCGCATCAACACGGCGCTGTCACACTCTTTGCGTGGCGACTTGGTCTTGCCTGAATAAGGCTCACAGTTTTGTACTTGAAACATGGCGACGAAAGTCGCCATGTTCAATTCTGAGACGCCCCTCTAACGACCAGTTGTAGACATACACTTGCGCGCGCAGCACTTGCGGCACGCTGGATGCCAGCCACAGCACTTCGGCCGTTTGGCGCAAGTACATGGAATGCTCGATGGATGCCGGATCGACTTCCTCCAACGCATCCAAATGCGGCCAATGCGCGGCTTCGATTTTGTACAACTCCCCCAACACCGGCCCTGAAGGTGTCGACAACTTGCCGGTCAACAACAGCGCGGGGTACTCGCCCAAATCAAACAAGGCCCCTTGTAAGGTGGCAGGCCCAAGGCATGTTGCACCCTGCAGATGGTGGTGATTGCTCAAGCCCGACAACAAGGTGCCGTACACAAATAACAATTCGTTTTGAATGAAGGGCGGCTTGCGCAAAATCATGTTCTTCCTGTGTTTTTTGCGTTAAAGTGAAATCATGAGAGCAGAACAAAACGAGCGCTTCACGCGCATTGGCCAAGGTACACCTTGTGGCGAAATGCTACGCCATTACTGGCACCCCGTGGCCCTGATCGACGAATTTGACCCCCATCTCGATCCCAACATGGCCATCCGCCCGGTCAAGGCTGTGCGTTTGCTCGGTCAAGACTTGGTCTTGTTCAAAAATGCACAAGGCGAGTTTGGCTTGCTCGATCGAGACTGCCCTCATCGTGGTGCCGACCTGGCCTTTGGTCGCAACGAAGGCGACGGCCTGCGTTGCCCATTTCATGGCTGGAAGTTTGATGTCACGGGCCAATGTCTCGAAACACCTGCCGAGCCCAAAGGCAGTGTCTTGTGCACACGCATCAAACAACGCAACTACCCTGTGCAAGAGCGCAGCGGCATTTTGTTTGCGTGGATGGGGCCCGAGGGCAGCACCCCACCGCCCTTGCCAAGCATCGATTGTTTTCAAGCGCCGGGCACCCACACCTTCGCGTTCAAAGGCTTGTGGCAGTGCAATTGGTTGCAGGCATTTGAGGTGGGCATCGACCCCGCACACGCCTCGTTCTTGCACCGTTTTTTCAATGATGCGTCTTTAGAAGACGCCTACGGCAAACAATTCCGAGGCGCCAGTGCGGGCGAAATCGATGGTGAAAAATGGCCCATGACACGCGTCATGCGCGAGTTTGACCAGCCCGACATTGCCTACACCGAAAAACCTTACGGCCTGCAACTCACCGCACTCAGACCATTGAACGACAAGCTCACGCACGTGCGCATCACCAACGCCTTGTTTCCCAACACCTTTGTCATTCCTTTGTCGGAAACCATGACCATCACGCAGATGCATGTGCCCGTCGACGACACCCACACCTACTGGTATGCCGTCTTCACCAGCTTTGCCGACCCGGTCAACAAAGACGCCATGCGCAAGCAACGCCTCGAAGCCGTGAGCTTGCCCAACTACCTTCCCAAATCGGGTCGGCACAACAACTGGGGCTTCAATCCCGAAGAACAACGTACTCGCACTTTTTTAGGCATGGGCGAAGATGACATCAACGTGCACGATCAGTGGGCCTGCGAAAGCATGGGCGCCATTCAAAATCGCACGCGTGAACACTTAGGCACCACCGACAAAGTCATCATTGCCAATCGCCGCCTCTTGGCCAAAGCCATTGACGATGTCGCAGCAGGTGGACTTCCGCCAGGGTTTGCCAAGTCAGAGGTGGCCGCCACACGCTTTGGCCCCGACACCGTTGACGGCATTGCGCCAGCCCCAGATTGGCAAGCATGGTCGCAACACACCATGCAAGCCAAGCGCGATGCCGCACCTTGGGACGCGGGTACCCCCAGCACGTTGTGATGTCACAGACATGAACGCCACATCCGCCAGCACATTGGCCAGCCCCAACACCCGCACTTTTTCCGACAAGTGCGGCCTCAACACCCCCTCCCGACAAGCCGAAGTGCAGCGCGTCCTGGCCATGGCCCAAGCCTCTGGCCTTGAATGGATTCGCTTGGTGTGGTGCGATGTGCATGGCAGTTTGCGCGGCAAAACATGGGTCACATCCGAGTTGGCCAGCGCCTTTGCAGAGGGCATGGGCATGGTCAGCACGCTGATGCTCAAGGACTCCTCCGATCGAACGGTTTACAAAGTGTTTGAGGCCGATGTCAAACACGAATTACCCGGCTTTGAAGGTGCCAGCAATGTGTTGCTGTTGCCCGATCCCAGCACGTTCAAAATTTTGCCTTGGACCGAGAAAACCGGCTGGTTGTTGTGCCAACCCTGGTTTCCCAATGGCCAAGCCGTGCCCTACGACTCGCGCCGCCTGTTGCAAGCTGCGTTAGAAAAATTGGCGGCCAAAGGCTGGGGCATGCGCGCTGGTTTAGAAGTTGAGTTTCACATTTACAAACTCAAAGAGGGCGAGCATGGTGAAGATGCCAATCCTGCGCTGGCTGCTTGGCCTGGCCCCGCGCCACAGGTCAGCATGATTCACCCAGGTTACAACTTGCTCAACGAGTTGTGGTTTGACCGATCAGAGCCTGCGCTGCGCATTGTCAAACAAACGGCCCAGGCGCTGGGTTTGCCATTGTTGTCTCTCGAAATTGAATTGGGTCCCAGCCAAGTTGAAGCCGTTTTCAAAGCCACCGATGCCATGACGGCCGCAGACAACATGGTGCTGTTCAGAAGCGCCGTCAAACAAGCACTGCGCCGAGCTGGCTATCACGCCACTTTCATGTGCCGTCCGCCGTTTGACAACATCATGAGCAGTGGCTGGCATTTGCACCAATCTCTGTACGACTTGCACACAGGTCTGAACATTTTTGCCCGAACCACAGCGCAAGACGTCCAAGAAGCGCATGCGCTTCAAGCCGATGATGCACGCCACACCCTGTCCAAAATCGGCGCGCATTATTTGGCAGGCTTGTTGGCACATGGACAAGGCATGACGGCGCTGTGCACCACCACTGTCAACGGCTTTGGACGCTTCAAGCCCAATGCGCTGGCACCGCAATCCATTTTGTGGGGTCGTGACAACCGCGGTGCCATGCTGCGCGTGGTCGGTGGCCCTGGCGATGGCGCCACACGCATCGAAAACAGACTGGGCGAGCCTGCGGCCAATCCTTATCTGTACATGGTCTCCCAAATTTTGGCCGGTCTCGATGGCATTGAAAACGCCCTGCATGCACCCAAAGCCACAGATGCACCCTACGCTGAAAGCGCCGCGCGTTTGCCCTTGACACTGGCCGACGCCATTGGCCACTTGGGGCAAGACAAGGTCTTGAATGCTGGGCTGGGGGCCGACTTTGTGCGCTACTACCAACGCATCAAACAGTCAGAGCAAATGCGTTTCAATGAGGCCGAAGACAAAGTCGAATTTCAGCGACGCGAGTACTTCGGCCGCATTTAAATTCTGTTAGCGCTTCATGCCGGGGAAACCGCCCCCGCCCATGCCGCCCAAACCACCCAAGCCGCCCATGCCTTTCATGGCACCCAAGCGCTTCATCATCTTCATCATGCCGCCGCCTGACATTTTTTTCATCATGTCTTGCATCTGTTCAAACTCTTTGAGCAAGCGGTTTACTTCCTGCACTTGAACACCGGCACCCATGGCAATGCGGCGTTTGCGCGTGGCTTTGATCAACTCGGGTTTGGTGCGCTCGCGCGGCGTCATGCTGTGAATGATGCCCTGCTTGCGAGCGATGTCTTTTTCGGCTTTGCCCAAATCCATGCTGCCCGCTTTGGCGGCCAACTGCGTGGGCAATTTGTCCATCAAACTCGACAAGCCACCCATCTGTTTCATTTGCTGAATTTGCGCCAAGAAATCGTTCAAGTCAAAACCGCTGCCGCTCTTAACTTTGGCAGCCAGCTTTTGCGCGGCCTCCATGTCGACGCCAGCTGTGACTTGCTCCACCAAGGCCAAGATGTCGCCCATGCCCAAGATGCGTCCAGCGTGGCGCTCGGCATCGAACACTTCCAGGCCATCGATTTTTTCACTGGTACCGGCAAACTTGATAGGGGCGCCGGTAATTTGACGCACCGACAAGGCCGCGCCACCACGCGAGTCACCGTCCATTTTGGTGAGCACAATGCCGGTGAGGGGCAAGGCATCTTTGAAAGCCTTGGCGGTGTTGGCCGCATCCTGACCTTGCATGGCATCCACCACAAACAAGGTTTCAACGGGGTTCAACTCGGCATGCAAGGCCTTGATTTCGGCCATGAGCGCTTCGTCAATCGCCAAGCGACCGGCCGTGTCGACCAGCAGCACATCAAAGAAATGCTTGCGTGCGTAATCGATGGCTGCGCGCGCAATGTCCAATGGTTTTTGATCGGGTGAACTGGGGAACCATTCAGCGCCAGCTTGTGCCGTGACGGTTTTAAGTTGTTCAATGGCCGCAGGACGGTACACGTCGCCCGACACTGTGAGCACTTTTTTCTTGCGCTTCTCAATCAGATGCTTGGCCAATTTGGCAGTGGTGGTGGTTTTACCGGCACCTTGCAAACCCGCCATCAAAATCACAGCCGGCGGTTGTGCTGCCAAATTGATATCGGCCACCCCTTCGCCCATGGTGGCTGCCAATTCGCGGTTCACAATGGCCACCAAAGCTTGACCTGGCTTTAAAGAGCCCAAGACCTCTTGGCCCAGCGCCTTGTCTTTCACGCGGGCAATGAAATCGCGCACCACCGGCAAAGCCACGTCGGCCTCCAGTAAAGCCATGCGAACTTCCCGAAGCATGTCCGTGACGTTGGACTCGGTAATGCGCGCTTGACCGCTGATTTGCTTAACAAGTTGCGAGAGTTTGTCGGTGAGGGCGGAGGCCATAGGGAAAATTTCTCATAAACCGTTAGGTTTTAAGTGCTTTGCCAGATTGCAAGGACTCAAAACGCTAAACTAGGAAGCATGATTTTAGCCAGTCCCTCCGATTTGGCGATGTGGTTGACACTTTTAACTGCCATCGCTTATGCCGTACCTGCCATCGTGGCAGATCGCATGGGACCCAGCCTGGCGCGCCGTTACCTGTGGCTTGCTTGGATTTTGCACGGCATCAGCCTTGTTTCGGGCTTTCTGGCCGAGGTGCCGCGCTTTGGTTTTGCGCCTGCCTTGTCTGTCACAGTGTGGTGGGTGCTCACGGCGTATGCCGTTGAAAGCCAGTACTTCCCTCAACTCAAAGCGCGTTGGGCCATGGCTGCTTTGGGCAGTGCCGCAGTCATTTTGGCTTGGTATTTCCCCGGACAGGCGCTGCATCAAACCTCCTCCTTCTGGCTGCCACTGCACTGGGCATTGGGCATTGCGTCGTATGGCATGTTTGCGGCCGCCGTCATCCATGCCGCACTCATGTCGCATGCCGAAAAACAAATCCGTATGGGCAACGACAACGAAAGTGGCTTGCCCTTGCTCACCCTTGAACGCCTGATGTTCCGCTTTGTCTTGCTGGGTTTTGTGTTGCTCTCCTTGACGCTGATCGCTGGCGTGGTGTTTGGTGAGCACCTGTATGGAGAAGCGGGCGCGCGCTTGAAATGGGACCACAAAACGGTTTTCTCCTTGCTTTCTTGGCTGGTGTTTGCCGTACTGTTACTAGGCCGCTATCGTTTGGGTTGGCGCGGCCGACGCGCCGTGCGGGTGCTGTACGTGGGCTCTGCCCTGCTGTTGCTGTCCTACATGGGCTCGCGCTTTGTGGTTGAAATCATTTTGGGGCGCAGCCTTTGAAAATTCTGCTGTTTTTATTGACGCTTTTGTTTGCCGTTTGGTTGTGGCGCAGAAACCGCCTGAACACACTCAAACAACGCCCCCCCTCAGGGTCTGATGCGTCGGGTCATTCGGCGTCTGCATCACCCAGCGTTTCAACACCCAGCCCCATGCAAGCTTGCCAACAATGCGGTGTTCACATGCCAGCGGCCGACATGGTGCAAGGACAGCGCGGCCACTATTGCTCGCCAGCGCATTGCTTAGCGGCTTCTGACAAGCCCTGCTGACACCCCAACCAGACTCGCCATGCAATTCGATCTTTGGCAAAACGGCTGGTGCCTGGCGGCCGAAAAATGTGAATCGCCCAACTTTGGACCTCGTCCACCCCAAGCGCTGATCGATTTGATCGTCGTGCACTCAATCAGTCTGCCACCCGGCAACTTTGGCACTCATTCGGTCCAAAAGTTGTTCACCAACCAGCTCGATTGGGATGCCCATCCATATTTTCAAAGCATTCGGGGGCTTGAAGTATCTGCCCACTTCTTCATAGAACGGGATGGCAAAGTCTGGCAATTTGTCAGCTGCAACGACCGTGCTTGGCATGCGGGCGCATCGAGTTACCGCGGCCGCAGCAACTGCAACGACGACTCTATAGGCGTTGAACTGGAAGGCTTAGAGGGAAACACATTTGAAGATGCGCAGTACATCAGCCTAAGCTTGCTCATCAAGGCCTTGGGCCAGCAATACCCCATTGCGCATGTCGCGGGTCACGAGCACATTGCACCCGGTCGCAAAAAAGATCCAGGGGCAGGATTTGATTGGCCCTTGCTGAAAAAAAATGTCGCATGGCCGCATCAGTATTTTCCCGAAGTCTGAAAATATTTTCTATTTTTTAAAAATAATTTTTCGCGCTTGACTGGGTTTTTTTTGCACCAAGCAAGCGCGTTAACGGCATGACAAAAAGCCTTCGCCCTTGCCAATGCATGCATTTGCAAGGCCTCGCGCAGGCAAATGCAAGACAAAGCGCACCAGCGCTCACTCGTGCATCAAACAGACTGATTTGATGCGCATTCCGAGGCATCGTTTTTGCGCCCCAAAACTGGCTGTTTTTCACAGCGCAACGGGCCGCCACTTTGTCAAGATCTTTTTCAGTGCGCGCAGAGCCCTGTACACTACCCCTAGTGGCTTGAATTCACCTCAGACCCCAGATATAGTGTCTCAACGCCAAAGACACGGTCCGGTGAATCTCAAAAAACACCCCACTTTGACGCCCCGTTTGAATGCAAAACCATGCCACTGAGCTCGGCTGCAATCGACCTGAATTTTGAACTGACATTGACCACTGAGAACGCTATGCAAATTGAGCAAAATCTGACATCGAACCCCCAAGGCTTCTTGGGCGCCAACGATGCATCCACCGCCTCGGCCTCGGCCCCTCATGCTTTGGCCAACTACCAAATCATTCGCCGCAATGGCGCCGTAGTGCCCTTCGAACCCAACAAAATTGCCGTGGCCCTCATGAAAGCATTCTTGGCGGTTCATGGCACCCAAGGTGCTGCATCCGCAAGCGTTCGTGAAGTGGTCGAAGGACTCACACAAACGGTGGTTCGTGCCCTCATGCGCTCACGCCCGGGTGGCGGCACTTTCCACATTGAAGATGTGCAAGACCAAGTTGAACTGGGCCTGATGCGCAGCAGCAACCACGAAGTAGCACGTGCCTACGTGCTGTACCGCGAGCGTCGCACCCAAGAGCGCGCCCAAGTCAAAGAAGAAAAAGCGGCGGTCAGCAACCACCCCACCTTGCATGTGATCGATGGCGGCCAACGCGTGCCCCTTGACATCAACTATTTGCAAGGTCTCATCGTCAATGCTTGCCAAAATTTGGGGCAAGACGTTCAGCCCGACCCCATCGTGGCCGAAACCATGCGCAACTTGTACGACGGCGTGCCCATGGAAGAGGTGTACAAGGCGTCCATTTTGGCGTCCCGCACCCTGATTGAAAAAGACCCCGACTACACCTACGTCACTGCGCGTCTCTTGATGCACACCATTGCCAAGGAAGTCTTGGGCAAAGAAGTGCTCTTGAAAGACATGCCTGCTCATTACGTTGACTATTTCCCTGGCTACATCAAAAAGGGCGTCGACAACGGCTTGCTGGATGAAAAACTACTGCAATTCGACTTGCGCAAGCTGGCCACTGCCCTCAAGGCCGAGCGCGACTTGCAATTCGATTACCTCGGCCTGCAAACTTTGTACGACCGCTATTTCTTGCACGTGCGCAAAACACGCATCGAGTTGCCACAGTCTTTCTTCATGCGCGTGGCCATGGGCCTGGCCTTGAACGAAGCCGACCGCGAAGCCCGCGCCATCGAGTTCTATGAAGTGCTGTCTTCATTCGACTTCATGTCCAGCACCCCTACCCTGTTCAACAGCGCTGGTTTGCGTTCACAGCTGTCCAGCTGCTACCTCACCACCGTGCCCGACGACCTCGACGGCATTTACGAGTCCATCAAAGAAAACGCTTTGCTGTCCAAATTTGCAGGCGGCTTGGGCAACGACTGGACGCGCGTTCGCGCTTTGGGCAGCCACATCAAGGGCACCAACGGCGAATCACAAGGCGTGGTGCCTTTCCTCAAAGTGGTCAACGACACCGCTGTGGCGGTCAACCAAGGCGGCAAGCGCAAGGGCGCTGTCTGTACTTACCTCGAAACTTGGCACCTCGACATTGAAGAATTCCTGGAACTGCGCAAAAACACCGGCGACGACCGCCGCCGCACGCACGACATGAACACCGCCAACTGGATTCCCGACTTGTTCATGCGCCGTGTCATGGAAAAAGGCACTTGGACATTGTTCTCGCCTTCCGATTGCCCCGATTTGCACGACAAGTTTGGCGTTGCGTTCGAAAAAGCCTACGTGACCTACGAGCAAAAAGCCGCCGCTGGCGAAATCAAGCCCAGCCGCACCATCCAGGCCAACGACCTGTGGCGCAAAATGCTCTCCATGCTGTTTGAAACAGGCCATCCTTGGATCACATTCAAAGATGCTTGCAACATCCGCTCACCTCAGCAGCACGCTGGCGTGGTGCACTCCTCCAACCTGTGCACCGAGATCACCTTGAACACCAGCGACACCGAAACAGCGGTGTGCAACTTGGGTTCTGTGAACTTGCCACAGCACTTGATGGACGGCCCCAACGGCAAACAAATTGACCACGCCAAACTGCAGCGCACCATCAAAACGGCCATGCGCATGCTCGACAACGTGATCGACATCAACTACTACGCGGTCAAAAAAGCACGCGACTCTAATATGCGTCACCGTCCTGTGGGCTTGGGCCTCATGGGCTTCCAAGACGCGCTGTATCAAAAACGCGTGCCTTATGCTTCCCAAGAAGCCGTGGAATTTGCAGACACGTCCATGGAAGCCATCTGCTACTACGCCTACTGGGCGTCCACAGAGCTGGCAGCCGAGCGCGGCAAGTACTCCAGCTACAAAGGTTCTTTGTGGGATCAGGGCATCTTGCCTTTGGACACTTTGGACATGCTCCAACAAGCCCGCGGTGGTTATGTTGAAGTCGACCGCAGCAGCACCATGGACTGGGATGCTTTGCGCAAGAAAATTGCCAAGGACGGCATGCGCAACTCCAACTGCGTGGCCATTGCGCCTACCGCCACCATCTCCAACATCATTGGTGTGGACGCTTGTATCGAGCCTTGCTTTGGCAATTTGTCGGTCAAGTCCAACTTGTCCGGCGAATTCACCATCATCAACGGCTACTTGGTGCGCGACTTGAAGCGCCTGGGTCTGTGGGACGATGTCATGGTCATGGATTTGAAACACTTCGATGGCTCGCTGCGCCCCATCGACCGTGTGCCCCAAGAAATCAAGGCCTTGTACGCCACTGCTTTTGAAGTGGAAACCACATGGATTGTGGAAGCTGCTGCACGCCGCCAGAAATGGATCGACCAAGCGCAGTCGCTCAACATCTACATGTCCGGTGCGTCTGGCAAAAAGTTGGATGACACTTACAAGCTGGCTTGGTTGCGTGGCCTCAAGACCACTTACTACCTGCGCACCATCAGCGCCACACACGCCGAAAAATCGACTGTGTCCAACAACCAAATGAATGCCGTGTCTTCTGGCTCAGCGGCAGGCGCGTCATCTGCAGCGAGTGCAGCAGCACCCGCACAGTTTTCAGGTGTGCCTGCAACCGATGTGAAGTTCACAGCGATTGACGATGTCGGTTGCGAAGCTTGCCAATAACTTTTTAAATTTCAGGAAATTCTCTTCCAACATTTCATCATCACGTCGAAGAAATACAATGCAAAAACGCAACACTTCTTCGCGTGATTTCAACTCATTTAAAAACATTGCTTTGCATTTCGTCCGCAAGCTTTCATAATTCACACATTGGAAATTTCTATGTTGTCCTGGGACGATTCATCTAAACCTGCGTTGCAGCCTGCAATGCCAAGCTTTCCCCCAAGTGGTCCATCTGCCGACCGCTTCGCCGATCTGTCTGCATTCACAGCCAACACGCCCTCTGCAGTGGCGGCAACACCATCACCTGTCATGACAGCCGCTGGTACGCAAACTGCGCCAGCTGGTGCCGCACGCCGCGTTAACGCAGCAGACAAGCGAATCATCAACGGCCAAACCGACGTGAACCAGTTGGTGCCATTCAAATACAAATGGGCTTGGGAAAAATACCTGGCCACTTGCGCCAACCACTGGATGCCGCAAGAAGTCAACATGACACGCGACATCGCACTTTGGAAAGACCCCAATGGTTTGACTGAAGACGAGCGCCGTTTGGTCAAGCGCAATTTGGGTTTCTTTGTCACGGCCGATTCTTTGGCTGCCAACAACATCACCTTGGGCACTTACCGACACATCACGGCCCCCGAGTGCCGCCAGTTCTTGTTGCGTCAAGCCTTCGAAGAAGCCATCCACACGCATGCGTACCAGTACATCACCGAGTCACTGGGTCTGGATGAGAGCGAAATCTTCAACGCATACAACGAAGTTCAGTCCATTCGCGACAAAGACGAGTTCCTGATTCCGTTCATTCACGCCATCATGGACCCCCACTTCAAAACGGGCACCCTGGAAACAGACCAAACCCTCTTGAAGTCGCTCATCGTGTTTGCTTGCCTCATGGAAGGCCTGTTCTTCTACGTGGGTTTCACCCAAATTCTGGCCTTGGGTCGTCAAAACAAGATGACTGGCGCTGCCGAGCAGTACCAATACATCTTGCGCGACGAGTCCATGCACTGCAACTTCGGCATCGACCTGATCAACCAGATCAAACTCGAGAACCCCCAGTTGTGGACAGCAGAGTTCAAAGCAGAAATCAATGAGCTGTTCATGAAAGCCGTTGAATTGGAATACCGTTATGCCGAAGACACCATGCCCCGCGGCGTGCTCGGCCTGAATGCCTCCATGTTCAAAGGCTACTTGCGCTACATCGCCAACCGCCGTGCCACCCAAATCGGCTTGGAAGCCCTCTTCCCCAACGAAGAGAATCCCTTCCCTTGGATGAGCGAAATGATTGACTTGAAGAAAGAACGTAATTTCTTCGAAACCCGCGTCATTGAATACCAGTCGGGCGGTGCCCTGTCTTGGGACTGAACATTCAAACAATGACGTTCCTGTTTAAACCTCACACCACGACCGCTGACAGCGGCGCTGGGGTGAGGTTTTTCCCCATTCAAGGTGGTGAGATTCAATCTCAGCACCTTGAATCGCTTTGCGACTCCAACATTCGCAAAGTGTTTCCCTCTGTTGATTTTTCTAATTGATCAAGGAGAAAAAAATCATGGCAACTGCAAAAAAAGCGGCACCCAAAAAAGTCGCAGCAAAAAAAGCAGCCCCTAAAAAGGCCGTAGTGAAAAAAGCCGCTGCTCCCAAAAAAGCAGCTCCTAAGAAGGCAGCAGCTCCTAAAAAAGCAGCTCCTAAAAAGGCCGTAGCTAAAAAGGCAGCAGCTCCTAAAAAAGCAGCTCCTAAGAAAGCCGTCGCTAAAAAAGCAGCAGCTCCTAAAAAGGCCGTCGCTAAAAAGGCAGCAGCTCCTAAAAAAGCAGCGCCTAAAAAGGCCGTAGCCAAGAAAGCAGCAGCGCCTAAGAAAGCAGCAGCCAAGAAAGCTGCTCCTAAAAAAGCCGCTGCTAAAAAAGCTGCCCCCAAAAAGGCCGTAGCTAAGAAAGCTGCTAAAAAAGCTGCTCCTAAAAAAGCTGCTAAAAAGCCAGCGAAAAAAGCTGCTAAGAAAGCTGCGAAAGCGCCCGCTGCCCCTGCTGCCGGTGCAACTGCATTGAATCCTCAAGCTGCATGGCCGTTTCCTTCGGCCGCCAAGCCCTGATTCAACGTTAGTTCGTTAGCCAAAGCCCGATGCTGCAAAGCGTCGGGCTTTTTTCATGGCCAACTCACAGTCAGGGATAAAAAGTCAACATGCGATAGCCCATGAAATGACTGTCTGAACTCGACAGGCTGAGTTGGCTTGACAGTGACCAAATTTCGCCAGGCGCCATCACCGTCGGTGCCCCCCATTCGGTCAAGTGCATGACCTTGCGCACGACCGGCTGATCCTGTGCATCGGTGAGTGTGAGTTCAATCCAGGGCGTGGCCACAGGCACTTTGGCCGAATTTCTCAAATGGATTTCGAATGACCACTGAGGTGAGCTATCCGCATCGTCAGGGTTTGGGCGAGGGTGCAACTGATCGATTGCCGCATGGTCAATGACCACCGCATCTGTTTGTTGCAAAGGCAAAATTTGGCAATTCGCCCACACACACCATTGAACCAGGGCCGGTTGCAATGTAGGCTGGTAAGCCGCAATGGCGTCTTTGAACAACATCGTGGCCTGAAACAGCAAACCCACAACACCCAACAGCGCCCAGGTGATCAAGCTGGCGTAGGTCATGTCTGCGTTTGATGCTTCAACTGCGCTGGGCAGTCATCAAAATCCAGCCATCTTCACGATCGGCCACCTTCAAAGTGAGATGCGGCGCATAGGCCTGGATGAGCTCTTCTTCCTGACGCGCCAGAATACCCGCCAAGACCAAATGACCACCGTCTTGCACATGGCCGCACAACAGCGGCGCCAGTACTTTCAAAGGTGTGGCCAAAATATTGGCCAATACCGTGTTGTAAGCGCCTTGGGCCAACTCTGGCAGTCCGGCATTGAGCTGGACTTGGTTGGCTTGTGCATTGAGTTCGGTCGAGGTAACGGCCGCTTCATCAATGTCAACTGCATCAATTTGCAAGGCTCCAAACTTGGCCGCACCAATGGCCAAAATACCTGAGCCACAACCATAGTCCAACACCCGCTGGCCTTTGACACCCTGCGTGGCAATCCAGCGCAAACACATGCGGGTGGTGGGATGCGTGCCCGTGCCAAACGCCAAACCTGGATCGAGACGAATGACTTCGCGTGCTTGCGCAGGTGGCTCATGCCAAGTGGGCACAATCCAAAACTCGGGCGTGATTTCTACGGGCGCAAACTGCGACTGCGTGAGGCGCACCCAATCTTGATCGGGCACGGCCGAAACAGACAAGACTTGGCACAACTCAAAAAAGTCCTGGGCAGCCAACAGCAAAGCCGCCTCGCGAGCCGTTTCTTCTTTGGCAAACAAAGCCACCATTTTGGAACGCTGCCAACCCTCTTTGGGGGGCGGCATGCCTGGCTCACCGAACAGCGCTTGTTCGTGCTCAGTTTCCGCGTCGGCATCTTCCACTGACACACTCAAGGCATCCAATGCTTCAAGTGCTTCACTCAAGACATCTACACGTGCCTCGGGGCACAACAAGTTCAGTTCAAACATAGGTCAGTTCTTGCGTTGACGCAGCCACTCTTCCAGGTAATGGATGTTGGTGCCGCCGCTCATGAATTTGGAATCACGCAAGATTTCACGGTGCAGTGCAATGTTGGTGCTGATGCCTTCCACCACGGTTTCACCCAAGGCAGTTTGCATGCGGGCAATGGCTTGCTCGCGCGTGTCGCCATGGGCAATGATTTTGCCAATCATGGAGTCGTAGTTGGGCGGCACAAAGTAATTGTTGTACACGTGTGAGTCGACACGAATGCCAGGACCGCCAGGAGCATGCCAAGTGGTGATGCGGCCTGGTGAAGGCGTGAACTTGAAGGGGTCTTCGGCATTCACGCGGCATTCGATGGCATGACCTCGAATTTCAATTTGACGCTGCGTGAAAGGCAACTTTTCGCCAGCGGCCACCATGATTTGGGTTTTGACAATGTCAATGCCCGTGACCCACTCTGTGACGGGGTGCTCCACTTGCACGCGGGTGTTCATTTCAATGAAATAGAACTCGCCGTTTTCGTACAAAAATTCGAAGGTGCCCGCGCCGCGATAGTTGATTTTTTTACAGGCTGCCACACATCGCTCGCCAATCTTGTCGATCAGTTTGCGTGGAATGCCCGGCGCCGGCGCTTCCTCAACCACCTTTTGGTGGCGTCGCTGCATGGAACAATCGCGTTCACCCAGGTAAACCGCATTCTTGTGCTTGTCGGCCAAGATTTGGATTTCAATGTGGCGGGGGTTCTGCAGATACTTTTCCATGTAGACCGCAGGATTGCCGAACGCAGCACCCGCTTCGGCCTTGGTCATTTGCACGGCATTGATGAGTGCCGCTTCGGTGTGCACCACGCGCATGCCGCGACCACCACCACCACCCGCGGCCTTGATGATGACCGGATAGCCAATGCTTTTGGCGGTGCGACGGATGACAATGGGATCGTCGGGCAACTCGCCCTCGGAGCCAGGGACACAAGGCACGCCCGCTTTGATCATGGCTTGCTTGGCCGACACTTTGTCGCCCATGATGCGGATGGACTCAGGTGTGGGGCCAATGAATTGGAAACCACTTTTTTCGACGCGCTCGGCAAAATCGGCGTTTTCACTCAGGAAACCATAGCCTGGGTGAATGGCTTCGGCGTCGGTCACCTCGGCAGCCGAAATGATGGCCGGCATGTTGAGGTAACTGAGGTTGGACGCTGCAGGCCCAATGCAAACAGCCTCTTCAGCCAGTTTGACGTACTTGGCTTCACGGTCGGCTTCGGAGTAAACCATGACGGCCTTGATACCGAGCTCGCGGCAAGCACGCTGAATCCGCAGGGCAATCTCCCCGCGATTTGCAACCAGAATTTTCTTGAACATGAGAATCCCGGTGGGTTATTCGATGATGTAGAGGGCTTGACCGTATTCAACGGCCTGACCGTTTTCGCACAAGACTTGCTTCACCGTACCGGCCTTGTCTGATTCGATTTCATTCAAAATCTTCATGGCTTCGATGATGCACAGCGTGTCGCCTTCTTTGACGGTATCGCCCACTTGCACAAAGGGTGCCGCACCAGGACTGGACGAGCGGTAAAACGTACCCACCATGGGTGACTTGACGGTATGGCCTGCTGCTGCAGCTTCGGCTGCAACAGCGGCGGCTGTGACGGCAGCGGCATCTGCAATTTCGGCCACAGTAGGCGCAGCAACCGGTGCAGCAGCTTGGGCGGCTGGCACCATGACTTGATGGGTAAGGACGGGCGCACCAGAAGCAACTGCGCCTTTGACGATGCGAACTTTGCCTTCGGCTTCAGTAATCTCCAATTCAGTGACGTTGGAGTCGGAAACCAAGTCGATCAAGGTTTTCAATTTGCGCAAATCCATGTTACCCCCTGTGTTTGCTGTCGAAAACATGGAATTTACACTAAAAACACCCTTAAATAGCTACAAATGCTCTCATTTTCAAAATGAAAACATCAAGCAGGCACGTTGTGTGAATGCAGCAAAACGCCCAGCGCCCCATCAGACCGACGACTGGGCCTTTTGCAACCACTGATTCAAATCTTTTTGGTCTAATTTACCTGCTTTTTGCGTCAAAACCCTGCCTTTTGCATCGAACATCACACTATATGGCAGCACACCTTCAGCATTGCCCAAACTCTTGCCTAGCTCAGTGCCGCCAAACCCTGCCAAAGCATTGGGAAAAGTCAAAGGTCTTTGACTCAGGTAGCGCTTGACCTGACTTGGCTGATCAATGGCCAAACCGACAACTTGAAAGGATTTAGCTTTATTTTCTTGATAAAAAGCGTCAATTAAAGGCAGTTCCTCTATACATGGCGGACACCACGTTGCCCAGAAATTCACCAACAAAGGCTTTCCGCGCAGATCGGCCATGTGCAAAAGTCCGCCTTCTGGTTTTTCAAACGACTGCGCCCAGAAATGAACTGCAGCGGCATCCAACACTGCATGCGGCTGGTACTTTTGCCAGGCGACAAATGCACCGGCCATGGCGGCCGTGCCAGCCACACCCGCCACAAGCCAACGACGCCGCGCTGCATCGGCCACAGTCGCGGCTTCGAGTGGATTGGCTTGATGAGCTGAATTTTCTTGATCTGACATTATTTATCCATTAACTTCGTTCATTTAATTCAATCACATCTGAATCAGGCACTGCACGGCAGATGCATCACCGCGCGGCTTACGGCCCTGTGCATCTGCCTTCATGACACCACGAACATCGTCATGGTCATTGATCAACAAGTGCACCCCAATTTCCTCGCCCAAATCTTGGCAAAAACTGTGGATGCTCAGCGCCTCCACCGGTTCGCCTTGCAAGCCATTGACTGTCCGGGCCTCAAAATCGACGCCTTGGTTGATCAGTTCAATTTCGCACGATTTTTCATCATCGCAAAACAACTGCAGGTAAATGTCTGACAAACGCGTGGCTGTGCCATGCCACACAGCCCCTCCCAAATAGGGTCTGAACACTTGCAGGCGCTGCATCCACAGCAGGGCATGTTGGCGCAAAGCCAGCAGCTCGCCGGGCTGCGTGTCTGCACAAAACAGTTCAATGTATTCGCGCACCTGTGCTTCGACTTGGGTGTTGTTGGGCAAGGGTGTTCTGGGGGGCAAACCCAGTATTTTCAAGGCACGGCGCTTGGCCGGCCCGTATTCCAAGCCCTCCTCCACCACACACTGCGCAGCAGAGGCTGCAATTTCATCTGTTAAATCTGCCATGTCGCCATTGTGCACCGCCTAAAATCCCCCTATGCACATACATATATTGGGAATTTGCGGCACCTTCATGGGAGGCCTGGCCGCTTTGGCAAGAGAGGCGGGTCACCGCGTGACGGGCTGCGATGCCGGTGTTTACCCGCCTATGAGCGATCAGTTAGAGGCTTTGGGCATTGAATTGATCGAGGGCTTTGGCGCCGATCAAATGCAGCTCAAGCCCGATCTGTACGTGATTGGCAATGTGGTCAGTCGCAGCCGATTGCCGTCGGGCGAGCCCAAATTCCCCCTGATGGAAGCCATCCTCGAGTCGGGCGCAGCCTACACCAGCGGCCCACAGTGGCTGTCTGAGCATGTGTTGCAAGGCCGTCATGTGTTGGCCGTCGCAGGCACGCATGGCAAAACTTCAACCACCTCCATGCTCGCCTGGATTTTGGAAGCCGCGGGCCTCACCCCCGGTTACCTGGTGGGTGGCGTGCCCCTGAACTTTGGTGTGTCTGCCCGCTTGGGCCAATTGGCCGCTGGCCACGCTCGCCCCTACTTTGTGATTGAAGCCGACGAATACGACACCGCCTTCTTCGACAAGCGCAGCAAATTTGTGCACTACCGCCCTCGCACGGCCATTTTGAACAATTTGGAATTTGACCACGCCGACATCTTTGACGACCTCAAAGCCATTGAACGCCAGTTCCATCACTTGGTGCGCACAGTGCCCGGGCAAGGCCGCTTGGTGGTCAACGGACTGGAAGAAAGCTTGACCCGCGTGCTGGCACAAGGTTGCTGGAGCGAGGTCCGCAGCTTTGGCGCTACCGTCAGTGATTTTTCAGCGCAAGGCGAACCGGGCAATTTTGCTGTCTTGCAGCAAGGCAAGCAAGTGGCCCATGTGAATTGGGCATTGGGCGGTATCCACAACCAACTCAATGCACTGGCCGCCATGGCAGCCGCCGAACACGTGGGCGTCTCGCCCGCCACCGCCGCGACAGCCTTGTCAAATTTTCAAAATGTGAAGCGCCGCATGGAAGTGCGTGGCTGCGTGGCGGGCGTCACGGTCTACGATGACTTTGCGCACCACCCCACAGCCATTCGCACCACACTGGACGGCCTGCGCAGGCAAGTCGGCACACAGCGCATCTTGGCCATCTTCGAGCCACGCAGCAACACCATGAAGCTGGGCACCATGAAGTCGCAGCTGCCTTGGAGCCTGGCCCAAGCCGACCTGTCCTTTTGCCACAGCGGCGGCCTGGACTGGGATGCCAATGCGGCATTGGCCGAGATGGGCCCCAAAGCCCAAGTGGCTGGCAACATCGATGAATTGGTGAAGCAAGTCATGGCAAAGGTGCAGCCAGGCGACCACTTGCTGTGCATGAGCAATGGCGGTTTTGGCGGCATTCACGACAAGCTCTTGAAGGCCTTGAAACCTGCATAAAAAAAGCGCCTGAAAACAGACGCTTTGGGGCACATTGGCAAGGACCTTGTCAAACAAGGCCTGCCTGCTTTGCATTTATTTTTGTCGGCGTGCCAACACCGCCTTGGACAAAGTCTCCAACACTTTTTCGCTGTCAGGCCAACCAATGCATGCATCGGTGATGCTTTGTGCGTACTTCAAAGCGGCGGGGTCGTCTTTGCCTGGCGTGAACTTTTGCGCGCCGCCCTCCAAGTGACTCTCCACCATCACACCAAAAATCTGACGTGAACCTTTGCTGATTTGCGCAGAAATGTCGTTCGTCACATCCACCTGGCGTTCGTGCTGCTTGCTGCTGTTGGCATGGCTGCAATCGATCATCAAGGTGGGCTTGAGTTTGGCAGCCACCAAGTCTTTGCAAGCCGCGTTCACACTGGCTTCGTCGTAGTTTGGCGCTTTGCCGCCGCGCAAAATCACGTGGCAATCGGGGTTACCTTGTGTTTGCACAATCGCCACTTGACCATTTTTGTGCACCGACAAAAAGTGATGGCCGCGCTCTGCCGCTTGAATGGCATCGGTGGCAATTTTGATGTTGCCATCGGTGCCGTTTTTGAAGCCGATGGGTGCTGACAAACCCGAAGCCAATTCGCGGTGCACTTGGCTTTCGGTGGTGCGTGCGCCAATGGCCCCCCAGCTGATTAAGTCGCCGATGTACTGAGGTGAAATGACGTCCAAGAACTCGCTGCCTGCTGGCAAACCTTGGCGATTGATTTCAATCAGCAATTGACGTGCAATTCGCAGTCCTTCGTCAATGCGAAAACTCTCGTCCAAGTAAGGGTCGTTGATGAGGCCCTTCCAGCCCACGGTGGTGCGGGGTTTTTCAAAATACACGCGCATCACAATTTCCAAGGTGTCTTGGTATTTGTCTCGCAAAGGCTTGAGGCGACGGGCGTAATCCAATGCTGCAGCAGGATCGTGAATGGAGCATGGGCCAATGACCACCAGCAAGCGATCGTCCTTGCCGTCCATGATGTTGTGGATTTTGCGCCGCGTCTGTGAAATCAGGCTTTCCACAGCCGTTCCCGTGATGGGGAAGAATCGCATTAAATGCTCGGGTGGCGGCAACACGGTGATGTCCTTGATGCGTTCGTCATCGGTCTGGCCTGTGCGATCTGTGGGGTTCGCATAACGTGGCTCCGAATTGGCTTTGGCTTTGTTGTTCATCGTGGGCTCCTGTTCTCAAGTTGAAAATTAAAAAATGGCAAAAAAAAAACCGCCGGGGGTTGAGTCCGGCGGTTGGTAGAGGGGTTCAGTGACTTATGCGCTGGCCTCTCGTCCGCCTAGGACTGAGAATGCAAAATAAAAGCTAAAAAAGCTAAAGCGCTTGGTCATGGGAAAAGAATGTAGCACAAGTTTTGGACAGTTTTCTGACAAGTGTCGTAGGCACAAACCCCTTAAGCGGTGCCGCCTACGGTCAAACCTTCGATGCGCAGCGTGGGTTGACCCACGCCCACAGGAACGCTTTGGCCTTCTTTGCCGCACACGCCCACACCCGAGTCGAGGCGCATGTCGTTGCCAATCATGCTGACCTGTTTCAAGCATTCTGGGCCGCTGCCCACCAAGGTGGCACCCTTCACAGGGTATTGAATCTTGCCGTTTTCAACCCAGTAGGCTTCACTGGCAGAGAACACAAACTTGCCACTGGTGATGTCCACTTGGCCGCCGCCAAAATTGGTGGCGTACAAGCCTTTCTTGATGCTGGCCACAATTTCTTCGGGTGCTTTGTCACCGCCCAACATGTAGGTGTTGGTCATGCGCGGCATGGGAATGTGGGCATAGCTTTCACGTCGACCATTGCCGGTGGGCTGAACACCCATCAGGCGGGCATTCATGGCGTCTTGGATGTAGCCCTTCAAAATACCGTCTTCAATCAGCACATTGCGCTGGCTGGGGCAGCCTTCATCGTCCACATTCAACGAGCCGCGGCGGTCGGCAATGGTGCCATCATCCAACACCGTGACGCCTTTGGCCGCCACGCGCTTGCCAATCATGCCGCTGAAAGCGCTAGAGCCTTTGCGGTTGAAATCGCCCTCCAAACCGTGACCAATGGCTTCGTGCAACAGTACACCTGGCCAACCTGGACCCAACACCACCGTCATCACCCCTGCAGGTGCGGGACGTGCATCTAAGTTGGTGAGCGCTGCATGCACTGCGTCGTCCACATAAGCATTGACCATGGCCTCGTCAAAATAGGCCAAACCAAAACGCCCGCCACCACCGCCACTGCCCACTTCACGGCGGCCGTTTTGCTCGGCAATGACTGTGACCGACAAGCGAACCAAAGGCCGCACATCGGCAGCCAAGGTGCCATCGGCACGGGCCACCATGACCACATCGTATTCACTGGCCAAACCGGCCATGACTTGCACGACACGGGGGTCTTTGGCGCGTGCCAATTGCTCCACCTTTTCAAGCAAATGCACTTTGTCTGTGCTGTTGAGGGTGCCCATGGGGTCGAGTGAGGGGTAGAGCGAGCGCATGCCTGCAATCTTGCGCGTGGGCACTTTGGCTTTTTGATTCTGATTGGCTTGGGCAATGGCGCGCACAGTTTGTGCAGCGTCCATCAAGGAGGCCTCAGAGATGTCGTCCGAATAGGCAAAGGCCGTTTTTTCGCCAGCCACCGCACGCACACCAACACCTTGGTCGATGCTGAAGCTGCCTGTTTTGACAATGCCCTCTTCCAAACTCCAGCCTTCGGCGCGGGTGTATTGAAAGTACAAATCGGCGTCGTCCACTTTGTGCGCTTTGATAGCGCTCAAGGCCTTGGCCAAATGGGTTTCGTCCAAGCCAAAGGGCTCGAGCAACAAAGACCTGGCCGTGGCCAAGCGTTCAAGGGTAGGTTCGCGTGAAATCATATTGCCATTGTAGGCAAGCGCTGAAGGCCCTGCTGAAAGACGGACTGCTGGACCTTTAGAAAGAAGGCACTTAGGTTTGCACCAGTCGCTTGGCTTTGGCAATGGACATCAAAATGCCCAAGCCCAAACCCAGAGTGACCATGGCCGTGCCGCCATAACTGATGAAGGGCAAAGGCACCCCCACCACGGGCAAAATGCCACTGACCATGCCCATGTTGACAAAGGCATAGGTGAAGAAAATCATGCTGACGCTACCGGCCAGCAAGCGGGTGAAGAGCGATGGGGCTTCTTTGGCAATGACCAGTCCGCGGAACACCAAAAAGAAGAAGCCCATGATCAAGAGCAGCGTGCCTAGCAAGCCAAATTCTTCAGAAAATGCCGCAAAAATGAAGTCGGTGGTGCGCTCAGGAATGAATTCCAAATGGGTTTGCGTGCCTTGCATGAAGCCCTTGCCCCAGAAGCCGCCAGAACCGATGGCAATCATGCCCTGAATGATGTGAAAACCTTTGCCCAGGGGGTCTCGCGCAGGATCTAGCAAGGTACAAACACGTTGTCGCTGGTATTCGTGCAAAACTTTCCAGTCGACCCCCTCGGCACACAGCTGTGATTCAAACATCACCAACAAAACCAAGCCCAACAAGCCGAACAAAACGGGCGGCAAAATTAAGCGCCAACTCAAACCCGCAAAAAACAGCACTGCCAAGCCTGTGCTGAGTACCAACAAAGCGGTGCCCAAGTCGGGCTGACGCATGATGAGCCCCACGGGGATGAGCAGCAACACGCCAGCCACGGCAAAGTCTAAGGGGCGCAATTGGCCTTCACGCTTTTGGAACCACCAGGCCAACATCAGCGGCATGGCAATTTTGAGAATTTCGCTGGGCTGGATCACCACGCCCACATTGAGCCAACGTCTGGCACCTTTTTTGGTAATGCCAAAGATGGCCACAGCAATGAGCAACAGCACACCCATGGTGTAAATGGGCACGGCCAAACTCATCAGACGTTGCGGTGGAATTTGCGCCACGATGAACATGATGCCCCCAGCAATCAGCATGTTGCGGCCATGATCGACAAAGCGGGAGCCATGGTCGTAGCCAGAGGAGTACATGATGAGCATGCCCGCGCAGGCCAGCACAAACACGGCAAAGGCCAAAGGCCCATCAAAACCTTCAAACAAATGAAGGAAGCGAGATGGCCAGCTGGGTTTTTCAATGACGAGGGACATGCCCGAATTATCCTTGGGTTCACAAGAATTAGGGGCTTTCCCCTTAAATTTGAACCTCGTTTGGCCGGACAACGGGCCTGCGCGTGGGACAATTGCGCCCATGTTTTTATTGTTTGAAGAAGCTGGCAAATTTGTTGCCGGGCGCGTCTTGTCAGAGGCAGAAGCCTCGGTGCAAGTGGAATTGGACAGCGGCAAGCGGGTCAAGGTCAAAGGCGCCAATGTGCTTTTGAAATTTGACAAACCGGCGCCAGCCCAATTGCTGGCCGACGCCACCGCCATCAGCCAAACCATCGAGCTCGATTTGGCGTGGGAATTTGCGCCCGACACCGAGTTTGGCTTTGCCGATGTCGCACGCGAATATTTCAACGCCGATGCCACCACCACCCAACAAGTGGGTGCCCTCATTCGCCTCTACGAAGCACCGCATTACTTTCGGCGAGCTGGCAAAGGTCGTTTCAAAAAGGCCTCTGCCGAAACAGTGCAGTTGGCGTTGGCCGGCATCGAAAAGAAAAAGCAAATTCAAGCACAAATTGAGAGCTGGTCACACGCGTTGATGGCGGGCCAATGCCCTGCGCCCATCAAAGAGCAGCTCTACAAAATTTTGTTTCGTCCCGACAAAAACGCGCCCGAATACAAAGCGGTGGTCGAGGCCAGTCGTGCCAGTCAAACGGCGCCACTCACCCTGCTGCAAAATGCAGGGGCCATTGCCAGCGCTTACGACTTTCACTGGCAACGTTTTTTGTTTGACAACTTTCCCAAGGGCACTGGGTTTCCAAAGCTGGATGCACCAGCCATTGCGCAAGAATTGCCCTTGGCCACTGTGCAAGCCTATTCCATCGACGATTCGCAAACCACCGAAATCGACGATGCACTGTCTTTGCAAGGCCTGGGCACAGGCACCGTGGTGGTGGGCATCCACATTGCAGCCCCAGGCCTGGCCATTGCACCCAACAGCGCCATCGACAACGTGGGGCGCAACCGTTTGTCCACGGTGTACATGCCGGGTTACAAAATTACCATGCTGCCCGATGACGTGGTGCAAAGCTACACCTTGGCCGAGGGCCAGGCGTGTCCGGCCGTGTCGCTGTATGTCACCTTTGACGAAGCCACACTCAGCATCCAACACAGCGAAACCAAACTAGAGCGCGTGCCCATCAAGGCCAACTTGCGCCACGACCAACTCGACCAATGGGTCACACAAGCTTGGTTAGAAGACAGTACCCCGGCTGCGCGCGAGGGCGAACCCCAATTGCCCATTGACCACCACGCACTGGCATTTTTCTGGCGCTTGGCGCAGCACCTCAAAGCGGGTCGTGAAGTGGTGCGTGGCAAACCCGAAAACTTCAATCGCCCCGACTACAACTTCCGCTTGGTGCGCGACAGCAAAGACACCCCGCCCACAGGTCAAGAAACGGTGCAAATTTCGGTGCGCCAACGCGGCGCGCCGCTCGACTTGATCGTGGCTGAAGCCATGATCCTGGCCAACAGCACCTGGGGCCAATGGTTGGCCAGCTTGGGTGTGCCGGCCATTTATCGCAGCCAAGCCAGCATGGCGCCCGGCGTCAAAGTTCGCATGGGTACCAAGGCTTTGCCGCACGCAGGCATTGGCGTTCCCGCTTATGCATGGAGCACATCACCACTTCGCCGGTACACCGACTTGGTCAACCAGTGGCAAATCATTGCCTGTGCCAAACACGGCGCCACGGCAGCCCTGGCCGCGCCGTTCAAGCCCAAAGATGCGCAGCTGTTTGCCATCATCAGCGCTTTTGATGCCGCCTACAGCGCCTACAACGGCTACCAGTCTGGCATGGAGCGCTTTTGGACATTGCAGTACTTGCAGCAAGAAAAGATCACGGAAGTGGTGGCCAGTTTGGTCAAAGAGATGGCCGGTGGCAGCTGGTTGGTGCGTGCCGACAGCTTGCCTCTCATGCTCACTGTCATGGGGGCTGCTGGGTTGATGCGCGGCGACAAAGTCAAAGTGCAATTGGGCGCAGTCGATGCCATGGCATTGGACATCAGCGGCACCGTGATAGAGAAAATCATCACCGAACACACTGCAGCCGACACCAGCGAAGAAGGCGTGGATGAATCTCTGGAAGACCTCGAGGACGCGGCCACGGGCCCCATTGCCATTGCCATGAACGTCAACGAGGCGCCTGCCGAAGAATAAACCCCATGTCGACGTCTGCCACGCCTTTTTCTGCAAGCACTTCACACCGCACGCTTTTGTGGGCACTGGGTGTTTCGGTGTTGGTGCATGCGGGCTTGCTCACCTTGAGATGGGTGTCCCCCGCCACTTTCGATCGCATTTTTGAGACCCATACCTTGGAAGTGGTGTTGGTCAACTCGCGCAGCACCCACGTGCCCGACGCACCCCTGGCTTTGGCGCAAGTCAATCTGGCTGGCGGTGGTCAAGTGCCAGGCACCACGTTGCAAAGCAGCCCATTCAGCGCCAACATGCAAGATCAAAATGGCCAAGAACTGCAACAAGTCGAGAAAAAAATCGAGACGCTGAAAAGCGAACAAGTCAGACTTATTCAACAACTCAAACAAGAACTGTCGCAACTGAGCAGTCAGGCACCGGTCTCGGCCAGCGATGGCAAGGCCGATGCCTTGACCGAACGCAAACACCAACTCTCGAGCCAATTGGCGCAGATTGAAAAACAATCGCAAGCGCTGCAAGGTGGTCCCAAAAAACGTTACATCGGGCCTGCCACGCAAGAGGTTTCGTTTGCGCGCTACTACGACAAAATGCGTCGCACCATAGAGCTCACGGGTACCGAAAATTTCCCACAAGCCAGTGGTGAAAAACTCTACGGCAGCCTCACCATGGTCATCACACTCGATGCCAAAGGGCGCGTGCTTGAGACAGAAATTGCCTCGGCCTCTGGCAAGCCGCTGCTAGACAAACGCGCACAAGCCATCGTGCGCGGCGCATCTCCTTTCGACACCTTCACGCCCGAGATGAAACGCCAGGCAGACCAATTGGTGGTGGTGTCACGCTTTCACTTTGCCCGCGATGAAACGCTGGCCACTCAGATGCTGGCACCCCAAGCCAAGGCTCGCCCTGCTCGCTCGACACCTGTCCAGCCAGCCCCTTAACGGACTTATTGCAATGGACACGTACTGCGTTTTCGGTCATCCCATAGAACACAGCAAATCCCCTTGGATTCACGCACGCTTTGCCCAGCTGACGGGTCAAAGCTTGCAGTATCACAAAACACGGGTGCCCTTGGATGGCTTTGCCCACACCGTGCATGCCTTTCAAGTCAGTGGTGGCAAAGGCTGCAACGTGACGCTGCCCTTCAAAACAGAAGCTGCGGCATTGGCCACGCGCTGTAGCCCGCGTGTCAGTTTGGCCCAAGCCTGCAACACCTTGAAATTTGACGGCGCCGAAATTTATGGCGACAACACAGATGGCTTGGGCTTGGTCAACGACTTGGTTCGCAACGCTGGGTTTTCACTCCGCGGCAAAAGCGTCTTGCTGATTGGCGCAGGCGGCGCCGCAGCCGGGGTTTTGGGTCCTTTGTTGTGTGAAAAACCGCGCAGCATTTGGGTGGTCAATCGAACCCCCGAAAAAGCCATTCAATTGGTTCAGGCACACAACAGCTTGGCACTTGCAGAAGGCGTGGATTGCCAAGCGTTTGGCTTGCAGCACGAACGGGTCAGCAGTCAGGCCTTTGATATGGTCATCAACGCCTCCAGCAGCAGCTTGCACCAAGGCGCGTTGCCCGTGCCCGCCAGCGTGCTGAGCCAGCACGGCATGGCCTGCGATTTGATGTACGGACCTGCCGCCCAAGGCTTCATGCAATGGGCCACTG
Source organism: Limnohabitans sp. (assembly GCA_030158125.1). GTDB lineage: Bacteria > Pseudomonadota > Gammaproteobacteria > Burkholderiales > Burkholderiaceae_C > Limnohabitans_A. Next base: position 108,235 of record JAOATL010000013.1, on the reverse strand, counting down.
ACCACGGCACACTCGCGCGAGATGGGCTGGGCATGCTGGTAGAGCAAGCCGCTGAATCTTTCCATTTGTGGCGAGGCGTTCGCCCCCCCACCGCACCGGTGTTGTCTGACTTGCGCGCATTGATGGCGCAAGCCTAGTCAGGTCTTCGCAACGTTTGTACACTGCCATCCCATGCGCAACGCTCTCTTCGCATTCAAACAGTGGCTGGTACTGATGCTGGTGGGCCTGGTGTTGCTCCAATTTTTTTGGGTGGGTCGCGTGGCTTTCATGGCCGTGGTCGACCCTGCGTCCACCGCGTTTGAGCGCTCTCAGGCTTGGCAAATTGTGAACCGCCAAGGTCGCTTGATGTGGCGCCAAACTTGGACACCTTCCGATCAAATTGCCAAGTCACTCAAACGTGCGGTTCTGGCCTCAGAGGACAGCGCTTTCACCACGCACTACGGCGTTTGGTGGGATGCGGTCGAAAATGCTTGGCGTAAAAATGCCAAGGCGCAAGCCAGAGTCGACGCCCAATCTACTCAAAAGAAAAATGGCAAAGTAGTGGCGCCCAAAATTGTGGGTGGCTCCACCATCACCCAACAATTGGCCAAAAACCTGATGCTCAGTGGCGAACGCACCCTGATCCGCAAAGCGCAAGAATGGGTCATCACGTTGGCCTTGGAAACTTTTTTGTCTAAACAAAGAATCCTCACCTTGTACCTGAACCATGTGGAATGGGGCAATGGCGTGTTTGGTGCAGAAGCTGCAGCAAGACATTACTTTCAAAAGCCCGCCAGTCAGCTCAGCGATTGGGAGGCCGCACGCTTGGCAGTGATGTTGCCGCGTCCGCGTTATTTTGAAAAGCTACCGCAGTCGGCCTACCTCAGTGACCGTGCGCAAACCATCATGGCGCGCATGAACGATGTGGCGCTGCCCTGAACACGCCAAGGACCTTCCACCCATGAGAATTCTTGGCATTGATCCCGGTCTCCAAACCACGGGCTTTGGGGTGATTGACGTCGACGGCGCCAAGCTCACGTACGTGGCCAGTGGCGTGATTCGCACAGACAAAGTTCAGCAAGGCAATTTGCCCAACCGTTTGAAGGTGATTTACGACGGCATTGTTGAAATCAACCAACGGTATCAACCCAACTCAGCCTCGGTTGAAATTGTGTTTGTGAACGTCAACCCGCAAGCCACGCTGTTGTTGGGGCAAGCACGTGGCTGCTGCGTCACCGCCTTGGTCACCTGCAATTTACCGGTAGCCGAGTACACCGCTTTGCAAATGAAAAAGGCCATCACGGGGCATGGCCGAGCTGCCAAGTCGCAAATTCAGGAGATGGTCAAGCGCATGCTCAAGTTGCCGTCTGTGCCTGGACCCGATGCTGCTGATGCATTGGGTTTGGCCATTACCCATGCACATGCCAGTCCATCGATGAACAAGTTGGCTGCCTTGGATGTGCTCAATCGCAAAACGCATGGCATGTACCGCGATGGACGGAGCCACTGAACACGGTGCGGTGGCTTGCTTTACTTGGGCAAAACCATGTGGTCGCGCTTGGCCAAGGAGGGAAATATTTTGACAGCCGCCAGTGCCACGCCCACAGTGGCCAGGCCCCCAAACACCACAGAGCCGACCGGGCCCCACATCGCAGCAGTTGCCCCCGACTCAAATTCACCCAGTTGATTTGATGCGCCAATGAAGATGGAATTGACTGCCGCCACGCGGCCGCGCATGTCCTCAGGGGTTTCCAATTGCAGCAGGGTCAAGCGGGTTACCACACTGACGTTGTCGGCAGCGCCGGCCACCATCAGAGCCAACATAGACAACGCAAAATGCGTGGAAATACCAAAGACAAAATTGGCCATGCCAAACACGGCCACGGCCATCAGCATCCAAGGCCCCACACGGCGCTCGATCGGCCACTGTGTGAGCACAGCAGCCATGAACAGGGCACCGACCGCAGGCGATGAGCGCAACAGGCCCAGGCCTTCTGGGCCTGTGTGCAAAATGTCTTTGGCATAGATGGGCAAAAGCGCGGTGACGCCGCCCAACAACACCGCAAACAAATCCAATGCAATGGCACCCAACAAAACTTTGTGATGCCACACAAAGTGAGCGCCTGCCAACACGCTGCGCAAATCTGCAGCAGCTTGGGAAGGTTTGTGTTCGTAGCGTACCGACAGTGCCAATAAAAATGCGATGAACAAAAATGCAGCGCACGTGGCATACACGGCATTCACGTGCATGGCGTACAAGATACCGCCCAATGCAGGACCGCCAATGACAGCGGTCTGAACACCCGTCGAGCTCAAAGCCACAGCGCGTTGCAACAAATGGCTGGGCACCAAATGCGGTGTGAGGGCTTGTTGTGTGGGCATTTGAAAAGCCCGCACCATGCCCAACACGGCTGAGATGAACAACACCAATTCGCGCGTGACTTGATCAGCGGCTGTGCCCCACACCAGCAAGCCCGCCACCGCCGCCTGGATCAGCATGCAGGCGGCATAAATGTGAACTTTGTGAACCCGGTCCACAATTTGACCGGCGGGCAAGGTGAGAATGAGCGCAGGCACAAATTGAAACAAGCCCACCAAACCCAAGTCCCAAGCGCTGCCCGTGATTTCGTACATGTGCCAAGCCAGCGCCACCATCAACATTTGCGTAGCCAAGATACCCGCCAAGCGCGCCAACCAAAAACGCAAGAACGGCTGGTGCGAGAACAAGTCTCTGAGGGAGGACTGTGCCACGGGCTTCATGAGCGAGCCCTACCAGGCACGTACAGGCAAAGCAAATCCTTCGGGTGCTTTTTTAACATCGTCAAAGCTGACAATTTCATAGGCATCGGGTTGGTCTAACAACGCACGTAACAGTTGGTTGTTCATGGCGTGACCTGAACGGAAAGCGGTGTAGCTGGCAATGAAAGGTTTGCCAATGATGTACAGATCGCCCATGGCGTCCAAAATTTTGTGTTTGACGAATTCATCGTCATAACGCAAACCGTCGCTGTTCAAGACTTTGTAGTCGTCCATCACGATGGCGTTGTCGAGACCGCCGCCCAGCGCCAGGCCATTGGAGCGCAACATTTCAACGTCCTTGGTAAAGCCAAAGGTGCGTGCACGTGCAATGTCACGTGCGTAGACATCGCGGCCCATGTCGAAGACCACCTGTTGACCTGTGGAGTCGACCGCTGGGTGATGAAAATCAATTTCAAAGCTAAGGCGGTAACCGTCATAGGGCTCGAGCTTGGCCCACTTGACGTTTTCGCCTTGCCCGTCGCGGACCTCTACAGTTTTGAGCACACGGATGAATTTCTTGGGTGCTTTTTGCAGCTCAATGCCGGCGCTTTGCAGCAGGAACACAAACGAAGAAGCCGAGCCATCCAAGATGGGCACTTCCTCTGCCGTGATGTCGATGATTAAATTGTCGATGCCCAAACCAGCGCATGCGGACATCAGATGTTCCACGGTGTGCACTTTGGCCTGGCCACTTGAAATGGTGGAGGCCAGCCGCGTATCTGTGACGCTGAGCGCATTGATGTGAATGTCGACAGGTTCGGCCAAATCGACACGCCGAAACACAATGCCCGTGTCTATGGGTGCGGGTCGGAGCGTTAACTCAACCCGTTGGCCGCTGTGCAAACCCACACCCACGGCTTGGGTCAGGGTTTTGATGGTTCTTTGAGCAAGCATGCGCTGATTTTAAATTTTCAAGCGCAAGCTTGCACAACGAGGGTTTTTGAGACCCACGGCATCTGACAATCAGTCGGCTTGCTTGCGCAAGAAAGCTGGAATTTCGATGTCGTCCATGCCAGCAGACGCCATGCCATCCACTTTGGCGGCGGCTTGTGTACGGTTGGTACGCCACACGCTGGGTGTGTTCAAACGGCCGTAGTCACCACCCAAAGCGGGGCTTTGGCCGCCCAGCGTAGGCGACACAGCATCGTGCGCGTCCACTGTAAATGGCACGTTATCGGTACCTGTGCGCAACACTTGCAGCGGAGGCGCTGTGCGACGAGCACCTTGGCTTGACAAGCCGGTGGCCACCACAGTGACGCGAATTTCGTCGCCCAAGCTTTCGTCGTAAGCGGTACCGTAAATGACATGAGCGCTTTCAGACGCATATGCACGGATGGTGTTCATGGCTTGCTTGGACTCGCTCAATTTGAGTGAGCCTTTGGCCGCGCTGATCAACACCAACACGCCTTTGGCGCCAGACAAATCGATGCCTTCGAGCAATGGGCAAGCAACAGCTTGCTCTGAGGCAATGCGCGCACGGTCAGGGCCGCTGGCAGACGCAGTACCCATCATGGCTTTGCCGGGTTCGCCCATGACAGTGCGCACGTCTTCAAAGTCGACGTTCACATGGCCAGGCACATTGATGATTTCTGCAATACCACCCACTGCGTTTTTGAGCACGTCATTGGCGTGGGCAAAGGCTTCGTCTTGGGTCATGTCTTCGCCGCCTGGCAATTCCATCAACTTTTCATTGAGCACCACGATCAATGAGTCGACGTTGGCTTCAAGCTCAGCCAAACCAGATTCAGCACTTTGCATGCGACGGCCACCTTCAAAGTCGAAAGGCTTGGTCACCACACCCACAGTCAGGATGCCCATTTCTTTGGCAACGCGCGCAATCACGGGTGCTGCACCAGTGCCGGTACCGCCGCCCATGCCCGCTGTGATGAACAACATGTGCGCGCCTTCAATGGCGGCTCGGATGTCTTCCACCGCCTCTTCTGCCGCATCGCGACCTTTTTCAGGTTTGCTGCCAGCGCCCAAACCGGTGTGACCCAATTGAATGAAGCGGTGCGCTGCACTGCGGGCCAATGCTTGCGCATCGGTGTTGGCGCAAATGAATTCAACGCCTTGTACGTTGCGCTCGATCATGTGCTCGACCGCGTTACCGCCGCCACCGCCCACGCCGATCACTTTGATTTGCGTACCTTGGTTGAACTCTTCGACTTGGATCATTTCAATGCTCATGGTGCTCTCCTAAAACTGTTGCAGTTGCCTAAATATTGATTTTTGAAAATTTTATTTTTATGGGATTAAGTGGGATTCAACATCGCTGATGAGGACTCCCCCTTGCCAAGTAAAGTTTTTGCCAGTCCATCAGAAGTTGCCCACGATGAAGTCTTTGAAGCGTGTGAAGGCGTTGTTCATGGAACCCTTCTTTTGCGAAACTTTGAAACCACGCAAGCGTGCCAGACGGGCTTCTTCCATCAGACCCATGACGGTGGCCACACGCGGTTGGCTGACCATGTCAGACAGGGCGCCGTTGTACTTGGGAACGCCGCGGCGCACCGGCTTCAAAAAGATGTCTTCACCCAACTCGACCATGCCTGGCATGACCGCGCTTCCGCCTGTCAGCACAATGCCGGACGACAAAACTTCTTCGTAACCCGATTCGCGAATGACTTGTTGCACCAAGGAGAAGATTTCTTCTACGCGTGGCTCGATCACGCCCGCCAGTGCTTGCTTGGACAACATGCGGGGTGCGCGATCGCCCAAGCCAGGCACTTCAACTTGTGCTTCTGGGTCTGCCAACAATTGTTTGGCACAACCGCTTTCAACTTTGATGTCTTCTGCGTCTTTGGTCGGTGTGCGCAATGCCATGGCAATGTCGCTGGTGATCAAATCGCCAGCAATTGGAATAACGGCCGTGTGGCGAATAGCGCCATTGGTAAAGATGGCCACGTCGGTGGTACCTGCGCCAATGTCGACGCAGGCCACACCCAGTTCGCGCTCGTCTTCAGTCAATACCGCCAAGCTGGAAGACAATGGATTGAGCAGCAACTGGTCTACTTCCAGTCCACAGCGTCGCACACACTTGATGATGTTTTCTGCAGCACTTTGCGCACCGGTCACGATGTGCACCTTGGCTTCAAGGCGCATACCGCTCATGCCAATGGGCTCTTTGACATCTTGGCCATCGATCACAAATTCTTGAGGCGCCACCAACAACAAACGTTGGTCTGTCGAAATGTTGATGGCACGCGCTGTTTCAACCACACGGGCCACATCGGCGGGCGTGACTTCTTTGTCTTTGACAGCCACCATGCCGCTGGAGTTCAAACCCCGAATGTGGCTGCCAGTAATGCCGGTGTTGACGCGCGTGATTTTGCAATCGGCCATCAACTCGGCTTCTTTCAAGGCTTGTTGAATACTTTGAACGGTGGCATCGATGTTGACCACCACACCGCGCTTCAAACCGTTGCCGGGGGCCAAGCCCATGCCGGCCAGTTTTAATTCACCACCTGGCATGACCTCGGCCACGACGACCATGACCTTGGACGTGCCAATGTCGAGACCGACTACCAAATCTTTGTATTCTTTTGCCATATGTCCAACCGTTCTTAACTAAATCTTCAATCGATCAAGGTTTTTTCAAACCATCTGCCGCCAACGTGCTCACACCGCGCAAGCGCAAGGCATAACCATTTTCGTAACGCAAATCTGCTGACAACAAGGACGTAGAGGTGCGACCATAGCGCGATGCCACCTGCGTCAATGTTTTGAAAAACAACTGCAACTTGCCGCCCAGTTCTTGGTCTGTGCCGTGGCCCAATTCCAAGACAGCACCAGACTCAAGTTGGGCAGACCAACTGCCACGCTGGCTCAATTCCAGCTTGTCCAAATTCATGTCCATCTTGGCCAACAAGGGCTTGAGGTACTGGAACATTTCCAAGACCACTCTGGCTTGTGACTCCGGGCCTTTGAGGGTGGGTAAATTTTCACTGTCCACATCATCGGCGTTGACTTCAAATACCGCACCCTCGGCACTCAAGAATTTGCCTTCACCTTCGGCACCCCATTGCGCAATGGGCTGAAACTCATCCAAAGTCACGGCCAAGCGGTTGGGGAACTCGCGGCGCACCAAGGCGCTTCGAATCCAAGGGATTTGCTCAAAGGCCTGACGTGCCTGCAACAAGTTCAAGGTGAAAAAGTTGCCCGTCAATTGCGGCAACACATTGGCGCGCAAAGTTACCGCATTGCTGTGCGTCACATTGCCGCGCACCGTGATGCCTTGAATTGAAAACGCAGGATGACGGAGCAACCAACCGATGCCACTGGCCAAGCACAAGACAAAGGCCAATGCAAACATCAGGCCCGAGGTCCATTGCATCAAGCGCACTTCCATGGGCAAGGTGATGGACTTTTTCATGCCACATCCTTTTGAGTTGTGGCGTGCTCCAAACCAGCGCTGGCCAGCAAGTGCATGCACAAGCTTTCGTAATCCATGCCTGCAGCCTTGGCCGACATGGGCACCAAGGAGTGGCTGGTCATGCCCGGTGAGGTGTTGATTTCCAGTAAATAAGGCTTGCGTGTTTGTGCGTCAATCATCACATCAACGCGGCCCCAACCTTTACAGCCCAGCACTTGGTAGGCCTTGACCACGTGTGCCTGGATGGCTTTTTCTTCTGCCTCGGGCAGCCCGCAAGGCACCAAGTATTGTGTGTCGTCGGTGAAATATTTGTTTTGGTAATCGTAATTGCCGGCCGGTGCCACGATGCGAATCACGGGCAACGCGTGTGCTGTATCGCCCTCACCCAAGACAGGGCAAGTGACTTCGTCGCCTGCAATGAACTGCTCGCACAGCACATCGGTGTCGCACAAAGCGGCAGCTTGCAAGGCTTGCGGTAACTCACTGGCTTGCGTGACTTTGGCCACACCAATCGACGAGCCCTCGCGGGCAGGCTTGACAATGAGCGGCAAACCCAAAGTTTGCAACACATGTGCCTGCGCAGTTTCACCTAAATTATTCTGCTTGAGCAATACGTAGCGTGGCGTGGGCACATTCTCAGACAACCACACGCGTTTGGTCATGGTTTTATCAATGGCGATGCTAGAAGCCATGACGCCAGAGCCGGTGTAAGGGATGCCCAACAATTCGAGTGCACCTTGCACCGTACCGTCTTCGCCGAAGCGGCCGTGCAATGCAATGAAGCAACGTTGGAAGCCTTCTTTTTTGAGCTCGGCCAGGTCGCGTTGGGCGGGGTCAAAGGCGTGGGCATCAACACCTTGGCTAAGCAGTGCGTTGAGCACGCCGTGGCCGGACATGAGAGAGACTTCGCGTTCGGCCGATTGGCCGCCCATGAGCACGGCCACTTTGCCAAACTGGGTGAGGGTGTTGCTCATGCAGCACCTCCCATTTTTTGGACCTGGGCGGGCACTGCGCCAATGGAGCCGGCACCCATGCAAATGACGATATCACCGTCTTTTGCGTTGTCAAAAATAGCCTGCGCCATGCCCTCAATTTTATCGACAAAAACGGGTTCAATTTTGCCTGCAATGCGTAAAGCACGAGATAAAGATCGACCATCGGCGGCCACGATGGGCGCCTCACCCGCGGCATACACTTCGGACAATAAAACCGTGTCTGCGCCGTGGCTGATCACACGCACAAAATCTTCAAAGCAATCACGTGTTCGGCTGTAGCGATGAGGCTGAAATGCCAGCACCAAACGACGGCCAGGAAACGCACCGCGTGCGGCAGCCAAAGTGGCTGCCATTTCAACTGGATGGTGGCCGTAATCATCGATCAAGGTAAAGCTGCCGGCTTGGTTCAACAGCTTCACTTCGCCATAGCGCTGAAAACGTCGACCCACACCTTTGAAGTGAGCCAAAGCGCGCTGAACCGCAGCATCTTCCACACCCAGCTCAACGGCCACCGAAATAGCGGCCAAGGCGTTAAGCACATTGTGCTCACCCGGCAAGTTCAGCACCACCGGCAGATCGGGCATGACCACCCCATTTCGGCGTTGAACCGTGAAATGCATTTGGCCGTTTTCGGCGCGAACATCGACCGCCCTCACCTGCGCGCCTTCCTGCAGGCCGTAGGTGGTTACGGGGCGAGCCAACAAAGCTTCAATGCTGCGCACACCCGGGTCGTCACTGCACAAAATGGCGGTGCCATAAAAGGGCATGCGGTGCAAAAATTCGACAAAGGCAGACTTCAATTTTTCAAAGTCATGGCCATAGGTTTCCATGTGATCGGCATCGATGTTGGTCACCACCGCCATCACCGGCAGCAAATTCAGGAACGACGCATCAGATTCGTCGGCTTCCACCACGATGTAGTCGCCCGTGCCCAATTTGGCATTGGTGCCAGCACTGTTCAAGCGTCCCCCAATCACAAAGGTGGGATCGAGGCCCGCTTCAGCCAACACGCTGGCCACCAGGCTGGTGGTGGTGGTTTTGCCGTGTGTTCCAGCAATGGCAACGCCTTGCTTCATGCGCATCAATTCGGCCAACATCACAGCGCGTGGCACCACCGGAATGTGCCGCGCACGTGCCACCAACACCTCTGGGTTGTCGGCTTTCACCGCAGTTGACGTGACGACCGCGTCAGCACCTTGAACGTTGTCAGCGCTGTGACCCACATGGGTTTGAATGCCCAGACCTGCTAAACGACGCAAGGTGCTGCTGTCAGACAAGTCAGAACCCGAGATGGTGTAGCCCAAGTTCAGCAAAACTTCGGCAATGCCGCTCATGCCGGCGCCGCCGACGCCAATGAAATGGATGTGACGAATGGCGTGTTTCATGCAGCCAGTGCCTCGCAAGCAGCCACCACATCTTGGGTGGCTTGGGTCTTTTTCAAAGCCCATGCTTTTTCAGCACAGACCAACAATTCTTCACGTGTCAAACTGCTCAAGCGCGCAGCCAAAGATTCAGGCGTCAGCTGGGCTTGCGGCATCAACCAGCCAGCGCCTTGCTGAACCAAAAAATGGGCGTTGGTCGTTTGATGATCGTCCACTGCAAATGGGAAAGGTACGTAAATGGCCGCCGCACCAATCGCTGCGATTTCGGTCACGGTGCTGGCACCTGCACGGCAAATGACCAGGTCAGCATCGGCAAAAGCTTGTGCGGTGTCATCGATGAATGGCGTCAATTCAGCTTGCACGCCGACCTTGGCGTAATTGGCTCGCAAAGCATCAATCTGCTTGGCGCCACTTTGATGGACCACCTCAGGCCTTTGCGCCGTTGCCATCAAGGCCAAGGCTTGCGGCACGATGTCGTTCAAGGCTTGTGCACCCAAACTGCCACCGACCACCCACACCTTCAAAGGTCCGGTGCGACCGGCAAAACGTGTGGCAGGTGAAGGCTTGTTTAAAAAGTTTTGACGCAGTGGATTGCCGACCCAGATGCCTTTTTTCAAGACATGCGGAAATGCACAGAAAATGCGATCGGCCACACCTGCTAGCACTTTGTTGGCCAAGCCGGCCACTGAATTTTGTTCGTGCAACACCAAAGGTTTACCCATCAGCACCGACATCATGCCGCCGGGAAACGTGATGTAGCCGCCTAGGCCCACCACCACATCGGGTTGCACACGGCGGATCACTTGCAAACTTTGCCAAAAAGCCTTGAGCAAACGCAGCGGTAACAGGGCCAAGCTCAGCACACCTTTGCCGCGCACACCACCGAACTCAACAGGCTCAAATGCAAATCCGCGCTGAGGTACATATTGGCTTTCCATGTTGCCAGGCACGCCCAGCCAGTGCACGCGCCAACCAGCATCACGCAATGATTCGGCCACAGCCAAACCTGGAAAGATGTGTCCACCAGTACCGCCCGCCATGATCAACGCGCAACGACTCATGAGCGACCACCTCGCATCATTTGTTTGTTCTCGGCATCGATGCGCAACACAATGGCAATGGCCACCATGTTCAGCAAAATGGCCGAGCCGCCATAACTCATCAGCGGCAAGGTCAAGCCCTTGGTGGGCAGCGCCCCCAAGTTCACACCCATGTTGATGAAAGACTGAAAACCGATCCAGATGCCCACACCTTGTGCGACCAAGCCGGGAAATGTGCGGTCCAAGGCCAAGGCTTGACGACCAATCACCATGATGCGGCGGCTGAGCCACAAGAACATACCGATGACGGCAATCACGCCCACCAAGCCAAATTCTTCACCAATCACGGCCAACAAAAAATCGGTGTGTGCTTCTGGCAACCAATGGAGCTTCTCCACACTGCCGCCCAGTCCCACGCCAAAAATTTCACCGCGGCCAATGGCAATCAAAGAGTGCGACAACTGATAGCCTTTGCCCAAGGCATGTGTGGGATCCCAAGGATCGAGGTACGCAAAAATGCGCTCCCGGCGCCAGGGCGATGCGGCAATGATCATGGCAAAAGCAAACACCAAGATGGCCAAAATCAAGAAGAACATGCGGGCATTGACGCCCCCCAAAAACAAAATACCCATGGCAATGATGGCGATCACCAAAAAGGCACCCATGTCGGGTTCGGCCAACAAGAAAATACCGGCCAAGGCCACCGCGGCACCCATGGGCAACACCGCGCGGAAGAAGCGTTCTTTCACTTCCATCTTGCGCACCATGTAATCGGATGCATAGATGATGACGGCCAGCTTGGCAAATTCAGACGGCTGAAAATTCATCACGCCCAATGAAATCCAACGACGTGCACCGTTTACACCTTTGCCGATGAAAGGAATCAGCACAGCGGCCAACAAAATCAAAGCGAAGATGAACAAAGGCCGTGCGTTTTTCTCCCACATTTCAAGAGGCACCTGGAATGCCAACAGCGCAACACCAAAACCAATCAAGATGGAGATGACGTGGCGAATGAGAAAGTGGGTTTGCGAGTAACGCGCAAACTTGGGATTGTCTGGCATGGCAATGCTGGCCGAGTACACCATGATCATGCCCCACATCAGCAAGGCCAAGACCACCCACACCAGGGCTTGATCGATGTTTTGAATCTTGCCTTGCGCAGCGCCATTTTTGGCGTAGTCGTAACTTCCCAAATTGACAGGCAAGCCCATCTCGGCAGCCCCCTGCACTGACGCGCCGCCGCCCGCGCGGCTGAACAAGCCGGCGCTCCAAGCGGATAAACGTGTCACGAAGGCGTTCACAGTGCAGACTCCACAACTTGTCCAGCTGCTTCTGCAATGTCGGCAACCGCTTGACAGAAGACTTGTGCGCGATGCGGGTAATCTCGGAACATGTCAAAGCTTGCACATGCAGGGGACAACAAAACAGCATCGCCTGGTTGCGCCACCGCTTTGGCAGCCAGCACCGCTTCAGGCAAGGTGCTGGCATCAATCAATGGCACGCCACACAGTTTCAGTTCTTCGCGGATGATGGGGGCATCGCGGCCGATCAGCACCACTGCACGTGTGTAGCGTGCAACCGGTTCGGCCAGTGGCGAAAAGTCTTGGCCTTTGCCATCGCCGCCCAAAATCACCACCACACGTCGTTCTGAACCCAAGCCCACCAAAGCCGCCACGGTGGCACCAACGTTGGTGCCCTTGCTGTCGTCAAAATACTCAAGATCATTGACGATGGCCACAGATTCCACACGGTGGGGTTCGCCCTTGTATTCGCGCAAACCAAACAGCATGCTCGCCAAGCTGCACCCTGTGCTGCTGGCCAAAGCCAATGCGGACAATGCGTTGACGGCATTGTGACGTCCCCGAATGCGCAACGCATCGGCTGGCATCAAACGCTGGATGTGAATTTCTTCCACTTCGCCTTTGCGCAATCGACGTGTTTCATCGGACTCCAATGCACGCACCAACCAGGTCATGCCATTGACAGTCTCCAACCCAAAATCACCAGGACGCTCGGGCATGCTGGCACCATAGGTGATGTGTTCACGCACGATGGGTTTTTGCAGCTTGGCACGAATGGGTTCTGGCAGCATGGCCATCACACGTGCATCGTCACGGTTCAACAGCATCAAGGTCTGTTGACCAAAAATATTTGCTTTGGCTGCGGTGTAGGCATCCATGCTGCCGTGCCAGTCCAAGTGGTCTTGCGTCACATTCAAAACAGTGGCGGCAGTGGGCTCAAAGGGGCCAGCATTGTCAAGCTGGAAACTCGACAACTCCAAAACCCACACCTCCGGCAACGCCTCGTCGATGCATTCACGCAGGGTGTCCAGCAACGTGGGGCCAATGTTGCCCGCAACTTTGACTGATTTGCCAGCGCGCGCCACCAACTGACCGGTCAAAGCAGTCACGGTGGTCTTGCCGTTGGTCCCTGTGATGGCCAGCACTTGGGGGGCATAGTCACGCGTGGCTTTGAGTTTTTCAAGCGCTTGGACAAACAAGGTCAATTCGCCACCGGTCCAAAGACCCATGGTTTTGGCGGCATCCAACACAGGCGCCGTATCAGCAGGTGCCAAACCAGGGCTGGCAAAAACAGCGCGAATGGCAGTTCCCTCTACCAAGCTGGCATTGAAGGGGCCAGATACCCAATGCACTGCTGGCAATTCACTTTGCAGAAGGCTTAAATTTGAAGGCGCTTCACGCGTATCGGCCACAGTGACTTCTGCACCCGCATAAGTACACCAGCGTGCCATGGCCAGGCCGGAGGCGCCCAGACCCAAAATCAAAATGTGTTGGCCTTGAAGGTAATTCATGCTCATCTCAACTTCAAAGTCGACAGGCCCACCAAGCACAAGAGCATGGTGATGATCCAAAAACGCACAACCACTTGGGTTTCTTTCCAACCACTCTTCTCAAAGTGATGGTGCAAAGGTGCCATCTTCAAAATGCGGCGACCTTCGCCATATTTCTTCTTGGTGTATTTGAAGTAAGACACTTGCAACATCACCGACAAAGCTTCCACCACAAAAATACCGCCCATGATGGCCAACACAATTTCTTGGCGCACGATGACGGCAATGGTGCCCAAGGCGCCGCCCAAAGCCAAAGCACCCACGTCGCCCATGAACACTTGTGCAGGATGCGTGTTAAACCACAAGAAGGCCAAACCTGCGCCCGACATGGCGGCGCAAAAAATCATCAATTCACCTGCGCCCGGAATGTAGGGCAAGAACAAGTACTTGGCATACACAGAGCTGCCCGTAACGTAGGCAAACACGCCCAAGGTAGAACCCACCATCACCACAGGCATGATGGCCAAACCATCAAGGCCGTCAGTCAAGTTCACGGCATTGCTAGAACCCACGATGACCAAATAGGTCATGACCATGAAACCAAACACACCCAAGGGGTAGCTGATTTCTTTGAAAAACGGCACCAACAAACCCGCCTTGGGCGGTAAGTTGACATCAAAGCCTGAGATGACCCACTTCACAAAAAGATCCAACACGCGCATGTTGGAACTTTCGGAAATACTGAAGACCAAATAGAACGCAGCCAACAACCCAATCATGGATTGCCAGAAATATTTTTCGCGAGAACGCATGCCCTCAGGATCTTTGTTGACCACCTTGCGCCAATCGTCTACCCAGCCAATGGCACCAAAGCCCAAGGTCACAATCAACACAATCCACACAAAACGATTGGCCCAGTCAAACCACAGCAAGGTGCTGATGGCAATCGACAACAAAATCAGCACACCGCCCATGGTGGGCGTGCCGCTTTTGGCCAGGTGTGTTTCCATGCCATAACCACGCACAGGCTGACCAATTTTCAAAGCGGCCAAATGTCGAATGACGGCTGGGCCGGCAATCAAACCAATCAAAAGCGAGGTCAAAGCCGCCATGACAGCACGGAACGTGATGTACTGAAACACGCGCAAAAATCCCCACTCGGGCGACAAGCTTTGCAACCACTGTGCCAAATTAAGCAGCATGAACAGACTCTCTTTCGTTTGCTTGAGCTGACTCGGTCAGCACGCGCAAGCTCTCCACCACGCGCTCCATTTTCATAAACCGCGATCCTTTAATGACCACACTGTTGCAAGCTGGCATATGCGCCACGACAGCGGCTTGCAGCGCATCGATCGTTTCAAAATGACGCGCACCTGCAAAGGCTTGACTGCTATGCACACACAAACTGCCCAGCGTGAACATACTTTCGATGCCACGTAACTTGGCATAAGCACCCACTTCGGCATGAAACTCAGGGCCTTGCTGCCCCACTTCGCCCATGTCGCCCAGCACCAACAAACGGGGCGCTGGCAATTCGGCCAAGACATCAATGGCAGCACGCACAGAATCGGGATTGGCGTTGTAGGTGTCATCGACCAAGGTGTAGGGATGGCCTTTGATGTGCCACTGGCAAGATTTAGAGCGGCCTTTGACAGGCTCAAAACTTTCAAGCCCGCGCACAATGTCCGTCAGACGCATGCCCGCCGCCAATGCACAGGCAGTGGCGGCCAAAGCGTTGAGCACGTTGTGGCGACCTGCAATGTTCAAGCGACAAGGCAACGCTTGTGAAGCAGCCACCAAGTTGAACTGCCAAGCACCTTGTGTCCACACAATCTGATGCGCCTGCACGTCACCCACCTCGAAGCCAAAGGTGATGACTTGTCGTTGACCTGCCAACTCGCGCCACAAACTGGTGTATGCGTCGACTGCAGGAAACACGGCAACACCACTTGCAGGCAGCGCCCGAATGACTTCGGCATTTTCACGAGCGACGGCTTCTACCGTGGCCATGAACTCTTGGTGTTCGCGTTGAGCGTTGTTCACCAAACCAATGTTGGGCTGAGCGTAGCGAGCCAGCACTTCAATTTCACCAGGATGGTTCATACCAAGCTCGATCACCGCGCGGCGGTGTGTGGCCCGCACATTGAACAATGTAAGTGGCACGCCAATCTCATTGTTCAAGTTGCCTTGCGTTGACATGGAGGGTTGCGACGCATCGGCACGCAACACAGATGCAATCATTTGCGTCACAGTGGTTTTGCCATTGCTGCCTGTGACGCCAATGAGCGCCACATCAAATTGACGTCGCCACTGCGCAGCCAGTTGGCCCAATGCTTCACGTGCATTGGGCACACAAAATGCGGGAATGTGCACACCTTGCAAATGCGTCAAGACGTCGCTGTTTTGCAAATCGTCCGCCTCAAACAATACCGCCACAGCGCCCTGCGTCTGGGCCTGCAGCAAAAATGCGGTGCCATCAAAGGTCTCACCCTTCAAAGCCACAAACAAATCACCGGCGACCACGCTGCGGCTGTCGGTGCGAACCGCTTGAATGCGCACAGACGCCAGTGGTACTGCGGTGAGCGTACCTGGCACTGCCTTTGCATTTGGCAACCAGTTTTGCAATTGGGTCAAGGAGAGGTTCATGGCCGAGCCTCTTGGGTCGTCAGGCGTCGTGCACGCTCAAGCAGTGCACGCTGTGCCTGCAAGCGGTCATCAAACGGATGTTTCACGCCGGCAATCTCCTGCGTCACTTCATGACCTTTGCCAGCAATCAAAATAACATCATGGGCACTGGCCTGCATCACCACGTGGGCGATTGCTTTTTGACGGTCGAGCTCTTGATGAACGGCCTGCGGCGCCTTCAAGCCTTTGAGCATGTCTTGCACGATGGCGGCCGGTGATTCCGTGCGAGGGTTGTCGCTGGTCAACACCACATGGTCGGCGGCAGACTCGGCGGCGGCGGCCATCATGGGACGCTTACTGGCATCGCGATCGCCACCGCAACCCAATACACACCAGAGCTGCGAGCCCAAGTCTTGCGCAACCCGCTTCAAAGTGGCCAAAGTTTGCGCGACTGCATCGGGCGTGTGCGCATAGTCCACCACCGTCAAAGGCAAGGCCAGGCCGTCTACGCCGGCAACTTTTTCCATGCGACCAGGCACAGCTTGCAAACTTGCACAGACTTCGAGCACTTTGACCAAAGGCACATCCAAAGCTCTCAAGGCCGCCATGACGCCCAGCAAATTGTCGACGTTGTAATCACCCATCAAACGGGTCTGCAAGTGCAAAAGCTGATCAGCCTCTTTCACATCAAAGGCCATGCCTGCAGCAGTGCGTTGCAAATTCAGTGCTTGCAAGCGCGCGGGCTTGCCTTGACTTGAACAAGTCCACAAGTCTGTGGTTTGGCGCGCATGCAAATCTTCCGCCAACTGCGCGCCATGCGCATCGTCCACATTGACAACCGCCACTTGCAAATCGGGCCATGCAAACAAGGCTTCTTTGGCCTGCCAATAAGCGGCCATGGAGCCGTGATAGTCCAAATGGTCTTGCGTGAAATTGGTGAACACCGCCAACTGAATGCGGGTACCTGCCAAACGTTGCTCGGCAATTCCAATAGAGCTGGCTTCAATGGCGCAGTGTGTCACACCGGCAGAGACAAAATTTTGAAACTGCGCTTGCAACAACACAGGATCGGGCGTGGTCATTCCTGTTGACACCAAGTGGGGCGGCTCGCCCACACCCAAAGTGCCCACCACTGCGCAACGGGTCTGACGCGTTGTCGCATTCAGCGTGTTCAAAGCTTGCGCCAACCACCATGTGCAGGATGTTTTACCGTTGGTCCCCGTGACGGCCATGACCTTCAAGGCCTGGCTGGGTTGTTCGTAATAGGCATCGGCGATCCAGCCAGTGTCGGCCTTCAATCCAACATAAGTGGCCAATTGCGCAGGCGCATGCGCCAAAGTGTTCAGCCACTCTTGAGTCCACTGATCGCTGCCGTGCGCTTCCAGCAAACAAGCGCTAGCACCTTTGCCAAGCGCAGAAGTGACATACGCACGGCCATCAGTAGCGGCACCCGGCCAAGCAATGAACGCATCGCCGGCTTTAACCGCACGACTGTCGGTGCACAAAACGCCCGTCACGTGCTGACGCAACCATTGTGCAGCCTGAATCGGACTGTGCAGAGTTTGCATCAGAAGGACTCCTCCACACCATTGGCCACAATTTGTGGTTTGACGCTCATGTCGGGTTGCACACCCAACAAACGCAAACTTTGCTGCACGGTTTGGCTGAACACAGGTGCGGCCACATCGCCACCGTAATAACGACCATTGGAGGGCTCATCAATCATCACGGCCACCACTATGCGGGGCTTGTCTATGGGCGCCAAGCCCACGAACACGCCACGGTATTTTTTACCGGCGTAGCCTTTGCCTTCTTGTTTGTGAGCCGTGCCTGTTTTGCCACCAACCGAATAACCAACGGTTTGGGCCTTTTGAGCCGTACCGCCGGGGCCAGCTGCCATGTTCAACATGTGACGCATGGCTTGTGCGTGGTCAGGGCTGATCACTGGCACACCCACAGGAATCTGACCATTCTTGATCAAGGTTGCAGGCAGCGACTTGCCATCGCTGGCAAAGATGGTGTACGCGCGTGCCATCTGAAACAAACTGACCGACACGCCATAGCCATAGCTCATGGTGGCCTGTTCAACGGGTCGCCATGTTTTGGCTGCGCGCAAGCGGCCACTGACCACACCCGGAAATGGCAGTTGTGGTTTCTGTCCAAAACCCACGGCAGTAAACATCTCCCACATTTCGCGGGGTTGCATTTGCATGGCAATTTTCACAGTGCCCACGTTGCTTGACTTTTGAATGACCTCGTTCACGGTCAAGGCGCCATGTGGATGCGCATCTGTGATGGTCGAGCCCGTGATGTTGATTCGACCTGGGGCGGTTTGAATCACTGTTTCGGGCTTGATCAAGCCTTTTTCCAATGCCAATGCAATGGCAAAAGGCTTCATGGTGGAGCCAGGTTCAAAACTGTCCGTCAATGCACGGTTGCGCAATTGCTCGCCGCTCAAATTGACGCGTTTGTCAGGCGAGTAACTGGGGTAATTGGCCAAAGCCAAAATTTCACCCGACTGCGCATCAAGCACCACGACGCTGCCAGCTTTGGCTTTGTTTTCCAGTACCGCTTCGCGCAATTTTTGGTACGCAAAGAACTGCACTTTGCTGTCAATGCTCAATTGCAAATCTTCACCATCGACGGGCAATGTCATTTGCCCCACATCTTCGACCACTCGGCCCAGACGATCCTTGATCACACGACGCGCACCCGATGTACCTGCCAATTGATTTTGAAAAATCAACTCAATGCCTTCTTGACCTTTGTCCTCCACATTGGTGAAGCCCACAATGTGTGCAGCCGATTCACCTTCGGGGTACAAGCGCTTGTATTCTTTGATGGTGTAAATGCCCTTGATGTTCAAGGCCAAAATTTCTTTCACCACCGACTCGTCCATTTGACGACGCAACCACACGAAGGTCTTGTCTTCGTTTTCTAATTTTTTGGCCAATTCGTTTGGCGTCATTTCAAGCAACTTACCCAGCTGCCGCAGACCTTCTGGCGAACGATCGATTTCTTCTGGATTGGCCCACACGCTGGGTGCAGGCACACTGGAGGCCAAAATCAAGCCATTGCGGTCCAAAATTCTGCCGCGGTTGGCCGGCAAAGTGAGGGTCCGCGCAAAGCGCACTTCGCCTTGACGTTTGAAAAATGCATTGTCAAAGACTTGCACATAGGCCGCGCGACCCGCCAAGCCCACAAAAGCCATGGCCATGGCGGCCACAATTAATTTACTGCGCCAAACGGGCGTCTTGCTGGCCAGCAGCGGGCTGGAGGAAAGCTGAACGCTGCGGCTCATGGTTTCTGGCCCGTGTTTGTTTTGACTTGCGTTTGCACGTCAGGGCGCGTCATGTCAGAAGGCTGCTTCACATATTGCGTGATGCCTGGCGTGACCAAACGCATTTGCAATTGTTGCTTGGCAATTTGCTCAATGCGCAAAGGCGATGCTTGCGCACGTCGCTCCACTTGCAAGCGCTCGTGCTCCAACTCAAGTCGTGTTGCTTCTTTGGTGGCAACTTCTAAGGCCATGAACGAACGGCGGGCTTCGTAGTGGCTGTGCACCAAGAACATGGCTGAGAAAATAATGGCAATGACCAAAAACACATTCAGGCGGGTCATGCGGCCACCTCGGTTCTTTCGGCCACACGCATGATGGCGCTACGCGAGCGAGGGTTGGCCGCCACTTCCGCCTCACTGGGGCGAATGCGCTCGATGGATTTCAGTTTCATGGCCTGCGGCACGGCAAAGGGTGCGCGACGGTCATAAACTTCTTTGGAATGCTTCGCAATGAATTGCTTCACGATGCGGTCTTCCAACGAATGGAAACTGATCACCACCAAACGCCCACCCGGCTGCAATACTTGCAAACTGGCCTCTAGCGCTTGTTCAAGCTCCTCAAGCTCGGCGTTGATGAAAATCCGAAGAGCCTGAAATGTCCGCGTTGCAGGGTCCTTGCCCGGCTCGCGGGTTTTGACCGTGTTAGCCACGATCCCGGCCAAATCGGCGGTGGATGAAATTGGGCCCCGCTCTTGTCTGCGAGCCACAATCGCCTTTGCAATCGGAAAAGCAAACCGTTCTTCGCCATAGTCACGTACAACCTCCGTGATCTGATCCACGCTGGCAGAGGCCAGCCACTCAGCCACACTCTGACCGCGCGTGGTGTCCATGCGCATGTCTAAGGGGCCATCGAAACGAAAAGAAAAACCCCTGTCGGGGTTGTCAATTTGAGGGGAGCTGATGCCCAGGTCCATCAACACACCAGCGATGCTGCTGGGTGGCAACTCACCCAGGTTGCGAAAACCTTCGTGCCGAATGGCGAAACGCGCATCCTGAATTTTTGCAGCCTCTGCAATGGCCTCCACATCCTTGTCAAAGGCAATGAGCTTGGCCTGTGCTGGCATGCGCGACAAAATCAAACGTGAATGCCCACCGCGACCAAAGGTTGCATCCACATAGGTCGCTGGTGTTGGTGCATGATCGGCGACTTCGCCTGCATTGCCTAACAACGCATCTACTGCTTCAGTGAGCAAGACGGTGGTGTGTTGCCAAGTCGTTGTCACACAGGCCTCAGAACGAAAAGTCCTTGAAGACATCGGGCATGGCACCCTGCATGGCTTTGGCTTCTTGTGCGTCGTAGGCCTCTTTGTCCCACAACTCAAAATGATTGCCCATGCCCAGCAAGATGGTGTCTTTGGCAATGCCCGCTGCAGCGCGCAGTTCAGGCGATACCAAGACGCGGCCCGTACCATCCATCTCAACGTCCATGGCGTTGCCCAGGAAAATGCGTTTCCACCACTGCGCTTCCATGGGCAGCTGCGCGATGCGTTCGCGAAAGCGCTCCCACTCAGTGCGCGGAAACACCATCAAACAGCCGTGAGGGTGTTTCGTGATGGTCAACTGACCACCCGCCGTGGCACTCAAAACCTCGCGGTGACGCGTAGGCACCGACAGGCGGCCTTTGGCGTCCAAACTCAACGAAGATGCACCTTGAAACACTTGATTCTCGATTCCTGGTCAATACACACGCAATTTGGGTATTTCTCCCACTTAATTGCACTTTTTTGCACTGTATCAGGAAATCACCACCTCGCAAGGGGTTTTTCGAGTTTTTTTCAATGAAATCAAGGGCTTAGGACACTCTTTGCATCAGATTCTGCTGCAAAAAATCCTTGAAAATTAGGCACTTAGAAGTTTGTTTGCAAGTAACTTATGAGACTTTTTCAGGCGAAAAATATTTTCATAAATTTCATAACTATTTGAGATCAATTCGTCATGTCCGGCTTCAGACGAAAAAAAGGCTCCTGTCGGAGCCTTTTCGAGGGAGCTGCACACGGTGCATCAATCACCAAACATTTTCTGTTTGAGTTCTCGACGTTGCTGTGCTTCTAAAGACAAGTTGGCGGTAGGACGGGCCAGCAAACGGCCGACGCCGATGGGTTCGCCTGTTTCGTCACAGTAGCCATAGTCGCCCGCATCAATGCGCTGGATCGATTGCTCAATTTTCTTCAGCAACTTGCGTTCGCGATCGCGCGTACGCAATTCCAACGCGTGCTCTTCTTCAATGGTGGCGCGGTCTGCAGGATCGGGCACCACCACGGTGTCTTCACGCAAATGCTCGGTGGTCTCGCCAGCATTGGCCAGAATGCCCTGCTTTAAAGCCACCAGTTTGAGGCGGAAATATGCCATTTGGGCATCGTTCATGTAGTCGTTATCGGACATGGCCATGACTTCAGCATCGCTGAGTTGGTCAGGTTTTTTGGTTTTCCAGTTATTCGCCAATTTAGCGTCTTTTTTAACGGCAACAAAGGGGGGAGGAGTAAGAACTTGAGATGGCATGTTTTGGAGATAACTGGCTTTTGCAGCCGTGGAAGCCACCGATTGAGCCATCGATGGCACTGTGATTTGGGCTAAGCGCGCGGAAGGACGAACTGCGCGCGCAGGAACATCTCCCGAGACCACAGGCGCTGCAACCGGGGCTGCGGGCGGTGTGGCCACTTTTTCAACTTTGACGGCCTTAGCTGGTTTAGCAGCCTTGGCGACTTTTTCTGCCTTAACGGGCGCTGCAGGTTTGGGGGCTGGCACTGGTTTGGCTGCAGGTTTGGCTGCAGGCTTAGGGGCAGACTTAGGGGTGGGCTTGACGATCGCCTTGGGCACCGCTTTGGCAACAGGTTTGGCAACAGGCTTGGCTGCTGGTTTAGCTGCTGGTTTAGCTGCTGGCTTGGCGACAGGTTTGGCGACAGGTTTGGCGACAGGTTTGGCGACAGGTTTGGCGACAGGTTTGGCGACAGGTTTGGCTTTAGCAACGGGCTTGGCCATCACCTTGCCCGCAGTTTTGGCCACGGGTTTTGCAGCCACTTTGGCTTTAACCGGTGCTTTAACGGGTGCTTTAACCACGGCTTTGGCCGGCGCCTTGTTGGCAGCTTTGGCTGCTGGCTTGGCTTTCAAAGCAGGCTTGGCAGCCACTTTGGCCTTGGTCTGTGTCGTTTTGGACACGGGTTTGGCTGCAGGCTTGGCGGCTGCTTTAGGGGCAGCTTTCTTCACAACAGGTTTGCCTTTGGACACGACTTTGGTGACAGCAGTTTTGGCCGCCTTCGCAGGCGCTGGCTTGTTCAGTTTTTTGGCTGGCGCCGCCGATTTGGCCTTGGCACTCGCTGTAGAACTGGATTTTTTAACTGCGGATTTTGAGCTCGTTTTAAGGGGCTTTTTCACGTCCTGACTCCTAGCCGTGGCGGCTTACGCGCCTTTACAGGCACCAGCCATTGGCAAATGAATTGTGGTCATTGGTTCATTTGCGTCAAAACCCATATTTTTCGACCTTCTGGGCGCATAGAGGCCTCAATAAGGGACCCCGTCAGGGCGCAGATTGTAGCGACTGAAACGCCTCAAAACGCTTTCTAGAAAACTAAACCAAACATTGCTCTAGCCCCTGCAACAAAATGTCTTTGGGCAGGTCGATGCCAATGAAGACCATTTTGCTGACTTTAGGCTCGTTTTCTGCCCAAACAGGCCCTAAATCACTGCCCATGAGCTGATGAACGCCTTGGAAAATAACCTTACGCTCGGTGCCTTTCATGTTAAGCACGCCTTTGTAGCGCAGCATGCGCGGGCCGTACACATTCACGATGGCCCCCAAAAAGTCCTCCAACTTGGCAGGCTCAAAGGCTTTGTCTGATTTAAAGACAAAGCTCTTCACATCATCGTCAAAGTGATGGTGATGGCCATGGCCTTCGCCTTGGTGTGAAGGGTGGTTGCAGCTCTCGCCGTGCGCATGGTCGTGGCCACAATGCGCGTCGTGCACATGCGGCTCTTCTTCTTTCAAGAAATCGGGGTCGATGTCGAGCTTGGCGTTCAAATTGAATCCGCGCAAATCAAACACTTCGGCCAAAGACACTTCGCCAAAATGCACCACCTTTTGAGGGGCACGCGGGTTCATGTGGGCCAACCGGTGCTGCAGCGCCTCGAGCTCAGGCTGAGACACCAAGTCGGCCTTGCTGATGAAAATTTGATCGGCAAACCCCACTTGACGGCGCGCCTCTTGGCGATCGTTCAACTGCTGAGCTGCGTGCTTGGCATCGACCAACGTGAGAATAGAGTCCAGCAAAAAGCTTTCCGCAATTTCATCGTCCATGAAAAACGTTTGCGCCACAGGACCCGGATCGGCCAAGCCCGTCGTTTCAATCACCACGCGGTCAAAGTTCAATTCACCCTTGCGCTTTTGGGCTGCCAAGGTTTGCAAAGTGGTTCGCAAATCTTCCCGAATGGTGCAACAAATGCACCCATTGCTCATTTGAATGATTTGCTCATTGGTGTCTGACACCAAAATGTCATTGTCAATGTTCTCTTCGCCAAACTCATTCTCAATGATGGCAATCTTCTGGCCATGCGCCTCCGTCAACACCCGCTTGAGCAGCGTCGTTTTACCCGAGCCCAAAAAGCCCGTCAGGATGGTTGCAGGAATCAAAGCCATGGAAATACTCCAAAAGACAGAAAATAAAACAGCCCTGAAGTGTACCCACCCCAGAAAAAACCCAGCAGGATGAGGATGTCATCGAGTACCAAGTGTCATTCCTGGGCAAGGATGAATGGGGTGGGCAACGATTTCTGGTACCCCAGCATGAGGCGCCCGCCCCATTCATCCTTGTCCAGGAAGCGCGAGAAGTCTCAAAGCTTCTTAACTACAACCAAGCCCTTGAGGTACTCACCTTCAGGAAAATGAACCGTCATTGGATGATCAGGCGCTCCTTGCAGCCGCTCACTGATGTACCCATCCACCCCCGCATCCGTCCCAGCCGACGCCACAATCTTGTGAAACAAATCGGCACTGATGCCACCCGAGCAAGAGTAAGTGAACAACTCCCCCCCAGGCGCCAGCAACTTAAACGCCAAGCGATTGATGTCCTTGTAAGCCCGCGCAGCCCGATCGGCATGCGCCGCTGTCGGTGCAAACTTAGGCGGGTCTAGCACAATGGCATCAAACTGCACACCCTGCTCAATGAACGAACGCAGTGACGCATTGACATCCGCATCCATGAACGTGGTGCGCGACAACTCAAAGCCATTCAACAACACATTGGCCTTGGCCTTTTCAAGCGCAGGCCCCGATGAATCAATGGACGTGACGTGCGCAGCCCCGCCCGCCAAAGCCGCCACACTGAAACCACCGGTGTAGCAATAGCAATTGAGCACACTTTGAAATTTTCGAAACTGCGTGTGTTGAAAAAAGCGATAACGGCTGTCGCGTTGGTCCAAATAAAACCCCGTTTTGTGGCCTTCAGCAATGTTGAGTGTCAGCTGCCACTGATGCTCTTGCAACGTGAGTTCTGTAGGGCCTTCACCGCGCAGCCAACCCGTCACTTCGGGCAAACCTTCAAGCGAGCGCACGTTGGCATCAGAACGCTCATAAAGCTTGGTCAGACCGGTGGCTTTGAGCAAAGCATCGGCCATCACGTCCTTAAATCGCTCGGTGCCGCACGATGTGAACTGGGCCACCAACGTGTCACCATAGCGGTCAACCACCAAGCCAGGCAAGCCATCGGACTCGCCATGGACCAGCCGCATGCCATTGCTTTGAATGTCAAACAAACGGCGCGCTTGAACTGATTTTTGAATCAACCCCTCAATGAAGGCCGCATCAATGCGCTGCGCTTCATCAAAACTCCAGACCCGTGCGCGAATGCGCGAAGTGGGACTGAATGCCGCCCACGCCAAAAACACCCCTTCGTGCGATTCCACTCGCACAGTTTCCCCCGCATCGGCACTGCCTTTGGCGATGGCCGATTCAAAAATCCAGGGGTGTTGACGTTGCAAAGAGCGTTCTTTGCCAGCTTTGAGTCGAATCGTTTTCATGCCGCCATTGTCCCACTCGGCAGGGTTAAAAACGCCTGCAGCAGTTGGCGATTATTTTTTCTCTGAGTTGCCCGCACCACGTTTGGCCCTTGGGTGCGCCGCGTCGTAGGCTTTGGCCAAATGCTGAAAATCCAAGCGTGTGTACACCTGCGTGGTGCTGATGTTGGCATGGCCCAACAACTCTTGCACTGCCCGTAAATCGCTGCTCGATTGCAACACATGGCTGGCAAAAGAATGGCGCAACATGTGGGGGTGCACCGGCGTGGCCAAGCCCGCCAGCAAACTGCGCCGTTTCAAACGTTGCCACACCGACTGCGCTGTGAGGCGCGTGCCATGCCGCCCCGGAAAAAGCGCCAACGCGACATCCGACAGGCCAGGCGCCGATTGCGTCATCATGCCCATGGCCTGGCTCCGCAGTGGCAACCAAGCTTCAAGGGCCATGACGGCGGCTTGGCCCAATGGCACCGTTCTGCGTTTGCCGCCCTTGCCTTGCACCATCACTTCGGCGCCTTGCAAATCAATCCAACCTCGGCCTTTTTTAGACGCGTCCGTGCTGGCCACCACGTCCAAACCGGTGAGTTCTGCCACCCGCAAACCGCAGCCATACAGCAGCTCCACCATGGCCGCATCGCGCGCTTCTAACCAGGGATCGTCTGCCTCTTCGGTGTGCTCGGCCAATTGCACGGCTTCGTCCACCCCCAAAGCTTTGGGCAAAGGCTTGGCCACTTTGGGTGCACGTACGCCTTCAACGGGGTTGTGCGCAATGAGGCTCTCGCGCGCCAACCAATGGTAGAAGCCGCGCCAGCCCGACAAAATAAGTGCAATGCCGCGACCGGTTCGGCCACCGCTGTGCATTTGCGCCACCCACCTGCGCACGTGCATGGTTTGCACCTGGGCCAAATCGACGTTGGCCGTCAGCGCCAACTCAGACAGTTTTTGCAGGTCTAACGAATACAGCGTCGAGGTTCTCTCGGCCAGGCGTTTTTCAAAACGCACATGGTCGAGGTAACGAGCGACGCGCTCGTCCATCCCTTGAACCTCAGTCCTGAGAAGGCAACAAGGCCGACAGGGCTGCGCTGCACAGCTCAGCCAAGTGCTCTAAGAAATCTGTGCCCATGCCGCTGTGGAACCGTTGTGCATCAGGCGAGGCCAGCACCAACAAACCAAACGGTGCCAGGTCTTTGCGCAAACGCAAAGGCAACAAGGCAACGGACGCCGCCTGCGCGGGCTCTTGTAACCATTGCACCGCATCCACACCAGAGCTGGCCCCCACAAAAGGTGTCGCAAAACTGGCCGCCGCTTGTTTTACTTCGTCGCTGACAGCTTGGCTGTAATCTGCATGGGCAAAGGCTTCTGACACACCCCACAAACGCACCCCCACTTGCGGCACCTGGAAACGCAACTCAATGTTTTTCAGCGCAGAAGGGACACGCTCGGCCGCAGGTGTCTGCAACAACTCACACGCCCACTTTTGCAGCTTCTCTGTGATGATCATGTTTTCGTTGCCGTGGCGAATCATGTCCATGATGCGCATTTCCAAGGCCCGAATTTTGTCGCGCAACATTTGCGCTTGGCGCTCTTGCAAACTCACCGAACGGTGGTTGTCGGGGCTGAGCAATTGCACCGTGGCCAGCAACTGCGCATGGCGCTCAAAAAAGTCAGGCGTGTTGGCCAAAAAATCAGCGATGTCATCTTCGGTGATGGGGTTCATCGGATTGATAGGGGTAGGAGTCATGCCTGTCTTTCAAATCAAGGTAAGTTGGGAACGTCAATCTCGCCTTCAAAAACGGAAGTGGCGGGGCCGGTCATGAAGACCGCTTGCGACAGATCGTTTTTGGCAAGGCCTTGCCATTCAATGGTGAGGGTGCCGCCATGGGTTTGCACATCCACTTTGGGGTTGAGCAAGCCCATGCGAATACCAGCCACGACGGCGGCGCAAGCACCGGTGCCGCAGGCCAAGGTTTCGCCAGCACCGCGCTCAAACACGCGCAGACGCACGGCGTCGCGGCTCACAATTTGCATGAAGCCTGCGTTAACGCGGTTGGGAAATGCAGGGTGGTGTTCAATCAAAGGGCCGTGGGTCAGCACGGGCGCTGTATCAACGTTGTCCACCACCTGAACGGCGTGTGGGTTGCCCATCGACACCACGGCCACAGGGGCCACGACACCTGCATCAACGGTGCTCAAAGGCAGTTGCCAAACTTCGCAACCATTCACTTGGGTGTGCTGCAAACCTTCGGCTTTGAAAGGCACCTTGGGCAAATCCAAAATAGGCGCACCCATGTTGACCGTCACGCGGCCATCGGCGTTCATTTGCAACTCAATCTCGCCTTGCTGGACTTTCACGCGAACGCGGTCTTTGGTGGTCAGGCCTTTGTCGCGCACATAGCGCACGAAGCAACGCGCGCCATTGCCACAGTGCTCCACCTCGCCGCCATCGGCGTTGTGAATCACATATTCAAAATCGAGCGTGTCGTTGGGCGCTGGGCGCACCGTCAGGATTTGATCGGCACCCACCCCAAAATGGCGGTCGGCCAAGAAGCGGTATTGGGCGGTGGTGAAATTGAAACGCGCACGCGTTTCGTCGAGCACCACAAAATCGTTGCCCGCCCCTTGCATTTTTGTAAAGCGAATTCGCATGGCCGAATTATCCTCGGTTCGGACGTGGTTTTAACAAAGCGCGCCAGCCAAGGCGACAAGCCGTGGACTAGGACCGATAATCCAGGCATGGTCAGACCTCAACAACTTTTGCATCCCCAACGAGAACCCGCCGTGACACGGCCGGCCGCCACGGTGCTGTTGCTGCGCGACAGTGCCCAAGGCCTTGAAGTGCTCATGACGCGGCGCTCACTCACTGCCAGTTTTGCCCCTGGCGCTTATGTCTTTCCGGGCGGTGGCGTTGACGCGCTCGATGCCGCCTCGCATGCCCAAGCGCAGCGACGCCCCACCCAAAGTGACCTGCACCTCACACAAGCCATTGCCGCCATTCGCGAAAGTTTTGAAGAGCTGGGCATTTTGTTGGCCTACCGCTCAGACCAAAGCATGGCCACGGCGCAAGACATTGCCCTGCTCGACCGCAGCCAGCCGTTTGCCTCGCAATGCGCCTTACACGGTCTACAACTGGCCGCCGATCAAGTCTATGTACTTGCCCATTGGATCACCGACCGCGATTTACCCAAACGCTTTGACGTGCCCTTTTTGGTAGCACGCATGCCCGAAGGCCAAACACCGGTGGCCGACGAATCTGAACAGTTCGAACCCGTGTGGGTGCGCCCTGCCGACGCGCTGCAGCGCCACGAAGCGGGCAGCTTCTTCATCATCTTCCCCACCATTCGCACGCTGCAACGCCTCACTGCATTTGCCAACGTGCAAGCCGTGATGGACGCCTGCGCTGTCAACGACGAGCCTTTGTGGACCAGCTGCCCCCGCGCGGGCTGGTTGGCCGGCAAAGAAGAGCGCTACATGGAGCACGAGTCACCTTATGGCGAATTGGCCCTCACCAGCCCCGATGGCCAAATCGTGCACCACCTCGATTGGCAGTCCGACCACCCCGTGGCCTTGCTCAAAAATGTGCAACGCCTCACCGCACCCAACCCAGGCGTGATGACAGGTCCCGGCACCAACACCTACTGGGTGGGCGACCCTCACAGCGGCTACATCGTGATCGACCCAGGCCCAGCCGACCCCGATCACTTGGACAAAATTTGGCGCGCCACCAGCGGTCAAATTCGCATGATTGTGTGCACCCACTCGCACCCCGATCACTCGCCTGGCGCCAAGCCTTTGCAGGAACTGTGCAAAGACTCGACTGGCGCCGCGCCACCCATACTGGGCTTGCCCTCTGCCAGCACGGCCAACGCACAAAGCCTGTTCACGCCTAACCGCTCATTGGCTCACGGTGAAATTTTGAAAGTGGGCGAGCACAGCCTCAAAGTGCTACACACCCCCGGCCATGCCGCCAACCATGTGTGCTTGGCCTTGCTCGAAGACGGCTTGCTGTTTTCGGGCGACCATGTGCTCAACGGCAGCACCACGGTGGTCAACCCGCCAGATGGCAGCATGAACGATTACCTCGATTCACTCGACTTGTTGGCCACTGAATGCCGGGCACACAGCCTCGAATTCATCTTGCCGGCCCATGGCTACGTGTTGGGATTTGCCGCACAAGCCATTGCCCAACTCAAGGCGCACCGCTTAAAACGCGAAGCCAAAGTGATCGCCGCCATGCAGGCCTTGCCGCATGGCACACTCGAGGACTGGGTGGCGCACGCCTACGACGACGTGCCCCAACGTTTGTGGCCAGTGGCTGCACGTTCACTCCAGGCCCACGTGGACCGCATCCAGTCCATGCCGCCTGGCAACAACTAACCGCAACAATGAACTCTACCGAAGGCATTCGCCTGGCCAAACGCGTGGCCGATATTTTGAAATGCTCTCGCGCCGAGGCCGAGCAAGTGATTGTGGGCGGCTGGGTCAAGGTCAACAACGTGGTGGTGGATGAACCCGCACACCGGGTCAAAGACGAAACCATCGACATTCACAGCACCGCACAGCGCGGCAAAGTCCCCCTCCTCACCATCGTCATGCACAAAACAGCGGGCCAAAGTTGTTTGCCTCAAAGCAAGAACTCAGTTTGGAACAGTCTCACATCCGAGATGCGTTCCAACCAAGACCGCTCTGGCATCAGCCTCACACCCAGGCTTCAAAAATTGTTGCAATGCGCAGCAGCGCTAGAAGATGCCGCCACCGGCTTGGTGGTGCTCACAGAAGACCCCAGCATGCTGCGTAAATTGCAAGATCAGCGCACGCCCCTCGAACACGAAATGCTGGCCGAAGTGCAAGGCGCTGTGAGCGCGGACCAATTGGACGCCATGTGCCCCACGGGCCTCAAAACCAGCATCAGCAGCGAAAACCCCAACAAGACCGGTTTGCGCATGGCTTTTAAGGGGTACCAACCTGGGTATGCCGCAGGTGTCATTGAAAATGCAGACCTGCGGCTGATCGGCCTCAAAAGAGTTCGAATGGGTCGGGTTTTGATGGCCCCCTTGACACCGGGTCAATGGCGCGCACTCATGCCTTACGAAAGATTCTGATAAAAATCGGGTTTTGGCGCATTTTTGCGACATTTCAGGGCTTGAAGCCCTTGAAATTCGTCAGGTCATCCTCAATTGGCTTGTAAGTTTGAGAAAATGTCTCAATTGATTCGCCGCTTGCGCTGAAAGGAAAGCACCATGCGTTTGAGCACCAAAAGTCGTTTTGCCGTCACGGCCATGATCGATGTCGCCTTGCGCGAAGATCGCGGCCCTGTTTCGCTCTCGGCCATCAGCGAACGTCACCAAATTTCGCTCTCCTACCTTGAGCAACTGTTCAGCAAACTGCGTCAACACCAGTTGGTTGAAAGCACACGCGGCCCTGGTGGTGGTTACTCTTTGGCGCGCAATGCCGAAAAAATCACCATGGCCGACATTGTGAGCGCCGTCGACAGCTCGGCCGAATCTGAAGACGCCAGCAACACCGAAGGCAGCACCTGGATGAGCAGCGATTTGTGGGCCAGCCTGAACGAGAAGATGTTGGCGCATTTGCAGTCCATCAGCTTGCGCCAGCTGGTGTCAGAGCAACGTGCCAAAGGCGTGACCGTAGAGCCCGCACCGTCTATGGTCAAGCGCGGCGTGTTTGCCAAGCCCAAAAGTCAGCCCGTGAAAATGAACGTGCCCAACTCGGTGTTTGCCTTGGCTGCCAGCTTGGTGCCAACGCGCTAAGTCCAAAATTCAACCCCGCAAAAACGCGCTCTAGAGCGCGTTTTTTTTGGCCCTTGCATGGCCTTCGAAAAAAGTGTGAAGCCTACCGATAAGCCGGATTCTGTGCATTGAAGTTGCCTTCAATGTGACCGCCATTACTCTGGGCCGAGGGTTGCCCACTCGGCTCGGTGCTACCTACCCGCACACTCTCCGGAACCAGATCAACGTGTGCCTATTTGGTATTGCTGCGCGTAGAGATTGCCCGTTTCACCCGAACTCAATCGGCTCGTCTCTGTTGCTCTAATCCTCACCTTGGTGCCTTGCGGCCTTTCGGTGGAGAGGTGTTACCTCCTACGCTGTCCTGTGCAGTCCGGACGTTCCTCCAGTGCGGCCTTTCGGCCCATGGCCCAAGAAATTCTTGAACCATGGCATCCATGAAATGGCTTGCGCCATCACATGTCAGCTAGCACCAGCGACGGTCTGGCAAGCTTCACACGTGCATTATCGCCTCGTGGCATAACCATATGCAGGAATTGACAGAACAAGTAGGTCAAAATCAGTCTCAGTCGTTCAATTCATTCCTCTTGACAACCCAAGGACCGCGATCATGAAAGCTCAAAACGTTTTGCAGACCATTGGCAACACGCCTCACATCCGCATCAACAAACTGTTTGGCGCCAATGCCAATGTGTGGATCAAATCTGAGCGAAGCAACCCCGGCGGTTCGGTGAAAGACCGCATTGCCTTGGCCATGGTCGAAGACGCCGAAAAATCAGGCGCGCTCCAAGCGGGCGGCACCATCATTGAGCCCACCTCTGGCAACACCGGCATTGGCTTGGCCATGGTGGCGGCCGTCAAGGGCTACAAATTGGTCTTGGTCATGCCCGACAGCATGTCGATTGAACGCCGCCGCTTGATGCTGGCCTACGGCGCCACCTTCGACCTCACACCGCGCGAAAAAGGCATGAAGGGCGCCATTGCACGCGCCCAAGAGTTGGTGGCCAGTACGCCCGACGCTTGGATGCCTCAGCAGTTTGAAAACCCTGCAAACGTGGATGTGCACGTTCGCACCACAGCGCAAGAAATTTTGGCGGACTTTCCCGAAGGCATCGACGCCATCATCACAGGTGTCGGCACCGGCGGCCACTTGACGGGCACTGCCAAAGTTTTGAAGGCCAAATTTCCAAATCTCAAAGTGTTTGCCGTCGAACCCACCGCATCGCCTGTGATCTCTGGCGGCGCACCGGCACCCCACCCCATCCAAGGCATTGGCGCAGGCTTCATTCCTCAAAATCTGGACACCCGTTTGCTGGATGGCGTGATTCAAGTGGAAGCCGAAGACGCGCGCGAATACGCACGCCGCTCTGCGCGTGAAGAAGGCTTGTTGGTGGGCATTTCTTCAGGCGCCACATTGGCCGCCATTGCCCAAAAATTGAAAGAGTTGCCCGCCGGTGCCACCGTGCTGGGCTTCAACTACGACACGGGCGAGCGTTACTTGTCCATTGAAGGCTTCTTGCCAAATTGAATCTTTGAAACTTCTGGATGCAAAGCAGGGTTTCCTTGCTTGGCATCTCGCGCGATAATTGGCGGGTCTGCTTGATAACCACAAGCCCATTGATCGACTGCCATGATTCGAATCTCAGAACTCAAATTGCCTTTGACTGCATTGCCAGTCGAAGTGCGCCGCGCCGCAGATGCCCCGTCAGAAACTGACGAGGACCGCATTCCGCCCCCTCACCCCGAAGCAGCGCTGCGCCTACTGGCCGCAAACGCACTGGACATCGATGTGTTGGCCATTGACCAACTGAATGTGTTCAAACGCAGCTTCGACGCACGCAAAGCCGATTTGTTGGCGGTGTTCATTGCGGACATCCGCTTGAAAGATCCTGCAGCAGAGGCATCGCTGCTCAACAAGTTTGCAGGCAACCCCCACATTCAAGCCACGCCCAACATGACTTGGCAGGCGCCTTGTCATGCGCCCGCCAACTTTGGCTTGAATGAAGGCGAACGCCCCGTGGTGGTGGGCTTTGGCCCTTGCGGTATTTTTGCAGCCTTGAGTTTGGCGCAAATGGGTTTCAAGCCCATCGTCATTGAACGCGGCAGCCCTGTGCGCCAGCGCACCAAAGACACCTGGGGTTTGTGGCGCAAAAAAACACTCAACCCCGAAAGCAATGTGCAGTTTGGCGAAGGCGGTGCTGGCACTTTTTCTGACGGCAAGCTCTATAGCCAAATCAAAGACCCGCGCCATTTGGGCCGCAAGGTGATGAACGAATTTGTGCAAGCGGGTGCACCTCGCGACATTTTGTTTGCAGCGCACCCCCACATCGGCACCTTCAAATTGGTGAAAGTGGTGGAACACCTGCGCGAGCAAATCATTGCATTGGGTGGTGAAGTACGCTTTGAACAACGCGTGGTGGACATCGACATCGAAACCACGGCAACGGGCCGACAAGTCACAGGCTTGCACATGGAAGATCGCAATACAGACGCGCGGTCTCACCTGGCCACTCGCCATGTGGTCCTGGCGTTGGGCCACAGCGCACGTGACACGTTCACCTTGCTGTACGAGCGCGGCGTGTCCATGGAAGCCAAAGCTTTCTCCATTGGCGTGCGCATTGAACATCCGCAAAGCGTGATCGATGCAGCGCGTTGGGGACGCCATGCTGGCCATCCCTTGCTCGGCGCCGCCGATTACAAGTTGGTCCACCACGCACAAAACGGCCGTGCGGTTTACAGCTTTTGCATGTGCCCCGGTGGCACGGTGGTGGCGGCAACCAGCGAAGCCGGTCGCGTGGTCACCAACGGCATGAGCCAATACTCACGCAACGAACGCAATGCCAACGCCGGCATGGTGGTGGCCATCGATCCTGAAGATTACCCACTCGATGTGGCCGCATGGCAAGCCGCATTTGGCGATGCCGATGGTTTGAAATGGGCCACCCAAGCACAGGCCATGGCCCAGCAATCGCCCAAGGCTTATCACCCGCTGTCGGGCATTGTGTTTCAACGTCTGTTGGAATCTAAAGCCTTTGTGGCAGGCGGTGAAAACTACACCGCGCCCGGTCAATTGGTGGGCGACTTTTTGCAAGCACGTGCTTCCACCGACTTTGGTGCTGTGCAGCCCTCTTACAAACCCGGTGTGAGTTTGGGCAATTTGTCGCAAGTACTGCCAGCGTTTGCAGTGCAAGCCATGCGCGAAGCCTTGCCCGTGTTTGGTCGCAAGATCAAGGGGTATGACATGTCAGATGCGGTACTGACCGGTGTGGAAACACGCACCTCATCGCCACTCAAAATGGGTCGCGGCGACAACTTTCAAAGCTTGAACACCCAAGGCCTGTACCCAGCAGGCGAAGGCGCCAGTTATGCCGGCGGCATTTTGTCGGCCGGCGTCGATGGCATCAAAGTGGCCGAGGCTTTGGCCCAGGCCATTGTGACCAAAGCCTGACTTAAAACGTGTACTTGGTGCCCAGGCTGAACACAGCCTTGCCACCTTGCTTGCCCCAAGTGCCATCGAGCTGCAGGCCTGGCAACACCTCTTTGCGCAAACCCACGCCGACCAAAGGTTTGGCTGCCCGCTGCGCCACCGACTCTAAGTGAGCGGTCCACTCACCGAAGGCTTGTTCCCAAGCCAAGCCCCATGTAGGCACATCTTTGCCTAGTGCATCGCGCGCACTGACGATGCTCGAGTGAAGACTGCCCACGCCCATGTCGCACGTGGCATTGGCCCCTACCAAGGCGGTAGATCCCTCACCTTTTTGCCATTGGGTGACACCCAACACCCATGCAAAATGGCATGTGTTTTCGCGCGGCGCCGAGACTTGCATCTTGGCCAACAAGCTTTGGCTGTGCGGGCCACCCGAGAAAGTGCGAACATCTTGCGCCACCAAATCCAAGCCGGGCAAGGGTGAAAATGCCGGCGCGATGGTCAAGCTGCGTGAGCCGTCTGCTGCGCGGGACCAAAATGTTTCAACGTGCGCCACGCCCACGTCATTCACATTGGCATCGTCCACATTCAAAGGATGGCCAGCCTGCGCCGACAAACCCAGCAAAGACAAGGCCAACAAACTGATGAATTTTTTCATGGGAAAGAATCAGATGAAAGTTAAACGAACAAAACAGGAATCATGGACACCACCAACAGCAAGGCCATCGTCCAATTGAAAATACGGCGCCATGTGTCTTGTTGCAAATAGCGCTCTAACCTGGCGCCCAGCCACACCCACAAACCCACACTGGGAAAATTAATGGCGCTGAACATCATGCAGGTGAGCACCACAAAAGTGAGCGATGCATCGGTGGGCATGTAGTTGCTGAAATAGCCAATCGACATGATCCAGGCTTTGGGATTGACCCACTGAAAAGCGGCTGCGCCCAAGAAGCTGATGGGTTGTGTGGCCTCTTCGCCGTTGCGCTCTGGCGCTCCGCTGCGCGCCACACCCCATGCCAAATACACCAGGTAAGCAAAACCCATCACCTTCATCACTTGGTACACAAAGGGATACGCCTTCAACAAACTCTCTAAACCTGCACCGACCAACAGCAGCATCACAAAGTGACCCAGAGAAACGCCCAGCCAATGCGGCAGTGTGCGCTTCACACCAAAGTTAACGCCCGAGGCCAACAGCATCATGTTGTTGGGCCCAGGCGTGACCGAGGTCACGAAGGCAAACATGGCCATGGCCGCCACCAGTTCGACGTTGAAGTTCATGACTTGCTTGCCTTAGGCCATTGGGTGTGAAACTTGCCAGGTTTGTCCAAACGTTGATACGTGTGGGCGCCAAAATAATCGCGCTGTGCTTGCAACAAGTTGGCGGGCAAGCGCTCTGTGCGGTACGCATCGTAATAACTCAGGGCACTCATGAACGCAGGCACTGCCACACCGTTCATGGCCGCCATGGCCACCACCTCACGCAGATCTTGCTGGCATTCGGCCATCAGACGTGCAAAGTGATCGTCCACCAGCAAATTGGTGAGATTGTGTTGAACGGCAAACGCACGGCGAATGTCTTCCAACAAATGCGCACGGATGATGCAACCGGCGCGCCACACCGACGCTACTTTGTCCATGGGCAATTGCCAATCGTGTTCTTTGTCGCCGGCTTTGATCAAGGCAAAGCCTTGGGCATAGGCGCAAATTTTGGCGGCCAATAAAGCCTTTTGAATTTTGGGCAGCACCTCTTGGAGGTTTTGTACAGCTTGAGGCCGAGGGCCTTTCAGTAATTTGGAAGCCAACACGCGCTCGGGCTGCACGGCACTCATGGTGCGCGCAAACACAGCATCGGCAATGGTGGGCGCACTGACACCCATGTCTAACGCAATTTGGCTGGTCCATTTGCCTGTGCCTTTTTGCTCTGCTGTGTCGAGAATCATGTCGACCAAGGCATTGCCAGTTTCTGGGTCTTCGTGCGACAAGATGTCGGCCGTGATGTCGATTAAATAACTGCTCAACTCGCCTTGACCCCATTCGCGAAACACCGCGCTCTTTTGCTGCGCCGTCATGCCGAGGCCCTTCATGAGGGCATAGGCTTCGCAAATCATTTGCATGTCCGCGTATTCAATGCCGTTGTGCACCATCTTCACAAAATGGCCTGCGCCGCCTGGGCCCATCCATTCACAACAGGGTTGGCCGTCATCGGCTTTGGCCGCAATGGCTTGCAAAAACGGGCGCACCAAAGGCCATGCTTCAGAGCTGCCACCGGGCATCAAGGCCGGGCCGTTTAACGCACCTTCTTCACCACCACTGACGCCAGAGCCGACGTACAAGATGCCGGTGCCTTCGAGCGATTCCATTCTGCGTTGGGTGTCGCGGTAGAGGGTGTTGCCACCGTCAATGACAACGTCACCTGCATTCAACAAAGGTGTGAGTTCTTTGAGGACGGCATCGACTGGTGCGCCAGCAGGCACCATGAGCCAGACGCGTCGGGGCAGTTGCAAATTGGCGACCAAGTCTTTCAGCGTATTGGCTGCGCAGGCGTTTAGGCCTTCTGTGCGTTTGGCAAAGCTGTTGCGTTTGTTGCCGTCCAGGTCAAAGCCTGTCACGCTGAAGCCATTGCGCGCTAAGTTGAGGGCTAAGTTTTCGCCCATGACGCCGAGGCCGATGAGTCCAATGTGTGATGCTTGCATTTGACTGTGTTTGTCTTTAAGAATTTGTGGCGGATTTTCGCATGGGATTGGGGGGGGAATGGTGTCACCTCTGTTTGGAGGTTGGAAGTCACTTCTAACTGGAGGAGGGATGAGCAGCTGGTCCAGCTGCTCACCCCTTTTTGTACACAGAAGATGTCTAGCCAAATAAATGGGGTCAGATCAACATTAATTTTGTCAATCAAAGGGGCTGAAGGCTAAGGGGGGCTGAACGATTTCTGGTACGCCAGTATGAGGAAGCCCCCCTTAGCCTTCAGCCTCTTTGATTAGAAATTAATGTTGATCTGACCCCATTTATTCGAAGATCACTCCACCGTCACGCTCTTAGCCAAGTTTCGCGGTTTATCAACATCAGTTCCGCGAGCACAAGCCGTGTGATACGCCAACAACTGCAAAGGCACGACGTGCAAGATGGGTGACAACACCCCATAGTTCTCTGGCATGCGGATCACATTCACACCTTCGCTGCTGGCAATTTTGGTGTCGCCATCGGCCATGACATACAGCACGCCGCCACGTGCCCGCACCTCTTGCATGTTGCTTTTGAGTTTCTCAAGCAGAGTGTCGTTTGGCGCAACCGTCACCACCGGCATCTCACTCGTCACCAAAGCCAAGGGACCATGCTTCAGTTCACCCGCGGCATAAGCTTCGGCGTGAATGTACGTGATCTCTTTCAACTTCAACGCACCTTCCAACGCAATGGGGTAATGCGTACCACGCCCCAAGAACAACGCGTTTTCTTTGGATGCGAATTCTTGCGCCCAGCTGATGATTTGAGGCTCGAGTGCCAACACCGCTTGCAAAGCAGCAGGCAAGTGGCGCATGGCTTTGAGGTGCATGGCTTCATCCGCCTCACTCAAACGCCCTTTGCTTTGCGCCAAGGCCAGGGTCAGCAAGAAGAGGCCTGCCAATTGGGTGGTGAAGGCCTTGGTAGAGGCCACGCCAATTTCAGCACCAGCGCGTGTCACATAAGCCAACTTGCACTCACGCACCATGGCCGAGGTGGCCACATTGCAAATGGTGAGCGTGTGTTGCATGCCCAAGCTTTGCGCGTGCCGCAAAGCGGCCAGGGTGTCGGCCGTTTCGCCCGATTGCGTGATGGTGACCACCAAGGTTTTGGGATCGGGTACAGAATCGCGATAGCGGTATTCACTGGCAATTTCTACTTGACATGGAATTTTGGCAACCGACTCCAACCAATACTTGGCCACGCAGCCGCTGTAGTAGCTGGTGCCACAGGCCAAGATCAAGACCTTGTCGATCTCTTTGAACACTTTGAATGCGCTGGCCGATTGCGCGCCACCGTTCACGCCATCAAACAACTCAGGCACGATGTGTTCCACACCTGCCAAGGTGTCGGCAATGGCGCGGGGTTGTTCAAAAATTTCCTTCTGCATGTAGTGCCTGTAAGGGCCCAACTCGGCAGCACCGCTGTGGGCATGCACAGTTTTGACAGGTCGCTCCACACGCTGATGCAAGCGGTCTTCAATCCAATACTTGCCCAACTGAATGTCAACCACATCGCCTTCTTCGAGGTAAACAATTTGATCGGTGACACCGGCCAATGCCATGGCATCGCTGGCCAAAAAGTTTTCGTGATGTGATGTGCCCACACCCAAAATCAATGGCGATCCAGCACGCGCGCCCACCACGCGTTGCGGTTCGTCTTTGTGAAACACAGCGATGGCGAAAGCGCCTTTGAGTTCGCTCACGGTACGTTTGACGGCGTCAAACAAATCCCCGTCGTAGACACTGTCCACCCAATGCGCGATCACTTCGGTGTCGGTTTGACTGGTGAACACATAGCCTTTGGCTTGCAACTGCGCACGCAATTCGTCGTGGTTTTCAATGATGCCGTTGTGCACCAAGGCTACGCGGCCGGGCTTGTCTTTTAGGCTTTCTAAATTGCCGGGCCCTGAACTGAAATGTGGGTGGGCATTGTGAACGGCAGGCGCGCCATGGGTGGCCCAGCGAGTGTGGGCAATGCCCGTGCCGCTTTCCAAATGATCGGTTTCAATTTGCGTCATCAGCTCTGCGACGCGGGAGGTGCTGCGTGCGCGCTTTAAGCCACCAGCGCCGCGCTTGAGACTGGCTTCATGAATGGCCACGCCACAAGAGTCATAGCCTCGGTACTCCAGGCGCTGCAAGCCCTGAACCAAGATAGGAACGATGTTTCGATCGGAAACTGCACCAACAATGCCGCACATAGGATCAACCTTTGAATTGAAAGTGCGTGAATCTTAGGCGGCTTAAATAGAAATTACTTTTAATAATTATTTAGATTAATGAAATAATATTTCATTAATATACATTGATGGTTTATTATTTCATTTATCGAATTAAATTGAAATAATTCACATGCCCCCTTCCTTTGAAGCAAACGCCTCAGCCAGTAGCTTGGATGCCATCGACCTTCAATTGCTGGCCATTTTGCAAGCCGATGCCAGCATCAGCAACATTGCATTGGCCGACAAATTGCGCATTTCCGCGCCCACCTGCTTGCGCCGCACCAAGCGTTTGCAACAAGAGGGTTGGATCGAAAAGCAGGTGGCCATTTTGTCGTCGAACAAACTGGCGCAGCTCATGGGTCACAGCGTGACTGCGCTGATTGAAGTCAGCTTAGACAAGCAAGGCGAGGAGTTGCTGCAGGCCTTCGAAACGCGTGCCATTCAAGAAGCATCGGTTCAGCAATGTTGGCGTGTATCGCCAGGCCCCGATTTCATGCTGGTGGTGCAAGTGCCCGACATGCCAGCCTATTTGGCGTTCACCCAAAGGCTGCTGACGCAAGACGCCAACGTGCGAAATGTGAAGGCTTTTTTCAGCGTGAAGCGCGCCAAGTTTGGCACCGAAATTCCGTTGCCAAGCGCTCCAACCTAAGAGCAAAGGAACAAAGCAAGGTCTACCGATTTACTTGCCGGGCTTGGGCGCTTTTTGGGGCCGCTTCCAATTGGCAATGCTCACCTGCTTGCCACGGGCCACACTCAATGCGCCAGGCTCGGTGCTTTTAGTGATGGTAGAACCACCGCCCACAGTGCCGCCCGCACCAATGGTGACAGGCGCAATCAACACGCAGTTGCTGCCCACATGCACATCGTTTTCAATCACGGTGCGGTGCTTGTTGGCACCGTCGTAATTGGCCGTGATGCTGCCCGCGCCATAGTTAACGCGCTCGCCCACAGTGGCATCGCCCAAGTAGGCCAAGTGATTGGCCTTGGCGCCTTTGGCCAAGGTGGAATTTTTCACTTCGACAAAATTGCCAATGTGCACTTCAGCGCCCAGTTGCGCGCCAGGGCGCAAGCGGGCAAACGGACCAATCAAGGCACCTTCGCCCACGGTCACACCTAGCTTTTCGCCATCGATGTGGGTGAAGGCATGAATCACGGCACCTGCAGCAATGCGTGCATTGGCAATGACGCAGTTAGGGCCGATGCGAACGCCTTCACCCAAATGCACTTGGCCTTCGAACACACAGTTCACATCGATTTCAACATCGGCTTCGCATTGCAAATGACCGCGCACATCCAATCGTGCAGGATCGGCCAAACGCACACCTTGAACCATCAGCGCGTTGGCTTGTTGCAATTGGAAAGGTCGCTCAAGTTGCGCCAATTGTTGCGGGCTGTTGACGCCCGTCACTTGCAATTCGTCTTGAATGCGATGGGCCACCACCGTCACGCCATCGGCCACGGCCCACTTCACCACGTCGGTGAGGTAGTACTCGCCTTGGGCGTTTTGGTTGTCGAGTTTGGCCAGCCAGGTTTTGAGTTGGCGCGCAGGCACGGCCATGATGCCGCTGTACACCTCTTGGATTTTGAGCTGTTCTGGGTTGGCGTCTTTTTGCTCCACGATGGCTTGTACGCTATCGCCTTGCGCCGTGCGAACAATGCGGCCGTAGCCTGTGGGATTGGGCATGTCGAGGGTGAGCAAGGCCAAGCGATCTGCGCCTGCTGCGTGAACGCATGCCATCAAAGCTTTCAGCGTGTCGGCTTGTGTCAGGGGCACGTCGCCCGACAACACCACCACCAAGCCATCGTCGGCCAATGCGGGCACAGCCTGTTGCACGGCGTGGCCAGTCCCCAACTGCGGTTCTTGGCGCACAAACTTCACCGCCAATCCTGAAGCTTGTTGGGCCACCGCAGCTTCTACTTCGTCGGCACCATGACCCGTAATGACCACGGCAGACCGGGCTTGCAGTTGAGCTGCCGTGTCGAGTACATGGCCCAACAGCGGCTTGCCTGCCAAGCGCTGCAAGACTTTGGGCAGACGGCTTTTCATTCGAGTACCCTTACCCGCCGCCATGACAACCACGTCCAAGGGTGGTTGAGGTGACAATGCTGTCTGATTTGTTGAGGTGTCCGACATGGCGAAAATTTCCTTCTGGGTTCGAATTATCGCGGCTTCTTTAGCGGCTGTGGTGCTCAGTGCCAGCTTAAGTGGCTGCAGCGCCATCAAATTAGGTTACAACCAGCTGCCAGAGATCAGTTCGTGGTGGCTCGACAACTATGCCAACTTCACCGACACCCAAGCCGCTCAAACCAAACAAGCACTGAAAAAACTTCAGGCATGGCATCGCAAAGAAGAACTGCCCCTGATAGCCGATTTATTGGGGCAAGCCCAAAGCATGGCACCTCACAGCATCTCGCCGCAGCAAGCTTGCGAGGTCTGGGGCAAGATGGAGAAGCGCATAGAAGCTGTGGCACTGGAAAGTTCGCGCTTGGCCACGCCCATTGTGTTGCAACTGACGCCGCGTCAACTGCGCCACCTGGAAAAGCAATGGGCGGTTAAAAATGACGATTGGAAAAAAGATTGGTTACAAGCCAATGCCGAGGACCGTTTGAAGAAACGCCTCGACGCCACGGTCGATCGTTTTTCAGACATGTATGGCGACCTGAATACTGAGCAAGTCAAGTTGCTTAAACAACAAATTGAGCAGTCTATTTGGTCGCCTGAAGTTGCGCTGCAAAATCGCATCAAGCGACAGCAAGCTCAATTGCAAATTTTGCAAAACCTGATTCAAGAATCTACAAAGCCAGGCTTTAATTTGGCACAAGCTGAAAAAACAGTGTTGCAACTCAGCCTGCAATCCGTCCGCCCGCAGGACCCTGTGCTGCTCAATTTGCAACTTCAAATTGAACAGCAAGCTTGCGTCAATTTTTCGCAACTGCACAACACCACCACCCCTGCCCAGCGCCAAAAAGCGCAACGCAGATTGCGCGCCTACGAAACCGATCTGCGCGACTTGATTTAAATAATTGGGGTCAGATCAACATTAATTTGGTCAATCAGTGAGGGCTCAACCCAAGGGGGGCTTCCTCATACTGGGGTACCAGAAATCGTTCAGCCCCCCTTGGGTTGAGCCCTCACTGATTGGAAATTAATGTTGATCTGACCCCAATTATTCTGCTTCAGTCCTGCAAGGCTTTCCACATCTCCATGTCGCGCTCTGCAGTCCAGATGCGGGGATTCTTGATGCCCGAGGCTTCGTCGTAAGCGCGAGTCACGTCGAAGGGCAGGCAGTGTTCGTAGATGAACACATGGCCAAACACAGGGTCCATGCTTTTGCGGGCATGGGCCATGGCGGCTTTGAGATCCATCTTGGCGGCCACAGCTTCTTGGCCCGCTTTGTACAAAGTTTCCACCCAGC
The DNA here is from genome assembly GCA_030158125.1 of Limnohabitans sp. GTDB lineage: Bacteria > Pseudomonadota > Gammaproteobacteria > Burkholderiales > Burkholderiaceae_C > Limnohabitans_A. The sequence continues at coordinate 65,381 of JAOATL010000013.1, read as the reverse complement.
GCTTGGTGTAGTCCAAAGCTTTGTTCACATCGGCTTGGCCTTTCATGGCTTCACCGCGGCCAGGCACAATGGCTTCTGCTTTCAATGCGCGCAAGGCTTCCAACGTCGCAGGCCACTCTTGCAGTTGTGCATCACCGGTGTAGACGCCCGCTTCGTATTCCACCAAGTCGCCCGAAAACAATACTTTTTCTTCTTCCACCCAAGCAATGGTGTCACCGCGCGTGTGGCCATAACCGGGGCTCCAGATTTGAACCTTCACGCCGCCTAAGTCGACCACCAATTTGCCGGGCACTTCGCCCTTGGTGGCATCACCGCCGCCAATCACCATGGTGGGCCAGGTGAGGCCAGGCACTTCTTCAGCGCCGCGGAACAAACGAGGGAAGCGCTCCATTTCACTCTTCATGTCTTGCGCGCCGCGCTCCACAATCAACTCATAAGTGCCTTGGCTGGCAATCACTTCTGTGGCGCCTTCCGCCGCATAAGCGCTGGCACCCAACACGCGCACAGCGTGATAGTGCGTGAGCAGCACGTACTTGATGGGCTTGTCGCTGATGGTGCGAATTTGCTTGATCAAATCACGCGCCATGCCGGGCGTGGCCGTGGCATCGCTCACCATGATGAACTTGTCGCCAATGATCACGCCAGAATTGGGGTCGCCCTCAGCGGTGTAAGCCCAGCAATGCTTGCTGAGCTGCTCAAACTTAATGACCTTGTCAGCCAAATCGGCTTGTGAAGCAAATGCCTTTGTGGGTTGGTTCATTTCATTCTCCAGTGATAAATTAATTTAATTGGGGTCAGAGCAACATTAATTTTGTCAATCAGTGAGGGCTAAACCCAAAGGGGGCTGAACGATTTCTGGTACCCCAGCATGAGGAAGCCCCCTTTGGGTTTAGCCCTCACTGATTGGAAATTAATGTTGCTCTGACCCCAATTAAATTAATTCAAACCCTTCTCAAGAAGGGCGATGACTTCTTCTGCGAAGGCCACATACGAGATGGGGCCGCCAGGACGAAGCCAAGTAAAGGTCCAGTTGATCATACCGAACAACATCATCGTGATGGCTGTTTGATTGCTTGCGTTTAAGCGATCAGGGTAGGCACGTCGCAAAGCGCGCGTCACAGCCGCCACCACATCGCGCTGGCGGTTCAAAATGAGTTCGCGCGGCGAGATGGCAGGCGAGCCCAAATGTTCATCGACCACATCACTTAAAAACTGCGTATCGTTCAGCAAAGCCACATGCCGAGTGGCCGAGCTTTCGTACTCCTGCAAAAACGCTCGAATCAACTCATGCAAAGCCGCACGGTCGTCCAAATTGCGACGCTGCGCCGTGGCATCCGTCAAAGCGATGAGAGACAACAAGCGCTGCGTGTAGCGGTCCATCAAGTCAAAAAGAATGGCCTCTTTGCTGTCGTAGTAGTGGTACAGCCGCGCTTTGGACGTGCCACAGGCCGTGGCAATTTCATTCATACTGGCCGCAGGGTAGCTGCGATCGGCAAAACACTGCGCCGCAATGTCCAAAATGGCATCGCGCTTGATGTCGTGCGTGGCGGATTTAGGTCTTGCCATAGGTTCTCACTGAATCAGCCAACAGGCCACACCACACCGTTGTCATTCAAGATGGCGTCGAGTGGCATGTCATGCGACTCGGGCTCGAAATCGTCTACATAGCCCTGCGTAAATCCCAAGCCGACAGTGAACGGTTTGGGCTGCAAGCTGGCCAAAGTTCGATCGTAAAAACCACCGCCATACCCCAGTCGATAGCCACCCGCGCTATACCCCACACAAGGCACAAACAGCAGTGTGGGCACAATGATTTCGGTGTCCTTGGGTTTGGGAATGCCATAAGCATCTTCTTCCATGGGACAACCGGGGTACCACGCATGAAAGGTCAGGGTTTTGTGAACCTTGTCCACCACAGGCAAACCAATTCGCCGCAATTGCGACTCGCCAGTCAACTCGCCATCCTCTTTCCAACGATGCAAAGCCGGCAGCGGGTCAAACTCCCCTTTGATAGGCCAATAGGCCCCAATGACGGCATCGGGGCGGCCAAACAACCAAATGCGCATGACCCGCTGCAAGGCGTCACTTCGCTCTAGCCTGTCAGGCATATTGAGGCGCGCGTTCAACAAGTCTTTGCGAATTTGTTTTTTGGCTTCTGATTTGTCCATAATCGACCTATGCAATTGACACAGATTTTGACATCGCTTGGGGCCTCCGTCCTCATTTTCTCCTTCATGAACCCGGCCTTGGGTCAAACAAACGTCCAAAACAAGGCCGATGAGGTCATTTTGGAGATGAACCAAGCCTTTAAAAAGAACGACAAGGCCCAGCTTTCCCGCCTATTGCCCAAAGCCAAAGGCCATGCGCTCGAGCCTTGGGCCGCTTATTGGGAACTGCGCTTGCGCCTAGACCAGGCCAGCACTGCCGAAATTCAAGAATTCTTCAAAGTCTACGCAGGCTCTTATGTGGAAGACCGTTTGCGCAATGATTGGTTGCTGCAACTGGGCCGCCAGCGTGACTGGGCCACCCTCGCCCAAGAATACCCTCGCTACCGCATGAACGACGACAAAGAGGTGCGTTGTTACGCCTTGGGCACTGACGCCCAACTTCACAAACCAGAAACGCCCACAGAGTTGAAAAAACTTTGGTACGCCTTGCGCGAGTCGGACGACGGCTGCACCACCGTGGCCGAAAAACTGCACGACACCAAAAAACTGGAAACGCTGGATTTGTGGCGCAAAGCCCGCCTGGCCATGGACAACAACCGGCCACGGGCGGCGCAACTTGCACTCAACATTGAGTCCAGCGAATTGGGCAAGCAAGCCATCTTGATTCACGCCGACCCGCAAAAATATTTGGACAAACGCATTCTGGCCATCACCAAAAAGCGCAAAGAACTGTCTGTGTTAGCCCTCATTCGCATCGCCAATTCCGATCCCGACAAAGCCGCCCAATTGCTTGAAAAAAAATGGGGCCTGATGCTCAGCAAAGAAGAGCACAACTGGACTTGGGCAGTCATTGGCAAACAGGCCGCCCAAAAGCTGCAAGACAACGCGCACCAGTACTTCAGCAAAGTCTCACGCAACCAAGACTTGAATGACGACTTACTGGCTTGGAAAGCACGCGCGGCCTTGCGAAAAGGCGACTGGAAGGCTGTATGGACCACGCTGGACGCCATGGATGAGGCGAAGCACGATGCCACGTGGATTTATTGGAAAGCTCGTGCACAGCTGAGTTCAGCCCCCACAGAAGTCCAGCGCGAAGAGGCGCAAACCGCGCTGAAGCGCATTGCAGGTGTCAAAGGTTTTTACGAACAACTGGCACTGGAGGAGTTGGGCCAAAGCATCACGGTCCCCGAAAAACCTGCGCCCCTGAGCCCGCAAGAAAAAGTGGCCGCTCATCAAAACTTAGGCTTGCAACGCGCCCTGTCTGCTTTGCGCTTGGGCTTGAGATCTGAGGGCAATCGCGAGTGGAATTACAGTACCAACTTGCACACACCAGGCGGCATGAACGAGCGCGAACTGTTGGCCGCGGCTGACCTGGCATGCAGCAAGCAAGTGTGGGACCGCTGCATCAACACCAGCGACCGTACCAAAACGCAAATCGACTTTGAGCAGCGTTTCCCGATGCCGCTCAAAGACACTGTGTTGCGCAAAGCCAAAGACGTGCAACTCGATCCTGCCTATGTGTATGGCCTGATTCGCCAAGAGAGCCGCTTCATCATGGATGCCAAGTCGGTCGTTGGGGCCTCTGGTCTGATGCAAGTGATGCCGGCCACTGCCAAATGGACTGCCAAAAAAATTGGCTTGACCACCTTCCAGGTGCCACAACTGAACGAGCACGAGACCAATGTGACCATTGGCACGGGTTATTTGAAACTGGTCTTAGACGACTTCGATGGCTCGATGCCTTTGGCTGCAGCAGCTTACAACGCAGGTCCTAGCCGCTCGCGTGCATGGCGCAAAGGTCCCGTCTTGGAAGCGGCCATTTGGGCCGAAAACATTCCGTTCCACGAAACACGCGACTATGTGAAGAAAGTGTTGTCTAACACCACCAACTATGCAGCCATCATCACTGGCCAACCACAATCCCTGAAGGCGCGCTTGGGTACTGTGGGACCTCGCAACGCACAAGCGCCCGAAGAAAACGCAGACTTGCCCTGAAAAATAATTGGGGTCAGAGCAACATTAATTTGGTCAATCAGTGAGGGCTGAAGCCAAGGGGGGCTTCCTCATACTGGGGTACCAGAAATCGTTCAGCCCCCCTTGGCTTCAGCCCTCGCTGATTGGAAATTAATGTTGCTCTGACCCCAATTATTTCAACCCAGCAATTTGTCCAAGTTACTGGAAATTTTCTCTTCAATCTTGTCTTTGAACGACGCCATCAGAAAGCCCAACTCGAGCTTCATGTTGAGTTGCGTGGCTGTCACACACAAATAGCCAGAAGCGCCAGCGCGTTCGAAGTTCAAACGGTCTTGCAGTTCGCCGTTTTCATTGGTTTCGTTGGCCACATAAGTGCAATCCATGCCCCAATCAGACTCGGCTTCTTTTTGCCATTGAGCGGCTACTGCGCGGGCTTTCTCCATGCCCAAAGTGTGATCGCGTTGAATCAATATGTCGGCCATGTGCTTAAGCTTTCTGTAAAAGTGCCACTTCTACTTGGCAGTCGTAAAACACGGGCGCACGCCCCAAGTCGGTGAGCAACTGGCTGGTCACTTCATTCACGTTGGTGCCGTTCAAGCCCATCTTGCGCCACCAAATGCCCAAGCCATTCACAACACCAGGACGGGCGCGCGAGGAGACATCCGCTTTGCAGTGGTATTCGCCGCGGTCGTTGAACACCTTCACGGTGTCACCTGTGGCAATGCCACGCGCGGCCGCATCTTCAAAACAAATTTCAACCAGCGGTGCTTTTTCAATGGCGCGCAAACTCTCGACGTTGACGAAAGTGGAATTCAAAAAATTGCGTGCAGGCGGCGAAATCATGGCCAGCGGATAACGATCGCCCGCCACGGGCACTTCGTAATTGGGAATATGGTCGGGCAAAGGATCTAAACCTTGCGCGGCTAAACGATCGCTCACAAATTCACAGCGGCCGGAAGGCGTTGCAAAACCACCATCGGCAAACGGTGCGTCTGGCACAGGCATGGACACAAAGCCCACATCCAGTAAAGTTTGAAAATGAAGCTCTGCGCCCACTGCAGTTCGACACATGCTCAGATCGTCTTCGCTGAAGCAAGGCTCGGTGTAGCCCATGGCTTTGGCCAGCAAGCGGAAAATTTCGCTGTTGGATTTGGCTTGGCCCACAGGCGCAATGGCGGGTCGGTTCAGCAATACATCGGTGTGGCCATAACTGCCTTGCACGTCCCAGTGTTCCAACTGGGTGGTGGCGGGCAACACATAGTCGGCGTAGTCGGCTGTGTCGGTTTGAAAGTGCTCCATGACCACCGTGAACAAGTCTTCGCGCGCAAAGCCCTGCGCCACTTTGCCCGATTGCGGCGCTATGGCCACGGGGTTGCTGTTGTAAACCAACAAGGCCTTCACCTGAGGACCCCATTCGGCACTTCCAGAATGGTTCAAGTCATTGCCAATGGTGGCCATGTTGAGGGTGCGGGGACGGCGCGCGCCCAGCAAATCAGGGCGGTGCAAGTCTTTTTTATTGACCTTGAAATTGCTAGAGCTGCTGAGCAACAAGCCCCCTGCTCTGTCGCGCCAGGCACCGGTCAAGGCGGGCAAACAGGCAATGGCGCGCACAGCATTGGCACCGCCTTTGACACGTTGCATGCCGTAGTTCAAGCGAATGGCGGCTTTTGGCGTGGTGCCCCAATCTTTGGCAAGCGAGCGTATCAATTCTGCGTCGACACCGCACACCTCGGCTGCACGGGCTAGCGTCCAGGTCATGGCGCGTTCGCGCAATGCATCCCAACCTAAGGTGTACTTTTCTATGTAGTCGTGGTCTAGCCAATCATTCACCACCAATTCGCGCATGATGGCAAACGCCAAAGCCGCGTCGGTGCCGGGGCGAATGGGCAAATGCACATGGCATTTTTCGGCGGTTTCGCTGTGGCGCGGGTCGATGCAAATGAGTTTGGCGCCATGGCGCTTGGCCTCTTGGGCACGGCGCCAAAAATGCACGTTGCTGGTAATGGAATTGCTGCCCCAAATCACAATCAATTTGGATTCAGAAAAGAACTCGGTCTTCATGCCGAATTTGCCGCCCAGCGTATAGACCAAGCCTTCGCCACCCGCAGAAGCACAGATGGTGCGGTCTAACAGTGATGCGCCCATCTTGTTGAAAAACCGCGAAGCCATGGCCTCGCTTTGAACCCACCCCATGGTGCCCGCATAGCTGTAGGGCAACACGGCCTCTGGGTTCTCTGACGCAATGGCCTTGAGACGCGCAGCGATGTCTTGAATCGCCTCGTCCCAAGTCACCTGCACAAACTGGCCAGAGCCCTTGGGGCCGCTGCGTTTTAAAGGATGCATCAAGCGCTCAGGGCTGTAAGTGCGCTCGGTGTAACGAGACACTTTGGTGCACAAAACCCCTTGGGTGTGCTTGTGATCGGGGTTGCCATGCACCTTCACGGCGCGGCCGTTCTCCACCGTGGTGAGCAAAGCACAGGTATCTGGGCAATCGTGCGGGCAGAGGCCGCGCACCACCGCATTTTTTTCAAGCACTGAATTTGTCATGGCTTCATTCTAAAAGAGTATTTCTGGGGATAACCCTGAAACGAAATGTCCCCCAAGTGCAAAGGGGTTGTAGCGCGATGGCACGACTCTCGCTAGACTGTGGTCATGAAAATCATCGACTCCATCCTCACAGACGCGGCCAGCATTGCGGCCATTCGCAAAGACATCCACGCGCATCCCGAATTGTGCTTCCAAGAAGTGCGCACCGCCGATGTGGTGGCCAAGCAACTGACCGACTGGGGTATTCCTATTCACCGCGGCATGGGCACCACCGGCGTCATTGGCATTGTGCACGGCCGTGATGGCGGTGCTTGCGGCCGTGGCGTGGGTTTGCGGGCCGACATTGACGCCCTGCCCATGCAAGAGTTCAACACCTTTGCCCACGCCAGCAAACACCAGGGAAAGATGCACGCTTGCGGTCACGATGGCCACACCGCCATGCTGCTGGCAGCGGCCAAGCACTTCTCCAAGCACCGCGATTTTGACGGTACCGTTTATTTGATTTTCCAGCCGGCCGAAGAAGGCGGCGGCGGCGCCCGCGAAATGATCAAAGACGGCATGTTCGAAAAGTTCCCCATGCAAGCGGTGTACGGCATGCACAACTGGCCAGGCGCCCAAGTAGGCACTTTTGCGGTTAGCCCTGGCCCCGTCATGGCGTCTAGCAACGAATTCAAAATCACCATTCACGGCAAAGGCAGCCACGCCGCCCTGCCCCACAACGGCATTGACCCTGTGCCCGTGGCCTGCCAATTGGTACAAGCCTTTCAAACCATCATCTCGCGCAACAAAAAGCCCGTCGATGCTGGCGTCATTTCGGTCACCATGGTGCACGCCGGTGAAGCCACCAACGTGGTGCCCGACTTCTGCGTCATCCAAGGCACCGTGCGCACCTTCACGTTGGAAGTGCTCGACCTCATTGAAAACCGCATGAAGCAAATCACAGAAAACCTGTGCGCTGCATTCGATGCCAAGCCCGAATTTCATTTCAACCGCAACTACCCGCCTACGGTCAACAGCGCAGCCGAGGCTGAGTTTGCGCGCAAAGTGATGGAAGGCATTGTGGGCAAAGACAACGTGCAAGTCCAAGAGCCCACCATGGGCGCCGAAGACTTCTCATTCATGTTGCAAGCCAAGCCCGGTGCCTATGTGTTCATTGCCAATGGCGACGGCTCCCACCGCGAAATGGGCCATGGCGCAGGTCCTTGCATGCTGCACAACCCCAGCTACGACTTCAACGACGACCTCATTCCATTGGGCGGCACCTATTGGGTTGAATTGGCCACACAATGGTTGGCCAACCCCACTCAAAAGTAATGTTCAGCGGTTCACCGCCTTTCGGGGTCAATTGATTTGACCCTGCTTTTGAAGCCCTTCGGGGCTTCATTCATTTGGAGCTTTCATGACAAACATTCACGACGCATTTTCAAAGAGCTACGCAGAGGCTCGCCAAAAGTTTTTGGCAGCTGCAGCACAAGCCGGTCTTCAAGTTGAATCCCACATCCACCCCGAAAAAGGCCGCGATGGCGAAGAGCTGGCCATGGACGTGGTCCGCGAAGGTCCGGCCGATGCCAAGCATGTGTTGTTGGTGAGCAGTGCTTGCCACGGCGTGGAAGGTTACTGCGGCAGTGGCGTGCAAATTGAGGCATTGCGCAGTGCTGAATGGCACAAAGCGGTGGCACAAAGCGGTGTTGCGGTTGTCTACGTCCACGCCCTCAATCCGCATGGTTTCTCGCACGTGCGCCGCGTGACACAAGAAAACGTCGACCTGAATCGCAACTTCCACAACTTCAGCCAAGCCCTGCCCGAAAACACCGCCTACAAAGAAGTGCAACACTTGCTGTTGCCAGAAGAATGGCCGCCCAGCGCCGCCAACCTGCAAGCCACCCAACAATACATCTTGGACCACGGCATGCCCAAACTGCAAGCAGCCGTCTCACAAGGCCAACACCATGACCCCAAAGGCTTGTTCTTTGGCGGCCAAGCGCCCACCTGGAGCAACCAGACCATTCGCAAAGTCTTGCGTCAACATGGCGGCAGTTCACAAAAGTTTGCCTGGATTGATTTGCACACCGGCCTGGGTCCCAGCGGTGTGGGCGAACGCATTTATGCCGGCGCCAATGATGCTGAGGCCATCGCGCGTGCCCGCCAATGGTGGGGCCAAGGCATCACCTCCATTTACGACGGCAGTTCTTCTTCTGCTTTCCTCACGGGCCTCATGTGGATGTCGGTGCAAGACGAATGTCCGCAAGCCCAATACACCGGCATTGCGTTGGAGTACGGCACGCTGCCGCCCAACGAGATGCTGATGGCCCTACGCGCCGACCACTGGCTGCACATCCACCCTGAAGCTTCCAATGATTTGAAGCAGCGCATCAAAGCGCAAATTTTCGAAGCCTTCTACACCGACACCGATGTGTGGCGCGAACAAATCATCACACAAGCGCGTGAGGCCATGCGCCAAGCTGTTCAGGCTTTGTCATGAGCGGCCCCACACCGCGCGTCTTGTTGCTGGGGGGCACCGGCTTTGTCGGTCGCCATGTTTGCGAAAAGCTCACCCGCTTAGGGTGCAGCATGACCGTCATCACACGACGCGCCAGCCAAGCCACCGCCATCCAAAATTTACCACGCGTGCACGTTCTGGAAGGGGATGTGTACAACGGCGCTTTTCTGGCGCAGTGCATGGCGCAGCACGATGTGGTCATCAACCTCATTGCCATCTTGCATGGCTCTGAAGCGGCCTTTGACAAAGCGCATGTGCAATTGCCCCAAATCATTGCACAGGCCTGTCAAACCAGTGGTGTCAAACGCCTCATTCACATCAGCGCGCTGGGTGCCAGCCTCCAAGGCCCCTCGCTGTACCAACGCAGCAAAGCGCAAGGCGAAGCCGTGTTGCAAGCCGCCAATTTGGATTTAACCATCTTGCAGCCCAGCGTTATGTTTGGCACTGAAGACAAGTTCCTCAATCTGTTTGCACAACTGCAACACATCACGCCCGTCGTACCCTTGGCCGGCGCCAGCACGCGCTTTCAAGCGGTGTGGGTGGAAGATGTGGCCTCGGCTGTGGCGCATTGCGTCATGCACGCAGGCACGGCAGGCCACACTTACGAAGTGTGCGGCCCCGACATTTTGACCCTGAAAGAATTGGTTCAAAAGTCTGGCCAATGGGCCGGCATTCGAGGCGGCAAAGGCCGCTACGTGTTTGCCATTCCCCATGCTTTGGCATGGCTGCAGGCATTCCTGATGGAACTGACTCCCGGCCAACCGCTCATGAGCCGCGACAACCTGCGCTCGATGCAGATCGACAACATTGCCTCAGGCCAAGCCCTAGGCCTGCAAGACCTGAACATTCACGCCAGCAGTGTGAGCAGCATTGCCCCAGGCTATTTGGGCCACAAAGGCGCTTGCACTAAACTGGATGTTTTACGTGCCAAAGGACGGCCATGAAACTCTACATCGCCAACAAAAATTACTCCTCTTGGTCTATGCGTCCATGGGTCTTGCTCAAGCAAGCCGGCATTGCCTTTGAAGAAGTGATGCTGCGATTTGATGGCTTTGACGCACAGTCAAAATTCAAACAAGGCTTGAAAGACATCAACCCTGTGGGCAAAGTGCCTGTTCTCATCGATGGCGACTTGGCTGTTTGGGACACCCTGGCCATTGCCGAATATGTGGCCGAAAAATTCCCCGAGAAAAAGCTCTGGCCCACCGCTGTGGCCCAGCGTGCGCGTGCACGCAGCCTTTGCGCCGAAATGCACAGCGGCTTCATGGGCATACGCAGTGCCTGCCCCATGAACATCGATGCTTATCTGCCCCAGATTGGCGCGCTGGCGATGCGCGATAAAGAAGCTTTGCGCCATGATTTGACACGCATCGATGGCTTGTTCTCATCGCTTTTGAAAGAACACAAAGGCCCCATGTTGTTTGGCGAGTTCAGCATTCCCGATGCTTACTTCGCACCCGTGGTGATGCGAATCAAAACCTATGCCTTGCCGGTGTCCCCAGAAACACAAGCCTACATCGAGCGCCTGTGTGCATTGCCTGGCATCAAGGCTTGGATCGACGATGCCTTGGCCGAAAAAGACTTCATCGATTTTGAAGAACCATTCCGCACCAAGCCTTGAGCCATTGAATGACGATGCAAATCTTCAGTGTGGGCGGCGCCATACGCGACGCCCTGCTCCACCAGCCCGTTAAAGACAAAGACTGGGTGGTGGTGGGTGCTACGCCTGCGCAAATGACAGCGCTGGGCTATCAAACTGTGGGCAAAGACTTTCCCGTTTTTTTGCATCCAGCTTCGCGTGAAGAATATGCACTGGCGCGCACCGAGCGCAAAACGGCGCCGGGCTACAAAGGCTTTGTAGTGCATGCCTCACCAGAGGTCACACTTGAAGAAGACCTGGCAAGGCGCGACCTCACCATCAACGCCATGGCTTTGCCCGAAGCCCACTCGGGCTTGCTAGCGCAGGCGCAATCCGAGCGTTCAGAAAAAGCATTTGAAGACGTTTTTGAAGCCCACGGCATTGACCCGTATCACGGCCTTCACGATTTAAAATCCAAAACGCTGAGGCATGTCACAACCGCCTTCCGCGAAGACCCTGTGCGCATCTTGCGACTGGCCCGATTTGCCGCACGTTTCTCCGACTTCAGCATTGCCCCCGAAACCATGCAACTCATGCAAGACATGGTGCAAGCGGGCGAGGTAGCGCACTTGGTACCAGAACGGGTGTGGCAAGAGATGGCCAAAGGCCTGATGACGTCCAAACCCTCGCGCATGTTCGAGGTACTCAAAGCCTGCGGCGCGCTCCAGGTTTTACTGCCCGAGGTCAATGCCTTATGGGGTGTGCCACAACGCGCAGAACACCATCCCGAAATCGACACTGGGGTGCACCTCATGATGGTGCTCGACATGAGTGCGCAATTGAACGCATCATTGCCCGTGCGCGTGGCTTGCCTGCTGCACGACTTGGGCAAAGGCACCACGCCCCAGCACGAATGGCCTCGCCACATTGGCCACGAGCAACGCAGCGCCAAACTGCTCCAACTGGTTTGCGAGCGCTTGCGCATCCCCGTTGAATGCAAAGAGTTGTCGGATGTGGTGGCACGTGAACACGGCAACATTCATCGCAGTCAAGACTTGAATGCCGCAGCCCTCATGAGATTGCTGGAGCGTTGTGATGCCATTCGCAAACCAGAACGGTGGCCTGATATTTTGTTGGCGTGTGAATGCGATGCCAGGGGCCGCCTGGGTTTTGAAAACACAGCCTATGCGCCCACCCCGCGCTTGCTCAAAGTGTTGCAAGCAGCGCAGTCGGTCACCACGGCCGACATTGCTTCAGAGGCGCAAAAACAGGGCCTCTCGGGCCCTGCTGTTGGCGAAAAAATACATCAAGCCAGAGTGGGTGCCATTGACCTGTTGAAGGTCTAGGCACTCAACTCAGTGCACACGTTCAATTAGCGTGAAGGTGTGCGAGGCGTGCGTGGCGCTGCCGGTGGACGGCCTGCCAAGTGACGGAAACTGATACGGCCTTTGGTGAGGTCGTAGGGTGACAACTCGAGGGTGACGCGGTCGCCCGCCAAAATGCGAATGTGGTTCTTGCGCATCTTGCCTGCTGAGTAAGCGATCAACTGGTGTCCGTTGTCCAAGGTCACACGAAAACGTGTGTCTGGTAAGACCTCGTTCACAACGCCCATCTGTTCGATCAAATCTTCTTTCGCCATTTTTTCCTTTCAGGTTCTGTCGGGGGTTCAGTGGGCTTGCGTGGTAGCGCGAACCCAATCCAAACCTTGTGCCAATGCAAAGTTGGCAGCAGCATCGCGGGTGGCGAAGTCGTTGGTAAAACACATCACCCGGTCGGTACTGGCACTGCCGCGTCCACTGGCCACTGACACCTGGGCCGCAAAGCGACCACAGGGCAGCGCGCGCGGACAAGCGGCGATGCGGTATTTTCCCACGGTGACGGGGGTATTTTCAAAAGTAATCGTATGAATCATCTAATAAGCTAAAAAATTGGTGTGTACAGCGCAACACATTGGAAACTGGCAGAGGGCTTGAACGCCTTGCAAATTGATCCAAATGACCTCATAAGTGCCGTCTTTTGGGCGAGGGGAGGTCGTGTTGGCCTGGTGAATGCCCGTTGGGATGGGCACATAAAAGGTTGGTCACAAAAAAAGGGGGAAGCGTGAAATCAAACCCACCCGTGCTTGGGGGTGCGCCGCTCTTCTGCATGGGGCTTCATACGAGAAATGAAGCAATTTGCAGGGACCGCGCTTGTCGTTGTGGCCCTTGATGGAATGTCAAGAGTGCTCAACGAACCCGCACTGTAACACAAATGTTTTAAAACGTGTTTTGTTTTTTATAAAAACTTAGCAATGAGGCTTAAAACAAAACTGAACAGCAAGGTACTGGCCAAAGGAATGAACCACTCTCGGCCAAATAATTTAAAGTGAAAATCGCCAGGCAACTTGCCCAGGCCCATTTTTTCCAGCCACGGCCGCACCCAGCTGATCAGCAGCAGCCCCAAGAAAGTCACAATGAGCCAACGCAGCATCAGCTTGGTCCGCCTTTACAGCCGATGGCTGCGGTCACCCGCGGCAAAGCCTTGGGCCTGCCAATGCGCGTGCGTGGCAAACCCCAACACCTTGAACAGCTCGCCCATTTCATGCTCGCTGATCAGTCTCATGGCCTGCGCCCGTTCGGCCAAGGGCGAAGCCGCCATGCGTTCGGCCAGTCCTAAATTCAACAAAAACCGCGCTTGACTGGTATAGCCCAGCACTTGCAAACCAGCATCTTGTCCGGCCAGCGCCATGCCCGTGAAATTCACATGGGCCGTGATGTCCTTCAACCCCACCGCCGCCAAAGGGTTGGCATCCGCCTTGTGCGCTTGGTGGCACATGACGGTGCCCATGTGGCGTTCGGGGTGGAAGAATTCAGACTCCGGAAAACCGTAGTCTAAAAAGAAAGCCGCGCCGCCCTTCTCGCTGGCCAAGAGGCGTTCAGCCAAGCTGGCCACAAAGGCTTCGCCTTGCGGCTGAATTTCGGTCAGGTAGTTGTGCTCACCCACAGGTTCCATGGGCGGACGCAGTGACGTGGGTCGGTCTTCCCAAGCCAGGCCATCTGGGTTGTCGGCCAGATCGGCCGCCACCACACCCCGCTCGTGCCACACACCTTGCAACCGGTGCAGCAACTTCACGGGCATGGCATCGAGCACTTCATTGCCCACCACCACGCCTTGCAAGGTGTCTGGCCATTGGCTCAGCCATTGCACCTGGTCGCCAAACTCGGTCAACTTGGCCTGTTGCCTGGCCTTCAAAGTACTGGACAGGTCCATGATGTTGTAGCTTTTGAGCCTGCAGCCCAACTGCTGAAGTTCGGTCAGCAATTGGTGCGCCAACGCGCCACTGCCCGCCCCAAACTCCCACACCTCATCGGTGCCTGTGGCCTTCAGGGCTTGTGCCACCTGCTGGGCCAAGGTGGCGCCAAACAAGGGCGACAACTCGGGTGCCGTGACAAAATCGCTGCCCGACTGGGGCATGGTGCCAAACTTGGGCTGCTGGTTGGCGTAGTAGCCCAAACCTGGCTCGTACAGGGCCAGGGCCATGAATTGGTCGAACGGCAGCCAGCCTTGGGCCGCCAAAATGGCCTTGTGCACCCGCGCCAGCATGGCGGTCGTTAAACTATGAGCTTCTGTCATCACCCCCTGATTGTCCCCGAATGTCGGCGCCTTTTTCTTTTGCCACTCAAACAGCCCCTCGCACGGCCCTGGTCACAGGCGCCGGCAAGCGCTTGGGCCGTGAAATTGCATTGGGTCTGGCCAAAGCAGGATGGCGCGTTGCGGTGCACTACAACAGCTCGGAGGCGGAGGCGCTGCAAACAGCCAAAGATTGTTTGGCAGTGATTGATTCAACGCCAGCGTTGGCGACCTCCCTTCCCTCCTCCGACCCGCATCGGTTTATTTTCCAAGCCAACTTGGCCAACGAAGCCGCCACCCGCCAATTGCTGCCGCAAGTGGTGTCACAACTGGGGCCTGTGCATGCGGTGGTCAACAGTGCCGCTTTGTTTGAGCACGATGACGTTCAAAGTTTCAGCTACGCCAACTTGGCGCAGCATTGGGCCACCAACACCGGCGCAGCCATCGTGTTGGCGCAGGCCTTGCACCAGCATTGCCAAGCGCGCGGCGCACAAGCGGCCGATGCCGTGGTCATCAACATGCTTGATCAAAAGTTGTGGAACCCCAACCCCGATTTTTTAAGTTACACCTTGTCCAAAGCCGCATTGGAAGCGGCCAACACCTTGTTGGCCCAAGCTTTGGCGCCGCAGGTGCGCGTGGTGGGCGTAGCGCCTGGACTCACACTCACCAGCCACATGCTGGCCGATGACAAGTTTCAACAACTGCACAAGCTCAGCCCCTTGGGACGTTCTTCGTCCGCTGAGGATGTGGTCAGCACCGTGGTGTTTGCCATGCACAACCGCGCCATCACAGGCACCACTTTGTTGGTCGATGGCGGACAGCACTTGATGAAATTCGAGCGCGACTTTTCTTTGATGTGAGCACCCTATGACGGCCACCCACACAGCCTCTTCTGGCAACCAAACCCTCACGCTCACAGGTCTGCGCTTTGATGCCAACCTGGGTATTTTGGAACACGAGAAAACGGCCCCTCAGCCCATTCAAGTCGACGCCGAACTCAACCTCGGCCCGCAGCCTTTGCTGCCACACGACGACGACATCAGCCATGTGCTCGACTACCGCAAGGTGCGCAAAATCATCATCGACGAATGCACCGCTGAGCACGTTAACTTGCTCGAAAGCCTCATCGGCAAACTCTCGCACCGCCTCATGCAATTGCATGGCGTCAAAGGCGTGCGCGTGAAAATTGCCAAACTCGAAATTTTTGAAGATTGCGAAGTTGCCATTCGCATGGAAACAGGACAATGGTGAACCCATGAATGCACCCACCCAAAACAGCTGGTTAGAAGCCGCAGCCGATGAGGCAGACGAACAAGCCGAACAAAAAGCCAAGGCCGTCAAAATTGAACGCGAAACGCACAAGCTCGAAAAACGCTTGTGCCGCCAGGTGGGCCAGGCCATCAGCGAGTTCAACATGATTGAAGAAGGCGACCGCATCATGGTCTGCATGTCGGGCGGCAAAGACAGCTACGGCATGCTCGACATTTTGATGAAAATGAAGCAGCGTGCGCCTGTCGACTTCGAGTTGATCGCTGTCAACCTCGATCAAAAGCAACCTGGCTTTCCTGCTGAAATTTTGCCTGCATACCTTGGCAATTTGGGCATCCCGTTTCACATCGAAACGCAAGACACCTATTCCATCGTGAAAGACAAAATTCCCGAAGGCAAAACCATGTGCAGTTTGTGCAGCCGTTTGCGCCGAGGCATTTTGTACAAAGTGGCAGGTCAACTCAAATGCAACAAATTGGCCTTGGGTCACCACCGCGATGACATGCTGCAAACCTTCTTCCTCAACATGTTCTTTGGTGGCAAACTCAAAGGCATGCCGCCCAAATTGCTGAGCGACAACGGCGAGTTCATGGTCATCCGCCCACTGGCCCATGTGGCCGAGGCCGACCTCTCGCGCTGGGCCGAGCACCGTCAGTTCCCCATCATTCCTTGCACCTTGTGCGGCAGCCAAGAGAACTTGCAGCGCGTCCAAATAGGCAACATGATTCGCGAGTGGCAGAAAAAGTTTCCTGGCCGCATTGAAAACATGTTTGCCGCTTTGCAAAACGTGGTGCCTTCCCACTTGATGGACGCCCAATTGCATGACTTTAAAAACCTGCAAATTACTGGCAAGCCCGATCCCAACGGCGACAAAGCCTTTGACGACGAAAGTTTTGAAGCGCCCAATGTGATGGCCAGCTTGCAAGGCGTGCAAGTGGTGCAACTTTGAGTTTGCTCGCTCGCAACACCACCAGTTAATCAACGGAGGCACGCATGAACCTGCCGAAAATCTCGCACGCACTGGGGCGCAGCATGCTGTTGGCCATGGCAGCCAGCCTGTTGCTGCTCACGGCTTGTACCAACGTGCGCATCATCGAAAGCCAAGTGCAAACCACGCCACAGTGGGCCAAGCCGGCGCCTGCCAAAGCCTTTTACCGATGGGACCGCTTGCCGGCCGACGCCAACAACCCACAAGCCGGTTGGGCCGAAGTTCAATTGGCATCGGCCTTGGCGCCATTGGGTTGGACACGCAACGACATCGACGCCCAATACAGTGTGTGGGTGGGCGTTCGCACGGCCGAGTTCATTGCCGACCCTTGGGGCAGACCGGTTCGCAGCCCTTGGGCCAACCATGTCCAAATCAGCATTGGTTCGGGTTTTCGCACGCACGGCGTGGGCGTGGGTGTTGGCATGAGCACAGGCTTACCGCCTCTCAGGCGCAGCGGCTTCCCACCGCCCTCAGGCTATGCGCAAGAAGTCAGCATCATCATTCGCGATCTGCACACCAGCAACGTGGTGTACCAAACCAAAGCCACACACGAAGGCCCTTGGGCCGATCACGCCAACATTTTGCAAACCATGATGTCGGCTGCATTGCAAGGATTCCCCAATCCGCAAGTGCTCAACCGCCGTGTTGACGCCACCATTTCCCGTTAATTTTTTCAAACACTTTTCTGCGCATGCAAGCCACTCGTATCGTTGCCATCCGTCATGGCGAAACCGCCTGGAACGTGGACACCCGCATTCAAGGTCAACTCGACATTCCACTCAACGCCAAGGGTGAGTGGCAAGCCGCCCAATTGGCCAAGGCATTGGCCGCACAAGACCCATTGCATGCGGTGTACACCAGTGATTTAAAACGCGCGCATCAAACCGCTACTGCTGTGGCCGTGCATCAAGGCCTTGAAGCCATCAGCCATCCGGGCCTGCGCGAGCGCGGCTTTGGTGCGTTCGAAGGCAAGACCTTTGCAGAAATTGAACGTGACCTGCCAGAAGATTCCATGCGATGGCGCAAACGCGATCCCCTCTGGACGCCGCCACAAGGAGGAGAATCTTTGGTGGTGATGGAACAACGCGTGCGCCAAACACTCGATGAACTGGCCGCCAAACACGTGGGGCAACACATTGCTTTGTTTGCGCATGGCGGCGTGATGGACTTGCTCTACCGAATTGCCACCGGACAAGACTTGCAGGCGCCGCGTTCTTGGACGCTCACCAACACCGCGGTCAATCGCTTGTTGTGGACACCGCAAAGTGTGTCTTTGGTGGGCTGGGCCGACACGTCGCACTTGGACGAGGCCACGCGCGACGAATTCTGAATTGGCTGAAGCCGAGCTTGCGGCTTCAGCTTGACGGCTTGACGGCTTGTTTCAGTCTTGCGTGAAACTCTTGGGCGGTGTCACACCCAAATGGCGGTAGGCCGCCAAGGTGGCCATGCGGCCGCGCGGCGTGCGCTGCAAGAAACCTTGCTGAATCAAATAAGGCTCAATCACATCTTCAATGGTGTCGCGCTCTTCGCCAATGCTGGCGGCAATGTTGTCCAGGCCCACGGGGCCACCATCAAAGCGGTGAATGACGGCTTCCAACAATTTGCGGTCCATCAAATCGAAACCTTCGGGATCGACATCGAGCATGGCCAACGCACGCTTGGCAATGTCGTGCGTGATGTGGCCCACACCTTTCACGTCGGCGTAGTCGCGCACACGCCTGAGCAAGCGGTTGGCAATGCGCGGTGTACCGCGGGAACGCTTGGCAATTTCTTTGCCACCCTCAGCATCCATGGGTGCTTTGAGCAAACTGGCACTGCGCGTCACAATGCGCGCCAATTCTTCGGGCGTGTAAAACTCAAGGCGCGACACAATGCCAAAGCGGTCACGCAAAGGATTGGTCAGCATGCCCGCGCGCGTGGTGGCGCCTACCAAAGTAAAGGGCTGCAAATCGAGCTTGATGCTGCGTGCTGCGGGGCCTTCACCAATCATGATGTCGATTTGGTAGTCTTCTAACGCGGGGTACAAAATTTCTTCCACCACGGGCGACAAACGGTGAATCTCGTCAATGAAGAGCACATCGTTCTTTTCCAAATTGGTGAGCAAGGCCGCCAAATCTTTGGGTTTTTCTAAAACGGGGCCACTGGTTTGACGCAGGTTGACACCCAGCTCCGCCGCAATGATGTGGCTCAAGGTGGTCTTGCCCAAACCAGGCGGGCCAAACAACAACACGTGATCTAAAGGCTCGCCGCGCATTTTGGCCGCGCCAATGAAAATCTCAAGCTGCTCGCGGACCTTGGCTTGGCCCACATAGTCGTCGAGCAGCTTGGGCCGCAGGGCGCGTTCGATGGCTTCTTCTTGGGGCGTTTCGGGTGTGGCGTCCACCATGCGCACAGGTGGCGGTGGTGGTGTGCCAAAGTCGTCGGTTTGAATGCTCATGGTGTCAGTTTATTTGGCCAAGGCCTTGAGTGCCATTTTGATGCCATCGCTCACACCCACATCGGTAGGTAGCGATTTCAAGGCCAAAGCAGCTTCCTTGTCACTGTAGCCCAAAGCCACCAAGGCTTGCAAAATGTCGCTGGCGTGGTCGTGTGATGTGCTGCCTGTGGTGAGCAGGTCGGCGCCCAATTTGCCTCTGAGTTCTAGCAGCAAGCGCTCGGCGGTTTTCTTGCCAATGCCGGGCACCTTGACCAAGCGGCCCGCTTCTTGTTGCGTGATGGCCTGCGCCAAATCGGCCACGCCCATGCCCGACAGCACGCTCAGTGCGGTGCGCGGACCCACGCCCGAAATTTTGATCAACTGCCTAAAAGCCGCACGCTCTTCTACTGTGGCAAAGCCGTAAAGCAACTGCGCATCCTCGCGCACCACAAAATGCGTGAGCAACTTCACCTTCTCGCCCAAGGCGGGCAGGTTGTAGAAGGTGCTCATGGGCACACTCACCTCATAGCCCACGCCATGGCAATCCACCATGACTTCGGGTGGGTTTTTGTCGATCAAAGTGCCTGTTAACTGACCAATCATGGCGTGCCGTTCTTCTTCATCAGATAAGTGCCTATCATTAGGGGGT
Source organism: Limnohabitans sp. (assembly GCA_030158125.1). Taxonomy (GTDB): domain Bacteria; phylum Pseudomonadota; class Gammaproteobacteria; order Burkholderiales; family Burkholderiaceae_C; genus Limnohabitans_A. Next base: position 45,682 of record JAOATL010000013.1, on the reverse strand, counting down.
CAGACATCCTGCCCCTGGCATGGGTGTCTATTTTCCACTGAGGATTATCAGCTTGATTGTCAGACACAACTTCACGCCGCACAACAATACCCGCATGACGCATCTTTGCGGCCCCATGGACGCCCATTTGCGCACCATCGAGGCCGGCCTGCAGGTCAAAATTGCGCACCGACACGAGCAGTTCAAGATCGACGGCCCCAAAGCCAAGGCCAACCAAGCGCTGGAGTTGTTGCAGGCGCTGTATGAAATGGCCGACCGGCCCATCAAGGAAGATTCGCTGCAGCTCATGATGGCGGGCGATCCCGAAGTGGCCAACAACCCCGATCTGCCCACCTTGCAAACGCGCAGGGCTGACCTTAAAGCCCGCACGCCTGTGCAAGCCATGTACATGGAGAACATTGCCACCCACGACATTACGTTTGGCATTGGCCCTGCCGGTACAGGCAAAACCTACTTGGCCGTGGCCAGCGCTGTCGACGCCCTTGAGCGCGCCAGTGTTCAGCGCATTGTATTGACCCGACCTGCCGTGGAAGCTGGCGAGCGTTTGGGTTTCTTGCCTGGCGATTTGTCGCAAAAAGTCGATCCGTATTTACGCCCCCTTTACGACGCACTCTATGACCTGATGGGTTATGACAAAGTGCAAAAAGCTTTTGAGCGCAATGCCATTGAAATTGCGCCCTTGGCTTTTATGCGCGGCCGCACATTGAACAATGCCTTTGTGATTTTGGACGAGGCGCAAAACACCACGCCCGAGCAAATGAAAATGTTCCTCACCCGCATTGGCTTTGGCGCCAAGGCGGTGGTCACGGGGGATGTGAGTCAGATTGATTTACCCAAAGGGCAGCTCAGTGGCTTGATCGATGCCGAGCGTGTTTTAAGGCGCGTGAAGGGCATTGCCATGACGCGTTTTTCTAGTGCGGATGTGGTCCGTCATCCTTTGGTGGCACGCATTGTGGATGCTTATGATGCGCAAAGAACCACGGTGCGCAGTCGATCGATTGACGCTTGAAATTGCAGGTTTAAAAATAATGGCACTTCCTACGCTTAACTTGTCTTTGCAATTTGGCGACATCCCTTACGTTGCGCGTCATCGTGCCGCCTTGCCGCGTCATAAAGTGGCTCGCTGGATTCGGCACAGCTTGGCGGCTGATGGGGAAATCACGGTTCGCATTGTGGACGCCGAAGAAGGCCAACGCTTGAACCGTGAGTTTCGCAAGAAAGATTACGCCACCAATGTACTGACATTTGATTACATGCAGTCACCTGTGGTGATGGCCGATTTGGTGTTGTGCGCGCCGGTAGTGGCCAAGGAAGCCCGTGAGCAAGGCAAGACATTGCAGGCGCACTATGCGCATTTGCTGGTGCATGGCACCTTGCATGCACAAGGCTGGGATCATGAGACCAGTGAGGCCGATGCTGAGGCGATGGAAGCGCATGAGATTGAGACCATGCGGAAGCTAGGGTTTAAGAACCCTTATTGATTTTGAAGCGCCTGATTTACTTCGATGGAAGATCGGAAGCCTTCGGCATCACATCGCCAAATCTGTAAAATTTTTTGATTTTTGCAAATTCTTCATCAGTCCAAGGCTGATTGTCTGGATCGCTCATCGCAGCCAATGTGATGGCTCTGTCTTCTTCATCCGTTGGCATGATGATTTTCATGGCTTTGGTATTTTTACTGTTTTTTTTCATAGCGCTTAACCTCTCGTTTGTTTGCTGTTCGCAAACTGATTATTCGGGTAGATTCAGCACGCAACACATACACCACTGCGTAAAGTTTGCCTTCCAAAGGTACCAAGCCGCTCATGCGGACCTCGTTGTAGTTGTAGCGAACATCCTGCCAAACTACTTCCTTCGCCCACTCCAGATGCTGAGCGAATTCAAGCACTATGCCATGTTTGAAATAATTTGCACGGCTTTTATTGGGGTCGCATGTAAAGTGCATCCAGCCATGATGCTGCTAGCCCTTCAGTCAAGGTCATACATTGAGCGTCAGTGGCGCACTCAGCCGTGTTTTTCTTTATTCACTTTCAATGCCAGAAGCATCTTCTAGTAATCGCACCTTGACCGACTTGCCCTTCACCTTGCCCCGCGATAATTTAGCGACTGCTTCACGCGCAATGTCACGTGCTACCGCAACATAGGTAGAGTATTCATTCACATTGATCTTGCCCACTTGCTCTCGCGTGTAACCCGCATCGCCCGTAAGTGCACCCAACACATCACCCGCGCGAATTTTTTCTTTGCGCCCGCCCACAATTTGCAAGGTGGCCATGGCGGGTACCAGCATGTCTTTGCCAGCAGGTGTAAAAGTGCTCAGCTCTTGCCAGCTAGATTCACGGCCTTGCAGCACTTCAATCTTGCCCACATAGCCCATCTCATCCATGCTGGCCAAACTCACCGCCAAGCCTTCTGCATCGGCACGGCCTGTGCGGCCAATGCGGTGAATGTGCACTTCGGCATCAGGCGTCACATCGACGTTGATCACCGCCTCCAGTTGCGCCACATCCAATCCGCGCGCCGCCACGTCGGTTGCCACCAACACGGAGCAACTTCTGTTGGCAAATTGAATCAGCACTTGATCGCGTTCGCGCTGTTCTAACTCGCCGTAAAGCGCCAGCGCACTGAAGCCTTGTGCTTGCAACACCGCCACCAAATCGCGGCACTGCACTTTGGTATTGCAAAAGGCCAACGTAGAAGTAGGACGGAAATGATTCAACACCATCGACACCGCGTGCAGTCGCTCAGACTCTTTCACCTGCACAAAGATCTGTTTAATTTTGTTGGCGCTGTGTTGTGTTTCCACCTTCACCGTTTGCGGCTCTTTCATGAACTGCGTGGCCAACTTGGCAATGCCTTCGGGATAGGTGGCCGAGAACAACAAGGTTTGACGATTTTGCGGGCACTGTCTGGCGACTGTGGCAATGTCGTCAAAGAAGCCCATGTCGAGCATGCGATCGGCTTCGTCGAGCACCAAGGTTTTGAGGCCTTTGAGTTTCAAAGAGCCACGCTCCAAATGGTCCATGATGCGGCCCGGCGTGCCCACCACCACATGCGCGCCGTGCTCCAAGCTCAACACCTGGCCACGCAAAGCCACGCCGCCGCACAAGGTGACTACTTTGACATTACCCACCGCGCGCGCCAAGCGTCGAATTTCTTGACTGACCTGATCGGCCAACTCACGTGTCGGGCACAAGATCATGGCCTGCACGGCAAAGTCTGCAGGCAGAATTTTTTCAACCAAGGGAATGCCAAACGCAGCCGTCTTGCCGCTGCCAGTACTGGCCTGGGCAATCAAATCTTTGCCCGCCAAGGTCACAGGCAAACTGGCCGCCTGAATGGCTGTCATTTGCAAATAGCCCAACTGCGCCAAGTTGCCCAACATCGAAGCCGACAAACTCAGCTTCGCAAAATCATTTTTGTTTTCGTTCATGGCTCGATTATGCGTGTGGGAGGGTTGGGGTGAAAAAACAATTGGGGTCAGATCAACATTAATTTACTTGCCGCATAGTTGTCTATGAATCACAAAAAATTAATGTTGATCTGACCCCAATTGTTTGACCCCAATTGTTTTGCTCTCGCCGGAGAGAAAAATTTACCCCAATTACATTTGCAACGGAATCGTCACAGGCCCATCGTTGATCAAGTGGACTTTCATGTCAGCAGCAAATTGGCCGGTTTGCACAATGGGATGCGCCTCACGAGCTTGGGTTACGAAGTAGTCGTACAGGCGCTGTCCATCTGCTGGTGACGCAGCGCGTTTAAAACTCGGGCGGTTACCACTGCTCACATCGGCGGCCAAAGTGAACTGACTCACCACCAACAAACCACCCTGCAAACCATTGCCATCCAAGTCTTGCAAAGAGCGATTCATCTTGCCGTCTTCGTCTCCAAAAATGCGCATCTTCAAAAGTTTGCTGAGCATCTTGTCAGCATTGGCCGCCGTATCACCTTGCTCGGCGCACAACAGCAACAACAAACCCTTTTGAATTTGGCCAATCACTTGGCCGTCTACGATCACTCGCGCTTCAAGTACGCGTTGGGCTACACCGATCACAGCAAATCTCTTTCTGAGTCAAAGTGCGCTTCGACATCGGAGGGCAACAACTGAATAGAAGCACGCAAGCCAGGCACAGCACTCATCAGCGCCTGCTCTACACTGGCGCGCAGCGCTGCTGCACGACCCAAGGTCCACGACGCAGGCATGTGCATGTGCATGTCCACAAAACGTCGCTGCCCCGCTTTGCGCGTGGTCACATGGTCAAAGCGAATGATTGAAACGTCATCGCGCTGATGCGCAAAGCCGGCCAAGGTCTCTTGAATTTGCGCAATCACTTCAGGCTCCACCGCCTCGTCCATCAGGCCTTGCGACGAACGCCAAATGAGGTGAAAACCTTCTTTCAAAATGTTCAAGGCCACACCAATGGCCACCAGGGCATCCAGCCACAACCACCCTGTCAAGGCGACCAAGGCAATGCCAATGACCACGCCCACCGAAGTCCACACATCGGTGACCAAGTGTTTGGCATCGGCTTCAAGCGCTATAGAGCGGTGCGCTTTGGCGGCACCAAACATCACCCACGCCAACAAACCATTCAACGCAGAGCTGCCCACCGACAAAGCCAAGCCCCAGCCCACTTGTTCAATGGGTTGTGGATCAAAAATGCGATGGCTGGCGGCCCAAATAATGGCCATGGCCGCCACGATGATCAAAATGCCTTCAAAGCCCGACGAAAAATACTCTGCCTTGTGGTGCCCATAAGGGTGCGCTTCGTCGGCCGGTTGCGCTGCCACCGTGACCATCACCAAACCAAAAATGGCGCTGGCCAAATTGACCAAAGATTCCATGGCGTCTGACAACAAGCCCACCGAATCGGTCAGCCACCAAGCCAATGTTTTGAGCGTGATGGTGATGATGGCGACCACCACCGATGCCCACATCAAAGTGCGCGGCGACCATGCAGGCAATTTTGGAATCATCAAGCGCCCAAATGCACGCGTGCAAATTTGCGCTTGCCCACCTGCACCACGTAAGTACCGGCTTCCAACTTCAGGCCTTTGTCGCTGACCACCGAAGAGTCCACGCGCACACCGCCGCCGTCGATCAAGCGATTGGCTTCAGAGCCCGAAGGCGCCAAGCCTGCCATCTTGAGCAAATTGCCGATGCCCAAAGGCGCGCCGCTCAGGTTCACCTCAGGAATTTCATCGGGCACACCGCCCTTGCTGCGGTTGATAAAGTCTTGCTCTGCCGCATCGGCTGCTGCCGCACCATGGAAGCGCGAGGTAATTTCTTTGGCCAAGGCCACCTTGGCTTCTTTGGGGTTCAATCCATCAGCCACTTGCTTCTTCAAAGCTTCAATGTCGGCCATGGATTTGAACGACAACAAGGTGTACCAGCGCCACATCAACACATCCGAAATCGACAACACCTTGGCAAACATGGTGTTGGGCGCTTCGCTGATGCCGATGTAGTTGTTCTTGGACTTGGACATTTTGTCGACACCATCCAAACCTTCCAGCAAAGGCATGGTCAAAATGCATTGCGGCTCCTGGCCGTACTCGGTCTGCAAATGTCGGCCCATCAGCAAGTTGAATTTTTGATCGGTACCACCCAATTCCAAATCGGACTTCAAAGCCACCGAGTCATAACCTTGCATGAGGGGGTACAAAAACTCGTGCACGCTGATGGGCGTGCCAGCCTTGAAGCGGTCATGAAAATCATTGCGCTCCATCATGCGCGCCACTGTGTATTTGGCCGCCAACTGAATCATGCCCATGGCACCCAGGGGCAAACTCCACTCGCTGTTGTACCTAATTTCGGTTTTGCTGGGGTCTAGCACCAAGCTGGCCTGGCGGTAATACGTTTCGGCGTTGGCCTTGATTTGCTCAGGCGTCAAGGCTGGACGTGTGGAATTGCGGCCCGACGGATCGCCAATGAGGCTGGTGAAATCGCCAATCAAAAAGATCACCTGGTGACCCAAATTTTGCAACTGGCGCATTTTGTTCAGCACCACGGTATGGCCCACGTGAATGTCGGGCGCTGTCGGGTCCAAACCCAATTTGATGCGCAAAGGCACACCCGTGGCTTCCGATTTGGCCAGTTTCTTGACCCAGTCGTCCTGGGGAATGAGCTCTTCACAGCCTCGCAAAGTGACTGCCAAAGCCTCTTTGACAGCATCTGTCACCGGATATTGAGGCGAAACGGGTGAGTTCATAGGGTTTTCCAGTATGCGCCATGCAAGTTTGGCGTTAGAATTGGCGGAATTGTTTGCCCTATTTTAAGGGCTGCGCTTGTCATCCCAAACGAATGAATTTTTTCAACACACTGATGTCACACACCAAAGCCTACAGCCTCGTGCTGCAGGCGTTTGTTGTGCGTCATCCAAAGCACCTCACTGCTTTGCTTGCCACTGTATTGCTGGGCGGCGGCGGCGGCGCTTTTGCGGTGGCCAATTTAGGGCCAGATGCTGCCAACCTGCCTGTGCGCACCCTGGTTGAATCGCTAGAAACGCCCAACCTGGCATCCCAAGTTGCCGTGCTCGAGCAGCAAACCCTCAAGCTGTACCGCAACGACATCACCCGCGGCTCCGACACACCCGAGAGTCTGTTGCGCCGCCTGGGCTTGGTCGATGCCGCAGCCGCCACTTACATCCGCAAAACACCCGAAGTGAGGCAGGCCTTGCTCAACCGCTCAGGTCGCAATGTGTCGGTCGAAGCCAACGAGCAACAACAATTGCTCTCGCTCACCACCCGCTGGCTCAAAAACGACAGCGACACCCAATTTCAGCGCCTGGTCATCACACGCACGCCCAACAACAGTTTCAGTGTTCGCACCGATACAGCGCCGCTGACTGCCAGTGTTCGCATGGCTGGTGGCACGGTGGCTTCCTCTTTGTACGAAGCCTCCGATGAAGCCCGCTTGCCCGAAACCGTTACTCGCCAATTGGCCGACGTGTTCTCTGGTCAAATTGACTTTCACCGCGCGCTGCGCAAAGGTGCCGTGTTCTCTGTGGTTTACGAAACCCTAGAGGCCGAAGGCGAGCCGCTGCGCACCGGCCGTCTGCTCAGCGCCGAAATTACCAACGACCAAAAAACGTACAACGCCGTCTGGTTCCAAGAAGCAGGCCAAAAAGGCGCCTACTACACGCTCAAGGGCGACAGCCTGCGCCGTGCCTTCTTGGCCTCACCCGTGCCTTACTCACGCCGCACCAGCGGTTTTGGCATGCGCGAGCACCCCATTCTTCACACCCAACGTGCGCACTTAGGTGTTGACTACGCGGCCCCCACTGGCACCCCCGTCATCTCTGTGGCCGACGGTGTTGTGTCCGAAAGCGGCTACCAAGGTGCGTTTGGCAACATGGTGGTTATTCAACACAACGCGCGTCAAAGCACGGTGTACGCTCACCTTAGCCGCATCAATGTCAAACGCGGCCAAACCCTCAAGCAAGGCGACCTTGTTGGTGCTGTTGGCACCACAGGTTTGTCCACGGGTCCGCACCTGCACTTTGAATTTCGCATCAACGGACGCCACGTCGACCCCCTCACTTTGGCGCAGCAAGGCTCATCCGAACCTATCTCTGCCGCTGTTCGATCCCAGTTCAACCAGCGCGCTGAATATGCCCGCACGCAGTTGATGGCAGCGGCGCAAATGCGCCAAAGCAACGTTCAATAATTCTCAGCGTTGGCAGGGGCCAGGTTGACCTCCGCCTCTGCCCCATTGCCTTCTCCACCCACACCGGTGACCCAAGCCCATTTGCAATATTTCGTGGGCCTGATGTCGGGCACCTCGCTGGACGGGGTGGATGGCGTGTTGCTGCAATGGCAAATCAAGCCACAAGTGGGCAATGGCATGGGTCATGAAGAGTCTCCTGCGTTGTTGTTCAGCACGCCTGGCCTTCAGGTCTTGCAGCATGTCTTTCAGCCATTTGACGCCGAATTTCGCACTGAATTGCTCAGCCTGAATACACCCGGCAACAACGAATTGCATCGTGCGGCATTGGCTGGCAATCGCTTGGCGCGCCACTACGCAAAGGTGGTACATGCCCTGCTCGGCGCCAGTGGTTTACAAGCCCAAGACATCCAGGCTGTTGGCGCGCATGGCCAAACTGTGCGTCACCGCCCGCTTGAATTTGATGCCGATCCCAGCACTGGCCAAGCCGCTGTGGGCTACACCCTGCAACTGAACAACCCCGCCTTGCTGGCCGAACTCACAGGCATCGATGTGGTGGCCGAATTTCGCACACGCGATCTGGCCGCCGGTGGCCAAGGCGCGCCTTTGGTCCCCGCCTTTCACGCCGAAATTTTTGGCAACGCACTGCACACGGTGGCCGTGGTCAACATTGGTGGCATCTCCAACATCAGCATTTTGCAACGTACACCAGGACAAGCCATTACGGGCTTTGATTGCGGCCCTGGCAACGCCCTCATGGACCATTGGGTGCAGACGCACCAAGGCACCGACTACGATGCCAATGGCGCGTGGGCTGCGCAAGGGCGAGTCATTCCATCGCTGCTGCAAAGCTTGTTGTCTGAAGCCTTTTTGCACCAAACGCCCCCCAAAAGCACAGGCCGCGATTTGTTCAATCCGTCGTGGCTACAACAACATTTGCGTACGGAATTTTCTGCAGTCGATGTGCAAGCCACGCTGTGCGAGTTCACCGCATTGGCCATTGCCCAAGATTTAAAGCGCCATGCCCCAGAGGCCAAGCAGCTGTGGGTGTGTGGAGGTGGCGCACTCAATGGTCACCTCATGGCGCGTTTGCAAGCGCATGCACCGGGCGTGCAAGTGGCGTCGACCGATGCGCACGGCTTGCCGCCTTTGCAAGTGGAAGCGGCGGCCTTTGCCTGGCTGGCTGCTAAAGCCATGAAGCGTGAAACAGGAAGTCTAGAAAGCGTCACGGGCGCTCGAGGCGCCCGTGTATTGGGGGCCATCTATCCCAGATGACCCTTCGGTGTCTTTAACTTTGAAGTTAATTTAAACCGAGAATGAAGAACCGCAACCACAAGTGGTGGTGGCATTGGGGTTCTTGATCACAAACTGCGCGCCTTGCAGGTCTTCTTTGTAATCAATCTCTGCGCCCAACAAATATTGGTAGCTCATGGCATCGATCAGCAAAGACACGCCGTGCTTGGTCATGGTGGTGTCGTCTTCGTTGACGATTTCGTCAAACGTAAAACCATACTGGAAGCCAGAGCATCCACCGCCCTGCACGAAGACGCGCAGTTTCAAATCGGGGTTGCCTTCTTCGGCAATGAGGTCGGCCACTTTGGCAGCTGCACTGTCGGTGAAGACAATGGCTTCGGGCATTTCTGTGGGGATTGTTTCGGCTAAGGCGCTCATGATTTTCTCCGGATACTTGGGTATTAGTATAGTGGATTGGTCAACAATTATCTTGCAATAACTGCCTTGGTAGGAGGGGTTTGCTGCGGTCCGTACTGGAAGAGGCGGCGCTGGTGTTCGGACTTGCTCATCTTCGCTTTACTCAGAACTTCGCTTGTCCGAACACCAGCACCACCTCTTCCAGTACTACTTGCTTGGAATTAACTTCCCTGCATGCACTACTTTTTTCTGGGTGGTGGTGGGGTATGGGTTGTAAGCGAAGTTCTGAGTCAAGCGAAGATGAGCGTCAACCCATACCCCACCGCCGCACAGAAAAATCGAACGAAAAAAAACCGCCCTGAATGAACAGAACGGTTTTCTTGAAACAGGCTGTAAACGAATTAACGCTTAGAGAACTGCTTACGGCGACGAGCAGAGTGCAAGCCGACCTTTTTACGTTCAACTTCGCGGGCGTCACGAGTGACAAAACCAGCTTGGCTGAGCACGGGCTTCAAAGAAGCATCATAGTCAATCAGGGCACGTGTGATGCCGTGACGAGCTGCACCAGCTTGACCAGATTCGCCGCCACCGTGAACGTTGATTTGAATGTCGAAAGATTCGGCATTGTTTGTCAACATCAAAGGTTGCTTAGCGATCATGATCGAAGTCTCGCGGCCGAAGTAGGCTTGGATGTCCTTGCCATTGACCGTGATCTTGCCAGTGCCTTTTTTCAGAAACACGCGGGCGACGCTGGATTTGCGACGGCCTGTGCCATTGTTCCATTCACCAATCATCTCAAGGCTCCTTAGATGTCCAGCACTTTAGGCTGTTGGGCGGTGTGTGGGTGCTCTGCGCCGCCATACACCTTGAGTTTCTTGATCATGGCGTAACCGAGTGGGCCCTTGGGCAGCATGCCCTTGACAGCCTTCTCGAGTGCGCGGCCAGGGTGCTTGGCTTGCATGTCGCGGAAGTTGGTGGCAGTGATACCGCCGGGATAGCCCGAATGACGGTAATACACTTTGTCCAGTGTCTTGGTGCCAGTCACTTTGAGCTGGGCAGCATTGATGATGACGATGAAGTCACCGGTATCGACGTGAGGCGTGTAAATGGCCTTGTGTTTGCCGCGCAAACGGAGAGCAACTTCGCTGGCTACTCGTCCGAGGACCTTGTCGGTCGCGTCAATCACAAACCACTCGTGCGTCACGTCAGCGGGTTTTGCGCTGAACGTTTTTGTCATGAGTTTTCTCTTTAAAAGAAGGTTTGTTGGATCCTTTTCCACGGTCGGTGTTCCTCTTTTGGGAACCTCTTAGGTGGGGTTGGCCTGTACGTTGTTACCTGAGGTAAAAATCATGGCCCTTCGCCGCGGGATCACTAATGCGCTGCGAAGCCCTCGATTCTAAACGACAAAATTGTTGTTTTGCAAGGACTTTTGAGGCATTTCTGGGGTTGCGGGCTTAGACCGTGTAGGGGCGGTCGCTCATCTTCGCTTTACTCAGAACTTCGCTCTCACCCCCACACGGTCTAAGCCCTCTTACGTTGTCTTTCGCCCAGAACTGCAAGACATTGAAAGCCTGGAACAATACAAGAAAGCATAGAATAATTTCATATCAGCTCTAAATATAGATCTAAAATTAGATCTATATTTAGAAGAGCCCATCATGCAAACCATTTACGCCGACTATTCCATCAGCATGTCCGAATTCAAAAAGAATCCTGCACAAGTCTTGAAAACGGCTGGCGAAAAACCTGTTGCTGTTCTTAACCACAACCGTCCTGCCTTTTACATGATCACGCCAAAACTCTTTGAAGCACTGGTCGAAGAACTTGCTGATCGAGACCTGATTGAACTCACAAGACAACGTTTGTTGAAAAAAGACACGGCCATCGAGGTCGACATTGATCACATCTAAAGATCAACCCACAAAATACAAACTGAAGTTCTTGCCAGAAGCACTCAAGGAATGGCATCAACTAGACGGCAGCATCAAACTAATTTTTCGTAAAGCAATTAAGAAGAGGTTGGTGCAACCCAAAGTACCTGGGTCAGAGTTGCATGGTGATTTGAAGGACTGCTACAAAATCAAATTGCTCAAACACGGGTACCGTCTCGTTTACACAATTGAGGATCACGCATTGGTGGTGTTGGTCCTAGCAATTGATAAAAGAGAGAACTCAATTGCATATCAATCTGCACTCTTTCGCCTCTTATCGCATTGAGGCGGTTAACATCCACACATGTTCAGTTATAGACACGCCTTCCACGCCGGCAACCATGCCGATGTCATCAAGCACCTCACCTTGATTGCCACTTTGCAGCATCTGCAGCAAAAAGAGGGCGGCATCACCATTGTTGATACGCATGCCGGTGCTGGTTTGTACCGGCTTGACGGTGACTATTCAGAAACCGGCGGCGAAGCAACCGACGGCATTTTCAAACTGCTCAGCCAACTTGACGCTGCCAGCGCCAAGAAAGACGCCAAACCCATTCCTGAAGCGCTTCAAGCGTATCTGGACATGATCGCCAGCTTCAACCCCAACGGCCAGGCCAAGTTTTACCCTGGCTCGCCCTTTATTCTTCACGCCATGTTGCGCAAAGATGCGCGAGACAAACTGCGTTTGTTTGAATTGCACCCCACCGACAGCAAAGCGCTGGCCTCAAACGTGGCTCAACTGGACGCCGGCCGCAGCATCATGATTGCGCGTGAAGATGGCTTTGAGTCGCTCAAGAAATTATTGCCACCGCCACCGTCGGCCACCGGCTCCAAGCGCGCCATGGTGCTCATGGACCCCAGCTACGAAATCAAAAGCGATTACAGCAAAGTGGCCGCCAACATACAAGACTGTCTCAAGCGTTTTGCCACGGGCACTTACTTGGTTTGGTACCCCATCATTGCGCGGCCTGAGGCGCACGATTTGCCCAAGCGTTTGCGCACTTTGAGCAACCAATCGCAAAAGCCTTGGCTCAACCTCACCTTGTCGATTGGTCGCAACACCGACGGCAGCTCGGCAGGTTTGTCCGCCAGTGGCATGTTTGTGGTGAATGCGCCGTTTACGCTCAAAGACAAACTGCGCGAAGCCATGGAAGTGGTGGGACCTGCACTGGCGCGTGGTACAGGACATAGCTGGGCGGTAGAGCACAGCTAAGTGCTTTAAGCCAAAGCGGTCACTTTTTTCATCTCCAAGAATTACGTCAAATACCTTTGGGGGTTTGAACGTGTATAGCGCACGCTTAAAAATTAACATATGATTTAACAAAAATCATTTTTTGTCTATTTTTAAGCATACAAATCAATGTCTAGACCCTCTCAAGCCGTTGCGACCTTGCCTTCGGCTGTGCTCGCAGCCTTGGTTCAATTGGGTGACCATTTGTCCACCGCCAGGCTTCGCAGATCCGAGTCTTTGCGAGATTGGGCCACCCGGCTCAATGTGTCTGTGCCCACACTGATGCGCATGGAAAAAGGCGACCCCAAAGTGGGCATGGGCGTGTATGCCACTGCACTGTGGCTGGCAGGTTTCGAAGAGGGTCTGCGCCATTTGGCCAACCCGGCCAATGATGCGCAAGCCCTTGCCCACGAGTTACGCATTCTCAAACGCCCAAAGAGGAATGTGCATGGCTGATAAGGCGTACACACCCGCTTCAGAAATGTCGCTGTGGTGGCTAGGTCAAACCAAGCCCCAATTAATTGGTCAATTGGTTCTGGCAGAAAACAACCGCAAAGTTGGCCTTGCTTATGCCGACGAATCTAGCATTTCAAATGCCTTGTCTCAAGTGGCTGCGTTTGGTTTGAAACTTTCAGAGGCCAAGGACATGGTGAGCAATATCCAAAAAGTAGTGGCCACTTGGCCTGAACACTTTGCGCAGATGGGGGTTAGGGCTAGAGAGATTGAAATGCTTCGTGTGAGCATGAATCGGTTCAGACAATAGCCGCGCCATTGCAGTCAACTCAATCCCAGAGATTTTGGTAATACCGTCCAAAAAGGCGGAAACCATTTTGAATGCGTGCCTCAACTGCGCGCATGCCCTCGTAGTCACACTTGTAGGTGTGGTTGGGGCCGTCTTCCCATCGAAAAAGTTTGGCCTCTAATTTTGAAATTTCGTTCCCGTGATAGTCAATGGGTACTGAAATTTTATCGAAGCTGCCAGATTGAAATGCTTCTTTCCAAGCGTCATCTAGCTTGGACTCATACGCAAAAATCATTTCTTCCATGACCCAATGCCAGCGTTTAAAGTGATTCTGGTCGGTATCCCATTCATTTTCTTTGGGTGGTGCACTGGTGCTTTTCAGTTCGTCGGGCACGTCTTCATCGTCAACAAAAGGTGCGCCATGATTTTTATTATGCAACTGGCGAAGAAGTGGCAAGATGATCTGGGCCAAGCTGTCATCCATGCTCCATGTATCCCAGTAGTCAACCTTCACATAGTCAATTTTGGGGTGAATCAAATCCAATGTTTTTTGAATGGCCACGCTCAATGGCGCTAGGCGGTCGTGCCATTTTTCTACCCAGTCAGGCCGGTCTGTCCAGGTTGACTCATCCTCTGAATTGGACAAGGCCCGAGCCAAGCTTTGGTCGCGATGACATTTCGACCACTGAGTCCAGAAGAAAAAATAGTCGATCAAGGTATAGGGAGAGAACCAATGGTGCCTGTAGTTGCTTAAGTAAACCTTCATTGATATGCACCTCTTTAAGTTTTAAGTGTGTACTTAAATATTCATTTAAATGTAACACCTGATAACTCAGAATGGTCTTAACCAATGCATTTTCAAATGGCGCAGCTTTGGAGAAAACACCTAGACTTTGCCAATCAATTAACCGACCGCTCGGTCGGTTAATTGATATACTTCGCTTCAAACACGCTAACCCAGCGAGGAGAAGCCCATGTACACGCAATCCTTCAACGTGCCCGACGCACCGGACACCAACAGCACCGCAGCCACTGCCGCACTCAAATCAGTGCCCAAACCTCTGTCCAAAGCCGAAGTGGCTTTGCAAGCGCAATTCGACGCACGCGTCGATGCCGACGGCAAAGTAGAGCCGCGAGATTGGATGCCTGATGCGTATCGCAAAACTTTGGTCAGACAAATTAGCCAACACGCGCACAGCGAAATTGTGGGCATGTTGCCCGAAGGCAATTGGATCAGCCGCGCACCTAGCCTCAAGCGCAAAGCCATTTTGATTGCCAAGGTGCAAGACGAAGGCGGCCATGGTTTGTATTTGTACAGCGCTGCCGAAACACTGGGCACCAGCCGCGATCAAATGTTGGACGCGCTGCACACCGGCAAAGCCAAGTACAGCTCCATCTTCAACTACCCCACGCTCAATTGGGCCGATGTGGGTGTGGTGGGTTGGTTGGTCGATGGCGCGGCCATCATGAATCAAATTCCTTTGTGCCGTTGCTCTTACGGCCCTTATGCACGCGCCATGATTCGCGTGTGCAAAGAAGAAAGTTTTCACCAACGCCAAGGCTACGAGGCCTTGCTGGTGATGATGCAAGGCACGGCCGAACAAAAGGCCATGGTGCAAGACGCGGTCAATCGTTGGTGGTGGAAATGCTTGGCCATGTTTGGACCGCCCGATGCCGACAGCCCCAACAGCGTGCAAGGCATGCGCTGGGGCATCAAGCGCATCAGCAACGACGATCTGCGTCAGAAGTTTGTGGATGCCACAGTGCCGCAAGCCAAGATCTTGGGTGTCACATTGCCCGATCCCGATTTGAAGTGGAACGAAGAACGTCAACACCACGACTACGGGCAGATTGATTGGGACGAATTCTGGGCCACTGTGAATGGCAATGGGCCTTGCAACAAAGAACGTTTGGGTGCGCGCGTCAAAGCCTGGAACGATGGTCAATGGGTGCGCGATGCCGCTGTGGCACACGCCAACAAGCAAGCACACAAACAAGCACAAAAGAATTTGAAGGAGGCCGCATGAGCGCCGATCAAACAAAATCAGCTTCGCAAGCAGGTACTTCAAGTGCCAACGCTGCTTCCGCCTCTCCTGCCGCCCTCAAAGAGTGGCCCTTGTGGGAAGTGTTTGTGCGCAGCAAGCAAGGCTTGGAACACAAGCACTGCGGCAGTTTGCACGCTTCCGATTCTCAGCACGCATTACAAATGGCGCGTGATGTTTACACGCGCCGTCAAGAAGGCGTGAGCATTTGGGTGGTGCAGTCTTCGTCCATTGCGGCCAGCGAACCCAACGACAAATCTGAGTTCTTTGAGCCTTCCAGCGACAAGGTGTACCGTCACCCCACCTTCTACGAGATTCCATCTGAAGTGGGGCACATGTAATGTCTGCGGTGCAAGCAACTTTGAACACCACATTGCCAATCGATTATTGGCTGCACTTGGCCGACAACGCTCTGGTCTTGGGCCAACGCAATGCCGAATGGTGTGGCCATGGTCCCATTCTGGAAGAAGACATTGCCTTGTCCAACAACAGTTTGGACTTGGTGGGCCAAGCGCGATTGCTCTACCAAGAAGCCGCAGCGCAAATGGGCAATGGCGCAACAGAAGACACACTGGCCTTCTTTCGCGATGTACCTGATTTCAAAAACTACACCTTGCTAGAGTTGCCGCATCACTCGCCATTGGCCGCTACTTCAGCCAGCGAGCGCGACTTTGCCACCACCTTGGTTCGCAACTTTTTGTACAGCGCACTGATGGTGCTGGTGTGGGACAAATTGCAACACGCACCCCACGAACAATTGGCCGCCATTGCGGCCAAGTCGCTCAAAGAAGTGCGCTACCACTTGCGCCATTCGCGCGATTGGCTGCTGCGCATGGGCGATGGCACCGCTGAATCGCATGGCCGTGCGCAAGCGGCTGTCAATCACTTGATGCCTTATACGCAAGAGTTTTGGACAAGCTCCGACTACGAAACAGCCGCGGCCAAGTCAACAGGTTTGGACATGGCCAGTTTGCAAAACGACTGGAATCAAATTGTGGATCAGGCCTTGGCCGAAGCTACTCTCAAGCGCCCTGCGGCTGGTGGCTTTGTGCCCACTGGCAAACACAGCATTCACTCCGAGCATTTGGGTTTCATGTTGGCCGAGATGCAAAGCTTGCCGCGTGCGCATCCCAACGCCACTTGGTAATTCAAGCGTTACAAGTTCACCATGACAACAGCCACCTCTGCTTCATCAACTGTGCTTCAACAAAGCGCCGTTGAAAAAGCGTGGGCTTTGCTAGAGTCTTTGACCGACCCAGAAATTCCCGTGGTTACCTTGCGCGAGTTAGGTATCTTGCGCGATGTACGCACAGCTGTTGCGCAAGATGGCACTGAACAGTTGGAAGTGGTCATCACGCCCACCTACAGCGGCTGTCCCGCCATGGGTCAAATTGAAGACGACGTGCATAACTTGCTGCAAGCTCATGGCTTGAAGGGCAAAGTTAAAACTCAATTAGCACCCGCTTGGACCACCGACTGGATCACACCTGAAGCCAAAGAAAAATTGCGCGCGTACGGCATTGCGCCGCCGCACAGCGGCGCTGACCACGATTGCCAAACACAAAGTGGCAAAGCAAATGGCTCTGGCGCCTCCAGCATCATCCAATTTGCAGCCCGCAGCGCCAGCAATCCTGGGCGTCACGAACAAATGTCCGTGCCCTGCCCGCAATGCAATTCGCACAACACCACCGAAACATCTCACTTTGGCTCCACCGCCTGCAAAGCGCTTTACCGCTGCCTCGATTGCATGGAGCCGTTTGATTATTTCAAACCTTATTGATTTGAAAATTACCACACCATGACCGCTTTCAAATTTCACGATCTGCCTGTTTCCAACATCACGCCCGAAGCGGCAGGTGCGGTGGCCATCACTTTGCAAGTGCCTGAAGCATTGCGCAGTGGTTTCAATTTCAAAGCAGGTCAATTCTTAACTTTGCGCGCCACCATTGATGGCAACGATGTGCGCCGCAGTTACTCCATCAGCTCCTCACAAAACGCATACGCACAAAACGGCACCTTAGAAGTCGGTATTCGCCCTGTTCAAGGCGGTGTGTTTTCTAACTGGGCTGCCACGCAACTGAAGGTCGGCGATGTGCTGCGAGTCATGCCCGCCGATGGCCGTTTCATCGTGCAACGTCCCCGTGCCATTCACCGCGTCGGCTTTGCAGCAGGCTCGGGCATCACGCCCATCTTGTCTATTTTGGCCAGCACCTTAGAAGAACAACCTGATTCAAAATTCACTCTGGTCTATGGCAATCGCCGCATGGACAGCGTGATGTTCAACGAAGCGCTGCAAGACCTCAAAGACCGCTATCCCAACCGACTCACACTGATTCACGTGCTGT
Source organism: Limnohabitans sp. (assembly GCA_030158125.1). Classification (GTDB taxonomy): domain Bacteria; phylum Pseudomonadota; class Gammaproteobacteria; order Burkholderiales; family Burkholderiaceae_C; genus Limnohabitans_A. Next base: position 28,072 of record JAOATL010000013.1, on the reverse strand, counting down.
CTCGCCAAGCGCAAGAAGTGCCCTTGCTAGAAGGCCGCATTGATGAAGCCAAGGTCAAAGAAATTGTGAACAGCCTCTTGCCAGCGGCTAGCATGGACGAGGTGTTCATCTGCGGACCAGAAGCAATGATTGAGGCCACAGAAAAAGCTTTGCTAGAAGTAGGCGTGCCTGAACGCAACATTCGCACAGAGCGATTCACATCGCCGACCTTAGACGCATTGCCAGCAGACGCGCGCAAGCAAGTGGTCTTGGGCCACGCTGCTGAATCTAAAGGCGATGTGGCACTCACGGTGGTACTGGATGGCAAGAACCATCAAATGCAGATGTCGGCTACCGACAAAATTTTGGATGTAGCTTTGGCTGCAGGCTTGGACCTGCCCTACTCCTGCAAAGGCGGCGTGTGCTGCACGTGCCGCGCCAAAGTGATGCAAGGCACCGTGGCCATGGAAAAGAACTTCACGCTAGAAAACTGGGAAACCGAGCAAGGCTTTGTGCTCAGTTGCCAGGCCAAGCCAACTAGCAAAGAAGTGGTGATGAGTTTTGATGAGCGGTAAAAAACGCCGTAAATTCAGGAATCAATTCGCGTAAATTACGGAATCAAAGCCCGTAAATTCCGGAATGTAAGTGTTCATTGGCAGCAGTTGCAATATCTGCAAGCAAATGCAAGTACTTGGTAACGCTATTCATATTCAATGGATATCTGACTAAGAACCGCAATGACAACTTATGGCAAAAATAACTCGTAAAAATATTGATGTGAATCAGAACCTGTCCAAGCTACGCAATAAGGTCAATTTACCCTTGCTTGACGCCACAACTGACGCAGACATAGCAAAACACATTGCAGAAGACGATGCTGAAGCTTTATTAGACGCCACTCGCCTTAAGGCACTACAAGCAGCCATGCAACTAGGGCTTGATGATATTGAGGCAGGTCGATACAAAGAGTTTTCTTCAAAGACTTCTTTGCGTAAACATCTGAAGTCCATCATTACAAAAGCAGCAACTACTGCTAAAAAAACCTAATCCAGTACTCAATTGAATCAATATACGATTTACCTGAAAGAAATCCAACACTTTAGGTTATGCCAAGCGCTTCAACAACTCCAAAGTAGTTGCACTCTGATTCATCGTGTAAAAGTGCAACGCAGGCACACCCGCATTGCGCAGCTGATCGCACAAATCGGCCACCACATCTAGGCCAAACGCCTTGATAGAAGCGGTGTCATCGCCATAGCCCTGCAAGCGCAAACGAATCCAACGGGGAATCTCTGCACCACAAGCATCTGAAAAACGAAGCAACTGTGTCGAGCTGGTAATGGGCATGATGCCAGGCACCACAGGCACATCCACACCCAACTTGTGCGCATCGTCCACAAAGCGGAAGTAAGCATCCGAGTTGTAAAAGTACTGCGTAATGGCCGAATTAGCGCCAGCCTTCACCTTGGCCACAAAGGCCTGCAAATCGGAGTCGGGAGACTTAGCCTGGGGATGAACTTCAGGATAAGCCGCCACTTCAATGTGAAAGTCGTCACCGGTTTCTTTTCGAATGAACGAAACCAAATCAGACGCGTAATGAAACGCACCGCCCATGCCATAACCACTGGGCAAATCGCCGCGCAAGGCCACCAATCGCTTGACGCCCATGGCTTTCAAGGTGGCCAGTTCTTTGCGGACTGAATCTTCACTCGCACCGATACAAGAAAAATGCGAAGCGGCCGAAACGCCTTCTTTCAAAATCTCGCCCACGGTGCCAAAGGTGCCTTCTTGCGTCGAGCCGCCAGCGCCATAGGTCACTGAACAAAACTCGGGCGCTTGCGTGTAAAGCTGTTGACGCACAACGCGCAGCTTCTCGGCACCTTCTGGTGTTTTGGGTGGAAAAAATTCAAAGCTAACTGGTAATTTTTTCATTGCTCTCAATGAGCCCGCTTATTCAGCCAACTCAATCAATTTGTTCGCGCCAAATTTGCGCTTGATTACTCTGTCTCTACAGGCTTCACTGCCTGCACAAAAAACTCACGATTGCCATCACCGCCTTCAATGGCGCTGTCGTACCAACCGGTCACTTTCAAACCCAACTCTTTGAGCGAGGTGCGAATGCGTTTTTCAATCACGGGGTACATGGCGGGATCTTTGACCAAACCGTTTTTGCCAATGTTCTCGGGCTGCAATTCAAACTGCGGCTTCACCAACATCAACAAGGTGCCACCCGGCTTCAAGAAGGGCACCACGCCTGGCAACACCAGCGTCAATGAAATGAAGGACACATCGCCCACCATCACATCAAAGCCAGTTTCTGCATCGGGAATGCGCTCGTCGTCGGGCATGAGCTCGCGTGCGTTCACACCTTCAATGCAAATGACGCGTTCATCTTCCATCACACGCGGATGCACTTGACCGTGGCCCACATCAATGCCCACCACTTCGGCCGCACCGTTCAGCAGCAAGCATTCGGTAAAGCCACCTGTGCTCTGGCCCACATCCATACAGCGCAGGCCTGAAACAGAAACGCCACTGTCACGCAGTGCGCCTTCCAGCTTCAGCCCGCCGCGCGAGACGTACTTGGATTCGGAGTCGTCCAGCAACACAATCTCTGCATCGCTGGGCACTTCGTCTTTGTTCTTGTTGATCTTGCGCCATTCCACGGAGGACTTCACAGCCGCCACCACGGCCGTTGGCAAAGCGCCCGGTGGCGTGCGCCACTGAACACCCGCCGCAATCAGCCGTTGGGCCTGTGAACGAGACGCGGCCAGGCCGCGCTCTACTAACAATTGGTCAATGCGCAAAATGATCCGATCCGAACAAATTAATAACGGTATGTGTCAGGCTTGTAAGGGCCGTTCTTGTCCACACCAATGTACGAGGCTTGCATGTCAGACAACTCGGTCAACATGGCGCCCACTTTCATCAGGTGCAAACGTGCCACCTTCTCGTCCAGGTGCTTAGGCAACACATAGACCTTGCCGTTTTCGTATGCATCTGGGCGTGTGAACAATTCAATTTGCGCAATGGTTTGATTGGCAAAAGAAGAGCTCATCACAAAGCTGGGGTGGCCTGTGCCGCAACCCAAGTTCACCAAGCGGCCTTTGGCCAACATGATGATGCGCTTGCCATCGGGGAACACAATGTGGTCGACCTGGGGCTTGATTTCTTCCCATGTGTATTTTTCAACAGAGGCAATGTCGATCTCGTTGTCGAAGTGGCCAATGTTGCAAACAATCGACTGGTCTTTCATCTTGGCCATGTGGTCATGCGTGATCACGTGCTTGTTGCCTGTGGCCGTGACGAAGATGTCGGCCTTGTCTGCGGCGTAGTCCATGGTGACCACTTTGTAGCCTTCCATGGCGGCTTGCAATGCGTTGATGGGGTCAATCTCGGTCACCCACACTTGCGCGCTGAGTGCACGCAAAGCTTGCGCGCTGCCCTTGCCCACGTCGCCGTAACCGGCCACCACAGCCACTTTGCCGGCAATCATCACGTCGGTGGCACGCTTGATGCCGTCCACCAAAGATTCGCGGCAACCGTACAAGTTGTCAAACTTAGACTTGGTCACCGAGTCGTTCACGTTGATGGCGCGGAACATCAGCTCGCCCTTGGCGCTCATCTCGTTCAGGCGGTGCACGCCAGTGGTGGTTTCTTCGGTCACACCAATGATGTGTGCGCCTTTGCGGCTGTACCAAGTGCTGTCTTCGGCCAATTTGGCCTTGATGGCGGCAAACAAACAGGTCTCTTCTTCAGTGCCTGGGTTGTTCAACAGCGAAGGGTCGGTTTCTGCACGCTTGCCCAAGTGCATCAGGAGCGTGGCGTCGCCGCCGTCGTCCAAAATCATGTTGGGGCCTTCGCCTTCAGTGCCCTTGGCGCCGAAGTCAAAAATGCGGTGGGTGTAATCCCAGTATTCAGTGAGGTTCTCGCCCTTCACCGCAAACACAGGCGTGCCAGACGCCGCAATGGCAGCCGCAGCGTGGTCTTGGGTGGAGTAAATGTTGCAAGAAGCCCAGCGCACTTGTGCGCCCAAGGCTTGCAGGGTTTCAATCAACACGCCCGTTTGAATGGTCATGTGCAAGGAGCCAGTAATGCGGGCGCCTTTGAGGGGTTGAGCGGCGGCAAATTCTTTGCGAATGGCCATCAAGCCGGGCATTTCTGTCTCGGCAATTTTGAGTTCTTTGCGGCCCCAGTCGGCCAAGCCGATGTCGGCAATGACGCAATCTGTGTTGACGGTCGTGTTTAAGCGTGCGTTCATGGTGTGCTCCAAATTAAAGTTTGAAACCACTTTTCAGAGGGAAAATCGGATTCAAACTCGGTTGAAGCAAGTTAAAACCAGTAGAACTCAGTGAAAAAATAGAGCTCATCCCGCAGAAAAGTGGATGAGCGTCGTTGCAAAGTAGGGTTCCGAGCCTCACGTCCTCGCCATATCTACAAACAGAATGGGGGCCGCTGCAACGCTCCTCGGAATGGGGCAAATTATACTAGCGGCATCTCTGGATTTAAAGCCAGACACCCAAATTCCCCTGGAGCCACATTGACTTACGCCCAAGAAACCCGGCGCCGCCGGACGTTCGCCATCATTTCTCACCCTGACGCGGGTAAAACCACGCTCACCGAAAAGCTCTTGCTGTTCTCGGGTGCCATTCAAATTGCCGGCTCTGTCAAGGCGCGCAAGGCCTCGCGCCACGCCACCTCCGATTGGATGGAAATTGAAAAGCAACGTGGCATTTCGGTGGCGTCCTCCGTCATGCAGATGCTGTACCGCGACCACGTCATCAACCTGCTCGACACCCCCGGCCACAAAGACTTCAGTGAAGACACCTACCGCGTGCTCACCGCTGTGGACTCGGCCCTCATGGTGATTGACGCGGCCAACGGTGTGGAAGCGCAAACCAGAAGGCTGATTGAAGTGTGCCGCCAGCGCGATACGCCCATCATCACCTTCGTGAACAAGATGGACCGCGAAGTGCGTGACCCATTGGACATCTTGGACGAAGTCGAGCGCGAACTGGGCATGCCCTGCGTGCCCATGACCTGGCCTGTGGGCCAAGGCAAATCGTTTGGCGGCATCATCAACTTACGCACGCAAGCCATGACCGTTTTTGAGTCGGGCAGCGAGCGCTTGCCGCAAGACTTTGAAGCCATGCCGCTGACAGAAGCCGATGCATTGCACAAGCGCTTTGGCGCCGAATTTGCCACTGCACTCGAGAGCATGGAGTTGGCCACGGGCGCCTCCCCCGCCTTTGACAAAGAAGCTTTCTTGGCCGGCAAACAAACCCCCGTCTTCTTCGGCTCCGGTGTGAACAACTTCGGCGTGATGGAAGTGCTGGATGCCTTGGTCGACTTGGCCCCCTCACCCAAGCCCCGCACCAGCTCACTCATTGTGAACAAGCAACCCGTGATCAAAGAAGTGCAGCCCGAAGACGCTGCCTTTGCAGGCGTGGTGTTCAAAGTGCAAGCCAACATGGACCCCTCGCACCGCGACCGCATTGCGTTTGTGCGCATGGCCTCGGGCAAGTACACACCCGGCATGAAACTCAAAGTGCAACGCACCGGCAAAGAATTGCGCCCCACCAGCGTGGTGACCTTCTTGAGCCAACGTCGCGAAGCAGTAGACGAAGCTTATGCGGGCGACATCATTGGCTTTACCACGCACGGCGGTGTGCAGTTGGGAGACACCATAACGGACGGCGCAAACTTGCTGTTCACGGGTCTGCCTTTCTTCGCGCCTGAATTGTTCATGACGGTCATCTTGAAAAATCCGCTCAGAACCAAACAACTGCAAGCCGGCCTAGACCAGCTGGGCGAAGAAGGCGCCATTCAAGTCTTCAAACCCGAAGTGGGCGGCCCCATGTTGTTGGGCGCCGTGGGCCAGTTGCAGTTTGAAGTGGTACAGCACCGCCTCAAGGCTGAATACGATTGCGATGTGCGATTGGAAGGTTGTCAGTACACCGGTGCGCGTTGGATTACGGCCGATACGCCTGCGGAATTGCGCGAGTTCTTGAACGCGTATCCCCAGCGCATGGCTTTGGATGCGGCCGATACCTTGGCTTATCTGTGTACCTCGCCTTATGACGTGCGTTTGGCGCAAGAGCGCTTTCCGAAGATTCACTTCCATCCGCTGCGTGAGCATGCGGGATTGGCTTTGGGATCTGCTTCATAAAGCTCATCACGCGTCCAATCTCTTTGCCCATGTATAGGTTGACTTTTCAATCTGGTGATCAAGATTTTCTTTGCTTCCAAGCGAGCTGAGAGTTCCGCTTCAGTAATTGAATTTGCATTGATTCCAGATTTTTTCGTCATAAGGAACACTTTAGTTGGATACACAGCCTAAAGCAATGTATTTAAATGGAATATGAATTAGAGTGATCTTTGATGCGCATCACATGCTGAAAGGCTCTCAATGTTCGATAAATCAAAAGTTACAAGTGATGCGAAGGCTTCGGCTTCCCTAAAAGCTATTCCTAAATTCAAAAGTGAAGCTGAAGAAAGAATTTTTTGGAATGATGCTTCTATTGACGCAACTGATTACTTTGAAGCATCCAAAATGCGAATTGCAAAATTTATCAAACTAAAACCTTCTCAAAATTTGAAATGAAGCCTCTGTCGTCATGGCCCCCAAGCGCCCGCGCCAACATCGTGGGCGTCTTCACCGACATTGACGACACCCTCACAACCGAAGGCGCCATCACACCCGATGCACTTCAGGCCCTGCACGATTTAAAAGCCTTGGGCCTCATGGTGATCCCCATCACCGGCAGACCTGTGGGTTGGAGCATCCCCTTCGCATCCACCTGGCCGGTCAACGCCATGGTGGCCGAGAACGGCGCTGTGGCCTTGCTTCACAACCCGCAAACAAAGCAAGTCAACAAAATCTACCAACAAGACTTGGCCACCCGCACACGCAACTACCAAGACATGCAACGCATCGCCAAACGCGTGCTACAAGAAATTCCTGGCACCGTGATGGCCCAAGATTCACCTGGCCGAGAAACCGACATTGCGTTTGATCACAGCGAGTTTCATCACTTGTCTCAAGAACAAATTCAGCAAGTTTTGAAACTGCTGAAAGAAGAAGGCATGACGGCCACCGTTAGCAGCATCCACATCAACGCTTGGTTTGGAGACCACAACAAGTGGCATGGTGCGCAATGGATTCTGAAAGAACTCACAGGCAGAGACTTAACAAACGAACTCGACCAATGGGTTTACGTGGGCGACTCCACCAACGACCAAGTGATGTTTGAGCATTTCACGCACAGCGTAGGCGTGGCCAACATCAGGCGCTTTGAGAAAGCGCTCAAGCACTTGCCGGCGTACATTGCACAGCAGGAGCGTGGCGCTGGATTTTCTGAAGTGGCAAGCTTGCTAAGCTCTCCTTACCGCTAAACGCAGGCCTTCCAACTTTCGCGCCAGCTCCAAACCTTCACACCGTTGCGCTCGTAGCTTTCATCACCACCGTAAACCAATTGCGGCGCGTGCTGATCTACATCCGAAAACCTCAACCACTTATTTAAACCCGACAACCAATCGGATGCAAACGTACTGCCCGACTTGATTTCAATGGGCCTCAGCCCTAAGGGTGTTTCAAGCACCACATCCACTTCGTGCCCAGTGCTGTCTCGCCAAAAATACAGCGGTGAAGCCTGACCCTGGTTCAAACTGTGTTTGTGCAACTCACTGACCACCCACGTTTCAAACAATGCGCCACGCGCAGGATGTATTTCCAAGGTGGCTGCATCACGAATGCCCATGAGCCACGCTGCTAACGCTGCATCGACAAAATACAGCTTGGGCGATTTCACCAATCGCTTGCCAAAATTTTGATGGTGCGGCTTGAGCAGCATCACTACATAACTGGCCTCGAGCACACTCAGCCACTGCTTGGCTGTAACGGCACTGATGCCGCAATCGGCGGCCAAAGCAGCCAGGTTCAACAGTTGGCCAGTTCGGGCAGCGCACATCTTCACAAACAATTGAAACTGTCCTAAATCACGAACTGCTATCAGTTGACGTACATCGCGCTCGACATAGGTGACCATGTAATTTGCAAACCAATCTTGCGGCGACACGGGTCTGTCAAAAAGTGCTGGGTAGCCGCCAGTTAACAATGCTTGCGACAACATGGACGGCAGTTGACCACTGGCCGACAACTCAGCAGCACTGAGTGGCAACAGTTCAACGCGCCCTACACGGCCCGCCAAACTTTGAGACAGGCCTTCAATCAACTCAAATTGCGCAGAACCCGTCAACACAAAATCGCCCATCAAGCCACGCTCATCCACCAGACCTTGCAACCAAGACAACAAGTCAGGGCACCTTTGCACTTCGTCCAAGATGGCCCCTTGCGGATATCGAGCTAGAAAGCGTTTGGGATCGGTTTTGGCAAACTCCCTTTCCTCAGGGTTTTCCAAAGACACATAGGGCTTGTCTTGAAACACCCATTTGGCAAGCGTCGTTTTGCCAGACTGCCGCGGTCCAGTCAAAGCCACCACAGGAAAGCCTTTGGCCAATCGCTTTAAGGTTTCAGCAGCAATGCGGGGAATCATATTTTGCAAATGTAAGTTTGAAACTTCGATTTGCAAATTATAGGGATGGTTACGGTTCAGTGGAAGCAGAAAATGAAATTAAAAGTATCCATTTCCACTCAAGTCGACAAGGTATTCATCCCCAGAACTGATAAGGCATGCCGGCAGTGGCCAAGCCCACCACATCCACCATGGTTTTGTTCAACGCACTCTCTTGCGCATAAATGGCCATGGCCGTTGTATTCGAATAAGCGTTGGGGTCAATCACCAAGCCAGGCACATTGGACTGCAGCAATTGCGCAACCGTTGCCTTAGAAGCCCCAGGACCCACGCGTGCATCTAGCGCCAGCAATGTCAAATCTTCGTAGCTCATGCTGCGGTCAAAGTAGAACAGGCCAATGCCACGATAAGCCATGTTGGCCAAGCCTTCTTTGCCAAACACGGCGCCTAAAATTTTGACGGTGCGGCCAGCACTTTCGTTGTCGCCAGAATCCAAAGCCCAATTAAAGTCTGTGAAGACCAGGCGCTCCACTTGGCGCAACTCGAGACTTCCACCTTCGTTGTTCAGTGACTCTGCGTTCCAGTACCCTGTTGCACTGTCCTTCGCAATGTGCATGTTGCTGCTGCTGCTCCAAAATCGCACACTGTCCAGTCCGGCATCGCCATCCACAATGTCGTTGCCACCGGTGAAGGTCACGTAATTGTTGGCGGCATTGCCAATGATCACGTCATCGTAAGGCGAGCCAATCACGTTTTCAATCAACGCACCACCGGCCACGCTCACGTTGTTGTGCTTGGCCATGCCCTGTGCATCCATGCCAATGGAACTGCTTGCGCCTGCATGCAAATCAATGCTCACAGACATGCTGACAGAAGACGCATCCAAAGTGTCCACACCACCATCGTCAATGAGGGTCATGGAATTGGATGTATCAACCAGCTTGTATACATCGTTGCCAGTGGCGTAGGCTCGGGAACCATACAAAGCACGCAAGGCCTGCAAGTCAAAGCCACCAAACCATGTGGGCCAAGTGCCGCCTGTGCTGGCAGCCGACAGCTCGAGCATCAAGGTATTGCTAGGAGTGGCCAACGCATTGAGCAACACCGTTGCACCTGAGGTATCACTTTCAGGCAAAGGATGCTGCAAGCCCAGCGCATGACCAAGTTCATGCAAGAGTACGTAGTAGCCTTCTTGCCCAGGCTGCATCACATTGGCTGTTTCAACGTCAAGCCAGACATCACCTGCACGGGCGTCGCCCTTGTAGGCATCGGGCAAAAACGAATAGCCCCGAGTATTGGCTTGTTGATTGACGCCAAGGCGGATCTGGCCTGCGTCTCCAGCAACTTCAGAAAAATTCAAACCCGTTTGCTGTTGCAAAACGAGAAACATATCTCTCACGATTTGCTGTTGCTGCACACTCAATGCCACAAACCCAGTACCCCCTTCACCGCCAGCGGCAGGGGCTTGTGACATGAAGCTGTAAGTCAAATTGGTGGGCGTACCTGTCGTTTTGGTTTGCCATCCTTTGGCACCACGAAGCAAAATTTCTTCACCCGCATGACTCATGTCGCGCAAGGCAACCAGGTCATAGTCTTGGCTTTTTCGAGTGTCGTTGTCCCAGACAGAAAATTGCTCAACGTTGTGCAATTCATAAATGAACGATGGGTAGTTGGCGTTGTGGACCTTAATCACCCGGTTATCGAGCGACACCTGCACCACAACCTGTCCAAAATTGTCGCTGGCTTTGTAACCCATGGTGACGCGGTCAACGCCACCTCGGCCATCGATATAAACAGACCCTGGTTGACGTGACCAGTTCGATCCAACAAAAAATGTATCTTCGGTCGAACTACCATAGGCTTTGTCACCGTTGCGGGTAAAGCCATCCACATGGTGCACATTGATCAAGGTATCTCGCGTGCCGTAACCATCTAAGGCATAGCCAGCCTCTAGGTCAACAAAGACGACGCCGGGTGAATTCCAATACCAAACCGTTGCCCAGTTGGCATCTGCTGTCACCGTAATTTTGTCGTTACCCGCATTGCCCTGACCCGTCGAGCCGTTCAGTAGCGTAATGTCATCATCACCTTCTTCGCCATGGTAAGTGTCACCGGACTTGACAGTTACAACATCTTTTTGCGGTGTTCCTCTAATCTCAGCCATTTTTTATCCTTTTATTTCACTCAGAGATAGCCAATGGTTTTGGCTGAGAAGTTGGCCAAATTAGGCAGAATGGCCAAGGCTTGCGCAGGCGTCAAACCCAACCAACGCACAATGTCCGACATGAACTGGTCTGAAGAAAACTGAGGTATCCATTGGCCTCGTTTTGGGTTGTACATCGACGCATCGTCCGGACCACCTGTTTGCAATGTGGGGAAAGTGTTGCCATAAACCATGCCGCCCTTCACTGGGCCACCGACAGCAAACCAGTGGTTGCCCCAAGCATGGTCAGATCCAGCACCAGCGGCAGGATCCAAGGTGCGTCCAAATTCGCTCATGATCACAGTGATCACATCGTTGTTCATGCCTGCAGCTTGCATGGAAGCATCAAAGGCGCTCACTGAATTGGACACATCGGCCAAGCGCGTTTCAAGTCCAGGGTTGTTGGTGTCGGTTGAAAGCTGACCGGTGTGCGTGTCATATCCGCCGTCTTGCACCAAGTAAACCTGCCGACGCGCACCGGCTTGTTTGCTGTAAGGCAAGTGCTTGGCCAAATAACGCAAGTCGCGACCGATTTGCATGTCTGGAAACATGCCAGTGGGCTCAGGGCCAGACGCTTGGCCTTTGGCAAATTCCACAGTGTCTAAATAGGCTGCGCGCAAACTCCTTGTGAATTCATAGTCATAGGTGTTGGTGGATTGCAAGCGACTGGCCCATTCAATGCGCTGACGGGCAATGTCGTCCATTTGATCCAGATGCGCACGTCCCCAATTGGCGCCGCCATTGCTGTTGGCCAAACTCAAGCTGGTGCTGTTTGCAACGACCGCGGTGTAATCGCGCGCCATGGCCACCAAGGGTTGGCGCAGCTTCATGTCTGCAGGCATGGCGTCCATCGCCCTGCCGCCCCAACCACTCAAGTCTTCATCACCCATCCAACCCTGAATCCACTGCTCTTGCTCTGCGTGTGAACCCATGAACGGCGGCAATTTGGCTGTGTTGTTTCTCATTTGATCGATGGTGGTGGGTTGCACCAATGCACCGACGTTGGCAACCATGGCCATTCTTTTTTGCTCAAACAATCTGGCCAGCGCTCGGTTGGCCGGCGACAGTGCAAATTGATGACCAATGTGCGAGCCCGACAAATTCACCAGACTGTCTTTAGGCAAAGCCAATGCAGGGCGCGCTTTGGCATAGTCGTTGTAGGCACCATCAACTGGAATCAAAACATTGTTGCCATCAAAACCACCTGACAAAAACACCACCACCAGCGCTTTGTAATCGGCAGCTTGCACATCTTTGATACCCGCCAACGTGGCACCAATGCCTGCCAATGACACAGCCCCAGCATGCTGTAAAAAATTGCGACGATTGATCATTTGCTCACTCCAAATGCGGGCGATAAAGACGCCATGTCCAACATGGCAGCAGCCAAAACCAAACCTTGCTCGCGTTGCCATGTGTTTTTGTGAGCTTCAATCAAACTCTTGGCCAGCACTGCAGGCATGGCTCCTCTGAAATAACGCTGACTCAACAATTCCACCAGGGCTTCGTCCGAACTCGCGGTGGCAGCTTTGAAGGCGGCTACATCGCAACCTGCATCATTCAGCAATGTCTCACTCTTCATGCCGCCACTGTTGCTGTACATGCGGCTGTTGAACTCACTGGAGTTCAACATCTTTTGTTCTGGCGCCAACACATTGGTGCCTTGTGTTCGATGATTTGGCGGGTAGAAATTAAAGACCGAATAAGCTTCAAAAGGTCTTTGCTGTTGGTTCTGCCAGACATTTCGAGTGTCATTTGAGTTGCGTACCGCGCTCTTGCAACCCAAGCCACGAATCACATTCATGGTCACCATGAATGGCTCTTTGATGCGGCCAAAACCCTTCACAGATCTGCCCGGTACATCGCCATAGCGTGCCTCAGGGTCCATCAAAATGGCCGTGACCACTTTGGCCAAATTACCTTTGGTGTCTTTGAACACTGTGGCCACTCGCTCAAGATAAGCCGGCGATGGATCGCTGGTGGTCATGCCTTGAATCATGCGCAAAGAGACAAAAGGCGCTGTATTGGGGTGTGTCACCAAAATTTCGATCAAGCTGTCGAGATCTTTCGCGGCATCTTGTCCAGCTGGAATGGTTTTACCCAAAACAGCTTTACTGCCAGTATCGTGTTGGTCTGCATTGCCTGCAACCATGGGCTTGCCGTAGTTTGCAAAATTTGAACTCATGCGTCGGGTGTTGTTGTCAGCCCAGTCCCAACCCGTCAAAGCACGCGTCACTTCGATCACGTCCTTTTGGGTATACGTTTCTAGCGCCTTGCCTGATGCATCTTTTTTAATGGTGCCATTCATGTTCAGCTGCACCAAACCTACAGAGAACAACTGCATCAGTTCGCGACCGTAGTTTTCATTCAATTGCCAGCGACGGTTTTGGCTGTTGTCCAAATAGAAGCCCATGCCGGGGTTGCGACTGACGGCTTTGAGTAAATCGCCGTATTGACCCAGTGAATTCGTCTGCAAAGTATTTAAATACTCCAGCGCACCATACTGCTGAATTTTGCGAGTGGACAACACCAAAAAGTTGGAAAGCACCCAACTGGTTCTCACCCGCAATTGGTCTTCAGCACCAATGAACAAATTGTTCAAGCTGACTTTGTAGTGCTCATCCATTCGTTCATTTGCAGGACGGTCCAAATTCAAGTCGTATTCCACAAGGTTGGTTGGCGTCACAATCAGGGTTGGCGGCAAGCGCATCTGCGATGCAATCCAAGCCTCTGGCCCTTGCGCCCTGACCTGGGACACAGATGCAGGCGAAGGCCCCATCGATGACTGTTCCAGAAAACGCGAAGCTGCATAGTGATTCACTGGCGTTGAGGCCACCACACCACCCACTTGGCCATTGAGATTGGCCGTGCCTGCCTCATCGCGGCCACCACACCCCAAAAGCAACAAGGCTGTGGCCACGCACAAGCTCATTAACGTTCGATTCATCTCACTCACCTTTTAGATCTGTATCAAAGCGGCATTTCATAGGCCACACCTGTGGCAGCCATGCCCGTCAGTTGCGCTGACACCGCATTCAAACTCAACTCAGACGCATACACCGCCAAGCTGTCGACGGTATAAGCACCACTTTGAATCCAACTCACATAAAAATCTTGAACCGCCTTGGTGGGCACGACACCCACCAACGACTGGTACAAAAATGACACCACTTGCTCGGCACTTTGCGCATCCGCCACCAATCGAATGGCCAATGCGTCATGCATCAACTGCTCTTTGGTTTGGCGTTGGTTTTCTAGGCGGTCTAAGCAGATGCCTACATACGCAGGCACTGATGCGGCGGCGGTACCAAACACCAAACCCAATGTTTTGACCGCAACACCTGTATGGCCGTCTAAATCAAAGGCCAACTTCACATCATTGAATTGAAGCCGTTCGACATTCAAAAGCCAATCCGAGCCTTCAGAATAAGTTGCACTACGCACCGCAATGCCAGCAGCTTCTGGTTTGATTACGTAGGAAGATTTGACGCCGTTGTAAACCACGGTGTCCACACCCGGCCCGCCATCAAAGGTGTCACTGCCTGCTGTGTTTGCGTAGACATCCGCAATTTCCAGCGAAACCACTTTGTCCGAAAACTCCACAGCCTCCACATTTCTAAGCACAAGTTTGTCAGAACGAGACGCACCCGACACCGCATCCAAATAGGTGGTGCCTTGGGTGGTGGTTAATTTGAATTTGGAAGCCGGCCAAAACACATAGACCGTGTCAAAGCCTTTTTTGCCATCGATGAAATCGGAGCCTCCAAGTGGGCGAATGTAGTCGTCTAGGTCGGAGCCATTGATGACTTCCGATCCCGTGCTTAACTTTCCGACAATCTCATTGAGCAATGGTTTTCCTAGGCTAGAAGAAAAACCCAAACTCTACCTGAATTCAGGCTGTTATTTATTAAAAATATAAGCAAATAGGGACAAATAAGGGCACAAGAAAGTGCCCTTATTTCACAAGCTTGCGCTTCATTTGCGCTTCACCCAGCCTTCACTTCCCCATCAAGCTGGCATTCACCTGCTCCACCGACGCCAACGCATCATCGCCCACCAAGGACGCCAAGCGCACCTTGGACAGCAGGTACACCATGCGGGCCTGCGCCAAATCACGCAGTGCCAAGGTGTATTGCTGCTGGGCATTCAACACATCCAGCTGCGTTCTGGAACCCGCCTTCAAAGACATTTGAGTCGACTTCATCATTTGCTCAGCCGAGCGCGCGGCTTGCTCTAAAGCACGCACGCGCATCACGCCTTCGCTCACACCGCGGTACTCTTTGTGCACGCGCACACCCAAGTCGCGGCGCAAGGCTTCCAGCGTTTCTTCTGCACGGGTTTGTTCGGCCACGGCTTGGCGAATGGTGGAGTTCACATAACCGCCGGCGTACAACGGAATGTTCAGTTGCAAGCCAATGGTTTTGTTTTCGTAACGCGAATTGACGCGGGTGATGTTTTCACTGCCGCTGTTGGACCATTGGGCCACGGCGTCCAAGGTAGGCAAGTGGCCCGCTTGGGCTTTGCTCACTTCGCGGCGAGCGGCGTCCAGGCGCGCTTGCATGCCTTTGATTTCGGGGCTGGCTTGTTCGGCTTTGCGGGTCCACTCGTCCAAGTTGGCGGGCTGGGGTGGGCTCAGTTGCAGTGCCGACACGTTCAACTTGGCAATGACCCCCACAGGTTGATTTATCAACAACTGCAGCTGTCGGCGTGTCAGTTCTTGGTTTTGGCGCGCTTCCAATTCTTGCGCTGTGGCCATGTCTAGGCGGGCTTTGGCATCGTCTACATCGGTGCGGGTGCCAGAGCCTGCCAGCAGGCCCTTTTGGGCGGCGTCCACCAAGGCGGTGTAGGTTTTCTTTTGCGCCAGCACCAGGTCCAGTTGTTCGTCGGCCATCAGGGTTTCAAAGTAGGCACCGGCCACGCGCACCACCAGGTTTTGCAGGTCGCGGTCGAGGTTGGCTTCGGCTTCTTCCACAATGGATTTGGCTTGTTGAAACTGCAACCAGCGTTGCATGTTCATCAGCGGCTGACGCAGTTGCAAGGTGCGGTTGTCGCTGAAGTACTGGTCGTTGGTGGTCACCGGTGTGCCCAAAATATTGGGGGCGGTGGTGTCCAGGTTGTTGTTGTTGCGACCGGCACTGGCCGATATTTGTGGCAACAAACCGGCACGCGCTTGGGGCACGCGTTCACGGCCCGAATCGGCCGCCGCACGCGAGGCGCGAATGGTGGCGTCTTGTTCCAAAGCAGCTTGGTACACCTGCTTCAAGTCCATCATCGACGTCACCGACGTCTGCGCCCACGAGGCCAGAGCGGCACCCGAAAGCGCGCACACCAGCGCTGTTTTGACAAAAAAAGTGGAGGCGTTCATCACTCTTCCTTCAAAGATGCGGCCATGCGCTTGGTCAGGGGGTGCATCAAGTAGGTCAGCAAAGAGCGCTCACCGGTTTTGATCACAATCTCGGCGGGCATGCCAGGCTGCATTTGACGGGCGCCCAAAGTTTTCATGCCAGACGCTGTCACTTGCACGCGGGCCAGGTAGTACGCAAATTGCGGCTGCTGCGGGTCGCTTAGCAAGTCACCAGACACCGACATCACTTTGCCTTCCACCACCAACTGGGGCGAGTGCGCAAAGGAGTTGAAGCGAATGTCGGCAGGCAAGCCCGCTTGCACTTTGTCAATGAGGTGCGGCGGAATGTGTGCTTCCAAAAGCAAGGTTTGGTTTTCTGGCACCACGTCCAAAAGTTTTTGGCCCGGCTGCAACACGGCGCCCACGGTTTGCACCGTCAGGCCCACCACTTGGCCGTTGGCCGGTGCTTTGATTTCCATGCGGTCCAAATCGGCCGACACGGCAATGTATTTTTCGGCATCCGATTGCACTTCGCGCGTCACGTCGGCCAACTGCGATTCAATTTCTTTGCGGTACTCTTGTTTGCGAGCCATTGAGCGCTGTGTCAGCTCGGCCACTTGGCGCGACACGCGCAGGCTGTTGCCCGTTAGGTCGGCAATGGACGCGTTGGACTCGGCCACCATGCGCTCGAGTTCCAACTGACGGTTGCGCGGCGCGTAGCCTTCTTTCACCATGCCACGGGTGTTGGTGAGCTCTTCGGTCAGCAAGGCCAACTGGCTGCGACGCTGCACCAAAATATGTTGATACGACCCCAATTGTTCTTTGAGGCCTTGCATGCTTTCTTCAATGCCTTGGAGGTCGGCGGCCAGGGCGGCGCGGCGGGCTTGGATCAGTTGTTGTTGGGTGGTGACCTGTTGTTTGATGAGGGGGTCTTTGAGTGCGGCTTTAACGTCGGGGTGGAAGTCAATCGGATCACGGCCGGCTTGCTCGGCAAACAAGCGGCTTTGCATGGCGCGGTAGCCCAGGTAGCGTTGGCGCACGGCTTCGTAGTTGGCCTTGGCCACGGCGGCGTCTAGGCGCAGCATGGGCTCGCCCTCTTTCACTTGTTGGCCTTCTTGCACCAGCACTTCTTTCACAATGCCGCCCGACAAATGCTGCACGGTTTTGCGTTTGGTGTCCAAGGTCACCATGCCTTGTGTGGGCACGCCTTCGTCCAGGGGCGCCAAGCCGGCCCACAACAAAAAGCCGCCAAAGCCCACGGCCAGCACCGTCAGGCCGGTTCGCGCCACGGCACGTGTGTCAGACGAGGCGCGCGGTGCGCCATCGTCGTTGGAGGTGACCACCTGTGCATCTTGCACAGCTGATTTTAAAGAGGAGTTCAAATTAGGTTTGGCCATGACAGTCTCGATTTAAGTGTCAAACAATATTAGGAATTAGAAGAAGGCTTGCCATCTGCTGAAGGCGCAGGCGGCGTTGCTGGCGGCGCCACTTGCGCAGTCTGTGCAGCCTGCGCTGCTTCACGTTGTTGTTGCAATGCCGCCAGCACACCATCGCGCGGGCCGCTGGCCTGCACAGTGCCTTGATGCAAAATGAGAAGTCTGTCGGCCACACCCACAATGCCAGGGCGGTGGCTGATCAGCACCACGGTTTTGCCTTTGGCTTTGAGGCCTTGCACCGCACGCACCAGTGCGGCTTCGCCTTCATCGTCCAAGTTGGCGTTGGGTTCGTCCAGCACCACCAAGGCCGGCTCGCCATACAAAGCACGGGCCAAGCCAATGCGCTGACGCTGACCACCCGACAGCAATCCACCCGCTTCACCCATGGGCGTGTCGTAGCCTTTGGGGAAGCGCAAAATCATTTGATGCAAACCCGATGCATCGGCTGCAGCAATGACCTTCTCAGACACCACTTGCCCCGCACGCGCAATGTTTTCTGCAATGGTGCCGTCAAACAATTCAATGTCTTGCGGCAAGTAGCCAATGTGGGGCCCCAGTTCCATGCGGTCCCAATTCAGCAGGGGCTGGCCGTCTAGCAACACCTCGCCACTGGCGTGTGGCCAAATGCCCAACAACACACGTGCCAAAGTAGATTTACCAGAACCCGACGCACCCAACACCACCGTCACCGTGCCAGCGGGCATGAGCGCGCTGACGCCTTTCAAAATAGGTTCTTTGCGGCCCGGCGCAGACGCCACCACATCCTTCAACACCACATCGCCTTTGGGCACCACACCCATGGGCGCTTTGTTGCGCAGGGGGTGTGCTTCCAGCAAATCACGCAGGCGAATGAAGGCCTCCTTGGCACTCAAAAATCCAGTCCAGGTGCCCACCATCAAATCGATGGGGGCCAAAGCGCGCGTCATCAACACGTTGGCGGCAATCATGGCACCAGGCGACAACTCACCTTGAATGACCAACAACGCACCACCACCCAAAGCCAGCGACTGCTGTGTGTAGCGCACAAACTTGCTCCAGGCCACCACGCGGCCGGCCACGGCTTGGGCATTCAAGGCACTGCCCATGGCTTTGGCATTGCGCTCGGACCAACGGCGGTACAAGTGGCTGACCATGCCCATGGACTCAATCACTTCGGCGTTGCGAAATTTGCTTTGCAAATAACCGCTTACCTCTTGCTGCGCTTTGCTGGCTGCGGCTTGCGCAGGCTTGGTGGCTTGGCTGCCCCACCAGGCCAACACCGCTTGCACCGCGCCAAAGCCCAGCGCCATCACGCCCAGCCAAGGGTGCAACATGAACAGCACCGCAATGTAAATGGGTGCCCATGGCGCATCAAAGAACGCAAAGATGCCGTTGCCTGTTAAGAACTGGCGCACCTCGGTCAGGTCGTTGAACGAGCGCGAGGGGTTGGTCACTTCAGGGTTTAAATACGCCTCGTAGCTGGCATGGAACAAACGCTTGCTAAGCAACTCGTCCAAACGCACGCCCGAGCTCACCAACAACTTAGAACGTGACCACTCTGCAAAGGTGAGCACACCAAAGAAGAACAAGGTAATCAAAGACACGGCAATCAAAGTGCCCGTGCTTTGGCTCAACATGACGCGGTCGTACACCTGCAACATGTAAATGGTGGGCGTGAGCATCAGCAAATTGGCCACCATGCTAAACACACCCGCCACCATGAACTCATAGCGGAAGCCCCACAGCGTGCGCGACAACTCGTCGCGGTTCATCATTTCTGGCATCTTCATGATTTGGCTTTCTGTTGCAACGCGGCCAGCACTTCATCGCGTGGGCCAAAGGCTTGTTGTGCGCCGTCGCGCATGATCAGCATCTTGTCGGCCACCCCCAGCACGCTGGTGCGGTGGGTCATCACCACAAAGGTGGTGCCGAGTTGTTTCAATGCGGCAATGGCATTGGCCAAAGCCGTGTCACCGGCTTCGTCCAAACTGGAGTTGGGCTCGTCCAGCACCACAAACACCGGCTTGCCATACAGCGCACGGGCCAAGCCCACGCGCTGACGTTGACCGCCCGACAGCATGGCGCCATCGCGGCCCACGGGGCTGTTGTAACCCTGGGGCAAAGACATGATGAGCTCGTGCACACCCACCAAGCGGGCTGCGGCCTCTACTTGCACCATGTCAACCTCGCCAAAGCGGGCAATGTTTTCTGCCAAGGTGCCTTCTAGCAACTCAACGCCTTGCGGCAAATAACCCAAGTAAGGACCCAACTCTGTTTTGTCCCAGGTGTGAATGTCGGCGCCGTCCAAGCGCACCTTGCCGCCCATAGAGGGCCACAAGCCCACCAGCAAACGTGCCAAGGTGGTTTTGCCAGAAGCGGATGGACCGACCACGGCCAACACTTCGCCGGGGCTGAGGGCAAACTGCACACCGCGCACAATGGGCACTTGCTGGCCGGGCGCACCGGCCATCAAACCTTCCACCGTCAGCATGCCTTTGGGTGCGGGCAGCGCCATGGCTTCGGGCTTGGCAGGCACTTGCGCCAGCAAAGCTTCCAAGCGGCCCCATGCACCGCGCACATTCACCACGCCATTCCACTGCGCCACCAATTGGCTCAAAGGGGCCAGCACACGGCCGCCCAACACCGAGCCAATGATCATCATGCTAGCGCCACCATTCAACATGTTGTTGAGCATCAACCAAGCACCCAAGCCCAACAGCAATGAAGACATCACCTGTTGCACCGCCTTGGACATGGCCGTCCACAAACCCGCGCCCATCGAGGCCGTGGCCTGGAAGCCCACAAATTCTTGCTGGCGTTTTTGCCAGCGGCCATGCACCGCGTCCAGCATGCCCATGGACTCCATCACGTGGGCATTGCGCAGCGACGCTTCGGCAAACTGCTGCGCGCCCATGGCACTGCGGTTGGCTTCGCCCAGTGGTTTGCGCGTGGCCCGCTCGTTCATCCAAGCCACACCAATTTGCGCCACAGCGCCCAAGATGGCCGCATAGCCCAGCACCGGGCTAATGGCAAAAATCAGGGCCAAGGCCACCAAGGCCACAGGCGCTTCCAAAATGGCCATGAGGGCCGGGTTGGCCAAAAACTCGCGCACCGACTTCAAATCGTTCAGCACCTGCATCGAGCCGCCCACTTGGCGTTTCAAGAAACCTTGAAACATGGCGTCGTACACGCGCTTAGAAAGTGCTTCATCTACCTGCACGCCCGCCGCGCGCATCAAGGTACCACGCACTTTTTCTAAAAGCTCCATGACGGCATAGGCCAGCACAATGAGCACCGTCAGCATGGCCAGGGTCATGCCGCTGCGGCTGTTCACCACACGGTCATAAACTTCCAACATATAGACAGTGGGCGCCAGCGCCAGCAAGCTAATGAGCGTGCTAAAGCCAATGGCTTTCCAAATGACGGGCTTCAGTGGCTCAAAGGCCAGGGCCAGTTCGGACGGGGGGGTTTGGGGCTTCATGCAGCAACCTCAATAGAGACGTAATCGGGAATGGGAGACTGGGCCAGCAAAGCCGCTGGCACAGTGTCTTCCGCATCAGGAATTTGCACGTCCAGCGCAGCTTGCGCTTCTTGCTGGGTGAGGGCTTGTTGACTTTCGAGCCAGAAGGCCAGCTCGTACAAGCCATCTACGCGACGTGTAAGCGATATTTCGCGCAACTTAGCCACTTTAAACAGCAGAAGCTGTGATTCAGGCAAAGTTAACTCAAAGTGCATGCGACCATCCAGCGTGAACAAAGACAACTTTGAGCCCTTGATGCTGAGCGTGTGGCGATCGAAGTAAACCGGGCAACTGTTGGCAAATTGCAGCAAAGGCAACGGTTTGTCGCCCAACTTCGCCAAACTGAACGGACTGGCCGGCATTTGAAACACCATGCGCGAGGTGCGCGACACGGCATAGATGGCATTGCACACCATTTGTGAACCCAACGCAGGAAACTTTTCGCGCAGGGCCCGGTAGTGCATGTGGTGCAAAGCCACCCGGTTCCAAACGCGCGTGCGCTGAACTTCAGGCGCCAAGGCATTGCACACCTCGGCAAATGCCGACTGCAAAGCTTGCAGCCGGGCAAATTGCTCGGGCGTGGTGTTGAGGGGAACGCGTACAACAGAATTCATATAGGAACGGATTCTAAACCTTCCTATATGAAGTTTTCAAGCAAAATTTTCAGAATTTTTGAAATGAATTCTTAATCATTCAGAGCGGGCTTTCCAAAGTGCAAATTCAGAGGGTTTTAAGCCATAACGCGCCAACACCCCTTCGTGCAAGCGCCCAAGTTCATTCACGAGCAATGCAAAAACCGGCGCTTGCTCGTCTTGTGGAATGTGCAAAGCCACCTGCGTTTGAACGTGTTTCAAAGGGTCTGCTAAGGGTTGTTGAACCGCTTCGCGTACGCATTGCTTGATGAAATTGCGCCACTTCAGCCGATGCGGATCGGGCTCGGTCAAGTTTTGCTGAATGCTTGAATATTCGTGCGTAGAGCGCTGATAGGCCCAGGTGTACAGGTCGCGCAGCAACTCCACGCGGGTCATTTCATACACGCCCAGCGTGGCTCGGCTGTAGGCCTGTTCGGGCACATCCAAAAATGTCAAAGGGCACAGATTGGCGCGAAACAAAGGCAAGTTGGCCGCCAAGCGCGAGCTACGCTTGTTCATGTCGGCAAAGGGCTGCAAATACGGCAAGTGCACCATCATGAAAAAAGACTGCTCAAAGGGATCGGGAATGAGGCCGGCTTTTTGCAACAACGTGTCGAGGCCGGCTTCAAGTTGCGCCGAGCCCGACAGAGGCCGGTACACACTTTGACCGATGTGCACCGCATGCTGCCGCACGCGCCCTTCGTCTTCTTGGTCGGGCAACAAATTTTCTGACAAGGCACTGTGAATGTTCATGAGGGTGTAGCGGTTTAAGCCCACCGTGTCGATGTTGTTCACCAGCAACTCAATGGCGGCACGGTGGTTCAAAATCATTTGGGTTTCAAGGGCCGCCTTGCCTTGCGCCACCTGCCCATGCTGTATCAGTTGCAGTGTGTCTAGGCGTGAGTAGGTGTTGCCTTCTAGATGGCTGGAGGCCCAAGACAAATCAATCAGCAAGCGGTTCAAGATGGCGCGGCTGTAGGTGCCGGCAGGCGCATTCACCGCGCTGGTCTTGCCCATTTTGTGCAGTTGTCGCCTGAGGGGTTCTGACAAATACCATGTGCGACCTGGCTCGTAAGCCGCCAAAAAATCATGTTGATAGCCCACGGGTTTGCGCGCGCCAAGGTCTTGGTCAACGTAACGCAGCACATCCAAACTGTCGAGTGACAAGGGTATCCAACTGGGAAACGCAGGCGCTTTGTCTGGCGTTTCTTGCAACAAAAGAGCCGTGGGAACGGTGGACCCATAGCGGCCCCGATCTGCCAAAAGATATCGCCGACCTCGGCCTTCACCCTGCCCCACCAACACGCCAGATTGAATGCCCTTCGCCAAGTGTCGTTGCGCAGTTCGGCGCGCCAACCCCGGCATGCTGGCCTGAATGTCGGCCATGGCAAGGCCCTGCTTGGCGGCTCGAATGAGGGCCAAGAGTTCAAAGGTCAGCGATTTGTTCATGGCGCAATTATGGCGCGATACCTCAAACAATGGCGCAATTATTTGGCTTGAATGGCGCAATTGAAAGCAAATAAAAGCATAAAGGCATCTCTCACAAACCACTGGTAAGCAAGAAAGTGCGGCAAGCCACCGGCAATCCCTTGCCACTTCCCCCTGTATACAGCAGGCTCAAATCTTGCTCATACGAAGTCCCAATAGCCCAGACTGTCAGCGATTTGACGGCGCCCCGCCCTCAAGTTTCAGACATTGGTGCCGATTCACGGACAGAGAAATAGCCCATGCAGAAAGCTTGAACACGCCATGACCCACACACTTCATCCCAGACGCCTCGTCTTCAAAACCGCTGTGGCAACTGCTTTGGGCTTGGCCATTGGCGGCTTGAGCGGCTGCGCCAGCCTGTTAAACGACGACACCCAAGAACTGACCGTGCGCGTGATGTGCTCCGGCAAGGCCGTGCCGGCCTATTGCCGCGCAGAAAACACCAAAGGCAATTGGAGCTTCAACACCCCCGGCACCGTGGTGGTGACGGGCGACAACCGCGGCCTGCACATCACCTGCAAAACCCAATTCAGCCAACCCCTCACAGTCACCGCCCCCGCCTTGCCCTCTTGGGAAATGGCCGGCAACGTGTTGGCCGGCGGCCTGATCGGTGGCGCCGTAGACCTGTACAACAACAAGGGCTTGCGTTACCCCGAGAACATCGACATTTCGCATTCTCTTTGCAAGTGAACACCCCCCTGAACATCATCATGAGCACCCCCATGAACACCTCCATGAACACAACATTGCGCGTTTCATTCGCAGCCCTGCTCACATCCCTCTTGGTGGCTTGCGGCGGCGGTGGTAGCGGCGGTTGCTCCGCCGTGCTGGGCATCTTGCCGGGTGCTGGTTGCAGCACCCCCAACACAGCACCCGTGGCCCATGCCGGCGTGACGCAAAACGTGTCGGTGGGCAGCTTGGTGACCTTGGACGGCAGCGCCAGCCGCGATGCCAACAACCAATCGCTCACATACCTCTGGCAAATCACGGCCGTGCCCACAGGCAGCTTGGCCGCTTTGTCTTCTAGCACCTCTGCCAAACCCACCCTCACGGCCGACCTGGCCGGCACCTACACCGTGTCCTTGGTGGTCAACGATGGCAAAGCCAACAGCACCGCGTCTACCGTTAGCGTGTATGCCAGCGTCAACAACTCGGCACCGGCAGCCAATGCCGGCCCCAACCAAAGCATTACAGTGGGCAGCGTGGTGACCTTGGACGGCACCGGCAGCACCGACGCCAACCGCGACGCGCTAACCTACAAATGGAGCCTGAGCAACGTGCCCGCAGGCAGCGGCGCCGCCCTCAACGCCACTTACTCACCTAACCCCCGATTCACGGCCGACATGGTGGGCACCTACACCGCCATTTTGATTGTGAACGACGGCAAAGCCGACAGCTTGTCTTCTGTGGTGGTGATTACCGCCGCCGCCGCCAACTCGGCCCCCGTGGCCCATGCCGGCTTGGCCCAAAGCGTGAAGCTGAACGACACCGTGACCTTGGACGGCACCGGTAGCTCCGACGCCAACAACGACTTCCTCACCTACAAGTGGGCCCTCATTACCAAGCCCACCGGCAGCTCGGCCGTGTTGTCTTCTGGCACCTCGTCTAAACCCACGTTCCGCGCCGATGTGGCCGGCACCTTTGTGGCCTCGCTCATTGTGAACGACGGCAAGCTGGACAGCCAAGCAGCCGCCACCACCGTCAGCGCCGCCTCGGCCAATGCCGAACCCATTGCCAATGCCGGCCCCAACCAAAACGTCACTGTGGGCAGCACCGTCACCTTGGACGGTACCAACAGCTCCGACGCCAACCGCGACCAGCTCACCTACCGCTGGGTGGTCATGTCCAAGCCCACGGGCAGCACCGCCACCTTGACCAACCCCACGTCGGCCAAGCCCACCTTTACCGCCGATGTGCTGGGCTCTTACGTGTTCAGCCTCATTGTGAACGACGGCCGCATTGACAGCACCACCGTGGCCACCACCGTGACCGCTTCTGTGGCCAACGCCGCACCTGTGGCCAATGCCGGCACCAACCAAAGCGTGGTGCTGGGCACCGTGACCTTGGACGCCAGCGCCA
>JAOATL010000013.1:0-2778 GCA_030158125.1 Limnohabitans sp. | reverse complement strand
GCCGGCACCAACCAAAGCGTGGTGCTGGGCACCGTGACCTTGGACGCCAGCGCCAGCTCGGACGCCAATGGCGACACCCTCACCTACAAGTGGGCCCTGCTCAGCAAGCCCACCAACTCGGCAGCCGCCTTGTCCTTGGCCACCTCTGCCAAGCCCACTTACACCGCCGACGTGGCCGGTGTGTATGTGTTCAGCTTGCAAGTGAACGACGGCAAAGTCGACAGCGCCGTCGCCACAGTTAGCGTGACAGCTTCTGCCGCCAACGTGGCGCCCGTGGCCAACGCCGGCACCAACCAAAGCGTGGTGCTGGGCACCGTGACCTTGGACGCCAGCGCCAGCTCGGACGCCAATGGCGACACCCTCACTTACAAGTGGGCCTTGCTCAGCAAGCCTGCCAATTCCAATGCCGTGTTGGCTTCCACCACCTCGGCCAAGCCCACCTACACCGCTGACCTGGCCGGCGTGTACGTGTTCAGCTTGCAAGTGAATGACGGCAAGCTCGACAGCCCTGTCATTACCACCACCGTCACAGCCTCTGCGGCCAACGTGGCCCCCGTGGCCAACGCCGGCGCCATTCAAAGCGTGGTGCTGGGCACCGTGACATTGGACGGCAGCGGCAGCACCGATGCCAACAACGACACCCTCACCTACAAATGGGTGTTGCTGGCCAAGCCCATTGGCAGCGCGGCCGCTTTGAGCTCGACCACCACCGCCAAACCCACCTTCACCGCCGACCTGGTGGGCGTGTACGTGGCCAGCTTGGTGGTGAACGACGGCAAACTCGACAGCGCCATTGTGACCACCACTGTGACTGCGGCCGTGGCCAACGTGGCACCGGTGGCCAACGCCGGCGCCTACCAAAACGTGGTCACGGGCACCACCGCCACCCTGGACGGCTCTACCAGCACCGATGCCAATGGCGACACCCTGACCTACAAATGGGTGATGATTTCTAGGCCTGTTAACAGCAGTGCCGCGTTGTCATCCACCACGGCCATGCGCCCCACCTTTGTGGCCGACCTGGCAGGCACCTACGTGTTTAGCTTGCAAGTGAACGACAGCAAATTGGACAGCGCACTGAGCTACATCACCATTACAGCGGGCGCTGCCAACCTGGCCCCCGTGGCCAACGCTGGCACAGCCCAAACTGTGGCGCGCGGTGCCACCGTGACCTTGGACGGCACAGGCAGTACCGATGCCAATGGCGACACGCTCATTTACAACTGGACACTGACGTTCCGCCCCACCGGCAGCACGGCCGCCTTGTCGCTCAACACCCTGGCACGCCCCACCTTTGTGGCCGATGTGGCCGGTGTGTACGTGGCCACCTTGGTGGTCAACGATGGCAGCCTCAGCAGCACCATTACCACCGTGGCCGTTACAGCATCGCCCTGACCAGCTTGGGCCCGATGGCAATTTGGGGCACCATCTCGACAGCCGCCACCAATCGCTCGCGACTTAAATGTGCATAGCGGCTGGTGGTCTTGATGTCGGCATGGCCCAGCAGCTCTTGCACCTCGTACAAGCTGCGCCCCGCATTGACCAAGTACGAGGCAAAGCTGTGCCTTAAATCGTGAATGCGAAACTCGGGCAAGCCTGCGCGGATGCGGGCGTTGTTCCAGCTGTAAAAGAAAGACACAAAAGGCTCGCCCGTTTTGGGGTTTGCAAAAATGGCTTGCTCGTCTAAAAAGCCATGGCGAATGCGCAGGCGCAAATGCTCCAGCACCTTCATGGCCCCCGTGCTAAGCGGGATGTGCCGCACCTTGCCCGACTTGGTTTTGGGAATGCGCCACGAGCGCTGCGCCCAATCGACGTCGCGCCAGCGCGCGTCTAGCACCTCGCGCTTCCGCGCACCGGTGTAAATTAAGAACAACACAATGTATTGCAGCATCTCGCTTTCGCTTTGCCGCACCGCGTCCAGCAGCGCCACCGTTTGCGGCTCTGTGAGGTAGCGCTCTATTTTGTTGTCGTCTTTGATGTTCTTGATTTCTTTAACCGGGTTGCTGTCTACCCCCGGCAACTTCCAGCGCAGTGCCAACGCAAAACCAAAGCGCAACAACACCAAGGCACGGTTGCAAGTACCGCTGGCATAGGCCTCCGATTTCATCTTTTCTACAAACACCGCAATGTCGGGCGGGGTGATGCGCCCCATGGCCATCTGCCCCAGCTTGGGCACCAGGTGGTTGCGAATCATCGACTCGTCGGTGTCCCAGCTGCGCTTGTAGCTTTTGACATAAGGCAAGTACTTTTCTAAAAAGAAGTCTTGCAGCAAGGGCCCCACCTCGCTCACGGCGGGCGCTTGCGGGTCTACGCCCTGCTTGGCTTGCCTTAGCAAGTTGACCACCATGTGCCGCGCTTCTTCGGTGGTCACAATGCGCGCGTCGCCCAAGGTAACGACGCGAAGCTTTTTCTCAAACCTGTAACGGAGTCGGAAACTCTTTCGTCCGCTGGCGAGCACATCCACATAAAAACCGCGAAGTTCGGAATCGAACACTTCCAAGTGCGATTTTTCAGTTGGACAACTTACTTCAGAAATATATAAATCAGTAAGTAACAGTTTTGGCACCTTCATCTCAATTTAATACTTAAAAATAGAATTGAGAAGAAAGACAAACCTTAGCTCGTTGTCGTTAAACGACGCATAACGTCGTTGTGATGCCGTTGCATAAATTCGAATCCTTAAAAGCTCTTAGTAATCAATAGCTTAAGAGCGGCCGAATTGTATGCTTACTACGAGCAGAAAAGGTACTAACCTTTGTAATGCTTTAAGCATTTGTA
>JAOATL010000012.1 GCA_030158125.1 Limnohabitans sp. | reverse complement strand
CATATGGATATTTATCCAGCATCATTAGCTCTGTGGAGCTAAGAGGATACCCCATCTATAAAAACAGGGCTGAAGCCTCAATTTCAGCCCAAAATACCCTCCTATGGACAAAATCAGAATCGACAAGTGGCTTTGGGCCGCGCGTTTTTACAAGACAAGGTCCCTGGCCACAGACGAGATTGGCAAGGGCCGGGTCGAAGTCAATGGCCAAACAGCAAAAGCCTCGCGCGACGTCAAAATTGGTGACACCGTCAGCACCCGCCAAGGCGATATCACCCGGACGCTCAAGGTTTTGGAACTCAGCGACCAGAGGGGGCCCGCACCTGTTGCCCAGTGCCTGTATGAAGAAACAACAGAAAGCATCGCGCTGCGGGAGAAAGCAAGTATCCAAAGGCGCCTGGCGCGCGAACCTGCATTGAGCATTGAGCAAGGCCGCCCCACCAAACGCAATCGGCGCGAGTTGGAAAAAGTCAAAGAAGTGGGCTGGAACGATCGTTGGAGCGCTTCGTTGGACGAGCACTGACACATAGGCGCCAGTTATCAACTGATTCGGGGGTTTTCACCCTCCCCTTCCCCAAAGCTCCCCTCTAAAGTCTGCGTTGATCGCAACACAGAGGAGACTATTTTGAAGTTTACGAAAAACGCAGCCAATGCCAAGCGTCGCTTTGGTTTAAACATCCTAGGCACCATCGGCTTGGTGGGCAGCTTGGGTATGGCCTTGCTGGCCAGTCACTCCGCCCTGGCGCAAGGCGCTTACCCCAACAAACCCATCCGATTGGTCGTGACATTTCCAACCGGCGGCGCCCCTGACATCTTGGCTCGCTTGTTCAGCGAAAAAGCCCAACTGGGTCAACCGATTGTGATCGACAACAAGCCAGGCGCAGGCGGCAACATTGGCAGCGACATCGTGGCCAAATCAGCTGGCGATGGTTATACCTTGGTCATGGGCACGGTGGGGACGCACTCCATCAATGGCGCGCTTTACGAAAAAATGCCCTACGACATGGTGAAAAACTTCACCCCCATCTCATTGATTGCATCTGCCCCCAATTTGCTGGTTGTCAACAATGACTTGCCAGTCAAAACGGTGCCAGAGCTCATTGCCTACATGAAAGCCAACCCCAACAAGTTGTCGTTTGGTTCTCCTGGGATTGGGACCTCTGTCCACATGTCTGGTGAATTGTTCAAGTCCATGACGGGCACCAGCATGACGCACGTCCCCTACAAAGGTCGACAGTTCTTCATTCCCGACCTCATTGGCGGCAGCATTCAATTGGTCTTTGACAACATGCCCTCCGCATTGCCCATGGCCAAAGAAGGCAAGATCAGAGCCATTGCGCAAACCACGGCCAAACGCTCACCTGCCGCACCCGACATTCCAACCGTGGCCGAATCTTTGCCTGGCTTTGAAGCCACCACGTGGTTTGCCATGTTTGCGCCAGCCAACACGCCCAAAGCGGTCATCGACAAATTGAACGCCGAAGCACTGCGCGTTTTCAAATTGCCAGAAGTCGCTGAGCGATTGAAAACGCTGGGATTGGATCCTGTCTTGTCGTCATCCGACGAGCTGGGCAAGTATCAAGCCAGCGAAATCGCGAAGTGGGCCAAAGTGGTCAAAGACTCTGGCGCTAAAGCTGAATAATATTTTTCAACCTAACTTCATTGGATTTAATTTATGACGCTTAAACTCAACCGCCGCGATGTACTCCAAGCAAGCCTTGCCGGCGCAGTGAGCATCGCAATGCCCGCTATGGCGCAAAGCAACTTCCCCTCCAAACCCATTAAGCTCATTTGTCCTTGGCCAGCAGGCGGCTCCACCGATGGCGTGATGCGTGCACTGGCAGAAAGTGCTTCCCGCATTTTGGGCAGCCCTGTGGTCATTGAAAACAAAGCGGGCGCCAGTGGCATGTTAGGCCCCAACGAATTGGTCAATGCCAAGCCAGATGGCTACACCTTGTCGCAATTGACCATTGGCATTTTGCGTTTGCCCCACATGCAAAAAATGCAATTCAATCCATTGCAAGACTTCACGTTCATTGCATGCCTAACTGGTTATACCTTTGGCATTGTGGTTCGCTCTGACTCGCCCATCAAATCCATCAAGGACTTGGTGGACTATGCCAAAGCCAATCCCGGCAAATTCACATTTGGCTCCACAGGCAATGGCACCACACCGCACTTGGCTGTTGAAGAATTTGCCATGAAAGCCGGCATCCAATTGCAGCACGTGCCTTTCAAAGGCAGTGCCGATGGCATGGCATCTGTTTTGGGTGGCCACGTGATGGCGCACAGCGATGCCACAGGATGGGCGCCGCATGTGGATGCGGGCACTTGCCGTTTGTTGGCGACGTACGGTAGCAAACGCACCAAGCGTTGGCCCAACGTCCCAACCCTGACTGAACTGGGCTACGACACAGTGTCCGACTCGCCATTTGGCATTGGTGGCCCTAAAGGCATGGACCCAGCCGTGACCAAAAAACTGCATGACGCTTTCAAGAAAACCTTGGAAGACCCTCAAGTGTTGGCCACCTTCGAGAAATTTGACCAGTCGGTGATTTACATGAACACCGAGGAATACACCAAGTTTGCGCGCGACAACTATCAAAAAGAAAAAGCCATCATTGAAAAACTTGGCTTGGCCAAGCAAGGCTAAACAGACCACAAAAAAGCCCAGTCTTCACTGGGCTTTTTTGCGTCTCAGTCTGACCTAGCTTAAGAAGCTGGACGAACCATCTTGCAACTGCTGGGCAACTCAACTTCTGTGGCTTTGAATTGCTTCACGGTTTTAAAGCCATAGCCAGAGCCCTCAACATCAAAGGGCACATCACCACCGCCTTGTTTGGCCATCATGCTCACCACCAAGGGCTGCTGAAACTGATGATCTTGTGCGCGCATCTTGCCGCGTTGCCCCCCCAGACTCACATCGGCTTTTTCCAATTGCAGGGCCACTGCCAAGGGCTCGGAAGTACCCGCTTTTTCAATCGCCTGAACCAGTGCTTCCATCATGAGCTGCATGCGCAGGTGAACATAGTCTTCTGCAGGTTTTTCAAAGCGCTGCTTGAAGGCTTGATAGAACTTGATGCTTTCTGTACCTGGCACATTGGGCATCCATTCCGCGACAGCCAGAACCTTGCCAACGCCCGCATCGCCCATGGCTGCGGGGGCACCCAAGGCATTGCCATAAAAAGTGTAGAACTTGCCGTCGAACCCAACTTCCTTGGCCGCCTTCACCAGCAGCGTTAAGTCATTGCCCCAATTGCCCGTGATCACCGCTTGCGCACCAGACGCTTTAATTTTGGAAGCGTAGGGTAAAAAGTCTTTCACACGACCCATGGGATGCAACTCGTCACCGGCCACTTGAATATCGGGTCGCAGTGTGCTGAGTTGCTGTTTGGCCTCACGCAACACGGCTTGACCAAAACTGTAATCTTGGCCAATCAAATAAACAGACTTCAACTTCGCGTCTTGTTTCAACACCTGCATCAAGGCGGTCATACGCATGTCCGCATGGGCATCAAATCTAAAGTGCCAAAAATTGCACTTGTCCTGTGTCAGCGCAGGATCTACCGCCGAGTAATTTAGGAAAAGTACTCGCTTTTGCACATCGCGGTCATTGTGTTTTTGAATGGCATCCATCAACACCGCAGCATTGGCCGATGAGTTACCTTGTAAAACATATTGCGCCCCAGCATCGATGGCCGCACGCAATGACGTCAGGGCCTCTTCGTTTTGCCCCTTGCTGTCATAACGATTCAAAACCAGCAGGCGTCTGCCTTCAGCAGTTGAAACACCGCCGCGTGCGTTGACGCGCTCGATGGCCCAAACCAAATTGCGCAAGACGGCCTCCCCCGTATTGGCAAAGGGACCACTCATGCCTTCAATCATGGCCAATTGAATGGGTGGTTTTTGTGCCTGCGCTGTCATGCACAAACACAGGAAAAGACAGGCAAAGCTGCGGGTCACTGAACGAAGCAAGTGAATCAAAATAAAGTCCTCAAAAAATTAAATACTGGCTGGTGTGATGTTGGACAAAGGCCAACGTGGTTTCACGTCAAAGCTGTAGTCGCGTTGCGGAACTTGCTGTCCCGATTGAACACGCATGGCAGCGGCCATGGCAATCATGGCGCCGTTGTCGGTGCACAAATGCAGTTCTGGATAGTGCACCCGCACCCCTGCTTTTTGGCACGCTTGGTTAAGCTGCAATCGCAAAGATCGATTGGCCCCTACACCGCCAGCCACCACCAAGCGTCGCATGCCTGTGGCTCTGAGTGCTGCCATTGATTTTTTCAACAGCACGTCCACAATGGCGGCTTCTGTGGAGGCGGCCAAATCGGCTTTGTGTGTGGTCTGGGGATCATGCAAGCTGGCCCCCAATTTGTTGGCTTGCGTCAACACAGAGGTTTTCAGGCCTGCAAAGGAAAAATCAAAATCACCACTGTGCAGCAAAGGTCGAGGCAACTTGAAAGCTTGAGGATTGCCGTTTTCTGCACACTTGGACAAAGCGGGACCGCCGGGATAACCCAGGCCCATGAGCTTGGCCGATTTGTCAAAGGCCTCACCGGCCGCATCGTCCACCGTTTCACCCAAAATTTCGTACGAGCCCACCGCTTCAACGCGCATGAGTTGTGTATGGCCACCCGAAACCAACAGGGCCACGAATGGAAACTCTGGCGGGTCATCGCTTAAAAAAGGCGACAGCAAATGGCCTTCTAAATGGTGCACACCCAACACGGGCTTGTTCAATGCGGCGCCTAAGGCACAGCCCACGCCGGCGCCCACCAGCAAGGCCCCTGCTAAACCAGGGCCACGGGTGTAGGCCACCACATCGACTTGGTCTAAATCAAGCTGAGCCTGCTTCAAAACTTCTCGCGTGAGGGGAACCACCCGTTTGATGTGATCACGGCTGGCCAATTCAGGCACGACACCACCATAGGCTTGGTGCATGTCGATTTGGCTAAACAAAGCATGCGACAAAAGGCGTGGGACACCCGTTGCTTGGGTTTCCACCAAAGCCACACCGGTTTCGTCACAAGAAGACTCAATTCCAAGAAAAAGCATAGGGGCAGAGTTTATGCGATGACCTGAATCGGACTATTTTGAAAGGACATGCGATGTCTGGCGCATAACTTGCATGAACAGAAAAAAGTCAGTTCTGCAAATTCTGACAGTGATGAAACTTGATGATCAAACCCTCTAAGCCCCAGAAACTCAAACCCTCAGAGGCCCTGCGCATTGTTGTGGTGGCCCCCGACTTGGCGGTGACAGATCCGGAAGATGATCACGCGCTGTCTCAAGCAAAGCGCTCGCGTGCCTTGCGCATTGGCTTGCTTGAAAACGGCTTCAATCTCATTGCCTCTTTGCCCGCTGATGTCTTTTTAGCCGATCGAATAGCCCAACTACAACCCGACTTGATCATTGTTGACGCTGAATCAGAGGCCAGAGATGCGCTAGAGCACGTCGTTTTTGCCACGCGCGATGCGCGCCGCCCCATTGTGATGTTTACCGACGACAGCGACACGAGTCATGTCAAGGATGCCGTTGCGGTGGGCGTCTCCGCCTACATCGTAGACGGCTTGGCCAGCTCCCGCATCAAACCTATCTTGGAGGTGGCCATGGCACGTTTTGAATACGAAGAACGGCTGCGTCAAGAGCGAGACCAAGCGAGGAGTGACTTGCAAGACCGCACCCTCATTGACCGCGCCAAGGCACTTTTGATCAAGCACCAAGGCTGCACAGAAGAGCAAGCCTTCTCTAAATTAAGAAAGGTGGCCATGGACAA
Organism: Limnohabitans sp.; assembly: GCA_030158125.1. Classification (GTDB taxonomy): domain Bacteria; phylum Pseudomonadota; class Gammaproteobacteria; order Burkholderiales; family Burkholderiaceae_C; genus Limnohabitans_A. The sequence goes on along the minus strand of JAOATL010000012.1, from coordinate 254,641 downwards.
AGGGCTCAAGTTGGGTGAAGTGGCTCAACGGACTTTAGACATGGCAGATCTTCTCAAATCGTGAGCATGCTTGGAGAAATGACCATGCATTGCATCGTGAAAGTGCATATTTTTGGTGCAAGCAACTCAATTTAAAGTGCACCACTCCCTAGCTTGGGGCGGCAAAAGCATGAAATATCAGGGTTTTCACTTGGCACAGGTATTGCAAACGATTTGAAACAAGAACCTGCGAAGGTTCAGGACAAAGGCGTCCCCACCCGTTCAAACACTCGAACGCGGTGAGGACGCCTTTGTCGTTTCTGTCCATTTTTAACTTGTTTGAGGAGCCACACCATGACCGATATTTTGGAGACCCCGATGAGCCGACGCAATGTTCTGCAAGCCGCCACCGCCGGCGCATTGACCATCGCACCCGCCCTGCGCGCTGCAGTCTATGCCCAAGGTTCAGACAAACCCGAAAAAGAAGAAGTTCGAATTGGTTTCATTCCTTTGACCGATTGCGCCAGTGTGGTCATGGCCTCCGTCTTGGGCTTCGACAAAAAATATGGTGTGAAAATTATCCCCACCAAAGAAGCCAGTTGGGCGGGTGTGCGCGACAAACTGGTCAATGGTGAACTCGATTTTGCACATGTGTTGTACGGACTGATTTACGGCGTGCACTTAGGCACTTCGGGCCCCAAAAAAGACATGGCCATCCTGATGACTTTGAATCAGAACGGCCAGGCCATCACGCTGTCCAAAAAATTAGCTGACAAAGGTGCCATAGACGCTGCCAGCTTGGCCAAGCTCATGGCCACCGACAAACGTGAGTACACCTTTGCGCAAACTTTTCCTACTGGCACGCATGCCATGTGGCTTTACTACTGGATGGCGAGTGTGGGCATCAATCCCTTGAAAGATGCCAAAGTCATTACCGTACCACCACCGCAAATGGTGGCCAACATGCGCGTCGGCAACATGGATGGTTATTGCGTTGGCGAGCCTTGGGGACACCGAGCGATTGCTGATGGCATCGGTATTACAGCCACCACGACACAAGACATTTGGCCAGATCACCCCGAAAAGGTTTTGGGCACCACAGCTGAATTTGCCAAAAAATATCCCAACACGGCACGCGCCGTGACGGCAGCCATTTTGGACGCCAGCAAATGGATTGATGCCGGTCTGCAAAACAAAATGAAGATGGCAGAAACAATTGCAGACAAAGCCTATGTCAACACCAGTGTCGACGTCATTAACCAACGCATTTTGGGTCGCTATCAAAATGGCTTGGGTAAAACTTGGGATGATAAAAATCACATGAAGTTTTACGCCGATGGCAACGCTACCTTCCCCTACTTGTCAGACGGCATGTGGTTCTTGACACAGCACAAACGTTGGGGCTTGTTGAAAGACCACCCAGACTATTTGAATGTGGCCAAACAGATCAATCACATTGACATCTACAAGCAAGCCGCAACAGCTAGCAAAACCCCCGTCCCCAAAGATGTCCTGCGCTCCAGCAAGTTCATGGATGGCGTGGTTTGGGATGGCAAGGATCCGAAGAAATACGCTGACAGCTTCAAAGTCAAAGCATAAGGATTTTGCATGCCGACCTTCAACATCAAAACCATCGCACTGCGCGTCTTGCCACCCATTTTGGGCATGGCATTTCTTGTGGGCATTTGGGGCTTGGTCTCATTCAGCAGCACCAACAATTTCCCTTCACCCAAAGAAACCTTGATTCAAGCCATTCAAGTTTTCAGCGATCCCTTTTACAGCAATGGTCCCAACGACCAAGGTGTCGGCTGGAACATTCTGAGCTCTCTCAAAAGGGTGGCCATGGGCTTTGGTTTGGCAGCGTTGGTAGGTATTCCATTTGGCTTCATGATTGGCCGCTTCGAGTTTCTCTCGAACATGTTCAATCCATTGATCAGCCTGTTGCGACCTGTATCGCCATTGGCTTGGTTGCCCATTGGCTTGTTGGTTTTCAAAGGCGCCAATCCAGCCGCCATTTGGACCATCTTCATTTGCTCCATTTGGCCCATGGTGATCAACACAGCCGTGGGAGTGCAGCGGGTTCCGCAAGACTACATGAACGTGGCGCGCGTGCTCAATTTGTCTGAATGGAAGATTGTCAGCAAGATTTTGTTCCCTGCAGTCTTGCCCTACATGTTGACGGGTGTTCGCCTGGCCGTGGGCACAGCATGGTTGGTCATTGTGGCCGCAGAGATGCTAACTGGCGGTGTGGGCATTGGCTTCTGGGTGTGGGATGAATGGAACAACCTGAACGTCAAAAACATCATCATTGCTATTTTTGTAATTGGCATGGTCGGTTTGATTTTGGAATATGCCTTGATCAAATTGGCCACAGCGTTCACATTTGAAGAGGTGCGCTCATGAATCTGAATCTCACTTCCAAGTACCTTGAAATTCAAGGGGTGGCGCAGACCTTCAAGACCACCAAAGGCGACTTCCCGGCACTTCGGGACATCGACCTGACGGTGGCCAAAGGTGAATTTGTCGCTTTGATCGGACACTCGGGTTGCGGCAAATCCACCTTGCTCAATTTGATTGCTGGCTTGACCACCCCCACGCAAGGCAATTTGATTTGCGCCAACCGCGAAATCTCGGGTCCAGGTCCTGAGCGCGCGGTGGTGTTTCAAAACCACTCATTACTGCCCTGGCTCACTTGTTTTGAAAATGTTTACTTGGGTGTCGAGCGTGTGTTTGGCAACAACGGACGCGTCGATGGCAAAACCAAAGAAAAAGTGGCGCAATTGAAAGCACGCACCGACGCCGCCCTCGACATGGTGGGCTTGTCGCATGCCGCGCAAAAACGCCCTGGTGAGATCTCTGGCGGCATGAAGCAACGTGTGGGCATTGCCCGTGCGTTGGCCATGGAGCCGCAAGTTCTCTTGATGGACGAACCTTTCGGCGCACTGGACGCACTCACACGCGCAAAACTACAAGACGAACTGCTGGCCATTGTGGCCAACACACAAAGTACAGTGGTCATGGTGACACACGATGTCGATGAAGCTGTGCTGCTGTCCGACAAGATTGTGATGATGACCAATGGCCCTGCAGCCACCATCGGCGAAATTTTGCAGGTTGACTTGCCGCGTCCCCGCTCACGCGTTGAACTGGCTGACGATCCACGTTATCTGGGTTACCGCAAAGCAGTGATCGATTTCCTCTATACAAGACAAGCACACGTGGAGAAAGCATGAGCAAAATGAAATTGGTCATGGTGGGCAACGGCATGGCTGGCGTCCGCACCCTAGAAGAACTTCTCAAACTGGTGCCTGATTTATTTGACATCACAGTCTTTGGCAGTGAGGTGCACCCCAACTACAACCGAATTTTGTTGTCCCCCGTTTTGGCGGGAGAACAAACACTGGATGAAATCATTCTGAACCCCCTCACGTGGTACCAAGAGAATGGCATTGAATTGCACACAGGTTGCACGGTCACGCAAGTTGACCGGGTGAAGCGTGAAGTCCACGCCCAGAACCTAGATGGCAGCACAGTGGTCAAACCCTACGACCGCTTGCTCTTGGCCACTGGCTCCAACCCCTTCATACTGCCCATTCCTGGCAAAGACTTGAAAGGTGTTCTGGCGTACCGCGACATCGCCGACACCCAAGCCATGATTGAAGCCGCCAAGCATTACAAAGAGGCGGTGGTGATTGGCGGTGGCTTGTTAGGCCTTGAAGCAGCCAATGGCCTCATGAAGCGCGGCATGCAAGTGACTGTGGTGCATGGCGCCGAATGGCTGATGGAGCGTCAGCTCGACAAAGTGGCTGGCGGCTTGCTTCAAGAGTCGCTGGAAGAGCGTGGCATGAAGTTTTTAATGCGCGCCCAAACACAAGAACTTAAATCAGATGCAGACGGCCGAGTCAGTGCCGTTTGTTTCAAAGATGGCTCGCACGTCAATGCGCAATTGGTGGTGATGGCGGTCGGCATCCGACCCAACACAGCACTGGCTGAAAGCATGCGTCTGCATTGCGATCGCGGCATTGTGGTCAGCGACACACTGCAAACCATCACAGACCCGCGCATCTATGCCGTGGGTGAATGTGCCAGCCACCGCGGGATTGCCTACGGCCTGGTGGCACCGCTGTTCGAACAAGGCAAAGTGTTGGCCACTCATTTGGCACACATGGGCATTGGACGTTACACCGGCTCTCTGACCTCCACCAAACTGAAAGTCACTGGCATTGATTTGTTCTCTGCTGGCGACTTCATGGGCAACAACGGCGCCGCCGCACCCGGCTTGGCCGACGACACAGAAGAAATCATCCTCAGCGACCCGCATGAGGGCGTGTACAAAAAATTGGTCATTCGCAATGATCAATTGGTGGGGGCTTGTTTATTTGGCGACACTGTCGATGGCAGCTGGTATTTCAAGCTGTTGCGAGAAGGTCGAAGTGTTGCTGACATTCGAGACAAACTGATGTTTGGCGAGTCCAACATTGGCGATGTGGGTCACGAAGGTCATAGCAAAGCCGCCAGCATGCCCGATGAAGCTGAAGTGTGCGGCTGCAATGGCGTGTCCAAAGGCAACATCTGCAAAGCCATCCGAGAAAAAGGTTTGTTCACTTTGGACGAAGTGCGCAAACAAACCAAGGCCAGCGCATCTTGCGGATCCTGCACGGGTTTGGTGGAGCAAATTTTAATGTTCACGGCCGGAGGTGACTACTCGGCCACACCCAAGAAAAAAGCGGTGTGCGCATGTACAGAACACAGCCACCAAGAAGTTCGCGATGCCATTCGCGATGAAAAGCTGCTAACGCAATCGGCGGTTTTCAAATTTTTAAATTGGCGCACCGAAGATGGCTGCCCTACCTGCAGACCCGCCATCAACTACTACCGCTTGAGCAGTTGGCCCAAGGAAGCGCAAGACGATACGCAAAGCCGTTACATCAACGAGCGCAGCCATGCAAACATTCAAAAGGATGGCACTTACAGCGTCATTCCCCGCATGTGGGGCGGCGAAACCACAGCAGACGAGCTGCGCCGCATAGCCGACGTGGTCGACAAGTACAAGATTCCCACCGTCAAAGTGACGGGCGGTCAACGCATCGACTTGCTGGGTGTGAAGAAGGAAGACTTGGTCAACGTTTGGAAAGACATAGGCATGCCATCCGGCCATGCCTATGCCAAAGCGCTGCGTACTGTCAAAACCTGTGTAGGCAGCGAGTGGTGCCGCATGGGCACGCAAGACAGCACCCAAATGGGCAAGGACCTAGAGCGTGCCATGTGGCGCATGTACGCCCCGCACAAAGTCAAGTTTGCGGTGTCTGGTTGCCCACGCAACTGTGCAGAAGCAGGCATCAAGGATGTCGGCATCATTGGTGTGGACAGTGGCTGGGAGTTGTACATCGCAGGCAACGGCGGCATCAAAACCGAAGTCGCTCAGTTTTTCACCAAAGTCAAAACTTCCGAAGAGGTCATGGCGTACACCGGCGCCTTCATGCAACTCTACCGTGAAGAGGGCTGGTATTTGGAACGCACCGTGCACTACGTGAACCGCGTCGGCATGGACTATGTCAAAAAGAAAATTTTAGAAGACGAAGCTGGCCGCAAAGCACTCTGGGCCAAGCTGCAATTTGCCCTGGAAGGTGAACCCGATCCTTGGTTTGAGTTTGACAAAGCAGGTGTGGACACGCGCCAATTCAAGGCCTTGAGCGTTTAGGAGATCGATCATGACGCAATGGAAAATTATTTGTAAAGTAGAAGACATACCCGCCATGGGCGCTCGCCGCGTGACCCGTCAAAAGGGCGCAGAGATCGCCATTTTTCGCACACAAGGCGACAAGGTTTTTGCCCTGCTCGACAAATGTCCGCACAAAGGTGGCCCTTTGAGCCAAGGCATTGTGTATGGTGAAAGCGTGGCCTGCCCGCTGCACAATTGGCAAATCAAATTGGCAGATGGCCAAGCTCAAGCACCCGACGATGGCTGCACCATCAAGTTTTCAGTGCTGGTAGAAAATGGCAATGTGTCACTTGACTTTGACGAGGTCAACACACTGGCCATCGATGCCTGATTGAAGCCGCCTTGCTGAGTTCAATGCAAACACAAGCCCTCAAAGAAACCCGATCAACCTGCCCCTACTGTGGGGTGGGATGTGGCGTGATCATTCAAACGCAAGGGCAACACATCACGGGCGTGCGCGGTGACCCCGAGCATCCCGCCAACTTTGGCAGACTGTGCAGCAAGGGTTCGACCTTGCACCTCTCGGCCAAAGCCGAAGTAACACAGCAAACCAGGTTGCTTGTACCGCAGGTCAGAGCCAAACGCACGGATGCTTTCACCCACACCACTTGGGCATCAGCGCTGCAACAGGCCAGCGACAAAATTGCCCAAGTCGTTTCAGATCATGGACCCGATGCCATCGGCTTTTACGTCTCGGGTCAATTGCTCACAGAAGACTATTACGTTTTCAACAAACTGGTCAAAGGCCTGATCGGCACCAACAACATCGACACCAACTCGCGACTGTGCATGAGCAGTGCCGTGGCAGGTTACAAAATCACCTTAGGTGCTGACGCCCCACCCGCCTGTTATGAAGACATAGCTGCCACCGAGTGTTTGTTCATTGCTGGCAGCAATGCGGCCTATGCGCATCCCATTTTGTTCAGACGGATTGAAGATGCACGCGCCAGGAACCCAGCGCTCAAAATCATTGTCGCCGACCCCCGAAAAACAGACACCGCCAGCGCAGCTGATTTGCATTTGCCTTTAAAACCTGGCACCGATGTCATGCTGTTTCACGGCATGCTCAGGGTCATGTTGCTGAATGGCTGGACCGACACCCCTTACATTCAACAACACACCGATGGTTTTGAAGATTTGCTTGCCAAGGTGATGCTGTGCACCCCCGACAAAGTCCAAGACATTTGCGGCATTTCGCCAGCCCAATTGCACCAAGCGGCTGAGTGGTTTGCCACATCCAAAGCCACCCTGAGTTTGTATTGCCAAGGCTTGAACCAGTCCAGCAGCGGCACGGCCAAAAATGCTTCACTGGTGCACTTGCATTTGGCCACGGGTCACATTGGCAAACCAGGCGCGGGCCCTTTCTCATTAACTGGCCAACCCAATGCGATGGGTGGCCGTGAAGTGGGCGGCTTGGCCAACTTGCTCAGCGCACACCGCGACCTGGGCAATCCAACGCATCGCGCAGAAGTTGCCAATCTTTGGGGCTTGGACGATGTGCCCGCTCAACCTGGCAAAACCGCGGTAGAAATGTTTCAAGCCGCAGCAGACGGCCACATCAAAGTCTTGTGGATTGCCTGCACCAACCCAGCGCAATCCATGCCCGACCAACGGACTGTGCGCAAAGCATTGGAACGCGCCGAGCTGGTGATCGTGCAGGAGGCATTTGCCACCGCAGAAACTTGTGCGTTTGCAGACCTGTTGTTGCCCGCCACCACTTGGGGAGAAAAAGAAGGCACTGTCACCAACAGCGAGCGGCGCATCACCCGTGTGCGAGCGGCTGTGCCACCGTCTGGTCAAGCCCAGCACGATTGGCAAATTGCTTTGGCCTTGGCAGAGCGCTTGGGGCAACAGAACGTCTTCAAACTGCGCGCGCAGCAAATGAATTTGACTTACGCCAACCCAGAAGCCATTTGGAATGAGCACCGTGAGAGCACACGCGGCCGCGATTTGGACATCACTGGATTAAGCTACGCGCAATTGGAACGTCAACCAGAACAATGGCCCTTGCCGGAAGGGGCCACCACTGGTGCCAAACGGCTTTATGAGGATGGTCATTTTCCCACGGCCAACGGCAAGGCCAAGTTTGTGGCGCTGGACTATGTGCCAGTTGCAGAGCCCTGTGAGTCGCGCTTTCCGTTTTCGTTCAACACCGGCAGACTTCGTGACCAATGGCACGGCATGACGCGCACCGGCACCATTGCCAAATTGTTTGGCCATGTGCCCGAGCCTTGTGTGCAATTGCACCCCCAAGACATGCTGTCTTTGAATGTGAAAGACGGTGAGTTGGTGCACCTCACCAGCAAACGAGGCTCAATTGTTGCGCCCGCGCAAACATCATCCGAATTGGCACCGCAACAAGCCTTCATGGCCATGCACTGGGGACCAGGATTCATCAGCGGTCGAGACCACCAAAACAATGCGCTGGCTGGCGTGAACGCCATCACCACTTCGGCATTTTGTCCCAGCTCCAAACAACCGGAACTGAAACATGCTGCAGTCAAGATTCTCAAAGCCGAGCTGCCTTGGAAATTGTTGGCCATGGCCTGGCTGCCAGCTGACCAAGCTTTGACCATTTTGCAAAGTCTCCGACAGCAAATGGCACACTTTGAATTTGCAAGTTGCGTCCCCTTCGCAGAAGAATTACCGCCTGCAAGCACAGAATTGCCGGCATCCTTCGCACCTGACGTACCCCGCCAAGGGGTCCTTTTTCGCGCGGCCAGCTCTGAGGCGCCAGACATGCACTGGGTCCATGCCATTGAAGCTTTGTTGCAAATGGATGCGAAGTCAGGTTTGCGTTACGCCGATCCCAAGCGCAGCCACCTGCGCAGTATCCAACTGGACAGACGCAAGGCCATGCCCCAGCTTGAAGCGTTTGTCATGGCGGGCGACACATCGGCCGAGGCATGGCTCAAAACCTTGTTGCAAACGCAACAAAGCACTGAAAGCTATGGCCGCCGTTTACTCATGACCGGCCAGAAGCCTCCGGTAGCTTTGAAGGACGCAGGCCAAACAATTTGCACGTGCTTGGGCGTCAAGGATGTGGCCATTGCCGATTGGTTGCAGGCCAACCCAGGGCAAGAAGCAGCCCAATTGGCAGGCCTGCAAAACAACTTGAAGTGCGGCACCCAATGCGGCTCCTGTGTGCCGCAGTTGAAGCGCATCATTGCCCTCCAAAGCGCTGATAAGCCCAAAGTGGACTCAGCTTCATTGGCCATATAGCTCGAAGTTATCTGAGCTTTGCGACAATACACCCATGGGCATTGGAAATTACATCAAAGAAATTGGTCGCGGCAAAGACGGCGCGCGGGCGCTATCGCGTGAACAGGCAGCCGATTTACTTGGCCAAATTTTAGACGCACAGGTCACCGACTTGGAGGTTGGCGCTTTCTGTTTGGCCATGCGCATCAAAGGCGAAACCGCCGAAGAAATGGCAGGCTTTTTGGATGCATTGCACGCCCGCATGACGACTTTGGCAAACGATGCCTCACAAGTCACCGTGGTCATTCCTTGCTACAACGGCGCCCGCAAACTGCCCGCCTTGGCCCCCTTGTTGGCCCTGCTGCTTGTGCAGGCGGGTGTGCAGGTGTGTGTCCACGGCACCCCCACCGAAAGTGGTCGAACCACGTCTTTTGATGTGTTCTCTGCCCTGGGTTACACGCCGCTTCAAGACGTCAACGCAGCCAGCGCAGGCTTGAATTTGTGTCCCACTGAAGCGTTGAGCCCCGCTTTAAAAAAGCTACTGGACGTGAGACGTGTGGTCAGTTTGCGAAACCCTGCACACAGTTTGGTCAAGCTCATGAACCCCTGCAAAGGTCGCGCCCTGATCGTCAGCAGCTACACGCACCCCGAATATGCGGCTTCCATGGCGCAAACCTTTCAGCTGACACAGGCCAATGCATTTTTAATCAGAGGCACCGAGGGCGAGCCCGTGGCCGATGCACGTCGCACGCCGCAAATGGATTTCTTCCACAACGGCATCATGCAAACAGTGCAAGCCGCGCAAACGGGTGCGCTGCAAAGTTTGCCTGATTTGCCCGACCCTTCGGCCGAGGCCACCGCCGCTTACATTCAACAAGTCTTGCAGCGCCAGCGTGTTGTACCGGCGCCTATTGCACTTCAAGTTCAACACATTTTGCAGGCCTTGAAATCTCTATGAGCCAAAGCGACTCTTCATTCACAATCGGCTCAACCCAGCAGCAAGGTACCTGCACCTTGGTTGGTGCAGGCCCTGGCGATCCTGACTTGCTCACCCTCAAGGCGGTCAAGGCCATTCAAGCGGCCACTGTGGTGTTGGTCGATGATTTGGTCAACGAAGACGTTTTAAAACACGCTGCCGCTTCGGCTCGTATTGTGTATGTGGGCAAACGCGGTGGTTGCAAAAGCACACCGCAAGCCTTCATTGAAAAACTCATGATCAATGCGGTGCAAGAAGGTGAAACCGTGGTGCGCTTAAAAGGGGGCGATCCCTTTATTTTTGGACGTGGCGGCGAGGAAGTTGAGCACCTGCGGCAAGTTGGCATTGAAGTTTCGGTCATCAATGGCATCACATCGGGTTTGGCCGCCATCTCCAGCTTAGGCGCACCCCTCACTCACCGTGAACATGCCCATGGCGTGGTGTTTGTCACGGGCCATGCCAAACCCGGCGATAAAGGCACCGACTGGCGTCAGCTGGCCGCCACTGCGCGCGACGCCAAACTCACCTTGGTCATTTACATGGGCGTCAGTGGCGCTGAAACCATTCAAAATGAACTGCTCACAGGACTCTCGAAAGACACGCCTGTGGCCATCATTGAGAACGCCTCATTGCCCCAACAACGCCAAGCACTGACTCAACTTGGCCACCTCACCCAAACCTTGCAAGAGACCGGCTTGAAGAGCCCTAGCGTTTTGGTGGTGGGCAACGTGGTTCAAGCTTGCGCTCAAATTTTCCAATCAGATCAAAACCAGCAAACTGCCCCTACACTCCCACTGCATGCAAACATGTGATGTGGTCATCGTAGGTGCCGGCGCTGCCGGTCTTTTTTGTGCTGGCGTGGCCGGGCAACTCGGCTTGTCTGTCTTGTTGATCGATCACAGCACCAAAGTGGCGGAAAAAATTCGCATTTCGGGCGGCGGCAGGTGCAACTTCACCAACCGACTCATCGATGCCAGCGCGCCCCATAAGCACTTCTTAAGCGAGAACCCCCACTTTTGCAGAAGCGCCCTGTCGCGCTATACCGCCCAAGACTTCATTGAACTGATGCAGTCTTACGACATTCCCTTTCATGAAAAGCACAAAGGTCAATTGTTTTGCGATCGTTCAGCAGACGACCTGATTCAAATGCTTTTGAAAGAATGCGACAAGGGTGGTGTGATGCGTTGGCAGGGTTGCGGGGTTAAAGCCATCTCGCACACGGACAATGGCTATCAACTGAAAACAGACCAAGGTGACGTTCAAGCCGGTGCCGTGGTGATCGCCACAGGTGGTTTGTCCATTCCCCAAATTGGCGCGTCCGACTTTGGCTATCGCATTGCCGAGCAATTTGGCTTGCGTTTGATTGCAAGAAGGCCCGGCTTGGTGCCCCTCACTTTTGACGGTGCCGAATGGGCGCCCTATGCGGGCTTGGCCGGCTTGTCATTGCCGGTCAGCATCGAAACTGGCGTCAAAAAAACGCGCATGAGCTTTGACGAAGACCTGCTGTTCACGCACCGTGGCTTGTCGGGTCCGGCTGTTTTGCAAATTTCCAGTTATTGGCGCGAGGGGCAAGCCCTCCATCTGAACCTGGCGCCGCAAGAGGACATCGAAGGATCGCTGATGCAAGCCAAGGTCAGGTCGAAAAAGCTCATTGCCAATGAACTGGGCGCTTGGGTGCCTCACCGACTGGCGGATGCTTGGGTGGCACAAGATCCTCAATGGCAGCGCCCTGTGGCCGAAGCCAGCGACAAAGCCTTGACGCAGTTGGCCCAAAAACTCAGCCACTGGCCCCTCACACCCAATGGCAGCGAAGGTTACAAAAAAGCCGAGGTGACCTTGGGCGGTGTGGACACCCGTGATTTGTCGTCCCAAACGATGGAGTCCAAGCAGCCTGGCCTGTATTTCATTGGAGAAGTGGTGGATGTCACGGGTTGGCTGGGGGGCTACAACTTCCAATGGGCCTGGGCAAGTGCCTTTGCCTGCGCCCAGGCACTGAAACAAAAACAGGAAACTGCCTCTTAAATTGCCCTAATTGGCGCAAAACTTAGGGCTATAATCTCAGGCTTTGCTGGCAATCCTCCGTCTGCCAAATACTAGTTAGTGACGGGGAACCCGCCGAAACTGCTTGTGAGGGCTCGATCTTCCCTCTCAATGTCAGTCGGCATAATTTGGAAACATTGAAATCCATGACCACCATTCGCGTGAAAGAAAACGAGCCGTTTGACGTAGCACTTCGCCGCTTCAAGCGCACCATTGAAAAACTCGGTCTGTTGACCGACTTGCGTGCCCGTGAGTTTTATGAAAAACCCACCACAGAACGTAAGCGCAAAAAAGCGGCCGCCGTCAAGCGCCACTACAAGCGCGTGCGCAGCATGCAATTGCCCAAGAAGCTGTACTAAGTACATCGCTTCATTCAAAGCTTCTTACCAGGCTTTGAAATCGCGAAGCCCTCATGACTCATGAGGTGCCAAGCAAGCCCGCTGGAGGACGCTCAAGCGGGTTTTTTTTTAAGTATGGCTGGTGTTCTGCCAGCGGCCTACCCTTCAGGAGTCACCATGAGCCTCAAAGATCAAATCACCGAAGACATGAAAAACGCCATGCGTGCCAAAGACACGGCACGTTTGGGCACCATTCGCTTGTTGCTGTCAGCCATGAAGCAAAAAGAAGTAGATGAGCGTGTGGTGTTGGACGATGCCGCAGTGGTGGCCATCGTCGACAAGTTGGTGAAGCAGCGCAAAGACTCTATTGCTGCGTTTGAGCAAGCCGCTCGCCAAGACTTGGTCGACATTGAGCAAGCCGAGATGGTTGTGTTGCAAGCTTACTTGCCTGCTCGCATGTCAGCAGAAGAAGTAACAGTCGCAGTTCAAGCCATCGTGGCTTCATTGGGCGCCAAAGGCCCAGGCGACATGGGCAAAGTGATGGGTGCCGTCAAAACCCAATTGGCCGGCAAAGCCGACATGGGCCAGGTCTCCGCTGCCGTCAAAGCCGCCCTCGCCGGCTAAAAGTTTAATTGGGGTCAGATCAACATTAATTTGGTCAATCAAAGGGACTAAAGCCTAAGGGGGGCTTCCTCATACTGGAGTACCAGAAATCGTTCAGCCCCCCTTAGGCTTTAGTCCCTTTGATTGGAAATTAATGTTGATCTGACCCCAATTAAATCTTCGAGCTCATGATCATGGCGCTGCCAACCACGGTCATGGCGCCGCCCCACCAGGCGCCAGCTGCGGGTTGTCTGCGATAGACGGCCCAAAGCAGTGGCAGCAAAAGCACAGGGGCGATGGACGAGAAGATGGCCACCAAGTTGGCTTGGCCTGTTTTCAGCGCCTGAAGAATCAAGGTCATGCCGATGACCATGGACACCGTGGCACTTAAAGCGGTATTCCATAAATTTTTCAAACTCAGTGGGCTTTGTAATTTAGCCAAGCCCACCCCCGCCCACAGCAACAAAAGATGCGCCAAGAAACTGGCTGTGGCACGCACAGCTGAAGCAGACACTGCGTCAATGCCAGTACTCATCAAAGGCTTGATCATGAGTGTGGCCACCGCTTGACCCACAGCGGCCAAGAGTCCCATCACCACGCCCACCCACAAAGCACCTTGCGTGTTTTCCCAACGATGGGTTTCGTCGTCACGACGGCCCCAAACAATGGCCACCATCACACCTGATACCAAGACGCCGCTGCCCATGAGCGTCATGCCCCACAAGGTTTCGCTTAAAAACAACCAAGCAAACAATGCTGAGAAAAGCGCGTGTGTGGCAAACAGAACGCCTGATCGGCGTGGGCCCAGTCGGTTCATGCACACGAACAAAGCGGTATCGCCGATCAAGATGCCAATCCAACTGGAAGCCGACAACCAAGCCACACTTTCCCAAGTGAGTTCTGGCCAACGACCGACATAAAAAGCAGCGCCCCACAGCAAAACCATGGCAAAAAACAAGCGCCACCGCGTGAACGCAAAAGCACCCATCTGCGCAGAAGCTGTGGCAGAAAACAGCGTTCCCACAGCCCAGCAGCCAGAGGCCATGGCTGCCAATAATTCAGGCGCCAGCATTAACTGCCCGCCACCTTCATCCGATTGATGAGCACGGAGCCAATGGTTTTGGCACCGTAGTTGTAAGCATCTGCGCCCACAGCTTCAATGCCCTTGAACATGGTTTTCAAATTGCCCGCAATGGTGATTTCGTGAACGGGAAAAGCAATCTCGCCGTTCTCAACCCAGAAGCCTGAAGCACCGCGTGAATAGTCGCCTGTGACGTAATTGACGCCCTGGCCCATCAACTCGATGACAAACAAACCGGTGCCCAATTTTTGGAGCATGGCTTTCAAATCATCACTGGAGCGCGTGAGTTTGGAACTCAAGACCAAGTTGTGGGAGCCACCCGCATTGCCCGTGGTTTTCATACCCAACTTGCGCGCGGAATAGCTACTCAAGAAGTACCCTTCAACGCGGCCACCCGCCACAACTTTGCGTTTCAAACCGCGCACGCCTTCATCATCAAAAGGCGAGCTGCCTTTGCCTCGCAACACATGGGGATCTTCCAAAACTTCGATGTGTTTGGGAAAGATTTGCTTGCCCATTGAATCTACCAAGAAACTGGTTTTGCGATACAGCGAGCCACCACTCACCGCCTGCACAAAGCCGCCCAGCAGACCTGCAGCCACTGGAGATTCAAACAACACGGGACACTCGGTGGTGGGAATCTTGCGGCTTCCCAAGCGACTGAGTGCGCGTTCTGCGGCGTAGCGGCCAACGGCTTCAGGAGACGCCATTTGATCGGCCGAACGCATGGACGTGAACCAAGCATCTCGCTGCATTTCAGCATTTTTCCCAGGCATGGCCGCGATGGGCGCCACCGACATGCTGTGACGCGAACTGGCATATCCACCTCTAAAACCATGGGTGTGCGCACTGAAGAAATGACTTTGCTGTGCGGATACGCCGGCACCATCGCTGTTGGTGATTCGACGACTGGTACTCAAAGCTGCTTGTTCACAGGTCAATGCCAGTTTGGCAGCCTCTTCGCTGTTGATAGCCCATGGGTGAAACAAATCCAGTTCGGGTTGATCTTTGGCAATGTCTTCTTCGTCAGGCAAACCGGCCGTAGGGTCTTCCGCTGTAAAACGCGCGATGTCGTAAGCTGCCTGCACAGTTTGCTGAATGGCGGCCTCAGAAAAGTCAGACGTACTGGCGTTGCCGCGGCGATGGCCCACATACACCGTCACACCCAAAGATTTGTCGCGGTTGCGCTCTACCGTCTCCAGTTCGCCCTTGCGAACGCTGACACTGAGACCACAACCTTCAGAAGCTTCAGCGCCGGCATCGGTCGCACCAAGCTTTTTGGCGTGTTTCAAGGCAGAATCAACCAATCCCTCGAAATAGTTGCGGCTATAGCTGAAACCATCGTGTGCCTGTGTGTTCAATGCTTGCGTGGATGCCTTGGTTTTTTTCGTCATAGGGGTCGGGTTCTTCAAAACGATCAATTCATTAAAATTCTAAGTGACGGCTATGATACTTGCCGTCCCGTACAAAGGTTTCAGCGCTCACATGTCCCGTAAATTCAAAAAAGGTTATTTCGTTCAAGGTCAATTTGTTGCTGAAGGCAGTGAGTTAGACCTAGAGCTCAAACGTGAACTCAAGGGCGGCAGCGATGAGCCCAGCCGCACCGAGCTCAAGCGGGAAAGTGACGAGTTGCAAAAGCTGGGCGAAAGCCTGCTCATCTTGCGTGCCGATTTGATGGCCAAAGTCGACTTACCAGACAAACTGGTCGAAGCCGTGGCAGAAGCCAAACGCATCACCAATTTTGAAGGCAAACGCCGACAAATGCAGTTCATTGGCAAGCTCATGCGCAAACTGGATGAAGAGGCTGTGGAGGGTGTCCGCGCTGCCCTGCTAGAGCAGAGCCAAGGCTCCGCCCAAGAAACATTGCAGCTCCATTTGGCCGAGCAATGGCGTGACCGACTCATCAGCGACGACAGCGCCTGCGGTGAATGGCTGCAAAGCTTTCCCAGCACAGACAGCCAGCAGTTGCGAGCGCTCATTCGCCAGGCGCGCAAAGATGCACCCGCCGTTTCAGCTGCTACTGTTTCCCAAGGTTTGGCACCCCGTCAAAGCCGCGCTTTCCGCGAGATCTTCCAACTGGTACGCGCCGAATTAAGCCAAGCAGAAGGCAAAGGCGAAGAAGACGCCAATCCCGAAGATCTCAACGAAGCACACTGATTTCCAACGTCCTTTCAGCCCTGACAGCTATGACAACCCTTCACGACCCCGTCAAAATTGGCATCGTCTCCATCAGCGATCGCGCCAGCACTGGCGTCTATGAGGACAAAGGCCTTCCCGCTTTGCAAACATGGCTCACACAAGCCCTGAAAAACGCCTTGCAGTTCGAAGCGCGACTCATACCTGACGAAAAAGATCGCATCAGCGCCACGCTGGTGGAATTGGTCGATGCAGGTTGCAGTTTGGTACTCACGACCGGTGGCACGGGTCCTGCCATTCGCGACGTGACGCCCGAGGCGACACTGGCCATTGCAGACAAAGAAATGCCAGGCTTTGGCGAGCAAATGCGTCAAATCAGTTTGAAGTTTGTGCCAACGGCTATTTTGTCGCGCCAGGTGGCCGTTATTCGTGGGCAAAGTTTGATCATCAACTTGCCAGGTCAACCCAAGTCCATTGCCGAAACGCTAGAAGGTTTGAAAGACAGCCAAGGGCAAAGCGTGGTGCACGGCATTTTTGCCGCCGTGCCCTATTGCATT
Organism: Limnohabitans sp.; assembly: GCA_030158125.1. GTDB lineage: Bacteria > Pseudomonadota > Gammaproteobacteria > Burkholderiales > Burkholderiaceae_C > Limnohabitans_A. Next base: position 238,008 of record JAOATL010000012.1, on the reverse strand, counting down.
GATTTGATTGGCGGCCCCTACCTTGAAACCCATGATGAGGTTTGCAAAGCGTTCAGACCCAAGACCGCCATTCGTCCACCCAAAGCTTGAGGCGATGCTCGCCCTGAGCGGCGCTATCACAGACAGACTGCTGTGAAAATCGGCTTTATTTGCCGACCAATTGATTGAGTTTTTCAGCTTCAAAGGTTTCACTTTTGGCGGCATCGCCAGGCATTTGAATGCCTTCGGTGTTGCCTTGGTTGGCATTCATCTTTTCCAAGGCTTGCCACAGCATGGCAATTTGATGTTCTTGGCTGGCCGCGTTGTCAATCAAGCCGCGCATGGCTTGAGACAAGGGATCGTCATTTTGCGTCACGCCATAAGCAGAAAAGCCCATCTTGGAAGCAACTGCTTCGCGCTGCACATCTTGATCTTCTTGGATGATGCGCGCAGGGTTGCCCACAGCTGTGGCGCCCGCTGGTACGGGCTTGGTGACCACAGCGTTGGAGCCAACCTTAGCGCCATCTCCCACCGTAAAACCGCCCAAGACTTTGGCACCGGCACCCACCACCACATCTTTGCCCAAGGTAGGATGGCGCTTGGCGCCTTTGTACAAAGATGTACCGCCCAAGGTCACCCCGTGATAAATGGTGCAGCCGTCGCCAATTTCGGCCGTTTCGCCAATCACGATGCCCATGCCATGGTCAAAGAAAACGCGCTCACCCAAGGTCGCACCCGGGTGAATTTCAATGCCGGTGATCCAGCGTGAAAAGTTGGAAATAAAACGACCCAACCATTTGAAACCCGCACGCCAACAAGCATTGGCCCAGCGATGCATGACCACCGCATGCAAGCCGGGGTAACACGTCAGCACCTCCCATGCACTGCGCGCAGCAGGATCACGGTCGAGGATGCATTGGATGTCGGAATGTAAACGTGCAAACATAAGCTTCTTTTCAATGCGCCTAGTCTAGCGTTTTGCGTGTGCAGCTTCGATCATGGCCTTAGCAACACCTCGCAGAATATGGATTTCTTCAGGGCTGAGGTTGGCACGATTGAACAACTGGTTCAAGCGGGGCATGAGCTTTTTAGGTGCGGCGGGATCCAGGAAACCCACTTCAACCAAAGCTTTTTCCAAGTGCGCCAGCATGCCTGACACCTGACTGGCGTCCGCCAAAGCAGATTCAGCCACGGGGGACGCAACTGGAAAACCACCCAAAGCCAAGCGCCACTCATAGGCGACAAGTTGCAGGGCTGCCGCCAAATTCAGTGAGCCAAATTGGGGATTGGTGGGAATCGACAAAGCCACATGGCACTTGTAAACATCCTCGTTTTTCATGCCAAAGCGTTCGGAGCCAAACAAGAAACCAATAGAAGAAATGGGCTCAACAGGCGTGGCAGGGGTTGGCGCATCCGCTGCAGCGGATTGCCGGCCCAGCAACATGTCAAAGTGCGCCCGTGGGGCGCGCGTGGGCGGCCCAAAATCCCGAGGTGTCATGGCCGTGGCGCACAAGTGAGAAATACCCTCCAGCGCCTCTTCCAAGGTGTCCACAATGCGCGTTTTGTCCAAGACATCGTTGGCACCACTGGCCCTTTGAATGGTCTCTTCTTTGCGCAGCACATTGGCATAACGGGGTGCTACCAGCACCATTTCATCAAAGCCCATGACTTTGAGCGCACGGGCGGCTGCCCCCACATTGCCGGGGTGGCTGGTTTCAATCAAGATAAATCGGGTTCGCATAGGCGACATTGTCCCAGTTCCTGTCGCCTCAAAATGTCCAAAAACCGGCTTATCCAACGCCTTGTAAGCCAATTTCATGGGAAAATGCGCCATTCGCCTCTGTCATCGCACGGAGGACCTCCGTTTTTGCTCTTAAAAATTCATGTCGACCAATCTCCACCCCATGCTCAACGTAGCCGTCAAGGCTGCACGCGCCGCAGGCGCCATCATCAACCGCGCCGCCTTGGACGTGGAGGCTGTTCGAATTTCGCAAAAACAAGTCAACGACTTTGTGACCGAAGTCGACTTGGCCAGCGAAAACGCCATCATCGAAACCCTGCTCACCGCGTATCCTCATCACGGCATCTTGGCCGAAGAGTCTGGCAAAACGCACGGCAACCCCGACGCCGACCACGTCTGGATCATCGACCCCCTCGATGGCACCACCAATTTCATCCACGGCTTTCCTGTTTATTGCGTCAGCATTGCGCTGGCCGTCAATGGCAAAGTCGAACAAGCCGTGGTGTACGACCCCTCGCGCAACGATTTGTTCACGGCCACCAAAGGCCGCGGCGCGTACATGAACGACCGCCGTTTGCGCACCAGCAAGCGCACCCAAATGCACGAGTGCCTCATTTCCACAGGCTTCCCCTTCCGTCCTGGTGACAACTTCAACCAGTACCTGCGCATGATGGGTGATGTGATGCAACGCACAGCGGGTCTGCGTCGTCCTGGCGCTGCTGCTTTGGACTTGGCCTACGTGGCCGCAGGCTTCACTGATGCCTTCTTTGAAACAGGCTTGCAAATTTGGGATGTGGCCGCAGGTTCATTGCTGGTGACAGAAGCTGGCGGCCTGGTAGGCAACTTCACAGGCGAGGCCGACTTCTTGGATCAAAAAGAATGCTTGGCTGGCACCCCAAAAATTTACGGCCAGCTGGTCCCGATCCTCAGCAAGTACAGCAAGTTTGCCAGCGCTGGCGAGAAAGCTTCTGTGCGCGCCGCTGACGCCAAAGATGCAGCAGCATCTCAGGCAGGTCAAGACTCAACGGACAGCCCCTTCTAAGCCATGACAGACGCGCTCGACCTGAGTGCCCACACCCCCATGATGCAGCAGTACCTGCGCATCAAGGCGGAGTTCCCTGACACCCTGGTTTTTTACCGGATGGGTGACTTTTACGAAATGTTCTTTGAAGACGCCGAGCGTGCAGCTGGCCTCATGGACATCACCCTCACCCACCGCGGTCAAACCGCCGGCAAACCCATTGCCATGGCGGGCGTACCATTTCATTCAGTTGAAAACTATCTGGCCAAGCTCATCAAGCTGGGCGAGTCAGTGGCCATCTGCGAGCAAGTGGGCGATGTGGCCACCAGCAAAGGCCCCGTCGAACGCAAAGTCGTTCGCGTCGTCACCCCGGGCACCCTCACCGACACCGAGTTGCTGTCCGACAAAAGCGAAGCCATTTTGTTGTCGCTGCACATTGCACCGCGCAATGCCTGCGGCTTGGCTTGGCTGAGCGTTACGCAAGGTGTCTTGCATTTGGCCGAATGCACGCACGACGAATTGGCCGATTGGTTAGAACGAATCTCTCCAAGTGAATTGTTGGTCAGCGCCAGCATCACACCCAAGTGGGAACAGCAACTCCAATCGATGCGATTGGGCCAACGAGGCTTGGCACTGTCCCTCACTTTGCGCCCCGACTTTCAATACGAAGCAGGCTTGGGTCACGGCAAGCTCACCAAACAACTCAACGTTGCCAGTTTGGCCGCGTGGGATGCCGACAAACTAGGCCATGCGCATGCCGCAGCTGGTGCCTTGCTCACTTATGCAGAACACACTCAAGGCAGAGCGCTGCCCCATGTGTCGCAACTCAAAGTGCAAAAGGCCAATGACCTCATTGACCTCCCCACCAGCACACGTCGCAACTTAGAACTCACGCAAACTTTGCGCGGTGAAGACTCACCCACGCTGTTCTCTTTGCTGGATACCTGCATGACCGGCATGGGCAGTCGTCAGCTCAAACAATGGCTTTTGAACCCACCCCGTGATCGACAAATTGCAGTGGAACGCCTTGCTGCCATTGACCAGTTGAACGATCAAAGCGCTTCGGCCCAAAGCGGTGTGGCCATTTGGTCGCGCTTGCGTGAACAACTCAAAGGCGCCAGCGATGTGGAGCGCATCACGGCACGCATTGCGCTCAAGCAAGTGCGTCCGCGTGAGTTGGTGGCGCTTAAAAACGCCCTCCTTCGCTCCGCCAATTTGGCGCTGCAATTGCAAGAAACACTGGGGCATTTGTCGCCCACCAAACTGTTGCACGACATCCATTTTGATTTGCAACCGCCTGCGGGCCTCACCGAAATTTTGCAACAAGCCTTGCTTGAAGAACCCGCCAATTTGATTCGCGATGGCGGTGTGATGGCCCATGGCTTGGATGCCGAACTGGACGAACTGCGCGCCATTCAAACCAATTGCGATGACTTCCTACTCGAATTGGAAACCCGCGAAAAAGCCCGCACTGGCATTGCCAATTTGCGCGTGCAATTCAACAAGGTGCACGGCTTCTACATTGAAGTGACGCAGGGTCAAATTGACAAAGTGCCCGACGACTACCGTCGCCGTCAAACCTTGAAGAATGCCGAGCGCTTCATCACGCCCGAGCTCAAAGCCTTTGAAGACAAAGCCTTGTCAGCGCAGGAACGCGCGCTGGCCCGCGAGAAATATTTGTACGAGCTTTTGCTTGACCAACTGCAAAACCACATTCAAGCACTCACCAAATTGGCGCAAGCCATGGCGCAACTGGACGCACTTTGCACACTCACCGAGCGTGCCGCCACACTCAATTGGTGCGCACCCCAATTTGCGAAAGAGCCCTGCATTGAAATCAGGCAAGGCCGTCACCCCGTGGTGGAAGCGCGACTGGCCGAAACCTCGGGCGGCAGCTTTATTGCCAACGATTGCTTGATGCACAGCAAACAGCGTTTGCAAATCATTACGGGCCCCAACATGGGCGGTAAGTCGACCTACATGCGGCAGGTGGCATTGATTGTGCTTTTAGCCAGCATCGGCAGTCATGTGCCCGCCAGCAGTTGCAGGCTGGGGCCTATTGATGCCATCCACACCCGCATCGGCGCGGCCGATGACTTGGCCAATGCCCAATCGACGTTCATGCTGGAGATGACCGAAGCCGCTCAAATTTTGCACAGTGCCACGCCTTTGTCCTTGGTGCTCATGGACGAGATTGGTCGCGGCACGTCCACCTTTGATGGCTTGGCCTTGGCCAGTGGCATTGCCACACACTTGCACGACAAAACGCAAGCCTTCACCCTGTTTGCCACGCATTACTTTGAACTCACCGAATTTCCGGCCACCCACCACGCTGCTTTGAACATGCACGTTGGCGCCACAGAGTCGGGCAATGACATCGTGTTCTTGCATGAACTGCAAGCAGGCCCTGCCAGCAAGAGCTACGGCGTGCAAGTGGCGCGGTTGGCAGGCATGCCCACCGGCGTGTTGAACCACGCACGACACACACTGTCTGCACTTGAAGCCGGCGCCAATGAAAACCGCATCCAAGTTGACTTGTTTGCCCCACCGCCAGACGCTGCAAACGTGGGTCCCTCCGCGCTAGAAGCAGCTTTAGCCCAGATTGACCCAGATGCACTCAGCCCCCGCGAAGCTCTGGAAGCCCTCTACAGTTTGCAGCGCGTCTTGAAGCGCTCCGAACAATGACGCACCTTTTAAAGGATGTTGAATGACTTATTGCGTTGCCATTAAAACCCGTGCCGGTTTGGTTTTCTTGTCAGACTCGCGCACCAACGCTGGCCTGGACATGATCAGCACGTACCGCAAGATGATCATCTACGAAAAAGCGGGCGATCGTTTCATGGTCTTGTTGTCTGCAGGCAATTTGAGTATTTCTCAATCTGTGCGCGAAATGCTGCAAGTTGAGAAAATCATCGACCACCCCGATGCAGAACCGATCACCATTTGGAATGCCAAAAGCATGTTCGATGCTGCCCGTGTGCTGGGTGCAGCAGTTCGACATGTGCATGAACGCGATGCAGCCGCACTCAAAGCGGGCGGTGTTGATTTCAATGTGTCCATGATTTTTGGTGGGCAAATCGCTGGTGAAGGCATGCGACTGTTCCAGGTCTACTCACCTGGTAACTTCATTGAAGCCACCGCCGAAACGCCTTACTTTCAAATTGGTGAATCCAAATACGGCAAGCCTGTCCTCGACCGTGTCATCACACCCGACACGCCTTTGGACGAAGCAGCCAAGTGTGCACTCGTGTCCATGGACTCCACACTCAAATCTAACCTCTCTGTGGGCTTGCCGCTCGACATGGTGGTCTATGAAGCCGACAAACTGCAAAGCGATCGGGTGGTCTGCATCGATGAGCACAACCCGTACTTCAACATGCTTCGCGACAGCTGGGGACAAAAACTGCGTGCGATGTTTGACAGCTTGGAAGACCCTGTTTGGAATGGCGAAGCCACCACCATCCCCTTAAAAACCACCAGCAGAAATGCACCCTTGAAAAAGATTGCAACCCCAGAAGAGAAACTCATCTGATGGCTTCGATTGTTTTTTCGCACGGCAACAGTTTTCCTGCCAGCACCTATCGTGTTCTGCGTGAGGATTTGGTGGCGCGCGGCTTTCAAGTCGATGCCATCGAAAAATTGGGACACAACCCAGAATACCCGGTCACCAGCAATTGGCCGTTCTTGGTGAAAGAGCTGGCCGAGTTTGCCGGCAAGGTGATGGCGCAGACTGGCGAAAAACCTTATTTGGTTGGTCACTCACTGGGTGGCATGCTCAGCTTGATGTGTGCATCGCAACACCCTGAAGTGGCTGCTGGCGTTGTCTTGCTGGACTCACCTGTGGTGAGTGGTTGGAAAGCCAGCGCGCTTCAACTGGCCAAGAAAACAAATTGGATAGGCAATGTCAGTCCTGGCCGCATCAGCAAATCACGTCGAAAACACTGGCCCAATGTCGACGCGGTGATTGATCATTTCAAGCACAAACGTGCATTTGCACATTGGCACCCTGAAGTGCTGCACGACTACGCCATGCATGGCACGAAAAATGAAAAGGGTGAACGCATTCTAAGTTTTGATCGCGACATCGAGACGCAGATCTACAACACCCTGCCACACAACTTGCCTTCTATGCTGAAACGCCACCCACCCAAATGCGCCGTGGCATTCATTGGCGGCACACATTCGCGTGAAATGAAAGTGGTGGGCAGCGAGATGACACACAGCATCTCCAAGGGACGCGTCATGTGGCTGGATGGCTCCCATCTGTTTCCAATGGAAAAACCCATGGCAACGGCAGCGGCCGTGGAGGCCGCCCTGCGCAACATGGGCGCAGTGCCGAAGTAACTGCGCCAACGTAACTACGCCAAATTCACCCCGCCAAATTCACGGCAGCCAAGCGGTTTAAGGTGCCCAAGTCACCATGCCGGTCCAAGCGGTGCCCAGCACCACCAAACCAAATGAAATGCGGTACCAGGCAAACACCTCAAAGCTGTGGCTGGCAATGTATTTCAAAAGCCAGCGCACGCAAATCCAGGCACTGATGAACGAAACGACCAAGCCTGTGGCAAACAAAGGCACGTCCGCTATCGACAACAAAGCCCGTTCTTTGTAAAGACTGTAGGCCCCTGCCCCCATCAGGGTGGGAATGGCCAAGAAGAATGAAAAGTCGGTGGCAGCCTTGCGTGACAGCCCCAACAGCATACCGCCGATGATGGTGGCACCACTTCGGCTGGTACCAGGCACCATGGCCAAACACTGCACCAAGCCCACCATGAGGGCATCGCGACCGCGCATGTCTTCCACAGCACGGATGCGTACACTGGACGCGGGTCTTCTTTCAGCCCACAAAATGATGAAGCCTCCCACAATGAAGGTCGTGGCAACCACCCACGGCGTGAACAAGTGCGCCTTGATCAGCTTGCCAAACAACAAGCCCAAGACCACAGCCGGCAGAAAGCCAATGAAGACATTGAGAACAAATCTTTGCGCTTCAACTTGATATGGGAGCGCCTTAAGGATGCTGCGAATTTTTTCCCAGTAAACCAAGATCACAGCAAAAATGGCGCCGGTCTGAATGGCGATGTCAAAGACCTTGGCCTTGTCGTCATCAAAGCCCAACAAAGCGCCAGCCAAAATCAGGTGCCCCGTTGACGAAATGGGCAAAAATTCGGTCAATCCTTCCACCACGCCCATGACCGCGGCTTTAAGCAGCAACATTGAATCCACAGGTACTCCTTCGATATCCCTGAATTATCGCTCTTCACAGGTGCCACACCCACTGACTGCCTCTAAAATCAGGCCATGAGCACAGCCAACGACAAAGTCAATCCAACAGACGCCCCCACAGAGGGCCACAAGGTCAGCAACTTTCTGCGCCAGATCATAGAAGCCGATTTGGCCCAGGGCACCTATGCATCCCGGCAATGGGCAGGCTCACCGGGAGACGCGGCCCACCATGCCAAAGGCATGCCCGATCCTGCCAAAATTCGCACACGCTTTCCGCCCGAGCCCAATGGCTATTTGCACGTGGGTCACGCCAAAAGTATCTGCTTGAATTTCGGATTGGCGCGCGACTACGGCGGTGTGTGTCACATGCGATTTGACGATACCAACCCAGAAAAAGAAGACACCGAATACGTCAACACCATATTGGATGCTGTGAAGTGGTTAGGCTTCAACTGGGATGCCAATGGCACCTCGCACCTGTACCAGGCCAGCGACTACTTTGACTTCATGTACCGCGCGGCCGAGTTCCTCATTCAGGCCGGACTGGCCTATGTCGATGAGCAATCGGCCGAAGACATGCGCCTGAACCGTGGCGACTTCAACACGCCCGGCAAAGACAGCCCTTTCCGCACTCGCACTCGCGCAGAAAACCTCAACCGTTTCCGTGAAATGCGCGACGGACAATTGGCCGACGGCGCTGCCGTGCTGCGCGCCAAAATTGACATGGCGTCGCCCAACATCAACATGCGCGATCCGGCCATTTATCGCATCCGCAGGGCCACGCACCACAACACGGGCGATACCTGGTGCATCTATCCGATGTACACGTTTGCCCACCCCATCGAAGATGCGTTGGAACAAATTACGCACAGCATTTGCACCTTGGAGTTTGAAGACCAACGGCCGTTTTACGATTGGCTGTTGGCGCGCCTTAGCGAATCACACAACTTGCCTGATGGCACAGTGCTCACCGCTTTATTGTCCCAGCCCAATCCCAAGCAATACGAATTTGCGCGCCTGAACCTCACCTACGTGATCACCAGCAAACGCAAATTGGCGCAACTGGTCAACGAAGGCAAGGTTCAAGGTTGGGATGATCCTCGCATGCCCACCATTGTGGGTTTGCGCCGCCGTGGCTACACACCCGAGAGCCTGCAACTGTTTGCCGAGCGCATTGGTGTCACCAAAAGTGACTCATGGATTGACTACAGCACTCTTGAGGGATGCTTGCGCGACGATCTCGATCCCAAAGCTGCACGGGCCATGGCTGTGCTCGACCCCATCGCGCTCACCATCACCAACTGGGATGAACTGATGGGTACCGGTACGTTGGACGATTGCCAAGCACCTGTGCACCCGCATCACCCTGAATTGGGCAAGCGTCAATTCAAATTTGGAAAATCACTTTGGATCGAGCGAACTGACTACGAAGAAACACCACCCAAAGGTTTTTTCCGTTTATTCCCTGGCAACAAAGTGCGTCTTAAATACGGCCACGTGATTGAATGCACCGGTGCCAACAAAGACGCCAACGGCCAAGTGACTGAAGTGCTGGCCCAACTTATTCCCGATACAAAAAGTGGAACCCCAGGCTCTGACAGCGTCAAAGTGAAAGGCGTGATCACTTGGGTGTCACAAGCCGAAGCCACTGTGGCGGAGGTTCGTTTGTATGACCGTTTGTTCAACGAAGCACACCCCGATGCGGGTGGCAAAGACTTCTTGGCCAGCCTGAACCCCCACAGCCTGCAAGTCATCCAAGCGTTTGTGGAACCCTCACTGCGCAACTGCTCAGCCGATGCCAAATTTCAATTTGAGCGCCATGGCTACTTTGTGGCAGACCGCATCGATCATGTCAGCGGCAAACTGGTCTTTAATCGGTGCACAGGCCTGAAAGACACCTGGAGCAAATAAGCGACACGTCTCGGCTGTCCCTGCATCAAACAGGGGCAGCGCCCGGTGTTTCAGGCCAGCATGCTGGCAACCAGTAAAGCCACACAGCTGCCCACACCCAGCACCCAAGCCAAAGAACGAAATTTGTCTTGATCGCTGATGTAGAAAGCGATGTAAGCCACCCGTGCCGCGATGAACAGACCTGCATACAGTTCTATTTCATCGATTGGCACTTCTGTGTACAAGGCCAGCAAAATACCGACCGCATAAAGCGGAAACGCCTCAAAACAATTGGCTTGCGCTGCATTGGCCCGCGCACGATAGCCCGTCAGATGCGACAACCACTCCCGCGGATTGTGGTTGTCGTAATTGCGCTGACCGGCTTTGGCAATGATCGCGCAAACCCAAGGCATGGTGCCGGCGACCAGCACAGAAGCAATGACCAAATTCATGATGGCTCTTTTCAAAGAAATGAAAATATTTCCAGTGCGAAACGCACAAGGTTACAGTCTACCTGAAGGCTTCATAGCAAAAATTGACACGATCCCTGGCCTGGTCACTTAGAATTTGGGGTCAACACGGTTCCGCACAGGAAATATTCATGTCTTTGTACTCAATTCGCGCATCTTTACTGGCTTTGGCCTCTGCCTTTCTCGTGGCAGCTTGTGGCGGCAGTTCATCTTCCACCACACCGCCCCCCCCTGCGGCGGGTATCAGTGTTGTGGCCGGCGACAGCCAAGTCACGGTCAGTTGGCAAGAAACAGCTGGCGTTGAATACTGGATCTTTGCGGCGCCCAACAGTCCCAGCCTCACCATGGCCAACTGGTTGGCCACTGCTGGTTCCACTTACCGAATCAAAGTGACCTCGCCCTTTGTGGTCACTGGGCTCACCAATGGCACCCCTTATTCATTTTTCATGACAGGACGCATCAATGAGGGACCAGGTGGCGATGCAACGCCCACAGTGACCTCGACACCGCGCATCTCCGGCATTGAATGGGCCAACGGCACAGCTTTAACGACCGGAACACGTACTGGCTTGACATTTGGCAGCTACATTGAAACCGCCACCAATACTTTGAAATACGCTTATTTGGCAGTCGGCAATGGTGGCCGCATGTTCAATGCCACCAGCCCAGATGCTTGGAGCACGCTGCCCTCCGTGGTCGGCACCGATTTGCACGCTGCTGAATTTGGATTTGCTAAATTCATTGCTGCAGGCGCAAATGGCAAGATCATTTACAGCACCGATACAAAAACTTGGACAACAGCCAGCAGCAACACCTCGCAGAATTTGAACGCCCTGGCAGCCAATGGCAGCATGGTGGTTGCTGTCGGCGACAACGGCACCGTGCTGAACAGCAAAGATGCCATCACGTGGACGGCAGCCAGCAGCGTGCCAACTGCTGCGAATTTACATGGCGTTGCATACACTGCTGCTGGCACATGGGTCGCGGTGGGGGCAAGTGGCACCATCCTCACCAGCACGGATGGCACGACTTGGACAGCGCAAGCATCCAACAACACGAGCACATTAAAGGCCGTCGGCGCATTGACCAGCGTTGTCGACAGCACCACCAGCCATCGATTCGTTGCGGTTGGCGAGAATGGCACAGTTCTGAGCAGTCCTGATGCCATCACTTGGACATTGCAAAACGCCAACACCACAGCGTCTTTGAATGCCTTGTCATCGGTCAATCAGTTCTTGGTGGTTGGCAGCAATGGCACGATCATGACCAGCACCGACGCCGCCAATTGGTCACACCAAACCAGCAACACAAACGCTGAACTCAAATCTTTGTTACGCGCACAAAATCAGTACCTTGCGGTCGATGCAGCGGGCGGCATTCTCACTTCCAAATGATGAACGCTCACTGAGCCCCCAGAGGCTAGCAACTAGACACACAAAAGGCCTTCTTTCGAAGGCCTTTTTTTTGGAGCTTGCGAAGGGTTCAGCCTTCGATGTGCAACTCTTGAATTTTTCGTGTGATGGTGTTGCGCCCAATCCCCAACTTCACTGCAGCTTCAATTCTGCGCCCCCTTGTGGTGGCCAGTGCAGCTTGAATGAGCAACGATTCAAAGCGACGCGTCAGCACATCCCATACGTCTTGTCGATCCGTGCCCAAGAGTTGAAGCGCCTCCACTTCTAAAGCACTCTCCCACCCAGCGTGCGGACCCAGATTCACCAAGGAACTGCTCGGCACCGCATGCGCGATGGCCATTGCTTCTGTGGCAACACCTGGCTCATCTGACCTCATTCCTGTCGCCGCCACCTGCGCATCTGGGACAGGCGACAAAACCTCAGGTGGCAAATCTTTGGGCTCAATCATTTGAGCCGGCGCCATGACGGTCAACCAATGGCAAATGTTTTCCAACTGGCGCACATTGCCAGGAAAGTTGAAGTGACTCAACATCTCCAAAGCTGGTTCTGAAATTCGCTTGGGCTCCACACCCAACTGTTGCGCGCTTTGCAACAAGAAGTGTTTGGTGAGTACATGCACATCTTCGCGACGTTCGCGCAAAGCAGGCAAACGCAAACGGATTACATTCAAGCGGTGAAACAAGTCTTCGCGGAACACCCCTTCTTTCACGCGTTGTTCAAGGTCTTGATGGGTGGCGGCAATGACGCGCACATTGGCCTTGACCGCACTGTGTCCACCGACACGGTAGAAATGACCATCGGACAACACACGCAACAAGCGTGTTTGCAAATCAAAGGGCATGTCACCAATTTCATCCAAGAACAAGGTGCCGCCCTCTGCTTGCTCAAATCGACCCCGTCGAGATGTTTGCGCACCCGTAAATGCACCGCGCTCATGCCCGAAGAGTTCGCTTTCCAGTAAGTCCTTGGGGATGGCCGCAGTGTTGATGGCCACAAAGGGGCCGTTGGCGCGTGGTGAGTGCTTGTGCAGTGCACGCGCAACCAGTTCTTTGCCAGACCCCGACTCACCCGTGATCATGACCGTGACATTGCTTTGCGACAAACGGCCAATGGCGCGGAAGACATCCTGCATGGCGGGCGCTTGACCCAACATCTCAGGCGTGGCGGCCATCAATTCTTCAGCCACCTCTTCGCGTTGACTCTCTTCCAACGCGCGTCGAATCAATTCGATGGCCTTGGGTAAATCAAACGGTTTGGGCAGATACTCAAACGCCCCGTTTTGAAACGCAGAAACGGCACTGTCAAGGTCTGAAAATGCCGTCATGATGATGACCGGCAAACCCGGCAGACGCAGCTTGACTTCCGTCAAGAGATCGAGGCCAGAGCCGCCAGGCATTCGAATGTCACTGACCAATACCTGGGGGCCTTCACGGCCTTCCTCTGTGTTCAGCGCCGCCAAAACCTCCCGAGGATTTGTAAAACTGCGAGTTGCCAAGCCTTCACGCAGCAAGGCTTTCTCTAAGACGAATCGAATGGATTGGTCATCGTCTACGATCCAGATAGGCTTCATGGGTCTTAACTTTCTCTAAGTGGCATGCACTGAAACAGCTCAGGGCAACGGAATCAAAATTTTGAAATCGGTACGGCCTGGCACGCTTTCACACTCAATCAAACCATGATGCTGCTGAACAAAAGTCTGCGCCAAAGTGAGACCTAAGCCAGAGCCACCTTCTCTGCCCGAAATGAGCGGGAAGAAAATGCGATCCTTGATTGAGTCTGGAACACCAGGCCCGTTGTCGATGACATGCAATTCCAATGCCAGTCGGTAGCGTTGCTTGCCAAAAGTGACTTGGCGTGCAATTCTTGTCTTGAATCTCAGCTCTGCATTGCCGTCTGTGATTCGCTCTAACAAGGCTTGCGCAGCGTTGTGTGAGATGTTGAGGACCGCTTGAATGAGCTGCTCTCTGTCACCCCTGAACTCAGGAATGGATGTATCGTAGTCACGAATGACACGAATCCCTCTGGGGAATTCAGAGACGATGAGCGACCTGACCCGTTCACAGACTTCGTGAATGTTCACATCGCCCACCAAGTGGGGGCGCCGATGTGGGGCCAGTAAGCGATCGACAAGTGTCTGCAATCGATCCGCCTCACGAATGATCACTTGCGTATATTCAGTCAGCTCTTTGGATTCCATTTCCATTTCGAGCAATTGCGCGGCGCCTCGAATGCCGCCCAATGGATTTTTAATTTCATGGGCCAAATTGCGAATCAATTCTTTGTTGGCTTGCGCTTGATCTAGCAGGCGCTCTTCTCTGTCCTGACGTGTTTGCTGCTGAATGGGCAGCAACTCAATGATGACTTCCTCGGAGTCATCTGACTGCGCAACGATCACATGCACCGGCAATGCATCCTCCGGGTTAATTCGCAACAACTCGGCGTCGTATCGCAGCGCGGCAAATTCATTGGCTTTGGCGCCCGTTAAGGCATGCAGAAGGGGCTGTGGATCGGCGAAAAAGTGCAAAAAAGAATGCCCTTCTAAACTTCTTCGCGACTGCCCCATCACATCTTCTAGTTCTGAATTCACAAAAACCACCGAGCCGTCACTTTTCAAGACAGCAATGGGCGTTGCCAACAAATCGAATGCGTGAAAACGTGTGGCGGGTGAGCTGGCGGGGGCTGTTGTCATGGTTCACTCATTTTGAATTCAGCGTTGGCACAGGCTTGCCGTATCGGTTCAGTTCACGCTGCAAGGCTTGCATGTCACGTGCCAGTCTTTGAAGCTGATCCTTGAAGTCTTGGGCACCTTGTGCATCGCCTGAAGCGTGCTTGGCTTCACCAGCGGAAGCGGCAGCTTGCCCACCACCGCTGCGACGCACCAATTCGGCGTATTGAACGCTTAACTTTTGCCACTCATCCTCCAAGATGGTGCGCATTTGAACCTGCCGGTTTGACGCGTCACCTGAAGACTGGCTCAGATCAAAACCGACGCCAGCAGGCTGCGGAGCAGGCGAGCTCCAGCCACCAGAGGGCGCAGATTTGAGGGTCGGCGTTGGCACCTGCTGAACCCGTGTGCCCTCGATTTGAGTGGGTTGTGAAATGCGCAATGCCTGACACAACTTAGGGTCATGCGGTTGATTGGTAATTTCTTGACCACACTTATAAATGGTTTGGCTTGCCCATGCACTGAAGCTTAAGCCCCCAAGAAGCCAAGCACACAGGGTTGTGACCAAGATTGAACTTGTTTTTGTGCGCATTGCCAATGAGGTCATTCCGTTTGCTTTCAGCCAAAAAAAAGGACGGCCTGAGCCGTCCTTTTCGGGTAGGGCTCAGGTGCCCAACTCGCTGCAAATTACAGTGAGTAATACATTTCGTATTCGATGGGGTGCACGGCTTGACGGAAGCGTGTGACTTCACCCATTTTCAATTCAATGTAGGCGTCGATCATGGAGTCTGTGAACACGCCACCTTTTGTGAGGAAGGCACGGTCTTTGTCCAAATACTCGAGGGCTTGGTCCAAGCTGTGGCAAACGGTTGGCACCAATGCGTCTTCTTCAGGCGGCAAATGGTACAAATCTTTGGTAGCCGCTTCGCCTGGGTGGATCTTGTTTTCCACGCCATCCAAACCAGCCATCATCAATGCTGCGAAGCAAAGGTAGGGGTTGGCCATTGGATCTGGGAAGCGCGCTTCAATGCGGCGACCTTTGTCAGATGCAACGTGAGGAATGCGAATCGAAGCAGAACGGTTGCGGCTTGAGTAAGCCAACTTCACAGGCGCTTCAAAACCAGGCACCAAACGCTTGTAGCTGTTTGTTGTTGGGTTGGTGATGGCGTTCAATGCACGTGCGTGCTTGATGATGCCGCCGATGTAGTACAGCGCGTAGTCTGACAAACCTGCGTAGCCGTTGCCAGCGAACAAGTTTTTGCCGTCTTTCCAGATGGACTGGTGAACGTGCATGCCGGAACCGTTGTCACCGACCAAGGGCTTGGGCATGAAAGTAGCTGTTTTGCCGTAGGCGTTGGCCACGTTCCAAACCACGTACTTCAATGTTTGGGTCCAGTCAGCGCGCTCAACCAATGTGCTGAAGCGTGTGCCGATTTCGTTTTGACCAGCGCCAGCCACTTCGTGGTGGAACACTTCAACGGGGATGCCCATGGATTCGAGAATCAGGGACATTTCAGCGCGCATGTCTTGTGTGCTGTCAACGGGAGGCACTGGGAAGTAACCACCTTTGACGGTAGGACGGTGACCGCGGTTGCCGCCTTCCATTTTGGTGCCGCTGTTCCAAGGTGCTTCGTAGTCGTCGATCTTGAAGAACGAACCGGACATGTCGCTACCAAAGCGAACGTCGTCGAACAAGAAGAATTCTGGCTCAGGTCCGAAGTAAGCAGTGTCACCCAAACCGGAAGCCTTCAAGTAGGCTTCAGCGCGCTTGGCGATAGAACGTGGATCGCGGTCGTAGGCTTTGCCATCACCAGGCTCCAACACGTCGCAGCCCAAGATCAAAGTTGTTTCTTCGAAGAAGGGGTCGATGTTGGCTGTGTTGGGATCGGGCATCAACAACATGTCGGAGGCTTCAATGCCCTTCCAACCTGCAATAGAAGAGCCGTCGAAGGCGTGGCCGTCGGTGAACTTGTCTTCATCAAAGTGGGAAATTGGCACAGAAACGTGTTGTTCTTTGCCACGGGTATCGGTGAAGCGGAAGTCAACAAACTTGACTTCGTTCTCTTTCACCATCTTCATCACGTCTGCGACGGTCTTTGCCATCAAAATCTCCTGGTTGGATGGGTGTTGATAATTGGTTCTTCGGGCTTGCAGTTTTTGTGCCAACTACGGCTTCGCGCAATATTTTCCCAAGACCGCTATTGTGCCCCGAGGACGAGGCCCAACTTGACGGAAATCCATGATTTTTTAACGCGCAAGCATGCACCACAATCACACATATTTGCACCATTATAGTGCGCACACTGTTAGCGCACCATTTCGGGGCCGAAGCTCACTTGAAATAGCCTAAGACCGTCTTTAAGGGCCAGAAAAGCCTCTTCAGCCAGCGTCAAATCCCCTTTCACGCCCAATTCGATGTGCTTCCCCCACTGAGGATGGTCCACACTGGGCAGGCTGAACACTTTGACACCTGGAAATTGCGATTCGATGGACTCCATCAAAGGTGTCAGGGTGGCTTCCATGGCACCCAACACAATGACCGAGCGTTCAATTCGCTGCGGCGCGGCGCCCCAAGTTTGGCAATAAACGTCCAATTTGTCTTGCATCATGGGCCAAGCCATGACTGGGAAGCCCGGCACAAAGTGAACGCAGCCTTGACCTGAACCCGCACACGTAAACCCTGGAATTTTGTTGTACGGGTTTTGAATGATGTCGGCATCTTGTGGAAACATGCCCATGTTCAAACGGTGCAAGTTGTCTTCACGCTCGGGCTCATAAGGCAGGCCTTGTTCTAAAGCCACATCGCGCATGCGTTCCAAGATCAGTGATTTGGCCTCGGCATGCAAAACCAGGGGCAGGCCCAAGGCTTTAGCGGCGCATTGCCGCGTGTGATCATCGGGCGTGGCACCGATGCCGCCACACGAGAACACCACATCGCCAGAGGCAAAAGCACGCGCAAGCACAGAGGTAATGCGTTCTGGCGAATCGCCCACGTACTCAGCCCAAGACAACTGCAAGCCGCGCGCGGAGAGCAATTCAATGAATTTCGGCAGGTGCTTGTCAGCACGTTTGCCAGACAAAATTTCATCACCAATGATGATGATGCCAATGGCAGGCGCTTGCGTCATGTCAGTTACTCAAAAGTTAGGACTCGACATCAAGGATGTCAGGCTCAAGGCGCCGATCCGACTTCGAATCTGAAGGCCGCTCTTCTCGCAACAGCGAGAGCGCATTGAGCAAAAAATGGACAAACCAAAGCGCCGAAAAAATAAACACCAAGGTGTATATCCACACGGCAATCGGAATGAGGACCACAAAAGCGGCCACAAACAAAGCACCCGATGCCCACACCAAACTTGGCGCAGCACCCATTAATCCAGTGACCACGCCCATGAGCAACAGTTGAAATCGATAACGTCGCATCAGCTCGAGGCGTTCAGCACGAGAAGCATGCTCAGACAGTACATCGTAGGTCATCACACGGTAAGTTAGCCAGCCCCAGATGAGCGCAGGCAAGACCATGGCCAAAGGCGGCAACCACCACAGTGGCAGGGTCAAAATAAGTGCCCCCAGGGCCAAGACAACAGACAGCAAGGTCCAGCCTAAACTGTGCAACATCGAACCACCCTGCGCCCGCTCCAAGTTCGTAAAACGACGCTCGGCAACCAGGCCCACCAGCGCAGGTGTCATCATGAAAGAAACTGCCAACAAAGACATGACCACCACCAAAGGTGTGACCGCCACAATGATGACCAAGGGCGCAACCACCGACTTCAAATTCAACAGGCCCACGCGTTCCAACCAAATCCAAGCCCATCCCAATGTGCTGCTGACGTCCATCCAGTCACGAACGCTTTCCAAAGCCGAATCCCAATACAGCGCACCCAAGCCCATCACAATGACCACCATCAAGAGCAAGGGAATGAGAGAAAGCAGCACCACTTTAGGGTGCAGACAGTAAGCCAAAGCGCGCCAAAAAGAGTCGGCCATGTTTTTCATGCAGAGGTTCTCCGTTCAAACAGACGAATCAAACCCAGCTTCTGCTGTGACCAAAGGTCGTTGCCATAATCGCGCCCTTCTTCAACTTGATCACGAATGCCCGTGGGTTCGTAGCGATTGGAAAAATCGGCCGTTTTAAACAGCATGTCCCACCAAGGAAAGAGCACACCAAAGTTGTGGCCGCCTAAAGTTTGACGTCCCGCAGACTCGTGCCCCAAGCCAATGCTGTGATGCAAACGATGAAATCTGGGACTGACCCACAGACGATCGCCCCATCGGCCAAAACTGCACTTGAAATTGGCATGCTGAAAATTTTCGCTCAATTGACCGATGGCCACCAAGGCCACAAATTGGCCTGGCCCCACACCAATCAACTTGGCAACAACGGACAGCAGCAATGCGGTGATGATGTCGTCCAATACGTGGTTTCGATTGTCTGTCCACATGGTCATGTGGCGTTGAGAGTGATGCAAGGCATGCAGTGCCCACCACCGGTTGAATTGATGTTGCCCGCGATGAATGACGTAATTCACAAAGTCAAAGACGATGAGGTACAGCACAAAACTCACCAAGGCTTGGTCTGTGACGCCAGGCCACAGGGCATCGACGTTCAAGGTGGGAAAACCTTGTACTCGCAACAGGCCAAAAGCCACCTCTAAGCCGTTCTCAAATGTGAAAAACATGATCAATTTAAACAAGCCCAAGCGGTGAATCAAGGTATAGGCCACGTCCACGCGCACCGCGGATGGATTGCTTGTTTGAGCCAACGGACGCCATTTTTCTAACGGGGCAATGACACACAACATGAAAATGATTTGGAGCAGACCGACCAAAAACCAACCCGTTCCTTCAAAGGCGAGGTCTAACAAATTACCCGCCCCCACATTGAAGGCAAGGGGTTGAACCACGCTTTCAAACAAGCGCGTTTGCAGGCTTGCAAATGCGTCTGTGAAAAAATCGATGATGTTGAGGAACATGTTGTATCAGCAGCCACTTTGGCAGTTACGACGGGGCGTTGGCCAAGAGTTTGGAATATTGCGGGTGTTGACGCAAGCTGGCAAAGCAAAAACCCTTTTGTTTCAGGCCCACGATCAAGGGCTCCAGCACGACAGGTGCCCACGGATCCTGTCGCGACCAAATGCCCAAATGCGCCATCAAAATATCACCACTGCGAATGTTCTTCAAGGCGTTCTGCAGGAGTTGGGGGTTGCTGTGTGTCTGGCTGGAGAGTTCGTCTCCCAAAAAACCAGCTGGCGACCAACCCACATGGGCATAACCGCATGCTTTGGCCGCACGCAGAAGTGCAGGCGAAGTTTTACCGCCAGGCGCGCGAAACAAAGGCAATGGTTTGCGCCCTGTCAAGCTCTCCAAGCGATCGGTGGCTTTGTTTAAATTGGCACAGTAATCGGCAGCGCGCCAACGCAAGTTTTGGCCGGCCTGAGCCCCTGCACTGGGTTTTATTTTGAAATGCTGCGAATCGATGTCCGCGCGCCAGTACGCGTGATCATAAGTGTGGCTGGCGAAATCATGGCCTTGTGTGGCTTGAGCCTTCCACCAGGCTGCCCAGTGGCTGCCCAATGAGCCGTCACCTTCTTGCGTTTTTTCATGTGCCGCAAAATAAGTCACGGGGACTTGGTGTGCCTGCAAGACTTGCGAGATCAGGGGCGCCACGCCCATGTGTCCGGTGTCAAACGTCAGGTATACGGGCTGTGTGCACTGGGTTGACGTCACCGTTGACTGGCTGGCCCATGTTGGGCTGGCCAGAACACATGACAGCCAGCAAACCCAGCCTGCCGACTTCAAACCAAGGTCATTGGCGAGGTGCATGGTCGAGGGTCCACACACCGTGTGGCGACTTGCCTACTTTGATTTGACGCACCACTTTGCGTGTGCTCATGTCAATGACGCTGAGTTTTTGAGCCCAGCGTGATGCCAGCAAAATGGTTTGACCATCCGCTGTGATGTCCATGCAATCGGGGCCGGTTGGTCCCGGAAAGCGATCAACCACCGTGAAGCTTTTGTAGTCAATTTTGCTGATGGTATTGGCCACGCGGTTGCTGACCAGCACGTGCTGTCTGTCGCCCACGGCACGGAAGGCATGCGCACCTTTTCCTGTGGTGATTTTTTTGATTTTTCGCGCCGGACCATTGGAAACGTCATAGACCTCCACACCGTCGCCACCTGTCAAACCAACCAACAAAGTTTTGTCGTCAGGCGTGCCAAAAACGTCTGCGGGCATGGTGCCAGTTTTGACCCGCCATTGAATGGTTTGCGTGGCCAAGTCGACAGCGACCAGTTCGTCACTGTCTTGCATGGTGGCCCAGACGGTGCTGCTCTTGCTGTCTATCCACAAATGGCTGGGTGTTTTAGACGATGAGATGCGCTTTACCAAAGTGGGCGTTTGCCCGTCCCACTTGTAAATATCAATGTGATTGAGACGGTTGGCCACAGTCACAAACCATTTCATGTCAGGCGAAAAACGCAACTGGTAAGGGTCCAAGATGCCCGTCACCACGCGCTGAATCTCAGCAGTACGCGGATCAATGAAGGTTAAGGAATCAGACAAGGCGTTGGCCACAATGACCGATTTTTCGTCGGGCGTCAGGTACAAGTGGTGAGGCTCTTTTCCGGTTGGAATGCGCTTGGTTTCGGCCCATGTCACGGGGTCAATGACGCTGACATTGCCGTCCAGTGAATTGAGCACAAAGATGGGCGCTGGTGCCTTTGTGCTTGGCACAGCTGGCGCTGGCTGAGGTGTTGCAGACATGGCCGACGCCACACCAAAGCCGACAAGGCAGAAAGAAAGAGTCAGTGCACGAAAAATCATGCCGCAAGTGTAATGGCGTATTGCCAGCTGCCACTGGGGAATTGCCTCTAACTTTCGTACTTTGATCGCAAACAGGTGTCAAAATGATCGCATGAAGACGACAACTTTGATCGCTGTCCAAGGGGTTCAATTAGAGATTCAGCATATTCCGCGGCCCTGCAAGACTGACTCGCCAGTACCGAAACCTGCCTGTGTTTTTCTGCACGAAGGTCTCGGCAGCGTTGCATTGTGGAGAGACTGGCCTCAAAAAGTCTGCGAAAGTTTGGACTGTGAAGGCTGGGTGTATTCTCGCAAAGGCTACGGCCAATCAGAAGGCATCGCCGACGTGCGCGGGTCAGGTCGTCTTTCCGCTGATTACATGCACCATGAAGCCCTTGGGGTATTGCCTGAACTTCTGAAAATCTTGAATGTCACACAGCCATTGCTGATTGGGCACTCTGATGGCGGCACCATTGCACTCATTCATGCCAGTCAATTTGCGGTCGCTGGCTGCGCAGTCTTGGCACCCCATGTGATGGTGGAAGACATGTCGATTCAAGCCATTGAACAGGCGCGTGATCACTTTGACAAATTGCGACCGAAGCTGGCGGCCTTTCACAATGATGTCGATGTGGCTTTCTGGCAATGGAACGATGTCTGGCTAAGTGATGCTTTTAGGCGCTTTGACATTCGACCGCTTCTTCACAAAATTCAAACGCCCTTGATGGCCATCCAAGGCGTGGACGACCCCTATGGCACGATGGCACAGATTGATGAGATTGCTGCGCGATTGCCACACACCCGTTTGGTCAAACTTGAAAACTGTGGGCACAGCCCTCACAAGGACCAAGCCGACACAGTGCTTCAGGCTTTGAAGTATTTTTCGAGTTCGCTGGGCAAGATCCACCGCCACTGACCCGGCGCCAAATCATCGGGCAATCGCAAGTTGCCGATGGCGCTTCGGTGCAAGCCTTCCACCCGATTGCCCACCGCTGCCAACATGCGTTTGACTTGGTGGTACTTGCCTTCAGTGAGGGTGAGCTTCAGGTGTGTCTCAGACACTTTCTCACAAGCAGCCGCTCTGACCGGCTTAGGGCTGTCGTCCAACACCACGCCGGCCAATAATTTTTCGACTTGGCTGTCGGTGATTTCGTGCTTGGTGGTGACTTCGTACACCTTGGGCATGTGGTGCTTTGGGGAGCTCATGCGGTGAATGAATTTGCCATCATCGGTGAGCAACAACAAGCCCGTGGTGTCTTGGTCTAACCTGCCCACCGCCTGAACACCCTGCACGGCTGCTTTTTGCGGACGCAACCTCAAAGGTGAGGGCAATAAGGTGTAGATGCTGGGCCACGTAGAGGGCTTTTGCGAACACTCTGTACCCGTGGGCTTGTGCAACATGAGGTAGGCACGGTCAAAGTACGGCCACTCAGTGCCCTGCACTTTGAACTTGAGATTTTCAGGATCAAAGAAAACACCAGGGTCTTCTTGCACATCGCCATTGACACTGACGTAGCCTTGCTGCACCAAGCCCGCGCAAACTCGGCGCGTGCCAAACCCCTGGCTGAAGAGGATGTCTTCTAAACGCATGGGTTTCATGACACGGCTTCGCGCGGAAAATTTGGCAGCAATGACTTATTTCAAAGCCTTGAAACGCACACGCTTGGGCTTGGCGCCCTCTTCGCCCAAACGCTTCTTCTTGTCGGCTTCGTACTCTTGGTAGTTGCCATCGAAGAACACCCATTGGCTGTCGCCTTCGGCAGCCAAGATGTGCGTCGCAATACGGTCCAAGAACCAACGGTCGTGACTGATGACCATGACCGAGCCCGCAAACTCAAGCAAGGCATCTTCCAAAGCACGCAATGTTTCCACGTCCAAGTCATTGGAGGGTTCGTCCAGCAGCAACACGTTGCCGCCTTCAATCAGTGTTTTGGCCAGGTGCAAACGACCACGCTCACCGCCGGACAACATGCCGACTTTCTTTTGCTGATCGCCACCATTGAAGTTGAAGCGGCCGCAATATGCACGGCTTGGCATTTGGAATTTGCCCACGGTCATGATGTCGAGGCCACCGGACACGTCTTCCCATACGGTTTTTTCGTTGGACAAGTCGTCGCGGTTTTGATCGACAAAAGCCATCTTCACGGTTTGACCCACTTTGATAGAACCACTGTCTGGTTGCTCTTTGCCTGCAATCAGTTTGAACAAGGTTGATTTACCAGCGCCGTTGGGGCCGATGATGCCGACGATGGCACCAGCGGGCACTTTGAAGCTGAGGTTGTCAATCAGCAAACGGTCGCCGAAGGACTTGCTGACGTTGGTGAATTCAAACACCTCATTGCCCAAACGCTCGGCCACAGGAATGAAAATTTCCTGTGTTTCATTGCGTTTTTGGTAGTCGTAATCGCTCAATTCTTCGAAACGTGCCAAACGCGCCTTGCTCTTGGCCTGGCGACCTTTGGGGTTGGAACGGGCCCATTCCAATTCTTTTTTCATGGCCTTGGTGCGAGCGTCTTCGGTGCGCTGCTCCTGCTCCAAGCGGGCTTCTTTTTGTTCCAACCAGGTGGAGTAGTTGCCTTTGTAAGGAATGCCATGGCCACGGTCAAGTTCCAAAATCCATTCGGCTGCGTTGTCAAGGAAGTAGCGGTCGTGGGTGATGGCCACCACAGTGCCAGGGAAGCGTTGCAAAAACAACTCAAGCCAATCGACACTCTCTGCGTCCAAGTGGTTGGTGGGTTCGTCAAGCAGCAACATGTCGGGGCGGCTGAGCAACAAGCGGCACAAAGCGACGCGGCGTTTTTCACCACCGGAGAGCTTGCCAATGATGGCATCCCATGGGGGCAAACGCAAGGCATCGGCTGCAATTTCGAGTTGGTGGTCGGACGCATCGCCCGCTGTGGAAATGATGGCTTCCAATTTGGCTTGCTCGGCGGCGAGGGCATCGAAATCGGCGTCTTCTTCCGCGTAGGCTGCATAGACCTCTTCGAGGCGAGCTTGCGCAGCCTTGGCTTCGCCCATGCCGCCTTCAACCGCTTCGCGCACGGTTTCATTGGGGTCCATTTGGGGCTCTTGGGGCAGGTAACCAATTTTGAGGCCGGCCATGGGGATGGCTTCGCCTTCGATCTCTTTGTCGATGCCGGCCATGATTTTCAGCAAAGTAGATTTGCCGGAACCGTTCAAGCCGAGCACGCCAATTTTGGCGCCTGGAAAGAAGCTAAGAGAAATGTCTTTGAGAATTTGACGCTTCGGCGGCACGATCTTGCCGACGCGGTTCATGGAAAAAACGTATTGGGCCATGGCTGGGATGCTCTTCAAAAGGGAGGGAAAAGATAATTTTCCCGAACCCGCGATTATCCCAGTCTTTGAGGCTTCCCTCTGGCCTTTTGGCCCCCGAATTCTTTCAAATTACAAGACTCGATCACCAGATTTGCCGCTTCGACTGGAAAATTGGACCCGTGCATCCTGGGTTTCAAGTCCAATTCGGGCTGCACGACCGCCATAAACCTCAGATTTAAGCCATGCGGCCTCTGCATCCAAAGCCGCGGCCGATGCCACGGCGGTGTACCAAACCCTGGCTTCTGCGTCCCAGCGGTAACCTCGGGCTTTGAGCTTGTCTTTGGTCTCAAAGGGTGAGCCGAAGGCTTTGACCACGGTGCGTGCATTTTCAGCCGCTCTGAAAAGCTGCTGAAGGCCCGTAAGGCTTTCGGCTGGATTGTCTGTCTTTAGCGGTGATGTCAAAACGCGCAGCAAGGCGTGGCAGTCAACTTGGGCACGGTGGGCTTCATAAAACCACCCCAACTCACTGCACAAAAATTCGAGCTTGGCCGACCCCAAGCCCTGGGCTTTCCAGTTGATACCTTGAAATGAGCAAGCCCAGGCTTTGTGTTCAAACACGGCCAATCGGTTTTCAACAAAAGGGCGGTCAAAACCAGCGTTGTGCGCCACGATGAGGTCGGCGCGTTCCACCATGTCTTGGATGGTGGCCTCGTTCAATTTTTGGCCTTTGACATCTGCGCTGGTGATGCCAGTGAGCTTCACAATTTCGGGCGGAATGGGGCGACCGGGGTCTTCAAAGTCTTCGTACACCTCGACCTCGCCCACGGGCTTACCCGTTTGCAGATCGACATCCACCGCCAGCATGGCCAACTCGATGATGTTTTCGGCCCGCCAATCCAAACCTGTGGTTTCGGTGTCCAAAATCAAGACACGCTTGGTGGGGCCGCCTGTGCCCGGACCAAAATTCAAAACAGGCACCAAGCGTCGTTTCACTTTGTAATCGGGGTGTGCCGACAGTTGGTCGGCCATGTCATCAAAATTCATGTCAGTGTCGCTAGATCTGTAAATGGCTTATTTTGACCGATGAAACAGAACTTCCGCCAAGCCGCCACTTCGGACCACCCGTTGCGCCACTGCATTGAACAAGACAGAGGGATTCGGCACCCACCAGCTGAGGCGCAACTTAGCGCGTGTCACACCGGTGTACAACAACTCCCGCGTCAGCACAGGCGCATCACGGTCCGGCAGCACCATCAGCACATTGTCGTATTCTGAGCCCTGCGATTTGTGAACGGTCATGGCCCATACCGTTTCAACCGCATCCAAGCGTGAAGGCAGCACCCACCTCACACCGCCGTTGCCGTCGGGGAACGCCACGCGAAGGCCATTGGCTGTAGGCAAACATTGACCGACATCACCATTCATCAGATTCAAGTGGTAGTCGTTGCGGGTCACCATGATGGGGCGGCCCACGAACCAAGCTTCTGGTGACGCAGCCTGCTGGAAAATTTTGTCACGGCTTTGGGCAAGGCCCAGTGCCAGACCAATGCGATCGTTCAAGGCTTGTACGCCCCAAGCACCTTGACGGAGGGCGCAAAGCACTTGAAATTCGCTAAAGCTGTTGAGCAGTAGCAGCGCTTGTGCGTTGTCGCAAACAGCGCCAGCTTGCCGCAGCGGGTTCAACTGGGAGAGCCAATTTGCCCAGCCTGCCTGAAGACTTGTGACCACGGCGGGATGCAATTGCGCATGCGGCCTGTCACGCCATGCGTCCGGCCAGCGCAAAATATCAGGACTTTCAATGGAAGACATCGTATCTGCGTATGGCAAGGCCTGCCAACAGGCTTTCAACGTTGCTTGCTGCCCCTCATTGATCAGCTTGGCCCATTGGCCAATGGCACTGTGGGCATGAAAACGGCGGCTGACATGCAGCACTGCTGTTTGTTCTGGCAAAGCAAAGGCTTTTCCGCTGTGCACTTGGGTGATGTCATCCGATTGCGAGGCACCTTCGCACAACTGCGACCAAACGGCGCCTGCCTCCACCGAGGCCAATTGATCTTTGTCGCCCAGCAAAACCAAGCGGGCCTGCGCGGGCACACATTGCATCAAACGCGCCATGAGTTCCAAATCAATCATGGACGCTTCATCCACCACCACCAGGTCGGTGGCCAACACAGGCGCTGGCCTGGCTGCAGCGTCGGGGTTGTATTGCAACAATTGATGCAATGTGACGGCTTGGGAGGGAATGCCTTCAGCCCACCCCTCAGGCAAGCTGGCCAAGGCCGATTGGATAGAAGCACTCAAGCGGCTGGCCGCCTTGCCTGTAGGCGCTGCCAAATGGATGCGCAATGTTTGCTGATGATCGCCTGCGGCACGCTGGAGTAGCGCCAACAGCCGAACCACGGTGGTGGTTTTGCCTGTGCCGGGACCGCCCGTGATAAGGGTCAGACCTGCACGCAATGCTTTCGCACAGGCAATGCGCTGCCAATCTGTTACCTCGCCCACCGGACCAAACAAGGTCGTCAGTTTTTCATCAGCGTCTTGCAGCACGTCAAAGGGCACGGCCAAGCGCGATTGAATCGACGCTTGAATGGTTTGCTCGGCTTGCCAAGCCCGCCTGAGGTAAACGCGTTGAACATGACCGTCCTCTTGCAAGGACAACACCAGAGGCGCATTCACGCCCATGGCCCATGGCAAAGTTTTGGCGGCTTCTGCCCATGGATTCACGGCAGCTGTAAACAAATCAATCGCTGCATCCTGCTCTTTTGAAAGCTTTGCAAACTGTTCCAGCGACTTGATTTGCGCACTGGACCAGTCGAGCAAATGGGCTGCGTCTTGCCACAAACTTTCAAGGTCCAAGCAAGCATGACCGCGCCCCATTTGATGGCTGACCAACAGCGCCAGCAAATCATGCAATGCATCCGAACTGGCTTGATGTGATTTCAAAAATTTCAGCCATGCCACATCCAAGGCTGTCCATGGCCAAGCCCCCATGCCATGGGCAGGCTGGGGCATGGCGAAACTTTGCAGGCCGAGCTGAAGCTTTGTCATGCATCGACTCCCTTGACCGCGGCAGGCTGATGCAACTTGAAAGCGTCGTCGAGCGCCTGAATGAGTTCAAAAGGCGGTCGACTGAAATAGACACCCTGCCCCACTTGGTCAATGCCGCGCAAGTAAAGGTAGATGGCGCCACCCATGTGTTGTTCGTAGCTGTAATTTTTCAAGCGGGACTTTAAAAGTCGATGGACAGCCAAAATGTACAAGGTGTATTGCACATCGTAGCGATGGCTGAGCATGCTGCCAGTGATGCTGCCCGGGGTGTAGTTGGGCAACTTGTTCGATTTGTAATCGAGCACGTAATAACGGCCCTTGTGTTCAAACACGATGTCCATGAAACCCGTGAGCAAACCATTCAGCTGTTGCGCTTGCAAACTGGGACGCGTTTGTCCTGGCTGCACCACCTCGCAAATCAAGCGATCCATGTGCTGTGTGGAGAGGCCATGCGTTTTGAATGTAAAGCCCATTTCGGGCCAAGCGTTGTGACCATTGAGCTGCGACAAGCTCAAACAATGTTGCTCTGACCCCAATTGACTTGAACCCGAGAGGCTCAATTGGGAAGTGGCGCAATGGCGAACGAGTTGGAGGCACAGGCTTTGGTGCTCGGGGCTGAGTTGCAGGCTGTCGGCTTGGGTTTGCCACCAACGCTGCCAGCGAAGCTTGGTTTCGGGGGGCACCAACGGTTCTTCTTGCAGCAAGGGCCAAGCTTCTTTGAGTTGCCATTCAAAGATGTCGTGCAACAAAGTGCCGTAGGCGCTGCCAGCGGGAAAGTCGTTGTAAAGCGGTGTGGCTTGGACAGCCACAACGTCTACTTCGTGCAGGCCGTCGGTCTCGGAAGATTCGCTTTGAACGTCGTTGTCAACGGCATTGTCAATTTGGGCATCTAACCAGCGAGCTTCGCGTGCCAAACCTGAATCGGCTGACGCTGAATGGTCGTCCGTTAAATTGCGCGTGAGCGCACTGAAACTGGCTGTCCATCCGGCGCGTGGCAATGTGCGCTTGGGTTGCCTTGCAGGCGTTGGGGCCTCTGCCAGAGTCGATTGAAGGGGCTCATACAGGTTGGCGTCGGCTTCAGGTGCACTGACAAGTGCGATGTCTTGACAACTTGCCCATGCCTGCAATTTGTCTTGCAAATCATCGGCTGACGTTCGACCCAGCAAAACACTGATCGCGCTTTGGGCTTGCGCCTCTTTGGCTTTGAAATCATCTTTGCGTTTGGCCACACCCAGCCACATGGCTTGTTGCGCACGCGTGAGTGCCACATACAACAACCGAATATCCTCTTGCAAACGTTCTTCAGACGATCTGAGTGAATCGTCTTTGTCTTCTCTGAAATTGGACACAAAGGGCAAAAAGACCAAGGGGTACTGCAAGCCTTTGGCTTTGTGAAAGGTGATCACTTGCACCAACTCTGCATCGGTCTCCAATCGCATTTGAGCCGCCTCACCTTGCGCTTGGGGGTTGGCCAATTGATCGGTCAAGAAACGCAGAAGTGCAGTTTCGCCTTGCAAGCTGAGACTGGCCGATTGCAACAACTCTCCCAAATGCAAAAGATTTGTTAAACGCCTTTCGGCGGTATCGCCTTGTGCTTGCATGCGCCGGCCAATGTCTTGCTCATGCACCATTTTGTAGAGCATGGGCAAAAAGCCTTGACGCTGCCAAGTGTGATGCCATGCATTGAACCGCTCCACCCAAATGTCCCACGCATCTTCCGCCGTGAACACTTGCTCAATTTCAGACAGGCTAAGGCACAGGGTCCGCGTGGTCAGGGCGGCGCGAAGCAGCTTGGCATTACGAGCCTGCAAGACAGCTTCCAAGATGCACGCCAAATCGAGCGCTTCTCGGGTGGCATACACACTGTCGCGATCTGACAAGTACACACTGCGGACACCGCGCTCGGCCAGCGCCTGGCGAATTTTTTTGGCTTCATTGCCATCTCTGACCAACACCGCCATTTGGCCGGGCTGCGCCACGCGGTCATTCAACAGGGAGACCATTTGGGTGGCGCAAATCTGTGCCATCTGATCGCTGTAGTGGGTGCCGCTGAGCGGCTTGTCGACTGCCAAATGCCAGACGGTGAACGCAGGACATTTTTGACCATTGGCCAAACGAAGGCTTGTCGCCTTGGCGGGTGTTGGCGTTTGGACGTGCTCGAACGGCACCTCGCCAAAGGGCGTATGAGCAGCACCAAACACATGGTTGACCGCATTGACCACTTCTTGGCTTGATCGGAAGTTTTCTGTCAGCGTCCAAATTGATTCAGCCGTGTGACGTGCATTCAGATAGGTTTGCAAGTCGGCACCGCGAAAACTGTAAATGGCTTGCTTTGGATCACCGATCATCAAAAAGGCACTGGCGGCTTGCTCGGTAGCGGCGATTGTGGATGGACCGGAACCATAAATGCGCGACAACGATTCGTATTGCCAAGGATCGGTGTCTTGAAACTCGTCGACCATGGCCACCGGAAACTGCGCGCTAATGATGTCTGGCAAGCGACTGCCTGACGCGTGAAGTGCGGCATGCAAGCGTTGCAACAGATCAGAAAAATCAAAACTTGCCAGGCGCTTCTTTTGCTGCAAATAAGCACGCCCCACTTGAACGGCGGCATGTTGCAGTAAATCAATACCCACGTTAGGCTCTGCATCGCGTTGCGCCATCCATTCACCGATGGCTGACCAAACACCACTCAGATCTTCGATGGGAGGTGCGTCTTTTTTCAAGCTGGCATTGAGCTTCTCCAACGTGAATTTTTTCAAAACCTCGATGTCCGCTTCTTCGCCCGAAGCCCACTCAGACAAATGCGATACAAAGTAGACGTGCTTTTTAGCAATGTAGACATTGCCTTTGAGGTCTTTGTCTAACGCCTTGGCCATGAAGGACAATGCGGTTTGCATGTGCGTGGCCAGCAATTGGCGCGCCGTAGACTCCAAATGCAAACATCGCTCTTGCCACTGCGCCCAGGCGGTCAATGCCGACTTCGGATCGGGGTCTTGCGATGCATCCGGAAAACCACCAGGTATCTTTTCAAATTTTTGCCACAGCGATTGCATGTTCTTGAGCAAGGCCTCAGGGCTTGCACCCAAGGCCTTCAAGGCACCCAATTGCTTGGCTTCCAAGGGGTACACAAATTCACGCCAATAATCTTTGGCCAACTTCAGTTTCAAAGCGGGTGCATCATCTAACCGTGTTTGATCAAACAAACTTTGACTGTCAAAGGCATGCTGCCGCAACATGCGACTTGACCAGCTGTGAATGGTGTAGATGGCCGCTTCGTCCATCCATTGCGCAGCCTCTTCCAAGCGCGCTGCATGGTGGCTGTTGCGATCCGTGCCCAAGCTGGCTTGCAGATGCCGCAAGAAATCATCTGCAACTTCTTCTTTTTGTTGACCCCTGAAAAACTGCGCAGCTTGGGTCAAACGCGCGCGAATGCGATCGCGCAGCTCGGCCGTGGCAGCCTCCGTGAAGGTCATGACCAAAATTTGCGGCGGCATCAAGCCCTGCCCTTGCCAACCATGCCCCAAGATCAGCCGCACATACAATGCCGCCAAAGTCCATGTTTTACCAGTGCCGGCACTGGCCTCAATGAGTTGGATGCCTTGCAGTGGCAAAGTCAACACATCGAGTTTTTGGGTGGTCAAGGGTTTCACGCGGCACCACCTTCCATGCTGGCAGCATGAATCAGGTCTGCATACAGAATGGGTCCCCAGGTTGGCAAGCCTAAGCGAAGTGGTTCAAAGTTATCGAATGAACGCTGCACATACAAAGAACGCGCGAAGTCGCTGTCTTCTGTAAAGCTGTCTTGAAAAGCTTTGCTGGCTTTGTCCAAGGCCAGGTCGATGACGAGATGGGGATCGACTTCTTTGTCAGATTCCGCGTGTCTGGCTCGCTCGGTTTCAAACGCCAAACCTGCCTTGCAAGTGATGGGCAATGGACGTGCCCAAGCTTGGGTATAGGCCACCAGCCACTGCATCAACATTTGCCGGGCTTGCTGCGCTTGAACAGCGGCCAAGACGGCTACACCATCAAGTCCTACCGCCACGGTGCGCACGTTCCATCCTGCCGCACACAACAGCACATGCTGGGGCCACAAGTTGATCAAGACATCGGCGCGAGCGGTTTGCTGGTCCTTCTGACCTGTTGCAACAGCGCCTGGCCTGCTGGTGATTTGCAAGAAGCCCGCATGGCCTTGGCGTAAACCCGCCATCTCGGCGCTGATGCGTACATCCCCCCAGGGCATGCGCACACCAAGTTCAATCGATTGAGTTGGCAATTCAATGGGGTATAGCTCTAAATACGATGATGCGCGGTCTTTGACTCGCAGCGCAACTTCGTATTGCTGTTTCAACACCATCTGGCCCGCAGCGCCCATGGGCAATGCACCCTTCAAGTTTTCAGCTTCGAGTTGTTGGTCAATGTCATTGGCTTCAAGCAGAGCGCGACCCAAGGCATAGCGATCTAAACCTGTGAGTACAAAGTTTTCATCGTCTTGCAACGACGCTTCAGGCCCGTTCAATTGCACGCCGAGCCGACTGCGCCAATAGACCTCTACGGGTTGTTTGAGCATGCGCAAGCATTCTCTCAACGGCCACTCAGCAATGAGAGGCAACTCCCCCTCGAGCATGGCTGGAAAGATGGAAGCCAACTGCGGTTGGGATGGGGCTTGTTGTGCTTTTTCCCAATCGTCTGCGTAGGTGAAAAAAGCCGCATTGGGTTTGAAGTATTGCGCAGAGAAAGCTTGCAAGGGTTGCAAGACGGCCGGTGTTTCTGGCGCGAAGCGGGCCTTGAGGGTGTCGCGCAACTGCGAGACCAAAACGGAAGGCGGCATGGCTTGGTTGTCGGTCGACCTGCGACCTTGCCAGCTGATGTACAACTTTTGGCGCGCTGACAGAAAAGCTTCTAGGAACAAATAACGATCGTCTTCACGGCGGGAACGATCGCCTGGGCGCCAGTGTTCGTTCATCAAATCAAAATCGCGTGGCGTGCTTTGACGGGGGTAGGCGCCATCGTTCATGCCAAGCAAGCACAAGGCTTTGAAGGGAATGGCACGCATGGGCATGAGGGTGGAAAACTGCACGCCGCCGCCAAAGAACCGTTGCTGCAATCCTGCAGACTCTAGGCCTGAGAGCCAGTGCTCGCGAACCACCGTCAAAGGCAGGGGTTCTGCTAGCCCGGCTTGGTCGCAAAGTGACTGCCACTGCGTGAGTTCTTGCTTCAAGCGCAAGAGCATGCGCTCATCGGCTTCGTTGTCTGCTTCAAAAAATCTCGCCATCAGCGCATGCATCACAGCGCACCAGCCTAAGGGGGTGTGTGAGGCGTTCAATTGTTCCAAGCTGATGGCCACAGCCTCTACCCATTCGGCCAAGTGCCCCACTTTGAGTGCACTCAAGCCTGCCACTTGCGGGAGCGGCAAAACACCCTGCCAAGAAGCCATGCCATCGACCTGACCAGCGGCGTAACCCAGAAGCAAGCGCTCGAGACCATAGACCCATGTATTTTGCTGCGCATGGGGAATGTTGCTGGGCACGCCCCATTTTTGACGGTGCGCAGGATCCAGCCCCCATCGAACTGCGGCTGCCTGCAACCAATTTTTAAGGGTTTGCACTTCAGACTCGTCCATCTGAAATTTTGTTCGCACTGCCGTCACTTCAAACAGGCTGAGCCAGTCAGACAAGGTCACACGCGCTTCTGGCAAATTGAGTAAAAACTCGAGCGCTTGCACCAAGGGAACCTGCCTTGGCGTGGTGTCGGCCACAGAAAACGGAATGTGGCGTGGATGCTGCGCAGGAAAACGACCAAACACGGCTTGAATGTGCGATGCAAACGTGGCCATGTCCGGCACCATCACCATCACATCGGTGGGCTTCCAGGTGGGATTCTGATCGAACCAGTCCCACAGGCGATCGTGCAATATTTCAACCTCGCGCTGGGCAGAATGGGCTTGCACCATTTGAAGACTGCCGTCGTCAGGCAAAGGCTCGGGTGCATCGGGCATGGGATTCAAGTTCAAAATATCAGATTGAACTTGCTGCAGTCGTGTCGGTGTCGGTATGTCTGCAGGCTCTGAAAAAAAACTTTGTTTGCTCATCAAACCCATTGCATGCGCAGGTTGATCAAAGCGCTCAAGTGCGTGCAAATAATCACGGCCTTGTTGCCCCCAAGAAGCCAACAAGGAATGCTTCTGGGCCACCAAGTCCATGTCATGGCCCCAATATTCTTGGCAGGGGTTTTGCACCATCAGAATGACTTGGCACCAACGACCCAAGGCAGCCAAAGCCTCCACCACTTGCAATGGCAAGTTAGAAATGCCAAAGACCACAATGCGTGGTGGCAAGCCCTCTGGCATCACGGCATGAGGCTGCTCAATTTTGCGCATGAACTGCGCATGCACCTCAGAACGCGACAGACATTGCGCTGCAAGCTCGGGTGATTGCGTTTGCAACACATCGTCTTGCAACAACTGCCACAACTGAGCTTGCCAAAGATGCTCGGGCGCAAGCGCTCTGCGTTCACCTAGGTGATGCAGCACAAATTGACCTTTGGCCCAATCATCTAGCCAATCGGCGCGATAGCTTTGATAACCATCAAACACGTCAGCCACTTGCTGGGCCAACTGGTAACGCTGACGACCCAAGACATCGTTGCTGACATACGCCAGCAAGGGCGCCACTTGGTGCGTTTGCGCAAACGCCGGCAACAAACGCCATAAGCGCCAGACCAACGCTTGTTTGTCAAAGGGCATGGCCACAGGCACCACATCGTTGCCCAAGAGCAAACGGTACATGCGCCAAATGAAACTGGAAGGCAACTCGGTTTGCGTGGCCGCGCAAATGCCCAAGGCACTGTCATCTGCCAGCGCCATTTCGAGCCAGTGCTTCATGCCATTGCTTTGGACCAGCAAGGTTTCTGGCACCAAAGGGGGCAATGGATTGTTGCGAATCAAGCCCACCGTGAGATCGCGCAGGTCTTCCAGGCGGTTGCCATGGAAGACCATGAATCCTGGTTGAAATGCGTGGGCCATTGAAATGCTGCGAGGACTGAATGTGAATCTGATTTGAATTATCGACCGAGCGCAGGCTCATGCGCTGAGCCTGGCTATAAAAAACGCTTCAAAACCCGCTGAAATTCGTCTGCTGAGACCGGCTTGATCAAGAAGTCTTGCATGCCGGCATTTTGGGCCAATGTTCGGTCTTCGTCCAAGACGTGAGCCGTCATGGCCACAATGGGCGTCATCTGCAAGGCTTCGATGATTTCAATGCGTCTGATTTCATAGGTTGCCGTAATGCCATCCATGCCTGGCATTTGCAAATCCATCAGAATCAAATCGTATCGGTTGGCTTGAATTTTTTGAACGGCCACTTCGCCGTTTTCGGCAATGTCCACGCTGCAACCTAATTTCTGGAGTGTCCACTGCGCCAATTGCTGATTCATGGGGGTGTCTTCAACCACCAAAACATGGCCCGTGTGCTGCGTCTGAGCGGCTTGTGCTTTAGAAATTTGCTCGCCCACCTCATCGCGCTGTGTCATTTGGACCAGGGTACTGTGCAACTCATGCCCTGTGACGGGCTTGTACAAATTGGACACTTTGACGCCCAACGTGCGGGCCAATGAACAAAGATTTTGGACATCGTGGTTCAGTCCAAAATCTGACAACACCACCCAAGACAGATTGCGCCATTTGTGGGAATCTTGGGCCAACATGAACGCCGGCTCCACAAAAGCCAGCATGCTGTGATCAATGACCCACAATGTTTGGCGCGCAAGCCCCTGTTTGAGCCACGCTTCCAAGCACGTTTGCAAGGCAGCTGGCGTGACGACTTCTTGGGGTGCTATTTGCTGCGATGCCAACAAGTTTCTTAAGATTTCACGCGCAAAAGGATTGGACTCAATGAGCACCACATCGACCGCATGCGACAAGGCGTCGAAGCCAAGCGGTGACATTCCCCTATGCGCAGCATCCAATTGGGCTTGGGCCTCGGTCGCTGATTCAAACTGTGCGGTAAAGGTGAAAACACTGCCCCCCTCCTCTCGCGCCTGGACACTGATGTCGCCCGACATTAAATTCACCAGGTTTTTGGCAATCGAAAGGCCCAAACCACTGCCACCAAACTTGCGATTGACTGAGGCATCGGCTTGGCTGAATGGCGAAAATATCATGTGCATTTTTTCGTATGGAATGCCAATGCCTGTGTCCGTCACTTCAAAGGAACACCTCACTTGTGTGCCCATGTTGGACATGTGTTTGACACGCAGTTTGACCCAGCCCGTGTCGCTGAATTTAAGCGCGTTGCCTAGCAAATTTTGCAAGACCTGACCCAAGCGCAAAGGGTCACCCATGACCAACTGCGGCACTTCAGGCTCAATCACCAAATAAAGATCGATCTTTTTTTGCTCGGCTTGAAACGCAAAGCCTTTCATGGCTTGTTGGCATGCCGTATGCAAATCAAATACCGTTCGGTCCAAGGTTAGGCGATTGGCACCCAAGCGCGTGAAGTCCAAAATATCATCGATAAGACGCAACAAGCTTTTGGAGGCTGTACGTGACATTTCCAAATAGCCTTTTTGTTCAGGGTTCAAGGGCGTGCCTAGCGCCAGCTCCGTCATGCCCACCATGCTGTTGATGGGCGTTCTGATTTCATGGCTCATTTGTGCCAGAAATGAAGACTTGGCTTGGTTGGCAGCCTCTGCGGCAGTCAGGGCGCGCGACATGGCAAAGCTGTCCTCCTCGCGCCGAACCCAGATGGCGGCAATTTGTCGTGTCAACCAATATGTGGCCAACAACATGAACAAAGACAATGCAATGATGCCTTTGGAAGCCAGCCACCACTGAGCCTCGACACGACTTCGTGATATGGCGACAGCAACCGACACAGGCAAATTGGCTGCAGTTCGAAAATGTATCTCTAATTTTTCCGTATCTCGCTGCGCATCGGTTTGCGAGTCAAGGTAGCGGCCAAATTCTTGATTTTTCGCCACACTTTGAACAGCAGGCATGTTTGGAAACACCTGGTCGTTTGGAAACCAGCGATCTGAACTGCTGACCAGAATGCGGCCGGCATAGTCAAACACATACACCGCATCACAATTGGCATCGACAGATTCGGCAAAGCCATTGATCAGATCATTGGGATTGATCAAGGCCAGCCACCGCACGACTTGGCCATTGGCGCGTTTGGTTCTGAGTGACAAAGGCAATACGGCAATGTGCCTGGGACTGGCATGCCCATTGTTCATGTCATACAGATTGCGTGCAGGTTGCCATCGCCCCGCTGCCAAGTCATCGCCCATGTCGCGGTCTAAACCCATGCCTGTTAACTTCACCGCCTGATTGACAACCCCTTCCTCCGAACTGGCCAGCACCTGACCTTGATCCGACAGCATTGAAAGGGAGCGAATGAAACTTGATTTTTCAATGGCCTTTTGCAATTGCGTCTGGTCTCGAAAATCAGCATCAGACCACTGATTGGCCACCGTCATCAGAGTAACGGAGGACTCCAGTGTGCGACTGACATGGTTGAACAAAATGCGCGTGAGCAATTCACCCCGTGCTTGCTCGCGATCTAAAGTACTTTTTCGATCTAGCCACAAATACACAGACGCAACAAGCACGATGAACAGAGCCACCGATGCGCCAAATCGATAAACGCCGGCTGCGGCCGTAGACGATGGGTGTCGCTGCTCAAAGACCATGGACTTGTTGCGTACCTAACAGGCTTATTTCAAAACCACAATGGGGTCCAAATTGTGCTGCGTGGCAAACTCGAGAAGTCGTCCATCCCTTTTAACGGCACTGAGGAAAGCATCCACGCGCGACAAAAGACTGGTGTCGCCTTTTGCGAATGCATAGGCGTATTCAGTGGTGGGCATGCTGCTGGGTGCTGGAATGACCGCGGCCCAATCGGTGAGTTCAACCATTCGCAAACTGTAGGGGTAATCGGTCATGAATGCATCCGCCCTGCCCGACAAGACTTCTTGCTCACGGGTGCCCGGCGCTTGGACCTTGACCAATCTGGCTTTTTTCAATGACTTGGACATGACACCTTCCATGAGGGTGCCTGCTGCGACTGCAATCACTCGCCCGGGTTGGTCTAGGCTGTCCCAGGCAGGCAGTCCCTCTTTGTTTTTAAGCATGACAGCAAACAGTCCGCTTTTTAAATAGGCTTGAGAAAACTGCAACCTGGCCATGCGCTCGGCCGTGATACCGATGGCATGCGTGGCCACATCGCAGCGATCTTGCTCCAGCGCCTCGTAAAGCTGCGAGAAATTGCTGTCGATGTAGCGCAATTTCACACCCAACTCTTTGGCCAATTCTTGGGTCAATGCAATGTCGATCCCGCTGAGTTCTCGTGTTTTGGGGTTGCGGTACGTGATGCTGTAGTACTCCGGCCAAATGCACGCGCGAAGTTCCTTGTTTTGCAATATTTTGTCCAAGCGACTCGTTTCTGCAAAGGCGCTTGCGCCCGCGGCCATCAGCATGGCACCACAAAGCACCCGCGCCAATCTTCGAACGCAAGCGCTTTGAAAACATGCGGTCAAACCATAGAATTGAAGCGAGTTCATGTAGTGAAAATCAATGATTTTTGTATCAACTTTAAATTAAACACCAAAAAATTCCATCCGTGTCATTTATTCATTCTTTTGAATTAATTTTGATGCACGGGATTTCATGCGACAATCTGCTTGTTGCCGCCTCCAGTTGCCGCAACATCAGCACTTCTGCTGGGGTTTGACCCAGGCTCTCGCCTGTGGTTTCCATGCCCACCTGTGAATCCCATCGGTCTTTGACTGGCGGCTGTTACCCAACAGCCTGACATACCGATGCCATGCGCCCCTATAGGCGCTCCATCATGAAATTTGAAGAATTGAATTTGGCTCCGGCCATTCTGCAAGCCGTGCAAGAGCAAGGCTACGACACACCCACACCCATTCAGGCCCAAGCGATTCCTATCGTCTTGGCAGGGCACGACCTGTTGGCCGGTGCCCAAACCGGTACCGGTAAAACAGCTGCATTCATGCTGCCAGTGCTGCACAAACTCAGCCTGACCGAAGCTGGTCGCAACAAGTTTGGCGGCAAAGCCATTCGCGCTTTGGTGCTCACACCCACCCGCGAATTGGCGGCCCAAGTTGAAGAGTCTGTGAAAGATTACGGCAAATACCTCAGCCTCCAATCCACCGTGATCTTTGGTGGCGTGGGCATGAAGCCTCAAGTCGATCGCGTCAAGCGCGGCGTTGACGTCTTGGTGGCCACCCCCGGCCGTTTGCTGGACTTGCAAGGACAAGGCCTGCTCGACTTGTCCAGCATTGAAATTTTGGTCTTGGACGAAGCCGACCGCATGCTCGACATGGGCTTCATCCACGACGTGAAGAAAGTCTTGGCCCTGGTGCCAAAAGACAAACAAAGCTTGTTGTTCTCTGCCACGTTCAGCGATGAAATTCGCGACTTGGCCGCAACGCTCTTGAAGAACCCACAAAGCATTCAAGTCACGCCCAGCAACACCACCGTGCAACGCATTTCGCAAGTGATCCACCCCGTGGGCCGCGGCAAGAAAAAAGAAGTGCTGGTGCACATCATCAACCAACACAATTGGAGCCAAGTGCTGGTGTTCACGCGCACCAAGTTTGGCGCCAACAATGTGGCCGATTACCTCACCAAGAATGGCATCAAGGCCATGGCCTTGCACGGCAACAAAAGCCAAACCGCTCGCACGCAAGCCTTGGCTGGCTTCAAGAGCGGCGATATTCGCGCCTTGGTAGCTACCGACATTGCCGCCCGCGGCATTGACATTGAAGACTTGCCACACGTGGTGAATTACGAAATTCCAAACGTCTCTGAAGACTACGTGCACCGCATTGGTCGTACCGGCCGTGCAGGCGCCAGTGGCGAGGCCGTGAGCTTGGTGTGCTTGGACGAAGAAGGCTTCATGATGGAAATCGAACGCTTCACCAAGCAAGAAATTCCAGTCCAAATTTTGGAAGGCTTTGGCCCCGAAGCCGGCGAAAAAGCCGAACCCATTGCCATGGGTCGTCAAACATTGTGGGGCGGTGCAGGCCGTCCGCCAAGCCGTGACGTGATGCAAGCAGCGGCCAAAGCCGCGCGCTCCGACATGATGCAACGCATTCGCGAATCTAAAGGCCCTGCCGGTGAAGGTGGTGGTCGCGGGGGGCGCTCTGGTGGCCAAGGCGGTGGCGGTGGTCAGGCTCGCCCCGAAGGCGCAGCAGGACGCTCACGCAACGGTCCTC
This sequence comes from Limnohabitans sp., assembly GCA_030158125.1. GTDB lineage: Bacteria > Pseudomonadota > Gammaproteobacteria > Burkholderiales > Burkholderiaceae_C > Limnohabitans_A. The sequence goes on along the minus strand of JAOATL010000012.1, from coordinate 198,232 downwards.
CCCCCTCACGTCGCGGCGGTCCTGCACAAGGCCCACGCGGTGATCGTCAAGATCGTCCCGAAAGAAGTTTTGATGGCGCACCTTCCGATCGTTTCAACGATCGCAATGACCGCAACAACGACCGACGCAATGACCGTGGCCCCCGCGGCGACGAATTGCCACGTCACATTGATCCTCTCATGACCAACCAATTTGCACGTCAAGGTGCACCCCGTCGCAACAGCGGTGGTGGCGGTGGTCAACCCGATCCAACACGCACCAGCATTGACAGCTTGGCAGGCGGTGGCCGTGGTGGTCCTCGCCGCCATGGCGGTGGCGGCGGCGGTGGTGGATTTGGCGGCGGTGGCGGTGGCGGCCGTGGTGGTCGCTCTGGCGGCGGTGGCGGCTATGGCGGCGGCGGCGGTGGCCGTTCGTTCGGCCGTTGATCAGCCGCGGCTCAACGCTTCATTAGCAATTAGCCCTTCGATGGTCGGCAATGGCCCGATCATCGAACTTCATCTCGGCGCTCCGCAATTCTCGGTGCTTGGTCACCCTGCCCCGCATTCTGGTGCGCCACATCTTGAATGAACTGGCCGTGAGTTCGGCCCGCATGATTTTGATCACGCCGGGTTCTGTCACGCCCGTTCTTTCGTAGATCGTTTCAAACGTGGTTCGATCTTCCCAAGCCATTTGAATGACCGCCGAAATATCGCCGGGGCTCAAGGGTGTGGAAGATTCAAGCGATTTGGGCATACTGCATTTGACTCAAGTTTCAATGTCGATCTGACTAGGGACATTATCAAGTTGACCAGCACTGGCTTGCAGGTTCAAGTCAAAATAGCCCCATGAAGACCAAGTTCAAGGGCAACAAACAAAGCCTTCCCAGCAAACCTTGCACCGTGTGCGGGCGAGACATGACCTGGCGCAAAGCTTGGGCTAAAAATTGGGATCAGGTTTTGTATTGCTCTGAGGCCTGTCGCAAAAACAAATCAAACAGCGCACAAGCGGCAAAGCATGGCTAAGTCCATCAGACATCTGGTTTTGATCCTAGGCGATCAATTGAACATGGACTCATCGGCCTTGGCAGACTTCGATCCCAACCAAGACGCCATTTGGATGGCAGAGGTGATGGAAGAGTCCACGCACGTGCCCTCCTCCAAGCAACGCAGCACCTTATTTTTGAGTGCCATGCGGCACTTTGCACAAAGCTTGCTTGGCAAAAACTGGGCCGTGATTTACGCACGTTTAAACGATGCCAACAACACGGGCACCTTGGCGGGCGAACTTGCAAAAGCCATTGAAGTACACAAGCCACAACAACTGGTGATGACGGCCCCTGGCGAATGGCGTGTGTTGCAAAGTTTGCGCGGTGTGGCTAAGCAACATGGTCTTCCGATTGAGGTGAGAGACGACACGCACTTCTTCAGCACGGTGCGTGAATTCGCTGAACATGCCAAAGGCCGTAAGCAATTGCGCCAAGAATTTTTCTACCGAGAACTGCGCCAAAAAACAGGTGTCTTGATGGATGGCAAGAAACCTGTGGGCGGGCAATGGAACTTTGACGAAGAAAACCGCGGTAGTTTTGGCAAGCAGGGTCCGGGCATGTTGCCTGCGCCTCTGAGATTTGAACCTGACGACATCACTTTAGAGGTGATGACCTTGGTCAAAGACACATTCCCTCAAAACCCTGGCGCACTCAACAGCTTTGGTTGGCCCGTCACACGAGACCAAGCACTTCTGGCGCTAGACAGTTTCATACAACACCGCCTGCCCTCCTTTGGCTTGTACCAAGATGCCATGTGGGAAGGTGAAGTGTGGTTGTACCACTCCCACATCTCAAGCGCATTGAACTTGAAACTTCTCAATCCCAGAGAAGTCGTTGAAGCCGCTGAAAAAGCCTACCAGCAAGGTCTTGTGCCCCTGCCCGCTGCAGAAGGTTTCATCAGGCAAGTTCTGGGTTGGCGTGAGTATGTGCGCGGCATCTACTGGACGCACATGCCCGAGTACGTAGCGCGCAACGAAATGCAGGCCACCGCCAAACTGCCGGCGTTTTATTGGACGGGCAACACAGACATGGCTTGCCTGCGCGATGCCATTCATCAAACACTAGAACACGGCTATGCGCACCACATTCAACGCCTGATGGTCACCGGCTTGTATGCGCTGCTTTTGGGCGTCGCGCCCAAAGAAGTTCATGAGTGGTATTTGAGCGTTTATGTGGATGCTGTGGAATGGGTGGAATTGCCCAACACCTTGGGCATGAGCCAATTTGCCGATGGTGGCGTGATGGCCAGCAAACCTTATGTGGCCAGTGGCAAATACATCGACCGCATGAGCAACCACTGCAAAGGCTGCAAGTTTAATCCAGCCCTGGCCACAGGTGATACAGCGTGCCCCTTCACCACCTTGTATTGGGATTACCTGAACCGGCATGTCGATACCTTGGCCAAAAATCCACGGATGCTGATGCAATTGAAAAATTTGAATCGTCTTTCAACTGAAGATCGCGTGGCCATTTCTTCTCATGCGCAAACCCTTCGCGATGCAAGTGCTTAGTTTTTGAGAAACAAGGTTCGCAAGGCTTGTTCGCCCACCTGGCGACTCCAGTGCCCGTGCACTGCCGCATCAAAGGTCGCACCTTCAGGCAGCGTGTCTGCCGAGTAAAAATGCTCACCCGCAGAGAACACACGCGACGTGCCGTCTTGCAAACCAATTTCCATTTGACCGGACAAGATGAACACCCATTGCGGCTTGCCAGTCACGTGAAATTGACTTCTAAAACCCACAGGACTGTAGCGCAATTGATAGCCTTCGGCTGAAAAGATGTTGGTCAGCTGGCTTTGTGGATTGCCCTCACCCATGGGAATGGATTCTTCTTTGAAGCGGGCTTTGCCATCGGTGTCCGTGAATAAAACAACTTTGGTGAAATTTGTCATGATGCTTTGATGAATTTAGCAGGCCCCGAAAGGCTGGGTAATTTACGACGTGATGTTAAGACATGCTCCATGTCTTGGTGCGCACCTTCAATCAACACACGAATGGCTTTTTCGGCCTTGTCTGGATTTTTGGCAATCACGGCATCCAGTACGGCTTTGTGCAGGGGCAAGGCCGCCTTGGGAGCGTCTTTGCGGGTGGTGGAAATTTCAAAACTGGTGCGAAGCAATGCGCCCAAGGCTTTGCTCATTTGCACAATCATGCGGTTGTGCGAGGCCACCAACATGCCCGTGTGAAAGTGCATATCGTGGGTGACGTAATCGCCGCCCTCTTCGATGGCTTTCTTCATGCCGTTGTAGGCCGCCGTGACACCGTCAATGTCGGCCGGTGTGGCGCGCTCTGCAGCCAAGCGCACAGCCGCAGGTTCCACCACTTTGCGCAGCTCTTGCAAGTCTCGCAAAAACTCGGGTGTAAGGCCTGCTTTGGCTTGCCAAGCAATCACATCGGTGTCAAACCAATTCCAATTTTCTTCCGACAAAACGCGCGTGCCCACCTTCGGGCCCGTGAAGATCAAACCTTTGGCTACCAAAGATTTAACGGCCTCTCGTATAACCGTTCGACTCACGCCCAATTGCTCGCACAGCACAGGCTCCGGCGGCAGGCTACCGCCAACAGGATATCTGCCAGCCACAATGGCCGCGCCTAAAAAATCGACGGTATTTCCGTGGACGTTTTTGATCAAGTTCTGCACTCCGGCACAGGCGTTTTAACGGACTCACCCGCAAAGTGCGCGGCCAAATTGGCCAGTGCCAAAGCTGACATGGCTTTGCGTGTTTCTACCGTACCGCTGGCAATGTGAGGGGTGAGCACCACGTTGTCGAGCTTGCGAAGTTCGGCCGGCACATTGGGTTCGTCCACAAACACATCCAAGCCTGCCCCTGCGATGGTCTTCTTTTGCAGCGCCTCGATCAAGGCGGCCTGATCTACCACAGAGCCACGGGCCACGTTGACCAAGAAGCCTTGAGGGCCGAGGGCCTTCAACACTTCTGCATTGATCAAATTTTTGGTGCCAGCACCGCCTGGCGTAATGGCCACCAAATAGTCAACTTGGGCAGCCAAATCAACGAGCTTGCTCACATGCTTGTAGGCAACATCGGCGCGCGGGCTGCGGGTGTGATAGCTGATGTCCATGTCAAAGGCAGCCGCACGTTTGGCAATGGCTTGGCCAATGCGGCCCATGCCCACAATGCCCAACTTGGCACCCGTCAATTTGCGTGTGAGTTGGAAGGGGCCATCGAGCCATTCTGCATTGCGGGTGAAACGATCGGCTGCAGGAATTTTGCGCGCCACGGACAGCAACAATCCCAAAGCCAAATCGGCCACGTCGTCGTTCAACACATCCGGGGTATGCGTCACCATGATGCCGCGTTTTTTAGCGGCTGCCACATCAATGCCGTCGTAACCTACGCCACACACAGAAATCATTTCAAGTGCTGGAAACAAGGCCATGTAGGCGGCGTCAATTTTGGCTTCGCCGCCACCCACCAGGGCGCGGACACGACCAAAGACTTGGTGATCGCGAATGTGGTCGCGCTCATGCACCACATAATTTTCTTGCAGGCCGGTTGTTAAATACGGCGGAATGCGTGAGGTGACAACAATTTCTGGATGATGAATGCTCATTGTGAATAGCTCCAAGACACGAAAAAATAACCGCCGATAAAAGTCGGCAGGCTTGAGGGTTTGCACGAGTGCGTATGTTTGCACAAATCGCTGCAATTACCTTATCATCATACGATAGTATTTCCAACTTCACCCCCTCCCCTTCACTTTGAAAATATTGCCATGACACAAAGCCCTAAGAAAAAACCTGAAGACCTGCGCAGCCAACAATGGTTTGGCCGCCAAGACCGTGATGGCTTCGCCTACCGCAGCTGGGTCAAAGGCAAAGGCGTGCCACACGACCAATTTGATGGCCGCCCTGTGATTGGCATTTGCAACACTTTCAGTGAACTCACACCTTGCAATTCACATTTTCGCGCCTTGGCAGAGCAAGTCAAAATTGGCGTTTACGAAGCGGGTGGCTTTCCATTGGAATTTCCCGTGATGTCCTTGGGCGAGACATTGCTGCGCCCCACTGCCATGCTGTACCGCAACTTGGCTTCCATGGACGTAGAAGAAAGCATTCGCGGCAACCCCATTGATGGCGTGGTCCTCATGATGGGTTGCGACAAAACCACTCCTTCCTTGCTGATGGGCGCGGCCAGCGTCGACTTGCCCTCCATTGGTATTTCTGGCGGCCCTATGCTGAATGGCAAATGGCGCGGCCAAGAACTGGGATCAGGCACGGGTTTGTGGAGCATGAGCGAGCAAGTGCGTGCCGGCACTCTGAAGCTGAACGATTTCTTTGAAGCAGAAAGCTCCATGCACCGCAGCCACGGCAGCTGCATGACCATGGGCACTGCCAGCACCATGGCCAGCATGGTGGAAGCCTTGGGCATTGGACTGCCAGGCAACGCGGCCTACCCAGCCGTTGACGGACGCCGCAATGTGTTGGCCCGCGAAGCAGGCCGACGCATCGTAGACATGGTTCACAAAGACGTCAAGATTTCTCAAATTCTCACCCGCGAAGCTTTTGAAAATGCCATTCGCACCTTGGCCGCCATCGGTGGCTCCACCAATGCCGTCATTCACCTGATTGCCATTGCGGGTCGTCTTGGCGTCAACTTGAAGATTGATGACTTTGAAAAACTGGGCAGTGAGATGCCCAACATCGTCAACTTGCAACCCTCGGGCGAGCACCTCATGGAAGACTTCTGCTATGCAGGTGGCTTGCCAGCAGTCATGAAAGAGATCCAGCAATTTCTACACAAAGACATCTTGACTGTCAGCGGCAATACAGTGGCCGAGAATGTGGCCAGCGCCGAGAACTACGACCCCCGAGTGATCAAAACCGTCGCGTCACCTTTCAAAGAAAAAGCTGGCATTGCCATTTTGCGCGGCAACTTGGCACCTCGCGGCGCCGTGATCAAGCCCAGCGCAGCCACACCGGCATTGATGGTTCACACCGGCCGTGCTGTGGTGTTTGAAGACAGCGATGATTTCCACAAACGCATTGACGACGAATCTTTGGACGTCGACGAAACCTGCATTTTGGTGCTGAAAAACTGCGGCCCCAAAGGCTACCCAGGCATGGCCGAAGTGGGCAACATGCCACTGCCACCCAAGGTACTGCGCAAAGGCATTACCGACATGGTTCGCATCAGCGATGCCCGCATGAGCGGTACCGCTTACGGCACCGTGGTCTTGCACACCACACCCGAAGCCGCCGATGGCGGTCCCTTGGCTGTGGTTCAAAATGGCGACATGATTGAACTCAATGTGCCCGAGCGCAGAATGCAATTGCTGATCAGCGATGACGAATTGAAAGCGCGCTTGGCCAAATGGGTTCGCCCCGAACCACCGCTCAAGTCAGGCTACTGGAAGCTGTATGTTGATACTGTGTTGCAGGCCGACGAAGGTTGTGACCTCGACTTCTTGGTGGGCAAGCGCGGCGCCTTTGTGCCCAAAGACAACCACTGATCAACGAACCTCCATTTTTAGAAAGTATTCACCATGAAAATTCTCGTTACCGGTGGCGCAGGTTTCTTAGGCGCACGCTTGGCCCGTGAGATCCTCAAAAAAGGCGAACTCAATGGCAAAAAAGTCACTGAGTTGCACATTGCCGATTTGTTCCCTGCACCCGCCGACTTATTGGCAGACCCCCGAGTAAAGGGCCACGCCGGCCCCATGCTGGAACAAGGTCCTTTGTTTGAAAGTGGCTTTGATGGCGTATTCCATTTGGCATCTGCCGTGTCTGGTGAATGCGAACAAGACTTTGACTTGGGCATGCGCTCCAACTTAGACAGCACCCGTTTGCTCTTGGAAGGTTTGCGCAAAGCAGGCAACGTACCGCGCATGGTGTTTGCCAGCTCGGTGGCGGTGTTTGGTCCCGACCCCAGCAACCCCATGCCCGACATCGTGACCGACAGCACGCTGCCCTCACCCCAAACCTCTTACGGCACCCACAAGTTGATGCTGGAATATTTGTTGGCCGACTTCACACGCAAGGGCTATGTGGATGGCCGTGCGGCTCGTTTGATGACGGTCACCGTGCGCCCCGGCAAGCCCAACGGCGCGGCGTCTTCTTTCTTCAGTGGCATCATTCGCGAGCCCTTGGCGGGGATGGAATCCGTCTGCCCTGTGGACGAAAACGTGTCGCATTCGGTGTCTTCACCCAACAACACCATCAAATGTTTGATCACCATCTTTGAAGCCAGCCGCGAAGCCATGCAAGGCCGTCTGGCTTTGAATTTGCCTGGCCTTAATGTAACGGTCAAAGAAATGCTCAAAGCCTTGGAAGATGTGGCAGGTCCTGAAGTTCGCAAGCACGTGAAGTTTGTGCGCAACGAACAGATTGCTGGCATTGTGGCCAACTGGGCCAAAGGTGGTTCTGCACAACGTGCGGCTGCCTTGGGCTTGAAACCCGATGACTCTTTCAAAGACATCATTCAACAGTACATTGACGACTGCAAACTGCCATACTACCCATCGCATGCGCTGGATGGTTTGAAGAAGTAAGCATGCAACGCAAGCTGGTCGCTGTCGATTGGGGCACCTCTTCTTTAAGGGGGGTACTCATCAACAGCGAAGGCATCGTCTTAGAGAAGCGTGCTTTTCCTCAAGGCATTTTGCAAGTGGCTCACGGCCAATTTCAACATGTCTTTGAGCAGCGATTTGGCGATTGGATGGGGGCAGACACCTTGTGCCTCATCTCAGGCATGGCCGGTAGCCGACAAGGCTGGCGTGAAGCCCCCTACTGCCCGTGCCCCAGTGGTTTTGAGGATATTGCCCAACACCTGCAGTGGATTGAGAAAGACCGCATGGGCATTGTGCCGGGCTTGTCGACTTGGAACGACGACACACCCGATGTGATGCGCGGTGAAGAAATTCAAATTTTTGGCGCATTGGCAGCGCAGCAAATTCAAACTGCGCAGTTTGTGTTACCGGGTACGCACAGCAAATGGGCCCAGGTTTTAGACGGCAAAATTGCTGCCTTCAAAACTTTCATGACGGGCGAGTTTTACGCCTTGCTGAGCCAGCACTCCATCTTGGCCAAAACTTGTTTGCCCGATGCACCGCTCAAAAAAGAAGTGTTCATTGACGGCGTGATGCAAAGTCAAAAATCGGGGGGGCTGTTGCACCACGCGTTCTCTGCCCGAAGCTTGGCCTTGTTTGAAAAACTCAATCCTGCGCAATCCAGCAGTTACATCTCCGGCTTGCTCATTGGCGAGGAAATCAAGTCGGCCAAAGCAGACCGATTGGATGACAGCACGCCTTTTTTGATCTTGGGCAGCGGCCAACTGACGCAACGCTATGGCTTTGCCATGGAAGCCTTGGGACTCAGTGCTACGGCACTGCCCGATGAAGTCACTTGGACAGGCCTTTGGGCCCTGGCACATCATTTATTTCCCCAAGATTTCATTTAAGCTCAGACCATGACATCTTTGCTTTCTCAATTTCACGCGCACATGGACAGCCTGCCTTTGGTGGCTATTCTGCGCGGTTTGAAACCCGAAGAAGCTCTAGACGTGGGACAAGCCATTGTGAAGGCGGGTTTTCATATTTTGGAAGTGCCGCTCAATTCGCCCGACCCTCTTCGAAGCATTCAAATTTTGGCGGCCGCATTTCCCCATGCCTTGGTAGGTGCGGGCACCGTGACCACTGCGCAACAAGTTCGCGACATCAAAGCCGCAGGTGGACAAATCATTATTTCGCCGCATCTGGATGACAACGTGGTGTGTGAAGCCGTCAACCTCGGTTTGATTTCATTACCGGGTGTTGCCACACCTTCTGAAGCCTTCAGGGCCATTGCGCTAGGCGCACATGGCCTTAAATTATTTCCAGCCGAAATGATCAGCCCCGCCGTTGTCAAATCCATGCGGGCTGTCTTGCCAAAGCACATCCGGCTCATCCCTGTAGGCGGCATTGGCACCCACAACATGGCGGATTACCGCAACAGTGGTGCCTCGGGCTTTGGCATTGGTTCTGCGTTGTTTGCGCCTGGCAAATCGGCACAGGCGGTGGGTGAATCGGCAGCGGCATTTGTGCAGGCTTGGAAGGCTGCGTAAACATCAAGACTTCCGCGCCTGACATGGACACATAACACCTCGTCCCACTGGGTTTTTTCAATCAGACACAATACGTTTTATGAGATTACTACACACCATGCTTCGCGTTGGCAACCTTCAACGCTCGATCGACTTTTACACCAACGTGATGGGCATGAAATTGCTCAAAACGTCTGAGAACCCCGAGTACAAATACTCGTTGGCCTTTGTAGGCTATGGCGCCAACCCAGACCATGCAGAGCTAGAACTCACCTACAACTGGGGCGTCGAGTCTTACGACATGGGAACCGCCTACGGTCACTTGGCCATTGCCGTGCCTGATGCCTACGAAGCTTGCGAAAAAATTCGCAATGCCGGCGGCACGGTCACGCGTGAAGCGGGCCCAGTTAAAGGCGGCACCACGGTGATTGCCTTCATCACCGACCCCGACGGTTACAAGGTCGAGTTGATTCAGCGCAACTTCAGCTGACAGGCTTCTCGCGCCAACTGTTCGATGCGAGACCAATCGCCTTTGGCCAACGCATCGGCAGGCACCACCCAAGAGCCCCCTACGCAAGCTACATTGGACAAGCTCAAGAACTCTGAGGCGTTCTGAGGTGTGACGCCACCGGTGGGGCAAAAGCGGACATCAAAGAACGGGCCGCCCCAGGCTTTCAGCATGGCAGGACCTCCCGCTTGCATGGCCGGGAAGAATTTCAGTTCGGTGTAACCGTCTTCTTGCGCCATCATGATTTCGCTGCCTGTGGCCACGCCGGGCAACAAAGACAAACCTTGATCACGACACGCTTGGCCCACCGCCGAGGTGTAACCTGGACTGACTGCAAATTTAGCCCCTGCGTTGGCGGCTGCTTTGGCATCCGCTGCACTGCGCACGGTACCCGCGCCCACCACGGCATCGGGCACTTCCTTGGCAATGGCTTCCATGCAGGCCAGCGCCTGAGGGGTACGCAAGGTCACTTCCAACATGCGAATGCCACCGGCCACCAAGGCACGCGCCATGGGCACTGCATGGGCAACATCGTTCAAAACAATAACGGGAATGACGGGGGCGTCTTGCATCACTTGCAAGGCGGTGAATTGTGGTTTGTTCATAGCCATGTGCAGGCTCCTTCTTCAGCTTTCAACGCATGCTTGCGCAAATTGGTAAACAGTTCTCTTCCCATGCCGCGGCTGTTGGCCGCTTGCAGTTCTGGGGGCATGGTAGCGGGAATACGCGCATTCCAAGTTTCAGGATCCACCAAAACTTGCAAAGTGCCAGCCACAGCATCTAGGCGAATCAAGTCGCCATCCAACACACGCGCCAAAGGACCACCAGAAGCAGCCTCTGGCGACACGTGAATGGCGGCAGGGACTTTGCCTGAAGCGCCACTCATGCGGCCATCTGTGACCAAAGCCACTTTAAAGCCCTGGCCTTGCAACACAGCCAGGGGCGGTGTGAGCTTGTGCAGCTCGGGCATGCCGTTGGCTTGCGGACCTTGCCAACGCACGACGCACACCACATCTTTGGCCATGTTGCCGGCTTGAAACGCTGCCAACAATTCTTCTTGCGAATTAAACACCTGCGCAGGCGCTTCGATCACATGCTGCGCTTCAGGCACCGCAGATACCTTGATCACACTGCGCCCCAAGTTACCTTGGAGCAAACGCAAACCACCTGTGGCACTGAAGGGTGCAGATGCAGGACGAACAACCGTTTCATCTTTGGAGGCACCGATGTCTTCCCAAGCCAACTGGCCATTCACACCCACTGGCTTTTGCGTAAATTCACGAAGGCCACCTGCACGAACGGTTAGAACATCGGCGTGCATGAAGCCCGCATCTAACAACTCGCGAATGACATAGCCTGGGCCACCAGCCGCTTGGAATTGGTTCACATCGGCACTGCCATTGGGATACACGCGTGTGAGCAAGGGCACGACATCTGACAGCGCAGAAAAATCATCCCAATCAATGATCAAGCCTGCTGCGCGCGCCACAGCCACCCAGTGAATCAGATGGTTGGTAGAGCCACCGGTGGCCAACAAAGCCACCATGGCATTGACGATGCAACGCTCGTCTACCAAATGACCAATGGGTGTGAAGTTTTTAGCTTTGACCAATTGCAAAACAGTGCGCACCGATTCGCGCGTCAGCTCTTGGCGAAGGCCATCACCTGGATTGACAAATGCCGTACCCGGCACATGCAGGCCCATGGCTTCCAGCAACATCTGGTTGCTGTTGGCTGTGCCATAAAACGTGCAAGTGCCTTCGCCATGGTAAGCCGCAGATTCTGCTTTGAGCAGTTCTGCGCGGCCCACCAAACCTTGTGCTGCTTGTTCGCGCACTTTGGATTTTTCGTTGTTTGACAAACCACTGCCCATGGGACCCGCCGGCACAAACACCGTGGGCAAATGGCCAAACTGCAAAGCGCCAATCAACAAGCCCGGCACAATTTTGTCGCACACCCCCAGCATGAGTGCCGCATCAAACACGTCGTGACTGAGCGACACGGCGGTGGACATGGCAATGACATCGCGGCTGAACAAACTGAGTTCCATGCCCGGTGTGCCCTGCGTCACACCATCGCACATGGCAGGCACACCACCGGCCACTTGTGCGGTGGCGCCCCACTTGCGCGCTTCCTCTTTGACCAAGTCGGGATAGTGCTGAAACGGCGCGTGCGCCGACAACAAATCGTTGTAGGCCGTCACCACCCCAATGTTGGGGCCGCGCACTGTGGCACTCACCACAGGAATGGCCGCCAAGCCTGAAGCGCGCGATTTGTCAGCCACAGGCATGGCCGCAAAAGCATGGGCCACATTGGCACAGCCTAGCCGGTCGGCACCTGGTTTGCGTGACGCGGCTTCATCCACTTGCTGGAGGTAAGCGCTACGCGTCGCATGGCTGCGCTGCGCAATTCGGGCTGTCACTTGGGCAACGGTGGCATTCAGGGTCATATAAGTTAAGTCAAAGTTGAAACACAGCTTGTAACTTTGTTACGTGCCGAATGGTAACTCGACATCCTCCTCTTTGGTGCACTCAGAGTTACAGACAGGTTACGAATTTTCTCCAACAGTGCGCTTGCAGCCTCTGGTTTACCCGCAAAATAGACGCATCCCATCACGTCAGTCACTTTGAACTTCTCTGCCCTTCCCCTCAGTATGCGACCCGATCAAGCACTGTGCGAACCCACCAAAGAGGCCTTGCAGTCGCAATGGCCGGCGTCCCAAGACTTGTGGGTGTTTGCTTATGCTTCACTGATTTGGCGGCCCGAGTTTGACGTGCTTGAAAGCCACTTGACCAAGGTGCAGGGTTGGCATCGCGCTCTCAAAATGTGGAGTCGTTTGAACCGAGGGACACCCGAATGCCCAGGACTCGTTTTTGCACTGCTTTCGGGTGGTAGCTGCCAGGGCGTGGTTTTCAGAACGCCTGCAGCAGATGTGACGCAGACCATTGAAAAACTTTGGTTCCGAGAAATGCCCAACCATGTTTACACACCACGTTGGTTGCAATGCCCTACGCCCAACGGCGCTGTCAATGCTTTGGCCTTCACATTGCCACGCAACAGCCCAAGCTACACAGGTGACCTATCCCCTTCGCAATACAGGCACATCTTTCTAAATGCAAAAGGTCGCTACGGCACCACCTTAGACTACGCCCAAGAAACATTGAACAGCTTGCAACAACACGGCATCCAAGACAAAGCCCTTGCGGCGTTGTTAGAACATGCCAAGGACTGACCATGAACATCGCTGATTTGCGCAAGAGCTACGAAAAGGCTGAACTGAATGAAGACGCCTCCAACGCCAACCCCTTGAAACAATTCGAGCGTTGGCTGAACGAGGCAATTCAATCCGAAGTGCCTGAACCCAATGCCATGACGGTGGCCACGGTGGCCAGCAACCTGCGCCCCAGTACGCGCGTGGTACTGATCAAAGGCTATGACGAGCGCGGCATCGTTTGGTATACCAACTACGACAGCCGCAAAGGCCGTGAGCTGGCAGGCAATCCTTTTGCAGCGCTGCAGTTTCACTGGGTTGAATTGGAGCGTGTGGTGCGCATTGAAGGCCGCATGGAAAAAGTCAGCGACGAAGAAAGCGATGCCTACTTTCACAGTCGCCCTCTGGACTCACGCATTGGCGCTTGGGCTTCGCCACAAAGTCAGGTGATCGACGGACGTACCGTGTTGGTCACCAACGCTGCCAAGTACGCTGCGCAATTCATGCTCAACCCGCCCCGTCCACCTCACTGGGGCGGCTATCGCTTGGTGCCCGATGAGTGGCAATTTTGGCAAGGCCGTAAAAGCCGTTTGCACGATCGTTTGCGTTACCGCCTGAACGACGGCGAATGGTTGCGCGAACGCTTGGCACCTTAAGCAGGCAACAAAGGCAACAGCGCCATCACCAAGGTGACGCTGACAATGGCAAATGCGGTTGACACGGCCACAGCAGCTGTGACCACGTCTTCTTCTTTTTTATAACGCTGAGAAAATAAAAACACATTGGCACCGATGGGCAAGGCGGCTGCCACCACCATCACTGTGAGGTGCAAGCCGCGCATGCCCATGGCAAATCCGGCAGCCGCCATCAGCAAAGGGTGAACAAATGTTTTCACCACAGACAGCTTCAAAGCGCCTTTGAAGTTTTCACCAACAGGTGTTTGTGACAAGGTAATGCCCACCAACACCAAGGCAACCGGTCCAAACGATGCGCCCAGCAATTGCAAAGGCTTGTCCACAATGGGATGCAAACCCAGGCCTGTTTGAGCGTAAATCAAACCGATCAAGATGGGCAGCGGCACGGGGTGCAAGACAGCGTTCTTAATGGCCAGACCAACGGTTTTGAGCAAGTGCCTTGACTCACCCGTTTTCGAAGCCTGCTCATGTGCCATTTGCAACTCCAGCACCACTGTCGCCATGGTGAGCAAGACCAAGGCATGCAAAGAAATGAGGGTGAACAACAAAACCTGCCCAGCCTCGCCATACGCCAAACCAATGAGTGGTACACCGATCATGAGCGTATTGCTGAAGATGCTGGCCAAGGCCAAGACAGAGGCGCGCGAGTCACGGCCATACAGCATGAGCATGAAGAAGAACAAGGCACCAGCCACCACAAAATATTGAAAGACAGGACGCAGGTCTAAGGTCTCAAGATGCACTGAGCTCATGGTTCTAAAGAGCAAGGCCTGCGTGAGCACCAAGAAAACCAGATTGGACAAATCTCGGACGGCTTCCTGCCTGACCAATTTGGCACGACCTGCTACAAAGCCAATCAAAATTAGCAGGACAACCGGCAAGAGGGAGGAAAGGACGGGGTGTTCGAAATTCATGACACCCCGATTATCAGGGCATCATGAATTCACGGTGAAGCGCTGATGGCTCAGAATGTCGCCATCACACCCAACTTCAGACTTCTGCCTGGCAAGGGTGACTTGCCAGGCGCAGTTGAGGTCAAAATGGATGTTGCGCTGTAAGCCCACTGATTGCTGATGTTGTCGAGCTTGGCAAACCAATTCAAAGTGGTCCCTGTGAGCTTTTGCCTGTAGTTCACAAAGCCATGCCACAAGGTGTAGGCTTCAGTGGCCACAGCGCCTGCTGGCACACGATCTTGTGATGCATGCCAATCAAAACCCAAGCGGGCACTCCAGGGGCCCGAAGCGTGAATCAAACTGGCACCCAAGCGCAGCGGCGAAATGCGAGGCAAGGGCTCAGCCATGCTGAGGTTTTGCGCATGAACTGAATCTGCTTTAACCGCTAAATCGAAGGTACCAGCGCCCTGCGACAAGCGCCATTGGGCCGAAGTTTCAAAACCAACAAACTTGGCACGCACACCTTGGTAGACCTGAACGGGCAAGCTTTCTTCAATCGCAGTAGTTCCCAGCAGACCAATGAAGTTTGAAAATTGACTTTGAAATGCCGTTACCTTGAACAGATGGGGCCCCGTTTTCCAATCCACAGAAACATCCAAGCTGTTGGCCTTTTCAAGTCCCAAGCAGGCATCGCCACGCTCCCATGCGGCGGTAGCGATGTGGGGGCCGTTGGCAAACAACTCATAGTCTTTGGGTGCACGCTCAACATGCGATGCGTTGGCACTCAAGCGCCATTGCGGATGCACTTGCCAAGACACAGCAGTGGCAAAGCTTTGAGGCGAAAACTTGCGCGTACCCAATTCAAAACGATCGACAGAGGGGTCTGGATTGCCAAGCGATTCAACCCTCACGTTTTCGCGGCGTACACCCACATTGAAACGGGTTGGGCCGACTGCGTATTCTTCAAGAATGAACAAAGCATTTGTGCGGGTATTGCTAAAAGGCGCAAAAGCTTCCGCGCCATCGGCAGAAAATTTACCTTGCTCTGACTGCCAACCCCACACGCCTTCCCAAACACCAGCGCCAGCACGCCAGGGCTTGTGTCGCAATTGCGCGCGAACATCGTGTCCTTTGTTGGCAAACAAAGTGCCGGCTTCGCCAGCATCAAACTCTGTATGCTTGTAATCCGATTGACTGGCTTGGAAATTCAAGCTTTGAACCAGGCTTGAATCAGCTCGCCACTCACCCTCTAGAGAGGCGCGATGGGACCGCATGCCAATGGTCACCTCGTCCTCGGCCACGGTGCCATAGTTGCTTTGATAACTGTTGAACGACATGCCTAGGTAGCCACGGTCCCAAAACAAACTGGCGCCCAAGGCGCCGCCCTTTGAATCGCTGGCAGAGTTGCAAATGCGAGAGGCAATCTCTGGGGCGCCTGGCTTGGTGCAGGGCAAATCTTGCGGTACTTTGACGTCGCTTGTGCGTCGATCAAACGCATCCGCATGGAAGACCCATGCCCCTTGCCCCACTTCGAGCAAGGCGCCGCTTGAACGCTCTTGGTTGCCTGAACCCCACTGCGCTTGCGCTTTGCCAGCAATGCCTTCCATGGATTGTCGAGGAATTCGGTTGTCAATCACATTCACCACACCGCCCATGGCACTGCCACCGTATTGCAATGCAGCAGGTCCGCGCAGCACTTCGATGCGCTCGGTACTCAGGACATCCAGGGGTACGGCATGGTCATAGCTTAGCGACGAAGCATCCAAACTTGCACCACTGTTGTTCAGCACCCGAATGCGATCGCCATCAAACCCTCGAATGATGGGGCGGCTGGCGTTCGGGCCAAAATAGGTGCTGCTGACACCTGGCAATTGGTTCAATGTTTCACCCAGTGTGCTTTGTCCTTGCTGCAGCAAAGAAAGCCCAGACAAACTGCTGACCGCATTGACGCTTTGAGACTTCGACAATGGATTGCCAGTGATGACCACTTCCTGTATGGCTTGTGCCATGGCTGAAGGCGCCAACAGGCCTTGACCTAAGACCACTGCGCTTGATGCAGCAAACGAAAAAACAGCGCCATAAGGCGCACGCATGGCGCCTTTTCGTGAAGAAATTTTAGACATGAAAAACCTTTGAAAATGAACAAGCACTCAAGACTTGGCTTGAGCGACTTCGGGCATGATTCAAAGGCTATGGGGTGGTGCGCGAGCAGTGAACGCCAGTGTGAGCGTTGCAACATGTTGTGCAAACTGACGCGATAAAAACAAAGCATCCGGTTGCGCCGCTTCAATCGATTGAAGCGCCATTTGCAGACCATTGTCCGACGCCAGATGGTCTAAGGCTTGACACACCAAGGAGCCCTCGGCGTGCTCACTGAACAAAGTTTGCTCAGATGCGATGTGGGTATTTAAACCGTGAACTGTTTTGTGAATTTGCCCCCAAACAGGCGCGAGCATGACAGCACTGATCAACAGTGCTTGCAGCAGCCAACGTAGTTTGAGTTGAATTTTCAAGGTGTTTTCATCCACTCAGAAAAAGTTTTTTTGAATTTCCAAACCTTGGGCGCAGCCACTGCTAAACAATACCCTTGTGTGGGGTTGCGCTCAAAAAAGTCTTGGTGATAGTCTTCCGCTGCACTGTAGTTTTGCAAAGGCAGGACTTCAGTCACCACAGACGAGGCCAGAACGCCATCGGCCTCAATTTCAGCGATGATGTCTTTGGCAGCTTGCGCTTGTTCATCATTTGTGAAGTAAACACCGCTTCGGTATTGCGTGCCACGGTCATTGCCTTGTCGGTTCAGGGTGGTGGGGTCGTGAATGACGAAGAAAATCTCAAGCAATGTTCGGGTTGTGATGACCCGGGGGTCGTAAACCAATTTAACCACTTCGTTGTGCCCCGTGAGGCCCGAACAAACTTGCTCGTATGTGGGGTGAAGGGCTTGGCCATTGGTATAGCCAGACTCCACGTCTAAGACACCTTTGACCTGTACGAAAACGGCTTCGGTGCACCAGAAGCAGCCGCCGCCTAAAACCAATGTTTGCGCATGGGAGGGAATTTGCATGCAGACATTCTGACCCAAAACACCCACCTTTGCGCCAAAACCCCGCCAGATGAAAGCACTTGTCACCTCTTAGACAGGCTTCTCTATGGGACAAGCGCATAGAACATTTCTCATGACTATAAAATCTCCTCATCTTTAATCTTGGATGGATTTACATCATGAAGCCTAGCTTTCAATGGGACGACGCCTTTTTGCTGAACGAACAACTGAGCGAAGATGAACGCGCCATCGTTGATGCCGCGCATAACTTTTGCCAAGAGAAGTTGCAAACTCGCGTTTTGATGGCTGCGCGCCATGAAAAGTTTGACCGCGAAATCATGAACGAGTTTGGCAGCATGGGCTTCTTGGGCTCCACCATCGATGGCTACGGCTGCGCCGGATTGAACTATGTCAGCTACGGCTTGGTGGCGCGCGAGGTGGAACGCGTCGACAGCGGTTACCGCAGCGCCATGAGCGTGCAAAGCTCCTTGGTCATGCACCCTATCCATGAATACGGCTCCGAAGCCCAGCGTCAAAAGTACTTGCCCAAATTGGCCACTGGCGAATGGGTGGGTTGCTTCGGCCTGACCGAACCCAACCACGGCTCTGATCCTGCCAGCATGCTCACACGCGCAAAGCCTGTGGATGGCGGCTTCATCATGAAGGGCGCCAAAATGTGGATCACCAACGCGCCCATCGCCGATGTGTTTGTGGTGTGGGCCAAACTTGAAGGTGAAGGCGACGGACAGTCTGCCATTCGCGGCTTCATTTTGGAAAAAGGCATGAAGGGCCTCACTGCCCCCAAGATCGAAGGCAAGATGAGCTTGCGCGCCAGCATCACTGGCGAAATCGTCATGGACGATGTGTTTGTGCCAGAAGAAAACATGTTGCCCAATGTGTCTGGCTTGAAAGGCCCGTTTGGCTGCTTGAACAAAGCCCGATACGGCATTGCCTGGGGTGCCCTGGGTGCTGCGGAAGACTGCTGGCACCGTGCGCGTCAATACACCCTAGACCGTGTTCAGTTTGGCCGCCCCTTGGCACAAAACCAACTGATCCAAAAGAAATTGGCCGACATGCAAACCGAAATCACATTGGGCCTGCAGGGCTGCTTGCGCGTAGGTCGATTGATGGACGATGGCAAATCTGTGCCCGAGATGATCAGTCTGATCAAACGCAACAGCTGCGGCAAGGCCTTGGACGTGGCCCGCATGGCACGCGACATGCACGGCGGCAATGGCATTCACGACGAATACCATGTCATTCGCCACATGATCAACTTGGAAACCGTCAACACCTACGAAGGAACGCATGACGTGCACGCGCTCATTTTGGGTCGCGCGCAAACAGGTCTTCAAGCCTTCTATTGAGATACCTCAAGTTATTTTTCAAAAAGACCGCCCAGGCGGTCTTTTTTTCGACCACGCAGACCTGAAGGCTTGACGCTCCAATGGCCAGACCTTACATTACTAACCAACGAGTCATTAAACGTGTCTGAAATACCACCTCCCCTCAAACGCGAACGCCGCAAACAGCATCGCCCAGGCGAATTGCTAGAGGCTGCGCTAGACCTTTTTGTTGAAAAAGGCTTTGCGGCCACACGCGCAGAAGAAGTTGCCGCCAAAGCCGGCGTGTCCAAAGGCACGCTGTTTTTGTACTTCCCCAGCAAAGAAGAACTTTTCAAAGCTGTGGTGCGCGAGAACGTGGTCAAAACAGTCACTGAAGGTGCCCTGGAAGTGGCCAACTTCAAAGGCAGCAGCAAAGAACTGTTGCACTTTTTGATACGGGAGTGGTGGCGCAGATATGGCGCCACCAAAGCCTCAGGGATCACCAAGCTGATCATCAGTGAGAGCAACCACTTTCCTGAACTGGCGGCTTTTTACCAAGAAGAAGTCATCAACCCAGCCATTCGAGTGCTCAAGGATGTGCTGGAGCGGGGTCGCGCCGCCGGAGAATTTAAAAACTTCAACCTGGAAAGCACCGTGATGGTGATCATTGCGCCCATGCTGTTTTTCATCATGTCCAAGCACACCAATGCTCTGTGCCTTGCTGGCTCGCCTGACGTACCCGCAGAAAACTACATCACCCAACACGCGGACCTGATTGTGCGCGGCCTCTCTGTCGAAACACCTGTATGACCTTGACAAAAAAACGCGTGCTCATTGCCACCTTGTTCCTTCTCATGGTGGGCCTTGGCTTGGGCTATGCCAAAGGCTGGTTGGGCGCGAAGAAATCAGATTTGAAAGTTGCAAAAACCAGTGCAAACAACACCATTGAGTTGTCTCAAACGGATGTGGTCACCGCCCAAAAAATCAGCCTGACCCAGGGCATCTCCATCTCTGGCACTTTAAAAGCCACACGCAGCGCCATGGTCAAGGCCCGCGTCGCTGGTGAATTGATGGCACTGGACGTCCGCGAAGGCGATGCTGTGGTCGCAGGGCAAATTTTGGCCCGGGTCGATGCAACAGAATATGCAGCGCGGCAGCGTCAAGCGCAACAACAAGCAGAAGCCGCACGTGCGCAAGTTGAGGTGGCACAGCGCCAATTTGACAACAACAATGCATTGGTCAATCAAGGCTTCATTTCCAAAACAGCCTTGGACACGTCAATCGCCAACTTGAACGGCAGCAAAGCCACCTACCAAGCAGCGCTGTCCGCTTACGATGCAGCCAGTAAAGCCGTCGAAGATTGCACCCTGAAGGCACCCCTCAGTGGTTTGATCAGCCAGCGCTTGGCGCAGCCGGGTGAGCGCGTCTCCCCTGAAGCGCGCATCGTTGAAATCGTTGACCTTTCGCAACTGGAGTTGGAAGCAACCCTGAGCACGGCAGACGCAGTCACTGTCAAAGTTGGACAAACAGCCAAACTGTTCATCGAAAACACAGACCAAAACGTCACCGCCAAAGTGTTGCGCATCAATCCCAATGCACAAACAGGCAGCCGAAGTGTGCTTGTCTACCTTGGATTGAGCGCGCATCCTTTGTTGCGACAGGGCATTTTTGTGCAGGGAAATCTGGGCACACAAAAAATTCAAGCCGTCGTCGTACCTTTAGAAAGTGTGCGTACCGACAAAACGTCGCCCTATGTTCAAACCATTCAAAACGGCAAAGTGGTTCACGTCACAGTTGCTTCAGGCCCTAGAGGTGAAGCTGACGGCAAAGCCGTGATGGCCCTGCGTGAGCTGAGCGAAGGCACAGATGTCTTGGCGCCCAGTGCCGGTGCAGTTCGAGATGGCACCTTGGTGATTCAAACCGCAGCACTCCAAAAAGCCGAAAAACCCTGACTGCCATCTGCTGAAAGTTTTACAACATGTGGTTCACACGGGTCAGTCTTCAAAATCCGGTCTTCGCGACCATGATCATGCTTGCGTTTGTGGTGATGGGCTTCTTTGCATTTCAGCGCTTGAAAGTTGATCAATTCCCCAACATTGATTTTCCAGTCGTGGTGGTCATCACCGAGTACCCTGGTGCTTCGCCTGAAATTATCGAGAGCGAAGTCAGCAAAAAAATTGAGGAAAGTGTCAACACCATCGCGGGTATCAATGCCCTCACCTCGCGCAGCTACGAAAACCAATCTGTCGTGGTGATTGAGTTCCAACTGAACATGGACGGTCGCAAAGCAGCCGATGATGTCCGAGAAAAAGTAGCCGGCATGCGGGCCACCTTGCGGGACGAGGTCAAAGAACCACGCATCATCCGTTTTGACCCCACCAGCAAAGCCATCTGGTCTTTGGCTGTCATACCAGAAGTTCGTCAGGGGGCAAGTAGCACCCGCTTGGTGGAACTCACCAACTACACCGAACAAGTTCTGAAAAAACGCCTGGAAAATGTGCGCGGCGTTGGCGCAGTCAATCTCATTGGCGGTAGCCGGCGTGAGATCAACATCTACTTGCGCCCCGATGCCATGGAAGCGCTGGGTGTCAGTGCCGAGCAAATTGCTTCCGCAGTTCGCAACGAAAACCAAGACTTGCCGGTGGGCGCGCTGCGCTCGTCCACACAAGAGCGCGTCATTCAAATTCAGTCCCGAGTCAAACGCCCTGAAGATTTTGGCCAAATCATTGTGGCGCGCAAGGGCGGGACCGCCATCCGTTTGGCACAAGTCGCCCACGTCAAAGATGGTGCACAAGAGATGGAGAGCATGGCCCTCTACAACGGCGAACGCACGTTGCTGCTGACCATTCAAAAATCGCAAGATGCCAACACCATCGAAGTGGTCGATGGCCTGATGGGCAGTCTTCAAGAGTTGCGCAAACAAGTGCCGGCAGACATTCGATTAGAACCCGTGTCCGATGGTTCTAGACAAATTCGTGTCGCAGTGGACAATGTACGGAGAACCCTGATTGAAGGCGCCTTGCTGACCATTTTGATTGTGTTTTTGTTTTTGAATTCATGGCGTTCGACGGTGATCACTGGCCTGACCCTGCCTATTTCATTGATTGGCACCTTTTGGTTCATGAGCATGTTTGGTTTCACCATCAACATGATCACTTTGATGGCCTTGTCATTGTGCGTAGGACTTCTGATTGACGACGCCATTGTGGTGCGCGAAAACATTGTGCGACACGTCCAAATGGGCAAAAACGCCTACGATGCGGCGCTCCTTGGTACGCAAGAAATTGGCTTGGCTGTGCTGGCCACCACCCTCTCCATCGTGGCGGTTTTTTTGCCGATTGGCTTCATGGAAGGCATCATTGGTAAGTTCTTTCATGAGTTTGGCATCACCATTGTGGCGGCGGTGCTCATCTCCATGTTTGTCAGCTTCACGCTCGATCCGATGCTGTCCAGCATTTGGCACGACCCCAGCATTCATCACGCGGGTGCCCCCAAAGGGCCCGACAGCTTTTACGATCGCAGCATCGGCCGTGTCACCCAGTGGTTTGAGAGACAAACCGAACGCATGGCCGAGCGGTATCAGGAAATGCTCTCTTGGGCCTTGGCGCACAAACGCAGCACGCTGCTATTGGCCTTCGGTATTTTCATCAGCAGCGTCATGATGGTGCCGCTGCTGGGCACGGAATTTGTCCCCAAAGGTGACTATTCCGAAACCACTTTGAACTTCCAAACACCTGTAGGAACTTCGCTGGAAAGCACCGCTCTGAAAGCCAAACAAGTTGAAGCCATCGTGCGTGAATTTCCAGAGGTTCAGTACACCTTGACGGGCATGAACACACCCAATGCGCAAGGTAAAAACAACGCCAGCATTTACATTCGATTGGTCGATCGCAAATTAAGGCAACGCAATGTCGAAGACATTTCTGTTTTGCTGCGTGAGCGTCTTGCCAAGGTTGCGGGCATTACCGTCACGCACGTCGGCACACTGGACAGTGTGGGCGGTAACAAACAAATTGAGTTCTCTCTTCAAGGTCCAGATCAGCGTGAGTTGGAGCGCTTGACCCTCAAGCTGATGGAACAGTTTCGTGTCATTCCTGGCTTGGTGGACTTGGACAGCAGTGTCAAACCCAACAAACCATCTATTGCCATCCAAGTGATGCGCGAATCAGCCTCCGACTTGGGATGGGGCGTTGCCAATTTGTCCAGTGGATTGAGGACGCTGATTGCAGGTCAGACTGTGGGCAACTGGCGAGCACCCGATGACCAAACCTACGATGTTAATGTTCGTTTGAGTCCTGACTTCCGAAATAGCCCACAAGATCTAGAACGACTTCCATTCACCACCCCTGGTGCTGATGGTCAAACACGAACCGTTAGGCTGGGACAAATTGCGCAAGTTCAAGAAACCACCGGTTCAAATCAAATCAATCGCCGAGACTTGATGCGGGAAGTTTCCATCAATGCCAACGCATCGCTTCGTTCGGCTGGCGAAATTTCGACTGACATTCGTAAAATCCTAGAGGCTGTGGCTTGGCCTCCCGGTTATCGCTACCAATTTGGCGGCTCCACCAAGAGCATGAACGAGTCTTTTCAATACGCCACCACGGCCTTGCTCATGGCAGTTATTTTCATTTACATGATTTTGGCCAGCCAATTCAAGAGCTTTTTACAACCTTTGGCTCTGATGACGGCCCTGCCCCTCACCTTGATTGGTGTGGTTTTGGCTCTGATGGCCTTCCGCTCAGCTTTGTCGATGTTCTCCGTCATTGGCGTGGTGATGCTCATGGGATTGGTTACCAAAAATGCCATTTTGTTGGTCGACTTTGCCATTCGCGCTCGCGAAGGCGGGGTTTCGGACTCAGGCGTTCCAGTTGCGGGGTTAAATCGCACAGAAGCCCTGTTGTTGGCCGCCAAAGTCAGGCTGCGCCCCATTTTGATGACCACCTTGGCCATGATTTTTGGCATGATTCCCCTTGCATTCGCCATCACTGAGGGCTCTGAGCAACGCTCGCCCATGGGCCAAGCGGTCATTGGCGGGGTGATCACTTCTTCACTTCTAACCTTGGTGGTGGTGCCTGTGGTGTATTGCTACATGGACGATTTGAGTGAATTTTTAAAACGCCTATGGTCCGGTAAGGAAAAGTCTATTTCACAGCCCCGCCAGAAGCTAAAATGAAATTGGTTAGAATTACATACCCCCCGGAGTAAGCATGAGCAATGATATCGCCCGTTTCAACATGATCGAACAACAAATTCGTCCTTGGGAAGTCTTGGATGGTCAAGTATTGACTTTGTTGTCGGTTGTCAAACGTGAACAATTTGTGCCCATGGCCAACAAAGCACTGACATTTGTGGACATGGAAATCCCTTTGCATACTCAGAGCACATCGGGCCAAGTCATGTTGGCACCTCGGGTTGAGGCTCGATTTTTACAAGATGCAGCCATTCAGCCCACAGACAAAGTTTTGGAAATTGGCACGGGCTCAGGTTACATGGCTGCGCTGGCTTCGCAACAAGCAGCCAGCGTTCTCAGCCTGGAGATTGATGCTGGCTTGGCACAGCAAGCGCGCGCCAATTTACAAGCGGCAGGAATTGCCAATGTCGAAGTCCGCAACGCAGACGGCTGCCAAGGTGCTGCAGCAGACGGCCCCTTCGATGTCATTTTCTTAAGCGGCTCCGTGCCCGAAGTACCGCAGGTCTTGCTCAATCAGCTCAAGACAGGCGGCCGTTTGTTGGCTGTGGTCGGAGAAGATCCCGTCATGCGCGCCAGCATCATCACGCGCACCGGCGAACAACAATGGCAAACCTCAGAACCTTGGGACACTTGTGCACCCCGGTTGCAAGGTTTCCCCGAACACAACCGTTTTTCATTCTGAACACTGCGTCCCCGCACAAGCAGGTTCAACTCACATGCAACAAATTAGCCCCGCACAATTCTCCGACTGGCAACAACAGGCAAGCTCACAGGGGCAGCCTTTGATTTTGGACGTTCGCGAAACATGGGAATGCAAGATGGCCAGCATTGCGCCACAAGCGTGCGAAGTCATGATCATGCCCATGCAAACTGTACCTGCCCGCTTGTTCGAACTGGATAAAAACCGGCCTATCGCTTGCTTGTGTCACCACGGCGGCAGAAGCATGCAAGTTGCAGCCTTCTTAGAACACCATGGTTTTACCAACGTCACCAACATCAGTGGCGGTATTCACGCGTGGTCTGCGCAAGTTGACCCCAGTGTGCCAGTTTACTGATTTTTAATTTCCATCTAACCTTGGCTTTTGCCACGAAAGATTTTCATGAATTTGCGCTTTCTACCCATCACGTTGGCCATCTCTGCTGCTTTCGCTGGTTCAGCACAAGCCCAGAGCTTGATGTCCTTGTTTGAAACAGCCCGCAGTTACGATGCCACTTACAAAGCCGCGCAGTCTCAGTACACGGCCAATCTTGCCAAAGGTGATCAAGCCAAGGCACTTTTGTTGCCCACCATTGGCTTGTCTGCCAATGTCAACAAAACCGAAGTGGAACAAGTCGCCTCAGCGCTAACGGCCAACGCACAAAGCAAGTCGGCCACCTTGAGTGCGTCACAGCCTCTCTACCGCCCTGCCAACTTTGCCAGCTACCAGCAGGGTCAGCGCCAACTGGAACTGGCCAGCGTACAACTCAAAGCGGCAGAGCAAGATCTGATGGTTCGCCTCAGCCAAGCCTATTTTGATGTTCTGATATCACGCGAAAGTCTGGACTTTGTCAAAGCACAAAAGCTGGCTGTGGCAGAACAACTGGCCGCGGCCAAACGCAATTTTGAAGTAGGTACCTCCACCATCACGGATGCGCGCGAAGCGCAAGCACGCTTCGACTTGGTATTGGCTCAAGAGATTGCCGCCGACAATGATTTGCGCATCAAGCGGCTGGCCTTGAACCAATTGGTAGGACTGAACAACATTGAACCCAAGTCACTTTCAAGCAAGGCCAAACTGGCGGGACCAGAGGTACAAAGTTTGGAGCAGTGGGTCAAGCAATCGTCAGAAACCAACCCTTCTGTGCTTCAAAGCCGCGCGGCATTGGACATTGCAAAGCTTGAAACAGCCAAAGCCGAAGCGGGTCACAAGCCCACCTTGGATCTGGTGGCAGGCTACACCCCAACACGCTACAAAGACGGCAAAGGTCTGAACGCATCGCAAGTGGACATCAACACCAACAGCGTCACCTTGTCTTTCAACATGCCATTGTTTGCGGGTTTTGCAACTCAAAATCGCATCAAAGAAACGGTGGCGCTTGAAGACAAAGCTCGCTCTGATTTGGAAGCGGCGGAACGCGCAGTCGCCCAGGCCACACGCTCTGCATTTTTTGGCTTGCAATCGGGCTTGGGCCAGGTCAATGCCTTGCAAGCTGCGGAAGCGTCCAGTCAAAGCGCTTTGGACGCCAACAAGTTGGGCTACCAAGTGGGCGTGCGCATCAACATCGATGTCTTGAACAGCCAAAGCCAGTTGTTCCAAACCAAACGTGATTTGGCCAAAGCTCGCTACGACGTGTTGCTGGGCCAACTTAAATTGCGCCAGGCGGCTGGCAGCCTGACAGAAGCTGATTTGGCTTCCATCAATGCCCTGCTGAACCCTTGAGCAACCACTCACGCACAGCCATCGCTGTGCGTTGGGTGGCACCTCCGTGTTGCCCTGCAAACCACAGCGCCTTGTCGGATTGTTGCTGACGGATACAAGGGTCCATTGCCACAGTCACGGCTTTTTCGATGGCATCTAACATGTCTACTGCACGCGTTGCAGCGCCAGCAGACAAGGCAGCATCGGAAGCGTCAGAAAAATTAAAAGTGTGTGGCCCCATCACAATGGGGCAAGCACACGCAGCAGCCTCAATCAGATTTTGGCCACCCAAGACTTCAAAGCTGCCGCCCAACAATGCGACATCGGCCAAGCTGTAATACAAAGCCATTTCACCCAGGCTGTCCCCCAGGTAAATAACTGAACCCGGTGAATTGGCAGCTGGCAGTGCCTCCTCATCGGCCCATGACGTGCGCCGGCTGATGCCTTGACCTTGCGCCAGCATCAATTGCTCAACTTCGGCCACCCTCTGCGGATGTCTGGGAACAATCAACCACTGAACCGGTGTCTTTGGATGGCCCTTGACATAGCTTTGCCAAGCCTTCAACCACAAACGCTCCTCACCTTCACGCGAACTGGCCAACATCAGCACCGGCCCTGTCAACCGTGAACGCCAAGCATGGCCCAAGGCAACTTGGCTTGGATCGGGTGTGGCATCGAACTTCAAATTGCCCGTGACTTCTGTCACTTGCGCACCCAAGGACTGCAGCCTGACAGCGTCTTCATTGGTTTGCGCCAATACGGCACTTAATCCTTTGTAGGCCGGCTTCATCAGGGATGGCCAGCGCAAGGCCTTGCGCAAAGACTTCTCACTCATGCGGGCATTGACCAAGACCAGTGGCACCTTGAATTGTTGCGCGTACCGCACCCAGTTGGGCCAAATTTCAGTTTCTAAAATAAGACCAAGACTTGGCTGAAAGGCTGTAAAGAAGCGGGCGACTGCCACCT
The DNA here is from genome assembly GCA_030158125.1 of Limnohabitans sp. GTDB lineage: Bacteria > Pseudomonadota > Gammaproteobacteria > Burkholderiales > Burkholderiaceae_C > Limnohabitans_A. The sequence goes on along the minus strand of JAOATL010000012.1, from coordinate 170,939 downwards.
TGGAATCCCAAGGCTGCCAGACCTGAACATCGCCTGCACGCAGTATTTTTTGTCCTTCTTCTCGGCCTGTGGCTGTGCCATGGGTCAACAGCAATCGCATGTCCGGAAAATTCTCTCTCAGCCCTTTGATCAGAATGGCTGCGGTGCGTGTCTCTCCCAATGACACCGCGTGCACCCACACCCAATTGACATCCGAAGTTGGCAAGTCAGGGGCGTAATGCCCAAATCGTTCCTCAACATTGACGCCATACATGGGCTCGGCCTTGGCCCGACGACGTAACTTACGTCGCAACAAAGGCGTTGCCCATTGCATCAGGGTGCTGTAAAACCAAAAAGACAACAATGTTTTCACAAAAGAGAGCGTCACAAATTCAAAGCAGGTTCAGTGCGCAGAACTTTGCAGGTGCGCGTTGGGCTTCACAGTTCGCAACAAAGCCAGCATCGATTGTTCGATGCGTGTCAAAGCTGCTTGCGTGTGGCCTTCAAAGCGCAACACCAAAACCGGGGTGGTGTTGGAAGCGCGGATGAGACCAAAGCCATCGGGCCAATCGACCCGCAGGCCATCCATGTCAGAAATTTCGGCCGGTGCACTGAAATGCTGCGATGCCACCTGCAACAGTTGTGCCGTGAGCTGATGCGCCTCTCCTTCCTGGCAAGCCACATTCAACTCAGGCGTACTGAAACTGGTGGGCAGTGCTTTCAGCACGGCATTTGCGTCTGCACTTCGGCTGACAATTTCAAGCAAACGACAACCGGCATAGGTACCATCGTCGAAACCATACCAACGCTCTTTGAAAAAGATGTGCCCGCTCATTTCGCCGCCCAATGGCGCTTGCCCACCGCTGGCCTCTATCTCCTTCATCTTGGCTTTGATCAAAGAGTGGCCCGTTTTGTACATCAGGGGGATACCGCCTGCAGCCCGAACGGCAGGCGCCAAACGCTGCGAACACTTGACGTCAAACAAAATGGTGCCATTTGGCACACGGCTGAGGACATCTTGGGCAAACAATTGCATCTGGCGATCTGGATAAATGGTTTCACCATCTTTTGTGACGATGCCCAATCGATCGCCATCCCCATCAAATGCCAAGCCCAATTCGGCGCCGGTCGTTTGAAGTGTTGCCACAAGGTCTTTGAGATTTTCAGGCTTGCTTGGGTCGGGGTGGTGATTGGGGAAATTGCCATCAACCTCACTGAACAGTTCAATCACTTCGCAACCAAGCGCGCGAAAAATACCGGGTGCACTGGCACCCGCAATGCCATTGCCCGAATCGACCACAATTTTCAGAGGCCGACTCAGTTCGATGCCACTGACAATTCTTTGGATGTATGCCGGCAGGATGTCTAGCGTTCTAAGACTACCCTGATTTGACAGAACCCATGACTCTGCTTCGATGACTTCGCGCAAGGATTGAATTTCATCACCATAAATGGCACAACCGCCCAGCACCATTTTGAAGCCGTTGTCGTCTTTGGGGTTGTGACTGCCCGTGACCTGAATGCCACTTTTGCACACCGTATGTGCTGCAAAATAAAGTTGCGGCGTGGTGGTCAAGCCGACATCAATGACTTGAATACCCACGGACATCAAACCGCGCATCAAAGCATTGGCCAATGCCTGGCCACTCAAGCGGCCATCTCGGCCAACAGCCACCGCGTGCTGCCCCTCCTTGACGGCCAAGGTGCCAAAGGCACGGCCTAATCCCTCAGCCAACTCTTCATGCAGCGTGCGGGGGTATGTGCCGCGAATATCGTATGCTTTGAAAATCGATGCGGTTACCTGCATAAAGTACAAACCCAAAGGTGGAGCCAACAGGCCTCCATTGTAGGTGGACGCACCTGAAATCGGATAGGATTGAAGGATGCAATTTCACCCACAAACTTGCTTTAAACAGATCTCAAGTCCTTGGGGCCCAATGACTTTGTCTGCCAGCCCATTGGGGTTCAATGGCGCATGGTTTGAAGGACAACAACATCACCCCGAGACAGCGCGATGGCAGGCATCGCCTCGCAACGACACCTTGCTTCAAGCTGAGACCTTGCTGGGCAACTACTGGCATTCAACATTGCGGCCTCAGCAAGCTGCGCGCCAATGGCTTCAAGACATCACCCTGGATTTGAGTGGCGGCACTGTTTTTCAGCAAGCTGTATGGCAAGCCTTGATGAGCATTCCCCACGGCGCGACTTGCAGCTATGGTGAAGTGGCTGCCGCCATTGGCAGACCCAGCGCCGTCAGAGCGGTCGGCACGGCCATTGGCCGCAACCCTATCAGCATCTTGATTCCTTGCCACCGTGTCCTGGGTGGGCAAGGCCAGTTAACGGGTTACGCCGGTGGTTTGTGGCGCAAACAAGCATTGCTGGCATTGGAAGCCAAGAATTCAGCATGAGTGAGAGTGCCTTAGAACACAAGGCCAGCGACTGGCGTGTGGATTATGTTTTATTGGGTGCCTTGTGGGGCGCCTCGTTTTTGTTCATGCGCATGGGCGCTGCCGAATTTGGCGCGCTTCCCACTGCATGGCTCCGGGTCTGCATTGCCACCCTGATGCTGTTTCCCTTGATGCTGTGGCAAGGCCACTTGCCCGTATTCAAAAGCAAATGGCGTCTGGTATTGGGTTTTGGCGTGTTCAACTCCGCCCTGCCTTTTGCCCTTTATGCATATGCCGTGATGCACATCTCCACCGGCTTGTCGGCCATCTTGAACGCCGCAGTACCTTTGTTTGCTGCAGTTGTGGCTTGGTTTTGGTTGGGTGACAAACTCAACCGTTGGCGCATCTTGGGTTTGCTGATTGGCTTTGCGGGTGTTTCCTTGTTGGCCAACAATCAAACACAGCACCACAACGCTGCCAACCCAGACACCAGCGCCTTGGGACAATATCTCGCCATTGCGGCGTGTTTGTTGGCCACCCTCTGCTACGCCATTTCGGGCAGTTTTACCAAAAAATACATGCCCAACTTGCCACCCTTGGTCTCGGCCACCGGTAGCCAACTGGGCGCCAGTTTGGCATTGACCTTGCCCGCGCTTTGGACCTTGCCTGAAACCATGCCCAGCCTCAAAGCTTGGCTGTCCTTGAGCATGTTGGGGGTGGCATGTACGGGCACCGCCTACATTCTTTACTTTCGTTTGGTCAATCGTGCCGGTCCAGCCAAAGCACTCACCGTCACGTTTTTGATACCCGTGTTTGCGTTGATTTATGGCGTGCTGTTTTTAGGTGAAGTCGTCACCCTGAGCATGCTGATATTGGGCGCTGTTGTCATTTTGGGAACCGCCATGTCAAGTGGCTTGTTGCCCAAAAAATGACGCGCACGCAACTGTCCGCAACCGCCCTGCACGTCCTGACCCGCTGAATTTCTGAGCTTGGTCAAGATGCCGCGCTTGTGCAAACTTCGTGCAATTTCTGCGGCACGCTCCCAGGAAGGTCGCTCAAACGGCAAATCGTCAATGGCGTTGTAGGGAATCATGTTCATCAGGGCATATTTGCCTTTGAGCAAACGCACAATGCCGTCCAACTCTTCCGCCGTATCGTTCACGCCTTTGAGCAAAGTCCACTGATATTGAATGGGATAACCGGTTTGACGCGCATAAATTTCGGCGGCCTCAACCAGTTCTTCGGGCGACATTTTGGGTGCACGTGGCAGCAATTGCTCGCGCAAATCTGCGCGCGTGGTGTGCAATGACACCGCCAATGCAGGCTTGACCAAACCCAGTGGCAATCTTTCGAACACGCGTGCGTCGCCCACCGTAGAAAACACCAAGGATTTGTGCGCGATGTTGCCCACAGTGCCCAAAACATCGATGGCTTCCATCACGTTGTCTAAGTTATGCGCCGGCTCTCCCATGCCCATGAAAACCACTTTTTTAACGGGCCGGTGCAGTCTTGCAAAGGCCACTTGTGCAACAATTTCTGCACTGCCTACCTGCCTGATCAATCCTTCTCGACCTGTCATGCAAAACACGCAACCAACCGCACAGCCAACCTGCGATGACACGCACACGCCATCGCGTGGCAGCCCTACGGTTTCCACTGTTTGACCATCTTGCAAGGCCAACAACCAACGAACAGAGCCATCTTCTGCAGGATGTTCTGATTGCAGGCGAAGCAGACCGTTCAAATCTGCCGTGAGTTGCGGCAATTCATCACGCAGGGCCGTTGGCATGAAACTCTCAAGCGGTCGTCGGCCGCTGTTTTGGGATTTGGCCTGAACCCACAAACGCAATATGCGCTGCTCGTGCGCAGGCCGTGCGCCTAAGCGGCGCAGGCGTTCCCGAATGAATTGAATCTGAGACATTGTCATGTCAGTCAGCACGCTGTCGTGCAAGATCAAATTCCGCCCCCATCAAATGGACAGCAGCTTGATCAATTGGCTTGGGGCATCAATTTGCGCATGCGCGCGCCATGCCTGGATGTCAGACTGGCTGCCCAAATAACCATAGGTTGCAGCCACTGTTTTCATTTCGGCGGCATGACCCGCCACAATGTCACGCTCATCATCACCCACATACACGCAGCGTGCGGGCTCAATGCGCAAACGCTTTGCAGCTTCTAACAGAGGCGCAGGGTGCGGTTTGGCATGCGGCGTGGTGTCACCACTGATCACCACAGAGGCCGTGGCAAACAACGGCATGCCTTGCGTCAGGGGTTCGGTAAATCGTTTGGATTTGTTGGTGACCACACCCCAAGGCAATTGACGCGCCACCAACGCATCGATCAGTAACGCCACACCCTCAAAAGCGAACGTTCGCTGCGTCATGCATGTTTCATAATTTTGAAAGAACTCTTCTTTCATGACCTCGTAATCCGGATGCTCGGGTGTCATGCCAAAAGCCAAACCGAGCATGCCGCGTGCGCCGGCACCAGCCATGGGACGGTAATGCGACAAAGGCATGGAAGACAAGCCGCGAGTCACTCGCATTTTGTCAACGGCAGCACCTAAATCTGGCGCGCTGTCAATGAGGGTGCCATCCAAATCGAACAGCACTGCCTGGACATTTTCGAACTTCATGGTGTCTTAATTCTCACGCTGCGGTTTCAAATGGCTTTTGCGTGGCCATCAAATAGTTCACATCGGTGTCGGAACCCAAAGAATAGTGCTGGGTGAAGGGGTTGTATCCCATGCCTTTCATTTGTAAAACATCGAGCCCTTCAGCGCGCACCCAATCTGCCAGCTCACTGGGTTTGATCATGCGTGCATATTCATGGGTGCCCTTGGGCAGCAAGTTCAAAATATATTCAGCACCGACCACCGCGAACAAAAATGACTTTGGATTGCGATTGAGCGTGGAGAAGAAAACCCATCCACCCGGCTTGACCAACTTGGCACAGGCTTGCACCACAGAAGCTGGGTCGGGCACATGCTCTAGCATTTCCATGCAAGTGACCACGTCAAATTGACCTGCTTGTTGTTCGGCCAATTGCTCAGCACTGATTTCTTGGTACTGAACACCTTGGGTGCCCGCCTCCAAAGCATGCAACTGCGCAACTTTCAAGGATTTCACAGCCAAGTCAATGCCCAACACTTGGGCCCCTTGTCTGGCCATGGCATCGGACAAGATGCCACCGCCACACCCAATGTCGACGATTTTTTTGCCCATCAGCGGTGCCAAACCTTGAATCCAATTCAAGCGCAGTGGATTGATTTGGTGCAGTGGGCGAAATTCACTGTCGGTGTCCCACCAACGGTGAGCCAAGTCCGAGAATTTGGCCAATTCGGCTGGGTCCACGTTGGCACTGGAAAATTGTGAGGGTGTAGGGTTGCTCATAGCCTGGATTGTCGCGCAAAGTGAAAAGGCCTCCCAAGGGAGGCCTTTTGAAGATCAAGACATGTCTTGATCTGGTTCAAGCAATTGAAAGCTTATTTGTTGGCGCGTGTGCCAACAACTTCGATTTCAACGCGACGGTTTTTAGAACGGCCAGCGCTGGTTTTGTTGTCAGCAACGGGTTGTTTCTCGCCCTTGCCTTCTGTGTAAACGCGGTTTTTCTCGATACCTTTGGTGACCAAGTAAGCCTTGACAGCGTCAGCGCGCTTGACAGACAACTTTTGGTTGTAGGCGTCAGAGCCAACAGAGTCAGTGTGACCCACAGCAATGATCACTTCCAAGTTGATGGCCTTGACTTTGCCAGCCAAGTCGTCCAATTTGGCTTTGCCGTCAGCTTTCAACACTGATTTGTCAAAGTCAAAGAAGGTGTCAGCAGCGTAAGTCACTTTGGTGGCTGCAGCAGGTGCTGGTTTGGCAGCGGGTTTAGCAGCGGGCTTGGGCGCTGGCGCAGCCTTGGGTGCAGGCGCTGCAGCTTTAGGGGCAACGATAGCACCGTCGCAACCTGCAGCAGCAGTAGCAGGTGTCCAGTTGGCATCGCGCCAGCAGTATTCAGCTGTACCGTTTTTCCAGGCATCGCCTGAAGCGTTACGCCAGTTGTCTACGGATTGCGCACCGGAGGCTGTTGCCAAGGCAGCTGAAGCCAACACCATTGCCACTTTGTTGAATTTTTTCATGGTTCTCCTCATGGGGATTAAAACCGCAGACATCCTGCGAAAAATGAGACGATTTGAATGACCATCACCCAAAACGTTGAAATGATTGTGCCATAGCTCGAGGCCAATTCCCCAATTTGGTGAAAAGCCCTTGACAGCTATCTTGTCAATCTGCGCAATGTGTTGCAAATCAACGACAGTCTTTGGACCTAAAATGGCAGTCTTTCACCCAGTGCGCCTGACCCCTCATGACCCAGTTTGCTAAAGAAACCCTTCCCATCAGTCTAGAAGAGGAAATGCGCCGCAGTTACCTCGACTACGCCATGAGCGTGATTGTGGGACGCGCCCTGCCCGATGCCCGTGACGGCCTCAAGCCGGTGCACCGCCGTGTGTTGTTTGCCATGCATGAGCTGAACAACGACTGGAACCGTGCCTACAAAAAATCTGCGCGTATTGTGGGTGACGTGATTGGTAAATACCACCCACACGGCGACCAATCTGTCTATGACACCATCGTTCGCATGGCGCAAGATTTTTCCATGCGCCACATGTTGGTGGACGGTCAAGGCAACTTCGGTTCGGTGGACGGCGACAACGCTGCGGCCATGCGATACACCGAAATTCGTTTGGCCAAAATTGCGCACGAAATGTTGGCCGACATCGACAAAGAAACCGTCGACTTTGGCCCCAACTACGACGGCTCTGAAAAAGAACCTTTGGTCTTGCCCAGTCGCATTCCTAATTTATTGGTGAATGGCTCTGGCGGTATTGCGGTGGGTATGGCCACCAACATTCCGCCCCACAATTTGAATGAAGTGGTTGACGCTTGCTTGCACATGCTGCGCAACCCCGAAGCCACCATCGACGAGTTGATGGAAATCATTCCCGCGCCCGACTTCCCCACGGCTGGCATCATTTACGGCATCAGTGGCGTCAAAGAAGGCTACCGCACAGGCCGCGGCCGTGTGGTGATGCGTGCCAAGTGCCACTTCGAAGACATCGACAAAGGCCAGCGCCAGTGCATCGTGGTGGACGAGTTGCCCTACCAAGTGAACAAGAAAACCTTGCAAGAACGCATGGCCGAATTGGTTCACGAGAAAAAGATCGAGGGCATCAGCCACATTCAAGACGAGTCCGACAAATCCGGCATGCGCTTGGTCATTGAACTCAAGCGCGGCGAAGTGCCTGAAGTGGTGCTCAACAATCTGTACAAACAGACTCAATTGCAAGACACCTTCGGTATCAACATGGTGGCCCTCATTGATGGCCAACCCAAGTTGTGCAACCTCAAAGACCTCATCAGCGTGTTTCTGCAACACCGCCGTGAAGTGGTCACACGCCGCACCGTATTCACCTTGCGCAAAGCGCGTGAGCGTGGTCACGTGCTCGAAGGTTTGGCTGTCGCATTGGCCAACATCGACGAGTTCATTGCCATCATCCGCAATGCGCCTACACCCCCTGTGGCCAAAGCCGAATTGATGACCCGCCGCTGGGACAGCAAATTGGTTCGCGAGATGCTCACACGCACCCGCGCCGATGGCGGCGCTGTGAATGCAGACGATTACCGTCCCGATGGTTTGGAAAAAGACTTCGGCATGGGCAATGATGGTTTGTACCGCCTCAGCGACACGCAAGCCCAAGAAATTTTGCAGATGCGTCTGCAACGCTTGACCGGTCTGGAACAAGACAAGATTGTGGTTGAGTACAAAGAAGTGATGTCTGAGATTGAAGACCTGCTCGACATCTTGGCCAAGCCAGAGCGCGTGTCCACCATCATTGGTACCGAGCTGGGCGAGTTGCGCCAAGAATTTGGCCAAACCAAAATTGGCGCACGCCGCAGCTTCATTGAAAACAACGCACAAGATTTGGCCACCGAAGACCTCATCACCCCCACCGACATGGTGGTGACTTTGTCGCACAGCGGTTACATCAAGAGCCAGCCTTTGTCCGAATACCGGGCGCAAAAGCGCGGCGGTCGCGGCAAGCAAGCTACCGCCACCAAAGAAGACGATTGGATCGATCAGCTCTTCATTGCCAACACCCACGATTACATCTTGTGCTTCTCCAACCGCGGCCGTTTGTACTGGCTCAAAGTGTGGGAAGTGCCTGCAGGTTCACGCGGCTCACGCGGCCGCCCCATCGTCAACATGTTCCCCTTGCAAGAAGGTGAAAAGATCAACGTGGTCTTGCCATTAACAGGTGACATGCGCAGCTTCCCTGCAGACCACTATGTGTTCATGGGCACCTCCATGGGCACCGTGAAGAAAACCTCTTTGGATGAATTCAGCAATCCTCGCAAGGCCGGCATCATTGCCGTGGACTTGGACGAAGGCGACTTCTTAATTGGCGCTGCGCTCACAGACGGCAAGCACGACGTGATGCTGTTCAGCGATGGCGGTAAAGCCGTTCGCTTTGACGAAAACGATGTGCGCCCCATGGGTCGCAATGCACGTGGCGTGCGCGGCATGATGCTGGACGAAACACAAAGCGTCATTGCCATGTTGGTGGCCGAAGATGAGCAGCAGAGCGTGCTCACCGCCACAGCAAATGGCTACGGCAAACGCACCTCCATCACAGAATACACACGCCATGGTCGCGGCACAAAAGGCATGATTGCCATCCAGCAATCCGAGCGCAATGGCAAAGTGGTTGCGGCAACTTTGGTGCACGCCGACGACGAAATCATGTTGATCACCGACACGGGCGTGTTGGTTCGCACTCGCGTTTCAGAAATTCGCGAATTGGGTCGTGCCACACAAGGTGTGACTTTGATTGGTTTGGACGATGGCGCCAAATTGTCTGGCTTGCAACGCATTGTGGAAAACGACGCCAACATGCAAGACGAAGCAGTCGATGGCGCTTCTGACGCCGAAGGCGGAGAAGCTGCTTCGGGCGGCGACGAAAGCGGTTCAGCCGAATGACAAGGCCCTACAACTTTTCTGCCGGCCCTGCCGCCATTCCCGATGCCGTCTTGATTCAAGCCGCCAGCGAAATGCTGGACTGGCACGGCAGTGGCATGGGCGTCATGGAGATGAGCCATCGGGGTAAAGAGTTCATGTCCATTTACGAAGAAGCGGAAGCCGACCTTCGTGAGTTGTTGGCGGTTCCTGCCAACTTCAAAATCTTGTTCATGCAAGGCGGCGGCATTGCCGAAAATGCCATCGTGCCTTTGAACTTGTCGCAAGAAGGCACGGTTGATTTTGTGGTGACCGGTAGCTGGAGCCAAAAATCATTCAAAGAGGCTGCGCAGTTTTGCACGCCTCATTTGGCAGCCAGTGCACAAGAGACCAAGTTCTCCACCATCCCCTTGCCTGCTCAATGGCAGCTAAGCGCCAATGCGAACTACGTGCATGTTTGTACCAACGAGACCATCGACGGTGTTGAATACCATGCACTTCCCGACCTCAAAGCCATGGGCAGCAATGCGCCATTGGTCATCGACTTTTCGTCGCATGTGGCATCGCGCAGCATTGACTGGTCCAAAGTAGGATTGGCATTTGGTGGTGCCCAAAAGAATTTAGGACCCGCAGGCCTCACCTTGGTGGTGGTTCGCGAAGACTTGCTGGGCAAAGCCATGAAGCATTGCCCCAGTGCGTTCAATTACAAACTGGTGGCCGACAACGGCTCCATGTTCAACACGCCCCCCACCTATTCGATCTACATGGCGGGTTTGGTTTTCAAATGGTTGAAGGCACAAACAGAAAACGGCGCTTCAGGCGTTGCCGCCATGGAGCAACGCAACATCGCCAAAGCCAAATTGCTCTACGGCTATCTAGACCAATCTCAGCTGTACGAAAACCGTGTTGACCCATCGTGCCGCTCACGCATGAACATCCCCTTTTATTTGCGAGATGAGTCTCGCAACGACGCATTTCTTGCGGGCGCCAAAGCACGCGGACTGCTGCAACTCAAAGGTCACAAATCTGTAGGCGGCATGCGCGCCAGCATTTACAACGCCATGCCACTGGAAGGTGTGCAGGCACTGGTGTCTTACCTTCAAGATTTCGAAACAAAACAGGCCTGAACAAGCTCGTTCTGCCGTTTGACTTTCATCACTGATTCCAACATGACGCAACCTATTCAATCAGACGCCTTGGGCGAACTGCGGATTCAAATTGACTCGCTCGACCAGCAGCTTTTGAGTTTGCTGAACCAGCGTGCCAAAGTGGCTGAAAAAGTGGGTGAAATCAAACGCGCAGAAGGCTCGCCCTTCTTTCGCCCTGATCGCGTGGCGCAGGTCATTGCCAAAATAGAAAAAGCCAATCAAGGTCCGCTGTTGAATGCGCATGTGGCCTCTATTTGGCGTGAAATCATGTCGGCCTGTTTGGCCCTTGAAGCGCCTCAGCGCGTTGCCGTGTTGGGTCCTCAAGGTACTTTCTGCGAACAAGCCGCCATTGAGTTTTTTGGCAGTGCGGCCAACCTCATCTACTGCAACAACTTCGACGAAGTGTTTCATGCCACTGCCGCGGGTACTGCCCAGTTTGGCGTAGTGGGCATGGAAAATTCCACCGAAGGTGTGGTGGCCAGATCACTCGATTTGTTCTTGCGCTCACCCGTGCATGTGATTGGCGAAGTCAGCTTGTTGGTTCGCCACAATTTGCTGCGACAAACCGACAACCTCAAAGACATTGAAGTGGTGTTGGCGCATCCACAGGCTTTGGCACAGTGCCAAACATGGCTCACCCAAAATTTACCCAACGCAGAGCGCCGTGCGGTTTCTAGCAACGCTGAAGGTGCGCGCTTGGCCGCCAGCAATCCCACTTGGGCTGCATTGGCCAGCGAGCGCGCTGCCGCCCAATTCGGTTTGCACATCGTGGCCCACGCCATTCAAGACGAAGCCACCAACCGCACCCGGTTTGCTGTGATTTGCTTGCCACAAACCTTGGCCACACCGCCTGTCTCTGGCAAAGATTGCACCAGCTTGGTAGTATCCGTGCCAAATAAACCCGGCGCCGTGCATGACCTGTTGATGCCCCTCAAAAACAATGGCGTGTCCATGACACGCTTTGAATCTCGACCTGCCAAATCTGGCCAGTGGGAATACTATTTTTACATCGACATTCAGGGCCACGTTTCACAGCCGCATGTTGCTGCCGCATTGAAAGAACTTCAAGGCTTGTGTGCGTTTTACAAGGTTCTGGGTTCTTACCCTATTCCAGAATGAAGTTCAAAAAAGTCGCTCTCATTGGCTGCGGTCTGATGGGCGGCTCCTTTGCCCTGGCTGCTAAAGCGGCGGGGTGGGCACCTCACGTCGTTGGCTTCAGCGCATCTGAGTCATCTCGCCAAAAAGCCCTCGACATGGGTGTGATCGACCTTGCCGTAGACACCATTGCACAAGCCGTTGAAGACGCCGATTTGGTTTTATTGGCAGTTCCCGTCAAGGCGACTGCAGCCTGCTTTGAGGCCATTGCGCCAGCCTTGAATTCAGACGCGCTTTTGATGGACGTGGGCTCGACAAAATCAGACATTGTGGCCTCCGCCATCAACGCTCTGGGCGACAAACTGCACTGCTTTGTACCGGTACACCCCATCGCGGGCAAAGAGGTGGCAGGTGTAGAACATTCAGATGCCGACTTATACAAAGACCGCGCGCTGATTGTGACGCCCATGACCAGCTCAGGCCAAACGCAAGTGCAACTTGCCAAGCAAATTTGGAAAAGCCTGGGAAGCTTCATCACTGAACTGACCCCTGCTGAACACGATGCAGCTTTTGCGGCTGTGAGCCACCTGCCGCATGTCTTAGCCTACGCCATCATTCGCGGCATTTTTCAACAGCACAACGGTCCTGAGTTGATTGCATTGGGCGGGCCAGGCTTCAGAGATTTTTCGCGCATTGCAGCCAGCGACCCCGTAGTGTGGCGCGACATTCTGAGCACCAACCGTGATCAAGTATTGTTGCAAATCAGCCATTTCAAGGATGCCCTGAACGACTTTGAAAATGCCATTCAAAACAACAACCCACAAGCGCTTGAAGACATGATCCGCCAAGCCAGTGATTTACGTTTCAATTGGCGCATCGGCGCCAATCAGCACACAGCAGAATAATCAAAACGACATGTTTGCCACCGAGTTTCTTGACCTTCCCTCTTTGCAACAAGCTGGTGGCACTGTCACGTTGCCCGGCTCTAAAAGCATTTCCAATCGCGTCTTGTTATTGTCTGCACTGTGCGAAGGCAGCACCTGGGTTCATGACCTTTTAGATTCCGATGACACCCGCGTGATGTTGGCCGCATTGCGCCAACTCGGATGCGGCGTTGAACCCAAGGCGGGCACCAACAGTGTTTGCATTACAGGCTTAGGACAAAGCACTTCGAATGGCCTGTCAGCCGGATTAAAAAAGCCCACCGAAGCCATTGAGTTTTTCATGGGCAACGCCGGCACCGCCATGCGCCCTCTCACGGCAGCTTTGGCCGTGATGGGTGGCGACTTCACCCTCAAAGGTGTGCCGCGCATGCACGAGCGTCCCATTGGCGATTTGGTGGATGCACTGCGCCTCTTGGGTTGTCACATTGATTATTTAGGCAACGAAGGCTATCCACCATTGCGAGTGCTGTCCCCTCTGCTGCAACTTAACAAGCCCATTCAAGTGCGCGGCGATGTGTCCAGCCAGTTTCTCACCGCACTCTTGATGTCGCTGCCATTGGCCGCCCAAAAAGACATCGTGATTGAAGTGGTGGGTGAACTGATCTCCAAGCCCTACATTGAAATCACCTTGAACTTGTTGGCGCGCTATGGCATCAACGTGAAGCGCGATGCTTGGCAACGATTCACCATTCCCGCTGGCAGCCACTACACCTCACCCGGCGAAATTCATGTTGAAGCCGATGCCTCATCGGCCAGTTATTTCATTGCCTTGGGTGCATTGGCCGCCACAGACAAAGCGGTTCGCATTCAAGGCGTAGGCGCATCTTCCATTCAAGGCGACATTCGCTTCATGGATGCCGCAGCCCAAATGGGCGCACACATTGAGAGCGGCCCCAATTGGTTAGAAATCAAACGCGGCGCTTGGCCTCTCAAAGCCATCGACTTGGACTGCAATCACATTCCAGATGCCGCCATGACCTTGGCCGTCATGGCCTTGTATGCCGATGGCCCCACCACCCTGCGCAACATCGCCAGCTGGCGAGTGAAGGAAACCGATCGCATTGCGGCCATGGCCAAAGAATCTCGCAAATTGGGCGCGCAAGTGGAAGAAGGTCCCGACTGGTTGCGCATTCATCCTTTGCCGACCGGCCAGTGGAAAGCAGCCAGCATTCACACGTATGACGATCACCGCGTGGCCATGTGCTTCTCTTTAGCGGCCTTCAATGCAGACCAGCAAGCCGTTCGCATTGAAGACCCCAAGTGTGTGGCCAAAACTTTCCCAGATTATTTTGAAGCGCTGTTCTCTCTGGCCAAAACGCCAGCAGACCGCATTCCCGTCATTTGCATTGATGGTCCCACTGCCTCTGGCAAAGGCACTTTGTCGAGCCTGGTGGCCGAACGCTTGGGCTACCACTACTTGGACTCAGGCGCCCTTTACCGCGTGACGGCCTATGCCGCTTTGCAGGCCGGCTTGAGTCTTGAAACCGTCAACGAATCCACCATTGCCGCCATGGCTGAAAAATTGCCGGTGCGCTTTGAAGGCGACAAAGTCTTGCTCAATGACCAAGATGTCACCGACGCCATCCGCAGCGAGGAAGGCGGCATGAACGCCTCCAAGGTGTCCACTTTGCCAGCCGTTCGGGTGGCATTGGTGGCCCTTCAGCACAGTTTTCAGCGCCTACCCGGCCTCTTGGCCGATGGCCGCGACATGGGGACGGTCATCTTTCCTGGCGCGCCTTTGAAGGTGTTTTTGACCGCCAGCGCCGCAAAAAGAGCCGACCGCCGCTATAAGCAATTGATTTCTAAAGGTTTTCAGGCTAAAATCGCCGATCTTCGGGCTGACTTAGAGGCTCGCGACGCACGGGACAGTTCTCGTAGCGTGGCACCCTTAAAGCCAGCGCAAGATGCAATGCTGCTAGACAACTCGGATTTGAGCATCGACCAATCGGTGACCCAGGTCCTTGACTGGTGGCAGAGCAAACAAAACTTCCCAGTTTGAAAATGTCAGTTTAAAAACTTCAGTTTAAAAACGTCATTTTAAAAACAAAGAAGTTTTGAAGAGGCCCACAAGGCACCCTCCACGCTGCTTGCGCATTTGTCTTGTGGTTCATCAACTTAACCCGCGTGAAAACGCAAACAACCGCCGCATCTAGCCTTGTTAACGACGCAATCCTGCAGTCGTCAGACCTTTTTGCGGATTAGGAACTTGAATGTCAGAATCTTTTGCAGCCCTATTTGAAGAATCACTGAAGCGCACGGAAATGCGCCCAGGCGAAGTGATCACCGCTGAAGTTGTTCGCATCGAACACAACTTCGTGGTTGTTAACGCCGGCCTCAAATCTGAAGCCTACGTGCCCCTGGAAGAATTCAAATCAGATCTGGGCGAAATCGAAGTCCAAGTGGGCGACTTCGTGTCTGTGGCCATCGGTTCCATCGAGAACGGCTACGGCGACACCATTTTGAGCCGTGACACTGCCAAGCGTTTGGCATCATGGTTGTCCTTGGAAAAAGCCTTGGAATCCGGCGAATTCGTCACCGGCACCACCAGCGGCAAAGTCAAAGGCGGCCTCACCGTTTTGGTCAACGGCATTCGTGCCTTCTTGCCAGGTTCATTGGTTGACACACGTCCTACCAAAGACCTGTCACCGTACGAAAACAAGACCATGGAATTCAAGGTCATCAAGTTGGACCGCAAGCGCAACAACGTCGTGTTGTCACGCCGCGCTGTGGTCGAAGCTTCGATGGGCGAAGAGCGCGCCAAACTGATGGAAAACCTCCGCGAAGGTTCCGTCGTTCACGGTGTGGTCAAGAACATCACCGAATACGGTGCATTCGTTGACTTGGGCGGCATCGATGGTTTGCTGCACATCACCGACATGGCATGGCGCCGTGTTCGTCACCCTTCCGAAGTGGTGCAAGCCGGTCAAGAAATTACCGCCAAGATCCTCAAGTTCGACACCGAGAAAAACCGCGTGTCTTTGGGTCTCAAACAAATGGGCGACGATCCTTGGATGGGCGTCAACCGCCGCTACCCACAAAGCACCCGCATGTTCGGCAAGATCACCAACATCGCCGACTACGGCGCGTTTGTGGAACTCGAGCCAGGCATCGAAGGCTTGGTGCACGTCTCTGAAATGGACTGGACCAACAAGAACGTGGCACCTTCCAAGATCGTGTCATTGGGCGACGAAGTCGAAGTCATGGTTTTGGAAATCGACGAAGACAAGCGCCGCATCAGCTTGGGTATGAAACAGTGCCGTGCTAACCCATGGCAAGAGTTCGCTCAAAACACAAAGCGTGGCGACCGCGTCAAAGGACCGATCAAGTCCATCACCGACTTCGGTGTGTTCGTGGGCTTGGCCGCTGGCATCGACGGTTTGGTTCACTTGTCCGACTTGTCATGGAACGAAACCGGCGAAGCCGCTGTTCGTAACTACAAGAAGGGTCAAGACGTTGAAGCCATCGTGTTGGCAGTGGACGTTGAGCGCGAGCGCATCAGCTTGGGCATCAAACAACTCGACGGCGACCCATTCACCACTTTCGTGACAGTGAACGACAAGGGCCAAACAGTGACCGGTAAAGTCAAAACTGTTGACGCTCGTGGCGCTGAAATCGACTTGGGCGAAGACATCATTGGTTACTTGCGCGCCAGCGAAATTTCACGCGATCGCGTGGAAGACGCTCGCAGCTTGTTGAAAGAAGGCGACGAAGTCACTGCGGTGGTCGTCAACGTCGATCGCAAGACACGCAACATCCAGTTGTCCATCAAGGCCAAAGATGCTGCTGACCAAAATGAAGCCATGGCTTCATTGAGCCAACAGTCTTCACGTGAAAACGCTGGCACCACCAGCTTGGGCGCTTTGTTGCGCGCCAAGTTGGACAACAACGACGCAGCTTAATGGTCTGCTGATGAACAAAGCCTCTGGCCTGGCCCCTTCGGGGGTTGGGCGGAGGCTTTTTCTATGCGTCCCTCCAACTCACTTTCTCTGACATGACCCGTTCCGACCTCGTTGAAGCTTTGGCCGCCCGTTTCGAGCAGCTGACGCACCGTGACGCCGAATTCGCCGTCAAAACGGTCTTGGACGCCATGAGCGAAGCCTTGGTCAAAGGCCATCGCATTGAGATCCGTGGTTTTGGCAGTTTCACCATCAATCGCCGCCCGCCCCGTGTTGGCCGCAACCCACGTTCTGGTGAAAGCGTGCAAATCCCAGAAAAACGTGTTCCCCACTTCAAGCCAGGCAAAGCCCTGCGTGAAGCGGTTGATCAAAAGTCATTGGACGTCCTGCACGGCAAGTCTGAGTAAGCTCAATTGGCGTCAGACATTGAATCAATAGGCCCGCAGATGGGCCTTTTTTGATGGTCATTTTTTGTTTCCTGGCACCTCATCGCTTTAGAATGACAGGGCTGCCTGAGGCCATTCATGAAACAATTTCTCAAGCTGCTTCAGTGGACACTGAATGCAGCCGTCTTTTTTACTTTGTTTGCCTTCGCGCTGAACAATCAGCACGAAGCCAAGGTCTATTTCTTTTTTGGAACGCAATGGCGTTCGCCCATGGTCTTGATCGTGTTGATCGCCTTTGCCCTTGGCATGGTGGTGGGCGTCTTGGGCATGGTGCCGCGTTGGTGGCGGCAGCGGCAAGCTGCCAAGGCCGTGCAAGCCCCAGCAGTTGTCACAGCCACAGAAGAGCAACCGGACGTCACGCATGGAACTTGATCTCATTTGGATTTTGATAGGTCTGCCCGCCGCCTTTGGTCTGGGTTGGTTGGCATCCAGGCTCGATCTGCGACAACTACGCATCGACAACCGTCAAGCGCCGCGCGCCTACTTCAAAGGCTTGAATTTCTTGCTCAATGAGCAGCAAGACAAAGCCATTGACGCCTTCATTGAAGCCGTGCAAAACGACCCCGACACTTCAGAGCTGCATTTTGCATTGGGCAATCTGTTTCGCCGACGTGGTGAATACGAACGTGCGGTGCGCGTGCATGAGCACTTGCTGTCCCGCGGCGACCTCAGCACCGCAGACCGACAGCGCGCCCAAAACGCATTGGCCAAAGATTTTGTCAAAGCTGGCTTGTTAGACCGCGCAGAAGACGCACTGCGCAAACTGGAAGGCACCGCTTTCGAAGGTCAGGCAAGGCTGGCACGTTTGGCCATTTACGAACGCTCTCGCGAATGGCCTCAAGCCCGCGATGTCGCCACGCAACTGGAGCAATCGGGTGAAGTGAGCTTCTCTGTGCGCAAGGCCCATTACCTGTGCGAACAAGCGCGTGAACTCAATGCGCAAGGCGATGCTGCAGGTGCAGCCAAGCTCCTGCAAAGCGCCATGGCGGAAGCGCCCGATGCACCACGCCCTCGCTTGCTGTTAGGTCAGTTGCAATTGAATCAGGGTCAGGCGGCAGAGGCCTACGCCAGCTTGCGTCAATTGTTTGAAGCTGGCTCAGTGGCCGCCCCGCTGGCCGCGGCCAGTTTGGTACGTGCGGCCCAAGCCGCCGAACAAGTTTCCTCGGCCCTGAACTTGCTCAAACAACACTATGCGCAAAGCCCCTGCATCGATGTGATGGATGCCATCGTGGCCCTAGAAAAATCTGCGGCCGACTCAGAAACTTTGGCGCGTCATCGATACATCGAGCACCTCAACAAACAACCCTCCTTGTTGGCGGCATCGCGTTGGCTGGCAGGCGCAGACTTGGGCACAGACGACACAAGAGTGCCTGTTCAAAAAGCATTGGAGCAAGCCTCACGCCCCTTGGCTCGGTATCGCTGTGCGGCGTGTGGCTTTGAAGCCAAAGAACATTTTTGGCACTGCCCAGGTTGCCAAGCATGGGACAGCTATCCTCCACGCCGCGTTGAAGAACTCTAAAGCTTGTTGACCTCGTCGCTTCCAATCAGCGGCTGGCAATTAAAGGCTTGCACTGAGTTGCTTGCGCTCAGCTTGAGTTGCAGTTTTAACTTCTGCGCACCTTTCAGCAGTTGAATCGGGGTTGCATCACCGTTGGGGTGATGCCCAACCTAGGAATTCAACATGTTGAAAAAAATCTTAAGCACCACCGCTCTGCTGTTTTCACTCAGCAGTTTTGCAGCTGTCGATGTGAACAAAGCCAATGCCGCAGATCTAGATGGCATCAAGGGCATTGGCCCTTCTCTGTCGGGCAAAATTTTGAAAGAGCGCAACAAAGGCAACTACAAAGATTGGCCCGATCTCATGCACCGCGTCAGTGGCATGGGCGAGAAAAGCTCGGCCAAGTTTTCGGCGCAAGGCCTCACGGTCAATGGGTCGGGCTATCAAGGAGGGGGAGCGAGTGAGCCAGCAAAAGCAAAATCAGCGGACAAACCCAAATCGACCAAGTCTTAATTGTTGAATGGGCCGCAACACCAATGATGGGTGGTAGCAAGCAAGCCATTTACCCCTCAGGCCTTGCGATCGCGCAAGGCCTCTTCTTCAAGTAGCTGAGAGATGTTGAAGTGCAGAAAAACCAGAAGCTCTTTCTATCAACTCACCGACGTGCAATGCAATGTCTTCGCGAAAACGACTGGTCACAATTTGCACACCGACTGGCAATCCTGCCACGATGCCGGTCGGCACAGACAAGCCGGGCAAACCAAGGACAGCTGTACTCAACAAGGGCGACTGCGCCAATAAAATTTGACTCATTCGCTCTGCAGTGCCTTGATCATCGTCGATGGGCAGTTGCCGTTCCCAAGAATTGGGCATCAGTAAAACTGGGTAGCGCTCAAAGAACACCGCCCAGTCTCGGGCAATGTTAAACCGTCTCGTGAACGCTTCAAGATTTTGATCTCTGTCCCAAATTGGATTGATGTCTAAATAATGCTGTAGCGCCCGCCGCAAGGCATCGTCTCCCAACTGTTGCATGAATCCTGCGCCGGCACGTCGCATGTCATTCATGACCATGTGAAATTGCATGGCAGACACTTCTGCAAAGTGCGGCGGTTCAACTTCTTCAAGCACATAACCAGCGGCCTCTAGCCAATGCGCTGCTTGAGCCACGGCTTCACTGACACTGGGATCAACTTTTGAATGCGTCCAATTTTTAAAAACTGCAATGCGCGTCCGTTGTTGACAGTCTGAATTTTCTAAAGGTGCAGGAACCCATTGTGGATCTAAGGCAGAACCACGCGACATGACTTGCAAAGCCAAACGAGCGTCTGCGACTGTCCGAGTGAGAGGACCTTGCACTGACATTTGCTGGTTGGTGATGATGCGATTCGGTGCACTTGCTTTGTACGAAGGCACACGTCCCACGGTGGTTCTCAAGCCCACGACACCACAAGCCCAGGCCGGATAACGGATGGAGCCACCATAGTCGTTGCCGTGCGCAATAGCGCCCAGGCCCAATGCAGTTGCGGCCGCCGCACCACCACTGGAGCCACCCGGGGTAACCGCTGGATCAAAAGGATTCAGGGTTCGACCATGAAAACTGTTGTCAGTAAACCATCGAAGCGAAAATGCTGGTGCATTACTACGCCCCACAATGATCGCACCGGCCTCACGCATCGACTGGACGAGCGGAGAGTCACTGGTGGCCATGTTGTCCTTCAACGCTGCTACGCCATCCGTCGTCGCTTCGCCGGCCACATCCACATTCACTTTGATGGTGACAGGTACACCATGCAAAAGTCCCAGCGATTCACCTCGAGCTTGAGCAGCATCCGCATCGTCTGCGGCTTTTAAAGCAGATGCTGCATTGACCATTGCCAAAGCATTGATGCTGGGGTTGATATCTTCAATACGCGCGAGAACGCTCTCGGTCACTTGTCTCGCTGATACTTCGCGATGAGCAATGCGAGAGGCCACTTCGGTGGCGCTGAGTTTCCATAAAGCTTGAGTCATGGTATTTTTTTAGTTTGTTAAGTAACGCTGCGCCAACAAAGTCCAATACGCTGCACCCACAGGCAAAATTTCGTCATTGAAGTCATAGCCAGCGTTGTGCACCATGCAGGCATGCGCGATGTCAGAGGGTGCAGCAGCACTTTTTGCAGTCCCATTGCCAATCATCAGATAACTACCGGGGCAGTGATCCAACATGAAGGCAAAGTCTTCACTCCCTGTCAGAGGACTGCCTTGTAAAGTGACGCCTTCATGCCCTAACAACGCAACGCCCACGGCGCGTGCAAATTCGGTTTCTGCTGTTGTATTCACCAACACGGGATAATCGCGCTTGTAGTCGATCTGTGCTTGTAAGCCGAAGCTTTGTGCTTGGGCTGTGACCAAATCTGTAATACGAACTTGAAGCAGATCACGCACATCACGATCCAGTGCACGAACGCTCAACTCTAAACGCGCAGAGCTCGGAATCACGTTATTGGCTTTTCCTGCCACCAAAGAGCCCACCGTGATCACAGCCGTTTGCAACGGGTTCACGTTGCGTGACACGATGGTTTGAAGAGACATCACAATGCTGGATGCCGCAACAATGGGATCTTGCGCCAAATGGGGCATGGCACCATGCCCCCCTGAGCCTGTCAGGGTAATGGTGACATCGTCTGATGACGCCATGGCAGGGCCATCAATGAATACCAACTGACCTGCTGGGATGCCTGGCATGTTGTGCGTCGCAAAGATGGCGTCGCAGGGAAATTTTTCAAACAAGCCCTGCTCAATCATGAGTTTGGCGCCGCCTGGATGTTCCTCTGCAGGTTGAAAAATTAAATTCAAAGTACCCGAGAAATCAAGTTCTTGTGAAATGTATTTTGCCGCCGCCATCAGCATGGCCGTGTGACCATCATGGCCACAGGCATGCATAAGCCCATCATGAAGACTGCGATGTGCAAAGCGATTGGTTTCTTGAATCGGCAAGGCATCCATGTCAGCTCGAATACCCAAACGCTTTCGACCATCACCTCGAACCAATTGCGCGACGAGTCCTGTTGTTGCCAAGCCTCGGGTTACGCTGTAGCCCCAACTTTCAAGCTGTTCTGCCAACAAAGAAGAGGTTCGAAATTCTTGAAGTCCCAATTCTGGGTGCTGATGCAAATCGTGGCGTAGCGCGACGAAGGGCGCTACGCGTTCACGCATGGCGTGCAACAAACTCATTGCGCTTGCAAATTAATGGATTTGGCAATGCCTTGGTACAACTTGATGTCGTCGGCATAGGCTTTGACGGCTTCATCAAGTCGCAATGCAGGAGAAGGGTCTTGACCCATGGCGGCCATCGTGGCCACAAAGTCAGCATCAAACATCACTTTGGTCAGGGCTTTGTGTAAGGCCTCCACAATGGGCTCGGGTGTGCCCTTCTTCACGTAGTAACCGCTGCCAATGGTGTAGTGAAAACCTTTGAGCAATTTGCTTTCATCCACAGAAGGAATGTGTTTGATCAAGCGTTGGGGTTCGCTAGACAGAACGGCAATGAATCGCAATTTGCCTTCTTTTTCCATGGCCACATGAGGCGCGCCATAAGGTGTGATGAACAAGTCAATTTGGCCACCCAATAAATCTTGTGAAATGGGACCGCCGCCTTTGTAGGGCACGTGGAGCATTTCAGCACCAATCTTTTTCGACAATTCTTCACCAATCAAATGATAGAAACTGCCGTTGCCAACACTGGCGTAATTGACAGGCTTACCCTCTTTGGCCATTTTTTGAATGTAAGCCACCATTTCATTGGCGTTTTTGGCGGGGAAGTCTTTGCGCGCCACGATGGCCATCGGCGCCAAAGCCATTTGCTGAATCAAGCGAAAATCTTCGGGCTTGTATTTCACCGCTTTCATGGCCAAGGGCGCCAAAATCAATTCATTGGGTGAACCCTGAAACATGTAATACCCATCGGCTGGCGCGCTCAATACTTTTTGTGCAGCAATGGCACCGCCCGCACCGCCCAAGTTTTCGATAATGACGGGTTGTTTCAGTTCTTGCGCCAAAGCTTGGTTCACTTTTCGCGCAATGACATCCGACAAACCACCCGGTGGATAAGGCACCATCAAGGTCACAGGCTTATTGGGGTATGTGTCAGCATGAGCTGGCATCAAATGCGTGAGAACGCTGAGGAGTAACAAACTCAGTGATGCGAATCGTTTCATGAAAAAGTCCTTTGTTGAGAGCATGTAAGCTCGAAGTTTGAAAATTTCAGCAAGTCGATACTAGGTACACCCAACGACAAACGGAAGGCTATAATTTTTCAGCATGACAACTTTTAGTTGTCATTTGAAACCTCGTTTGGAGTCACCATGAAGCTTCACCAACTACAAGCACTTGTGGGGGTGGTTGAACACGGCAGTATTCGGGCCACCGCACGCGAAATGCACCTGACGCAAGCGGCCTTAACCAAGTCCTTGCGAACGCTGGAGGAAGATGTTGGCGTTTCTTTGCTGATTAGAAAATCGCGTGGCGTGGTGCTTACAGAAGCCGGCCAAAGATTACACGCCAGAGCCAAACTGGTCACGCGCCAAATCACTTTGGCGCATGAAGACCTTCGGCAGTCACAAGGAGACGACACGGGTACTTTGCGAGTTGGCATTACGCCTTACCTCATGCTCACGGTATTGGGCGAGGCATTCATGTGGTTCAGGCGGCGGTATCCCAAAGTTCAGTTGCGTTTGGTCGAAGGCTTGGTGGCACGCGTTCTACCCAGCTTGCGGGATGGTTCTTTGGATTTTGCAATCGTGGCAGACAGCGGCGAAGTGATCCATACAGAATTTGATGCCACGCGACTTCTCAAAGAACCTCAAAAAATAGTGGTGCGCAAGGCGCATCCCATTTTGTTACAAGCCACCGCAGCCCGCTTGGCCGAATTGGAATGGGTTTTACCTGGTCCCTTTGCCAATGATTTGGACGATGGCTTGAATGCCATGTTCAAACAAGCGGGAGTCAAGGCTCCCAGTCTGATGACGCGCTGCGATGCCATGGCAGCCATGGCTTTGGTAAGGCAGTCGGATGCCGTCAGCGTCATGCCGGCGCCTTTGTTAGCGCAACCCGAATGTCGGGGCTTGGTCGAAATTTCCTTGCGCAAGCTCAATCCGCCGCCGATTGAACTCGTCCTGCTTGCACCGCCCGATGTACCGCTAACACCCGCTGCGGCATATTTTGCACGCTGCCTTACCGATGCCATCATGACGCAACACACAGGCCGTCAGATTTGAGTCCTGTTTTCAGCAGCGTCCCGAATAAGTTTTTGGGATCACTCAACACTGGAATCAAGGACAACCGCTCTCCCACTCCCAATGAGCATGCGGCTTCATACATGAATCGCAAGGCTGCAAAATCTTCCAATGCAAAACCGACAGAATCAAACACCGTGATTTGAGAGACGTGGTCTCTGCCTGACTTTTGTCCCTTCAAGACTTGCCAGAGTTCGGTCACTGCGAAGTCATCTGGCATTTGCTGAATATCACCTTCCACACGCGACTGAGGGGTGTATTCCACAAACACTTTACTCGCAGCCAAAACAGACGCGGCCAATTCAGTTTTGCCAGGACAATCGCCGCCCACGCCATTGATGTGCATGCCTGGCTCGATCAAATCTGATGTGATGATGGTGGCACAAGATTTATCGGCCGTCACAGTGGTCACGATGTCTGCGCCTTTGACAGCCTGCGCAATGCTGTTGCAAATTTGCAAGTTCAAGCCACTGCCGCTTAAGTTGGCCATGCATTTGGCGCTGGCAAGTGGATCAAGGTCATACAAACGCACGGTCTCAATGCCCACCAAGTGCTGGAATGCCAACGCTTGAAATTCACTTTGAGCACCATTGCCTATCAATGCCATCACTTTGCTGTCTGGCCTGGCCAACACTTTGGCCGCCAATGCAGAAGTGGCGGCTGTTCTTAGGGCCGTGGTCAGTGTCAACTCACTCAAAAACAAAGGTGCACCCGTCGCAACATCCGCCATCACGCCAAAGGCCATGACGGTCGACAAGCCCATCGCCGTGTTTTTTGGATGACCATTGACGTACTTGAAACTGTAGGTGGTGTCATCGGCAATGGGCATCAATTCAATTACACCATCCAAGGAATGATTGGCAACGCGTGCCGATTTATCAAAGTCCTCCCAACGCAAAAAGTCTGCATGGATGAACTCGGCAATGCCAGCCATGCAAGCCTTCAAGCCAATGCTTTGTACCAACTCAACCGCGGCGGGTGCACTCAAATAAAGCGGGCTAAGCGATATGGCCAGTTTTGAAAAGACTGGGCTTGACTGAGGATTAGAAACATTCATAGAGGCATCTCAAAATCTAAACAACGAAGAGAGACGAGTTTGCTAAAGAAGTGAATCAATTGAAATGGTCAAAAATGTACTGTTTTGATAATTTATTTACCAAAATGACATTACAAAGTATCATTTCGGTAATATTTACAAGAATAATTCCAAATGGATGACATTGACCAAAAACTAATCGGCTTACTCAGACAAGATGCTCGGATGAGCATTGCTGACTTGGCTCACAAGTTAAAAGTGTCGCGCGGCACCATCAACAATCGCTTACGGAAACTGGAAGACTCGCAAGTGATCGTGGGCTACACCATCAGGCTCAGACCCGACACTGAACCTGAAACCATTAAGGCGTGGATGGGCGTTTTGGTGGAAGGCAACACCACGCGTCAGGTCATCGCCAGTTTGCTAGGTGAGCCAAGCGTGTGCGCACTTCACGACACCAATGGCCGCTGGGACCTTTTGGCTGAAATTGAAGCCCCCTCCATGAAGGCTTTGTCTAACGCGCTCGAAAGAATTCGTTTGATCAGCGGTATTCGGTCAACAGAAACAAACATTCACCTAGCGTCTTACCGCTAGGCTATTTGTTCACTTGGCAGTGTCAGCGCCAAAACCACCACCACCAGGCGTGTGAATTTCAAACACATCGCCTGGGGCCATTTCCACTTGGCCAATGTGCTTCAGCACCTCCACTCGGCCATCGGCACGCTGCACTTGGTTGATGCCAGGCGCGCCAGGCTTGCCGCCAGCCATGCCAAACGCAGGATGCACTCGGCCATTGGACAAGATGCTGGCGGTCATTGGCTCTAAAAAGCGAATACGGCGCACACCGCCCATGCCGCCATGCCATTTGCCTTGCCCGCCCGAGCCTTCGCGCATGGCATAACTGTCCAAGCGCACGGGGAATCTGAATTCCAAAATTTCAGGATCGGTCAGCCGTGAATTGGTCATGTGGGTTTGGACCACAGAGGTGCCATTGAAGCCAGCAGTGATCTGACCTTGCTCGTCCACCATCACACCGGCACCACTGCCACCCGAAATGGTTTCGTAGTACTGGTACTTGGCATTGCCAAAGGTGAAATTGTTCATGGTGGGCTGACTGCCCGCCATCACACCCAAAGCGCCAAACAAGGCATTGGTGATGCAACTTGAAGTTTCCACATTGCCTGCCACCACGGAGGCTGGAAAATTGGGGTTGAGCATGCAGCCTTCTGGAATGATCACGTTCAATGGTTTTAAGCAACCCGCATTCAAAGGAATGTCGTCGTTCACCAAACTTCTGAACACATACAACACCGCGGCCATACAAACAGCCGTAGGTGCATTGAAGTTGTTGGTCTGCTGCGCACTGGTGCCTGTGAAATCAATGTCGGCACTGCGATTTTTGGCGTCGACTCGAACGGCTACTTTAATTTGCGCGCCATTGTCTAGCGGCAAAGTGAAGCTGCCATCTTTCAAGCGTGTGATCACGCGGCGCACCGATTCTTCGGCATTGTCTTGCACATGGCGCATGTAAGCCTGCACCACATCCAAACCAAACTCGGCCACCATTTTGTGCAGCTCTTGCACACCCTTTTCGTTGGCGGCCAACTGCGCGCGCAAATCGGCCATGTTTTGTTGTGGATTGCGACTGGGGTATTGGCCACTGGCCAACAAGTCCAGCATGCCCTGCTCTTGCAAGACACCTTCAGACACCAACTTGAAGTTGTTGATCTGCACACCTTCTTCTTGGATGGTGGTGGAGAAAGGCGGCATCGAACCCGGCGTGGTGCCGCCGATGTCGGCATGGTGACCGCGCGAACCCACATAGAACTCAGGCTGCACTGCGCCCTCTAAGAACACAGGCGTGATGACGGTGACATCGGGCAAGTGCGTGCCACCGTGGTAAGGGTCATTCAACACAAACACGTCACCGCGGCGCATCTTGCCTGCGTTTTCTCGAATGACGGTTTTGATGCTCTCGCCCATGCTGCCCAAGTGCACCGGCATGTGCGGTGCATTGGCAATGAGGTGGCCTTCAGCATTGAACAAAGCGCATGAAAAATCAAGACGCTCTTTGATGTTCACAGAGTAAGCCGTGTTTTGCAATTGCAAACCCATTTGCTCTGCAATGTTCATGAAGAGGTTGTTGAACACTTCCAGCAGCACAGGATCGACTGTTGTGCCTGCAGCATGTTTGGTTTGGCGCACTTCTACGCGGTTTAGCAACAAGTGATCTAGTGCGGTGACTTGCGCTTGCCAACCCGGCTCTACCACCGTGGTGGCATTCTTCTCGGCAATGATGGCCGGGCCGGCAATCACATCGCCCAAGCGCAAATCTTCGCGCACAAACAAACCTGCATCCCACCAACGTGACTCACCATCTGAGCCAGCAGAATACATTTTGACGGTAGCACGCTTTGGCACATCGCGTGCTGGATTCAGCGCTTGCGGCACCTCAACTGCGGCATCACCTTTGATGACGGCCTCCACCGACACAGCCTCCACCATGAGCGCTTTGCCGGTCATTAAAAAAGCAAATCGTTGGCGATATGCTTGCTCAAAACGAGCGGTAATGTCTGCCAAACTGCCCATGCTGACCACCAGCGCAGAGTCACTTCCTTCGTAGCGCACATGCACGCGCTGGTGAAGTTCAATCACGTCGCCCAAAGCTTGTTTGGCTAACGCAGAACGTGCAGCATCCCCCAAGCTTTGAAGGGGCGCCACCAAAGAAGGCATGGCCTCTGGCGTGAGGCGCAACTCCACCGCTTGCTCACGGATCAAGCTCTGATCGGCCAAACCCATCCCGTAGGCCGACAGCACGCCAGCCAAGGGGTGCACATAGACTTGCTTCATGCCGAGCGCATCGGCCACCAAGCACGCATGCTGGCCTCCGGCACCACCAAAACATTGCAAAGTGTAGCGAGTCACATCGTAGCCACGGGCCACAGAAATTTTCTTGATGGCGTTGGCCATCTGCTGAACCGCGATGCGCAAGAAGCCATCGGCAATGGCTTCTGCAGGTCGGTTCATTTGAGTTGACAAAGTCGCAAAGCGTTCTGCCACAGCCTGCTTGTCCAATCGCTGATTGCCCTCAGGGCCAAAAACGGCAGGAAAGAAATCGGGCTGCACTTTGCCCACCAACACATTGGCATCCGTCACGGCCAAAGGACCACCACGTCTGTAACTAGCAGGCCCAGGATTGGCGCCAGCGCTTTGAGGGCCTACGCGCAAACGGGCGCCATCAAATTGCAACAAAGAACCGCCTCCCGCTGCTACCGTATGAATACTCATCATGGGCGCACGCATGCGAATGCCCGCTACTTGCGTTTCAAACTCGCGCTCAAACTGACCCGCGTAGTGCGACACATCGGTCGAGGTCCCGCCCATGTCAAAGCCAATGACTTTGTCATGACCCGCCCCTTCGGCTGTGCGCGCCATGCCCACAATACCGCCCGCAGGGCCACTCAAGATGGCGTCTTTGCCCGCAAAGGCATGGGCGTCGGTCAGGCCGCCAGAGGACTGCATGAACATGAGCTTAACGCCTGGCATTTCACTGGCCACTTGATCGACGTAGCGGCGCAAGATGGGCGACAGATAGGCATCCACCACCGTGGTGTCACCACGACTGACAAACTTCATCAAGGGACTGGTTTGATGCGAGGTGCTGATTTGGGTAAAGCCAATGTCGCGCGCCAATTGTGCCGCCACGGTTTCGTGTTGGTGGTAGCGATAGGCGTGCATGAACACGATGGCCACACTGCGAATGCCGGCCTCAAACTGTGCCTGCAATTGCGCGCGCAGTGCGTCTGTGTTCAAGGCTTCAATGACCTCACCCTGTGCAGACATGCGCTCTTGCGCTTCGACCACTTCGCTGTAAAGCAACTCGGGCAACACAATGTTGCGGTCAAACAAACGGGGACGGTTTTGATAGGCAATGCGCAGCGCATCGCGAAAGCCACGCGTGGTGACCAGCAGCGTTCTCTCGCCCTTTCGCTCTAACAGTGCATTGGTGGCCACCGTGGTGCCCATCTTGACGCAACTCACCATCTTGGGGCTGACAGGCTGGTCCTTCGACAAGCCCAATAAGTGACGAATGCCAGCAACCGCTGCATCTTTGTATTGATCTGGATTTTCAGACAGCAGCTTGTGTGTCACCAGCTGACCATCGGGCTTTTTGCCAACGATGTCGGTAAATGTGCCCCCTCTGTCAATCCAAAATTGCCACAGAAGACTGGACGGTACGCTGGTCATTGCATTTCCTTAAAACTACTGCTGGTTGTGCCCATTGACGCGCTGGTGTTGGCACGAATCTGAGCAGATGTTAAACCTTTCAGACTACTCTTTTGGGAGATCATGGCGTTTCTACCAAGCATGGTCTGTATTTTGCATTCACAGTCAGTGCTATTCTTCACACGCTTTCCACTTTTTTTCATTCAACGGAGTATCCATGAAAAGACGTCAACTTTCAAAAGCCCTGATCAGCACCTTGTTTGCCCTGGGTGGCATTGCATCGGCCCAAGCGCAGACCAAATGGGACTTGCCGGCCGCCTATCCTGCCAACAATTTTCACACTGAAAACTTGGTTCAATTTGCCAACGATGTAGACAAGGCAACTGCTGGCAAATTGAAAATCACCGTGCATGCCAACGCCTCCTTATTCAAAGCGCCTGAAATTAAGCGTGCAGTTCAAGGTGGGCAAGCCCAAATTGGCGAAATCTTGCTTGCCAACTTCCAAAACGAGTGGCAAATTTTTGGTGCGGATGGCTTGCCTTTCTTGGCAGACAGCTACGAAGAATCCATCAAACTGTACAAAGCACAGCGCCCCTTCTTGGACAAGAAATTGGCCGAACAAGGCATGATGTTGTTGTACGCAGTGGCATGGCCCCCTCAGGGCATTTACGTCAAGAAACCCATCAGTTCAGCAGCCGATTTGAAAGGCGTCAAATGGCGCGCCTACAGCCCCTCAACCGCTCGCATTGCAGAGCTGGTTGGCGCACAACCTGTGACGGTGCAAGCAGCCGAGTTGTCGCAAGCCATGGCCACCGGTGTGATTGAAAGTTACATGTCCTCTGGTTCAACTGGTTATGACACCAAAACCTACGAGCACATCAAGTACTGGTATGACACACAAGCT
The DNA here is from genome assembly GCA_030158125.1 of Limnohabitans sp. Lineage (GTDB taxonomy): Bacteria > Pseudomonadota > Gammaproteobacteria > Burkholderiales > Burkholderiaceae_C > Limnohabitans_A. The sequence goes on along the minus strand of JAOATL010000012.1, from coordinate 141,107 downwards.
TGGCTGCCCAAAAACGCCGTCATCATGAACAAAGCCGCTTTTGAAGCCTTGGATGCAGCCACCAAACAAGCTGTGCTGAAGGCTGGCGCAGAGGCAGATGCGCGCGGCTGGAAACTGTCACAGGCCAAAAATGGTGAGTACATTGAATTGCTCAAGAAAAACGGCATGAACATCGTTGCACCTTCTGCTCAACTCAAGGCCGACATGAAAAAAGTGGGCGACACCATGTTGAAAGAATGGCTTGACAAAGCAGGGCCAGAAGGCAAGGCATTGATCGACGCCTACAAAAAGTAACGTCACAACATGCGTGCATTTTTAAATCGCATCTATGACAGCGCCGCCGCTTTGGCGGCGCTTTTCATGTGCCTCATGCTGGTCATGGTTTTGCTGTCCATCGTGGGGCGGGAGTTCAACTTTCACTTGCGCGGCACAGATGCCTATGCCGGCTATTGCATGGCTGCCAGTGGCTTTTTGGCATTGGCGCACACCTTGAAAAAGGGTGAGCATATTCGAGTGACGGTACTCATTAGCCGCTTTCGTGGCGGCTGGCTAAAGGGCCTTGAGCTGTGGGCACTCGGCATGGCCACATTACTGGCATGCCTCTTGGCTTACTACAGCGTCCGCTTGTCTTGGCAGTCTTATGTCTTTCACGACATTTCCACCAGCAACGATGCAACCCCTTTGTGGATCCCTCAAATTTCCATGGCCCTGGGAACACTGGTTTTGGCAATCGCTTTTCTAGACGAGTTAATTTTGGAAGTATTGGGCAAACGTGTTGCACTCAATTCTGATGAAGCCTTGCACAACGAATAAATATGAATGATTTACTGATCACAGCATTGCTGGTTGCAACCCTGTTTCTCATCTTGGGAAGTGGTGTTTGGATTGGCCTGTCACTTTCAGGCGTGGCCTGGGTGGGCATGCAACTCTTTAGCAGCAGACCTGCGGGCGATGCGATGGCCGTCACCATTTGGGGCTCTTCTTCGAGTTGGACCCTGACGGCTTTGCCTTTGTTCATCTGGATGGGTGAAATTCTTTTTAGAACGCGCCTCAGCCAGGACATGTTCAAGGGACTGGCACCTTGGCTGCAAGCCTTGCCAGGTCGTTTGTTGCACACCAACGTTGCAGGCTGTACCATCTTTGCGGCGGTTTCTGGGTCTTCAGCAGCAACCTGCGCCACCATTGGCAAAATGACCTTGCCTGAACTCTCTAAGCGAGGTTATCCAGATCACATGGTCATTGGTACCTTGGCGGGTGCTGGCACCTTGGGTTTGCTCATACCACCGTCCATCATCATGATTGTCTATGGCGTGACAGCAGATGTGTCCATTGCCAAATTGTTCATTGCGGGGGTGTTGCCCGGCCTGATGCTGGCCTGCTTGTTTTCGGGCTACATCATTTATTGGGCTTTGAGGCACCCCGAGCAAGTGCCAGCCAACGACCGCCAATACACCTTCATGGAAAAAATTCGTGAATCTGGCAGTTTGATTCCTGTTGTTCTGCTGATCGCATCTGTGCTGGGCTCTATCTACGCCGGCATTGCCACAGCCACCGAAGCGGCGGCTGTCGGCGTGGTTGGTGCCATGGTTTTATCGGCATTGCAGGGCTCATTGAACAGCACCAGCTTCAAAGAATCTTTGATGGGCGCGACGCGCCTGTATTGCATGATTGCCCTGATTTTGGCGGGCGCTTCATTCTTAACTTTGTCCATGGGCTACATCGGCTTGCCACGCCATTTGGCTGAATGGATTGCCACCTTGGGCCTGAGTCAGTTTGAGCTGATCGTGGCTTTGACCATTTTCTATGTGGTGCTGGGTTGCTTTTTAGATGGCATTTCCATGGTCGTGCTCACCATGGGGGTGATCATGCCCACCGTTCAAAAAGCCGGCATTGATCCCTTGTGGTTTGGCATTTTCATTGTGCTGGTGGTTGAAATGGCACAAATTACACCGCCCGTGGGTTTCAATTTGTTTGTTTTGCAGGGCATGACGGGCAAGGATTTGTTGTGGATTGCCAAAGCCACGCTGCCGATGTTTTTCTTGATGGTGATCGCCGTCTTGCTGATCTACTTTTTCCCAGGCATTGTCACTTGGATGCCTCAGCAGATGAAGCTTTAATGAGTTGCTGCAGGCTGTGCAATTGCCAGCCTGTGGCCTTTTGAACAGCCCTCGCATATGGCGGCATGTTGGTGCACTCCAAAACCACATGCTTCAGATCGGGGGCTTTTTGCTGCAAGCTCAATGCCGCCGACACCACGCTGTGTTGAGCCGCTTCAAAATCCATCTGCAAATGATTGCCCATGATGGCGCTGGCAAATGCCCCAGAGCGCTCAACCCCTTGCACCTTGAGTCGCGCGATGTCATGCGGCAAAACGCCTGCCGCCACAAAATGTGCGGCTCCCAGGGCTTCAGCATCAATGGTCAATACGCCTACGTTTTGATGTGCGGCCAGTAATGGTGGCAATAACAACAAGCTGGATGTACGCACTGGCACTGGCAGTGCCGCCTGGAGCTCATGTTGCAACAGCACCAAAAAGCCGCAGCTGGTGGTGATGCCCTTCACCCCGCGATCCAGCAAATGTTGAGCGGCTTTGACGAAGGCTGGCAAGACATTGTGCTGATGCAAACTGTCTGCCGAGCGCACAATTTCTTGGGGAAACATGCCCGCAACTTGTTGGTATCTCAATTCAACAGGCCACCCATCGGGGCAACCAATGTCACCCTGCCATCGTGGAAACTGCGTGTCCAGCATCAGGACACCCCAAGGATTTAAAACATTTTGATCAGCCATCAAAGAATTCATCTCGCTTGTGCAATGTGACACCCATTTTGATTCAAAATTAACCCTCTATCATGTCGACTGCGTTGACACTGCGTCAAAGCATCCCCAAAGGAATTTCGTGTTTAAAAATGTGATGGCCTACCGTATCGGGCCCAATTGGGTGGCGACTGCTTCCGAAATTGAAAATGCACTGGCCGCTGCCAGATTTACAGAGTGCGCCCCCGGCCAAGACAAATCGGTTGGCTGGACCGAACCTCGCGGCGTGGCCCACGGCCCTTTGCTAGAGTCCGTAGGCGGTCAATGGATTGCCAAGCTATTGATTGAAACCAAAGCAGTCCCCTCTTCAGTTGTCAAGCGCAAAGCCGAATTACTTGCCAAAGACATTGAGGAAAAGACTGGTCGCAAGCCTGGCAAAAAAGAACAGCGCGAAATGCGCGAAGACATTCTGCACAGCCTGCTGCCACAAGCTTTTGCCAAACAAGGCGCAGTCATGGTTTGGATCAACCCCCAAGATCGTCTTTTGGCCATAGACGCTGGTAGCACCGGCAAAGCCGATGAGGTCATCACACAACTGGTGCGCGCACTGCCTGGGCTCGACCTGAACTTGCTGCAAACGGCCACCTCACCCCAAACCGGCATGGCCACCTGGTTACTGGCCACAGACCCCGACGAACTCCCGCCTTCATTGAGCGTCGAAAAAGAGTGCGTTCTCAAATCGGGTGCCGAAGACCAACCCATGGTCAAGTACACACGGCACACCCTCAACACAGACGAAGTCCGCAAACATGTGCGAGACGGCAAACTGCCCACCCAATTGGGGCTCAGCTGGGAAGGCAAAGCCAGCTTCGTCCTCACAGACAATTTGCAGTTCAAAAAGGTCAGCTTTTTAGATGGCTCAGAGCCCGACGCCATCAGCGCAGAGGGTGATGACAAATTTGATGCCGATGTGGTGCTCAGCACCGGCATGTTGGGGCCGCTCATACAAGATGTTGTCACAGCACTGGGGGGTGAGAATGTGTTTGCCGAAGCCGCCACGCCCGAAGAAGGCCCGCCCTTTTAAAAAGGGTCGCCATGGGCTTTACTAGAACCGAGCTTTCCACACAAGGATCATCACCATGCTTGCCGTCATTGCCATTTGCATGGGTGCTTGCGTCGGCGCTTTGGCGCGCTGGCAATTGGGCCTCTGGCTGAATCCCAGCTCCCCTCAAGAAGGCATTTTCCCCTGGGGTACGTTGGCAGCCAACCTCATGGGGGGCTACCTTATTGGCTTGTGCGTTGGGGCATTTCAAAACATGCCCCAACTTGAGCCAGAATGGCGACTTTTGTGCATCACGGGCTTTTTAGGTGCACTGACAACCTTTTCTACTTTTTCTATCGAAGTAGTGGGCATGTTGCAGCAAGGGAGACTGGCGCTTGCGTTGTCCACTGCGGGCATTCATTTGCTCGGATCACTGGTTCTCACCTATCTTGGCCTTTACACTGTCAAAATCATCGGTAGTAGTCCTATGCCCTGAACCCGCAAAATGAGGTCTACTGCACGATTGTTTCAACTGGATTTACTTGGAGTACTTATGACCCTGAATCGCATCGCACGTCGCCTCGCCTTGGGCATGGCTGTCGCCCTTCCTTTGGCACTTTCCGTGAGCACCAGCGCCCAGGCGCAAGCCTTTTTCCGAATTGGCACAGGCGGCACTGCCGGCACTTACTACCCCGTGGGCGGCATGATTGCCAACGCGGTTTCTGTGCCCGGTAAATTGATCGCAACTGCGCAAGCCTCCAATGGCTCTGTTGCCAACGTGAACGCTGTGGCCAGTGGCGCCATGGAATCAGGTTTTTCTCAATCTGATGTGGCCACATGGGCCCAAAAAGGAACAGGCATCTATGAGGGCAAGCCCAACATTCCCGACCTGCGCCTGATTGCCAACCTGTACCCTGAAACCATCCACGTGGTTGTTAAAAAATCTTCTGGCATCAAAAGCATTGCCGAACTGAAAGGCAAGCGCGTTGCCTTGGACGAACCAGGCTCGGGCACCTTGGTCAACGCTCGTTTGATCTTGAACGCGTACAACATCAAAGAATCTGAGATCAAGCCTGAGTACATCAAGCCCAACCAAGCGGCTGACAAAATGAAAGATGGCGCATTGGATGCCTTCTTCTTTGTGGGGGGTGCCCCAGCTGGCGCCATTGCCGAATTGGCCTCCAGTGGCGGCGGCATTGCCTTGTTGCCCATCGATGGCGCCCAAGCACAAGCATTGCGTAGCACCAGCTCATTCTTTGCCAATGACAACGTGCCTGCAAACACCTACAAGGATGTTGCTGCCGTGAACACTTTGTCTGTCGGCGCCCAATGGGTCACCAGCGCCAAAGCGGACACTGAAACCATCTACCAAATCACCAAAGCGTTGTACAGCGAGTCCACGCAAAAAGCATTGGCTGCAGGCCATGCCAAGGGCAAGCTGATCACTTTGAAAAATGCTGTTCAAGGTGCTGGCATACCCTTCCACCCCGGTGCAGAAAAGTTCTACCGCGAAGCAGGTGCCTTGAAATAATTTAGCAACACCTTAATGCCAACGGGCGAGTTAACACCTGGTTAACTCGCCCGTTACTACTTGAAGTTTCCAGAGTATCCACATGACTGCTGCCACCTTGCTACCCGACGATCAAAAGTTACAAGAGCTAGAAGAAAAATTTGATCCTGAGATGCGTTTTCGGCCAACCTTGCCGCCTGCCACACGCATTGTCAAATGGCTGCTCATTGCACTTTCTGCCTTTCACTACTACACGGCAGGTTTTGGCTTGCTGCAGGAAATCACACACCGCGGCGTGCACTTGGCCTTTGTACTTGGCATGATCTTTTTGGTTTTTGCGTTCAGCGCATCCGCCGCCAATCGTGACCTTAAAAGTTCCATCCTCAATCCAGGTGGCGTGCCCTTGGTAGACTGGTTACTGGCTGGCGCTTGCGCCTTGAGTGTGCTCTACATCCCCTATGTTTTCGATGACCTGATGTTCCGCGTGGGCAACCCCAGCAACATGGACGTCATCATGGGCAGCGTCCTGTTCATCACCTTGCTGGAGGCTACGCGGCGCTCCATGGGCTGGCCCTTGCCACTCATTGCCATTGGCTTCACGGCCTATGCATTGCTTGGCCCCTACTTTCCGGGTTTGCTCAAGCATGCCGGCGCCAATTGGTCGATGATGATCAACCACCAATACCTCACCAGCCAAGGCATTTATGGCGTGGCAGTGGGCGTGGTAGCCACTTATGTTTTTCACTTTGTGTTGTTTGGCGTCATGGCCACTCGCATTGGTTTGGGTCAATTATTTTTAGACGTCGCTTCCAGCATTGCGGGTCGCTATGCGGGTGGCCCCGCCAAGGTCAGTGTGTTTGGTTCCGCTTTGTTTGGCATGTTGAGTGGTTCGTCTGTGGCCAACGCCGTCACAGTGGGTTCACTCACCATCCCGGCCATGATTCGGGTTGGCTACAAAAAGCATTTTGCAGCCGCCGTTGAAGCGGCCTCCTCAACGGGCGGTCAAATTACCCCACCCGTGTTGGGTGCTGCAGCGTTCTTGATGATTGAGTTCTTGAACGTTCCTTATCAGACCATCATCGCGGCATCGATTGTGCCTGCCTTCATGCACTTTTTTGGCGTGTTCATGCAAGTGCACTTTGAAGCCAAACGCTACGGGCTGCGCGGCCTGACAGAGGCAGAAATGCCCCAACTCCGGGAGTCAATGCAAATGCGTTGGCCCACCCTCATTCCTTTGGCTTTGCTCATCAGCATCTTGGTCTCTGGACGCACGCCCTACTTGGCTGCGTTTGTGGGCATCAGCTCCTGCGCCATTGTGGGTATGTCGACCAAGGTCAGCGGCAACCAGCTGAAAAACTGGGGGCTTTTGATCGTGATGCACCTCATTTTGATGACCCTTGCTTTCTCTGATTTTGGCAATGACAACAGCACCATCAAATTGGTCTTGTTTGCACTGGCCATGGCTTTAGGCACTGCGGCATACGCATGGGCCGGTGTGCGCGGTCGAATCGAACCCCATGTGTTGGTGGAGGCCCTAGAAACAGGCGCCAAATACGCATTGGCCGTCGGTGCAGCAGCAGCCACTGTCGGCATCGTCATTGGTGTCGTGACGCTCACGGGGGTTGGCTTCAAAATCAGTTACATCATCACCCAGGCTGCTCAAACCATTTCAGCATTCATGGGGGGCTGGATCCCCGCCGAATGGGCGTCCTTGAACACCCTCACTTTGCTGGCAGCTTTGATCATGACAGGTCTGGTTTGTGTGTTGATGGGTTGCGGCGTTCCTACCACCGCCACTTACATCATCATGGTGTCTGTCGCTGCACCAACCTTGGTCAACTTAGGTGTGGAGCCCTTGGTGGCGCACTTCTTTGTGTTCTATTACGGCGTCTTGGCAGACATCACCCCCCCCGTGGCATTGGCCGCCTATGCGGCAGCCGGCATGGCGGGCAGCGATCCTTTCAAAACCGGCAACACCGCTTTCCGTTTAGGTTTGGCCAAAGCGTTGGTGCCATTCGTCTTTGTTTTCTCGCCCTCCTTGTTGTTGGTGGCCAAAGGATTTACCTGGGAAAGTTTCATCATTACCTTCACGGGTTGCGTCATTGGCATCACCCTCATGGCGGCTGCTTTGAGTAAGTTCTTGTTAGTAGAAATGAAACGCTGGGAACAACTCTCCTGCTTGTTCGCGGCATTGCTCATGATTGCGCCTAGCCTCACCGCCAGCTTGGTGGGCGTTGCAATGGTGATCCCTATGTTGGTCAATCAATGGCGGCGTTCCAAACTGGCCTAATTCACACAGAATTGGGGTAAGCCCTTAACATTAAGCTGCTTGCAGCGTGATCTACTGAGGGTTGAATTCAATCCGAGGAGTCACGCATGCAGGTTCAAATGAAGGTCAACGGCAAATCTGTGTCCGTTGACGCCGCCCCCAACACATTGCTCGTTCAAGCCTTGCGCGAGCACCTCAAACTCACGGGCACCCACGTGGGTTGCGACACCGCCCAATGTGGCGCGTGTACCGTTCATGTGAATGGCCGCGCCGTCAAGTCTTGCAACATGCTCACCGCACAAGCCCAAGGCGCAGAAGTCACCACCATTGAAGGCATGGCCCAAGCCGACGGCACCATGCACCCCATGCAAGCGGCGTTCAAAGAGTGCCACGGCTTGCAATGCGGCTTCTGCACACCTGGCATGGTCATGAGCGCTGTCGACATCGCCAAGCGCCACCCCAATGCCAGCGAATCCGAAATTCGCGAATTGCTCGAAGGCAATCTGTGCCGTTGCACCGGTTACCAAAACATCGTCAAGGCCGTGCAGCAAGGTTCTGCTGCCATGAAAGCTTAAGGAGCTCACCATGGGTGCATCAGATTTCTCCAAACTTCCCCACATCGGTGAAGCTTTGCTTCGCAAGGAAGATTACCGCTTCCTCACAGGCGCTGGCAATTACACCGACGACATACGCCTGGACAACATGACGCACGCGGTGTTTGTGCGCTCACCCCACGCGCATGCCAATATCAAAAGCATCAACAAATCCGCAGCGCTCGCCGCACCCGGTGTGGTGGCAGTACTCGATGGCCCCGATGTGGTCGATGCCAAGATCAATGGCCTGCCTTGCGGTTGGCTCATTACCGACACCAGTGGCAAGCCCATGAACGAGCCGCCTCACCCCATCCTTGCCAATGGCAAGGTTCGCTATGTGGGCGACCACGTGGCCATGGTGGTGGCCGAAACTTTAGAGCAAGCCAAAAACGCTGCCGAGTTGGTCGAAGTGGATTACGACGTATTGCCCGCCGTGGTCGATGTGCGTCAAGCCAAAACTGCCACAGCCCTGCACGCTGAAGCACCCGACAACCATTGCTACAACTGGGCCATTGGCGACAAAGCAGGCGTCGATGCTGCATTTGCCAATGCTGCTCACGTCACCAAGCTCGATCTCATCAACAACCGCTTGGCACCCAACCCCATGGAGCCACGCGCCGCCATTGGCAGCTACAACCGCGCCAGCGACGAATACACCTTGTACGTGTCCAACCAAAACCCGCACGTTGAGCGTTTGCTCATGACAGCATTTGTGATGGGCTTGCCCGAGCACAAAGTGCGCGTCATTGCGCCCGATGTGGGCGGTGGTTTTGGTGCCAAAATTTATTTGTACGCCGAAGACGTGTGCCTCACTTGGGCTTCCAAAAAGCTCAATCGCAACATCAAATGGAATTGCGACCGTTCAGAAGCTTTCTTAAGTGATGCCCACGGCCGTGACCATTCGAGCCACGCCGAATTGGCCATCGACAAAGACGGCAAGTTCTTGGCTTTGCGCGTACACACCGATGCCAATTTGGGCGCGTATCTGTCTACGTTCTCAACAGCAGTGCCCACCATTTTGTACGCCACTTTGTTGGCCGGCCAATACGCCACACCTCAGGTGTATGTCGAAGTAGACGCCTGGTTTACCAACACAGCCCCTGTTGACGCGTACCGCGGTGCAGGTCGCCCAGAAGCCACTTACTTGCTCGAGCGCATTGTGTCGCGCGCCGCCTTCGAATTGGGCATGACGCAAGACGCCATTCGCAGCAAGAACTTCATCACACAGTTTCCGTACCAAACGCCAGTGGCTTTGCAGTACGACACCGGCGATTTCCACGCCCTCATGAACCACGCCAACAAACTGGGCGACTTGGCTGGCTTCCCTGCCCGCAAAGCGGCCAGTGCGGCCAAAGGTTTGCTGCGCGGCATTGGTTACTCCAGCTACATCGAAGCTTGCGGCTTGGCCCCTAGCAACGTGGCAGGCGCCTTGGGCGCTCGCGCTGGTTTGTTTGAGTGCGGCGAAGTGCGCGTGCACCCCACAGGCAGCGTCACAGTGTTCACCGGCTCACACAGCCATGGCCAAGGTCACGAAACCACCTTTGCACAGGTGGTGGCAGCGCGCTTGGGCATTCCCGTTGAAAACGTCGACATCGTTCACGGCGATACCGGCCGCGTGCCTTTCGGCATGGGCACTTACGGCTCACGCTCTATTTCTGTGGGCGGTGCGGCGCTCATGCGCGCCCTCGACAAAATTGAAGCCAAGGCCAAGAAAATTGCAGCCCACCTGATGGAAGCAGGCGATGCAGACATTGACTTTGCCAACGGCGAATTCAGTGTCAAGGGCACCGACAAAAAGATCCCATTTGGCACGGTGGCACTCACGGCTTATGTGCCGCACAACTACCCCTTGGACAAGTTGGAGCCAGGCCTGAACGAAACCGCGTTCTACGACCCGACCAACTTCACTTTCCCTGCGGGCACTTACATTTGTGAAGTGGAAATTGATCCTCAAACCGGCGTCACCAAAGTGGACAAGTTCACTGCAGTGGACGACTTCGGCACCATCATCAATCCCATGATTGTGGAAGGCCAAGTGCACGGCGGTTTGGTGCAAGGCATTGGCCAAGCGCTCATGGAGAACTGTGTGTACGACAAAGAAACCGGTCAACTCTTAACCGGCTCTTTCATGGACTACACCATGCCTCGCGCCGACGACTTCCCTCAGTTCGCCATTGGTCACGAGTGCACCCCTTGCACCACCAATCCTTTGGGCACCAAAGGTTGTGGTGAGGCAGGCGCCATTGGCTCGCCTCCTGCTGTGATCAACGCCGTGCTAGATGCACTGGCACCTGTTGGCGTCAAAGACTTTGACATGCCTGCCACACCGCACCGTGTGTGGGAAGCCATTCAAGCCGCAAAGGCCTAATTCAAAATTCGGAGCATTTACCATGTACGCATTCAACTACGAGCGCCCCACTGCCTTGGCAGACGCCCAAAAGCTGGCACAAGCCGGCGGCCAAGTTTTGGCCGGTGGTCAAACCATGATCGCTGCCATGAAGCAGCGCCTGCAACAACCCGAAACCTTGGTTGACTTGGCCGCCATCAGCGGTTTGGCTGGCGTCAAAAAAGACGGCAACAACATCGTCATTGGCGCCATGACGCGTCACCAAGATGTGGCCGACAACGCCGATGTTCAAAAGAACATTCCAGGCTTGGCAGCTTTGGCCAACGGCATTGGCGACAAGCAAGTTCGTTCCATGGGCACCCTCGGTGGCTCTGTGGCCAACAACGACCCTGCGGCCTGCTACCCCAGCGCCTTGTTGGCTTTGGGCGCTACAGTCAACACCGACAAGCGTTCCATCAAAGCTGACGACTTTTTTCAAGGTCTGTACACCACCGCTTTGGAAGCCGGTGAAATCATCACCTCCGTGAGTTTCCCCATTCCCACCAAAGCGGCTTACGCCAAATTCAACCAACCCGCCTCACGCTTTGCGTTGGTCGGTGTGTTTGTGGCCCAAACCGCTGGCGGTGCCCGCGTGGCTATCACCGGTGCTGGCAATGGCGTGTTCCGACACGCTGGCATGGAAGCCGCTTTAACCAAAAGCTTTACCCCTGAAGCAGTGGCTGGCGTCGCGGTAGACTCTACCGATCTCAATGCCGACCTGCACGCTTCAAAAGCCTACCGCGCTCACCTGATCACCGTGCAAACTCAAAGGGCGGTGAAACAGGCGAACGGATGACCGCAAAAGACACTTTCAAAAGCATCGACGAACTTGCCCAGGCCCTTCAAGGCGTGGGCTATTTCGCGGAACGGCGGCTCATCACCGCCGTTTTTTTGAGCCTCAAATTAGAGCGTCCTCTCCTGCTGGAGGGTGAACCTGGCGTTGGCAAAACCGAGCTGGCCAAAGCCTTGGCCAAAGTCTTGGGACGACCTCTCATTCGTCTGCAATGCTATGACGGCATGGAGCAGCGCGAGGCACTCTACGAATGGAACCATGCAGCGCAGTTATTGCATATGCGCGCTGCGGCTTCGCATGCAGGTTCTGCGGCCACGCCCCAAGACATTGAGCGCGAGGTCTACCAAAAACGCTTCTTGGTCAAGCGTCCCTTGCTCGAGGCCCTGCAAACCGAAGCACCTGGCGCCTTGCTGCTGATTGATGAAGTTGACCGCACCGACGAACCCTTCGAAGCTTTCTTACTGGAGTACTTGGGCGAGTACCAGGTCAGCATTCCGGAACTGGGCACGATCAAAGCCGAGGTGGCACCGGTCACCATTCTCACCAGCAACCGCACCCGCGATTTGAACGACGCCGTGAAGCGCCGTTGCTTGTACCAGTGGATGGACTATCCCGATCGCGAACGCGAATTGGCCGTGGTGCGTTCGCAAGTGCCTCAGGCCAGCGCCAAGCTCACCGAGCAAGTGGCCGAGTTTGTCGGTCGCTTGCGCAGCCAGCCATTTGCCAGCGCCTTCCAACGCGCACCAGGCATTGCCGAAAGCGTGGAATGGGCCAAAGCGCTGGTTGCTTTGGACACGCTCACGCTGGATCCTGAAGTGGTGCAAGACACCGTGGGCATTTTGTTCAAGCAGCGCGAGGACATTGCGGCCATCACGCCTTTGCTTGACGATTTGCTGGCCCCCGCGCCACCTGCCGCTTAAAACTTTGACATCATGCTGTTGGGTGACGCACGCACTGGCAAACTCAGTGACAACATCACGGGATTTGCAAGAGCGCTGCGCAGAGCCGGTTTGCCCATGGATGCGTCGCGCATCAGCTTGGCCATTGAATCCACTGAGCTAGTTGGCATTGAGCGCAAAGACGATTTGTCTGCGGCACTCAAAGCATGCCTGGTCAACCGCCAAGAGGACTTGGTCGTGTTTGATCAAATGTTTTCTGCCTTTTTCAGAGACCCCGAGCTCACGCGTCAATTGCTCTCGCAGTTGCTACCGAAGGCGCCGACGGCCACGCCGGGCATACCCCGCAAATCACGTGTGCAAGAAGCCCTTGCAGCCAAAAACAAAAACAACGACCCCCTCAAACCCAAAGAAGACGAGCTGAAGTTCGATGCCGCCATGAGCGCCAGCAATCGAGAACGTTTGCAACAGGCCGACTTTCAAAGTCTGAGCGCCAGTGAATTCAACTTGGTTGAAAAGTTGGCCCGCCACGTCAAGCTGCCGCTCCCTCAGATTCAAGGCCGCAGAACTCGCGCAGGCGGCCGCGGCGAACGCGTGCATTGGGCCAAATCCATGCAATTGGCAGCTCGGCAAGATGGTGATGTCTTGAGCTTGCCCCGCATGCAACGCAAACCCCAAGACCTGCCCTTGCTCATCTTGGTCGACATCTCCGGCTCCATGGAGCGCTACGCCCGTTTGCTGCTGGCCTTTTTGCACCAAGCCACCCGCGGCACACCCCGCCAAATTTTTGCATTTGGTACGGGCCTCACCGATTTAAACCCTGCGTTCAAACTGCGCGACACCGATGACATGTTGGCCCTGGCCAGTCAGCAAATCAAAGATTTTGCGGGAGGGACGCAGCTGGGCCAATCGCTCACACAATTCCGAAGTCAACATGCCAAAAAACTCACAGGCCGACGCACCGTGGTGTTGTTAATCAGCGATGGCTTGGACACAGGCACAGCAGAGACGCTAGACTCAGAACTTGTTTGGCTCAAGCGGCACACCCGCTCTTTGCTCTGGCTCAATCCCTTGTTGCGCTTTGAAGGCTACGCCCCCATTGCCACAGGAGCGAGTGTGTTGAATCGGCATGTGAACGGCATGCTGGCCATCCACAATTTATCGCGCTTAGAAGAACTGGCCAGTGCCTTGTCTAAGCTCTTAAAATCACACTGAACATTGGGAGACTCTCATCATGGACATGCAAGGACAGCGCGTATTGCACGTGGCGCAAGCACAAGCTTGGGACGCCTTAAACGACCCAGCCATTTTGAAATCTTGCATTCCTGGTTGCGACAAATTTGAACTGACAGAAGCCAATGTGTACAACGTTGGCGTGGCCATCAAAATTGGCCCCGTGTCTGCCAAATTCACAGGCAAAGTCACATTAACCGACATTGAAGCACCCAACTCTTACGCTTTGAACTTTGAAGCACAAGGTGGCGTGGCTGGATTTGGCAAAGGCGAGTCCAAGGTGTCTTTGCATCCACATGCCGACGGTTGCGAATTGCAATACACCGTTCACTCTACCGTCGGTGGCAAGTTGGCCCAACTGGGTCAACGCCTCATTGATGGCGCTGCCAAATCTTTGGCCGAAGATTTCTTCAAACGCTTTGATGATGCATTGCAAGCCAAGTACCCACAGGCGCAAGGCACAACGGCTTCCACTGACGATGCGACCGAGTCTGCACCTTCTACAGGCTCAGTGCCCATGTGGGTTTGGTTGGCCTTGCTGGTGGGCGCCGGTGCCGTCTGGTCCTTGGTCCGCTAATTCCGCCATCGCAAAATGGAAAATTTAGACATTGTGGTTTTGCGAACCCTCAAAGCTTGGCGAGAAGCTGGGCAGCGGGCCATGCTCACTACCGTGGTCAGAACTTGGGGCTCTTCGCCTCGCCCCGTAGGCTCCATCATGGCCCTGTGTGAAACCGGTGCTGTCGTTGGTTCGGTGTCGGGCGGCTGCATTGAGGACGACCTCATTGCACAGTACAGCAAAGCCAATGCCATTCTTGACAGTGCACCCATTCAATTGAAATATGGCATCAGTGCCGATGAGGCACATCGCTTTGGCTTGCCTTGCGGCGGCACCCTCGAATTGTTGCTGGAGTTCAATCCCGATCCCACCAGTTTGGCCGAATTGATTGCCATGCTGGAGCGCGGTCAACTGACACAACGCTGCACCGATCTCAACTCCGGCGTGGTCTCACTCAATGCCAGTGACGCGCCCAGTGAACTGCACATCGACGCGCATCAGCTCATCAACACCTTTGGCCCCGAATACCGCATGCTGCTGATTGGCGCAGGTCAAATGACGGAGTACTTGGCCACCATGGCCCTCTTCAACGGGTTTGCCGTCACCGTCTGCGACCCGCGCGAAGAATACAGAGGCGCTTGGTCCGTCGCTGGTGTGACGGTGAAACACGACATGCCAGATGATTTGGTCATCAGCTTTAAAGCCGATCGGCGCAGCTGCGTCATCGCCCTCACCCACGACCCCAAACTCGATGATTTGGCATTGTTGGCCGCTTTAGAGACAGACGCGTTCTACATTGGTGCCATTGGCTCGCGACGCAACAATTTACTGCGTCAGCAACGCATGATGGAGCACTTCGAGCAAACCGAAGACTCGTTGGCGCGTTTGCGCGGACCCATTGGCATTTACATCGGCAGCAAAACGCCGGCCGAAATTGCGGTCAGCATCATGGCCGAGGTGTTGGCCGTCAAAAATGGGGTGCCTTTGCCGCGAGACATGGACGTGGCTCACGCCAAGAACACACACGAAGGACCGCCCATTGATCCTTCAGCGCCCGTGTGCTTCACAGGGCGCTAACTCAATCACTGAATTAGCGTTGGCCCATTACTTGTTGGCATTGGGGAAGAAGACCGACTCGCCGCCAATTTTGTAAGCAGCAATGGCTGCCTGACCATTGGCAGAAACAACCCAGTCCACAAACTTCTGAGCATCTGCTTGCTTCACGTGCGCGTGCTTGGCAGGGTTGACCACCATCACGCCATATTGGTTGAACATCTTGGCATCGCCCTCCACCAACACCTTCAGGTCGGCACGGTTTTTAAAGTTCAGCCATGTACCGCGATCGGTCAGAACGTATGCGCCCGTGGAGGCGCCCATGTTGAGTGCTGGCCCCATGCCGCAGCCACATTCTTTGTAACCTGAACCTTTCTTGTCTGCCAATGCCGCTTGGTTCCAGAATCGCAATTCAGCGGCATGGGTGCCGCTTTTGTCACCCCTGGAAATGAAAGATGCATTGCTGCTGGCAATTTTTTTCAAAGCGGCACTGATGTCATTGCCTTTGGCATTGGCGGGGTCTGCTTGAGGGCCTACAACCACAAAGTCGTTGTACATCACAGGAAATCTTTTTAGACCAAAACCGTCTGCTACAAATTTTTCTTCGGCCACTTGGTCATGCACAAAGACCACATCGGCATCACCGCGGCGCGCCATGTCCAAGGCCTGCCCTGTGCCCAGCGCCACCACTTTGATGTCAACGCCTGCGGCCTTTTTAAATGCTGGCAACAAATGCGCAAACAAGCCAGATTGTTCAGTGGAGGTGGTTGACGACATCACGATCGATTGGGCCATGCTTTGAGAGCCGACAGTCAAAATCGCCAGCCCTACCGCGAGGGCGCGGAGCCATTGGACGTTCACAGTGAGTTTGGAGTGGACTCTCATGCTGTTTCTCCTTGAAGGAATAAAAATGCCTGGTGACTGTGCTGTGCCAAACACACAGGGTTGAAAAAATCTTCAGTGGGCAAGTCGGCCAATATGCGGCCTTGCTCGATGTAAATCACACGACTGGCCCAGCGCTTGACCTGGCCTAAGTTGTGACTGGCAAACACCAAGGTCATGGGCGACGGTTTGTCGTTGGGGGCAATCATTTCTTGCACCAAAGCTTCAATCTCTCGTTTGGCGGGCGGGTCCAAACTGGCTGTGGGCTCATCCAAGAACAGCAGCTCGGGTTGCTTGGCCCAGGCCCGCGCCAACGCCAAGCGTTGCTGTTGTCCGCCCGACAGCGTGGCTGCGTTTTGCATCGTCACACCCGACAAGCCCACCACCGACAAAGCAGCCAACGCTCGTGCTTTGGCTTGGTGCCAGCGCAAGCCCAAACTTCGGTCCAACCACAAACCCAGGGCCACATTGCTCAAACTGCTGGTGCGCAACATGTGGGGGCGCTGAAACAGCATGGCCTGTCGGCATTGGGCCAATTGCAGCTCACCTTCGGTGATGGGGTGCAAACCGTTCAAGACGCGCAGCAAGGTGCTCTTGCCAGAGCCATTGGCACCAATCAAGGCCACTTGTTCGCCTGCATGTATCGTCATGCTCACATCGTGGAGTGCTTGCACGTGACCCAGTTTCAAACTGACATGCTTCAATGCAATCAGTGGTTTCATGCCACCCATCCTCGCAAGCTGCTGGGTTTTGAAGACTGGTATCTGACTTGCCAGTTTCGAAAAAGCGTGAGCAGCACATTCAAGCAACCCACAATGATCAGCAAGACCAAACCCAAGCCCAATGCCAAAGGCAAATCACCTTTGCTTGTTTCGAGCGCAATGGCCGTGGTCATCACACGCGTAAAACCTTCGATGTTGCCGCCCACAATCATGACGGCGCCAACCTCCGATATGGCGCGGCCAAAACAAGCCACCACCACGGTCAGCAAAGCGAACCGCTCGTTCCACGCCAGCAAAGCGCCCCGAACCAAATTGCCCGCCCCCAACGATCGCCACTGCTCACCGTGCGCCACATCCACGTCTTCGACAACTTGGCGTGTGAGGGCTGCGGCCACCGGGATCACCAACACCAGTTGCGCCAAGACCATGGCTTTGAAACTAAAAAGCCAGCCCAAGAAGCCCAGGGGGCCGGTGCGTGACAGCAACAGGTAAATCACGAGCCCCACCACCACGGAAGGCAGCGCCAGAAAGGTGTTTAAAAGTGTGAGCACCATGGGCCTGGCAGGAAAACGCGACACCGCCAGATAAGCCCCCAATCCGATGCCCAAGACACATCCCAGCAAACATGCCGTGGCACTGACGCCCAAAGACCGGCCCGCTATGGACCAAAGGCCTGGATCCAAAGTGGTGATGAGGTAAAACGCAGTCACAGCGCTGTCAGAAAAAGTGTTCATAAAGCATCAAATGTGGCCCGATGCTAGCTGTTTTAAATACCCTGAACCAGACGGGTGATCCGCTATGAACTGCCGTGCATAAGTCATCACGCCCGAGGCTGTGACAAGGTCTTAAATAAGGCACACTTGAGCCGTGCCAAAAATTGATCTTTCCTACAGTTGGGGGCCTGAGTTCATGCCGCCACAAACTGCCGATGCGCCCACGCAGCGACAGCAAGCCTTGTTGCGCAACCCCTTGATGGACCTGCTTCAAGCCGTCAGAGAGCAGGGCTCTATCGCAGCCGCGGCCAAATCATTGGGCATGTCCTATCGGCATGTGTGGGGGGAGTTGAAAAAATGGGAACAAAGACTGAATCAAAATCTGATCATCTGGGAAAAGGGCATGCCTGCCGAGTTGTCAGAATTTGCAGGCAAGCTGTTGTGGGCGGAGCGGCAAGCTCAGGCTCGTTTGGCCGCGCCCATCGAATCACTGATGGCCGAATTGGAAAGAACCTTTGCGGTGGCATTTGACCCCGAAGCACATTTGCTCACGCTGTACGCAAGCCATGACGATGCGTTGGTGCGACTGCGTGAGTCCACCGCGCGCCAATCCCTGCACCTCGACATTCGATTTTGCGGCAGTGTCGATGCCATTCGCGCATTGAACGAAGGTCGTTGTGAAATGGCCGGTTTTCACACGCTGTCACAGCCCAATGACAAAAGCCTATCGGCTGTCACTTACAAACCGCTTTTCAAGCCTGGCCACCACAAACTGATTGGCTTTGCCAGACGCACCCAGGGTTTGCTGGTCAAAGCCGGCAACCCCTTGAACATCCGCACGCTTGAAGATGTCGTCACAGGTCGCTTTCGGTACGTCAACCGAGGGCTGGGCACTGGCACCCGACTGCTGCTGGACGAACTGCTCATGAACCAGCACATCAAACCAGAACAATTGAGGGGGTATGAACGGCTAGAACCCTCGCACAGTGCCGTGGCCACCTGCATAGCATCTGGTCAAGCAGACACAGGCTTGGCCATTGAAAGCGCAGCCTTGGCAAGCGGACTCGACTTCATTCCCTTGGTCACTGAAAATTATTGGTTGGCCTGCCTGAAAAGTGCGCTGGATGCCCCGCCTGTGTCTGCCCTCAGGCAACATTTGGCACATGCCGATTGGCAAAACACCTTGCAAGGCATGCCAGGTTATCAAACCAATCAGTCTGGAAACGTCCACTCGCTGCGCAAAGAGCTTCCTTGGTGGAATTTAAAGCCCCGAAAACAGCCGCTTGAAGCCTGATCCAGCGCAGGGAAAACCCCCGCAAATGGGGGTCTCAAATTTCCTACAATAGGGTCATGACTGTCACCAGTCATCAGTGTCGTCTTGGCGACCTGAATTCTTCAACCTAGACTTCCGGAGTGAACCCCATGGATCGTCGTTCCCTTATTAAAAATGCCGGTATTGCTGGCGTCTTGGCCGCAGGCGTAGCCCCAGCGGTTCACGCTCAAGCCACTTTGCGCTGGCGCATTGCTTCCAGCTTCCCCAAATCACTCGACACATTGTTCGGTGTTTGTGACGTGTTTGCCAAGAAAGTTGGCGAATTGTCTGGCGGCAAGTTCACCATCACCACTCACGCAGCTGGCGAATTGATGCCTCCCTTTGGCGTGCTCGATGGCGTGTCAAACGGCACCGTCGAAATGGCCAACACGGCGCCTTATTACTTCTTTGGCAAAGATCCAACTTACGCTTTGGACTGCGCCATTCCTTTCGGCCTCAACAGCCGTCAAATGACTGCTTGGATGTACGAAGGCAATGGCTTGAAGCTGTTCCGTGAGTTCTACGCCAAAGTGGGCATCGTCAACTTCCCAATGGGCAACACAGGCGTTCAAATGGGCGGCTGGTATCGCAAAGAGATCAAATCTTTGGCCGATATGAAAGGTCTGAAATTCCGCGTGGGTGGTTTCGGTGGCAAAGTGTTGGAACCCTTGGGTGTCGTGCCCCAAAACATTCCTGGCGGCGAGATTTATCAAGCCCTGGAAAAAGGCACCATTGATGCAGCCGAGTGGGTTGGCCCTTATGACGACCTCAAATTGGGTCTGAACAAAGTGGCACCAAACTACTATTTCCCTGGTTTCTGGGAAGTGGGTCCACAGTTGGCCTTGTACGTCAACCAAAAGGCCTTCGAAGGTTTGTCTAGCGACTACAAAGCAATTGTGGAGTGTGCCGCTGCTTATGCCCACACAGACATGCAAGCCAAGTACGACTACAAAAACCCAGCCGCTCTCAAGACCCTCATTGGTCAAGGCGCCAAGTTGCGCGCATTCCCCAAAGACGTCATGGAAGCTGCATTCAAGTCTTCACAACAGGTGTACTCCGACTTGAACAACTCCAACCCAGCCTGGAAAAAAATCTTTGCCGATTACTCCAACTTCCGTCGCGAAGCCAATCAGTGGTTCAGCTTGGCTGAGTCACGCATGAACAACTTCATGGAAACACAGAAGCTGTAATCTCAATCGCTGCCTTCATTGGCAGCAATTGTCATGCAAAACAAAAAACCCGCCTAGGCGGGTTTTTTGTTGTCTAGCATCAGAGCAAGGCCACAAAGACTTGCCCCTTTTACAGAGGCAGGTCTTGATTCAATTCAAGGTTTTTTACCTTGATCTTCTTTCATAGACTCCATCAGCGCCTTCACAGGATCGACCTGATCTGCATCGCTGGTCTGAGCGGCTTCGGCAGCGGCATCGGTGGCCGTGTCTGCACGCATCTGCATCAAAACCGCTTCTGCATCTACCGTAGGTTCCTTGGACTGACCACTGGAAACCAAACCGGGGAAGGCAATGATCAGTGCAACCATGATGATTTGGATGATCACAAATGGCACAGCGCCCCAGTAAATTTGCTCAATGGTGATTTTCTTGACAGGTTGCTTGGTGACTTTGTCGATGTAGTCATCTGCAGGCGCAACACTGCGCAAATAAAACAAGGCAAAGCCAAAAGGTGGGTGCATGAATGAGGTCTGCATGTTGACGGCAATCAATACGCCGAACCAGACCAAATCAATGCCCAGCTTCTCGGCCACAGGCCCAATCAGCGGGATGATGATGAAGGCCAACTCAAAGAAATCCAAGAAGAAGGCCAAGACGAACACCAAAATGTTCACCACAATGAGGAAGCCCATTTGGCCGCCTGGCAAACCAGACAACAAATGCTCTACCCAGATAGGACCGTCAACTCCTTGGAAAGCCAAGCTGAACACCGTGGCACCAATCAGAATGAACAACACGAAGCAAGACAGTTTCATGGTGGAGTCCATGGCCTGTCGGATCAGTTTCATGTCGATGCGATTGCGTGCCAGCGCCATCACCAAGGCGCCAACAGCGCCCATGGCACCGCCTTCTGTGGGCGTTGCAATGCCCAAGAAAATGGTACCCAGCACCAAGAAAATCAAGGCAAGCGGCGGAATCAACACAAACGTGACACGTTCAGCCATGTTGGACAGCAGACCCATTTTGGTCGCTTTGTTGACAATGGCAGCAAAGAACGCAAAACCAACGCCAACACACATGGACACCACAATGGTTTCGTCTGTTGGTGTTGTGTCGGGCAACCACTTGGCAAAAGCCACAGACATGGCCACAGAGATGACCGTCAAGATGGACAAGGAGCGCAAGCCCGAGCTACCGTCTGATTCTTTGATGGTGCGTGCCTCCAATGGCAATGCAGGCACCCACTGAGGACGGATAAAGCTGATGAGGACAATGTAGCCCACATACAAGCCTGTCAGCACGAAGCCTGGAATGAAAGCGCCCTTGTACAGATCACCCACACTCTTGCCCAATTGGTCCGCCAACACGATCAAGACCAATGAAGGCGGAATGATTTGCGCCAAAGTGCCAGAAGCGGCAATCACACCGCCCGCGATACGGCGGTCATAACCGTAACGCAACATGATTGGCAAAGAAATCAGGCCCATGGAAATGACAGAAGCGGCCACCACACCGGTTGTGGCGGCCAACATGGCACCCACAAAAATCACGGCGTAGGCCAGGCCACCACGAATGGGACCAAACAGCTGGCCAATGGTGTCCAGCAAATCTTCCGCCATGCCAGATCGTTCCAAAATCAAACCCATGAAGGTAAAAAATGGAATGGCCAGCAAGGTGTCGTTTTGCATGATGCCAAACATGCGCAAAGGCAAGCTTTGCAGGAAGCTGGCTTGGATGACACCCAGCTCAACGCCCACAAAACCAAAGAACAAGCCGCAAGCAGCCAATGAGAAGGTGACCGCATAACCAAACATCAAAAAGATGATCAGTGACACGAACATGATCGGCGCCATGTTGGCGATCAGAAATTCAGTCATTTTTGGGCTCCGATTTGAGCCGCTTCACGTGCAGCCACTTCTTTTTGCAACAAGAATTCAGCAAATTCTTCCTCAGGCGTTTTGGCGCCTTGTTTTTTACTTGGATCGGGGATCATGCCCTGCAAAAACGCGAAGCGTTTGATCAATTCAGAAATGCCTTGAATGCCCAAAAACAACATGCCCAAAGGCAGCATGGCGAACACAGGCCAGCGAATGAGGCCACCTGCATTGGAAGACATCTCTTGCGTCACGTACGCATTGATGACCAAAGGCATGGCCAGTTTGATGATGTAAATGACAAAGGGAAACAAGAAAAAGCAAATGCCTGCAATGTCAATCCAGATTTGGGTTCTTTTGGAAAAGCGGCCCGACACCACGTCAATTTTCACGTGCTCTTGGCGCATCAATGTATAGCCTGCTGCCAACATGAAAACAGCAGCAAACATGTACCACTGAATTTCAAGAAAAGCGTTGGAGCTGAGATTGAATGCCTTGCGTGAAATGGCATTGGCAGCACTGACCAGCACCGATGCCAGCACCAGCCAAGCCACCCATTTACCAATCCATTCACTGAGCTGGTCTATCCTTTTGGACAGGGCTAATAAGAAATCCATATTGACTCCGAGGAAAATAACAACTACCGATTGTAGAAAAAAAGAAAAACTCAGCTGGAAGGGTTTACCCTTCAGACCGAACCTTTCTTATGAAATGAAAGAAGGCCATTGGCTGGCAATGGCGCGTTCAATGCCCGGGGCATCTAGACCTAGAAGGGCCATCAGTTTGACGGGGTCACCATGCTCGATGAACTGGTCAGGAAGCCCCAATGATAACAAGGGCTTGGACACATTGGCCTGCTGCAAAAACTCGCCCACAGCGCTGCCTGCGCCGCCCATCACACACGCATCCTCCAGCGTGACCAAACGATCGTGACTGGCCGCCATTCGCATCAGCATCTCGGTGTCCAGCGGTTTGGCCCAACGCATGTTGACCACCGTGGCATTGAGTTTTTCAGCCACCGCCAGCGCGGGGTACAGCAAGGTGCCAAAAACCAAAAGGCAAAGGTTTTGGCCCTCCCGACGAATCTCAGCTTTGCCGAATGGCAAAACGGCCAGATCGGTGCCAGCCTCAAGTCCCACACCGGCACCCCGGGGGTAACGCACGGCCACAGGATGGTTTTGCGCATACGCCGTGCTGAGTAACAACCGGCACTCGCGTTCATCACTTGGGCAAGCCACCGACATGTTGGGAATGCATCGCAAAAACGCGATGTCATAGGCACCCGCGTGGGTTGCACCATCTGCGCCCACCAAACCAGCACGGTCTAGCGCAAACACGACCGGTAAATTTTGCAGCGCCACATCGTGGATCAATTGGTCATAGCCACGCTGTAAAAAGGTCGAGTAAATGGCCACCACGGGCTTGAGCCCCTCACAGGCCAAGCCAGCCGCAAACGTCACAGCATGTTGCTCGGCAATGCCCACATCAAAATAGCGTGCTGGAAAGCGTTTGTGAAATTCCACCATGCCCGAGCCCTCGCGCATGGCTGGCGTGATGCCAACCAAGCGGTCATCTTGGGCCGCCATGTCACAGAGCCATTGTCCGAAAATGTGCATGAAAGCAGGCTTGGGCGGCGTGACGGCAGGAACCAATCCCACTTTGGGATCGAACTTGCCGGGGCCGTGGTAATTGACTGGGTCGTCTTCGGCCAACTTGTAGCCCTGCCCTTTTTTGGTCACCACATGCAAAAACTGGGGGCCGTCCAAGTGCTTGATGTTTTCAAGCGTCGGAATGAGCGAATCCAGATCATGGCCATCGATTGGGCCAATGTAGTTAAAACCAAATTTTTCAAACAAGGTGGCGGGCACCACCATGCCTTTGGCATGTTCTTCAAAACGTTTGGCCAATTCGAACAAAGGCGGTGCACCCTTGAGCACTGTCTTGCCCATCTCTTTGGCTGCCGAATAAAAGCGGCCACTCATGAGCTGCGCCAAATAGCGATTCAAGGCCCCCACAGGTGGGCTGATGGACATGTCGTTGTCATTCAAAATGACCAACAACTTGCAGTCTTCAACGCCCGCGTTGTTCAAGGCTTCAAAGGCCATGCCGGCCGTCATGGCGCCATCACCGATCACAGCGATCGCATGACGTGACTCCCCCTTTTGACGCGCGGCGATGGCCATTCCCAAAGCCGCAGAAATACTGGTGGAAGAATGCGCTGTGCCAAAGGTGTCGTATTCACTTTCGTCGCGTCGTGGAAAGCCCGACAGACCGCCCAGTTGGCGAAGCGTGGGCATGCGCTCACGGCGTCCTGTCAAAATTTTATGCGGGTAAGTTTGATGACCCACGTCCCACACGATGCGATCCTCAGGCGTGTTGAAGACGTAATGCAAAGCCACCGTGAGCTCTACGGTGCCCAGGTTGGAGCTGAGATGGCCACCCGTCTTCGACACATTGTCGAGCACACATTGCCGGACGTCAGCGGCCACTCGTGGCAAATCGCTACGCTGCAGTTTTCGCAAGTCAGTGGGTGAATGAATCGATTCAAGCATGTTAGTTTTTCCGTTCCACCACTTGACTTGCCAAGGCACGCAATGCAGCTGTGGCGGTGGTGCTCAAACCACTGGCGTTCAATGCGGCCAGCGATTCTGCATGGAGTTGTTGGGCCAATTCTTGTGCTTGCGTCAGGCCGAGCAAAGACACATAGGTGGGCTTGTCAGCCGCGGCATCTTTGCCCGCCGTTTTGCCCAGCGTGACCGAGTCTGAGGTGACATCCAGAATATCGTCTACCACTTGAAACGCCAGCCCCAAGCTTTGCGCATAGTGTGACAACGACTCAGCCACCACCGTACTGGGCTTACCCGCACTGACGGCGCCCAGTTGCACACTGCACAGCAAAAGTGCACCAGTTTTAAGTCGGTGCATTTGACGCAACTGAGCTTCGGTTAAAGGCAAGCCAACACTGGCCAAGTCAATGGCTTGACCACCGGCCATGCCCTGGTAGCCGGCCGCTCTGGCCAGCAAACCCACTTGCAAAGCTTGCACTTGCAAATCCGTGCTGCCATCCAATGGTGTGAGGTATTCGAAGGCCAAGGCCTGCAAGCCATCCCCCACCAACAGGGCTTGTGCCTCGCCGTATTTCACATGCACGGTGGGCTTGCCTCGGCGCAACACATCGTTGTCCATGCAGGGCATGTCGTCATGCACCAAAGAATAAGCGTGGATCAATTCGACCGCACAAGCCGCACGAAATGCCGCTACGGTTGCAGGCTGATCGGACACACTGGCTGCCTCCAGATCAACTCCCACTGCTTCTGCTGCGGCAAGCACCAACAAGGGACGCAAGCGTTTGCCGCCATCGAGGACGGCATAGCGCATGGCCTCGCCCAAACCTGCGGGTGCCTGGCCATCGATGCCTTGTTTTAAAACTTGTTCAACCTGCGCCAGTCTGGCTTCAGACCAAGCTTTGAAATTGAATGCGCCGGAGAAAGCTTCACTCATACGCCATCCCAAGGCTTGAGGCTGCCCTCATCTAACACACTGATTTGGTTTTCGATGGCCGCCAAGCGTTCACGGCAATAAGCCAGCAAGGTGGCGCCGCGTTGGTAGTGGGTGAGCAATTGATCCAAAGGCAATTGGCCAGACTCAAGTTTGGCCAACAGCTGCTCCAACTCTTGAACAGCCTCTTCGTAGCTTTCAGGAACGGCCTGCGAGGCAAGCGCTTTGGCTGGAGTGGAAGTGGCTTTTGGCATGGCTTGAATCTATCTAAAGAGGGGCATTTTAGGGCGACTTGACTCCGAAATTGCTGACCAGGGGGTACAATTCCCCTTCATCGCGGACTTCGGTCCGTTTTTTTTGCGGGCATGCCCTTAGGCTCCCGCATTGTTCCTGCCCCTTCATAGGGGGAGTCTCTAGGTCAGGTCACCCATGTCTGATTTAAGTCTTCAACTGCAGCAGGCCGCAAGCCAACTACCAGTTTCAAGCTATTTTGATGATGCGCTGTTTCAGCGCGAGCTGAAAAGCATTTTTCAGCAAGGCCCCAAGTATGTGGGTCATCAACTGTCCGTCCCCGAGATCGGGGACTATCACGCCCTGCCCCAAGAAGCCGGAGGCCGCGCTTTGGTGCGTTCCGATGGCGGCGTTGAATTGGTCTCCAACATTTGCAGGCACCGCCAAGCGGTGATGCTTCAAGGCCGAGGCTCACTTCATACCCAACAAAAGGGCAGCGCTGGTGGCAACATTGTCTGCCCCCTTCACCGCTGGACCTATTCACCTTCAGGCGATTTGCTAGGGGCCCCTCATTTTGCCCAAGATCCGTGCCTGAACCTTCAAAATTACCCACTCCAAGAGTGGAATGGCTTGCTGTTTGAAGACAACGGCCGCGATGTGGCTGCCGACCTTGCAGGCATGGGCCCCCGCGCAGCTTTGGACTTCACAGGGTTCAAACTCGACCACGTTGAGATGCACGAGTGCAACTACAACTGGAAAACCTTCATCGAGGTCTATCTCGAGGATTACCATGTCGAGCCCTTTCACCCCGGACTGGGAAATTTCGTCACCTGCGACGATTTGAGTTGGCAGTTCAGCAAAGAGTTTTCGGTACAAACCGTCGGCATCGCCAATCGATTGGGCAAATCGGGCAGTCCGGTTTACCAGCGCTGGCAAGAGCAACTGATGCAATATCGGCAGGGTGCCGTGCCCGACTTCGGCGCCATTTGGCTCACCTATTACCCCCACATCATGGTGGAGTGGTACCCCCATGTGCTGACGGTCTCTACCTTGCACCCCATCAGTCCCGACAAAACCATGAACATGGTGGAGTTTTACTATCCCGAAGAAATTGTCGCTTTCGAGCGCGAGTTCGTGGAAGCGCAGCAAGCGGCCTACATGGAAACATGCATCGAGGACGATGAAATTGGCGAGCGCATGGACGCCGGTCGCAAAGCCTTGCTCAAGCGCGGCGACAACGAAGTGGGCCCCTACCAAAGCCCCATGGAAGATGGCATGCAACATTTCCACGAGTGGTACCGCCAAAAAATGGGCCCGTCCCTTACCGACTGAAGCGCATGCAAGCACTCTGGATGGTTCTGGCCTCGCTGTTTTTCTCAACCATGAGTGTGTGTGTGAAGTTTGCGTCAACCCACTTCAACACCTTTGAGTTGGTTTGCTACCGAGGCGCCATTGGCACCTTGATCATGGCAATCGCTTGCCAGCGCCAAGGTATTTCACTCAAAACCTCAGTGCCTAAAATGCACATTTGGCGCTCTGTGGTGGGCGTCACATCCTTGGCCGCATGGTTTTATGCCATCGCCTATTTGCCCTTGGCCACGGCCATGACCTTGAACTACATGAGCGGCGTGTGGGTGGCCGCATTTTTAGTCGGCAGCACCATTTGGGCCGGGTCTTTGCAAAATGCCAAACAGCAATTGCCCGTCGCCATGACTGTGTTGGTGGGTTTTGTGGGGGTGATCATGATTTTGCGCCCCACCTTTGAGCAAAACCAAATTGTGGCGGGCCTGGTCGGGGTCTCATCCGGCATGATTGCTGCCATGGCTTATTTGCAAGTTGCAGCCCTGGGACGAGAGGGTGAACCGGTCGAGCGCACCGTGTTTTACTTCTCTTTGGGCGCCACCGTCACTGGGGCTGTCAGCATGTTCTTTACAGGCACCAGCGAATGGGTGTGGCCGCAAGCTTGGCTGCTGTTGCCCATGGGTATTTTGGCGGCATTGGGCCAATGGTGCATGACCCGCGCCTACAACGATGGCGCCACCATGGTGGTGGCCAATTTGCAATATTCAGGCATTGTGTTTTCTGCATTGTTTGGTTTGGTTTTATTTGGCGATCAAATTCCCTTTATCGGCTGGGCTGGCATCTGCGTCATTGTGCTCAGTGCCATTGCTGCCACAGCGCTGCGAGCGCGCAGCGTCGTACCGCTGCCCACGGAAGATCATTGACACTGCAAGGATGCATCTGATGTACACCACCCTCATTTCTGTGCAACAACTCAAAGAGTTACAAGCATCTGGACAAGCCTACAAGGTGTTCGATTGCAGCTGCGATTTGATGAAACCTGAAATGGCCGATGTGATGTTTGAGACGGCACGAATTCAGGGGGCGCATCAAGCGCATTTAGACCGCCACCTCAGCACACACAAAGCCACAGCCATGAATGGTGGGCGTCACCCCTTGCCAGCGCGCGAAACAGTCGCTGCATGGCTTGCCAGCTTGGGTTTTCAAAATCACATGCAGGCCGTGGTTTACGACCGCAATGGCGCCAACTACTGTGGCCGCTTGTGGTGGATGCTCAAATGGCTGGGTCATGATGCGGTGGCCGTACTCGATGGGGGCCTGCAAGCCTGGCAAGCTGCTGGCGGTGCACTGGATGTCGGACCCGCTTCACCCGCTACAACGGGCGCCCCCGCGTTTGAATTGAAACCGGCACTGCGCGAGTGGGTCAGCACAGCGCAACTGGCGCCCCAAATCGGACACCCCAACCTCACCCTCATCGATGCCCGAGGTGCTGCGCGCTACCGCGGCGAAATGGAGCCCATCGATCCTGTGGCCGGTCACATTCCAGGTGCGTTAAATCGCCCCTTCAATGAAAACTTAACAGCCGAGGGTTTTTTCAAATCACCCGAACTGTTGCGTGCTGAATTTGACACAATTTTGGCGGGTCGTGAGCCTGCCAGCGTGGTTCACCACTGCGGCAGTGGTGTTAGCGCCGTGCCCAACCTCTTGGCCATGGAATTGGCGGGCCTGGGTGTGACGCGTTTGTATCCTGGCAGCTGGAGTGAGTGGTGCAACACACCGGGTCTGCCCTGCGCCAAATCATAAGCGGCGTGAGTGCAGGCCATGCAATCAGTGCAGGCTGGACGAATGGGCCAACAAGCTGACGCCGCTGACCAAGCCCATGCCCGCAAGCAACCACACAATTTGGGCGGCCGTTTCGCGAGAGCTCAAGCGCTTTTGAAGCTGCGGAATCAAATCGGCCAGCGCCACATAAATAAAACTGCTGCTGGCAATGGCCAGCATGTACGGCAAAATGCCATGCAATTGGTCAAGCAAGGCATAACCCGTCACACCGCCCAAGGCTGTGATGGCACCCGCCAAAGAAACTTTCAAAACAGCAGTTTGACGACTGCGTGAACCTTCGCGCAGCACCACCAAGTCGCCCATGTGATGCGGCACTTCGTGGGCCAGCACCGCCAACGCAGCCACAATGCCCAAACGCAAATCCACCATGAAGGCCGAGGCAATTAGCACACCGTCGCCAAAACAGTGCACGCTGTCACCCGCCAAAATGGCCCAGCCACCCGCCAAGGGTTTGGATGGTGCGCCATGATCATGGACATGTGCATGGTCATGATTATGGTCATGACCATGGTGGTGCTCATGACCGTGATGCCAAAGCTCTGCCTTGTCTAGCAAGAAGAAAAACAGCAGGCCAAACAACAAGGTCACAAAAAGGTTGTGGGGTTCGACGCCCGCTTCAAAAGCTTCAGGCAACAAATGCAAAAAAGCAGTGGCCAGCAACGCACCTGCCGCCAAGCTGAGCATGTGCTGCGTATAACGGCTCACAATGCCAAAGCTTAGCCAAGCTGCCAACCACACACTGCCAATGCCGGCCGCCAAGGTGCCCAACAAAATAGCCAAAAGAGTCATGCCAATTCCTACGCCCAGAAATACACTGAGCACAGCCTAAATTATGCCTGTGTACTGCAGCCCCAAGGCAAGCCCTTAGCTGGCCTCGTCAATCACCACATCGATGGGCACGCCCCACAGTTCGGCTTGGGCCTGCAATTGCGAAATCGGTTTGCGCGCCCAATCGCCTCGAATGTAGCCAAGTGCCACCATTGCACCCGCCTCGAAGCCCCAACCTGCAGATGTAATTTCCCCCACAAATTGGCCATTCACATTCAGAGGCTCACCACCCCACAAAAAGAACTGCGGGTCTTTGGCCACAATCTTGACCAACTTTTTGTCAAGCGACACCTGAGCTTGCGCTTTGCGCGCAAGCAATGCTTTCTTGCCTTTGAAATCTGAGGCTTTGTCCAGTTTGACACCGGCCCACAAGCCGGCTTCAAACGGAGTTTCATCAGGACCCATTTCTGCGCCCCACGCGCGTCTTTGGCGCTCAATGCGCAACGCATCCAATGCGTAATAGCCCGCATCTCGCAAACCCAAGTCCTGGCCTGCAGATTGCAAAGCGAGATAGACATGGCGCGTCATTTCGACTGGCACATACAGCTCATAGCCCGGACCCCCCACATAACTCATGCGTGCAGCGCGCACTTTGGCATGACCCACATCAATTTCACGGGTGTGGGCAAACGCCAAGCTGGCTGGTGACAAATCATCTGGACAGACACGCGCCATCAATTCTGCAGAGCGCGGCCCCATCAGGGACAGCACGCAAAACTGAGCGGACACATCGTTGATGTAGACTCGCATTTCAGATGTCACATGACGTTGCAACCAGTCAAGGTCACGCGTGGTTTGTCCCGATCCCGTCACAATCATGAAGCGATCGGTGGCCAAACGAATCACCGTGAGGTCACTCTCAAAACCGCCTCGATCGTTGAGCAAAGGCGTGTAAACCATTTTGCCGATGGCCACATCCACATCATTGGCGCACATGTGTTGCAGGAAACTGAGTGCGTCGGGGCCTTGCACCCACAACTTAGAAAACGAGCTTTGATCGTAAAGCGCCACGGCTTCTCGCGTGGCCTGTTGCTCGGCTTGCATCCAGGGCAACCAGTCGGGGGTGTCCAGCGTATCGCGCGCAGGCGCGGCTCCCGCTGGTTTGAAATAGTTCACACGCTCCCAGCCGTTCTTGCTGCCAAACTCGGCACCCTTGGCAGCCAAGATGTCATACAGCGGCGAGCACCTCAAAGGCCGAACAGTTTGCAACTCTTGGCGCGGCCAGCGCATGGCATAGTGCAAGCCCAAAGTTTCGGCAGTTCTTTCAGACAATGCTTTCCGGTTGCCTGTGAAGGGGCCGAATCGCCGTACATCCACGTCCCACAAATCGACACTGGGCTCTCCGCCCACAATCCATTCGGCCATCAAGCGACCGGCACCACCTGAATTGGCAATGCCCGCTGAATTGAAGCCCGCGCACACAAAATAATTTCGCACTTCAGGCGCCTCACCCAAAATGAAATTGCCATCAGGCGTGAAACTTTCGGGGCCATTTAGCAACATTTTGACCTTGGCTGTTTCTAAGCAAGGCGTGCGTTGAATGGCGTTTTCCATCAGGATTTCAAACTGATCCCAATCTTCGCCTAAGAGTTCAAATTGGAAGGTAGAAGGAATGGGGTGCACGTTCCAGGGCTTGGCCACAGGCTCAAATCCGCCCATCACCAAACCGCCGACTTCTTCTTTGTAATAAATGTACCCGTCGGGGTCGCGCACCACGGGCCACATGGGGTGAATGCCTTCAATTTTGTCCGTCACAATGTAGAAGTGTTCAGCCGAATACAAAGGCACGTTGACACCTGCCAACTGACCAAATTGACGCGCCCATTGCCCAGCACAATTCACCAAAATGTCGCACTGAATGTCACCTTGTTTGGTTTTGACGCCTTTCACGCGGCCTTCATGCAACTCAACACCCGTGACTTCAATGTCCTCAAAAATCTTCACGCCATTTTGGCGTGCGCCCTTGGCCAAAGACATGCACAAATCGGCAGGATTGGCTTTGCCATCTCCTGGGATCCAAATGCCGCCTTCCAAATCATCGGTGCGCAGCAAGGGGGCACGTTCACCCACTTCCTTGGGCGTGATTTCATGCACTTCCACGCCGAAGCTGCGCGCCAAAGCAATTTGTTTGCGCAGCACTTTCATGCGCTCAGGCGTGCGCGCCACATTCACGCTGCCACATTGTTTCCAGCCAGTGGCCAATCCAGTTTCTGCTTCCAGCGTTGAATAAAGTTCAATGCCGTATTTGCTCATGCGCGTCATGTTGCGATTGGGTCGCATCTGCCCCACCAAGCCAGCCGCATGCCACGTGGTACCGCTGGTTAACTTGCCCTGCTCCAGCAAAACCACATCGGTTTGCCCCAGCTTGGCCAAGTGATAAGCCACCGAGCAACCGGCAATGCCGCCACCCACAATCACAATTTTGGCCTGCGTTGGAAACTGTTGTGTTGCCATGATTGAATCCTGTTTGCGTTAACCTAAACGAAGCGCTGCCACACCCGACAAAATAGCCACCGTGCCTGCAATTCTTTGCCGTGTCCAGACCTCTTTCAAGAACCATGCGCCAATAAGGGCCGCAAAGAATACCGATGTTTCACGCAGCGCGGCCACCATGGCCACAGGCGCCACAGTCATGGCCCACAGCGCAATGGAATAAGAGCCGATGGAGGCAAGTGCACCCCCTGTTGCCACAGGCCAACGTGTGCGCACATAGGGCCACACTTGACCTTGACGCTGCATGAACACCAGGGCAGCAAAAGGCCAACCATCCAGCACAAACAACATGCTGATGTACTGCACCACGTGGCCTGAGTTGCGAGCACCCTTGGCATCAATCACAGTGTAGATGGCAATCATGATCGCATTGCTTAAGGCAAACACAATGGCTTTTCGATGAGACCACCATGCCTTGGTAAAGCCCAAAAGCAACACGCCGCCACAAATGCTAGCCACACCCAACCACGCCAGATGTGACAAAGTCTCCCCCATTAAACCGAATGAAGCCATGGCCACCAACATGGGCGCCGTACCCCGCATCAAGGGGTACGTGAGACCCAAATCACCGTGCTTGTATGCGCCGGCCAAGGCAAAGTAATACCCGACATGCACCACCAACGAGCCAAAAATGTAAGGCCAAGATTCAGGCGGTGGCGGACCGACATACCAACACACAGGCATGGCCAGCACAGAACACAGCACATGAATGAGCGCCGTGTCCAAGGTTTTGTCGGTGCTGGATTTGACCAGCGCATTCCAGCTGGCATGCAGCAGTGCGCCAAAGAGCACAATGAAAAGCACTGTCCACGTCATACGCAGCTCAAGCGCTTAAAGCGCAGCGTCTTGCAATTTGCATGTAGTGCGAAAGGCCAGGGGTTTGAAGCGTGGGCTGCTTGGCCAAATCGTCCCACAAACGCAAGCGCACGGCATCGGGTGCACCAGGTTCAGCGATGAACTGATCGGCTTCGGCTTTAGAAAAAATTCCACCTTGCAGCTTCAAGCTGCGCTTGGAGTCTTCCGACAGGCCTTCGTAATATTCGGGCCGCGTTGCACACAAATAACGCTTGGCGTCGACGTGACGCTGAATGGCGTCAATCACAACATTGGGAAACAAGCCACGTAAAAATGGCACCACACGGTATTGATGCACATCGTCCACACCGTGCAAGCTGGGTGTGTCGCCCAAGTCGTGCAGCAAATGGCCTAGGTCATGCAAAAAAGCAGCTGTGACCAACGCATCATTGGCGCCCTCTTGTTCCCCCAAAAATCCCGACTGCAGCGCGTGCTGAAGCTGCGTGACGGGCTCTCCGGTGTACTGTTCATGGCCTTTTTTCTCAAACAGTTTTTCGATGTCATCTATGGTTAAAGCCATGTCATTCCTGCAAAAATGTGAAAGAGAAGTTCAGTCGGCCAACAAGTCTGGCTGTTTCAGTCGGGTGCTGGTGAGGGCTCCCGCCTGCTCTAATATAGGGTATGCAATGGAGCATATGTGCGAATTGATGCGCTTCAAATCGCTGATCAAATCGATGTGCAAAGAGCTGGTGCCGATGCTTTGCGGTGTGTTTTCTTGCAGGCGTGCCAAATGACGGCTAGCGTATTCATGCTCCAAGTTTCTGAACTGGACTTTTTGCTCTAGGAGGGTTTGCGCATTGCGCACACCACCATCCAAAAACACACTCATGCCCAATTGCAAATTGGCCACCAAACGTTGGTGCAAATCTTCGATTTCAGAAAAACCCGCTTCAGAAAACTTACGCCCCTTCGCAATTTTTTTATCTTCGATGTCTTGCAACACACGTTCAATGATGTCCCCTACTTGCTCCATGTTGATGGCAAAAGACATGATGTCAGCCCAACGCTGCCCCTCACGTTGAGACAAGGCTTCGCGCGAGATTTGCGTCAAATAAAACTTGATGGCCGAATACAAATCATCCACACCATCGTCCATGTCTCGAAGTTTTGCCGCCAGTTCGGCATCGTCGTTTTGAATCACCGGCACAATGCCGCGCAGCATGGTCTCCACCACATCGGCCTGATGCAGCGCTTCTCGCGCGGCGCAGGCAATGGCCAAAGACGGCGTGCTGAGTGCCGTCGGATCTAAATACTTCGGCTGAACTTTGTTGCTGTCCACTTTGGAAGAAGGCAAATGCTGCGTCAACCACACACCCAACTTGCCCGTAAACATCACCATTGACACAGACAGCAACACATTGAACAAGAAATGAAAACTGACTACCGCATCAAAGCCCCAGGCTTGAATGTCATCGGCCACTGGCATGTAAAAACCCAAGAAAGGCACAGCCAAAGCACAACCAATGGCCTTGAACATCAAATTGCCCATGGGCACCCTGCGCACTTCAGCTGGCGACTTAGACATGGTTAAGAAGGCCAGCAAACCGCTGCCCAAATTGGCACCCAACACCAATCCCAGCGCCATGGGCAAAGAAACCACTTGCGTTTGACACAAGGTGGCCGTCAACAACACCATGGCCAAGCTGGAATAAGAAATGACTGTCAAGACTGCGCCGATCAAAATCAAGATCACAGGGTCGTTGGGCAAGACACTGAGCAATACATGCATGCCATGTGACTGCGTGATGGGCCGGGTGGCTTCCACAATCAGGTGCAATGCCAAAGTCATCAAACCCAAACCGATGGCCACGCGGCCCCAGCGGCCCCATGTGTTGTTTTGATTGGCCACAAACACCACCACACCAACCACAATCAGCAAAGGTGACAACCAACTCAAGTCGAAAGAAAACATCAGCGCCATGAGGCTGGTGCCCACATCGGCACCCAACATCATGATCAAGGCGGTTGACGTCAGGAAAATGCCCTGACCCACAAACGAACTCACAATCAAACAAGTGGCGGTGCTCGATTGCAGCAAACTGCTGACCCCCACGCCAGAGACAAATGCCCAAACAGGCTTCTTGACACCACTGGCCAGCAACTCACGCAACGAAGCGCCCAATACTCGCAAAATGCCTGTTCGCACGGTGTGCGTGCCCCACACCAACAGTGCAATGGCGGCCAGCAAGTTCAGAAGGTTATGCATTTGTTAAGCCCAAGGCATTGAATAAGTTTTGATGTTGGTAAAGCTCTTCATGGCCTCTTGCACGCCTTCTTTGTAGCCCAGGCCCGAGTCTTTGATGCCACCAAAAGGTGTGAGCTCTAAACGGTAGCCAGGTACTTCACGCACATTGACGCTGCCCATTTGCAACTCATTCACAAATCGCACGATGTAATCCATGCGATTGGTACACACACCACTGGACAAACCGTACACCGTGCCATTGGCGATTTGAATGGCTTCATCAATGTTGCTGAACTGAATGATGGGCGATACGGGACCGAAGGTTTCTTCTTTGACCAACAGCATCTCCGGCCGCACTTGGTCAACCACCGTTGGTGCATACAAAGCACCGTGTCGCTGATTGCCCACCAGCAAGCGAGCGCCGTTGGCAATGGCATCGTTGACGCGGGATTCAAAGAACTTGGCGGCAGCTTCGTCAATCACGGTGCCCATCAAATTGTCTTTGTCAGCAGGATTGCCATACGACCAGGCCTTGGTCTTTTGCACCACCAAGTCGGTAAAGTCTTTGGCCACCGCTTGGTGCACCAGCATGCGTTTGACAGCCGTGCAACGCTGCCCCGAATTTTTGTAAGAGCCTTGAACTGCCAAATTGGACGCTTCCTCTAGGTCGGCATCTTCCATGACGATGAGCGGATCATTACCGCCCAATTCCAACACTATGCGGCGATAGCCGGCTTTGTCAGCGATGTACTTGCCAATGGCCACACCGCCCGTGAAAGTGATCAAATCAACCGCCGGATGCGTCAACATTTCATCGGCAATTTCTCGCGGGTCACCCGTGATGACACTCAGCATTTCAGGCGGCAAGCCAGCTTCGTACAGCAGGTCTGCAAAATAAATGGCCGAGTACGGCACCTTCTCTGAAGGTTTGAGCACCATGCGGTTGTTGGTGGCCACACTGGGTATCACCTTGTGGGCCACTTGGTTCATCGGATGGTTAAATGGCGTGATGGCCGTGATCACGCCCAACAATGGCGCGCGCTGCGTGTAAACCCGGCGTTGCTTGCCATGGTGCGTTAAGTCACAACTGAAAATTTGACCATCGTCTTTCAGAACTTCTTGCGCACCAAACAAAAGCACATCACTGACACGGCCAGCTTCATACACCGCATCTTTCAAACACAAACCAGCTTCTGCAGAAATCAACTGCGCAATGTCGTCTAGATGGTCTCGCACCAAAGCAGCTGCTTTGTTCAAAATGGCGGCGCGTTCAAAGCGAGACAATTTCGGTTTGTAGGCATGTGCCATTGCATAGGCTTCGCGTACCTCTTCCAATGTCGCTTTGGGCACGGTGCCTAGACGCTGTTCTGTGAACGGATTGAACACTTCAATGAAACGGTCGCGACCTGCGCCCAATTTTTTGCCACCGATGCGCATGGCATCGAGTTGATGGTCTTTGATGAATTGTGCAACTTGACTCATGACGGTCACCTTCAAAATTTAAGCGTTCTGGCCAAAGTTGAGCGCCAAATCGAACGCATCAAAATTGCGCCAGCGACGCTGGCGGTCCAAGTTAGGCACCGCACGGTTCATGACCAAGGGCACACGTTGCTCACTGATGCCACCATGCGATCTCAAAGGCACGTCCAATCCCGACAAATCATGCTTCGATTTGGCCGTTCCCAACACGGTGTCGTAGTCAGACACCACCACCAAATCACCCAAACGGTCTGCTGGCAATTCAAATTTTTCGGCGGCTTGTTCGCGCGTTAGTACCACCTCAATGCCCTGCTCGGCTTGCAACTTTTGACATGCCTTGACAGGGTCGGCGCCCGCCGGCAAATAGATGGTGGCAAACGAGCCCAGTGCGCCATGGTGTACCACGTAGGGGTCGGTAATGGGTAAGATCACACGAACGGCGCCTGCACCCAACCAGCCATCAAACCAGTCTTGCAAATAAATCACTTTGGGCTGGCCATCCATGCCCACTTTGGCGTTCATGCCGTGGTCTGCGGTTAGCACCACGACGCAACCCATGGCATCAAGTTGCGCCATGTAACTGTCCATCATGGCGTAAAAAGAATTGGCGCCATCTGTGCCAGGCGCAAACTTGTGTTGGATGTAGTCGGTGGTCGACAAATACATCACATCGGGCCGTTGGTTTTTCATCAACCACACCCCTGCTGCAAACACAAATTCCGACAAATCAGCGCTGTAAACGCTTGGCAATGGTTTGCCCACCTTGCTGAGTACGTCATCAATGCCATGCTCTGCCACAGTGGCTTTGTCGGCCTTCTCAGCAGAAAAACAAATGCCCTTCATGTTGTGTCCCAACAGT
Organism: Limnohabitans sp.; assembly: GCA_030158125.1. GTDB lineage: Bacteria > Pseudomonadota > Gammaproteobacteria > Burkholderiales > Burkholderiaceae_C > Limnohabitans_A. The sequence goes on along the minus strand of JAOATL010000012.1, from coordinate 103,775 downwards.
TGGCGTAACTTGTCTTTGGCGGTGACCACCGCCAACTTGCAGCCCGCATCGGCCAAGGCCGCCAACAATGAGGGCGCACGCAACCACTTGGGGTCGTTCATCATCACCTCTGCATCATTGGCACTGTCGTACAAGAAGTTGCCACAGATACCATGCACACTGGGCGGCGCGCCTGTCACGATGGACAAGTTGTTGGGATTGGTAAAACTGGGCACCACACAATCCGCGTGAAGACCCGTACCCTGCGCCAAAACTTTTTTCATCCAGGGCATGTGACCGCCTGCCACGGCCTGCCCCAAGTAATCGGGTTCGCAGCCGTCGACACACACCACCACGATGGGCTGCTTGGGCATTTGATACGTGCGATTGTTCACTTGCATGATGTTTCCTTTTTAAGGCGCTGTGCGCGCTGAATATTTAACGTAATTTCGAATGGTTCGCTCACGACTCATGAGCACGTGCTGACGCAGCGCCTCTGCGGCTTTGGCCGCATTTCGAGAACCAATGGCATCCAAGATGTCACGGTGCTCGTTGACCGAGGTGACCAACAAGGCGTGGTCGGAAAAATTCCGACGACGGAACAAACTCAACTCCCGCGTCAGCTTTCGATACATTCCGATGAGTTTTTTATTGCCTGCATACGACACCATGGACTCATGGAATTCAACATTCAAACGGTAGTACGTGGCTTCATCTTCAACCTTGACTGCATGTTCCATTTGCGTGACCAACTGGCGCAGGTATGTCAATTGTGCCTCCGACGCATTCGCGGCCAAGGTGCTGCCCACATGCGCCTCAATCATGGCGCGCAGGTCAAATATTTCGAGCGCCTCTTCCAGTGGAATTTGCCGCACATAGACGCCTCTGTTTTTTTCCAGCTGCACCAAGCCCACTTCTTCTAAAACGCGAAACGCTTCGCGCACAGGCCCCCTGGAAACGCCTAGCCTCTCGGCCAAAGATGCTTCTGTCAGCTTGTCGCCGGGGCCCAACTCACCCTCGTTGATGAGCCGCTCTATCTCCTGCTGCACAGCACCCGTGAGCGAGTGGTTTTGCAGCATGGTGATGGTGGCATTGGCCTCACTGACGCTTGAAAGCGGTGCGACGGGTAGTACTGTTTCGATCGACATGCACCGAATTTGATCACATCTTGGTAAATTGTCAACAATTTACAAAAAACAATTGACATTCCAGAATTCTTCGATTCCAATGATTTTCACGGGCTTGTCACAGCGCTGTCACAGCGCCAGTGGAAAGTAGTTGGTTTTAACTTGATAAGGATGACGTATGCGCGCACTTTACAAATCTGCCCTCCTGGTGGGCGGTCTGTTGCTAGGCTCTATGGCCATGGCTCAAAAAACCCAACTGCTGGTCTACACAGCGTTGGAAGTCGACCAATTGAAGGCTTACCAAGAAGGCTTCAACAAGGTTCACCCCGAGATTGATCTCAAATGGGTTCGCGACTCTACAGGCGTGATCACCGCCAAGTTGCTGGCCGAAAAAGCCAACCCACAAGCAGACGCCGTGATGGGTGTCGCCGCCACCAGCCTTGAGTTGATGAACAAAAACGGCATGCTCGAGCCCTATGCGCCTTTGAATTTAGACGCCATCATGCCGCAATACCGCGACCCCGCCAAAGTGCCGGCATGGTGGGGCATGGACGTCTGGGGTGCCACCATTTGCTTCAACACCATCGAAGCCAAAAAACGCAACATTCCCAAGCCTGAAACTTGGAAAGACCTCACCAAGCCCGTGTACAAAGGCCAAATCGTGATGCCAAACCCCGCCTCCAGTGGCACCGGCTACTTTGACGTCATCGCTTGGCTCACCTTGTTTGGTGACCAAAACGGCAAAGGCGGCGGCTGGAAATACATGGACGGCCTGCATGAAAACATCGCCCAGTACACCCACTCTGGCTCCAAGCCTTGCAACATGGCGTCTAGCGGCGAGTATGTGGTGGGCATTGCCTTCGAATACCGTGCAAACGCCAACAAAGCCAAAGGCGCCCCCATTGACTTGGTCTTCCCCAAAGAAGGCTTGGGCTGGGATTTGGAATCCTTTGCCATCCACAAAGGCACCAAGAAATTGGATGCTGCCAAAAAATTGGCCGATTGGGCTTCTAGCAAAGACGCGATGAAACTGTATGGCAAAAACTTTGCCATCACCGCACACCCTGGCGTGGCTGCACCGCTGCCCAACGTGCCTAAAGACTACGAGTCACGCTTGGTCAAGTTGGACTTCAAATATGCCGCAGAGCAACGTGAGCGCATCCTGACTGAATGGAACGCCCGCTACAACGGCAAATCTGAAAAGCGTTAATTTCACCAAACGGCCGCCTGGCCTTGCCAAGGCGGCCTTTTTGTTGGTCACTCATGTCTGCTAGTCCCTACCTCTCCCTTACCCATCTGCACAAAGCCTTTGGCAATTTTGTGGCTCTTCAAGACATCAACTTGGACATTGTGCCCGGTGAATTGGTCTGTTTTTTAGGTCCCTCTGGCTGCGGCAAAACCACCCTGCTGCGCATCATTGCGGGTCTTGAAGTGCAAACACGCGGCGTGATTCACCAAGCCGGCAAAGACATCTCCTCGGCCCATCCAGCAGAACGCGATTACGGCATTGTGTTCCAAAGCTACGCGCTGTTTCCCAACCTCAGCATTGCGGACAACGTCGCCTATGGCTTGGTCAACCGCAAAGTGGCGCGCGATGTGGTGCAACAACGCGTCCAAGAATTATTGAAATTGGTGGGCCTGCCAGGCAGTGGCGCCAAATATCCAAGCCAACTCTCGGGCGGTCAACAACAGCGCATTGCCTTGGCGCGGGCCTTGGCAACCTCACCTGGCTTGTTACTGCTTGACGAACCTTTGTCTGCCCTCGATGCCCTTGAGCGTGTTCGGCTGCGCGACGAAATTCGATCACTTCAACAAAGCTTGGGCGTCACCACGATCATGGTGACACACGACCAAGAAGAGGCCCTGAGCATGGCCGATCGCATCGTGGTCATGAACCATGGCTGCATCGAACAAGTGGGCACACCCACCGAAATCTACAGAGAGCCAGCCAGCGCTTTTGTTGCCGACTTTGTGGGCCAGGTCAACGTCTTACCAGGCACTGTTGTTGCGCAAGAATTAAGACTGGGCGACATGCGCATTCCGTTGGCTGACATACCCGCCAAGAACCATCAAACAGGTGACATCAAAGTGTATTTGCGTCCTGAAGATGTGTTGGCGCGTCCCATCTTGGCCGGTGATGCCTGCGTCTTTCAGGCCAGCATTCTTGAGATTGATTTTTTAGGCGCGTTTTGTCATGTGCATGTCATGGCCCCCGCCATCTCAGCGAAACCTCTCACTGTGTATTTGTCTCTGAACTTTTTAGCGGAGCAAAACCTGCAAGCAGGCTCCACGCTTCCCCTGAAACTGATGCCAGAACGCATCAAACTGTTCTGAACCCGGCATGACGATTGCATTTCAAGTGAAACAAAAAACCCATTGGAGCGAATGGGTCGGCTTTGTGGGTCTGGCCCTTGTTCTGATGCTCTTGCTGGCATTTTTGGCAGCACCGCTGTTGGCCATCTTGCAACAAGCCGCGCAAGACGATCAAGGCCACTTTGTGGGCCTTCGCAATTTCCTCAACTACATGCAAACGCCCTCTTTGCTGCACAGCTTGTGGAACAGCGTGTGGGTGTCTTTGTTGGTCACCTTCATTGTGGTGCCCCTGGCATTTGTCTTTGCGTATGCGCTCACACGCAGCTGCATGCCCGGTAAATCACTGTTCAGAGCCATCAGTCTGATTCCGCTTTTGGCGCCCTCACTGTTATCGGCCATTTCACTGATTTATTGGTTTGGCAACCAAGGGGTTTTGAAAGATGCCATGCAAGCCGTCGGCATCGATCAGATTTATGGACCCGCCGGTGTGGTCGTTGCGGAATGTTTTGCGGCTTTCCCGCACGTGCTCATGATTTTGGTCACCGCACTGACCTTGGCTGACGCGCGCTTGTATGAAGCCGCAGATGCATTGGGCACCAGCACACAACGCAAGTTCTTCACCATCACCTTGCCAGGGGCCAAGTACGGTCTCATATCCGCCTCTTTGGTCAGCTTTACCTTGGTCATGACCGACTTTGGCATCCCCAAAGTGATTGGTGGCAATTTCAACATGATGGCCACCGACATTTTCAAATTGGTGATTGGCCAGCAAGACTTCGCCAAAGGCTCGGTGGTGGCGCTGTTGCTGCTGTCGCCGGCTGTTTTGAGCTTTGCAGTTGACCGCTATGTGAGTGCGCGACAAACGGCCATGCTGAGTGCACGTGCCGTGGCTTACCAACCCAAACCTGATGCGCGGCATGACACCCTCATGATGGCTTATTGCACTTTGATTGCCTGCCTCATGCTGGCCATGTTGGGCATGGCCGTGTTTGCGTCGTTTGCCAGTTTCTGGCCTTACGACCTCACGCCCAGCTTGCGTCATTACACCTTGGGATTGGTCGACGGCGAAGTGGGTGAAGGGTTCATCAACAGTTTGGAAATGGCCAGCGGCACGGCCTTCTTTGGCACTTTGTTGGTATTCGTCACCGCCTACTTGCTTGAAAAAACCAAAGGCATGAACGTGGTACGCGCCCCCCTGCAATTGCTGGCGGTGATTCCCATGGCCGTGCCAGGTTTGGTCTTGGGCTTGGGTTACATATTTTTCTTCAACATGCCCAACAACCCTTTGCATGGCATGTACCAAAGCATGGCCTTGCTCACGCTCTGCACCATCGTGCACTTCTACACCACTGGACACCTCACTGCCACCACCGCTTTGAAATCTTTGGATGCAGAGTTTGAGTCCGTCAGCGCCTCTCTCAAGGTGCCTTTTTACAAAACCTTTTGGCGCGTCACCTTGCCCATTTGCACCCCTGCCATGGTGGACATTGCACGCTACTTTTTCATCAATGCCATGACCACCATTTCTGCGGTGGTGTTTTTGTACTCACCTGAAACCAAAGTGGCGTCCATTGCCATATTGAATTTGGACGAGGCCGGCGACATTGGCGCAGCCGCAGCCATGGCCGTGCTGATTGGTTTGATTTCGGCAGCAGCCACCGTGCTGTTTGCTTGGCTGAGTTGGTTTGTGGACAAACGCACACAAGCTTGGCGCGGTCGTTAATTTTCATTTGATACTTTTTTGAACTCCTTTTAAAAATAGAGACACCTTCACCATGCAACGCGAAGCCATTCTTCTGACACCCGGCCCTCTCACCACCACTTTGCGCACCAAGCTGGCCATGCTGCGCGATTGGGGTTCTTGGGACAACGATTTCATTGCCGTCACAGCGCGCGTGCGCAAAAGCTTGCTGAACATTGTTCATGGCCACGACTCCCATGTGGTGGTCCCTTTGCAGGGCAGCGGCACTTTCAGTGTTGAAGCTGCTGTCGCCACGGTGGTGCCCCCCAGCGGTCACATCTTGGTGTTGGACAATGGCGCATATTGCAAACGTGCCGCAAAACTCTCCACCATGATGGGCCGCAAAACCACGGTGGTGCCCACCGCGGAAGACAAAGCGGTCTCCCCCTCTGAGCTTGAGGCCTTGCTGGCAAAGGATCCCAGCATCACGCATGTGGTGTTGATTCACTGCGAAACTGGCGCGGGGGTTTTGAACCCACTGCACGATGTGGCCAAGGTTTGCGAGAAGCACCACAAGGGCTTGATTGTGGATGCCATGAGCTCATTTGCCGCGCTTGAAATCGATGCACGCACCACCCGCTTTGACGCCCTCATTGCCGCCAGTGGCAAATGTTTGGAAGGCGTACCCGGCATGGGCTTTGTGTTCATTCGAAAAGCCATTTTGGACAGCTGCGCTGGCAACAATACTTCCCTGGCCATGGATCTGCACGACCAATATGTGTACATGGAAAAAACAGGTCAATGGCGCTTCACCCCGCCCACCCACGTCATGGTGGCTTTGGCAGAGGCCATTCAGCAATTTGAAGACGAAGGCGGTCAACCGGCCCGCCTCAAACGCTACCAAAGCAATTGCAAAACCTTGGTCGATGGCATGGCTGCACTGGGCTTCAAACCCTACCTCGATCCATCTGTGCAAGCACCCATCATCGTGACCTTCCATGCACCCGCCGACGCCAACTACGAATTTAGAAAATTCTACGAAGCGGCCAAAACACATGGGTTCATTTTGTACCCTGGCAAGCTCACAGAAATTGAAACATTCCGTGTGGGCTGTATTGGCGCCATTGGCCCCATTGAGATGCAACAAGCCGTTCATGCCGTCGCGCTCACTCTGCAAGAGTTGGGCATTGCCAGCGGTGCGCCCGCCTGAATGACTGAAACACATTGAGTTTGTGAATTGACAAAGGACTGATCATGGCCACTTCGAAATTACACCCCGCACTCAAAGCGGTTGAAAAAAGTGGCGCTCAAAAAGTCAAAGTGGCGGTGAGCGACATCGACGGTATTTTGCGCGGCAAGTATTTGCACATCGACAAATTCAAAGGCGCAACCGAACCCTACCCTGCAGGCGGTTTTGGCTTTTGCGATGTCGTTTTTGGCTGGGACTCTTCAGACCAGTGTTATGACAACACCACCTTCACAGGTTGGCAACACGGCTTTCCTGATGCCTTGGCGCGCTTGGACTTGAACACAGCGCGCAATGTGCCATGGGACAACAATGTGCCCTTCTTCATTGGCGAGTTTGTCAACAGCGATGGCACGCCCCATCCCCTTTGCCCACGCCAAACTCTGAAGAAAGTCTTGAAACGCGCCGAAAAATTGGGCGTCAATCCCATGTGCGGCATGGAGTTTGAATGGTTTAACTTCTTAGAAGACTCGCATTCATGGCAGCACAAAAAAGGCGTGGACCCTACGCCCTTAACGCCCGGCATGTTTGGTTACTCTTTGCTGCGCATGAACCAAAACCGGGAGTTCTTCAATGCCATTCAAGACGAGATGCTGCAGTTTGGCGTGCCCATCGAAGGCCTGCACACCGAAACTGGGCCCGGCGTTTACGAAGCGGCCATTGCTTTCAGCGATGCCCTGACCCAAGCCGACCGCGCCATCTTGTTCAAAACCGGCACCAAAGAAATTGGCGCACGCTTTGGCATCATGCCCAGCTTCATGGCCAAGTGGAATGCCGCGTTGCCTGGCTGCAGTGGCCACATTCACCAAAGCCTGAGCGATGGCAAAAAGAATTTGTTTGCCGACGCCAAGGGCCGTCATGGCATGAGCAAAGTGTTTGAAAGTTACTTGGCGGGCCAAGTTGCGCACTTGATGGAATTTGCCCCCATGTTCTGGCCCACCATCAACAGTTACAAACGCTTGGTGGATGGCTTCTGGGCACCGGTCAAGCCGACCTGGGGTGTGGACAACCGCACAGCCAGCTTCCGCGTGATTTCTGGCTCACCCAAATCAACCCGCCTTGAGACACGCTGCCCTGGCGCTGACGTCAACCCCTACTTGGCGATGGCCGCGGTCATTGCCGCAGGTTTGGATGGCGTGGAAAAAGGCATGAAACTCACCGCCCCTGCCATTCATGGCACCAACGGTGGCGCCGAGAACATTCCCCGCGCACCGCGCACCCTGATCGAAACCACCCGCAATTTCCAACAATCCAAAGTGGCACGCGATTGGTTAGGCGATACATTTGTGGATCACTTTGCCGCCACCCGTGAATGGGAATGGCGTCAATGGTTGGATGGCGTAACAGACTGGGAACTCAAACGCTATTTTGAAATCATCTAATTGCATTTTTCAGATCGAACTGGACACCTTATGAGCATTGATAAATTTTCATTCCCCACCCCCATTCACTTTGGCGTGGGCGCCCGCAAGTTGGTCGGCCAACACTTAAAAGATTTAGGTTACAAGCGCCCTTTGATCGTGACCGACAAAGCCATGGCTGATTTGCCGTTGATGGCCGAATTCATTGGCCATTTGGCTGGCTTGGATGTGGCCGTGTATGCAGGTGTGCATGGCAATCCCACTGCGTCACAAGTGACGGCTGGCGGCGAGGCTTTCAATGCCCACAAGGCAGATTGCGTCATTGGTTTGGGCGGTGGTGCTTCACTGGATGTGGCCAAAGTGGTGGGCTTGTCGGCCACCCATGACGGTCCCATTTTGGAATACGCATGGGACCACCCCAAGGTTCGCAGCATATCTGGTGCACTGCCCTACTTTGTGGCACTGCCCACCACCTCTGGTACTGGCTCCGAAGTGGGCCGTTCAAGCGTGGTCAGTGAAGATGACACCCACCAAAAACGCGTCATCTTCCATCCCAAACTGTTGGCACAGACCGTCTTTGCCGATCCAGAGCTGACTGTAGGTTTGCCCGGCAAGATCACGGCAGCCACTGGCATGGACGCCCTGACGCACAACATCGAAAGCTACTTGTCACCTGCCTACCATCCCTTGTGCGATGGCATCGCTTTGGAAGGCACCCGCATTGGCGCAGCAGCGCTGCACACTGCAGTCCACCAGCCTGGCAACCTCAAAGCCCGCAGCGACATGATGATGTCGTCCATGATGGGCGCCATTGCGTTCCAAAAAGATTTGGGTGCCGTGCACTCTTGCGCACATGCATTGGGTGCGGTGGTCGACATGCACCACGGCTTGGCCAATGCACTGATGATCGATGTGGTGATGGCTTGGAACTACGAAGCCGTGCCAGAAAAGTTCGCCGAATTGGCCCATGTCTGCAATGTCAAAGGTGGCGGCAGTGCCTTCGTGCCATGGCTGAAAGAATTGAAATCCTCCATCGGCATCACGGGCACCTTAACTTCACATGGCGTGAAGCCCGAACACATGGCACGTTTGGTCGAAATTGCCACGGCCGACATTTGCCACCAAACCAACCCACGTCCTTGCACTGCAGCAGACTTTGAAAAGCTGTTCACGGCTGCCATGTAATTGAAGGCTTGCGCAGTCATGTCGTCTAATTCCAAACGTCTCAAAATTGGCATTTCAGCCTGTTTTTTTCACCCAGACAATGAGCGGCCAATTTTCAAGGGAAAGACGCTTCAGTACATTGAACAATCAGTGGCTCATTGGGTCATGTCGCAAGGCGACTTGGCGGTGATGATTCCGTCGCCTGAAGGCGATACGCAAGTGGGCGATGCGCAGATTACCGATTACGCCGACTGGCTAGATGGCGTGGTGCTGATGGGCGGCAGCGATGTGTGGCCAGGCAGTTACGGCGAAGAAGTCATGGACCCGCGCTGGACAGGCGACCGCGTCCGCGACGCCTATGAAAAGAAATTAATTGAAGCCTTTGTGGCCGCGGGCAAACCCGTGTTGGGCGTGTGCCGTGGCATGCAAATGATCAACGTGGCGTTTGGCGGCACTTTGTACCAAGACATTGCCACTCAAAGGCCTGAAGCCTTGATGCACCGTGACGGCGTGCAATACGACCTCAACATGCACGACGTTGCGTTCGATCCCAACAGCAAATTATCGCAACTGCTAGGCGGCACAAAAACCGCCAAGGTCAACAGCATTCACCACCAAGGTGTGAAAGATCTGGCGCCTAACTTTGTGGTGGAGGCCTACTGCCCTCATGACCGCATTCCGGAAGCCATTCGGCATCAAGGCAAAGCTTATGTGGCTGCGGTGCAGTGGCATCCAGAATTTCACAAGCCGGCACTGGGCACCTTAGACGACAGCCCTATCTTGACCGATTTTTTGAATTCAGCCCGCCACAAGCCGACAGCGTGAGCAAGCTGCATTGGCCAACACAGACATTGAACCCATTGGACCCCTATGAAACTGCTTGACGTCATCAACCCCGCCACCGAAGAACTGATCACCCAATTGCGCATCGACGATGGCGCATCGGTGGCCATTAAAGCGCAAAAAGCGCGCAATGCACAGACAGCTTGGGCCGCGACGCCATTGTCCGAGCGCGTGGCATGTCTTCAACGCTTTCGCGATTTGGTTCAAGCGCAACTGGACGATTTGGCCAAGATCATGACGCTAGAAACTGGCAAACCGCTGGGCCACTCACGCAATGAACTGAATGGTTTTTTAGGCCGTGTCGATTTCTTTTTGGCCGAAGCTGAAGGCATTCTCAAAACAGAAACGGTTTTCAATCAAGACGGCATGTGCGAGCAAATTCAGCACGTCCCCCTGGGCTTGATTGGCAACATTTCAGCATGGAACTATCCCTGGTTTGTCGGTGGTAACGTGTTTGTACCTGGCTTGCTCATGGGCAATGCCATTTTGTACAAGCCTTCCGAATTTGCTGCCATGAGTGGCCTGGCCATGGGCCGTTTGCTGCATGAAGCAGGCATCCCCGAAGACGTATTTGCCACCTTGATCGGCGCGGCTGACACGGGCAATGCCTTGCTGGCACAACCACTCGATGGCATGTTCTTCACAGGTTCTTTGGCCACCGGCCAGCACATTGCCAACGTGATGGGCCCGCGCATGACCAAGCTTCAATTGGAATTGGGCGGCAAAGATCCCACTTATGTGTGCGCCGATGCCGACCCTGTGGCTGCAGCGCAATCATTGGCCGATGGTGCCATGTACAACGCCGGGCAAAGTTGCTGCTCTGTCGAGCGAATCTATGTGCACGCCAGCATTCACGATCAATTCGTACAAGCCCTGGTCGATACGGTTCGCACTTTTAAAATGGGCGATCCTTTGGCCGCCGACACCTACCTTGGCCCACTCACCCGTGCCCCACAAATTAAAGTGCTAGAGGCACAAATTGCAGATGCCAAAGCCAAAGGCGCGCGTTGCCTGCTGGGAGGCCAACGAAGCCAAGGTCCCATGGGTGGCAAAGGCAATTGGTTTGAAGCCACCGTCTTTGACAACGTCAGTCACAGCATGGCCCTGATGCGTGATGAAAGCTTTGGACCCATCATTGGCATTCAAAAAGTGAACGACGATGCAGAAGCTGTTCGCCTCATGAACGACACACAGTATGGCTTAACCGCTGGCGTCTACACCCCCAACGAACAACACGCTCGCGAGGTCCTGTCACAAGTTCGTGCAGGCACCGTGTATTGGAACTGCTGCGACCGCGTCAGCCCACGTTTGCCATGGAGCGGCTACGGTCACTCGGGTGTAGGCCTCACCTTGTCGCGTGAAGGCTTGGCCACCTTCACACGCCCCAAAGCTTGGCACCTGCGCAGCAACTGACATGCGCCTGGCCCTGTTTGACCTCGATCACACCCTGCTGGATGGCGACAGCGATCAGCTGTGGTGTGACTTTCTCATCGCGCAAGGCATGCTCGACAAGTCCATCTTCGCGGCCAAGAACGAGGCCATGGCCCGTGACTACAAATCTGGAGCCGTGGACGTTCAGGCGTTTTGTGAGTTCTACATTGGCACACTCACGCTGAAATCGCCGCGCGAATGGGAACCCCTGCGGCAAGCGTTTTTGAATGACTGGATTCTGCCGCGCTTGTGTGCGGGCGGTAAAGCCCAAATCAAAACCCATCAGGCCAATGGTGACCGTGTGGTAATGACCACCGCCACCAATCGCTTCATCACCGAACTGACGGCGGCACATCTTGGCATGACAGAATTGATTGCAACCGAGGCCGAGGTTCAAAACGGTCTGTTCACTGGGCGCACGCAAGGCGTGCTGAACATGCGCGAGGGCAAAGTGAGTCGTCTGATGGCTTGGTGTGCTGAGCGCCAAATCGATTGGGCGCAGCTTGAAACATGGGGCTACAGCGACTCCATCAACGACTTGCCGCTGCTGAAAGCCGTCACGCATGCCACCGTGACCCAAGGCGATGCGCTACTGCGGGCAGAAGCAGCCCAAAGAGGTTGGCCGCAAATCGACTGGTTTTAAAGTCATTCAAGCGGCTAGGGCTAGGGCTTGACCATGGGCCAGCCTTTGGCTGCCCATTGGCTCATGCCACCCTCTACATATTGAATGTTTTGATAGCCCTGTGCTTTGAGTTTTTCAAGCGTGGCTTTGGACCTGTTTTGCGTGTTGCAAATCAACAGAACGGGCTGCGCTGAGTTTCGCGGTATCAGGCTTGTATTTTGAGAAATTTGACTCATCGGCAGCAAAACAGCACCGTTTGCAACACCTGTTTGATGCTCTCGCGTTTCTCGAATGTCGATCAGCACCACTTGGCCGGACTCATGCAGTGTTTTGGCTTGCTCTAAGCTCACTTTGCTGCCTTCGTCTGATGAAGAACAAGCGGCGAGCGAGATCAGTAAGACTGAAAAAAATAAATTTTGGAAGACCGCTAGAACATATTTCATAGGTGGGTTTTGCAACGTTAAATGGCTCAAGCGCCTTTGAGAATCAATCCTGTGGAATCTAACACCCTTGTGTGCACTGGGATGCCTTGCCCCACACTTTGTGTCACTGTGCAAAAGGCCTCAAACTGTTCCAGCACGCGGTCTAAGTGTTCGAGCCGATGGGCCTCAACACCCAAATGCAACTTGGCTTCAATTTTGAGCACACGCATTCGGCCGTCAGCATTGCGACCCACCTCGGCATGAACCACTGTGTGAATGGGTTCAGGCGATTGTTTGAACTTGGCCAACGCAAAATACAAAGAATCACTCAGGCAATTGCCAACGGCCGCCGCCAGCAATTGAACAGGCGATGGCCCCTTGCCTTCACCCAATGGCGCAGGCTCATCTGTCATCAATTTGGGCATGCCTTCACTGAAATCGATGTCAAATTGGTATTTTGACTTTTGGCGAAGTTCAACGGTGATGGTTTTTTCTGACATGCATGGTCTCCCCAAAAAGGCATGGCGCTGTGTGTTCAATCGAGCGTATTCTCAAATGCTAGTGGTTTCATCGAATTTGGAATTAACTTAAATCAATTCAAACCAAGCTAACTGCGGCATGATGGACTTGAAAAAATATCAAAAGCCACCAACTGCGAACTGACAGGTTTTAAAGGAGTACGCATGAAAACACATTTGGTTTGCCCCCACTGCAATAGCACCAACCGCGTTGCCACAGAACACTTGGCGGCAGCCTTGTCTTGCGGCAGCTGTCACAAGCCGCTGTTTGACAAACACCCTTCAAATTTGTCCTTGATGGGTTTAGACGCCCAAATTGCAAAAAGCGAAGTCCCTGTCGTGGTCGACTTCTGGGCTCCTTGGTGTGGCCCTTGCCGCATGATGGCACCAGAATATGAAAAGGCATGCGCTTTGCTGGAGCCCTTCGCACGCTTGGTCAAAGTAGACACAGAAGCCCACCAAGATGCAGGCGCCAAACACAACATCCGAAGCATCCCAACCCTTGCTATTTTCAAAGGAGGTCAAGAGCTTGCCCGAATTTCTGGTGCACGGCCTGCGTCGGACTTGGTCAAATGGGTGCAAGCACACATGGGCGCATCAACGGTTTAATGGGTTTCAACGCTGGCATTGGGCACGTCAGCCCGTGATTTTCCCAAGGCGCATTTCAAGCTATATTCAAGCCTATGCGAGCCAGCAAAACCAAACCCATTCCCTTCGAGTCACTCGAGAAAGATGACGCCACGTTCAACCGTGCCGCAGAAATTTTCCGAGTCATGTCCGCCCCCATGCGCTTGCGCATCATGAGCAGCCTGTGCACGGGCGAAAAAAATGTGACCGAGCTGTTGGATGACGTTGACACGACCCAATCCAACATGTCGCAACACCTGAGCACCTTGTTTCAGGCGGGCATACTCCAAAAACGGCGCGATGGTGTTCAAATTTACTACAGCATCGCCAACCCCAGTTTTGTTGAGCTTTGCCGCGCTGTTTGCTCACAAATTGCAACTGAAAGTCTCACGTCAGTTTGAAGTCGGGTTATTACTGTGATCGCCAGACAGTAGAGACGGATAACATCAAGATAAATAAGGAGCGGCTAATGAATACACTATTTTTCATCCGCGCATGCGTGGTGTCATTGACATTGAGTGCTTGCGCCACAGCCTTTGCACAAGTCAAAGTTGTCTATCACCTCAATGAGGGCGTCGCCCAGGCGTATCGCGCCATGGGCAACATTCGAAATCATTTGGCGGCCGATCCAACGGCCAAAATCACTGTGGTGACCCATGGCCCTGGCATTGACTTTCTGCTCGATGGCGCTACCAACGCCATTGGTGAAAGTTTTGCTGGCAGCATTGGCGACTTGGCATCCAAGGGTGTTCAATTCAAAGTTTGCAACAACACCCTGACCACCCGCAAGATTCCCAAAGACCGTGTGGTCATGGAAGCCTCGGTGGTGCCCTCTGGCGTGGCAGAGGTGGCGCTACTCCAAGCCAACTCGGGCTTCGTTTACATCAGACCTTGATCGCTTTGTGATCGCCCCCCTTTTTCTCCAAATTCACCTTTGAGACATCTTATGAAAAAACTGAATTTAATCCTCGCAAGCTTGGTGTTTGCCAGTACAGGTGCAATGGCACAAACAGCACCAGACCCGATGCAAGTTCGCAGCTGGGCTGCCAGTTGCTCAAACTGCCATGGCACCAACGGCCGCGCCGAAGCAGGCAACGAGGCCTTGGCTGGCGCCAACAAAGACGACATGGTCAAGAAAATGCTGGACTTCAAAGCTGGCCGCAAGCCCGCCACCATCATGCACCAATTGGCCAAAGGCTATAGCGACGATCAAATTGTTGCCATTGCTGGTTATTTCGCTGCACAGAAAAAATAAGGAGTTGTCATGAAACGTCGTCAATTTATTCAAACCGCTTCAGCAACTTCTGCCCTGGGTGCCGTGGGACTCATGTCCGGCTGTGCATCCATCGGTGGTGCCAATGGCCCCAAAGTGGTGGTGGTGGGCGGTGGCTATGGTGGTGCAACCGCCGCCAAGTACGTCCGCATGTGGTCAGACTACGGTATTCAAGTTACCTTGATTGAGCCCAACGCCAGTTTCATTTCCTGCCCTATTTCCAATCTGGTCATTGGTGGCAGCAAAACCATGGCCGACATCACCACGTCCTACGACAACTTGGTTAAGCGTCATGGCGTCAACTTGATCAAAGACTACGTCACACAAATTGACCCAGACAAGCGCGTTGTCAAGTTGGCAGGCGGCTCTGAAGTTCCTTACGATCGCCTCATTCTTTCACCAGGCGTCGATTTCATGTTTGACGCTTTGCCCGGCCTTCAAAAATCTGGCGCGCAAGACAAGGTATTGCACGCATGGAAGGCGGGTGCACAAACTGTGGCACTGCGCAAACAATTAGAAGCCATGCCCGACGGCGGCGTTTATGCTTTGTCCATTCCTTTGGCACCCTACCGCTGCCCACCCGGCCCCTACGAACGTGCTTGCCAAGTGGCCGAGTACTTCAGCAAGGCCAAGCCAAAAAGCAAGGTGCTTATTTTGGATGCCAACGACGATGTCACCTCCAAAGGCCCCTTGTTCAAAAAAGCTTGGGCTGAGCGATACAAAGGCATCGTGGAATACCGTGGTAAACACAACGCCACAGATGTTGATGCCACCACCAACACTTTGAAATTTGAGTTCAACGACGACGTCAAAGCCAATGTCTTGAACGTCATCCCCCCTATGCGCGCTGGCGACATTGCCGTCAAGTCAGGCTTGGCCACTGCCAACAAACGCTGGTGCGAAGTTGACTTCCTCACGTTTGAATCCAAAGCGGCTAAGAACATTCACGTGTTGGGCGACTCCATTCAAATTGCACCCGCCATGCCCAAATCAGGTCACATGGCCAATCAACATGGCAAAACCTGCGCTGCGGCGGTGGTTGCATTGTTAACAGGCAAAGAACCCAACAAATTGCCCATCTACAACAACACTTGTTACAGCTTTGTCAGCTCGGAAGATGTGGTCCATGTGGCAAGTGTGCACGCTTACAACGCCGACAAGAAGACCATGTTGACCGTGCCGGGTTCCGGCGGGGTGTCCAGCGCTGCCAACGAATTGGAAGGCCGCTACGCCTTGGCTTGGGCCCGCAACATTTGGGCAGACACACTGGCTTAAGACACCAACATGAAGATTGCTTCGTTTATCAAAGTCCTGGCTGCCGCGCTCACAACGCTCAGCTTTTGTTCATCGGCACTGGCCCAGGCTGACGAAGCCCGTGCCAAGAAAATCATTTCTGGTTCTTGCTTTCTCTGCCATGGCGCTGCAGGCGATTCTTCCAGCGAGGTGTTTCCTCGCTTGGCGGGTCAGCACCATGAGTACATTGCCAAGCAACTGGAAAACTTCAAAACAGGTGCTCGTAAAAGCACGGCCATGCGCGACATGGTGGCCAAGCTAACCCCAGACGAGATGCTGGCCGTCGGCAAATTCTTTGAGAAGCAAAGTTTGCCCACAGAAGCCCCCAAGGATGAAGGCTTGGCAGCTGTTGGCAAGTATGTATTTCACAATGGCAACAAATTCAGCGGCGTGCCCGCTTGCGCAAGTTGCCATGGCGCTGAAGCCAAGGGCACCGTCTCTCTGCCCCGCCTGGCCGGTCAATACGCCATCTACACAGAAACGCAGTTGAAGCAATTCAACACCCGCGAACGCACCAATGACAATGCCGTGATGCATTCCATTGTGGTCAAAATGACCCCCCTTGAAATGGCGGCGGTTGCCGAGTATCTCAGCGGTAAATGATCGTTTAAGGCAAGCGCACGTTGGCTGGTGAGTCCAGCCAACGATCGGTCAGACCAGCGCCCACCCACATGCCCAGCAAAGTGACCCACGCGGTCAATGCAAAGATGGCGCCGCCCGTCACCCCAGCGCCAATGGCGCAACCGCCGGCAAGCATCGAGCCAAAGCCCATGAGCACCGCTCCCACGATGTAGCGGCGCATGCTGTAACCATCCTTGAAACCTTCCAGCTTGAATTCTTTGCCTGCCATGGCGCCCAAAAAAGACCCCAAGAAAACACCTGGCAACAAGCCAAATTCAAAGCCAATTTTGGGTGCAGGCGATTGCAACACGCGCATTAACCACTCAGCGGAAGGCCCACTGAAGGTCAAACCCTGAATTTGAATGGGTTCAAACGAGTTGCTGGCCACCCATTGCGTGAATCCCCATGCCGCAGCCACAGACAGACCGGTGCCAAGGCCGCCCACCCACACCATTGCGGGCTTGCTGGCGCTGCGACTGACAAAATAAATGGCCACGGCCAAACTCAACACACCGATTGACAATCCTGTCACATGGCCTGTGCCAGCCATGGCCAAAAGATCGCGGCCTGGCCCGCCGTCCAGCGTTGACCATTCACTGATGGCAATACGGGCAGGCATCAATGCGCCTGACAAACTCGACTGCGCCACCACAGCAAAAATCAGCCCAGAGAGCAAGGCGCGCAAGTTGCCGTTGGCAGAAAGAATGAGCAAGCGACTGGCACAGCCGCGCGTCAGAATCATGCCAACGCCAAACAGCAAGCCACCGACAATGGCACCCGACAAACTGCCACGTGCAGCGATTTGCCGAGCCCCACTGCTGTCCAATCCGCCCCATAAAACCAAGGCCTGTGTGCCAATGACTGCCGCAGAAAAAGCCAGCAACCAAATAGAAAGTTTGTCTTTGAAATGCCCGTGCCAAAAATCGATGACAGCCGCACGCAAACAAAACTTAGAACGCTGGGCGAAGAAACCAAAACACACACCGATGATGGCGCCACCGAAGGCCAGGAGGGCGCCTTCCCCATAAATTTCAACAAGTTCATTCAGTTCAACACTCACGGGCAGGCCTCTTCATATCAGCATGGACTGATATGAATGCTACCAGCAGTCAACGCCAACAACTTGACCTGCGTCAACACCAGGGCGCTGACCCCTGCCCCCATTTCAGGTGGGGGCGCCGATGGACTTCAAGAATTTATAGGTCATCGCAGCGCCGGCAATGATCGACAAAAGGGTGAGCCAAGCCGTGTTTGAAAACACAATGCCGCCCGACATACCGGCACCCACCGTGCAGCCGCCCGCCAACACAGCACCAAAGCCCATCAAAATAGCGCCGCTGAGGTAATGCCCCAATTTGTTCTCGGTTTGAAAACCTTCAAATTTGAAATCACCAAATAAAATGGCTGCTAAGAATGAGCCGACAAAGACGCCTGGCAATAAGCCCGCATCAAACCCAAACTTGGGTGCAGTGTCGGTATAAAGGACACGGTTCAGCCATTCTGCAGATGGGCTGCTAAACGACAGACCTTGTACGGGCACAGGCTCAAAAGAAGCGCTGGCAATCCATTGCGTGAAATACCAACCTAAAGCAAGGGCCGCACCCACAAAAACATTGCCCCATATAAGCGGTTTGGAGCCGCCCGCTGTGACTCTAAAGCGCCAAATGGCAATGCCCAAGAACACCAGGCCCAGCGCCAAGCCCATCCATGAAGCTGTGCCTGTGAGGGTCAAGAGGTTGCGTTGTGGTCCGCCGTCCACCAGCCACCAAGACGCCATGGTTTGACGCACGGGTGCCAACGCACCAGAAAGCGTTGCCTGGACTGTGACGGCAAAAACCAAGCCGGAGATCCAGGCCCGCAAATTGCCGTTGGCAGACAGAATGATCAATCGGCTGGCGCATCCACGCGACATGATCATGCCAACCCCAAACATAAAGCCACCCAAAATCGCGCCAGAGATGCTGCCTTGTGAACCCAAATGACGCGAATTGGCAGGATTGAGAAAGCCCAGCGCTATGGCCGCTTGGACCATCAGCATGGCTGTTGCGAAAGCCAGCATCCAGCCGGCAAATCGTTGACGCCATTCACCCTCGCAACTCTCGATGACCGCTGCGCGTGCACAAAATTTAGAACGCTGCCCACTGAAGCCAAACAGCAGGCCAATGAGGCCGCCCCCAAAGGCAAGGACCCAATGGTCACCATAAGTTTCAAGCAGACTTGCGAGATTCACAAAGTTCCCCAATAATTCATTCAATACTGATATATCTCCCCCAAGCCTAGGCGGACAATTTGCGTCCTCTGGGTTTTGACGGTGCGAATCCTTTGATTGTCCCTTTTTTTTCCTAAACTTTGCCATGCATCCCAAGTCCCTCACACCGCAGACGGTCATCAACCGCCGAACATGGCTCACAGGCCTGGCCGGAACGGTCGCCAGTGGCTTCACATGGCTGCCGCAATCAGCGTCAGCCGCGCCCGCACAACTCCCTGCTGCGGTGTCATTGCCCAACGAACTGAAGATGGCCATGCGAAGCCAAGATCCTTTGATCGTCATGGTCAGCTTAGCGGGTTGCCCCTTTTGCAAAATGGCCAGAGAAAGTTACCTCAGCCCCATGCAAAAACAAGGATTTCCCATTGTGCAAGTCGACATGCGCAGTGATCGCCAAGTGATCGGACTGCAGGGCCAGCCTCAAACGCATGACCAGCTGGTCAAGCAATGGCGCGTCAGCATTGCCCCCACACTGATCTTTTTTGGCCCCAAAGGCCAAGAGGTGGCTGAGCGCATGGAAGGTGGTTATTTACCCGATTTTTATGGCGCTTACTTGGAAGAGCGCATCGCTCTGGCCCGCAAAGCTTTGCGCGCTTGAATTGTGCAAGCGCCGTCACAGCCCAAGGCCCTCGGGAAACTACCGATCACAACTTCTCTGTCTTGGCCTGAAAAACAAACTTGACTTCAGTTAAATTAGCCTTTGGTTATATATTTAATTGACAGAGGTTTTATGAACATCAAGACAATCACCTTGGCAGTCGCATGCGCTGCCGCAATGCCAGCTTGGGCCAACCTCGATTTAGCCAAGAAAAATGCATGCATGGCGTGTCATACCGTCGACAAGAAGCTCGTGGGTCCCGCCTATCAAGATGTGGCCAAAAAATATGCAGGCCAAAAAGATGCCGCAGCCAACCTGGCCAAAAGCATCAAGGCTGGTGGCTCTGGCAAATGGGGCCCTGTTCCAATGCCCGCACAGGCTGCCTTGAGCGATGCCGATGCCAACACTTTGGCCTCCTGGATTTTGGCTGGCGCCAAATGATGTCACGTCATTTTTCGGCGCTTTGGGGGGCAAGCAGTCTTCTAATTGGACTTCTGTTGAGCAGCCCTGTGCTTGCCCAGCCGGCCTTGTTCAAAGATGCTGACTTGAAACTGGGTGCCCAACTCATTGCGCAAAACAACTGTGCAACATGCCATCAAAAACGCGTGGGCGGCGATGGCAGTGCCATGTACAAGCCGCAGGGTCGCATCAACACCCCAGGCTTTCTCAGGGGCATGGTTGAGCAGTGCAACACCGAACTCAATTTGGGATTTTTCCCCGAAGAAGTCACGGCTGTTGCCGCCGTTTTAAATCGCGACCACTACAAGTTCAAGTAAAGGCTGACGCACAGCCTACCTTACCCTCTAGGGTATCTTCTGATACCCCCACGGGTTTTCTTCCGGCATGATTCAAGATTCACTGGAGACCTGCGAATGCACGCAAGTCTTGACAGTAAGACGAGATCAAACAGGAGAAACCCCATGCGATTTGGATTGAAACAAGCGACCTTGGCTGCCGCCGTCACAGCAACACTGATGCTGACCGGTTGCGGCACCATCAGCACCATGACGAAACTTGAAAGCGGTGCCGGCGCTGAAGCCAGTCGCATGTGGGATCGTTGGGTTGAGGCAGAGGGCGACATTGCTGTGGCCACCACTTGGGAGCGCAAAGTGGCCAAGGGCGTCACGGCCAACGACATTGAGCAAGTCCTGAAACAAGTTGCCACGGAGCGCAACATGAAGGATGTGGGCACTTTGCCATTGTCCAAAGAACTCGAAGCACGCACAGGCCAGAAACAAAAACTGTTGACGGTTTATTCCTTCTGCACCCCCACCACAGCACGTCGCATGGTCGACTTCAGCCCACACATGGCCGCTTACCTGCCCTGTCGTGTCACGGTGGTTGAAAAGGAAGACGGCCTGTGGCTGTACACACTCAACATGGACATGATGGTCAAGATGGGCCGCAAGTTGCCTTCGCCATTGAAAGAAGAGGCCAATGCGGTCAGAGACACCATTTGGGAAATGATGGAACGTGCCTCTAAAGGCGAAATTTAAAACTCAAGAGGAGACACCATGCACATTCAATTCAACAAACAAGCCATTGCCATTGCGGCAGCCATTTTGACATCGGGCACATCTGCCTGGGCCACCAACGGCATGATCTTGGAAGGCTACGGCCCAGTGGCCTTGGCCATGGGCGGCGCAGCAACCGCCATCGAAAACGGCACAGCCGCCATGATGAACAACCCGGCCACTTTGCAAATGGGACCTGACGGCACGCGTTTTGACTTGGCCTTGGGCGTCTTGGGCCCCAAGGTCAGCACGTCGGTCCCTGGCTTTCCCAGCGCAAACTCAAGCGGCACCTCGTATGTCATGCCCGCCTTTGGTTGGGTCCGCAAAGCGGGCACCTTGACTTACGGCGTGGGCATGTTTGGTCAAGGCGGCATGGGCACAGATTACGCAGCCAACTCCGCGCTGGCCATGGGCTCCGGCGCCGATGTCCGCTCTGAACTCAGCGTAGGCCGTGTGTTGTTCCCCGTCGCAATGAAAGTCAACGACAAATTGAATGTGGGCGCCACATTGGACTTTGCTTGGTCAAACTTGGACATGAAAATGGCCGCGACTGGCGCCCAATTGGGCGGCATGGTCAATGGCATGCCTTCTGGCAACCTTGGCATGGCTTTGCCCCAATTGGCACAAGCACCTTGGGCTCGCATCGATTTCTCCAACAGCAGCGACTACAGCGGCGCTGCAAAAGCAACAGGTTGGACTGGCAAGCTGGGCATGACTTACCAAGCGACGCCCGACATGACCTTGGGTGCAAGCTACCACCTCAAAACAGCGCAAGGCGACATGAAAACCACCGCCACGGGTGCCAGCATGAGTGCCCCTGGTGGTTTTGCCGATGTCGGCCAGCTCAAGGTGTTGGACTTCCAAATGCCCGCCACACTGGCTTTAGGCATGGCCTTCAAATCCAGCCCCGCCCTCACCTTGGCAGCCGATGTCAAACGCGTCGAGTGGTCTAAAGTAATGAAGCAATTTTCCATGAGCTACACCAGTGCTGGCATGGGCGGTAGCGTCAGTTTTGCCATGCCACAAAACTGGGCCGACCAAACGGTGGTGTCATTGGGCGCAGCTTACCGTGTGAACGACCTGCTCACACTGCGCGGCGGCATCAACAAGGCCAGCAATCCCATTCCCAAAGAATTGACCAATCCTTTGTTCCCAGCCATTGTTGAAGAGCACATCACATTGGGTGCCGGCTACCAAATCAACAAGCAGTTGCAATTGGACATGGCCATGTCGCATGCCGGCAAAGTCACAGTCGCCACGCCAGGAGCCAGCATTTCACACAGCCAAAACAACTGGCAGGTACTGGCCAGCTATCGCTATTGATCAAAGATACCGATGTCATCGGGATTGATTTAAATCAATTCTGATGGCATCGGGTCTTTCACAATCGCAGGCTTGATTTTGTAATTTTGAGTTCAGCCGCACAGCCGACAATCTCGGCTTATAAATAAGCATTGACTTATATAATTGGCGGCTAACGCGCGCTTGCACACGCGCAACAAGGAGATATGGTGAAAGAGCAATTTAATTCGTCAGGACGGGTCATCAAAGCCCCTGAAAACTTTCTGACACCCACCGATGTCAAAACGGTTTTTGCCGAAGGAAAGCAAGGTCGCCGCGACTTCATTCGACGCGCGTTTGCAGCCGCATCCACGGCCACAGCAGCGGGTGTTGCTGCCGTTTCAGCGCCCACCGCTTGGGCCCAAGGCAACCCCCTCCCCACCGAAGGCGGTGACCCCAACATCCTCAAACTTCCCGAGCACGCAACAGGCTTGGGTCAAGGCGTTGCCACAGAAGGTTATGGCAAGCCCTCCAAATACGAGGCCAATTTACAACGTCGTCAAAGCCCAGGTTTAACTCAAACCACGCAAGCGTCTGTGTCCTTTGCACCTCTGCAATCTTTGTTTGGCATCGTCACGCCAAGTGGCCTGCACTTTGAGCGTCATCACCAAGGCTGGTGGGACATCGACCCCTCCAAACACCGTTTCATGATCAACGGCATGGTGAAAAATCCCAAAGTTTTCACCATGGACGAGATCATGCGTTTGCCATCGGTCTCGCGCTTTCACTTCATTGAATGCGGCGCCAACACGGCCGTCGATTGGGGCAACGTTGCAGTGCCCACCGTGCAATACACACACGGCATGCTGTCTTGCAGTGAGTTCACGGGTGTCCCTTTGATCACCTTGCTTGAGTTGGCTGGTGCAGATCTGAAAAATGGCAAGTTTGTGTTGGCAGAAGGCGGTGACGGCTCCTCCATGACGCGCACCATCCCCATGAGTCTCATCACGTCGGGCGAAGTATTGGTGGCCTACGGTCAAAACGGTGAAATGCTGCGCCCCGAAAATGGCTACCCTTTGCGCTTGGTCGTTCCGGGTGTTCAAGGCGTGAGCTGGGTCAAGTATTTGCGCCGCGTCGAAGTGGGCGATCAGCCCTACGCAGCCAAAGACGAAGCCATTCACTACATCGATTTGCAACCGGGCGGTTTGCACCGACAGTACACCAACATTCAAGAGTGCAAGAGCGTTGTCACGACGCCTTCAGGTGGTCAAGTGCTGTTGGACAAAGGTTTCTACAACATCACCGGATTGGCGTGGTCGGGCAAAGGCAAGATCAAGCGTGTCGACGTGTCGACCGATGGCGGCCGCAACTGGCGTCAAGCACGTCTTGAAACTCCCGTGCTCTCCAAAGCACTGACACGCTTCAATTTGGATTGGGTGTGGGATGGCAAACCGGCCATCATTCAAAGCCGTGCACAAGATGAAACAGGCTACGTTCAGCCCATGTACAAGCAATTGCGCGATGTGCGCGGCACACGCTCTATCTATCACAACAACGCCATTCAGTCATGGTTGGTTCAAGAAAATGGCGAGGTGAAAAATGTTCAAGTTTCCTAAAATTGCGTTGGCCATCGCCATCTGTTTGACAGGGGCAACAGCGTTTGCACAAAGCACCAAATATCCTGGTGTTGGACGCGATGCAACTGCCAAAGAAGTGGCCGCATGGGACATCGATGTTCGCCCTGACTTTAAAGGTTTGCCTGCTGGTTCGGGATCTGTGGCCAAAGGCCAAGATGTGTGGGAAGCCAAGTGCGCTCATTGCCACGGCATTTTTGGTGAGTCCAATGAAGTGTTCAGCCCCCTGATTGGCGGCACCACCGCCGAGGACATCAAAACAGGCCGCGTTGCCAATCTCACACGCACAGACTTTCCGGGTCGCACCACCATCATGAAGGTGGCCACCGTGTCTACTTTGTGGGATTACATCAACCGTGCCATGCCTTGGACCAACCCCAAGACTTTGACCACAGAAGAAGTTTACGCAGTCACTGGTTTCTTGTTGAACTTGGCTGGCGTGGTGCCTGACAACTTTGTCTTGTCAGACAAAAACATCGCAGACGTGCAAAAACGCATGCCGAACCGCAACGGCATGACCACGGCGCATGCCATGTGGCCAGGTAAAGAGTTTGGCGGCACCTACAAGCCAGACACCCGCAACGTCATTTGCATGAAAGACTGCGTGGCAGAGCCCAAAGTGGCGTCATTCCTGCCAGACTTTGCACGCAACGCGCACGGCAACTTGAGCGAACAAAACCGCATGGTCGGACAGCAAAAAGGGGCCGACACCACCAAGCCTGAAGGCAGCAGTGGCAAAACAAGTGCAACACCAGCCACCCCCAGCACCAGTGCTGCAGCACCCGCCAAAGCCACCGACGGCAAAGCTGACACCAAGGCTGTCATGGCACTGCTCAGCAAAAATACATGCACAGCCTGCCACGGCATCGACAAGAAAATTGTGGGCCCTGGTTTCAATGAAATTGCCAAAAAATACCCTGGCAAAGTGGACTATTTGGCAGGCAAAATCAAATCAGGCGGCGCGGGTGTTTGGGGACCAATTCCCATGCCAGCGCAAACCATTGGCGAGGCGGATGCAAAAATCATTGCCAACTGGATTGCTGCTGGCGCCACCAAATAAAAGAAAAGTCAAAGCTCAACTGAATTGACTTTGACTCAGATTTCATTAGCATCAACTTATTCACAAGGAGAATTCAGATGCAAACTCGTCGCGAGACAATCAAACAGAGCATGGTGGTTGCAGGCCTGCTGGCAACGGCTGGTTTCCCCCAGTTCGCACATGCTGCTTTTAACAAAGTTGGTTTTGATGCCAAGTCTGTTCAAGACGCGGTCAAGGCCTACGGCGGCGGTGCCATTGCGGAAAGCAAAGACGTCACCATCACAGGTCCAGACATCGCCGAAAACGGTGCCGTGGTGCCTTTGGGTGCCAGCACGACATTGCCTGGCGTCAAACAAATTTTGGTTTTGGTAGAAAAGAACCCAGCCGCACTGGTCGCCATGTTCCATGTCAGCGATGCCGTAGAAGCCAACTTCTCTACTCGCGCCAAAATGGGCCAATCGTCTGATGTTTATGCGGTGGCCATCATGGCAGACGGCAAGGCCTTGTTTGCCAAAAAAGAAGTCAAAGTCACTTTGGGCGGTTGCGGCGGTTAATCCCCCTGCCCTATTGTTTCATTTACACAAATTCAGGAGAAAAAAATGGCAGATCCAATGCGCATTCGCGCCCAAGCCTCTGGTGACAAAGCAACTGTTCGTGTTCTGATGAGCCACGAAATGGAATCGGGTCAGCGCAAAGACGCGGCTGGCAAAACCGTACCAGCGTGGTACATCCAAGAAGTCACAGCCACACACAACGGCAAGCCTGTGTTGTCCGCTGAATGGGGCCCCGCTGTCTCCAAAAATCCATTTTTGCAATTTGCAGTCAAGGGCGCTAAAGCCGGCGACAAAATTGCAGTGACATGGAAAGACAGCAAAGGCGATACACGCACTGACGAAGCCACGGTGTCCTAAACCACACATTGGCACAACAAGGGTGAAGCGCAATCTTCACCCTTTTTCAGTTTAAGAAGTAGACACATTGAGGTGACCATGAAACATTCGATTTCCATCTTGTTGGCTGCAGGTTTGATGAGCATCAGCCTTAGTAGCTTGGCTCAAAAAACAGCCAGCCAAGGCATTGATGAATACCGCGCCATGTTGCAAGACGGCAATCCTGCCGATTTGTTCGAGGCCAAGGGTGAAAGTCTTTGGAAACAAAAACGTGGTCCCAAAAATGCATCGCTTGAGCAATGCGATTTAGGCAAAGGGCCCGGCGTTTACAAAGGCGTCTTTGTAGAACTGCCCAAGTATTTTGCCGACACAGGACGTGTGCAAGACATGGAGTCTCGTTTACTCACTTGCATGGAAACCTTGCAAGGCTTCAATGCCGCCGAGATTGCCAAAACAGCTTTTGGCAAAGGTGAGCAAGTCAACATGACTGCTTTGGCCACTTGGCTGGCCGCCGAGTCCAAGGGCATGAAGTTCAAATTATCTCAAGCCCATCAGGCAGAAAAAACTTTCTACGAAGTGGGCAAACGTTTGTTCTTCCAACGGGGTGGCCCGCACGACTTTGCTTGCGCCTCTTGCCATGCAGAAGATGGCAAACGCATTCGCTTGCAAGACTTGCCCAATCTCACCAAGAACCCAGGCGATGGCGTGGGTTTTGCGGCTTGGCCCGCCTACCGCGTCTCCAACGGACAAATGTGGGGCATGCAACAACGCCTCAACGACTGCTATCGCCAGCAACGCTTTCCCTACCCTGGCTTTGCCAGTGATGCCACCATCGCATTGGGCGTGTATCTGGGCGTGAACTCGCAAGGCTCTGCGTCCATCGCACCCGCCATCAAACGATAAATCGGAGTCAAAGCTATGTCCAAAATCAATTCAAAAGTTCGCACTGGCTTGGCGCTAGCCTCTGTTGCTTTGCTGGCTGTGGGGTGTGCTTCTGCACCTTCCGTGGCCGACCTGAATGCCCTCACGCAACAAATTGTGAAGGCCTCTTTCCGCGATCAAGGCATCGTGAAGGCCAGCATCTTGAACACTGACGAGACCAATCAAGCTTGCAGTGAAGCCGACGCATCTGGCAAACCGCTTGATGAGAAAACCGCCAAACACATTGAAGAGATCAACTTGAAAGCCATCAAGTGGCCTGCCGATGGCAAGTTTTTGGGTGACTGGAAAGAGGGCGAAAAAATTGCGCAGAACGGACGCGGCCTCACGTTCACAGACACAGCCTCTACCGTCAATGGCGGCAATTGCTACAACTGCCACCAAATCGATCAAAAAGAAATCTCTTACGGCACCATTGGCCCTAGCCTTTACAACTACGGCAAAATTCGTGGCATTACAGATCCCAACAGCGCAGCAGCCAAACCCATTGTGGAATACACCTGGGGCAAGATTTGGAATGCCAAAGCCTACAACGCTTGCTCCAACATGCCGCGTGCAGGTCACAGCGGCATCTTGACTGAAGCCCAAGTTCGACATGTGGTCGGCTTGTTATTGGATCCTCAATCCCCCGTTAACAAATAACGCAGCAAGCGCAACCCGGTTCGTCCGGGTTTTTTTGCTCACCATATATTAGCGAAGACAAAAGTATGAACCTCTCGAAACGTGAATTTATGCAAGTCATGGGTGCAGGCACCATGGCTGGTTTGGGCATGGGCACCTACGCCAATGCAGATGCAGCCACTGCTGCCAATCGACTGTATGACATTCCCAAATTTGGCAATGTGTCCTTTTTGCACATGACCGACTGTCACGCCCAACTGAAACCCATTTACTTCCGCGAACCCAACATCAATTTGGGCTTGGGCAGCATGAAGGGCAACTTGCCACACTTGGTGGGCGAGCATTTGCTCAAATTTGCAAAGATCCGGCCCGGCACGTCCGAGGCGCACGCGCTCACTTATTTGAATTACGAGAAAGCCGCAGCTCGGTATGGCAAGGTGGGCGGTTTTGCGCATTTGGCAACCTTGGTCAAACGCATGAAGGCCAGCCGTCCCGGTGCGTTGCTACTCGACGGTGGCGATACGTGGCAGGGCTCTGGCACCTGTTTGTGGACCAACGGTCAAGACATGGTTGACGCCTGCAAATTGCTGGGTGTGGATGTCATGACCGGCCACTGGGAATTCACATTGGGCATGGAGCGTGTGAAGGAAATTGTCGAAAAGGACTTTGCCGGCAAAGTTGACTTTGTGGCGCAAAACGTCAAGACCCAAGACTTTGGCGACCAAGTCTTCAAGCCTTACGTCATCAAAGAAATCAATGGCGTGCCTTGCGCCATCATTGGCCAAGCGTTTCCCTACACCCCCATCGCCAACCCGCGCTACATGGTGGCCGATTGGGCCTTTGGCATTCAAGACGAGAACATGCAAGCCATGGTCAATGAAGCCCGCGGCAAAGGTGCGCAGGTGGTGGTGGTCATCAGCCACAACGGCATGGACGTTGACCTCAAAATGGCCAGTCGCGTGTCCGGCATTGACGCCATCATGGGTGGCCACACGCATGACGGCATGCCCGTGGCCACATTGGTCAGCAACAAGGGCGGCAAAACCATCGTCACCAACGCCGGCTCCAACGGTAAATTTTTAGGCGTGCTGGATTTTGAAGTCAAAGAAAAACGCGTCACCGATTTCCGTTACAAGTTGCTGCCTGTGTTCTCCAACATGTTGCCAGCCGACAAAGAAATGGATGCACTCATCACCAAAATTCGTGCGCCTTACGAAAGCAAGTTGAACGAAAAACTGGGCATCTCAGAAGGTCTGTTGTATCGACGCGGCAACTTCAATGGCACGGGCGACCAACTCTTGGTCGATGCGTTGATGGATGTGCAGGGTGCCGAAATTGCCTTCTCGCCTGGCTTCCGTTGGGGCACCACCCTTTTGCCAGGTCAAGCCATCACGCGGGAATGGTTGTTGGACATGACGGCCACCACTTACTCTTACGCCACGGTCACAGAGATGACCGGCGAGACCATCAAAACGGTTCTGGAAGACGTTTGCGACAACTTGTTCAACCCAGACCCCTATTACCAACAAGGTGGCGACATGGTGCGTGTGGGCGGCTTGCAGTACCAATGCAATCCAACAGCAGGCATGGGCAAGCGCATCGAAGAAATGCGTTTGAATGGCAAGCTGATTGAATCAGGCAAAAAATACAAAGTGGCTGGCTGGGCGCCCGTCGCTGAAGAAGCCAGAACACAAGGCAACAAGCAAGTGTGGGAAGTGGTGGAGCAATGGCTCAAGACCCAACCCAATGGCCGTATCAAACCACGTCAGTTGAATGCCCCCAAAATCACGGGTGGCTTGCCCAACCCTGGCTACGTCGCCTAACAGGAGTCAACACAATGGCCCATGCTTTCACAACAACACGGTCCCCTGCTGCACTCAAACGCCGCTCATTTTTAGGCGCAGCAGCCCTGGGCATGGGAGCGGTTGGCATGTGGCCAGAATTGCAAACTTTTGCAGCAGATGTTCAAGACTTTTTGGTCGGCCCCCCCGTCAAAGACATTCCCCCACAGCAAGTCTCCAAACATGTTTGGATGATCTACGCACCCGATGGATTTCCAACCCCAGAAAACAGGGGCATGATGTCCAACGTGAGCTTTGTGGTCACCTCCGCGGGGGTGGTCATTCTGGATTCCGGCAGCTCTCTGCAAATTGGTCAAATGGCCATTCGCATGATCAAAAAAGTCACGCCATTGCCGGTGATCGCTGTTTTCAACAGTCACTTCCATGGCGATCATTGGTTGGGCAACCATGCGTTTGTCGAGGAATACGGCACACAACTGCCTATCTACGCCTTGGCCAAAACCATTGAGACCATCAAAGGCATTGAAGGCAACACTTGGCGCCTCTTGATGGAACGGTGGACCAACCAATCCAGCGCTGGCACCAAAAGTGTAGCCCCCACGCACGTTGTCACACACGGTCAAAAATTCAAGTTTGGCGATGTCGACCTTGTACTGCACCACTACGGACGTGCACACACAGATGCCGACTTGTGCGTTGAGGTTGTGCAAGACAAAGTCACCAGCATTGGCGACATTGCCATGACCAATCGAATTGCCAACATCGATGATGGCTCTTACATGGGCACGTTCAAATACTACCAAGCGATCAAAGCGGCAGCAGGCGCACAACTGTGGCTACCAGGCCACGGTCAACCTGCCAAGGATTTACTGGACAGTTACGGTCAATTCATGGCGGGCATCTGGGAGCCCTGCTTGCAAGCCGTCAAAGATGGCAAGTCTGAGGCCGAAGCAAAAGCCTTGGTCCTGAAAGACCCACGCGTTCAAAAACGTGCCAAAGACATGCAAGGCTTTGACAGCAACATTGGCAAATACACCAGCTTGGCATACTTAGAAGCTGAAAAAGAAGCTTTTTAAGCGCTCGACCAAATCTACCCCGTCCAAGCACTTGATGAAGTGTGTGGCGCCCGTGTGGCTTTGCACCGCGCGCAATTACAAGGATTTGCATGACCCCTTTGTTCAACTTGAAGTTGCCTGCTGAGGATTCGTTGCGGACCGCATTGCACAACGAAATTCACACGCGCCCATCGGCCAGTATTGAGCTGCCTGCTGTGATTTTTTATGTCGCGGTACTCAACGTAAATGTCACCGTCCAAGACGAGCTCGATCATCTGCGAAAACTGCCCGGCCAATCAGACTTAGCACTGGCCCAGCTCAAAGCCAATTTTCTACAAATTCAAAGTGACCCATTCACTTTGATTTGGGAGCGGCACACCGAGTTCACGCGATATACGCTGATCCAAACCTTGCCTCGCAGCCTTGCCTGGGATCAGGTATGTCCTGATTTGACCCAAACCGTGGCAACGGGAACCCCCTGGATTGAGTTCATTCCAGGCAGAACCATCACAGCCATTCAATTGGTCATGTTGAACCACGGCATGGACGATCCAGATGCACTGAGCCATGCCAGACAGTGGCTTGGCGAAAATACATTGATTGGGGCCAAGATGGGCAGAACCACCCATGGCCACTCGCACTCGCACCTGCTGTCGACCCTGCGCATTGATGCCTCTGGCTTCGAGCGAATTTTGGTACTCGCATCCCCTGACACCTCGCCCAGTCGTGCGGGCCGTATCGCCCAGCGCATCTTGGAACTCGAAACCTACAGAATGATGGCCTTGCTCAGCCTACCGGTTGCAAAAAGCTTGGGCAACAAACTGACGCAAACTGAAGTTCAATTGGTCAACATCACCAACCGCTTAGAGAAAAAAATTGACACCGATGAAGTCTTGTTGAACGATTTGGCCAGCTTGGCTGTGCAGGTTGAAAGTGCCACGGCTGAGCACAGTTACCGATTTTCTGCGGCACGTGCCTACAACGCCATTGTTTTAGAACGCATCTCTGAAATGCGCGAGAGTCCACTGTCTGGCATCCAAACGGTCGGTGAGTTCATGCAGCGTCGACTGGCGCCCGCCATGGCCACAGTCAATGCCACGTCCGAGCGATTGGCCAACCTGGCAGAGCGTGTGGCACGGGCCAGCGCCCTGCTTAGAACGCGCGTCGAAATTGCTGCGGAACAACACAACCAACAATTGCTTGAAAAATTAACCCGCGGACAAGCACTCCAACTGCGATTGCAATCTACCGTGGAAGGTTTGTCGATAGCGGCCATTACCTACTACGTGGTCAGCCTGGCGCTGTATGTTGGCAAAGCCATCAAGGCTTTGGGTGTGAACCTCAATCCGGAAGTGTTTGCGGGCCTGATGATTCCATTTGTTCTGTTTTTTGCTCGAAAAACCATTCAGAAAATTCACCAACAAATCCACAATTAGTATTTCAACGAAAGCAAACAATGCAACAGTTTTTCAAAGAGTATTGGCCCTTGATGGCCTTGGCCGTGTGGTTCGCTTACAAATGGTGGCGAGCCAAACAAGTCGTGGCCATGCTGCCAGCACTCAAGTCTGAAGGTGCAACCCTGATTGACGTGCGCTCAGTCGGTGAATTTGCCAACGCCAGTGCGCCAGGTACATTGAACATTCCACTGTCTGAACTCAGCAGTCGCTTGCACCAAATCCCCAAAGACAAACCGGTGGTGGTGTGCTGCGCCAGCGGTTCGCGCAGTGGCATGGCCAAACTCTTGCTGCTCAAAAATGGCTATCGCAACGTTCACAACATTGGCAACTGGGGCAATTTGGCATGACGCAATTCAACAACCCATTGGCACGCTGGAATGAACGCTTCTCGAGCGACAACTATTTGTTCGGTGAAAAGCCCAACCAGTATTTGGCAGACAATACACCGCTGCTACAAAAAGGCAAAGTCCTGTGCATCGCCGATGGTGAAGGCCGGAACAGCGTGTGGCTGGCATCGCAAGGTTTTGAGGTGGATGCCTTTGACTTCTCACCCGTTGCGATTGCCAAGGCCCAAAAATTGGCTCACAAGCACCAATTGGAAGTGAACTTCCAATGCAGCGACTGGCAAAACTTTGATTGGCAGCCCCAGCACTACGACACCATTGCGGGCATCTTTTTTCAATTCGCCGATCCTTCTGCACGCACCGAAATTTTTGCCAAATTAAACATGGCACTGAAACCCGGTGGTACCTTGATCATTCAGGGCTACAGCAAAGCGCAAATGCAATACAACTCGGGGGGCCCCGGCGTTTTAGAAAATTTGTACGACGAACCGATGCTGATCCAGGCGTTTCCAAATTACACCCAGCTTGATCTGAAAACTTACACACAAGAAGTCAACGAAGGTCCTGGCCACAGCGGCATGTCATCACTGCTTGGCTTCATTGGCAAAAAACATGAACAGTGAGCAACAAAAAGAATTTCTTCAAGCAAGCGCTTGGCTTCGGCCTCTGACGAAATGGTCAGCCGGGTTTGCCTTTCAAACGCAGGGCTTTTTGCCCATGTGGATTCGCAAATTTCCTCTGAAAGTTATTCGGAAAATTCTCAATGCTTATTTGAAAAAATACCAATCCACTGGCTGCAAGTCACCTTAAGTGCCGCATGGTTCCTCATGGTTCCTCATGGTACCGCATGACTCTGTGAGGACTTTAAACTTTGGGCGCTGCTTTGATTTGCTTTTGTACAAAAGCATGCATCCCCCAGGCAACAGCCAGGCTGACCAGGGAGACAGCCAGGACCACCCAGCCATCCGCGGTAAAGAATAAGTCGTGAATCATTTTCATGATCAGGCCAAAGCATCCCAAGCTTTGAGAGCCTCTGCAGCGTACATCAGGGCCGGCCCCCCCCCCATGTAAACGCACACGGCCAGCATTTCTTCCAACTCAGCTCGCGTACAACCCAGTTTCAGCAATGCCTTGACATGAAAGCCGATGCAGCCAGAGCAATGCTGCGTGATGCCAATGGCCAGCGCAATCAATTCTTTGTGCTTGGTGCTAACGGCACCTTCGGCCATTGCGCTGCGTGCCAACTGCCCAAACCCTTGCATGGCATCAGGCTGTGATTTGCGAAAGGGTGTGAGGCATTCGTTGATGTTTTGAATCAACTCTGCATGTTCAAAAGTACTCATTTGATCAATCTTTCTAACTTAAGTGAATCACACATTATTCAAACGAAGGTGCGGCGGGCTTATCCACATGGAAACCTGCTGCTTGCCAGGCATCAAAGCCGCCAGCAATTGAGTGCACATTGACATACCCCATTTCCTTGAGGGACTGCGCGCACAGTGCAGCCCTGCCACTGGTTTTGCAATACAAAGTCAACTTCAGGTCACGCGATTGATATTGGGGGTTGGCGGCAAGTTTGAACTCCAACATGCCACGTGACATGTGAATGGCGCCCGGAAGATGTCCGGCTTGAAACTCATCGGCCTCACGGACATCAATCAGCACGTCACTTTGAGCAATCAAAGCCGGCGCATGTTCAATGGCAACCTCTTGGGTCATTTGTTTGGCGGCAGATACCAATTCGTGTGGTGTTTTCATCTTGAAAGGTCTCCAATCAGGTTAATCCCTGGGCGAACTATACCCCAAGGGGTATGTGGCCGTCTAGACTTAAGTCAAATCGTTTGGCGAAAACATCAGGGCCAGAATCGTCACCTTAAGCTCAGGCATTGCCGCTCATTCCGCCGTTCAATTTCTTAACTTATGTCAAAGCAATCCGTCATCGAGAAGCGCAAGATGTTGATCACGGTGTGACAACACCTGCAACTCACTGAAGGAAAAAAGATGAAATTGTTCCACGACTTGTTTTTCACAGACTACGGCTTGATGAGCTTCATTGGCATCATGTTCATGATTGGCATGGGCGTGTTTTTTCTCCGATTGTTTTTATCGGGGTCATCCACAAAGCCCTGAACTCAAGGCAACTCAAGCGGACGTTAATGCTTTTTCGTCTTGAATGCGATAAAGCCGTCCGGCTTTGTCGAGTGGCTCAATCACTTGCTCGCGCACCAAGCCACTGACTTCTCGGCTCACCGTCTCTAGCTTGAGGTCCATCATGGCACCCATGTCTTCGCGTGAAAACATGCTGCTTTGATCTGGGTGCACTTCATGGCGCATTTTGAGAATGAAGCGGGCGACTCGTTGTCGCGCCGTACCAAAATTCAAATCGGCCAGCCAATCGTCCGCACCCTTCAAGGCCTGTTGCCATTTTTGCATCAATCGGTTGTGCAATCTGGGTGATTGGGTGCTGAGGTTGTGCATCACGCCCAATGGAATTCGGCACACTTTGACTTCGTTCAAGGCCACAGCCTCTGAATCGTAGTGGCCGGTGGCCAAGGCTTCGATGCCCACCACATCGCCAGCCCGCAACACCCGAATGATCCGCTCTCTGCCATCGGCTGTCGACCGAACCAGCTTGACTATGCCTTGCCGCAAAGTAAACACCCCTAAGGCTTTGTCTCCCTCGGAGTACATCAAGCCCCCGACCGGATAGGTCATGTCATCGATGGGGGCATGAATGAGTCCGAAATCGTCCTCGTTCAAATCGGCAAACAAAACCAAATCGCGAATGCCACAAGCACGGCAGTCTGACGTACCTTGCCAAGCAGATTCAATGTGAATGGGGATCATCTGATTTTCTCAATTCGCAAAAAATGAATACAAGCCGCGCGCAGACCTGGCACACAACACCAAGCCACTCAAGCCTAAGAAGCCATAAATGAAGGGCCTGAGAACCGCTGCAGCCATGCGCTGCGCCAACTTGTGCCCCAGCCAAACGCCCGTCAAGGCCATGGGCAACAACCAAGCCACACTCGTCCAGAGGGCTGGTTGTACCAAGCCACCCGAAGCGCCGACCATCAACAGTGCAATGGAAGACAAGCCGATGATACTCATGGGCATGGTGGCGCGAATTAAAAAAGGGTCTTGTAACCGCTGCGACAACCAAGACATGACCACGGGGCCTGCTGTGCCAAACATGGTTTCTACCAAGCCCATGGCAAAGCCAGATACGTGCATGGCATGCGCCTGCGGCCGGATGACTGTTGGCAATGCCTTCCAACCGCGCCAAGCAACGTCAATCACGTACAGGCCCAAGAGCAACAACAAGAATTCAGCTTGCGTCCAATGAATCAATCCAATACCCAACAGCGCTCCCAACAGGACCGATGGCAGCAAGGGCGGCAACTCGCGCCACATCACCTGCCTGAAATTCAAACCCGTGTGTAAAACGGCAGCTGGCACGTCAATCAGCAAGACCAAGGGCACCACGAGCGCCAGAGGCCAGTCCCAAGCCAGCAACGGCACAATGATCAAGGCAGAGCCAAAACCTGCAGTGCCCAAAACGAAGTAGCCCACCAGAACCACCGCCATTGGATAAAAGCCGATGTCTGTCACAGTGATTCAAATCCGGTCAAGCCAGCTTATGGACATTGGCGGCTGTGCAAAACAGCATGCGCAATGACACAGGCGGCATCGATGGTCATGCTTTTTGAAGCAATGGCCTGCACCACCTGCTGCGGGGACAACAAACTGAATTCAGCCACCTCTCCATCCTGGTTCACAGGCTGAACATCGGCGGGCACCCACAAGTTGTAGACCCATAAGGTTTCGTGGTGCCAGCCACGCTTGACGGTGCGACTGGTGGTCACTTGGCCGTTGGGCACGGCTGTCAGGGCGAGCGATTCGGTCAAGCCAGCCTCCTCTGCCATTTCACGCACACCACAACTTTGCAAAGACTCGCCCACGGGCAAGCCGCCTGCAGCGATGTTGTCCAGCATCCCTGGATCGGTGGGCTTGGTCAGGGCGCGGCGGCCACACCACAAAAACCCATCGGCAGTGAAGCCATTGACATGGACGGCGTGGCTGCGCAAACCAAAAAATCGATAGGCGGCACGCTCCATGTCAAACGCAGCCGTCAATTGACTTGATGGCTCACGGCACAAGCCATTCACCAGTATTTCCGAGTCTGGCCAGTAACTGAACTTCTCATTGCGCCAGCCTGTGACATGTCCCAAGTCACGCAATTGAGCTGCCAAATCGGCCAAGGCAACACTGCGCGACGCAGGGCTGCGCTCGGGTGTATCCCAGACCAAAGCATGCGGCACACGCAGCCAATCTTTGCGCAGACTGAGAATGATCTTGGCATGTGTGGGGGTGAGATAGCCGGTTGGTGAATTCGCATCCCCCAGATACCATGGCATGGCGTCTTCAGGCAGTGGCTGCGTGGCTTGCTGCAAGCATTGCTGTAGCACTTGCAGCTCGGCGGCACCCAGGCTATCGTGAAATTTTTGGATGCACGTTTTCATCAATGCGCTTGATCCCAATTCAAGCCCACGCCCACTTCTGCCAACAAAGGCACTTTGAGCGAAGCCACGTCGGCCATCCATTGGGGTACCGCTACTTTCAGCCAATCCACCTCATCTTCTGGCACCTCAAACACCAACTCATCGTGCACTTGCATGATCACTTTGGTTTTGCGTTGCTCACGGTCAATCCCAGCTTGCACGGCGATCATTGACAGCTTGATCAAGTCGGCCGCTGTGCCTTGCATGGGCGCATTGATGGCGGCACGTTCTGCGCCCGCGCGTCTGGGGCCATTGGGTGAATTGATTTCTGGCAGGTACAAGCGACGCCCAAACACGGTTTCGACATAGCCTTGCGATTTGGCTTGCTCGCGCGTTTCGTCCATGTAACGTTTCACGCCTGCAAAGCGCTGGAAGTAACGTTCGATGTAATTTTTGGCCGCGCCGTTGTCAATGCCCAATGCTTTGGCCAAACCAAAAGCGCTCATGCCGTAGATCAAACCGAAGTTGATGGTTTTGGCATAGCGTCGTTGCTCGCTCGACACTTGATCTGGTGTAGAACCAAACACCTCGGCAGCTGTGGCTTTGTGCACATCCAAACCTTGATGGAACGCACGCAGCAAAGCCTCATCGCCGCTGAGGTGCGCCATGATGCGCAATTCAATTTGCGAGTAATCGGCACTGGCAATCAAACTACCGACAGGTGCCACAAAGGCTTCGCGTACTTTTCGCCCTTCAGCGGTGCGAATGGGAATGTTTTGTAAATTGGGATCGTTACTGGACAAACGTCCTGTGACTGCCACAGCTTGCGCATAGTGTGTGTGCACCCTGCCCGTTCTGGGCAAAGCCATCTGCGCCAACTTGTCGGTGTAGGTGCCCTTGAGTTTGGACAAGCTTCGGTGTTCCAGAATGCGCGCAGGCAAGGGATAGTCTTCGGCCAGCTTCTCCAGAACTTCTTCATCGGTACTGCGGGCACCTGTGGCCGTTTTCTTGATAACGGGCAAGCCCAGCTTGTCAAAAAAGATTTCGCCCAATTGCTTGGGACTGCTCAAATTGAACGGCTGTCCTGCAATTTCATAGGCCTCCGTTTCCAATTGCACAATGCGTTGTCCCAAGGCTTGGCTTTGCGCGGCCAGTGTGGGGCCATCAATCAACACCCCATTGCGTTCAATGCGGTACAAGGCTTCGCTGGTGGCAATTTCAATGTCGTAAATGGCGCGCAACTTGGCATCGGCTTGAATACGCGGCCACAACACACCATGCACATCCAAACATTGGTCGGCGTCTTCACATGAATACTCGGCGGCTTTTTCAACATCGACTTGTGCAAACGAAATTTGGTGTGCACCCTTGCCGCACAAATCTTCGTAAGTGATGCCCGTGCGACCCACGTGGCGCAAAGCCAAACTGGTGAGGCTGTGGGGCTTGTGCACTTCTAGCACGTAGCTTTGCAGCATGGTGTCGTGCGCATAGCCATGCACTTCAATGCCCACGTTGGCAAACACATGACGGTCGTATTTGATGTGCTGACCCACCTTGAGTTTGAGCGGGTTTTCCAGCCATGGCCTGAGCTTGGCCAATACCTCATTCATGGGCAATTGAACCGGTGCATCGGGCCCATCATGGCGCAGGGGCAAGTAGGCCGCTTCACCAGGCTTGACACTCCAGCTGATGCCCACCAAGTCAGCGCGCATGGCATCGAGAGAGGTGGTTTCGGTGTCGATGGCCACGCACTCAGCGGCTTCCAACTTGGGCAGCCATGCATCGAACTGCGCCCAGGTCAAAATGGTTTCGTACTGTTTATCGCCCGTCACTGTCACCACAGGTTCGGGTTCAGCAAACATATCGTCCATCGGCACAAATGCAGGCTTGGCTGACTTGCCAGAAGACTTGCTTGAACCAGAGGCTTCCACTGCACCTGCACCACGGCTTCTGACCAGGCCCTTGAAGCCGTATTTTTCGTAGAAGTCCAACAAGTCAGACTCATGGGGCTGACCCAAACGAATGGTTTCAAGCGAAGGCAGCTCGGGCACGTAAGCGTTCAAATCGCAGTCAGTGCGAATTTTCAAAAGCTGTCGCCCCGTGGGCAACCAATCGACAGCCCCTCGCAGATTCTCACCCACGACACCTTTGATTTGCTCGGCATTGGCCATCAAGTTGTCTAAGGAGCCATATTCCAACAACAACTTAGCGGCTGTTTTAGGCCCCACCTTCTGCACACCGGGGACGTTGTCCACGGTATCACCCACCAAAATTTGATAATCAAGCATTAAGCTAGCGGGCACACCAAACTCTTCTTGGACACCGGCCAAATCGCGGCGTTTGCCGTTCATGGTGTCAATGATGGTGATGTGTTGGTTGACCAACTGCGCCAAGTCTTTGTCGCCACTGGACACGATCACTTCAATGCCGTGCGATGCGCCCACCGCGGCCAAGGTGCCAATCACATCATCGGCTTCAACGCCTGGTACATCGAGCACTTTCCAGCCCATCAAACGCACCAACGTGTGAATGGGCTCTATTTGCGAGCGCAAATCATCGGGCATTGGGCTGCGATTTTGCTTGTACGCAGGGTAAATCTCATCACGGAAAGTAGGACCCTTTGCATCAAACACGCAGACCGCATATTCGGCGGGAATGTCTTTGCGCAAACGTTCCATCATGTTGATCATGCCGCGAATCGCACCCGTGGCAGGGCTGGCAGGATCGCCAGGCACAGCCCTCAAATCGGGCATGGCATGGAAGGCACGGTACAGATAGCTGGAGCCATCGACCAACAGCAGGGTTTTCTTGTCGCTCATGCCCCAATTGTGCCTGTCCTAGGCGGGTTTTACCGAGCCGAAGCAGGGCAAATTTGGGGGCAACAGCCCCTACAATCTGGCCATGCATTTCGCATTGCCTCCGGGCGCCTTTTACACACTTTTGACCCACTCATAAGCCATGGCTGTTTTTACGCCCGTTACTGAAGAACAAGCCGCCGAGCTCATGTCCCAACTTGGCTTGGGCACATTGACCGAGTTAAGAGGCATTGAGGGTGGCATTGAAAACACCAATTACTTTGCCTCTACCGACCTGGGTGATTACGTTCTGACGCTGTTTGAACGCCTCAACCACGAACAGTTGCCCTTCTATTTGTTTCTCATGAAGCATTTGGCCGAAAAAGGCATCCCCGTGCCCAATCCTGCGGCCAACCGCGATGGCGATATTTTGCACACCGTTTGTGACAAGCCGGCCGCCGTGGTCAATCGACTGGAAGGCAAAAGCCAACTAACGCCAGAAGCCGTCCATTGTGCAGCTGTAGGCGACATGTTGGCCCGCATGCATTTGGCTGGTGAAGACTACAACCGCAGCCAACCCAACCTGCGCGGGCTGCCATGGTGGAACGACACCGTGCCTGTGGTCTTGCCCTATTTGGACGAAGCCCAGTCTGGTTTGTTGCAAGGCGAGTTGGCCTATCAAAACCACATTGCACAGGGTGCCGCATACCAAGCGTTGCCCAAAGGCCCCGTGCACGCCGACCTGTTCCGTGACAACGTCATGTTTGACGGCAACAAACTCACTGGATTTTTTGATTTCTACTTTGCGGGCGTCGACACCTGGTTGTTTGACTTGTCCGTGTGCTTGAACGATTGGTGCATCGACTTGCCCACAGGCGAGCACCACGCCGAACGCGCCCAAGCCATGCTCGAGGCTTACCAAGCGGTGCGGCCCTTGCGCGCGGCCGAGCGTCAATTGCTGCCAGCGATGTTGCGTGCGGGTGCATTGCGCTTTTGGATTTCCAGACTCTGGGACTTTTACCTCCCCCGCGATGCTGCCATGCTCAAGCCGCATGATCCCACCCATTTTGAACGGGTATTGCGGTCTCGCCTGGCTTCCCCGCTTAAGCTCTCAACATGAAGCTTCACATCGTTCCTGCCAAACAAGGCTTGGTTTGGGTTCAACAGGGTATCCGTACTTTTTGGCGACAGCCTTTGGCCTTCACGGGCTTGTTCTTTTTGTTCATGGCTTGGGTGTCCGTGCTGTCCATGATTCCCCTCATTGGCGCTGCCGTTGCGTTGCTCGTTCTGCCCGCCGCGTCTTTGGGCCTGATGG
The DNA here is from genome assembly GCA_030158125.1 of Limnohabitans sp. GTDB lineage: Bacteria > Pseudomonadota > Gammaproteobacteria > Burkholderiales > Burkholderiaceae_C > Limnohabitans_A. Next base: position 63,202 of record JAOATL010000012.1, on the reverse strand, counting down.
TGGCCACAGAGCAAGCTGCGGCAGGCAAATTTCCCATGCCAACGGTGTTGATGGTCGCTTTTCGAGCCGATCAACAGCGTCTCAAAGCCATGCTCACCTTGGGCTTGTTGTATGCGGGTAGTTTCTTGGCCGTCATGCTGATTTCGGCCATGGTCGATGGCGGTGGATTTGCCAAAGTTTATTTGGCCAATGCACCCATCACCCCGGAGGTGGTCAACGACTCTGATTTCCAATTTGCCATGTGGCTGGCCACCGGGCTTTACATTCCCTTGTCCATGATGTTCTGGCATGCACCTGCTTTGGTGCATTGGCACGGGGTGCCACCGCTCAAAAGCATGTTCTTCAGTGCGGTCGCCTGCTGGCGCAATCTGGGGGCGTTTGCGGTTTACTTGCTGGCTTGGACAGGCGTGTTTGTGGTGGGCGCAACCGTCATTTTGATGGTCAGCAGCGCTTTGGGGGGCAATGACCTCACCGGCGCCGTCCTCATGCCTGGCGCCTTGCTCATGGCGGCCATGTTTTTCACCTCGGTTTATTTCAGCGTCAAAGATTGCTTTGACTTGCCCTCACCCGGCAGCGAAACACAAGCGTAAAAAAAGCCTGCATCTGCAGGCTTTTTGTTAAAGAGACACGCTCAATGGTGGTGACCATGTGCACCATGCACATGGCGATGCTCAATCTCTTCTTGAATGGCCGCACGCACGTCAACCACATTCAATTGGAAACGCAAAGTTTGTCCTGCCCATGGATGATTGCCATCTAGCATCACGGTATCGCCCTTGATTTTGACCACATTGAAAATGGCTTCACGGCCATCGGGTGTGCGACCCCGCAACTGCCCGCCTACTTTCACGCCAGGTGGAAAGTCTTTCTTGGGCATGGTTTGGACCAAGCTCTCGTCGCGTTCGCCAAATGAATCGGCCGCAGACAAGACCAGGGTGGTTTCGTAGCCTTTGTCTTGGCCATCCAAAGCTTCTTCAATTTTAGGCAAGGTGTTTTCGTAGCCCCCATGCAAATAGGCCATGGGCTCTTCGGCGGCTTCCAGCAATTTACCTTGTGCATCGGACACTTTGTATTTCAAGGTGACGACGGTGTCTTTTTCAATTTTCATAAGGCTTCTTCCTCAAACTTTCTTTCTGAATATTTTTTCAAATTTCAACTCACTCAACCGGCGTCAACTTGGCCACTGACAAGGCCAACCACTTCACGCCATGCCGTGGGAAATTGACTTGGGCCCGTGCATCAGCGCCAGCCCCCTCCACAGCCAAAACCTTGCCTTCACCAAACTTGGTGTGAAACACTTTCATACCGGCTTTGATGCCATGCGAAGGCTCCGATTTTTGCACAGGCACGGGCGGACTCTTGTAGGTCTCGGCTGAACCCAAACTGCTTCGCCCCCAAGCGGGCTTGGCCTGAAAGGCTTGCGCTGGCGAGGTCCAGCCGCCGCCCAAGCCTGTGGCAAAGCCAGGGTTTTTGGGGGTGATCCACTTCAAGCACGCTTCTGGCAGTTCGTCCAAGAAGCGACTTTTGAGGTTGTAGCGTGTTTGACCGTGAAGCATGCGCGTTTGCGAATGGCTGAGGTACAAACGTTTGCGCGCACGCGTAATGGCCACGTACATCAGGCGGCGTTCTTCCTCCAAGCCGTCGTAATCGTTCATGGAATTTTCGTGAGGGAACAAGCCCTCTTCCAAGCCGCTGATGAACACGGCATCAAATTCCAAACCTTTGCTGGCATGCACCGTCATCAACTGAATGGCATCTTCGCCCGCTTGCGCTTGGTTGTCACCGGCCTCCAGCGCGGCATGCGTTAGGAAGGCCGCCAAGGGCGACATCACTTCGCCGTCTTCGGCAATAGGGGCCATTTCTTGCGCGGTGGCTTCAGCATCGCGACCAAAGCCTTCTTGGGTCACAAAGCTTTCGGCAGCGTTGACCAATTCTTCCAAGTTTTCGACGCGATCAGCGCCTTCTTTTTCTGTTTTGTAGTGCTCGATCAAGCCTGTTTTTTCGAGCACCAATTCGATGATCTCGCGCAAAGTCATGCCTGGCGTTTGCTCTCGCATCACATCGATCATGGCCACAAAACCCGCCAGCTTGGCACCTGCTTTTCCTGCTGTTGTACTGACAGCGTCGTGCAAGGAGCACCCCAAACCTTTGGCCGCATCTTGCAATTGCTCCACACTGCGTGCACCAATGCCGCGCGGCGGAAAATTCACAATGCGCAAGAAACTGGTGTCGTCGTTGGGGTTTTCCAAAATGCGCAAGTAGGCCAAGGCGTGTTTGATTTCAGCGCGCTCAAAGAAGCGCAGTCCGCCATAGACTTTGTAAGGCACACCCGCATTGAACAATGCAGTTTCCATCACACGACTTTGTGCATTGCTGCGGTACAACACAGCCACTTCTTTGCGGGTGAAGCCATCGCCTTTGACCAGTTGCCTGATCTCATCGACCAACCACTGCGCCTCGGCAAAGTCGCTGGTGGACTCGTACACACGCACAGGCTCGCCGGCACCCTGGTCGGTACGCAGGTTTTTGCCCAAGCGATTTTTGTTGTTGCCAATGAGCGCATTGGCCGAATCCAAAATATTGCTGTAACTGCGGTAGTTTTGCTCTAACTTAATTTGGTGCTGCACTCCAAACTCGCGCACAAAATCGGCCATGTTGCCCACACGTGCACCGCGGAAGGCGTAGATGCTTTGATCGTCATCACCCACCGCCAACACGGCACTGCCGTGCTCTGCAGGCAAGCCTGCAATCATTTTGATCCAGGCGTATTGCAGTTTGTTGGTGTCTTGAAACTCGTCAATCAGCACGTGTTTAAAACGCGCGCGGTAATGCAAACGAATGGCATCGTTGTCGCGCAGCAATTCAAACGATCGCAGCATCAACTCGCCAAAGTCCACCACGCCTTCCCGCTGGCATTGGTCTTCGTAGAGTTGGTACACCTCCACTTTGCGGCGGGTTTCGTCGTCGCGCACATCCACATCTTTGGGCCGCAGGCCATCTTCTTTGCAACCCGCAATGAACCATTGCAATTGCTTGGGCGGAAAGCGTTCGTCGTCCACACCATGTTGTTTGCACAAGCGCTTGATGGCCGACAACTGGTCCTGCGTGTCCAAAATTTGGAAGGTTTGGGGCAGATTGGCCATTTTGTAATGCGCCCGCAAAAACCGGTTGCACAGGCCGTGGAAGGTGCCAATCCACATGCCGCGCACATTGACGGGCAGCATGGCCTGCAGCCTGAGCATCATCTCTTTGGCGGCCTTGTTGGTAAAGGTCACCGCCAAAATGCCGCCCGACCCCACCTGGGAGGTCTGCAATAACCAAGCAATTCGGGTGGTCAATACCCGGGTTTTGCCCGACCCGGCCCCCGCCAGAATCAGGGCCGACTCAGAGGGCAGCGTCACGGCCCGCAATTGCTCGGGGTTCAGGTTGTTCAACAGGGGCGTTTGGTCATACATCCCCCAATTGTAGAAACTCCTGACCCCTTGTTGGCAAAAAGCAAAACAAAACGAGTAGAATCAGACACCGGGCCCAAGATTCTTGCGCCCGGTTTTTTTTGTCCAAAAACAGGACAGACCAAACCGGCCAAGCCAAGCGCTCACTCGTTCTTTCAACGATCCTTTTGGAGCTTGGTTAAATGGAAATTTTTGATTACGACAATATCTTGTTGCTTCCCCGCAAATGCCGCGTGGAAAGCCGTTCCGAGTGCGACGCCGGCGTAGAGCTGGGTGGCCGCAAATTCCGTCTGCCGGTGGTACCGGCCAACATGAAGACGGTGGTGAACGAAGAGATCTGTGCCTGGATGGCACACAACGGTTACTTCTACGTCATGCATCGTTTCGACTTGGACAATGTCAAATTTGTCCGTGACATGCATGCCAAAGGGCTTTACGCGTCCATTTCTTTGGGCGTGAAAGCCCCCGACTACGACACCGTGAACCAATTGGTTGCCGAGGGCCTCACCCCCGAGTACATCACCATTGACATTGCACACGGCCATGCCGACAGCGTGCAAAAGATGATTCACACGCTCAAAGAAAAGCTGCCCAAGTCTTTCATCATTGCTGGCAACGTGGGCACGCCCGAAGCCATCATCGATTTGGAAAACTGGGGCGCCGACGCCACCAAAGTGGGCATTGGCCCCGGCAAGGTGTGCATCACCAAGCTCAAAACAGGTTTTGGTACCGGCGGCTGGCAGTTGTCTGCCCTCAAATGGTGTGCTCGCGTGGCCACCAAGCCCATCATTGCCGACGGCGGCATCCGTGAGCACGGTGACATTGCCAAGAGCATTCGCTTTGGCGCCACCATGATCATGATTGGCTCGATGTTGGCAGGCCACGAAGAGTCGCCTGGCGCTACCGTTGAAGTAGACGGCAAGCTGTACAAAGAGTACTACGGCTCGGCTTCCGACTTCAACAAGGGCGAGTACAAGCACGTGGAAGGCAAGCGCATTTTGGAGCCTATCAAGGGCAAGCTGGCCAACACCCTGATAGAAATGGAACAAGACACCCAAAGTTCCATCAGCTACTCAGGCGGCACCAAGCTCATGGACATTCGCAAAGTGAACTACGTGATTTTGGGCGGCGACAACGCAGGCGAACACCTGTTGATGTAATCGCAACTATCTATGCAGCAAGTTTGAACTGCACTTCGCAGTTCAAACCGCTGCTGGCCCCTGGCATCGGGTCGTTGGTGAGCCTAATTTCACCGTGCAAGGATTGCACAATGCCCAAGCAAATAGACAGCCCCAAGCCACTGCCATGGCGCGTATCCCCCGCCGAGAAGGGTTGAAACAAGCGCGCTTGCATGTCGGCAGTCAAACCGGGGCCTTCGTCTCGTAAATTAAAAATCACGCAATCATCTAGACTGGCAATGCTCAGTTTCAAACGGCCTTGGAACGGGCTGTGACGGATGGCGTTGTCTAGGAGGTTGCGGGTCAGTTCTCGCAGCATCCAATCGGGCGCCAACACATGACTTGGCGAAGTGCTCATTTCAAAGTCTAAATTGCGCGCAGCCATTAAGGGCGCCAACTCGAGGGCGACCTGGCGTGCAACCTCTGAGAAATCACTGACGACGGCTTGAGATGCCACTGACAGCTGCTCCACTTTGGCCAAGGCCAACATTTGGTTCACCAACTGTGTGGCGCGGTCAATGGTCAAACCAATGTCATGCAGTGCTTGATCGCTGGTCAAATCACCTCGCTGCGCCGATTGCACTTGCAGTTTTAAAACAGTGAGTGGCGTTCTAAGCTGATGCGCGGCATCTCGCACAAAACCTTTTTGCTGCGCCAACAAGGACTGCAGTTTTTGCATCACGTGATTGGTCGCCTGAATGAGCGGTTGGATTTCTTGCGGCGCATCCGCAAATGAAAGAGGTGCCAGATCGTGCTCAGATCGATTTTCCAAATGTTCTGAAAGTTCACGAACGGGTTGCGTCGCCCGCTGCACCACACCGACCACCACCAGCGCGATGATGCCCAGAAGCAGGGCCTGGCGCCACAAGGTGCCGACCAAGAGTTCGCGTGCCAGCGCTTGCCTTAATTCCAAAGTCTCTGCCACTTGAATAACGGCCATAGCGCGTCCGGTTTCACTCACCACGGGTTGGAGCAAAGTCGCCACACGAACCTCCTCGTTGAGGTAACGGTCGTTGTAAAAATCGACCAAGGCAGCGTAGGCGGGTTTGGCTGGAATTTGACCTTTCCAAGCAGGCATGTCGGCAAAACCAGAAACCACCCTGCCATTCAGGTGAGAGACCTTGTAGTACAAGCGGCTTTGGTTGTCGGCTTCAAACGCTTCCGTGGCCGCGTAGGGCACCAAGGCTCTGATCTGGGCCAAATCGTCGTAGCCGTCTACATCCAGTTGCTCACTGATGGTTTTGGCGGAGGCCAGCAGACTGCGGTCGTAAGCGACATCAGAGGCGTTGAGCGCTTCTTCGTAAAGACTCCAAGCATTCAATCCCACCAGCAAAAGAACGGGCATCAAAATGCCCAGCAACAGCTGACGTCGCATGGAAATTTTGGAGGATGACAACACGTTCAAGTTCCGACTTTCAACAAATAACCCAAGCCACGCAGTGTGACCAAACTGATGCCTGTGTCGGCCAATTTTTTACGCAAACGATAGGCCACCACCTCGATGGCTTCAAATTGCACATCCAACTCATCTGGAAACACCGCACTGAACAATCGCTCTTTGGAAACAGCCTGCCCTGCCTGCGCCATCAAGGCTTGAAGCATGGCCACTTCACGCGGGGTCAACTCCATGGCTTGTTGATGCAAGTAGGCCACGCCATTGAGTGTGTCCAGCGAGATAGCCCCCATTTGTAGCGTTGGGAGACCCAAGCGCCCATGGTTGGGATCTGCTTCCAGGGCCATGGCTTGCTGCGCGCTTTTGGTTCGACGGTAGAGCGCGTTCAGTCTGGCTTCCAGTTCATCCAGGTCAAAGGGCTTGGCCAAATAATCGTCCGCACCAGAGTTCAAACCCAGCACACGGTCGCCCACTGTGGTGCGAGCTGTCAGCACCAGCACAGGAGTGGTCATGCCCAATTGGCGAATTTGTGAGACCACGTTCAAGCCGTCGCCATCGGGCAAAGTCAAGTCCAACAGCACCACATCGGGACGCAAGGACTGCCACATTGACAATGCCGTTGCTGCCGTTGAGGCGGCCGTCACTTGCAAACCACGCCGCGACAAACTGCGAACCAGGTTTTCTTGCAAATAAGGGTCGTCTTCGACCAGGAGCAAACGCATGAATCAGTACTTTCCCTAGGGGTTTGGACAGCCAATTGACAGTTTAGAAGCCCATCATTGGCCATCAATTTTGCACTCAAAAGGAGACACCATGCGTCGCGATCAATTTATCAAATCAGTTTTAGCGTTGGCAGCAGGCTCTGGCTTGTCTTTGCCTTCATTGGCAGCCGCCAACATCAAAATGATGATTCCCGCCAATCCAGGTGGTGGCTGGGACACCACAGGCCGCGCTTTGGGCAAAGCCCTGCAAGACGCAGGCGTGGCCAGCTCTGTCACCTATGAAAACAAAGGCGGTGCAGCCGGCATCATTGGCTTGGCGCAATATGCCAATGCCACCAAAGGCGATGGCAACTCCCTCATGGTCATGGGCGCTGTCATGTTGGGCGGCATTATCACTGGCAAGCCACCGGTTAGCTTGGACAAAGTCACCCCCATTGCGCGTTTGACCAGCGAGTACAACGTGTTTGTGGTGCCCGCCAATTCACCCCTCAAAACCATGAAAGATGTGGTCGAGCAAATGAAGAAAGACCCCGGTAGCGTTAAGTGGGGCGGCGGTTCGCGTGGCTCCACAGAGCACATTGCCGCGGCCATGTTGGCGCGCGAAGTGGGCGTCGACGCAGCCAAGATCAACTACGTGCCTTTCCGCGGCGGCGGCGAAGCGGTTGCTGCCATTTTGGGCGGCAATGTCACTGTAGGCGGCAGCGGCTACAGCGAGTTCCAACAGTACATCGAGTCTGGCAAGATGCGCCCGATTGCGGTCACGTCACCCAAGCGCCTGAAAGGCATCAACATTCCGACCATGCTGGAGCAAGGTTACAACATTGACATCGGCAACTGGCGTGGTGTGTATGCGCCTGCTGGCATCACTGCTGCGCAGCGCAAAGCTTTGACGGACATGGTCTTGAAAGCCACCAAATCAAAATCTTGGGCTGAGTCACTCGAGAAAAACAACTGGACACCCGCATGGTTGGCCAATCCCGAGTTTGATGACTTTGTGGACCGTGAATTTGCCAGCTTGCGCGCCACCATGGTTAAGTCAGGCATGATCTAAACCAGCACATGCTGTGATGGGTGGCACTTCAACCAATGAATGTGCCACCTCAATCTGGGTCCCACGGGACCCAGACTTTTTTGAAAGCCCCAACGCCATGTCCGAACATTCCGCCTCTAAAACTTCTTCTCAAACCTCCACTCAAATTGGCATTGCACTTTTGGGCTTGGTCCTGTCCTTCCTCATGATGTGGGGTGCCACCGGTATTTCCTCCGAGGCAGGTTACGCAGGCGTTGGCCCCAACTTTTTGCCGTGGGTGGTGGCCATGTTTTTAGCCGCCTGTTCTGCTTGGCTACTTTGGGAATCACTCACCGGCGGTTATCGCCACATGCCTGAAGCATCAGGTGCAGAAAGCGCCGATTGGCATGCATTTGCATGGGTTTCGGCAGGCGTCTTGGCCAATGCGGCTTTGATCAATGTGGCCGGCTTTGTCCTCAGTTGTGCGCTGTGTTTTGTTCTAGCAGTTCGCGGTCTGCGTGTTTCACAAGGCGATGCAGCAGGCAATCTGTCGCAAACCCTCAAAGACTGTGTCTTGGGTTTCCTCATTGCAGCGCCCGTGTTTTGGCTCTTCACCATGTTCTTGTCCATCAACTTGCCCAATTTAACGGGCACGCCTTGGCTCTAAACCCAGAAAGCACATCATGTTAGACACTTGGAATCATTTGCTCTCGGGGTTTGCCACAGCGGGTACCCCCATCAACTTAATGTGGGCCTTTGTGGGATGCGCCCTGGGCACGGCCATTGGCGTCTTGCCAGGCCTTGGTCCAGCGGTGACCGTGGCCATGCTGCTGCCCATCACGGCACAAGTTGAGCCCACCGCCTCCATGATTTTCTTCGCCGGCATTTATTACGGTGCCATGTACGGCGGCTCCACCACCTCCATCTTGCTCAACACCCCAGGCGAAACTGGCACCATGGTGACGGCGCTAGAAGGTTTCAAAATGGCCAAAAACGGCCGTGCTGGATCGGCCTTGGCCACAGCGGCCATTGGTTCATTTGTGGCGGGCACATTGGCCACCATTTTGGTCACCTTGTTTGCGCCTGTGGTGGCTGAATTTGCCGTCAAACTAGGTCCTCCTGAATATTTCTGCATGATGTTGCTGGCCTTCATCACCGTCAGTGCTGTGTTGGGACAAAGCACCGTTCGCGGACTCACCGCCTTGTTCATCGGTTTGGCCCTGGGCCTCATTGGCATGGACCAAATTTCTGGTCAAGTGCGTTACACCGCTGGCATTCCTGAATTCATGGATGGCATTGAAACCGTTTTGATTGCGGTGGGTTTGTTTGCGGTGTCTGAAGTTTTGTACAACGCCCTGTACGAGGGCAAAAGCAGCGCCGACATGAACCGACTGACACGCGCGCAAATGACGCCCACGGAATGGCGCAGATCGTGGCCTGCCTGGTTGCGTGGCACGGCCATTGGTTTTCCGTTCGGCACCATTCCCGCCGGCGGTTCAGAAATTCCGACTTTCTTGAGCTATGCCACCGAAAAGAAGTTGTCCAAACACAAAGAAGAATTTGGCACCACAGGCGCCATTGAAGGTGTGGCCGGCCCCGAAGCCGCCAACAACGCAGCCGTGACAGCCACCTTGGTGCCCCTGCTGACTTTGGGCATCCCAACTTCAGTGACCGCTGCCATTTTGCTGTCTGCGCTTCAAAACTATGGCATTCAAGCAGGCCCTCAACTGTTCCAAACATCGTCGGGTTTGGTCTGGGCTTTGATTGCGTCCCTCTACATTGGCAACGTGATGCTGTTGGTCTTGAACTTGCCGCTGGTGGGGCTGTGGGTCAAACTGCTGAAGATTCCCAAACCGCAGTTGTATGCCGGCATTTTGATCTTTGCAACCGTTGGTGTGTATGGCATGCGTCAAAGCAGTTTTGACTTGTTCATCATGTACGGCTTTGGGCTGTTGGGCACGCTGATGCGACGCTACGACTTTCCGGTTGCACCGGTCATTGTGGGCATGATTTTGGGCCCTCTGGCCGAAGCGCAAATGCGCAACGCACTCTCCATTGGTGAGGGACATTGGTCAGTTTTCTGGGACCGGCCCATGTCGTTCTCACTGCTGGCTGTGGTGGTGATCTGCCTGGTCTTGCCACCCTTGTGGACCGCCATTCAGAAAAGACGCAACGCGACTTAAGACGGCGTCAAAACTGTTTTAAGCCAGCTGAATCAGCTGCTTCATCAAGGCACTCAATCGAGTGCCTTTTTTTGTGAGATCGGTGACGATGCTAAAGTGATTGAGGCCCGACAAGTCTTCGCACACGGGCACCGTTTTAGGACCCCAGGTTTGATGAATCAAGCGGTTGTGACGCAAGAACTCGGCGCTCTCATCGCCACCGGCCACGGTGTACAGCACACCTTTTTTAGGACGAGGCCACAAGGCGGGACTGGCCATGCGGGCATGCTTGGCGGTGAGCTTTAAAGAATCTTGCAAAAATGGTGTTTTGCGAAGCGGCGTCAGATCGTACAAACCTGAAACAGACAATGCTTTTTGAATCCAATGTGCAGGAATGCTTTTGTCCACCTGCTTCCAATTGCAAGCTAGCAACATGGCCGCCAAATGGCCACCGGCCGAGTGGCCCGCCACCGTGACGTTTTTGGGATCGCCGCCATGCTGCGCAATGTGATGCCAAGTCCAAGCCAACGCCTTCACCATTTGCTGCGCAATGTCTGGAATGGTGACAGGTGCTTCCGGCGTGCCCGGGCACAATGCATAGTTGAGCACCACCACACAAGCGCCCATCTCGTGCAAGGCTGGGGCTACAAATGAGTGATCCGATTTGTCCAAACTTCGCCAGTAGCCCCCATGAATGAACACCACCACAGGCGCATTGGCTTGCTTGGCGGGAAAGATGTCCAAGGTTTCATTGGGGCCATCACCATAGGCGATGTCTAGCGTGCACTTGAGGCTGGCGCGCGCATTGGCAGAAGTCTGCGCCCATTGCGCAAAATGCGCCGCATGGTCGGGCACCAACGCACGGTTGTTGTACATGCTGTCAAACCAAGCTGAAGTTTTTGCACTCATGACATTCCTTGATTAAATTTTCATTTCCAAACGCACCTGCACATTTTGCCAATTGCGCGTGTTGGTGTTGACCGTTTCAGAGAAACCATTGCCCATGTAAACGGTGCCTGTGAGGTAATCACGCGGCACCAGGTTGCTGGCTGTGACGCGCATGGCGGTTGCAGGGTTGAACTTCCACAACCCATAGACATCGACAACGCGTTTAGAGCCTTGATAAACCCACTGCTCTTCGGTTCTGCGGGTCGTGTAGTCTGGATTGAAATTGACGTTGCCGCCCAAGGTCAAGGGAATGGACCGAATGCGATAGTCACCGCCAAAATTGGCCGTCATCTTGGGCTGTTGGTCCAAGCGATTGTTGGGCCCCATGACATCCAAAACACGTGAGTTGAAGAAACTCAAATTGCTGCGAACATCGATGGCAGGTACCGTGGACCAAACTTGGTCTAAGCGAAACTTGGCTTCCAACTCAAGGCCTTGTGTGATGGCCTCGCCCACGTTTTGTGGGCTGGAAACAAAGCGCCTTTGTCCGGGCGCCCACACGGTGTCGTAGCGCTCTGTGGTGACATAGCGAATCAGGTCGCTGATGTTGCGCCGAAAAATGTTGGCGCTGAGCACGCCACCGTCTGACAGGTAGCGCTCCACGGCAATGTCAATTCCCGTGGCCAATTCGGGTTTCAAGCCAGGGTTGCCAATGCGATCGGGGCGTGTGGGGCTATTGGCCTCACGCGACAGTGCGGTGCGCGCCACCAAGTTGAACAAGGTGGGCGTTTTGTAACTTCGCGTCAGGCTCATTCGGACTTGATCGCGGCTTTGCGGCACAGGTTTCCAGACCGCATGCAACAAGGGTGTGAGCACGCCACTTTGGTTGCGTTTTTCACCCTCGTCGTTGCGACCTTCTGTCAGAATATTTTCGTAGCGCAGACCTGCATGTGCACTCCAATTGGGATTGATGGCCCATTCATCTTGTGTGTAAATGGCCCATCGACGGGTGCTAGCGCGCAGGTTGCCTGCGTCATCTGACACCTCGGCCACGGCGTCCTCGCTTCGGCGAACACCCTCCAACTCTAGGCCACTGACCAGTTGATGGCCATTGCGCAGGACTTGGGTGAATTTACCGTTCCAAGTTTGCGACAGGTCTTTGTAGCTTTGAGATTCGGTCAGGGTGTTCAGCAAGCTGCCACTGCCCAAGGCCAATTGATTGAAATTGGACTGGAAGTGCGACTCACCGAAACCAAATTTAAATTCGAAGCGCGTATCGGCAGACAAGCGTTGACTCCATTGGCCGTTCAAACGGGTCAGGACAAAGCGGTTGTCATTGCTCGTCTGCGCACTGTCAGTGCTCATGGGCTGCGAGATACCGCCAATGGATTTGATTTCTGTGATGTCCGTGCGACCTCTGCTGCTGAATTCTGAGTAAACCATGAAGGGCATCAACACCAGCGAGGTGCCCTGCTCGCCTCGCCACATCATTCGCGCGTTGGCATTCAAGCCTTGCCGATGCCCCAAATTCACGGTGTGCCGTTCACGTTGTGAGGACCATTCAGGGAGTCTGCCTATGGCATCTACCTCGGTGTCAGTCAAGGCGCTGTTGTCTTCGGGGCGCCATTGGTTCATGGCCGACACTGTGAAGGTGCCCGTCATTGGTTCCGAATTGATGTTGTGAATCCAGTTCAGCCCCTCAGAGCGATGACCATGTTCAAAACTGCTACCCACTTTCAAATCGTCGGGGTTGGCTTTTTGCCCCTCACGCAACACGATGTTGATGGTGCCCGCAATGGCGCGCGCACCAGTTTCTGCGGTAGGCGCACGCATGATCTCGATTTTTTCGATCATCTCGGGTGTGAGAGAGTCAATTGAAAATCCGGGAGGCACCCGCTGTCCATCCATCAAGATTTGGGTGTAACCACCACCCAAACCACGCATGCGGATGGCGCCGCCTCGTCCGGGAGCGCCCTGAATGGTGACACCTGGCAAGCGTTTCAGCACCTCGCCAAGGGTGCCGTCGCCTTGTTTGTCCAACTCCTCGCGCCCAATGACGATTTTGGCGGCCGTCGATTGGCGCCGCTCCTCTGTGGCATTGTCGCGATTGCTTTTGATCTCAACCCGGCCCATGTCTTGGACAGGGGCGTTAGGCAGGGGTGTAGTTTGAGCCCAGCTCCATGAGGAGGTCAACGAGACAAGGGCCAGCGTGACAGTTTTTTTGTAAATCATTCCCTGATTTTGACAGGGGAATGTAAAGGTTTTGTTTCGGGAAAACCTCCCCCGACAAAAAGTCGGGCGAAGCCTCCTTATTCGGCAGACTTGAACAGTGCAGCCACTTTGCGCTTGGGCTTGATGTTGGCAGACAGTCCAGGCCTTGACGCCGTTGCTTTGGGGCTGGCCTCCCAAGAGGCTGTGCCGGCTTGCGCCAGCGCAGGATCTTGCGCTTCATAAGGCTTCTCGAAGAAGGGGTCGCGTGATACTTGCGCCGGTCTGAAGCTGCTACGGCGATCACCCTCTTCTTCGCGGCGACGCTCGAAGCCGCGCTCGGGTCGGCGCTCCTCGCGACGGTCTTCTCGGCGCTCGGGTCGGCGCTCGTCGCGACGGCCTTCACCAAAATTGTTGCTTGAGCGCGCGTCTTCCAAGGGGAAGGTTTCTACTTCCAGTTTATTTTTGATCAACTTCTCGATGTCTGCCACCAAGCGCATATCGGACGGCGACACCAAGGTCACGGCCAATCCAGAGGCACCAGCGCGACCCGTTCGGCCAATACGGTGCACATAGTCTTCAGCGTTAAAAGGCACATCGAAATTGAACACAGCAGGCACATCTTTGATGTCCAAACCACGTGCGGCCACATCGGTACAGACCAATAAATCAACTTCGCCTTTTTTAAAGGCTTCGAGGGCCTTCAAGCGTTCGTCTTGCGATTTGTCGCCATGCAAGGCTGCGGTTTTTAAACCTTCGCGTTCGAGTGATCGAGCCAAGCGGCCGCAACCCAACTTGCTGTTCACAAAAATGAAGGCTTGCTTGATGCCGCGCTGGTTGAGAACGGCCTTGACGACACGGCGCTTGTCATCGTCTTGTGCGGCATAAAAGCGTTGCTCAACAGTGGACGCTGTTTCGTTAGGACGGGCCACCTCAATGGTGATCGGATCTTGTAAGTAGCTACCCGCAAGACGTTTGATTTCGGGCGAAAAGGTGGCCGAGAACAGGAGCGTGGTGCGTTGCTTGGGCAAAAAACTCAAGATGCGCTGCAGATCTGGCAAGAAGCCAATGTCCAGCATGCGGTCGGCTTCGTCGAGCACCACATATTCCACTTGATTCAGCACCGCGTTTTTGGCTTCGATGTGATCGAGCAAGCGACCGGGTGTGGCCACCAAAATCTCAACGCCCTTTTTGAGCTCAAGGGTTTGGGGCTTCATGTCCATGCCGCCAAACACCACAGCGCTGCGCATCTGGGTGTACTTGGCGTACATCTTGATTTGCTGCGCCACCTGGTCGGCCAGCTCGCGGGTAGGCAAAAGCACCAAGGCCCGCACCGGATGGCGTGCAGGGGACGTGGACGTGTTTTCGTGCTTGAGCAGACGTTGAAGTAGCGGCAGCGAGAAGGCAGCGGTTTTACCCGTGCCCGTTTGCGCCGCGCCCATCACGTCTTTGCCCGTCAAAACCACAGGGATGGCCTGGGCTTGAATGGGGGTCATGGATTCGTAGCCCATTTCGGCTACGGCACGTGCCAGCGGTTCAGCCAGCGATAGATTTGAAAAAGAGGCGGTCATTAACCGGCTATTGTCGCACTTTAAGTCTTGGGCAGCGTCACGCCCACTTGACCTTGGTATTTTCCGCCCCGATCTTTGTAGCTGGTCTCGCAAACCTCGTCGCTTTCAAAGAACAAAACCTGGGCACAACCCTCGCCAGCGTAGATCTTGGCGGGCAACGGTGTGGTGTTGCTGAACTCAAGAGTGACGTAGCCCTCCCACTCGGGCTCGAAGGGCGTGACGTTCACAATGATGCCGCAGCGGGCATAGGTACTTTTGCCCAAGCAAATGGTCAGCACATTGCGAGGAATACGAAAGTATTCCATTGTGCGTGCCAGTGCGAAACTATTGGGCGGGATGACACACACGTCAGACTGAATGTCGACAAAGCTTTTCTCGTCGAAATTCTTCGGGTCGACCACGGTGCTGTAGATGTTGGTAAAGACCTTGAACTCTGGTGCACAGCGAATGTCGTAGCCATAACTGCTGGTGCCGTAGCTCACAATTTTCTCGCCGGCCGCGTTTTTTCGAACTTGCCCAGGCTCAAAGGGCTCGATCATGCCGTGCTCTTCTGCCATGCGGCGGATCCATTTGTCGCTTTTGATGCTCATCGCTCAATCTTTCCAACGGTCTTTGAAGTCAAGCCTGCATTGTAAAGTGCGCCAGCCCTCCAGTGCAGAAGATCTGGATTGTGAGAAGAATTCAAGGTCTTTGTGCCTCTTCAGGGGGCAAGCTAGCGGGGGCTAAGCTAAACTTTCTTCAATCATCCGCTTATAAAGAGACACCTATGAAAAGACGCACCCTCCTTCAAGCCAGCCCGTTGTTGTTGGGTTTGCCTGCAGTCAGTCAAGCGCAGACGGCCTACCCTCACAAGCCCATTCGTTACATCGTGCCAGTGGCCGCTGGCGGCGGCTCAGACATGGTTGGCCGCGCCCTGTGCGAGCGCTTGGCCAAAGCGCTGGGACAATCGGTGGTGGTCGACAACATTGGCGGCGGCGGCGGCGTGATTGCGTCTCAAAACACGGCGCGTGCTGCAGCCGACGGCTACACCTTGATGCAGGGTTATGTGGCCACCCACGGCACCTCCCCTGCCACACGCAAATTGCCCTACGACGCCGAAAAGGATTTCACCCCCATCGGCATGATTGGGTCTACGCCCAACGTTTTGTGCATCAACAACAATTTACCGCCACAAAACATCAAAGCGTTCATTGAGTACGTCAAACAAAATCCGGGTCGGCTGTCCTATGGCTCAGCAGGTGCAGGGTCTTTGACTCACTTGGCCGCAGAACTTTTCAAGCTGCAAACCAACAGCTTCATGGTACACATTCCTTACCGCGGCATTGCCCCGGCCATCACCGACCTGATTGGCGGACAAACCCAAATGATGTTCCCAGGCTTGGCTGCAGCCTTGCCACACATTCGAAGCGGCCGCATTCGAGCGCTTGCTGTCACGGGGACCAAGCGGCACCCTCAAGTCAAGGACATCCCAACACTTGAGGAAGCGGGTCTTAAGGGATTCGACGCGCAGCAGTGGTACGGTGTGGTTGGGCCCGCCAACATGCCCGCGCCCATTGTGAAAGTGCTGAACGATGCCATGCTGAGCGTTTTGTCGCAACCAGACTTCAAAGACAAACTCAGTTCAGAGGCGGTTGAACTGATGCCCATGAAGCCTGCCGAGTTTGCGGCCTACATGAAAGCTGATTTAGCCCGTTGGACTCAATTGGCCAAGGCGCGCAACATCCAACTCGACAGCTAAGCTCAGGGACTGACTTTGCCCACCACACCAGCCACCAAATAGTTCATGTTGAGAATTTGCGCCTCGCTCAATTGTTGACCCGCAGGCAAGACAAGCTTGCCCTCGTTGTCAACAATGGGGCCTTGGAACAGTTGGCGTGCACCTTGAACAATTTCTTTTTGAATTTGTTGAATTTCACTGCGCACCTTGGCTGGCAACTTGGGGCCAAAGTCACCGACACGGATCATGCCCTCCTTCAGTCCGCCGCGAGTGCTCCCTGTTCGCCACTGCCCTTTTTGGACGTCTGTCACGCGCTGCGTGTAATAAGCGCCCCATTCATGGGTCACGGCCATCAGTTGCGCATCAGGCGCCACTTTGCGCATGTCTGAGTGGTAAGCAATGGCCATTTTGCCGCGCTCCTGTGCCGCCACCATCACAGCATTCGTTGCCGTGTGAAAGGTGATCACATCTACCGATTGATTGAACAAGGTCATCGCAGCATCACGCTCTTTGGCCGGATCAAACCAAGCATTTAACCAAACCACCTTCACCTGGGCTTTGGGGTTGACTGAACGCATGCCCAGCGCAAAGGCATTCAGGCCCTGCAGCACTTCGGGGATGGGAAATCCTGCAACATAACCAGCCACATTGCTTTGCGTCATTCGGCCGGCCGCAACGCCTGCCAAATAACGACCTTCGTAATAACGTGCGTTGGCCACGGCAACATTGGCATCGGTTTTGTAACCGGTGATGGACTCAAACTTCACATGCGGGAATTCTTTGGCCACTTTGAGCGTGGGCTCCATGTAACCAAAGCTGGTGGTGAAAATAATGTCATGGCCTTGTTGCGCCAAGTCCCGAACAACGCGCTCCGAATCGGCGCCTTCAGCAACATTGGCCACCACGGTGGTTTTAACGGCTTGACCCAAAGACTTCTCGACGGATTTGCGGCCTTCGTCATGCTGATGGGTCCACCCCGCTTCAAACACTGGCGTGACATACACAAACGCAGCCTTGACCGGCTTGCTGCCCGGCGCGCTGACGGGCTGGGTGGCACGAATTGAAAAAGGGGATAAAAAGCAGGCGGCCGTGATCACGGCAGCGAGGTTTTTGTACATGGTAGTCCTCTACATGGCTTCGGGTGAACAACATCAAGGCCCGCCGAAGCACAGACTTTGAAAAATAAAAACATTTGCAAGGGTTGGCAAACGCAGGGCTATTCTAATGCAGGTGTATAAAGTTCACTTTCTCATTGCAAAGTTTCAGCCTGCCATGCAACTCCGCCTGATCTCTCTCGCCCTTGTCACGGCCAGTCTTTTGACGCCTGCCGGCATCCTTGCGCAAACGCCTAGCAACGCCGCTGGTGCAGCTGGTGCAAGTTTCACCACGCTCAAAGCCACGGCGCAAGTTGAAGGCATTTCAGAGTATCGCTTGCCCAATGGTCTGCGCGTATTACTGGCACCCGATGCCTCCAAACCCACCACCACCGTCAACATCACTTACCTGGTGGGCAGCCGTCACGAAAATTATGGAGAGACGGGCATGGCGCACCTGCTTGAGCATTTGGTGTTCAAGGGCACGCCTGCGCGGGGCAACATCATGCAAGAGCTGGGCAAGCGCGGCATGGACTTCAATGGCACCACCTTTTACGACCGCACCAACTATTTCGAAACCTTTCCCGCCAATCCCGAGAATCTAAAATGGGCACTGGAAATGGAAGCCGATCGCATGGTCAACAGCTTTATTGCGCGCAAAGATTTAGACACGGAGTTTTCGGTCGTGCGAAACGAAATGGAAAGCGGCGAGAACAACCCCCACATGACGCTTTGGCAACGCATGGCGTCCACAGCCTTTGATTGGCACAACTACGGCAAAAGCACCATTGGCGCGCGCACCGATGTCGAAAATGTGAAGATTGAAAACCTGCAAAACTTTTACCGCAATTACTACCAACCAGACAATGCCGTGCTGCTGGTTGCTGGCAAGTTCGAGGCAAACACCACCCTCGAAAACATCCACCGTATTTTTGGCGCCATCCCCAAACCTGCACGCGTACGCCACCCCACTTACACACAAGATCCTGTTCAAGACGGCGAGCGAGAAGTGATTGTGCGGCGCACAGGCGACATCCAACTCTCGGCCGTGCTTTACCACACAGCTTCGGGCAGCCACAAAGATGCAGCCGCCATGGCCGCACTCAGCGACGTGCTGGCAGGCACGCCCAACGGACGCCTCCACAAAAGCTTGATTGAAAAAAAGCTGGCCGTCAACGTCAACCCCTGGAACTTCGACTTGGCAGAACGAGGCTATGTGGTGTTCATGGCCGAGCTCAGCAAAACACAAAACTTGAATGACGCCCGAAAAGCATTGCTTGACGAGCTTGAAGGTCTTGCACAAAAGCCTGTCACCGAAGACGAACTCAAGCGTGCCAAAGCCAGCCTGCTCAGCGAGATCGACAAAACCATCAACGACCCGCAAAAATTGGCCGTGCAATTGTCCGAGTCCATTGCCAATGGCGATTGGCGCCTGTTTTTCTTGCATCGCGATCGGATTGAAAACTTAACAGTGGCCGATCTTCAAGCCGTGGGCCTGAACTACTTCAAAGCCAGCAACCGCACCTTGGGTCAATTCATTCCCACCGTGACGCCAGATCGCATTCAAATGCCACCGCAGGTCGATGTGCCCAAACTGGTGGCAGAGTACAAAGGCAAGGCAGCCACAGCCGAAGGCGAGGTCTTTGACATTTCGCCCGCCAACATCGAAAATCGCACTCAGCGCTTGGTTTTGGCCAACGGCATGAAGTTGATTTTGACGCCCAAAAGAACGCGTGGCGAAACCGTCAATGGCTATCTCACTTTGCGTTTTGGCGACGAAAAATCTTTGTACAACCAGGCAACCACCGCCAGCCTCACAGCCAATTTGCTGTTGCGCGGTGCGGGACAACTGCAGCGTGCCGAAATTTCCGCCAAATTAAACGAGCTCAAAACACAAATTGAAGTCACTGGTGGCGGGCAAATTGTCACCGTTCGATTTGACACATTGCGCAAAAACCTGCCTGAAGTACTGCGCTTGGTGCGCGACGTGCTTCGCAAACCCACCTTCCCTTCTCAAGAATTTGACTTGTTGGTGGCAGAGAGTACCGCGGGCTTAGAAAGCCAACGCAGCGAACCCAGCGCCATGAGCTCGCAAGCCATGTCTTTGGCCCTCGATGTCTACCCCAAAGGCGATGTTCGGGCTGCCCGCAACTTAGATGAATCCATTGCAGCCCTCAAGTCAGCCTCACTGGCGCAAGTTCAACAGTTTCACAGCCAATACTACGGCGCCAGCAACAGCGAATTTGCATTGGTGGGCGACTTTGACAGCGAAGCCGTCCAGGCCCAGGTCCGCCAGTTCTTTGGCGACTGGCAAAGCCCTCAACCCTATGCGCGATTGAAAGCCGAACCCAAAGCACCCAAAGCACAAGTGATTCAACTTGAGGCGCCCGACAAAGCCAATGCCTTCTTCTTGGCCGGCTTGCCATTGAGCCTGCAAGACACCCACCCAGAATTTGTGCCACTTCAATTGGCCAACCGGGTCTTGGGTGGTGGCGTCAAATCGCGTTTGCTTGACCGACTTCGTCAGAAAGACGGCCTCAGTTATGGTGCAGGCAGCCAACTGAGCGTCAGTGCCTTTGAGCCGTCTGGCATGTGGGTTTTGTATGCCATCTATGCACCTCAAAATTTAGCCAAATTGAAAGCTGGCGTTCAAGAAGAATTGGCCAAGTTTGTGAAAGACGGCGTCACGGCTGAAGAGCTGGTCGATGCCAAAAAAGGCTGGCAAGAGGAGCGCAAAATTGGCCGCGCCCAAGACCGTGCGTTGGCGGCAAGTCATGTGGCGCAAACTGCAGCCAATCGCACCATGCGCTTTGTCGAAAAACTAGACGCACAAATTGAATCAACAACATTGGACGAGGTCAACGCGGCCATTCGCAAACACCTCGAGTTCCATAAGTTCTTGAACATTTACGCGGGTGATTTTGCCAAGCATGGCGGCAAATAAAACAACATTATTTCAAGCAAAAAAAACCGCTGCCACAGCAGCGGTTTTTACGAAGATTGGCTTAATTACAAAACCAAATCTGTCAGGCTGAGCTGGGTCACGCCAACCAACTCAATTTGAAATTCAGCAGCCGTGTCACGGTCGTTGCTGCCGTACAAAATACCATTTTCAAACCAGAGTGCGCCGTTGGCGTTGGCAGATGTCACATTGGACGCAGCGCCCACATAGTTAAACGCGTCGTTGCTCCAATTGCCAGAACGCGCATCGATGCCTGACAAATCGAGTTTATCGCCCGCTGAAAAATCATAAACATGATCCCGGGTGGTACTGGTCAAACCCGATTCAAGTACGCTGGAATACTTGTAGGTATCGTTACCCAAACCCCCATAAAGATCGTCTGAACCTGCGCCACCAATTAATGTATCGTCACCATCTTCACCGTAAAGATCGTCACTGCCAATCCCACCTGTCAGTGCATCAATACCAGCCCCACCGTTTAAGTAGTCATCACCATTCCCCCCGTCCAAACGGTCATTGTCCAAGCCACCTTCAAGGTGATCAAAACCGTCGCCACCTGCTAATGCGTCATTTCCTATACCGCCATACAGATCGTCAGAGCCAGATTCACCACTTAATTGATCATCGCCATCGGCGCCATACAGATCGTCATTGCCGTTGCCACTTGACAAGCGATCGTTACCGTTTCCAGCATAGTAATGATCATCGCTATTGTTTCCGCGCCACTGGTCATCGCTGTCAGTGCCTGAACCGTTTGCACTCCAAACACTGCCATCTGCTGCAACATAAGATTTTGAAACCTTAGCGAACACACCATCAGCATCTAAGTCTGAGTAAATTGAGGTTTCTGTAATGCCACGTTCTACTTCTGTTTTGATGATGTTGGCGCCGTCAATTGTCCAAGTTTCATTCAAGTCAATTCTTTCTTGTGATTTATAACCGCGTTCAATTTCATAAACGCCAGCTACAGCGCCATCGACAACGTCAAATTGATAGCCATTTTGCAATTGGCTTGTCGTTAAATTTTGTGTTGTTGAGTTTGCGATTGTTGAGCTATCAGTACCATATGACTTGGACATTTTGGCAAAAATGCCATCGCCATCGATGTCACTGTAGACCGTGGTTTCAACGCGGCCGTGTTCCACTTCTGTTTTGACGATGTTGGCGCCATCGACGGTCCAAGTTTCGTCACGGTCCATTTTTTCAAATTTAACCCGACCGTTTTTAATCTCGTAAACGGCTGACACAACGCCGTTCAAGACTGTAAATTGATAACCCTTGTTTGCATCGTTGCTCATATTGTTCCCTTTGATTGCAATGAAATTGCTTTGCTGAGAACTAGAATTTAAGAAGCTTAGATGAAGCGAATCTTAAGACGGCCAAGGCAAACAGGCCTCTGCACAAACCTCAACGGGCGCTTGAAGGCACCGAAGCGCTTTCGTGGGGCCACACCAAGACAACTTTGAGCCCGCCCAATGCGGGGCTGGCGCTCAGTTGAATGCTGATGCGGTTCAATTGCGCAATTCTGCGCACAATGGACCAGCCCAAGCCACAGCCGGAAGCGTCATTGCCCAAAACTCGGAAAAAGCGGTCGCCTAAGCGAACGCGGTCGGCCGCTGACATGCCTGGACCACTGTCTTCAACAGTCAGTGTTGGCTGAGGACCACTTTGCCACGTCACTTGTAAATGAGAGCCTATTGGGCTGTAACGGCTGGCGTTGTCAATCAAGTTACGGACCACAATGGACAGCCACTCGGGTTTGATGGGCAGTGACAGCGATTCGGGTGCTTCAAAATTCAATGTTTGGTTTTTGGCGACCCATGCGTGTCCCGATTCGGCCAATTGCTGTCGCGTCAGGCCAATCACATCAACGTGGGCTAAACCAGATGCATCGTCGTGACGCTCGGCTGCATCCAGTCTGGACAATTCCAGCAATTGGGCAATCAGTCGCGTTGCGCGATCACACCCGTCTAACAAGGCTTGCATGGCCTGGCCTTTAGCGACGGATTCTGAAGCGCCCATGGCCACTTGCGCCTGCATTCGAATGGCCGCAATGGGGGTGCGCAATTCATGGGCAGCATCGGACGTGAACTGTCGCTCATTCGCAATTTGAACTTCAACCCGCTTGAACAGCTGATTCAGGGCTTGCACCAAAGGCTGAACTTCTTGCACGGCCGAATTTTCTTCAAGCGGTTGCAAGGAGGATGCCTTGCGCAAACCAATTTCTTGACCCAAATGGCGCAAAGGGCCAAGCGAAACCCGAATAGACCACCAAATGAACAATGCCAAAAGTGGAAACACCAAGAGCAGCGGCAGGATGGCGCTTTCAAGGCCCGCATACAAAATATCCTGCCGGTATTTGCCCAATTCGGCGACATGAATCCAAACATCTTTGTCTTTGCCTTGAGTACTGAAAATTCGCCACACTTGACCGCCAACATCTCTGTCGGTCAGCCCGCCTTGGCCATCCTGTCTGAAGGGCGTTGTGGGGGCCTTTTCTGAACGAACAACCAACTCACCTTCATGCCATATTTGATAAGCCACACGCGGTTGGTACTTGTGCAAAGTGGGGCTTGAGGTGAAGTCACTGTGATCGTCATGACCATCACCCGATTGAAACACCAAAAAAGAAGCAGTTTGCGCCAGATGTGCGTCTAACAACTCATTGAGTTCATGGTCTGTTTCGTACCAAGTTAGGCCCAAAACCAATAGCCATGCCACGGCTGTGACGGCCATCATCGAGGTGAGCAGACGTGATTGGAGAGAAGCTCGTTTGGGTTCTGGACGCATGATTTGAGATGGTATGGCTTATTTTGGCATGACGTAGCCTACGCCGCGAATGGTTTGAATCACATCATTGCCTAGTTTTCGCCGCAAGTGGTAAACGTGCACTTCCACCGTGTTGCTGCTGACCTCTGTGCCCCAACTGTAAAGGTGCTTTTCCAATTGATCGCGCGTGAGCACGTGACCTGCATGCATCATGAATGTGAGCAGCAAATCAAACTCGCGCGCAGACAAATCAATCGCCACATTTTTCAATGTCACCACCCGGGTTGTCGTGTTCAATTTCACGTCTTTGACACTCATGGTGCTTTGAATTTCGCCATGTGAGCGCCGCACCAAAGCTCGCAAGCGAGCTGCCAACTCCAAGAGATCAACAGGTTTGACCAAGTAGTCGTCTGCGCCCGCGTCCAAGCCTTCAATGCGATACGTGACTGCATCTTGCGCAGTCAAAATCAACACGGGTGTTTTGATTTTTTTCTGGCGAATCTTTTGCAAGCAGACCAGACCGTCTTGGCGCGGCAAGCCCATGTCCAAAATAACCACCTCATGCAACTGCGTCAGCATTTCACGCTCAGCAGCCACACCGTCTCTGACCCAGTCCACCTGGAAACCATGCTGAGCCAAACCGGCTCTCAGGCCAGATCCCAAAGTTTCATCGTCTTCTGCCAACAGCACACGCATGGTATTTCAATGCCTCAAGTCAGTTGAAAAAACAAGAAGCTTGCCACAGCCAAACTGAGCAATGCTGCCATCCACACATGGTTGCCTTTGGCGACATCTGGCCCGGCACCTGGCCGACGACCAGACCACATTGGCCGCAAACCTTGTGATTTTTTAGCCACGACCAACAACACAATGACCGCAATGTGCAAGAGGACGGCCATCAACAAAAAGTTGCCAAATAACTCATGGATTTCGGCCATCCAGTCCCCTGCGATCTCATTGTAGACCGCATAGCCCGACAAGCTGATGAAGATTGACACCAACAGGGTACTGAAAGCAGCCATCGTTAAAACAAGCGTGGCCCATTTGCGCAATGTTTGTGCGTTCCATCGCATGATCGATTCTGGAAAATTCTGAAAATCTGCTTTCAACTCTTTGATTGCATCCAGTTTGCGCCACGCAACACTGAGTCGAGACTGTCGCGACCCCCACATGCCCCAGAGCAACCGGAAGACAACCAAGCCAAACAAGGTGTACCCCAGGCTCACATGCAGCAATCTGAAGCGTTCACTTTCCGCCGTGATGTAGGCGCCCACAAATGAAATGGCCATGAAGGTGTGGAACAGGCGCATTGGTAACTCGACAATGCGTCGGCTGGGTGCGCGCTCTTGAATGGAAGCAGTCATGTGATGGAGAATGTTGTGTGTCATGGTGTATGCCTTCCTCTACAGCTGGCGCTTAAAGCGGGATGCGAACGCGGTCGTCTTCAAAGTCACCGATGTCTGCGCCTTGATGGCAGGCTTGACATTGGGCTTTGCCGTTGATCGATTTGCGCGTCCAAACGGTTTTTTCAATCTTGCGGTGTTTCTTCTCAAACCATTGGGTGGTGGTTAACCTGTCCGCAGGCGAAGAGGGCTCTACCCGCTTGTAGGTGCCGCCATGGGCTTGTAGCCATGTGCCAATTTGACGTTCAGTGGCAGCATCCAAGGATGCATCGGCGCCATAGTGTTTGTCCAAACTGCCCATGATGCGTTGCCACGATGGTTTAGACAACATGGCAGGTGGATAGGCCATGTGACAAGAGGCACATTCGGTTTTGTATGCGGGCAGCACATTGGCGGGCATGAGCAGCTTGTCCGCCATGGCTGACGATCCAGCGCCTGCCCACAAGACCACGGCCATGCAAGCTTGAATCAGACTGCTTTGAACATTCATTTCAGATCCTTCAGGTAAACCAAGACATCCGCCTTTTCTAAAGGGGTGCACTCCCGACTCAAGACATCTTTGCAGTTTCTGCGAAACCATTTTTCGACTTTGGCTGAATCGGAAAATCGATCGGGATTGACCAAAGGCGCCAACGGCGCAATGGTTTTGCCCGTACTGGCATGCTTGCCGGCTTGCACCGGAGACGCGCCGTGGCAAGAAGCGCAGCTCAAATCATTGGCTGCACTGGCATTGAAGAATTTTTGGCCACGCGCGCGATCGGCTTTTTGGCCAGCTGCCTGCTGGTATTGCGTTAAAAGCGCATCTGGGTTGGTGTCGCCTGCGTTCGCAGCGCTGATCACGCACCATGCGCCCAGAACCGGCCAGAGGCTGCGCACTGAAAAGTAGGTGTGTTTTGAGTTCATGGGCTGATGTTGCCCCCGTCACCTGAAGCAATTCTTAAGAGACCCTCAGAATTGCGTCCCTTCGCGCTAAAAAAAAGCCGCACTTCTTGCGAAGTGCGGCTTGTCGAGCTTGCTATGAAGCTTGATCAGTTAGGCACTTTGCCTTCCACGCCTTTGACGTAGAACTTGATGCCGCCCAAGAACTTGTCGTCAGCGACAGCGTCTTTGGCCAACACTTCTTTGCCGTCTTGGCCCACGACAGGACCCTTCCAAATCACAAAGCTGCCATCTTTCAGACCAGCTTTGATCTCTTCCACTTTCTTCTTGGCATCTTCTGGCACGTCAGCAGCCACAGAGACCATGTCGATGGCGCCCTCTTTCACACCCCACCAGCTTTGGCCTGTAGACCATTTGCCTTCGAGCGCTTCACCCACAGCCTTGATGTAGTAAGGTCCCCAGTTGATGACGGCAGAACCCAAGTGAGCCTTAGGGCCGTAAGCGGTCATGTCGGAGTCCCAACCAAAGGCGCGCTTGCCCATTTTTTCGGCAGTTTGCAACACAGCGGGTGAATCGGTGTTTTGCATCAACACGTCAGCGCCGCCGTTGATCAAAGCGGTGGCTGCTTCTGTTTCTTTTGGTGGATTGAACCAGTCGTTCACCCAGACCACTTTGGTCTTCACTTTAGGATTGACCGACTGTGCACCCATGGTGAAGGAGTTGATGTTGCGAATAACTTCAGGAATTGGGATAGACGCCACGACGCCCAAAGTATTGGACTTGGTCATCTTGCCTGCAATCACGCCAGCCATGTACGCACCTTCGTAGGTACGGCTGTCGTATGTGCGCATGTTCTCGGCTGTTTTGTAGCCGGTGGCATGTTCAAATTTGATGTCCTTGCTGTCAGCTGCCACTTTCAACATGGGTTCCATGTAACCGAAAGTGGTACCGAAGATGAGCTTGTTGCCTTGGCCGGCCAAGTCGCGGAACACGCGCTCAGCGTCGGCGCTTTCTGGCACTTTTTCAACAAAACTGGTGACGATTTTGTCGCCAAACTGTTTTTCAACAGCCTTGCGCGCGTTGTCGTGTGCAAATGTCCAGCCACCGTCGCCCACTGGGCCAACGTAGGCAAATGCCACTTTCAATGGCTCAGCCTTGGCTGCAGGTGCTGCTGGTGCAGCTTCTTCTTTTTTACCGCAAGCGGCCAAAACGGCAGCAGCAGCCAAAGAAATCGCGGCGATTTTGAGAACCGATCGCTTGTTCAGAACTGTCATGAAATTTCCTTTATGGATGAACAGGGTTGCACGAAAAAAACATTATGAACCGGGATGGAAGGGTTTGCCTAGTGATGCAGGCATGTTGATCCGAATCCAAGCTGGATTTCGTGAGATCAGCGCCAGCACCACAATGGTGGCAAGGTAAGGCAATGCGGTGAGCCACTGGCTGGGCACTTGAACGCCCAGGCCTTGCAAATGAAACTGCAACATGGTGACACCGCCAAACAAATAAGCGCCCCACAAAATTCGCGCGGGTCGCCATGTGGCAAAGGTGGTCAGGGCCAAGGCAATCCAGCCTTTGCCAGCCACCATGCCCTCCACCCACAGCGGCGTGTAGGCGATGGAGATGTACGCGCCAGACAATCCACACAAGGCGCCGCCGGCGACGACCGCATACAAGCGAATGCGTCGTACCGGATACCCCAGTGCATGGGCCGAGGCGGGCGACTCACCCACGGAGCGAAGGACCAAGCCTGTGCGTGTTTTGTAAAAGAACCACATCAGCCCAAAAACCAATGCAATGACGCCATAAACCAATGGGTGTTGCTTGAAAAATGCCGAACCCAACAATGGAATATCGGCTAAAAATGGGATTTCAAAGCTGGGACGTTGAGGCAACTTTTCTTGCACATAGCCAATGCCCACAAAAGCCGAGAAGCCCACACCAAACAAGCTGAGCGCCAAGCCTGTGGCGTATTGGTTGGTGCTCAGGTAGATCACCAGCACACCAAAAATAGCCGCCAACACAGCCCCTGCGGCCATGCCTGCTAAAAACCCCATGGCATCGCTGCCTGTGTGCACCACGGCCGCAAAACCTGCAATGGCCGCACACAACATAAGGCCCTCAGCACCCAAGTTCACCACACCGGCTTTTTCGTTGATCAACAAACCCAAGGCTGCGATGGCCAACACGGTACCGGCATTCAAAGTGGCCGCAATCAGCAATGCATAAGACTCCATCAACCCCTCCTACTTTGCCAACGCAGTCGATAAGCCACCAAGGTGTCGCATGCCAACAAGCAGAACAACAACAAGCCTTGGAACACACCTGTGATGGATTTGGGCAAGCCCATGCGCGACTGCGCCAATTCACCGCCGATGTAAAACATGCTCATGAGAACAGCAGAAAACACCATGCCCACAGGGTGCAAACGGCCCACGTAGGCCACGATGATGGCGGCAAAACCATAACCCGCTGGCACATACGGCGTGAGCTGGCCCAAGGGCCCAGCCACTTCGAGCGCCCCCGCCAAACCAGCGGCCCCACCAGAGACCAGCAGCGCAGTCCACAAAGCTTTGCGTGAAGAAAATCCAGCATACCGTGCAGCTGCAGGTGCCAGACCACCTACTTGCTGTGCAAATCCTGCGCGTGTACGAAACAAAAACAACCACACAGCCACCACCCCCAACAGTGCCAAGATCAGGCCCACACTGACGCGAGACCCTGACATGAGCCGTGGAATTTGCGTGACGGCTTCAAAGGTTTTGGTTTGTGGGAAGTTGTATCCCGCCGGATCTTTCCACGGGCCATACACCAAATAGCCCAGCACCATGTCGGCCACATAGACCAGCATCAGGCTGACCAAAATTTCGTTGGCGTGAAACTTGTCTTTCAGCCAGGCCGTGATGGACGCCCAAAACATGCCGCCGGCGACGCCGGCCAAAACCACCAGCAACACAATCCATCGCCCAGTTTCCTTGTCTGCCAACATGGCCACACCGCCCGCCGCCACGGCCCCCATGACAAACTGGCCTTCTGCACCAATGTTCCATACGTTAGAGCGATAACACACGGCCAAGCCCAGCGCGATCACCAAAAGAGGCGTGGCTTTAACCATCAGCTCGCCCAAGGCATACGCCGATTTGAGGGGCTCCCAGAAAAACATCTGCAAGCCTCGCACGGGATCTTTACCCAACAGTACAAACAGCCCGATGCCCAAGGCTACCGTGACAAGCAAGGCCAACACAGGCGATGCATAGCGCCAAAAAGACGAGTCCTGCGGACGCAATTCAAGCTTGAGCATGGTTCTCCCACAAGCCACTCATCCACTCACCAATTTGGGCAACGCTGGCTTCTTTGCGATCGATGGAGGGCGACAACTTGCCATTGGCCATGACGTACAGGCGATCACAAATTTCAAACAACTCGTCCAGTTCTTCGCTGACCACCAAGACCGCGCAGCCCGCATCACGCAGGGCCAACAACTCACCCCGAATTTGTGCCGCTGCACCGACATCAACGCCCCAAGTAGGTTGCGATACCAAGAGCACTTTGGGTTTGGCATCAATCTCGCGGCCCACGATGAATTTTTGCAAATTGCCACCTGACAAAGACTGCGCCGACGCATTCGTGCCATTGGCCTTGACCTTGAATTGTTCAATGATTTTTTGCGCTTGCTTGTGCAGCACTTGCGTGCGAATCAGACCACTTGATGCCACTGCCTCAGAGCGCGTGAGCAACATGTTTTGGGCCAAGCTGAGCGATGGCACGGCGCCTCGACCCAAGCGCTCCTCCGGTACAAAATGAAGACCCGCTAAGCGGCGTTGGTTTGGCCCCAATTGCCCGACCGCCTGGCTGTCAATGTGTACCGCATCGGCAGGTGCACGCGTGTCCTCGCCAGACATGGCATACAACAACTCCCTTTGGCCATTGCCAGAGACCCCAGCAATACCGACAACCTCACCTGCGCGAACTTGCAAGTTCACCTGAGACAAATCGACACCGAATTGATCTTCTTTGTGCAATGACAAATTGTTGATCGCAAACAAGACCGCTCCGGCTTGGCGATCTTGGTGCGTCAAGGCAGGCGGCTCTGCACCAATCATCAAACGACTGAGCGACGCATTGGATTCTTCACGCGGATCGCACACCCCGGTCACCTGGCCTGCACGCAACACGGTACATGCTGTGCACAGTTCGCGAATTTCATGCAATTTATGGCTGATGTAAAGCAAACTGCAACCTTGGCTGACCAGTTTTTTGAGCACCACAAAGAGCTTGTCCACAGCTTGCGGGGTGAGCACCGAAGTCGGCTCATCCAATATCAATAGCTTGGGTTCGGTGAGCAAAGCGCGAATGATTTCGACCCGCTGCATTTCGCCCACACTCAGGGTGTGAACGGGACGGAAAGGGTCAATGTCCAGACCGTATTCGGCGGCCTTGAGGTGAATTCGCGCTGTGACGTCGGGCAGGGTCAGCGATTTGTCCAAACCCAACCAAACATTTTCAGCCACGCTGAGGGTTTCAAACAAACTGAAGTGTTGAAACACCATGCTGATGCCCAAAGCACGCGCTTGCTGGGGGTTGCGAATTTGGACGGGCTGGCCGTTGTAATGCATCGCGCCCTCATCTGGCTTCACAGAACCATAGATGATCTTCATGAGGGTGGACTTGCCAGCGCCGTTTTCACCTAAAACCGCATGCGCTTCGCCGGGCCTGACAGACAGGGACACCGCGCGATTGGCCACCACACCGGGGTACCGCTTGGTAATGTTCGAGAGTGAAAGACGCGCAGGCTCAGGGGGATGCATGGAATTCTCAAAGTTCGGCAAATTCTATCGAGCTTTGAGTCGCCAAGCCTCTCAAGGAGGCGTTTCTTTTCAAATACCAGCCAAAGATTGCAGACCTGACGGGTCGAGCAAATTCAAAACACGGCCACCGCCACTGATGAGTTGACGGTCACGCAAGTGCTTCAGTACCCTAGAGAAGGTTTCGGGAGCAATGCCCAATTGCGCGGCAATGAGGCGTTTGCGATCTTTCAAAATAACGGCCAAGCTGCCTTGGGCATCGGCTGGCTCGGCATGCCGAAGAAGCCATTCGGCAAACCGGGCATCGGCATCTTTGGCCAAGCGGCTGACGGCCACTTCAATTTGCTGTCTTTGGGCCTTGGCCAAATCGAGCACAAGGGTGCGGACGGGCTCTGGCAGACTTTTCAAGTGACTTTTAAATTGTCCTGCGGGCATGGCTTGAATGGTGACTGCACTCTCCGCCAATGCATCTACCGCATGGGGCAGCCCCAACATGGCTGCGGCAGCCTCTAGCCAAAAGGGCCCCTCCACCACACCCAGTTGATGCACCATGACCCCCTGCTCAATGACGCCAAAGGCCACACGACCACTCAACAGGTGCACAGCCTTGGAGGCGGCCTGACCCCGGCGCAACAAGATCGTGCCGACAGGCAAATCTTCCGCGGGAGAGGGGATGCTGGTTAGAACTCGATTCAACATGGGGCCAAATTTGCCAGAGGCGTGGCAGGCCCGCGTTGACGCACATCAATAATTGATCACAACACCAAAATGGCGCGAAAGTCGTTCACATTGGTGTGGGTGGGTCCGGAAAACACCAAATCGTTCAGGGCTTGGAAATAAGCATAGGCATCGTTGTTTGCCAGATGCGCGTCCAAATCGACCCCCACTTGCACCCCCCGAGCCAGCGTATCGGGTGTGACCATGGCGCCCGCGTTGTCTTCCACGCCATCAATGCCATCGGTGTCTGCGGCCAAGGCCCAAACCCCCGGCTGCCCTTGCAGCCCAAGGGCCAAGCCCATGCAAAACTCGCCAGCCCGTCCCCCTCGGCCTTCGCGTGGCTTGCCACCCAGTTTGTTGGCGTTGCTTCGAACTGTGACCGTGGTTTCGCCACCGCTCAAGATGACACAAGGCTTGACAAATGGACTTTTGCCGTGGGCACTGGCACGGGCCAGTGCCGCATGTACTTTGCCCACTTCCCTGGATTCGCCTTCAATCTCATCACTCAGGACATAGGCGCGCAAGCCTTTGGACTCTGCCAAAGCAGCCGCAGCCATCAAGGACTGATGCGGTGTTGCAATCAGGTGCACCGCTGTGTTTGCAAAGGCGGCATCGCCCAACTTGGGGGATTCCCAAGCTGCGCTTTCTAAAGCACGTTGAACGTCTGGGCTGATCTCGATGTTGTAGCGTTGCAAAATTTGCAGTGCGTCTTGGCAAGTGGTGCTATCGGGCACTGTGGGACCACTGGCAATGACAGAAGGGTCATCGCCCGGCACATCGCTGATGGCCAGGGTTAGCACTTTGGCGGGTGCACAGGCTGCAGCCAAGCGGCCACCTTTGATGCGCGACAAATGCTTGCGCACGCAGTTCATTTCACCAATGTTGGCGCCACTTTTTAAAAGTGCTTGGTTGATGGTTTGTTTTTCGACCAAGCTCAAGCCAACAGCAGGCAATGTCAACAGTGCGGAGCCACCGCCCGAGATCAAGCACAAGACCAAATCGTCTTGCGTCAAACCCTGCGTCAGGGCCAAAATTTCTTCTGCTGCGGCCAAACCCGCAGCGTCGGGCACGGGGTGCGATGCTTCCACCACCCTCAAGCGCGCAGGAACGCCCTGGGGCCGCGCCGGCGTATGACCATAACGCGTGACCACCATGCCAGACAATGGCGCACCTTGCGGCCACAGCGCCTCAACCGCGTGGGCCATGGCACCTGCCGCCTTGCCTGCGCCCAACACCAGCGTTCGGCCTTTGGGTACCTTGGGCAAAAACGCTGGCATATTTTCCAACGGCAAGGCTCGCGTAACCGCAGCATCAAACAATTGACGCAAGAAGGTTCTTGGGCTGGCAGAGATTTCGGGGTGCAAAGATTTGGT
The DNA here is from genome assembly GCA_030158125.1 of Limnohabitans sp. Lineage (GTDB taxonomy): Bacteria > Pseudomonadota > Gammaproteobacteria > Burkholderiales > Burkholderiaceae_C > Limnohabitans_A. Next base: position 30,900 of record JAOATL010000012.1, on the reverse strand, counting down.
AGCGCTCATGCTGGGAAGTGTAGTGTCTGACTCGAATCGAATCAATTTCTTCGTGCAAAATCATCGACATGACCACCTTGCTCATCCACAACGCTCACACCATCGCCACCTTGAACGACGCAGGCGAGGAACTTCGCAATGCGTCCATCTTTGTCAAGGACCATTGCATCGAAGCCATCGGCGCAGCAGACAGCCTGCCGCAAACAGCGGACCACGTGATCAACGCGCAGCACCATGTGGTCATTCCAGGCATGGTCAACACCCACCACCACATGTGCCAAAGTTTGACGCGCGCCATTCCCGCCGTACAAAATGCCGAGTTGTTCAGCTGGCTCACAGGCCTTTACCCCATTTGGGCGGGCCTTCAACCCGAGATGATTTACGCCAGCACGCAAACCGCCATGGCTGAATTGTTGTTGTCGGGTTGCACCACCAGCAGCGACCATTTGTACATCTACCCCAACGGCGTAAAGCTGGACGACTGCATTGCCGCTGCGCAAGAAATTGGCATGCGCTTTGTGGCAACGCGAGGCAGCATGAGTGTGGGACAGTCCAAAGGGGGCCTGCCACCCGATCGGGTCGTGGAGCAAGAAGACGCCATTTTGAAAGACACACAGCGTCTGATTGAAACCTATCACGATGCCTCGCACGGCGCCATGACACAAGTGGCCGTCGCACCTTGTTCACCGTTCAGCGTCAGTCAAGACCTGATGCGTTTGTCTGCTGAAATGGCACGGCACTATGGCGTTCGATTGCACACGCACTTGGCGGAGAACGACCACGACATTGCCTACAGCTTGGCAAAATTCAAGCGCACGCCCACGCAATACGCCGAAGATTTGGGTTGGTTGGGCGACGACGTTTGGCATGCCCACTGCGTCAAACTCGATGACGAAGGCATTTCTTTGTTTGCCGCCACACGCACAGGCATTGCCCACTGCCCTTGCAGCAACATGCGCTTGGCCAGTGGCATCGCACCCATTCGAAAAATGTTAGATGCGGGTGTGCCTGTGGGCCTGGGTGTCGACGGCAGCGCCAGCAACGATGCGGCGCACATGGTCAACGAAGCACGCCAAGCGATGCTGTTGGCGCGTCTGCGCAAATCTTTAGAAGCACCGCAGGTGAATGCCGAGGGCAACACCATTTTTGGCTGCGACACCGCTCCCATGGAAATGACAGCCCGCGATGCGTTGCGTTTGGCGACGCGAGGCGGCGCTGAAGTTTTGGGCCGCAAAGACATTGGCCAATTGAGTGTGGGTTACTGCGCCGACATGGCCTTGTTTGATTTGCGCAGCCTCAGTTTTGCAGGGGGTGCGGTACACGATGCCATTGGCAGTTTGATGCTGTGTGCAAGCGCGCCAGCGGCTTATACGGTTGTAAACGGCAGAGTGGTGGTTAGCGAAGGTCAACTGACACGTGTCGACCTTGGCCGCGTGATTGAACGGCACAACCACTTTGCAATTCAATTGGCTGCAGGCCATTGACCTGCAGCACTTGAGCGCACCAAAACATCAATCGAATTTAGCGCCTGCCAAATACCAACTGGCCACCGCTTGCCGCTCTTCCGGTGTGATGCCCGTGGCATTGTTCATGGGCATTTGCTGCGTCACACTCACCTGCTGGTAAATATTTTGAGCGTTCAGTTTCATGTGCGACACTGAATCAAGTCGAATGTTTTTCATCTGCACTTGTTCGCCATGACAAGACAGGCAGCGTTGCGCAACAATGGCTTGCACTTGTGCATAGGGAACCACTTGCGTGGGCGCGGCGCCCGCTGTGGCTTTACTGCCGGACGAACCCCAAGGTGCCATGGCCACAATGACGGCCACAATGAGCGCCACCCCCACGGCCGCAAAAGGCCAAGGGTTTTTGGCACGGCCCAAATGGAAGCCATGTCGTTGCACAAAAAATTGACGAATCAAAGCGCCAGCAAACATCAACACAAACAACAGCAACCATCGCTGGGGATGCGTGTACAAAAAGCTGTAATGATTGCTGAGCATGGCAAAAATAACGGGCAGTGTGAAATAGGTGTTGTGCACACTGCGCTGCTTGCCGCGCTTGCCGTGGATGGCCAATGACATGGCGTCGTATTTCTCACCGGAAGTCATGGCGGCCACCACTTTGCGTTGGCCAGGAATGATCCACACAAACACATTGGCACTCATGGCCGTGGCAATCATGGCGCCCACCAGAAGAAACGCAGCGCGACCTGCAAACAATTGACAGGCCAACCATGATGCAAAAGCCACGACGCACAGCATCAAGCCCGCCACAATCAACTCACCATTCTTTTTAAAACCGAACAAGCGGCAAACGGTGTCATACACAAACCAAAATGCCACTAAAAACGCCAGCGCGGCAGAGATGGCCATGGCAGGCGACCAGTCCATCAATGATTTATCAATGAGATAGGTGCTGGCGTTCCACAAATACAAGACGGTGAACAACGCGAAACCCGTGAGCCAAGATGAATAGCTTTCCCAATAAAACCAGTGCAATTTGGTGTGAATCTTTTTGGGCGCCACCATGTATTTTTGGGGGTTGTAAAAACCACCCCCGTGCACGGCCCACATGGCGCCGTCCACCCCCTTTTCTAGCAAATCAGGCGAGTTGGGCTTGAGCAAGTTGTTGTCTAGAAAGACAAAGTAAAACGACGAGCCAATCCAGGCAATCACGGTGATCACGTGGACCCAACGCAACAGCAGATTAAGCCAATCTAGTAAATAGGCGTCCATGGTCAATTTCCAAATTGTTTACCGAAGTGTATACAATTTTTCAGGATTGCAACAGCTGTGCAGCCACAGCCACTGCAATCACTTCCGGTTCTTTGCCAGTGATGCCTGGCACACCAATGGGGCACGTCACCTGCTGACACTCGGCTTCTGTAAAGCCGCGCTCCGCCAATCGACGCTTGAAAGTGGCCCACTTGGTGGCGCTGCCAATGAGGCCAATGAAGGCCAAATCTTTTTGATGGCGCTGTCGCATTAAGCAAGCAGCCACCACATCCAAGTCTTCGGCATGGCTGAAACTCATGATCAACACCCTGCTGTGAGGCATCAAATCGGGCACCGCGGCCTGGACGGGGTCAGAATGCTCGCACACCACTTGCGGGGCAACATGGCTGGGAAAAATTTCGTCGCGGCTGTCGATCCAGCGCACATGAAATGGCAACGGGGCCAACACTTGTACCAAAGCTTTGCCCACATGGCCACCGCCAAACAAGGCCAAGGGTTGAAAGCGCTGCGCAGCCTGAAGCTGCAAAATGATCTGCAAGCGCGGAATGTCTTTGTCTGAGACCCACTCAAATTTGAGCACCAAGGCGCCGCCACAGCACTGCCCCAAACTGGGGCCCAATGCAAAGCGTTTCTCCAGGGGCAGGCTGGCCTGCCCGCTGACGGATTGCAAGTTGCGACGGGCCTCTGCGATGGCCTCAAACTCCAAATGACCACCACCAATGGTGCCCAAGAAATCGTCTGCAAACACGGCCATGACCGTGCCACTGCCTCGCGGCACAGAGCCTTGTGCTTGCAAGACGGTGATCCAGATGGCGGGGGCTTGCGCTAATTTTTCAAGCAGAGCAGGAATCCAATGCACGGGGCGTGACTTTCAATCAGGGACTGTTCAAACCACACTGTACAGTGACAAAATGGACCATTGGGGTCTAGGGGACAAATTTCAAATGACATTTCTTGACACGGCAACTGCATTTCGATTGCGTCTGGGGCTCTGCCTCACCTGCATGGCCTTGTGGTTGGCAGGTTGCAGCACACCACCGCCACCGCCCCCTGTCGCAGCGCCTCGACCTGCGCCTGTGGTGGTCAAGCCCATAGCGCGGCCCCAACCCTCACTGCCAACGTCCAATGCCCGCAACCCCGGGGAATACCGCGTGGACGCGGCCAAGCACCTGTACAAGTTGAATGGTTCTCGCATCTTCAAAGGCCGACTGCCGCCCATGCTGTATGCGGTGGGTGTCTTGGACGTGGAAGTTGACAAGCAAGGTCAAGTGACACGCACTTATTGGGTTCGGGCCCCAGGCCATGCCCCTGAAGTGATGAAAGAAATTGAAAAGACAGTGCGACAGGCCGCACCCTACCCTGTCCCTGCGCACATGAACAAGGTGGTGTACTCAGACGTTTGGCTGTGGCACAAGAGCGGTCGGTTTCAGCTTGACACCCTGACAGAGGGTCAAGACTGAAACATGTCACACGGCCGCTTTGGCCTTCTCGCAGCTCATCAAAATCTTCTCTGGTGTGGCTGGCGCACTCATGTGAACCACGGTTTTGTGGTCGGCACTGGCACTGACCGCGTCCCGCAAGGCAAAGAAAGTTGACAAAGCCAACATGAAAGGCGGCTCGCCCACTGCTTTTGAATTGAAAGGTGTTGGCTTGAGGTTGCTGCCATCAAACAGCGTCACCTTGAAGTGTTCTGGCACATCACCGGCCACTGGAATTTTGTAGGTGCTGGGGCCATGTGTCAGGAACTTGCCCTTCTTGTCCCAAATGCACTCTTCCATGGTGAGCCAGCCCATGCCTTGAACATAAGCGCCTTCAATCTGGCCTTTGTCGATGGCGGGGTTGATGCTCTTGCCAGCGTCATGAACAATGTCCACCGCCTTCAGCCACCATTCGCCGGTGCGGGTGTCAATTTCTACTTCACTGACAGACGCGCCATAGCAGTAATAATAAAACGCATGGCCAGTGAGGGTGGCAAAGTCGTACTTGATCTCAGGTGTCATGTAGAAACCCGTGACCGACAAGCCCACACGGTCCATCCATGCTTGCTTGGCCAAGGCCGCCCACGCGACTGACTTTCCACCGCCGTGCGCTTGGTTGTTGGCAAAGCTCACATCGGTCTCTTTGCAACCCAGCATGTTGGCCGCCACAGGTGCCAAACGCGCACGCATTTGCGCTGTGGCGTTCATGATGGCTGCGCCATTGATGTCGGCGCCGCTGGATGCCGACGTTGCTGAAGCGTTTGGCACTTTCTGTGTGTCGGTGCCAGTCACACGAACGTATTGAATGTCAATGCCCAAACCATCGGCACAAACCTGCGCCATCTTGGTGTTGAGACCTTGGCCCATTTCGGTGCCACCATGGTTGACGCTGACTGAGCCATCCATGTAAATGTTGAGCAAGGCGCCGCCTTGGTTCAACATGGTGGCCGTAAAGCTGATGCCAAATTTCAAAGGGACCAAAGCCAGACCACGCTTGCGACGTTTGTTGACTTTGTTGAACGCATTCACGCTATCGCGGCGTTCGCGGTACTTCGCCTCTGAGGCCACTTGGTCAATGACCTTGTCGCCCACCCAGTCTGCAATGGTTTGTCCATATTGCGTGACCATGGTGGCGGGGTTGCCAGAGACCGCGGGGTCTTTGTAGATGTTGAGAAGGCGCACATCCAAAGGATCTTTGCCAATGTCATTGGCGATTTGCTCAATGACCGTCTCAATGCCAAACATGCCTTGCGGGCCGCCAAAACCGCGGTAAGCAGTAGCGCTTTGGGTATTGGTTTTGCAGCGGTGGCTGATCAACTTTAAGTTGGGGATGTAGTAGCAATTGTCGATGTGCAAGCAGGCACGATCGTTCACTGGACCTGAATAGTCGGTGCTGTAACCGCAGCGCGACATGAGCGTGATGTCGGCGCCCAAAATGCGGCCTTCATCGTCATAACCCACTTCGTAATCGATGCGGAAGTCGTGGCGCTTGCCAGTGATCATCATGTCGTCGTCGCGGTTCACGCGCAACTTAACCGGGCGCTGCAATTTGAATGCGGCCAAAGCGGCACTTTGGCTGAAGATGCTGGCATTGCCTTCCTTACCGCCAAAGCCACCGCCCATGCGACGGCAAATCACTTCCACATCGTTGGTACTCAAATTCAATGCCGCTGCAGCTTCTCGTTGGTTGCCATCGGGGTGCTGCGTTGACGAATACAAAGTGAGCTGACCATCTTCACGAGGCACTGCGTACGTGATTTGGCCTTCCATGTAAAACTGCTCTTGCTGACCCGTGTCGGTGCTGCCCTTCACCTTGCGGGGTGCTTTGGCAATGGCTTCGGCGGCATTGCCGCGTGTGATGCCCTTGGGCGGCATGATGAAGCTTTGCGCTGCCATGGCCTCTTCAATGGTGAGGATTGGCTTGAGCTCTTTGACCAACACTTTGGCTTTTTGAGCGGCTTCACGGGCGTACAACATTTCTCGCGCCACCACCACGGCCACAACCTGGCCGATGAACTCCACTTTGCCAACGGCCAAGAATGGATCGTCGTGCACGATGGGGCCGCAATTGTTTTCGCCAGGAATGTCTTTGGCGGTGTACACAGCCACCACGCCATGCGCCTTGAGAATGGCGTCGCGGTCAATGCCATCGCCAATCAGTTCGCCGTGCGCCACGGGCGACAAGATGAGGGCGGCATACAAGGTGCCGGCCAACTGGGGCATGTCATCGGTGAAGGTGGCCGTGCCTGTGACGTGCAAATGGGCCGACTCGTGAACAACGTCAGTACCTTGTTGCAAACCCGAAGCGGGCAATAAATTGTGCAAAGAAATAGGCGCGTTCATTTAGGCCACCTCAGTCGTTTGTTGTTCAATGAAATCAAGCACCAAGTTGCGTGCCACCAAAGAGCGATACGCCCATGTTGCACGCAAGCCATCGCGAGCGACAAAGCTGGCCGCAATGGCTGCATCCAAATCGGCTTCTTTCACATCGGTCGGTGCTTTGCCCTCCAATACCGCTTCCAATTTGGGGGCACGGCAAGGTGAAGGTGCCAAACCGTTGTAGGCCAGTTTCACGTTGCTCAACTTGCCAGCCTTTAAGGTGTAAGTGATGGCAGCACATGTGGCAGAAATATCTTGCTCAAAACGTTTGCTGACCTTGTGCGCACGGAACACTTGACTGGCTTGGGGCTTGGGCAACACAACGGCTTCAATGAACTCGCCAGCTTGCAACACAGTTTGTTTTTGGCCTGTGTAAAACTGGTCCAATGACACGGTGCGTGTTGTGTCGCCACGGCGCAATGTGAGCGTGGTGCCCAATGCCATCAGACAAGGCATGGAGTCGCCAATGGGCGAGCCATTGGCAATGTTGCCAGCCAAAGTGGCTGTGGAACGAATGGGGGGTGAACCAAAACGACGGATCACTTCTGCAAAGTCAGGGTAAGCCTTGGCCACCAAAGCTTCCACTTCTGTGAGCGACACCACGGCACCAATGTGCCACGCTTGCACTGTGTCTTTGACTTGTTTGAGTTCGCTCACATTGCCCAAATACACAATGTGATCGGGACGTGAAAATTGTTTGTTCACTTGCAAGCCCACTTCCGTGCTGCCGGCCAGCAAAGTAGAAGTGGGGTGCTTGACCAAATAATCGGCCACTTCGGCAATGGTGGCAGGCGACACAAATTCATTGCCTTTGCGAGTGCGCACCACGGGCTGAACAATGATGTCGCCTTCCAAGCTGAGGGTAGGGGTAGACGCGCGTTGAATTGCTTGAAGCAAGGGCACATCGGCCGCATCGTCCAATTTCAGGGCAGCCTTGTTGCCGCAAGCCTTTGAGGCAGCATCCAAAATTGGCGCATAGCCTGTGCAGCGGCACAGATTGCCACTGAGGGCATCACTCACCTCTTGACGTTTGGGGGCAGGATTGACTTGCACCAAATTGACCAAGCTCATCACAATGCCTGGTGTGCAAAAACCGCACTGTGAGCCGTGGCAGTCGACCATGGCTTGTTGCACAGGGTGCAAGCTGCCATCGGATTTTTTCAAACTCTCTACGGTTTTGACCGATTTGCCATCCAAGGTGGGCAGCAGTTGAATGCAACTGTTGACCGGGACGTAATCAACGCCTTTGCCCGATGCATTCAAAGAACCCACCATGACCACGCAGGCGCCGCAATCGCCTTCGGCACAACCCTCCTTGGTGCCCGTGCGGTGCAGTTGCTCGCGCAGGTAATCTAAAACGGTGGTGGTGCGGCGCTCGCCCTGGGCTTCGACGATGTTGCCGTCAAGCACAAAACGCACAGTGTTGGTCACTTGGCTCATGATGGGAGTAGTTTGGGGTTAGTTCAAAGCAAAGCTCGATTTTATTGATTTCGCCTGGTTCACGGTCGCTCTTGACCAGAAATAATTGCGATTTAAGAGCCGCGGTAGGTCGAGTAACTCCAAGGACTCACCAAAAGAGGGACATGGTAGTGCTCGGACACGTTGGCCACCCCAAAATCAAGCGCGACCAGGTTCAAAAATGAGGGCTCAGGCAGTTCAACGCCGCGTTCCTTGAAATAGGACGCCACATCAAACACCAAGCGGTAGGTGCCTTTTTGCAAACTGGCGTTGTCATACAGCGGCCCCTCTGGATTGCGGCCATCGGCGTTCAGGTGAAAGGACTTGACCAAGGTGGCCGATTGACCTTGCGTGGTGTAGAGGCTGACGTGCATGCCTGCTGCGGGGCAGCCGTGCATGGTGTCTAAAACGTGTGTACTCAAACCCATGATGTGTCTTTCCTAAAAACTTGTCGACTGAAAGTGTATACACTTTTGTCTTTTGAAGCTATCATGCCTCGCATGGAAACCTCATCGACCCACGCCATTGTCAGCGCATTGACCAAAGCCATTGTCGAGCATCGCCTGATGCCTGGCTCCAAATTGGCCGAGCAAAAACTCGCCACCCATTTTGGTGTGTCTCGTACTTTGGTCCGTCAAGCCTTGTTCCAGCTGTCGCAAAACCGCCTGATTCGCATGGAACCCGCCCGTGGCGCCTTTGTGGCCGCGCCTTCTGCCGATGAAGCCAAGCAGGTGTTTGCGGTGCGCCGAATGTTGGAAATTCAAATGACGCGAGAGTTTGTGCGCGACATCACTCCCGCCAAAATTCGCGCGCTCAAAGCCCACACCAAACAAGAAAAAGAAGCGGTGTCCCAAGAAGATGTGCATGGCCGAACCGAATTGTTGGGTGACTTTCATGTGCGCATGGCAGAACTCATGGGCAACCATGTATTGGCGCAAATTTTGGGGGAGTTAATTTCTCGGTGCGCCTTGATCACACTGATGTACCAGTCGCGCAATGCTGCCCAGCACTCGGCTCACGAACACGAAGAAATCGTGGAAGCCATGGCCAAAAAAGATGCGGACCTGGCCGCTAGGCTCATGGAAGAACACCTGATCTTTGTAGAAAACAGCCTCAGCTTCGACAAAAAAATCCCCACCCACGACATTTCATTGGCCTTGTCATGACCTACTCCGCTTACGACACCACAGCGCCCTACCCCCGCGACCTCCAAGGTTACGGCCGTACACCGCCCCACGCTCAATGGCCCGGACAAGCGCGCATCGCCGTTCAGTTTGTCCTGAACTACGAAGAAGGCGGCGAAAACTCTGTGCTACACGGCGACGCAGGCTCAGAACAATTTTTATCCGAAATGTTCAACCCTGCCAGCTACCCCGAACGTCACATCAGCATGGAGGGCATTTACGAATACGGTTCACGTGCAGGCGTTTGGCGTTTACTGCGCGAATTCGAAAAACGCAAATTGCCCTTGACTGTTTTCGGCGTGGCCACGGCCTTGCAAAAACATCCCGACGTGCTGGCCGCATGTCAAGAATTGGGCTACGACATTGCGTGTCATGGTTTGAAATGGATTCACTATCAAAACATTGACGAAGCCACAGAGCGTGCGCACATGCTAGAGGCCATGGACATTTTGCAAAAGCTCAGCGGCGAGCGCCCTCTGGGTTGGTACACCGGCCGGGACAGCCCCCGCACGCGACGTTTGGTGGCCGACTACGGCGGCTTTGAATACGACAGCGATTACTACGGCGACGATCTGCCTTTTTGGATGACGGTCGAAAAAAGTGACGGCCAGATTGCACCGCAATTGATCGTGCCCTACACCTTGGATTGCAACGACATGCGCTTTGCCCTGCCGCAAGGGTTTTCGCACGCAGACCCCTTCTTTCAATACATGAAAGACACCTTTGATGCGCTTTACAAAGAAGGCGATCCTCAAGGCCTGAACCGGCCCAAAATGATGAGCATTGGCATGCATTGCAGGCTGCTGGGCAGGCCTGGCCGCATCACCGCGTTGCAACGCTTTTTAGACCACATCCAAGCCCACGATCAGGTGTGGGTTTGCCGACGCCTTGACCTTGCCCGCCATTGGAAAACCACTCACCCCTACACACCATGAGCCTTCGTTTAGACCAACTCAACACCGCCTCGCCTGCCGAGGCTTTGCAACTGCTAGACGGCTTGTATGAGCACTCGCCTTGGATTGCGGAGGGCGCACTCAAGTTGCGTCCGTTTGCCTCGTGGGCGCATTTGAAACACTGCATGGCCACAGTGTTGGCGGATGCCGGCCGCGACGCCCAATTGGGATTGATTCGCGCCCACCCGGAATTGGCAGGCAAAGCCATGGTGCGCAAAGAACTGACGGCCGAGTCCACCAACGAACAAACCAAAGCAGGCTTGACGGATTGCACCGCAGAAGAGTTTGAAAAAATTCACGCGCTGAATGCAGCCTACAAGGAAAAATTTGGTTGGCCCTTCATACTGGCTGTTCGCGGCCCACGGGGGCTGGGTTTGAACAAACACCAAATCATGGCAAGCTTTGAGCGTCGACTACACGGCCATCCCGATTTTGAATTGGCAGAGTGTTTGCGCAACATTCACCGCATCGTTGAAATTCGTTTGAATGACAAAACGGGCTGCCACCCCACACAAGGCGATGAGGTGTGGGACTGGCATGAAGATTTGGCGCAGCACAGCGACCCAGGCTTTAAAGAAAACGGCCAACTCACGGTGACCTATCTCACACCAGCGCATTTGGCCTGCAGCGCCAGCATTCAGAACACCATGAAATTGGCTGGCTTTGACGAGGTGTTTGTCGACGCTGTAGGCAATGTAGTGGGCCGCTATCACCCAGCCATGCAGGGTTCAAAATACTTGCTCACGGGGAGTCATTACGACACCGTGCGCAACGGTGGCAAATACGATGGCCGATTGGGCATTTATGTTCCCATTGCCTGCGTTAAAAAATTAGCGACACAACACCAACGCTTGCCGTTTGGCATTGAAGTGGTGGCATTTGCAGAAGAAGAAGGACAACGCTACAAAGCCACCTTCTTAGGTTCTGGCGCTTTGGTGGGCCAGTTCAACCCTGCGTGGCTAGACCAAGTCGATGCCGAGGGTGTGCCCATGCGCGAGGCCATGAAACAGGCAGGTCTGAATGCAGATGACATTTCCAAAATTCAACGCATTCCAGCCGACTACTTGGGTTTCATTGAAGTGCACATTGAGCAAGGCCCTGTGCTGAATGAATTGAACTTGCCTTTGGGTGTGGTCAGCTCCATCAATGGCAGCGTGCGGTATTTGTGCGAGATGATCGGCACCGCCAGCCATGCCGGCACCACCCCCATGGACCGCCGCCGCGATGCCGCTTGCGCTGTGGCCGAACTGGCACTGTTCATGGAAAAACGCGCCGCAGCCGACGGGGACTCTGTGGCCACCATCGGTCAACTCCAAGTTCCAAACGGCTCCATCAATGTGGTGCCAGGTCGCTGCCTGTTTTCTTTAGACATGCGTGCGCCCACCGATCCACAGCGCGACGCCTTAGAGCGCGATGTCATGCAAGCCTTGGATGAGATTTGTGAACGCCGCGGTTTGGTCTGCAAACGCGAAGCCACCTTGCGTGCGCCAGCAGCACCCAGTTCGCCAGCTTGGCAACAACGCTGGGAGCGTGCCCTGAAAAATTTGGGCGTGCCTTTGTACGTGATGCCCAGCGGCGCTGGCCACGATGCCATGAAATTGCACGAAGTCATGCCACAAGCCATGTTGTTTGTGCGCGGCGAAAACAGCGGCATCAGCCACAACCCTTTGGAATCCACCAGCAACGACGACATTCAACTGTGCGTGGATGCCTTTGCCCATGTCTTGAACCAACTTGCCTAACTTTGTAAATCACATGACCGCCACACAGCAACACTACGCACAACTCGACCAATGGATTGATGCACACTTCGATGAACAAGTGCAATTTCTGCAAGCACTGGTTCAAGTGCCGACTGACACGCCACCCGGCAACAATGCACCGCATGCAGTCAAAACCACCGAGTTATTGAACAACTTGGGTTATGTGGCCGAACAATTTCCAGTTCCCGAAGAAGAAGTCAAAGCCTACGGCCTGACTTCCCTCACCAACCTGATCGTGCGCAGGCCCTTCAACGCAGGCGGCAAAACCATTGCATTGAATGCGCACGGCGATGTCGTGCCACCCGGTGAAGGCTGGACCCACGCACCCTACGGCGCCGAGATTGAAAACGGCCACATGTACGGCCGCGCAACCGCCGTCAGCAAATGCGATTTTTCAACCTTCACGTACGCGCTGCGCGCCGTTGAAGCATTGCGAGACCAGCAACAGTTGGCGCTCAAAGGCAATGTGGAATTGCACTTCACGTACGACGAAGAATTTGGCGGCGAAAAAGGACCCGGCTGGTTGTTGGACAAAGGTTTCACCAAGCCCGACCTCATGATTGCGGCGGGCTTTAGCTACCAAGTGGTGACAGCCCACAACGGTTGCCTGCAAATGGAAGTGACAGTCCACGGCAAAATGGCGCACGCCGCAATCCCAGAGACTGGCGTGGATGCGTTGCAAGCTGCCGTGCAGATCTTGAACCACCTGTATGCGCAAAACAAACGCTACCAACAAATCACCTCCCAAGTGGAAGGCATCAACCACCCCTACTTGAACGTGGGCCGCATTGAGGGCGGCACCAACACAAACGTGGTGCCTGGCACGGTCAGTTTCAAATTAGACCGCCGCATGATTCCGGAAGAAAATCCACAAGAGGTGGAAGCCAACATTCGAGACGTGATTGCACAAGCGGTCGCTGAGTTCAACCTTGGTCGTGCGCCAGATGCCCAGGTTAGCATTGACATCAAACGCTTGCTCATGGCACACGCCATGAAACCTTTGGCGGGCAATGCACCCTTGGTTCATGCCATTCAGCAACATGGCAGTGAGGTATTTGGCGAACCCATTCCGGCCATGGGCACACCGCTTTACACCGATGTGCGCTTGTACGTCGAAAAAGGCATTCCAGGCGTGATATACGGTGCCGGGCCCAGAACGGTGCTGGAATCTCACGCCAAACGCGCAGACGAGCGTTTGAATTTGGACGATTTGCGCAAAGCCACCAAGGTGATTTCACGCACCCTTTTGGACCTTCTGCAAGGCTAAGGCACCAAAACAGGGCGCCAAGGGTTTCAATTGATGTGCCATTGGCATTAACTGTATACAGTTTGGCACACAAACACCCTCCTCGGCCCCTTCATAATGGCACCGATTTTGCTTGTCATTTTTAAATCTTTTGCCATCCCAAATTGGAGTCACCATGAAAAAACGTTTCTTGCTTAAAACCACTGCAGCCTTGGTTGCGGCCTGCACCCTGGGCCTGGCCCAAGCCCAATCTACCCCCATTAAATTTCAATTGGACTGGCGCTTTGAAGGTCCATCTGCATTGTTCCTGACCCCTGTGGCCAAAGGTTATTTCAAAGAAGCCAAGCTGGATGTCACAGTAGACGCAGGCAACGGCTCTGGCGGTGCGGTCACTCGTGTGGCTTCTGGCAGCTACGACATTGGGTTTGCCGACTTGGCCGCCTTGATGGAATTCCACGCCAACAACCCCGACGTGCCCAACAAACCAGTAGCCATCATGATGGTCTACAACAACACACCGGCCTCAGTGATGGCCTTGAAAAAATCGGGCATCAAAACACCCGCCGACTTGGCTGGCAAAAAATTAGGGGCACCCGTCTTTGACGCAGGTCGCCGCGCTTTCCCCATCTTCCAAAAAGCCAACAACATCGGCAACGTGGCTTGGACTGCGATGGACCCACCGCTGCGTGAAACCATGCTGGTTCGTGGCGATGTGGACGCCATTACGGGCTTCACCTTCACATCATTGCTGAACATTGAAGCGCGTGGCGTTAAAGCAGACGATGTGGTCGTCATGCAATACCCTGACTTTGGCGTCAAGCTCTATGGCAACGCCATCATTGCATCACCCAAAATCATCAAAGAAAATCCAGCCGCCGTTAAAGCGTTCTTGGCCGCGTTCACCAAAGGTGCCAAAGACGTGATCGCCAATCCAGCCGCGGCCATCGCCGATGTCAAGGCACGTGACGGCATCATCAACGTTGCTTTGGAAACCCGTCGTTTGCAATTGGCCATCGACACGGTCATCAACAGCGCCTCTGCACGCGAAGAAGGTTTCGGTCAAATCAAAGGCCCTCGTTTGTCTTTGATGGCCTCCCAGGTGTCAGATGCGTTCAATACCAAAACACGCGTCAAAGCGGACGACATCTGGAATGGTTCTTTCTTGCCCACCAGCAAAGAACTCGACATCTTGCCTAAACCCAAGAAGTAATTCCTGATTTCCTGACTGAACAAGGCGGCCTGTTTTGAGCACTCCCAATTTCGTTGAATTTCAAAATGTTTGGTTGGCCTACAACGACGAGTTGTTGGCACAAAACCACTTTGCGGTTGAAGACATCAACCTGCAAGTCAAGCAAGGCGAGTTCATTGCCATTGTGGGTCCCTCAGGCTGCGGCAAGTCCACCTTCATGAAGCTCACCACGGGTTTGAAAAGACCCAGCAAGGGCCAGATTTTGGTGGACGGCCAAGCCGTCACAGGGCCATTGAAAATCAGTGGCATGGCGTTTCAGGCCCCCTCCTTGTTGCCATGGCGCACCACCCTCGACAACGTCTTGTTGCCTTTGGAAATTGTCGAGCCTTATCGCTCTCAGTTCAAACAGCGCAAAGCAGAATTTGTAGAGCGTGCGCGCAAGCTGCTTCAGACGGTTGGTTTAGGGGGCTATGAAGACAAGTACCCTTGGCAACTTTCGGGCGGCATGCAACAGCGTGCCAGTATTTGCCGCGCCCTCATTCACGAGCCCAAAATGCTGCTCTTAGACGAGCCTTTTGGTGCCCTAGATGCCTTCACTCGCGAAGAGTTGTGGTGCATTTTGCGAGACCTTTGGACAGAACAAAAATTCAATGTCATTTTGGTCACGCACGATTTACGTGAGTCGGTTTTCTTGGCCGACACCGTTTACGTCATGAGTAAAAGTCCAGGACGTTTCGTGGTCAAGCGAGAAATCGATTTGCCACGTCCTCGCGATTTAGAAGTGACCTACACACCCGAATTCACCAACATCGTGCACGACTTGCGAGGCCACATTGGTGCCATTCGCCAAGCTGGCGCCGTCATCAACCAATAAGCAGGTGCTTTGTGAACAAAAAAACGCTTGAAACATCTGCACCTTGGATTTTGTTGGTGCTCACCTTGCTCATATGGCAAGGCCTTTGCAGCTTATTCAATGTATCGGAATTCATTTTCCCAAGCCCCTACCGCATTGCACAGCAAACCATTGAGTTTGCCGATGTGATTGCGGCGCATGCCTGGCGCACTTACTGGGTCACCATGGCTGGCTTTGGCATTGCCATTGTGGTTGGCGTCTTGCTCGGATTTGTAATCGGTAGTTCGCGCTTGGCCTACGCCGCGGTGTACCCACTCATGACCGCCTTCAACGCATTGCCCAAAGCGGCCTTCGTGCCTATTTTGGTGGTGTGGTTTGGCATTGGCATCGGCCCCGCCATCCTCACCGCTTTCTTGATCAGTTTTTTCCCCATCATGGTCAACATTGCCACAGGCTTGGCAACCCTCGAACCTGAACTGGAAGACGTGCTGCGCGTTTTGGGCGCCAAGCGCTGGGATGTGCTGGTTAAAGTTGGCCTGCCCCGCTCCATGCCTTACTTTTACGGCTCCCTTAAAGTAGCCATCACCTTGGCATTTGTAGGCACCACCGTGTCTGAAATGACGGCTGCCAACGAAGGCATCGGTTACCTCCTCATCTCCGCAGGCTCCGCCATGCAAATGGGCTTGGCTTTCTCAGGACTGGTGGTGGTCGGTGCCATGGCCATGGTGATGTACGAACTCTTCAGCTACATTGAAAAGCACACCACTGGCTGGGCTCACCGAGGCTCACACAACGAATAAAACCAAGATTTTTGGTTTTATTTGTTGACTGGCCCTAAAGGCTTGACCTTTCGAGCCGATTCCCTACGATGCACCCGTGTATTGACATGCCATATCGGCATGGCGTACGCGGACCAGGCCCACGGGAGTCACCGACATGTCAGAAAACACCCCTGTCCCATCCTCGCTGGGGTCAGCGCCCAATTCATCGGGAAACCCCAACTTTTTCGACATCTTGTTCCTCATGTTCTTGGGCTGCATGTTGGGCCTGGTGGCGTGGGTCGGCTTACTGTCCCACGAAGAAGGCTATAAAAACGAGGTCACCAAACACAACGGTGAAGCCTGGGTGAAATGGCTCAAAGAGAACAGCGAACCTCGTGCCAAAGAAGACTATGCCATTGAAAATTGTGCGGCAAGTGTCATGGAAAGAAAACGCTGGGGCGATTGTTTTGCAGAGTTGACAGAAAGCGTGCCA
This sequence comes from Limnohabitans sp., assembly GCA_030158125.1. Classification (GTDB taxonomy): domain Bacteria; phylum Pseudomonadota; class Gammaproteobacteria; order Burkholderiales; family Burkholderiaceae_C; genus Limnohabitans_A. Next base: position 14,405 of record JAOATL010000012.1, on the reverse strand, counting down.
ACTTTGAAAAAAATGACCAACCCCTTTACCAAGGAACCGGTGCATTTTGTGGCCAAGTGCGATCCCAAAGACCGAAGCACCATTGGCGGCATTTTTCTGGAGAAGATTGTGCCCACACCACCCGGCTCAGCGGTGGCCGTGGTGGCCTCTCAATTGGTCGACATGGACCCCATCGACACCAAGCTAAGTTTGAAATTAACGGTTTGCGACAAAGGTGGGTACCCCATCAAAGTTGACGAGTTTGAATTCTAAGGACACCCATCATGCTCACCAATGACTTAGAAGCCCAACTCATCACAGACAAAGAAGCCCACATTTCTGGGGACTTGCCATTTCGCGAGTGGATGTATGCCTGGTTGCTGAACCCGCACATCGAAGGCAATTATCAAAAAACCATTGACCGATGGATTGGCATTTTGATTGTGGCCAATCTATTTGTCTTGATGTTTGAGCAAATTCCTGCCATTTTTGAAGTGTATGAACGTTGGTTTCATTATTTCGATTTGGTGTCGGTGGTGATCTTCACCATCGAGTATCTGGTTCGGTTTTATCTGGCACCCGAGGATGAGGAGTTCAAAAAACACAGGTTTGCGCGAGCGCGGTATGTTGGCAGCCCTTTCGCCATCATTGATTTAGTGGCCATCCTGCCCTTCTTTCTGCAAGCCTTCATTTCCATTGATTTGCGCTACTTGCGGTTCCTGCGACTGCTGCGAATTTTGAAACTCTTTCGCGTGTTGATTCCGGCTTACAAAGAGTTTGTCATTGCCAACCAGGGCAGAACATTTCGTCAACGCGTGCACGCCTTGGTCTTCCCAAGTGCCTACGGCGGTACTTTGCACACCCTCTACGACTCTTTCATTGTGGTCTGGGTCATTGTGTCGGTGTTGGCTGTTATTTTGGAATCTGTGCAAAGCATTCATTACTTGCTGAGCATGGAATTCCTCATCTTGGATGCGATTGCGGTGTCCATTTTCACAGTCGAATATTGTTTGCGCTTGTATTGCTGTGTAGAAGAACCTGGGTATCAAAAAGCCATAGGGGGTCGCATTAAATTGGCGAAATCGACTTCGGCCATCATTGATCTGTTGGCCATTGCCCCATTTTTTCTCGAAGTCTTTTTGCATCACTTGTTTGATTTGCGATTCATGCGAGTCTTTCGACTCTTGCGCTTGCTCAAATTGACACGCTACACAGGCGCAACTCAATCGCTGTCTAAGGTGGTGGCGCGCGAATGGCCCATCATGGCGGCATCCGCGTTCATCATGCTGTTGTTGGTGGTGATGACGGCCAGTCTGGGCTATTTGTTTGAACATGAAGCACAGCCCGAGAAATTTGAAAATATCCCGCAGTCGATTTACTGGGCCGTGATCACCTTGGCATCCGTTGGCTACGGCGACATTTCACCCATCACACCGGCTGGTCGCGCCATGACCATTGTGCTGGCTTTGATCGGCATCGGTATTTTTGCAATTCCTGCCGCACTGTTGTCGTCGGCCTTCAGTGACCAATTGAAAATGGACCGTGAAGCCTTGGTGAACAAACTTTACGAAATGCTGGCCGATGGCAACATTGACCACAAAGAGGCCGAGTACATCAAAACCGAATCCAAACGATTGCACTTGAGTGACGATGAGGTCAAGATATTGATTGAACGTGCCAAACGCGAAAGAGAATTGATGGACGATGTGTCCACCCTGCCTTTGCATAAAATAGCAGCCAACCCCGAACATGCCATAGAGCATTACAAATATCTCTTGGGACAAATTCGGCAGCTGCAGTTGCTCACTGATACCGAGCAATTGCAGCACACCATGGCCAAGCCCGACCGCTTGACCGACACCGACAAACAACTGTGGCGCTTGATCAACCGACAAGAAGCGCCGCCGGCTTAAAGAAATGACCTATGGCATGGCGCGCTGAACTCAAACTCGATTACACCTCTGAGTCCCAGCGCACCGTGGCCAGGTACGCGCATCAGGGGCCCTTGCGCATTTTAAAAAGCCTCTACCCAGAAGGCGACCAGATCTGCCACAACGTGCTGGTACACCCGCCTGGCGGTTTGGTGGGTGGCGACACCTTGGACATACAAGTGTCGGTCTCGCCGGGTGCGCATGGTTTGGTCAGCACGCCGGGGGCAACGCGTTTTTACAAATCAGGCGGACACCCGGCATTGCAACAAGTGATTGCGCATGTGGCAGATCATGCCCGACTTGAATGGTTGCCCCTTGAAGCCATTGCTTACAACGACTGCGAGGCCACCAACCGCGCCATCTTTCACCTGGCACCGGGTGCTGAATTGATCACCTGGGATGTCACGGCACTGGGCTTGCCAAGCTCAGACCAAGCATTCAAGCAAGGTTACTTTGAACAACACTTGGAAATTCCAGGCATTTGGTTGGAACGCGGCAAGGTCGAGGGCGCAGACGAGCGCTGGCTCAACAGCCCCTTGGGATTGGCAGGTCACAAGTGTTTGGCCAGTTTGGTCTTTGCCTGTGGTTCGGCCATTGCACCTGCCCGTGCAGAAAGCGCTTTGGAGGCTGCCAGGCTGATCATAGAATCCAGCCCCTTGAAACTGCAAGCCGGCATCAGTTGCGCCCACCCGCAAGTCATTGTGATGCGAGTTCTGTCACCACTGGTAGAGCCCACCATGGACTTGCTCAAGCAAGTGTGGGCGGCTTGGCGACACACCCTGTGGCAATTGCCCAGCGAGCCCCCCAGAATCTGGCAGGTTTAAATCGCAACCAGCTGGCGAATGCCTTTGGCCTGCATTTCATGACCAGGGCCTTTGGCGATCACTTCACCACGTTCCATGACCATGTAGGCATCGGCCAGTTCTTCGGCAAAGTCGTAGTACTGCTCACAAAGCAATACCGCCATGCGCTGGCCCTGCATTCCAACATCGGCCAAGCGCCGAATCACTCGCCCAATGTCCTTGATGATGCTGGGCTGTATGCCTTCAGTGGGCTCATCCAAAATGAGCAACTTGGGTTTGGCGGCCAAAGCACGGGCAATGGCCAATTGCTGCTGCTGCCCTCCTGACAAATCACCGCCTCGGCGATGCAACATTTGTTTGAGCACAGGAAAAAGCTCAAACAATTCAGTGGGAATGGACGTTCCACCTGGCTGCGTGGCCAAGCCCATGAGCAAATTTTCTTCGACGGTTAACCGCGCAAAAATTTCTCGCCCTTGAGGTACATAGCCCACCCCAGCCCGCGCACGTTCATAGGGTGCTGCACGTGACAGTTCTTGTTCACCCAAGACGACTGTGCCACTTTTAATGGGAACGACACCCATCAAAGATTTGAGGAGTGTGGTTTTACCCACACCATTGCGACCGAGTAAAACCGTCACTTCGCCCTGTTTGGCTTCTAAACTGACATCACGCAAAATGTGTGAGCCACCGTAATATTGCTGTATGTTGTTGACCGTTAAATTCATATCGCTTTGCCTCAACGGCCCAAATAAACTTCGATCACACGTTCGTCGGACTGCACCTGGTCTAACGTGCCTTGTGCCAGCACGGAACCATCGCACAGCACGGTAACGATGTCGGAAATCGTTTTGATAAAGCCCATGTCGTGCTCCACCACCATCAAGGAATGCTTGCCCTTCAGAGTCAGGAACAACTCTGCGGTTCTTTCGGTTTCGTGATCTGTCATGCCCGCCACAGGCTCGTCAAGCAACAAGAGTTTGGGGTCTTGCATCAGCAGCATGCCAATTTCAAGCCATTGTTTTTGACCATGGCTGAGCTTGCCTGCTTGCGTCAAAACACTGTCTGCCAAATGAATGGTGTGCAAGACTTCCGCCAAGCGATCTGATTGAACCGAATCCAACTTGAAGAACATCGAAGCCTTCACACCCTTGGGCGTTTTCAGTGCCAGCTCCAAATTTTCAAACACAGTGAGTTGTTCAAAGACCGTGGGCTTTTGAAACTTTCGGCCAATGCCCAGTTGCGCAATTTCGGGTTCATTGTGTCGCAACAAATCAATGGTGCTACCAAAGAAGACCTGCCCTTCGTCGGGTCTGGTTTTACCTGTGATGATGTCCATCATGGTGGTTTTGCCGGCACCGTTGGGTCCAATGATGCAGCGCAACTCACCCGGAGCGATGTCCAAGGACAACTTGTTGATGGCCTTGAAGCCGTCAAAGCTGACGCTGACATCTTCCAAATACAAGATGCGGCCGTGAGAGACGTCCACTTCACCTGGCGTGTGGATTCGGCCATAGCTGGCATCACGACCACCCGATTCGGTGGGCGTGGATTGGTAAACCGCTGGGTCGTGCGCAGCTGCACGCTGTGCGCCCTGTTTCAGGAGGTCGGGGGTCATGCGCGACCTCCTTTCAAGCGCTGCACGAGGCCCACCACACCTTGCGGCAAGAACAAAGTGACGGCAATGAACAAGGCACCCAGGAAGTACAACCAAAACTCTGGCGCACTGACCGTGAGCCAACTTTTGGCACCATTGACCAAAAATGCACCCACCACCGGGCCGATCAAACTGCCTCGCCCCCCCACTGCTGCCCAGACAGCAATCTCAATCGAATTGGCAGGACTCATTTCGCCAGGGTTGATGATGCCCACTTGCGGCACATACAACGCACCTGCAACACCGCACATCACGGCAGAGATGACCCAAATGCTGAGCTTGTAAGGCAGTGGCGAATAGCCAGAGAACATGACACGCGATTCAGCATCGCGAATGGCCTGAAGCACACGTCCAAATTTGCTGCGAATCAGCCAACGCGCCATCAATAAGAATCCCAACAAAGTGGTGCCAGTGAGGACAAACAACACCATGCGCATGTTGGGTGTGGCCAATGGCAAGTCCAAGATACGCTTGAAATCGGTGAAACCATTGTTGCCACCAAAGCCTGTTTCATTGCGGAAAAAAAGCAGCATGGCGGCAAAGGTCATGGCCTGGGTAATGATTGAAAAGTACACCCCCTTGATGCGAGAGCGAAAGGCAAAATAACCAAACACACCCGCAACCAATGCAGGCACCAACACGATCAAAAACAAGGTGGCCACAAAACTGTCTGACAGCGTCCAATGCCATGGCAGCTCTTTCCAATCCAAAAAGACCATGAAATCGGGCAAGTTGCTTTTGTAGTTGCCGTCGGCGCCAATTTGACGCATGAGGTACATGCCCATGACGTAACCGCCAATGGCAAAAAACAAACCATGTCCTAAAGACAAAATGCCCGTGTAACCCCAAATCAAATCCATGGCCAACGCACAAATGGCGTAGCACATGATTTTGCCCACAAGGCTGACGGCGTAATCACTGAAATGAAGCCAGTGACCTTGTGGCACCACCAAATTCATCAGCGGCACGCACAGGCAAACAAAGACCAGGGCCAACAGAAACGCACTCCACGCTTTGCGTGTGAACAAAGGTTCACGACCGGGCAATTCAATTTTTGCAATGTTCATAGTTGTCATCTCAAGCCTCCGCGCTCCGCCCCTTCATGGCAAAAATACCTTGAGGGCGTTTTTGGATGAAGACAATGATGAACACGAGAACACAAATTTTGGCCAACACAGCACCGGTGATGCCTTCCAACAGCTTGTTCACCAATCCCAAGCCCAAGGCCGCATAGACCGTACCGGCAAGTTGACCTACACCCCCCAAGACCACCACCATGAAGGCATCCACAATGTAGTTTTGGCCTAAGTCTGGTCCCACATTGCCCACTTGACTCAGTGCACAACCGGCCAAGCCAGCAATGCCAGAGCCCAATGCAAATGCGTACGTGTCAATGCGTGACGTGTTGACACCGAGGCAAGAGGCCATAGGACGGTTTTGGGTCACGCCGCGCACAAACAGCCCCAATCGGGTTTTGCCAATGACCAAGAACATGGCCAGCAGAACAGCCGCTGCAAAGGCAATGATCACCAAACGGTTGTAAGGCAGGGTTAAATTAGAGAGCACCTGAAAGCCACCACTCATCCATGCGGGATTTTCAACGCCCACGTTTTGAGCACCAAACAAGGATCGAACCGCCTGCATCAAGATCAAACTGATGCCCCATGTGGCGAGTAAAGACTCTAAAGGACGGCCATACAAATGACGCAGCACGGTCCGCTCTAAGAAGGCACCGACCAAGGCTGAGGCCAAGAAAGACAAGGGAACAGCCAGCAACAAGTACGCGTCAAAGTAACCTGGCAAGTATTGCCGAAACAGCACCTGCACCACATAGGTGGCATAAGCGCCAATCATCATGAGCTCACCGTGAGCCATGTTGATAACGCCCATCAAGCCGTAGGTAATGGCCAATCCTAAGGCCACCAGCAACAAAATAGAACCCAAACTGGCACCCGTAAACAACGCACCCAAGCGTTCACCTGTTTTCAATGCGCCCTCAATGGCCGTCAGCGACTTTCTGAGTTGCGCCTTCACTTGCGGGTCTGTTTCCTCAACCAATCGCTGATTCAGTAAGAGCTGTGTTTCGGGGGTTTGGCTCTCAGCCAATCGGATTGCCGATTCCAAACGCACACCGGCGTCTGGGTCGCCCAACTGCGCAGCTGCTTTGGCCAACGCCAATGAATTCTTCAGCCCAGTGTCTTGCTCTTGAGCCAAGGCTTTGACAAGCAAAGGCAACTTGCTGGCATCAGGTTCTTTGAGCAGGGCTTTCACAGCCTGCTGACGCATGAGCACGTCGCTGCTGAACAATTTCAAAGCCGCCAATGCGGTTTCAATTTCACCGCGAAAACGGTTGTTACTGACAACGTCTTGCGCATCAGCAGGCAAGTCTTGTATTTGGCCAGTGAGAGGATCGAGTGCTTTGCCAGCACCAAAGCTGTCGCGCACAATCCAAATTTTGTCTGCGGCAACTTTAACCGCATCGTCGGCCAAGGCTTGCAAAAACACCAAGGTGTTTTCATCGCCCTGCGCCACCACTTTGTTCAGGGTTTCAATTCTTTGATCGGTTTCGCCATCTACCAATCCCTTCATCTCGGACAAGCTCATGGCCTGTGCAGGGCTGACCATGAAGGCCATTGCCAGCGATGAAACCAGCACAAAAATAACGGGCCAAGTTCTAAATCGAATCATGTTTCGTCTTTGCGAAATTCAAGAAAAAAGAGGAAGGACGACACCGTCCTTCCTCTAGGACGGGCTGCCAAAAATTACTTCTTGGCAGGTTCGTCAGGCTTCACATCGTTGCCGGGAATGTAAGAGCTCCAAGGCTTGGCTTTGACAGGGCCGGGTGTTTTCCAAACCACATTGAACTGGCCGTCGGCTTTGATTTCGCCAATGAACACAGACTTGTGCAAATGGTGGTTTTTCTCATCCATTTTGGAAGTGATGCCACTGGGTGCTTTGAATGTTTGACCCGCCATGGCAGCGATCACTTTATCGACATCGGTGGTTTTAGCCTTCTCAACCGCTTGCTTCCACATGTTGATACCAATGTAAGTAGCTTCCATCGGGTCGTTTGTCAAAGGCTTGTCTTTGTGACCTGCAATGTTTTTGGCTTTGGCGTATGTCGCCCACTTTTTAGTGAACTCGTCGTTGGCGGGGTTCTTGATGCTCATGAAGTAGTTCCATGCAGCCAAGTGACCGACCAATGGCTTGGTGTCAACGCCGCGCAGCTCTTCTTCACCCACCGAGAAGGCCACCACGGGCACGTCTTTGGCTTTCAAGCCCGCATTGCCCAATTCTTTGTAGAAGGGCACATTGGAGTCACCATTGATGGTCGACACCACGGCTGTTTTGCCGCCAGCAGAAAACTTCTTGATGTCAGCCACGATGGTTTGATAGTCGGAGTGGCCGAAGGGTGTGTATTTTTCGTCGATGTCTGTGTCTTTCACGCCCTTGCTCTTCAAGTAAGCGCGCAAAATTTTGTTCGTTGTACGGGGGTACACATAGTCGGTGCCCAGCAAGACCCAACGCTTGGCAGAACCACCGTCTTTGCTCATCAAATAATCAACGGCAGGAATGGCTTGTTGGTTGGGTGCAGCGCCTGTGTAGAACACGTTTTTGGACAGCTCTTCGCCTTCGTACTGCACGGGGTAGAACAGCAAGCCGTTCATTTCTTCAACCACGGGCAACACAGATTTACGTGACACTGAAGTCCAGCAACCGAAGATCACGGACACTTTGTCTTGACCCAAGAGTTGTTTTGTTTTTTCTGCAAACAAAGGCCAGTTGGAAGCGGGGTCAACTACCACGGGTTCCAATTTTTTACCCAAGACACCGCCTTTGGCGTTGATTTCATCGATGGCCATCAACACGGTGTCTTTCAACACGGTTTCAGAAATGGCCATGGTGCCAGACAAGCTGTGCAAGATACCAACTTTGATGGTGTCAGCAGCGAGTGCCTGAACAGAGAAAGACAAGCCACCTGCAACAACAGCAGATGCGAGGGCCAAGGCTTTGAGATTGCCACGACGATTCAACATAAGAGCACTCCAATCAAAAAAGGAAGGTTGGTAAACAAGCGAAGAACTGCAACGCTGCCCTCTCCTCTGCAAGGGCTGTGCCAACCCATTGGTTAACCCTTGGCTACAGAGTGAAAACAGCCAGATTGATGCGCATCAAGTCAGCCAAGTTTCCAAACACATGAAAAGTTACATGCACGGGACACGCGCCAGAACGAACCAAATTTGTGCACCATCTTGAAATTGGCACCAAAAAGATCTGCACGCTTGCGGTGCACCGCTCAATTCTTTGAATTTTTTGGGGCATGCATGTTGCTTGCGTTAAGCTCAGAATCCAACCTAATCATCACGAGTGCACCATGGAACTCACACCCCGCGAAAAAGACAAATTGTTGATATTCACCGCTGGTCTTTTGGCTGAACGCCGAAAAGCACGCGGCCTCAAACTCAATTACCCCGAAGCAGTTGCCTACATCAGTGCCGCCGTGATGGAGGGTGCGCGCGATGGCAAAACAGTGGCCCAACTCATGAGTGAAGGCCGAAGTTTGCTCACGCGCGCTGATGTGATGGATGGCATTGCCGACATGATTCCCGACATTCAAGTTGAAGCCACCTTTCCCGACGGCACCAAACTGGTGACCGTGCACCAACCCATTGTTTAAGGATCTCGACATGATTCCCGGAGAACTCATCACAGACGACGGCGTGCACACGCTCAACCCAGGTCGCAGAACCACCACCCTGGTGGTGCAAAACGGTGGTGACCGTCCTATTCAAGTGGGCTCGCACTACCACTTTGCAGAAACCAACGGCGCATTGCTGTTTGATCGCATTGCTGCACAAGGCATGCGCTTGAACATTGCCGCAGGCACAGCCGTCAGATTTGAACCCGGCCAACAACGCACCGTTGAATTGGTGGACTACAGCGGTAAACGCGAAATCTATGGCTTCAGAGCCTTGGTGAATGGCGCACTCCCAGAAGCAAAAGGAATCTGATCATGGCAACCATTGGCAAACGCGCCTACGCAGAAATGTTTGGTCCCACCGTGGGTGACCGTGTTCGGTTGGCCGATACCGAATTGCTGATAGAAGTTGAAAAAGACTTCACCCTGTTAGCTGGTGGCTACGGCGAAGAAGCCAAATTTGGCGGTGGCAAAACCATTCGCGATGGCATGTCGCAATCGCAGCGCACACGCGATGGCACAGGCTCAGGGCCGCAAGCCGGTGGCGCGGTAGACACCGTCATGACCAACGCCCTGATCATTGATCACTGGGGCATTGTGAAGGCCGACATAGGCCTCAAAGGGGGTCGCATTGTGGCCATTGGCAAAGCAGGCAACCCCGACACCCAACCCGGCATTGACATCATCATTGGCCCTGGCACCGAGGTCATCAGTTGCGAAGGCAACATCGTGACTGCAGGCGGCATCGACACGCACATTCACTTCATTGCGCCCCAGCAAATTGAGGAAGCTTTGGCCAGCGGCATCACCACCATGATTGGCGGCGGCACAGGCCCAGCCACTGGCACCTTTGCCACCACCTGTACACCTGGCGCTTGGAACATTGAACGCATGATGCAAGCCGCCGACGCCTTCCCCATGAACTTGGGTTTCCTGGGCAAAGGCAACGCCGCCTTGCCTGACTCGCTGCACGAGCAAATCAATGCAGGTGCCATTGGCCTCAAACTGCACGAAGACTGGGGGACCACCCCTGCCGCCATCGACAACTGCCTGAACGTGGCTGAAGAGACCGACGTGCAAGTGGCCATCCACTCCGACACCTTGAACGAGTCTGGCTTTGTGGAAGACACTGTGGCCGCGTTCAAAGGCCGCACCATTCACACCTTCCACACCGAAGGCGCAGGCGGCGGTCATGCCCCCGACATTTTAAAAGTGGTAGGCGAAGCCAATGTGCTGCCCTCTTCGACCAACCCCACACGCCCTTACACCATCAACACTTTGGACGAACACGTCGACATGCTGATGGTGTGCCACCACTTGGATCCCTCTATTCCAGAAGACTTGGCATTTGCCGAAAGCCGCATTCGCAAAGAAACCATTGCCGCGGAAGACATCTTGCATGACTTGGGAGCCATCAGCATGTTCAGCTCAGACAGCCAAGCCATGGGCCGCGTAGGCGAGGTGATTTTGCGCTGCTGGCAAACCGCCCACAAAATGAAAATGCAGCGCGGCAAGTTGCCGGGCGACACAGATCGCAACGACAACGCGCGCGTCAAGCGCTACATCGCCAAGCTGTGCATCAACCCCGCCATTGCACACGGCATCAGTCACGAAGTGGGCAGCATTGAAGTGGGCAAGTGGGCCGATTTGGTGGTTTGGAAACCAGCGTTCTTTGGCGTCAAACCAGCACTCATTCTCAAGGGCGGTTTCATTGCCATGGCCGCCATGGGCGACCCCAACGCCTCTATCCCCACGCCGCAGCCTGTGCACTACCGACCCATGTTTGGCAGCTACGGTGGCGCGCTGGCACGCGGATCACTCACGTTTGTCTCGCAAGCAGGATTGGCAGCGGGCATTGGGCAAAAGTATGGGTTGCAAAAAACTTTGTCGGCTGTCAAAGGGATTCGCGGAGTTGGCAAGCGGCACATGGTCCACAACGACTACGCGCCCAAAATGGAGGTCGATGCACAAACCTATGCAGTGCGTGCGGATGGCTTGCTGTTGACGTGCGAACCCGCCGTGAGTTTGCCCATGACACAGCGTTACTTTTTGTTCTGATGTTCTCGATTGACTGAATGCTCACTTGCTCTAAATTAATCCCAGGCGGCCAAGGATTGGCTTCTGCTTTGATCAAGCGCGCGCCCACAGTGTCTTTGGATTGGGACGTGCGTCAAAAAAGTCGCTTCCAAACACAAGACTCCAAAGGGCGCGTGTTGTCTGTTTTTTTGCAACGCGGTCAAGTGGTCCGCGGCGGCGATGTGCTTCTTGCCGAAGATGGCAGCCTGGTGCGCGTAGAAGCCGCCCCGCAAACTTTGCTGCGCGTTACCACATGCTCGCAACATGGCACCCCCTTTGACCTTACCCGCGCCGCTTACCATTTAGGCAACCGCCATGTCCCCATCGAGCTCCAACCCGATCATCTGAAAATTGAGCCAGATTCAGTGTTGGCCGACATGCTTCGGGCCCTGCACTTAACCGTGAAAACCGTCGAAGAAGCGTTCGAGCCTGAAGGTGGTGCTTATGGCACACACCATGGTGGCGCAGGCCACTCACATGGTGACGCCCAAGGTCACGATCACGATCATGCACCAGAGCAGCCTCATGTCCACGGGCCTCATTGCCAGCATGAGCACTGAACTGATTCAACTCATCTGGTTGGCCTCTCCTGCACTGCCTGTAGGTGGCTTCTCCTACTCCGAAGCATTGGAATCGGCCATCGACCACGAACACGTACACGACGAAGCCTCATGTGCAGACTGGCTGGCCGATCAATTGCATTTGTCTCAAGCACGTGGTGACATGGCCTTGATGGCGCAAGCCATTCCCGCATGGCAAGCCCTGAACACAGAACGCCTGCAGGCCTTGAGCGCATGGGTGCATGCCACGCGTGAAACACACGAAATGCGTTTGCAAACCGAACAAATGGGCCGGTCCTTGCTAGACTGGCTGCGCATTCAAAACAAAGCCAGTGCGCCAGCACTTTCACTGTGCAGTGATTTGCGCCCCACCTATCCCATGGCCATGTCGCTGGCCTTGTCTTTGGCGCAAGCTCCGTTGGAACAAGCCCTGCAAGCCTACGCATTTGGCTGGGCCGAGAACATGACGCAAGCGGCGCTCAAGGCAGTGCCCTTGGGTCAAGTCTCTGGCCAAAAAATCTTAGCCCGACTGGCCCATGAAATTCCTGGGGCAGTGGAATACGCCATCGCTCTAAACGATGACAATCGACAAGCTTTTTGCCCCATGTTGGCGGTGCTGTCAGCCCGTCACGAAACCCAATACTCTCGACTTTTCAGATCATGACTGCTTTGCACCACATTCCCCATCGCACCAAAAAACTACCGCCCCTTCGCGTGGGCATTGGCGGCCCTGTGGGTTCAGGCAAAACCACCCTCTTGGAAATGCTCTGCAAAAGTATGCGCCAGAATTGGGACCTGGTAGCCATTACCAACGACATCTACACCAAGGAAGACCAACGCTTGCTCACCGTCAGTGGCGCACTGGAAGCCGACCGCATCATGGGCGTTGAAACAGGTGGCTGCCCTCACACCGCCATCCGTGAAGACGCCTCCATCAACTTGGAAGCCATCGACCGCATGCTAGAAAAATTTCCCAACGCCGATGTGGTGTTTGTCGAAAGCGGCGGCGACAACCTGGCCGCCACCTTCAGCCCCGAACTGTCCGACCTCACCATCTACGTGATCGATGTCGCCGCCGGGGAAAAAATTCCCCGCAAAGGCGGTCCTGGCATCACCAAAAGCGACCTCTTCGTCATCAACAAAACCGACCTGGCCCCCTACGTCGGGGCCGACCTGACGGTGATGCACGCCGACACCACCCGCATGCGCACTACCGCCAAAGGCCTCAAACCCTTCGTCATGACCAACCTCAAAACCCAAACCGGCCTGGCCGACGTCATCGCCTTCATCGAAACCCAAGGCATGCTCGTTTAATTGGGGTCAGATCAACATTAATTTTCAAAGTCCGGCGCCATCGGCTCTGTTTTGGCCCTAGAACGAGGTTACAATTCCACCCGCAGGAAGTGTGGCAGAGTGGTCGATTGCACCGGTCTTGAAAACCGGCGGCTCGAAAGGGTCCGTGAGTTCGAATCTCACCGCTTCCGCCAGAAACCCAATCAAATCAAGCGCTTAGGCGCTTTTTTTGTTTCAACCATCAAATCGACTATCAATCAGGATCTGAATACGCTGCTGGGATAGGATGTATGGAGACGACTCACCTGCAATTCCCTGTCTTCTGCTGATGCCAAATTGATGCTACCGCAGTAGCGCGATCACGGGTTAGAAATCACTCTCTATTAGACCCCCCGGGTAGGGCCGAGCGAGTTGGTCAGCGGTGTATGCAGAGGCCACGAGAATTTTGAAAAATTTTGAAAATTTGCTTGCGGTCAGGCCGCTGCCGATAAATTATTCATAATCATTTCTGCTGGATATGCGTTCCCCAAGCAGAAAGGTTATCTGCCTGCGTGAATCGGTCACCACTTAGCATCTCCCCACGTTCGAACGTTTGAGGCCAAAGTTCCCGGCCTTGCGAATAAAGCTTGGCCTTATTCAAGTCACTTTCTTTAGCGGCAATTTCACTCTTTCCAGCTTTTACTGACGTTCGCAAGACCAGCCAGCCGAAGAGCAACGATCCTAATACGCCGTAAAAACCTAGAAGCCACCACCATACGGCGGTCATTCCGACAATAAGTACAGCATTCTTTCGCAGATGTGATGTAGCCTTCAGCTCCTCTAAATAGTCTGTAAGCAGTTGAATTTCCCGGTATCTCCATTGTCTAATGAAGTCATCAAAATAAAACTCTGCTCTTATTAATTGCATTCGCAGAGTTGTATCTTCAACTGCAAAGTAGACATCTCGCAAGCGCCTCCTTACAGCATCATGCTCGAATGCAAAGTGTGAGTCTGTATCAGCAATTTCAGGATTCGTGACACGCAATGGGATGAAGCTGCCTTCCCGCGCCCTACTGGCAGTTTCGGATACACCCGCCTGCTCTTCCAGCTTCGTCAGGTGATCTCGAAAGTTTTGAATTTCGTACATATGACGACCTCTTGCGACTGCGATGCTACGAGAAGACTTCAATTCAATCACCCATCTGAAGTATAAAACCAACAATAACTCCTATCAGAGCGCCCCAGAATCCAAAGATCCAGAATCCAATGAGACCCAAGATCGTCGCAATGGGGACGATGAGAAGCGCAAATATTGACCCGATTATTAAAAGTACTGTGAATCGCCCCGAATTTCGTGGAGGCCAGTTTGTTTAAGCTAAAGCGATTATGTTTGATCTATTGGCAAGTTGCCGATAGTAGTTCTCCTCAGCC